>NZ_MPBI01000010.1:0-38895 GCF_001906485.1 Glutamicibacter sp. 0426
GTGCCGCCGCCGAACGCCGCGCCCAGCAAGCCGCGCAGCGCCCGCAACTGCGCACCACGGCCTCCCGAGGTGCCGCAGCCGCCCGCGCCGCCCTGGCCGCCGCACGCCGAACCGGAGCATGTTCCTAACCTCCTGCCCACATGGGCACGACAAAAACTCAACCGCAAGCGGCTTTTCTCGCACACATGATGGACAGCAGGAACCAAACGACCGACCGCACACAGCCCAAAAGTTGCGGTACCTGAGTTACCTCACCTGATGCGATCTTGGCATGTGCACGGATCTCTGACCAGGCACCACTCACCAGAAAACAGCGAAGTCCAAACTGTCCGACGATACACCTAGACTTGCCATATGCCCGAAGGAGAAGAAAAGACCCCCTACGCAGCAGGCGAAGCAGCGCTAAGAATGCGCGAGCAACGCCCCCTCTTTTTCGCAGCGCCGCTGATCCCCGTCCTGCTGATCCTGGGCGTGACCGTCTCAGGATCGCTCACAGTACTTTTCGGAATCGCACTAGCAGCAGTGACCATGGCTGTAGCCTGCTTGATGCGTATTATCTGGCAGACAGCGCACTTCCAGGGCTACAAAAACACGACCGAAAACCGAGCACTCACAATCCTGGGATACAGTGCAGTTCCCATCGTGCTTATTGCGCTCATACTCAATATCTTCATCTAATCAGCACACCAAAAAGGGCCGGCTACATTAGCCGGCCCTTTTTCGCGCATCTACGCGACGTCTCGCACAGTCCAGGAACCATCCCGAGGATGCTCCACCAGATCCCATGTCAGCAGATCCGAACGGGGATTAGAACCTAACCGCACCTGCACCCGCCACACCGCAAAATCAATAGGATCAGCAGCCCCCTTCTTGATTTTGAACGAGTGGTCTTCCCACCAGTTCACCCGCTCAAAATGACGGCTCGGCTCGACCACGACCTGCCAGACACGGCCGCCGCGCCGAATCTTCCACGGCACACCAGCAGCCGTAAAACGCACGTCCACTAGTTCCTCAGACATAACGAGCTAACCGTACTCCCCTGCCCCGACGAATAAGCAAAAACCGTGCGAATAAAAAGTTTGATACTTTGCTATTCAAATAGCTTGCGAGTTTGCTAGCAAACTATTAGAGTTGTAATCAATATAGGAAAATATCTTGCAAGCAAACTTGCAAGAAAGTTTTCAAGTTTGTAAGTTTGTGTGCACGAGGATTTGTGTACAAGGATTAGGAGGCAGGAATGGCTACCACTATTGCGCTTGTGCAGACCAAGGGCGGCGTGGGCAAGACAACTAGCTCGATTTACCTTGCCTGTGCGCTGATCGATTTGGGGTATACGGTCGAGCTGTGGGATACGGATATGCAGGGTTCTGCAACAGAATGGGCCGAAGACGCTCATGATGCAGGTACACCACTGCCGTTCCCCGTAGAAATCGTGAACATCGCCAAGCTGAAGAGGCTCTCAGGGAAGAGCGCCAAGGATTTCGTCATCATTGACACTCCCCCAGGCGATCCGGCGACTATCGACGCGGCGATCAAGGCTGCCGATGTAGTCATCATGCCAACCGAGCCGGCCGTTATGGATCTAAAGCGACTCGTTGCCACGAACGCGAACCTGCCGACCGATACTGCACGCATCGCCCTTTTCACTAAGGTCAATGAGCAAACGGTCGCGCTCCGAGACAGCTTGGAATACCTGGAAGATAGCGACCTGGCCCTATTCAATACACGAATCAAGCACCGCCAAGCATTCAAGACCATTCCAGGCGAAATTCCGGCCGACCTGATGGGCTATGAAGAAGTCGCCAAAGAACTAATGGAGGCACTGTCATGAGCAGCCTTAAAGACAAGATGAAGCCAGTCGCGAAAACCGCAACTCAAAAGGCGGGTTCAGTGAGCGAGAGTTTCAGGACTCCTGAAACACCTGAGCAGGACATGAAGCCGCTCAACGTGAGGATTCCAAAAGAGCTTCATACTCAAATCAAGCTCTACGCCGCTGCTAACGACATCAAGCAGCAGGTTCTCGTGGCGCAAGCCATCCAGGAATTCCTAGAGAAGCACTCCTAGGGGTGGCTTGTGAAAAAGTGAAATATCCGACGCTAAGGTTTTGCCGTGCGCCGTAGAGGCCTGTATTTGCCGGGCTTGATCTTGTTGGTGCGTGGCCAGGTGTAGTCGCCGGTGAGGTTGATGTGTTCCCATCCCAGGGGTGAGAGGAACCGCAGCAGGTCAGGGTCGGTGGCGTTGCCCTCTTGATTCAAGGTGGTGATGGTGCGGTCGAGGTAGACGGTGTTCCAGAGAACGATGGCCGCGGTGAGAAGATTCAGCCCCGAGGCCCGGTAGCGCTGCTGCTCGAAGGATCGGTCGCGGATCTCTCCCAGGCGGTTGAAGAAAACGGCCCGCGCCAGGGTGTTCCTGGCCTCGCCCTTGTTCAACCCGGCCGTGACCTTGCGGCGTAGGTCTGGATCTTGGAACCAGTCCAGCAGGAAGAGCGTTCGTTCCAGTTTGCCCAGTTCCCGCAGTGCGGTGGCGAGCCCATTTTGTCGGGGGTAGGCGCCGAGTTTGCGCATCATCAAGGAGGCGGTCACGGTGCCGGTTTTGATGGATGTGGCCAGGCGGAGGATTTCATCCCAGTGCGCGGTGATGGTTTTGGTGTTGATGGTGCCGCCGATCAGCGGGGTCAACGTCGACAACACAGGATCATTGGTGGGTGTGTAGAGGCGGGTGTCGCCGATGTTGCGGATCCGGGGTGCGAACCGGTATCCAAGTAAGTGCATGAGGGCAAAAAGATGGTCGGTGAACCCTGCGGTGTCGGTGTAATGCTCCTGGATCGCCAGATCGGACTCGTGATGCAGCAACCCGTCCAAGACGTAGGTCGCGTCGCGGTCCCCGACATTGATGAGTTTGCTGTGGAAGGGCGAATATTTGTCGGAGACATGCGTGTAGATCATACGTCCGGGCTCTGCCCCGTATTTCGGGTTCACGTGCCCGGTGGATTCGGCATGGCTGCCGGCGCGGAAGCGTTGCCCGTCCGAGGAAGAGGTGGTGCCATCGCCCCAGTGCGTACCGAATGGGTGTGCGTGCTGGGCATTGACCAGCTCGGCCAGGGCGGCGCTGTAGGTTTCATCCCGGATGTGGGAAGCCTGCTGGCGGTCCAATTGGGCGTATGTGACGCCGGTGCATGACTCGGACATCTTGGTCAATCCCAGGTTGATTCCGTCGGCCAGGATTGCGGTGAGCAGGTGCTGCTTGTCCTTGGAAGGCTGGCCGGATTTGAGGTTGGTGAAGTGGCGTGTGAAGCCCGTCCAGCCATCGACTTCCATCAACAGGTCGGTGATTCGTATCCGCGGGAACATGGCGCTGGCCTGATCGATCAAGAGCTGCGCGCGTTGTGGCACGATTGTCTCGAGCGGGGTGATCTTCACGCCGTTGGCGGTGATCAGCACCCCGGGCAGTTCATCGCGAGAGGCCAGGGCGTTGACTTGGTGCAGACGTTCGCTGAGCAGGGCAAGACGGTCCTTGAGATATTCTTCGCCGCCGTTGGTTGTGACCAGGGGCAGTTCCCCGGCGTACTTCATGGCCGTGTAGTCTGAGCCGGCCAGCAGGTAGTCATTGAAGTCGCGGAATTGTCGGGAGCCGGTGACCCACATGTCTCCGGACCGCAGCGCGTTCTTGAGTTCCGCGAGAGCGCAAAACTCGTAGAATCCACGGTCGGTGCCGTTCTCGGCGAAAACCAGAGTCTTCCACCGAGACCGGATGAACGACGTGGGTGCATCGTCGGGGACCTTTCGGGCACCGGAGGTGTTCATGGTGCGGATGACCTTGATGGCGGCCAACAGGTCCTGTGCGGCGGGGGCTGCTTGGAGGTCAAGGACGGCCAGAAATGCCGGGGTATAGCGGCGGATCGTGGTGAAGTGGGCACTGACGAGGGAGAGGTGATCTTCGAGTGCGGGCCGGGTCAGTTCCTTGGCTTGGGTGATGCTTGCAGCCAGGGTTTCCCAGCCGATGGCTGTGTCGATCGCTGCGAAGGGGTCCTCGCCGTTATCCTTGGCTGTGATCAGGGCATCGCCGAGCTTGGAGTGCAGGCGCATCATGGCTGCGACGGTGGCACGGGAGGCCAGTGTGTTCTGGTTTTGTTTGTTCCGGGCGGTGCGAATGATCCGGCCAATAATTCGGTCATGCAGATCGATGATTTCATCGGTGACCGTCGCCATGCTTTCCACGGACATCGCGAACAGGGTCGCGTACCTGCGTCCAGGTTCGAACTTGGCCAGGTCTGCCGCGGTCATCGATGCGCCCTCGCGAGCCAACTTCAGCAACCTGTTCCTATGCACCAGTTTGCCGGCGTCCCAGGGCAGACAAAGCGCACGCCAGGCCGTGAGCCGATCGATATGCTCATTCATCGCCCGTGCGTTGGGTCGCAGTGGTGCCTGCCGCAGCCAGCCGATTTGGGTTAAGGAACTATCGGCGCGGCGAAGTAACAAACCATCCAGACGACCTTGGTGCTCGACGGAGAGTTGGTCGCCTAAGATGGCGTAGATTCGCCGGTTCGCCCGGGTCAGCGCCTGCGCACAGGCCCTTTCAATGATCCCGATTCCGGGCGACGCGATCTTCTTTGAGCGCAGGAAGTCCCGCGCTCCCTCGACCAAGACAATGCCCTTGTCTGTTTGCGCGGCAACCTCGCCCACGTGTTCCACGAGCTGGCGAAAATCCGCGATGCCGAACGCGGACAGGCCCAGATACGCGCGAATCTCCCGTCCGTGTTCCTGGCGCGTTTCCCCACGTGTCCCATATTCATCCCAGGCCTCGGCCGGGATGGCCAGGCGGGCCGAGACCCAGTCGATCATTTCAGTGGGTACTTCGGTGTCGTCGGTCAGTGCGATACTCGGGTGCCGAAGCAGACAGAGCTGGATGGCAAAGCCCAACCGGTTGGCATCTGCGCGGCGTTGGCGAATCAACGACATGTCCGCTTCGCTGAGTGTGTAGTGGGCAGCCAGATCCTCGGTGCCGGTGGGGATTTCAAGGACTTGGCCGCGTTCGGCAGTCGTGAGCAGGGAACGCAAGGCCATGTCAGAATTCCTTGTTAGTTGGAAGGTCGCAATCTACGGACTCGTCCTGGTGCTGTTGCGGAGCACCATGCCCGCGAGTCATGGTTTGGCCAGGTGCCTGTAGATGGTGGGACGGCTGACGCCGAATTCCTGGGCGATGTGCTCGACGGTATGGGCACGTTTCCCCTCGGCATCCTTTTCCTCATACATTTCCCTTGCCAGCTTGACCTGGCGGGGACCGAGCTTTGGTTTCTGCCCACCGGTCCGCCCACGTGCCCGCGCGGCGGCCAGCCCGTCGCGGGTTCGTTCGGACATCAGCGCGTGTTCGAACTCGGCGATCGAGCCGATAATCTGGAAAAACATCCGTCCGGCGGGTGAGGAGGTGTCGATGCCCTGATCCAGGACCACCAGGTCGACGCCGCGCTCCTGCAGCGTCTTGGACAGGTCTATGAGGTTTTCCAGCGACCGCCCGAGCCGGTCCAGCTTGGTGACAACGAGCTGGTCGCCAGACCGGTTGGCCGAGAGTAGCGCCTTTTCGAGTTCGGGTCTGCGGGCGAGTTTCCCCGAGGCGGTGTCGAGGAACACCTGCTCGCAGCCGGCCGCGCGCAGGGCATCGTGTTGGGCCTCGGGGTGCTGATCGCGTGTTGAGACACGCCCGTATCCGATTCGCATACCAATAATGTATCACCAACCCGGTTGAGCGTTACATTGCCGCGTACACGGCAAGCGTTACAAAATCTGCCGCGGGAATCCGCGGGCCAAGAATCCTGAAGAAGAGTGTCTCCCGAACGATCGTTTACGGACGCTGGATTCTTGAGCGTCGGATTATTCACCGGCAATGCAAGTGTCCCCTGATGGCGGCAATGGCTGTCTCTATCGTGTCGGCCTCGCCTCGCTGATGGTTTGCTTGACGGGAATACCCCAGGGGGGTACAGTGTTCTGTATACCAGTACCCCCTAGGGGTATATCTCGCTTAGAATGAGGAGCATTCAATGACCACGAACGAGTACCAGGTAACCGGAATGACCTGCGGGCACTGCGAACTGTCGATCCGCGAAGAGGTCGGCGAGATTGCCGGGGTCCAGGACATCGCGGTGAGTGCCGCAACGGGCAAGCTCACCGTGACCGGCACGGTCGACGACGCCCAGGTCCTGGCCGCGGTGGAGGAAGCCGGTTATTCGGCGGTGCGGGCGGCATGAACGCAGGCACACGACTTGGCCTCTACGGGCTCGGGGTAGTGGTGGCTTTCGGTGGCGCCTTCGGCATCGCCGGGGCCACCGTGCCCGACAGCGCGGCAGCTGCCTGGACCGAGGGCAGCGAGCTGAATGAACACGTTCCCGAGAACATGGAATCAACGTCGGCGGCGATGAATACCGTGAACGGCCTCGCGCTGGGTGCGGACGGATTCGTGCTCTCTCCGATTGGCGCACCTGCGGTTCCCGGACAGCCAGGGAAAATGAGCTTCCAGATCCAGGATGCCGCCGGAACCGCGGTGACCCGGTACACCACCGCCCACGAAAAGGACCTGCACCTGATCGTGGCCCGCTCCGACGGCAGCGAATTCCGCCACGTGCACCCCACCCTGGACCAGACCACCGGCACATGGTCGACGCCCTGGGAATGGACCCATGCCGGGAACTACCGTGTGTTCGCCGACTTCACTCCCGCGGGGGCCGAGGCGCTGACGCTCACGCGCACGGTTGAGGTGGCCGGGGACGTGGCTCCCGTGGCACAGGAACCGTCCCGCGTTGACCAGGTGGATGGATTCAGCGTCTCGGTTGACGGTGAATTGGTGGCGGGAACCCCCAGCGGACTCACCATCTCGGTGGCCCGCGACGGGGAACCAGTCACGACCGTTGAACCGTATCTGGGTGCCTTCGGCCACCTCGTGGCGCTACGCGAGGGCGACCTTGCCTATGTGCACGCGCACGCCGAGGGCCAGGAACCCCGGGCCGGGGACACTGCCGGCCCGAACATCGGATTCACCGCGCAGGCCCCCACCGCGGGCCGCTACCTGTTGTACCTGGACTTCCAAGTCGACGGCCAGGTGCACACTGCACAGTTCGTGCTCGACGCGGCCCACGGCGACATCACGGATTCCCCGAGCGAATCGCATACGGAAGGGCACTGACCCCCGAGGTCCCGCCCTTCCCCGAACAGCTAGAGAAGGAACATAGACATGAGCACACCAGCGCCCGTAGACCGGGCCAGCGGCGTCGAACTGGAGATCGGGGGGATGACCTGCGCCTCCTGCGCGATGCGAATCGAAAAGAAACTCAATAAGCTCGATGGTGTCGTCGCGACCGTGAACTACGCCACCGAGAAGGCAAGGATCACCGTCCCGGACGGCTACGACGCTGCACTGCTGATTGCCGAGGTCGAGAAGACCGGGTACACCGCCGCGGTACCCGTGCCCAAGGGCACGAAGCAGAACCGCGCGTTGGATGGGGCCGCCGATGAGTCGGACCCGGAGCTGAGATCCCTGCGGAACCGGCTGATCGCCTCCATCGTGCTCACGGTGCCGGTGATCGCCATGGCGATGGTGCCGGCGTGGCAGTTCACCTACTGGCAGTGGGCCTCTTTGGTTCTGGCCGCCCCGGTGATCGTGTGGGGCGCCTGGCCGTTCCACAAGGCGGCCTGGACCAACCTCAAGCACGGTGCCGCGACGATGGATACCCTGATTTCCATGGGCACCTCCGCCGCGCTCCTGTGGTCTCTCTACGCACTGTTCCTCGGCACCGCCGGGGTCCCGGGGATGACGCACCCGTTCGAATTTTCGCTGGCCCCCTCCGACGGGGCGGCGAACATCTACCTCGAGGTCGGTGCCGGGGTGACGATGTTCATCCTCGCCGGCCGGTACTTCGAGAAGCGCTCCAAGAAGCAGGCAGGCGCAGCCTTGCGTGCCCTGCTCGAGCTCGGCGCGAAGGAAGTCTCGGTGTTGCGAAATGGCGTCGAGACCAAGATCCCGGTCGAGGACCTGTCGGTCGGGGATGAATTCATTGTCCGCCCGGGCGAGAAGATCGCCACCGACGGTGTCGTGGTCTCGGGCACCTCCGCGGTGGACGCCTCCATGCTCACCGGCGAATCGGTTCCGGTCGAGGTCACCGAGGGCGACAGCGTCACCGGTGCCACCACCAATGCCGGCGGCCGGCTGGTGGTCCGGGCCACCAGAATCGGTTCCGATACCCAGTTGGCGCAGATGGCCAAGCTGGTCGAGGACGCGCAGACCGGCAAGGCCGAGGTGCAGCGCCTGGCCGACAAGATCTCCGGGGTGTTCGTCCCGATCGCGATCCTGATCGCGTTCATCGCCCTGGGCGGCTGGCTGGGTGCCGGATTCCCCGTCGCCGCGGCCTTCACCGCCGCGGTTGCGGTCCTGGTGATCGCCTGCCCGTGCGCGCTGGGCCTGGCCACGCCGACGGCACTGCTGGTGGGCACTGGACGCGGCGCGCAGATGGGCGTGCTCATCAAGGGCCCGGAGGTTCTTGAATCCACCCGCAAGGTCGACACCGTCGTGCTGGACAAGACCGGCACCGTCACCACCGGCAAGATGACCCTCGTCGATGTCATCCTCGAGCCGGGCACCGACCGCGCAGAATTGCTGCGCCTGGCCGGGGCCCTGGAAGACTCCTCGGAGCACCCGATTGCTCAGGCCATCGCCAAGGGCGCCACCCAGGAAATCGGCGAGTTGCCAACCCCCGAGGACTTCGCGAACGTCGTGGGCAAGGGCGTACAGGGCATTATCGAAGGCCACTCGGTCTTGGTGGGCCGCGAATCGCTACTGGCCGAATGGTCCCAATTCCTCAGCAGCGACCTGGCCTCCACCAAGGCCCAAGCCGAGGGCGAAGGCAAGACGGTTGTCGCGGTGGGCTGGGACGGAGCGGCCCGCGGCATCCTGGTCGTGGCCGACACGGTCAAGGAGACCAGTGCCGAGGCCATTGCCCAGTTCAAGGCAATCGGGTTGACCCCGATCCTGCTCACCGGCGACAACGAGGCCGTGGCCCGGCATATCGCCGCAGAGGTCGGGATCGATGAGGTCATCGCCGAAGTCCTGCCCAAGGACAAGGTCGATGTCGTGGCCCGGCTGCAACGCGAAGGCAAGATCGTGGCCATGATCGGCGACGGCGTCAACGACGCCCCCGCCTTGGCCCAGGCCGATCTCGGCATGGCCATGGGTACGGGCGCCGACGTGGCGATCGAAGCCTCCGACATCACCCTGGTGCGCGGGGACCTACGCAGCGCGGTGGACGCGATCCGCCTCTCACGCAAGACCCTGGGCACCATCAAGACCAACCTGTTCTGGGCCTTCGCCTACAACGCCGCGGCGATTCCGGTCGCTGCGCTGGGAATGCTCAACCCCATGCTCGCCGGAGCAGCGATGGCATTCTCCAGCGTCTTCGTCGTGGGCAACAGCCTGCGCCTGCGCGGATTCAAGAGCCTCACCAAGTAGCGCTACGGCCAACCCGAACCACCCACACAAAAAAGAAGGGAATCACCCACGATGACCAACGAACCACAGGCGGTCTCCAGCTGTTGCAGCGCCAAGACCCCCGCGGCTGAGGCTCAGGAGCAGACCCCGAGCGATGGCAAGAATCCTGATATGACCACCTGTATGGTCATGCCCGGTACTCCGGTCAGCAAGAGGGCCGCCGAGGCCAGCGGCCTGTATCGCGACTTCGAGGGCAACCGCTACTGGTTCTGCTGCCCAGGGTGTGGTCCGGCGTTTGACGCCGACCCGACCAAGTACGCCGTCAATATGGCATAACCACATATCCGGCCCGCGGCGCACCAGCGCCGCGGGCCTTTTGGTCCGAACGGTTAATTAGTGGGCCCAGCGACTCCATGAAGCACACGCCCAAAAAGCACGAATGCACTGTGACAGGCCGCCGCGGTCTTGTCGTCGCTAGCCACGATCCGTGTTGCCTTCAACGCCCAGCTCCTGCATAGGCTGGACCTGCGGCCCGCAGCCGGCACCAATGCCGCGCTGAAGCGCCGACCCGACAATCCTCCCTGCAAGAATCACCGGACAACAGAAACAAAGGAAAATCTCATGGAAACGACCATCCCCGTCGAGGCCAGCGCCGAATCATGCCACACCACGCACGGCTATATCGGTGACAAGAGCAAATATCTGGCTCGGCTCAAACGCATCGAAGGCCAGGCCCGAGGCATTCACCGCATGGTCGATGAGGAAAAGTACTGCATCGACATCCTCACCCAGATCTCGGCCATCACCAAGGCGCTGGAAGGCGTCGCCCTCGGACTCCTCGATGACCACCTCAGGCACTGCGTCCTCGATGCGGCCAAGCTCGGCGGGAATGAAGCGGAGGCCAAGATCCAGGAAGCCTCCGACGCCATTGCCCGGTTCGTCCGCTCCTGACAGCGGGCCACCCACTGCGCTTTCGTCCACGGGCGGTCCCGTGGATGAACGCGGCACCAAGAATTCTTCCGGGCACCGCCCGTCGAGCCGAGGGCCACGCTGGTGGTGCGCCGATGCCTGAAAGGAGGTGGCCACGCAGGCCTTCTTTTTGGGCACTCCGGGACGTGAGTCGCGAATCACCACCCAAAATATACCCCCATGGGGTATAATGGTTTTATTGGCATCCAGCAAGGGGCCGGCGGGGAAGCCCACACGGGCCCATCCGGCAAGCGAATGAAGAACCCACAGCACCACGACGGAGGAATCATGAACCACGAAGCCAGCCACCACAGCACACACGACGCCCATGCCGGTCATGGCAGTGCGGTAGCCGGCGGCCTCGCGGTCTCCGAACACGGCTACACCCTCGAATTGAACTCGGTCATATTCACCGGCGGCGCCCAGCCCGTGAGCTTCCGGATCATCGGCCCCGACGGACACGCGGTCAACGCGTTCACCCCCTCCCACGCGAAGGAACTGCACTTCATCGCCGTGCGACGGGACACCACAGGTTTCCAGCATGTGCACCCGGTGATGGATGCAGCGGGAACCTGGAGCGTCGAACTTGAACTAACTCCCGGGGACTGGCGTTTCTTCGCGGATTTCCAGCCAACCGGGCACACCTCACCCATGACGTTGGGGATCGATGCCTCGGTGGCCGGCCACTACGAGCCACAGTCACTTCCCGACACCGGCCGCAGCGCAGAACTTGGGCCCTACACGGTGAATCTCGACGGTGAACTGCTCCCGGGCCAGGCAAGTGATCTGACGCTGACCATCAGCAGGAACGGTGAACCGGTCACCGACCTGGAACCCTACCTGGCCGCCTACGGACACCTGGTGGCGCTGCGCGTCGGCGACCTGGGATACCTCCACATCCACCCGGAGGGCGAGCCGGCAGACGGAAACACCGCCGCAGGACCGGAGATCGTTTTCATGGCCGCAGCACCATCCCCTGGCTTCTACCGCCTCTTCCTGGATTTCCAGCATGAAGGTGTGGTCCGCACCGCAGAATTCACAGTGCACGCCGGCGCAACTGCCCAGCAGGCCAGCCAGCCTGACCACGACGCTGCGGGGCACACAGGACACAGTCACCATGGCCACCAGCACCACTAGGCAGCCCCGCAGCACTCAGCAACGTACGGCACCGAACCGGAAGGAAAACACCATGACCCCCTCGAAAACCTCCCGCAAAGCCGCCAGCACCCGCAAAAGCAGCACACCACGGCTGACCCGGCTCACCCCCGAAAGCGCGAACGGCGCCTCACGAGAGATGCTCTCCGAGCTGGTCTCTCGCCATGGCCAGGTCGGTGACATGGTCTCCACCATGGCACACTCCCCTGCAGTGCTGGGAGGCTACTTGCAGCTCAGCCGGGCCATGAAGCGGGCCAAGCTCGACCGCGGGATCAGCGAACGGCTCTCGATCGCGATCCAGGTCCATCAGGGCTGTGAATTGTGTCTGGAGTCCCACATCAACGCGGCCCGCGCACTGGGCATCGACGAAGCGGAAATCGAACGCTCCCGCGCCGGCACCTCTGATGATCCGGCGGTCGCTGCGATTATCGCCCTGGCCCTGCAGATCTACCGTGAACCGACAAGCATCACCGACGAGCAAGTATCCGCATTGCGGGAACACTGCTACAGCGATCGCGAGATCGCCGACATCGTTGGCATCGTCACCCTCAACATCCTCACCGGCGCCTTCAACCTATTGGCCGGACTCACCCCACAAACCAACCACGCTTCGTAGGGACGCACGAACCTCAGATTCCAGGGATAGCCCCAGGGTCGAGGCGGTGCCCCGCACTGCGGAGCAAGAAAAGGAAGCCATGAGACTGCTTGCAAACCGCGATTACCGCCATTTGCTCAGCGCCCAGGTCGTCGCCCTCTTCGGCACCGGACTGACAACCATCGCCCTTGGACTCTTCGCCTACGAACTCGCGGGTCCGCGCGCCAGCGTGGTGCTGGGCACCGCATTGACCATCAAGATGGTCATGTACGTGTTCATCGCCCCGCTCGCCGCAGCCTACGTCGACAAGCTACCGCGCCGGATGTTCCTGATCCTGCTGGACGTGGTGCGCGCCGGTGTGGTTCTTGCCCTGCCGTTCATCACCGAAGTCTGGCACGTCTACGTCCTGATCGGGCTGCTTCAGGCCGCCTCTGCGGCGTTCACACCCACCTTCCAGGCAGTGATCCCCGACATCGTGACCGACAAGGAAGACTACACCCGGGCATTATCCGCCTCCCAGGTCGCCTACACCATGGAAAGCCTGCTCAGCCCGGTGTTGGCAGCCATCGCCCTGTCCTTCATGACGTTCAACTGGCTGTTCGTGGGCACCTCGATAGGCTTTGTCATCTCCGCGGCCTTCGTGATGTCCACCCGCATCCCCAACGCCCAACCCAGCGCCCACGCCAATGCCTGGGATCGGGCCTCGGCGGGGATCAAGCGGTTCGCCAGGACGCCACGGTTGCGCGGGGTCATGGCGCTGAACATGGTGGTCGCGGCCGCCGGATCGATAGTGATCGTCAACACCGTCAACTACGTCAGGGACAACCTGGGCGGATCGCAGGCCGATGTCGCCTGGATGCTCGCCGCCTCCGGCGGCGGAACCCTGCTCGTGGCCCTGGTGCTCCCACGGATCCTGAAGCGAACCAACGACCGCACCGTCATGATGGCCGGGGCTTCGGTCTTGGTGCTCGGCACGTTGGCCGCTGTCACGATGACCGCAACGGGACTGCTCACGATGACCGCAACGGCCATCGTCTGGGTCGTGATCGGCAGCGGCATGGCGCTGGTTGTCACCCCGACGGGACGAGTGTTGCGCGGCTCGGTCGAACCGAACGGGATCCCCGAGGTCTTTGCCGCCCAGTTCTCGCTCTCGCACCTCGCCTGGCTGATCACCTACCCCATCGCCGGATGGCTCGGCACCATGGCAGGATTCACCCTCACCTGGTCCATCCTCGCCGCCCTGGCCGCGGCAGGCACCATAGCGGCACTGTCCCTGTGGCCGCGCCACGCCGAAGTCGAAGACGTACCAGTGGTTGCAGAACCAGAGCGCTCCGCTTCCCAGCAGGAGGCAGACATGAGGATCGGAGCTGATGCAAACGCCACCATCGTAAACGCCCCAGCGGCAAACACCTCGGTTGCCGGCGGCCCCGCAGCACTTGAGAACTCCGCACAACGATCCGCGGCAGGCCGTGAGGCCGGCGTCGCGGAGGGCACCTTGTCCGCGTGCCAGTGCGCCATGATGCGAACAAACTAAACGAATCAACGGCTGACTAGCCGACAGGAGGGGGCGTCTCCAACCACGGTTGACCTGGACACGGCCACCTCAGGGGCGCCCACGGCCCCGACCTCCAATCCGTAGGTGTGAGGGGCCGCGCTTCTGGCATACGACTTCGCTCCAACGAAATGAACTGCCAACGGTCGACCGCAACAGTATGCCGAACGGTCTTAGCGTCGGATATTTCACTTTTTCACAAGCCACCCCTCCTAAGCTGCTCATGAGACAATAGACTAACTTCCTTTCCTTGGAAGTAAACCGAACCCGACCGCCTTCCTATGCGGTCGGGTTCACTTTTTGCGCCCATAATCCAGTGTCGGGTTTTCCTTGCCCCGATGCCCGATTGTTGCACGTCTGAAAGCCCAGTCAAGGGCGCTGCGCGTCGCTACGCGATGGGCTAAAGCCCACCCCTGACAGAACTTTCAGGCGTGCAGTTTGGCATGTATCGGAACAAGGGGAACCCATGCAATCATGCGCAAATGTTGCGTTGACCTGCAAGGCGAGTTTTCTACCATGCTTGAAAGCTAGCAAAAATCTTTCAAGAAAAACAGCAAACTAGCTTGCTAGCAAGCTAGCTAACTGCTAGAATTGAAGTATCAACAGGGGATAGGAACTCCGCCGGAAAGCCCGGCAGAGCCCCGGTTGATAACCAAGGAAAGGCAGTCACAATGACTAGCACCGTATTCACCGGCCCGAACCTGCCATGCGATGACCGCACGGGAGACGGCTATGACTACATCGACACGGCCGAGAAGGCCGGTTGGACAGTCATCTCGCAGTGGGGAGGCGAAGGCTACGACTTCGGAGCCTGGCCCTACATCATCGGCTTCGCCCGTCAGGCCACGGACGCCAAGGGAAATCGCCATTTTGGCTATGGCCTTTACGTCGAAGGCGACACTACCACCAAGTATTTCGACAACGTGGAAGCGTGCAAGGAAGCCATAGACCGCGACGCGCATTTCTTCTGGAAAACCGGACAGAGCGACGGCCCTAAATGGGTTCCCGAAGAATTTGAGAAGCTACCCGCAAACTATCGCGGACTTCCCAATGACTAGCCAGCAGCCCCGCCGAAAGGCGGGGCACCCTACCCCTGAAAGTAGATCCCCAATGGTCATAGTCGCCCCATATGCCGTACTCAATTGCTCAGCGACTCAGATCCTCGGCTTCTACGGCACGGAAGAAGAAGCAACTGCAGCAGCAACAGAATTTAGCCAATGTAGTTTCGCCTATAAGCTCAGCCCCCAAGAAATCACCGCACTTGAAGCCCAGGACTAGCGCCCAGGAGAAAAGCCATGAAGAACCCCGTCACCGTCTATAGCAAGCCTTCTTGCGTCCAGTGCAACGCCACCTACAGGGCTCTAGACAAAAAAGGTGTCGAGTACCAGACAATCGACATCAGCCAGAACGTCGAAGCACTCGAATATGTCCGCTCATTGGGCTACATGCAAGCCCCGGTAGTGGTCACAGGCCAGGATCACTGGTCAGGATTCCGGCCGGATAAGATCGAGTGCCTCTAATCGGTTTTCCTTGCCCCGATGCCCGATTGTTGCACGTCTGAAAGCCCAGTCAAGGGCGTTGCGTGTCGCTACGCGATGGGCTAAAGCCCACCCCTGACAGAACTTTCAGACGTGCAGTTTGGCATGTATCGGAACAAGGGGAACCCATGCAATCATGCGCAAATGTTGCGTTGACCGGCAAGGAAAGTTTTCTACCATGCTTGAAAGCTAGCAAAAATCTTTCAAGAAAAACAGCAAACTAGCTTGCTAGCATGCTAGCTAACTGCTAGAATTGAAATATCAACAGGGGATAGGAACTCCACCGGAAAGCCCGGCAGAGCCCCGGTTGATAACCAAGGAAAGGCAGTCACAATGACTAGCATCTCAAGCAACGCGGGCATCGCAGCCGCCGTTCGCGCCAGCCTCAAGTTCGACCCGCAAGAATCCGTGGCGCTCATGCTCTGCACCGAGGGTGCCGTGCTGGCCACCCTGCGTGTCGATCTTGTGGCCGATGGGCAGGTAGCCCGCTGGATCGAGGCAATTCGCGGAATCCTCGGCAAGGTATCCGCTGGCAACGCCATCGACGCAACTATCCTGGTTGCCTATGACGAGCGAGGACAGCTCAAGGGCGCCCAGTACGACGCGCTGGAAGACCTACTCATGGAGGTCGGCGCACCGATTCGGCGCGCGGTGCTCGTCGCCAACGGCCAGATCCAGGACTTCCACGGTGACGGAACCGACGCAGTGCCCTACGCAGAGGTTGAAGCCGAAGCCATCACCCTCGAGCACCGACTGATCGGCAAGAACCCACTGCGTGCCAAGGACATCGAGCACTGCGAAGAATCCAGCATCGAGGTGCAGGCCATCGCAGGAGCCCGAGTGGCAGAAATAATGAACATGGGAACCGACCTCGCGGAAATCGCACCCAAGATCGGCCATGAAATGGCTGTCCAGATTGCGATCTACCGCGAATCCGGGGAAGTCACCGAGGAAGTCGCCGGATGGCTTGCAGGAACGTTCCATGTGAAGGCCGGCCGAGACCTAGCAGTACTTGCACTAGCAGGAACCGCTACCGACATGGAGAGCATCGGGGAGTACCTTCTCGGTGATCGCGTGGTCGAAGATCGGCAGATCCTGGAAGATGGCCACGAAATGCTCTTCGAGTCACTGGCACACATCGGGGGTATTGCCCGGGCCAACGTCCTCTGCGCCGTAGCATGGGCACACTGGACACGCGGGAACAGCACCGAAGCGATGGCCACGCTTACCGAAGTCATCGAGCTGGAACCCAACCATGCGCTAGGAACCCTCTTCATGAGGGTCATAGCAAGCGGGAAGATGACGAAAACAGCGCTGACGAAGCCAGCAGAGTAAACAACTAACCGGGGCAGGTGGAGGAAGAATCCTCCACCTGCCCCGCACCTGCATATCAACACGGAGACAATAAGAACATGGACAGCTCAGAAAGTATTTGGGAATCGTGCATCCAGCGCCACGACAACCCTGGTCGGCTGAAGAAATCGGGCGCGGCGGCCTCCGCCGCCAGCTCCCCCGGCCGCCGCGCTCAAACCTCACCACCAGCGCAAAAGCCCTGGCAACACTTCACACACCAAGGCAACCACTACCGACTCGTGCGGATGTTTCCAGGAGACTACCCCGGCGAACCAATCCAACCCCACCAGGCAGCCACCGCCACGATCCACACGCACACCGGAACAATCGAAATCCAAGCACGCGCCACAGCACGCACCCCACACCTGGTTCACGTGATCTGGGAAGACGACAAAGGGGAAACCTACGGCACCTGGTTGCCCAGAGCATCGGTCAAGACCGATACCTTGAACTTAGATAACTAGCCCCAACCCGCGCCCCAATGCCCGACCACCTAGGAGACTAAACATGACACGCAACGCTTCGGATATTTACGATGACCTCAAAGCCCTGGCCAACGAACTGGAAGACCTCGCCGCTAGTGGACGAATCACCATGAGCACCGACTCATGGAACAAGGAGCACCGCGACACGAATCAGGCCGTCACTCAAGCCCTGGCCGCGCTACAGGTGGCAATCAACGCGACCTGCTGGATGGAAACCCTACCCGACACCGAACCCACCGGACGGGAACCAAAGCGCCGAACCAGCTAAACGAACAAACCGAAACAAACATTGTAAGTTGGAGCCATGACAGGCTGGCACGTATCAAGACACCCAGAATGGGACATGATGTACGCGGCCGGCCTGACCGTGCGAGAAATCGCTGACCGGTGCCACCAAATAGTAGCTACCGTCCACCTACACCTACAGGTACGAGAAAAATACTCACCAGGACTACGTGCAACCCACGAAGCCGCGCTAGCACGCCGCGACCCCGACCGCCCCACCACTTCGTGGCGCAGACGGCTCGTTGAAGCCCTGGCATTCCACGCCACCCACCAGCGGCTGCCCAGCAGCCAGGGCGATGTCCAAGAAAGATCGATGGCGCAGTGGGTAGCCACCCAACGTATCGCCTACCAACAGGGCAAGATGGCAGCGGCGAAGATCATCTTGCTGGACCAGCTGCCCAACTGGAACGTGAACCAGCACCAGCAACGCCTAGACGAGATCTGGAAAGCCAAACTAGCCGCTGTAGTAGATTTCGTGACAGTCACTGGCAATCTGCCTCGATACAGGAACTACGTCACCGAGCACGAACGCGCTCTAGGCGTGTGGCTGCATAATCAACACCAGAAGCGCACCAAAGGAACCCTAGCCGAATGGCGCAAGACCGCGCTAAATGATGCGATGCCAGCCTGGCGCAGCCGCGGCTGAACAAGCCGCGGCTGCGCCCGGGCAAAACACCATCTTACGAATATGGAAATATAGCCATCCTTGTGTCAGTACTCGGTGGAGAAATCACGATAGGCACTATCGGCATCGATGACCGTCAGTACTGTTGCGCGAACGGCAGGCAGCTTAAAGTCGAGAACGCGAAGTTTTCCATCGATGCGCGAAATTGACTCGATCCGATGAAACTGGTCCCCATAGACGTCAGCGAAGCGTGCCATTCCACGGAGCTTTGCAAGTGCATCCGGAAGCCATGCCCCGTGAGGATCGACGATATTCGCCTGCACACCCTTCTCGGTGTTCACGAAGAACAAGAAGTCGGGACGGAGAGTCCTCCAATCACCGTGACGGTCCTGATACGCCAAACTCATCGAGTCCCGCCCCCCGGTAGGGTTTCGATACCACGCAAGCAAATTACCGCGCGCGATTTCGGTATCCAGCACTTCGACTTCGTCCGGGTTAAGCTTCCCGATAGGGAACAGCCCCTCATCATCCGCTAGCAAGTGGAGTGACCGTCGTTCAAGAAGCTGTACTGAGTCACCAATGACTCGTTTAGTCTCTTCTTGGCGGTTCTTCGGTAGTGCCATCGAAATAAGTTGCGGGTCTGTGCTCATCGCGGTGATCTCTGCGTAGAGACTCTGCCGCGCTTCGGAGAGATCCTTGAGCGCAACCCGATATTGGCCGAGCCATTCATGCGCAATTCGGTCAGCTTCTGCGTCCAAAGCTGGACGGGTCTGCGGCAACAAAGAGAGTGCCGCAATCCGAACGTTGGCGTCCCGATAAGCGTCCTCATCATCGGCCCCTGCAGCTAAATGCTCGACGTAGGTGCGGGCAACGTCCGGAGTGATCGCGCGAGCACCGGTGCGATATGCCTCCTGGATCGCTCGATCATCGGCAACCTCCTTCCAGGTGGCATCCTGGCGCAGCCCATGACGGGCATGACCGCGTACGGTGCCTCCGGCCACGGTTAGAACGTCTTCGATGGCCTTGGAGAGGTCTTTTGCGTATTGAGCTGAAAGCCCATTTAGAACGCCGTGAAGGCGTTCGTGAGCGATCTTTCCGGCGTCGGCAAGGAGTCGGTCCGCAGCCAGTGCATGGGCTAACGCGGTGACCCGTTTGATGGGGTTTGCATGTTTACGAGGTAGCGTCTCTGCCGGAAGTGCCTGGAATAGCTCCCAGACCTCATCCGGTATGGCATGATTCGGCATCATGACCTGGGGATCAACCAAAACGCGCGGACCTACGGTCTCTCCTGTGGGCAGGTCATTGCCCATGATCCGTTCCAACACAAGGCTGGCAGTGGTTTTGTTGAACTTCGGCAGAATGCACTCGACGCTGTTGAGCATGTCGTTACCCTCAATGCGTCGAGCAAGTGGCGTTCGAATCATACGACCGAGTAGCTGTGTAATATGCGTTTCATCCTTGGCAGGGCGGAACGACACCATGACCTCCGCGCGCGGACAATCCCAGCCTGTACTAATGGCATCCTTGGCGAGCAATACACGCACGTATGTGGCGTCCTGAACACGCTCCGGAGAAATGTACGGGACGCTATGAGGCCCGAAAGTCTGCGCGCTGTGGTCACCGAAAACATGTGCAATTGCGTCAGATTCTAGCTCCGGCCACTCATCGCGGATCACGTCAATGGCCGAAGCAACTTCTGTTGGGGAGGGCTTGTTCGGCACTTGTAGCACCATGAGCGGCTTGACCGGCTCCTCACCCTGACCGGCAGAGTACATTGCCCAGGCATGTGAAAGAGCTTTCACCTTCCGGATTCCGCGGCGCAATAACACGGTGTTGAAGTCTCCGGTCTCAGCCGGGAAATCAAGAACGATATCGTCCTTGAGCAAGCCAGACTCCTGAATGCGCACGGGATCAACCTGCACCGTTGCGAGGTGTACACGGTTGGACTGCACCTCGGCTGCGCTCATGGCATCCTCGAAACGCTGCACGGTCGCAGAAATGCCCCAGACGATCGGCATGGGCGGCACGTCGCTGTGACCGTTAATGAGCCGCTTGACGATAGTTGGAGTCTCGGACGGACGCTTGCCCATACCCCGGTGCGCCTCATCGAGAACCATATAAAGCGTTAGATCATCGTCCTCGATCGTATTTTTCAGCGTGTCCCAAAAAGTGAACGGTACTGTGTCCGGATGGGAATCGAAGCCCGGCAGAGCGTCCGAGTCATCGCGGCCCCGAACGAGCAAGCTATTTTTCGATAGCTTCGACGTGTTCAGGAAGTAAACGTTGCCTGCTTGGAGCTTCTGGTAACGGAACGGGTGCTCGACTGTCACTAACCGGTTCCTCAGCCGGTCGGAGGCCTGTTCCAACCGATGCCTGGTTTGCTGATTCAAGGCAGGATCATCGCTAAACCACAGCACAACCGCGCCAGAATCCGGCGCAGTATCAAAATCATCGCTACCCCAGAACAAGGCCTCAATCACTGCAGCAGCCATCACGGTCTTGCCGGCACCTGTGGTTGCCGTCAGAGCTACGGAGGAAACACGCCTACTGGCGCTCCGGTAGAAGTCTCGCGCAGAGGTAAGTTCCTGCAGCGTGTCCCCGACTGCGTCGGCCTGGTAGTCCTTCAAGGTAAAACGCATTAGAAGTCCCCCGTCATCTGGAAGTTACGGAGGTAATCCTCGTATAGGCGCACAGTTTCTATACCCCGGATCTCATCGGCGACTTGCTGGTATCGCCCCTCATCGTCGGTGACGATGTAAGCGATTCGAACATTTCCCTTCGTGCGGAGGGTTTCGATGAATGCGGCAGAATCATCAAGGTCGCGGAGAATTCCGTAACTATCGGTGATTGCCCATCCACCTTCGACTGAGTCGATACGTTGGCCGACCGCACCGGCACGGAGCCAGAGCATCGGCGCGATAGCGGCGAATGCGCGATCGACTCCGACCAGCCACTTTGATTCATAGGTTAGCGTGAAAAAGGCTGCGTTCTCTTCAAACCCGACAGACATGGGAAATTCATCGACGAATTTATAGTCGCCCTTGATGGGTTCACCGTCCGGGGTTCTGCCGGTGATTGAGGCCCTGATGCGCGGCTTGGTGATGTAATCGCAGATGCCTAACTTTTCCCATTCCGGATCACCAGGTCGCAGACCCTGTCGTCGTAGTTCGGTCTGTTCCTCTGCCGACACCTCGTTGTTCGTCACCGAGATGCACTGGCGGTGACCGCCATCCTGTTTGTTGAGACGCATCACCGCGTGGGCAGTCGTGCCTGAACCAGCGAAAAAGTCCAGGACAACAGCGTGAGGCTTCTTTCCCACACAGAACCTAAGTGCATCTTCCACTGCATAGAGTGACTTCGGATATGGGAATGTCCTGCCAGGCAGCAAGCTACGTAGGAGCGAAGTGCCATGACCCGATGTGGAGTGGGAGTTCTGGTTCCAAATTGTCATTGGCTGTTTCATAGAGGCTGCCGCTTCTAGAACTACGGCGCCGTCGTCATCTCGTCCAACGACAACTAGGTCACCCCTGTCGATGGCTTCGACTTGGCCTGACATCAAGTAGTAGGGAGTTCTACCACCTGCGTTCTTTTTTCCAAATTTCACATATCCACGGCGCACATAGTCATCGAATTTTGCTCTACTGAGTGACCAACGACCATCTGAACCGTCCTTTGAGATGGGCCAGAGTACAGACTGTCCCTCCGGCACGGCAACTGTTTTGATATCGACACCCTCTGGTAACGGATCACCTGCGCTAATAAATGCAAGGGATTCGCGGTCGAAGAATAGAGGGTAAAAAAGGTTGAAACGCCCCTTTGTCTGCCCAGTTGACGCGAGTCGCAGCAGGCTCTTCCACCGGACACGGCCAGAATCTATATCCTTATCCTCGTGAAGCATGTCAGACGGGCCAGGGGCGAGGGCTGCACCACCGAATCGGACGAAAAACAGGTACTCGTCACAACGCGAGAACTCTCCGCGACGGGCATTTCCCTTCCGGTTGATCACGGTTGAAACCATCTGGATTTGAGCTTCAGGGAAAAGCTGTTCTAAAAGAAGTCCCAAGCGAAGATACTCCTTTTCGTCAATGGTGACGATTAGGATTGAATCTTCCGGTTTCAGCAGCCGCTTGGCCAATCTAAGCCGACGTTCCATGAAGGCGAGCCACTTGGAATGTCGATAAAGATCATCACCCTCAACATAGTCATTGTTGTATTTCCAGTCTCGGGCTCCTGAGTTATATGGCGGATCGATGTAGATCACGTCAACAGATTTCTCGTGTGTGAAGGTGAGTTGTTCCAGGACATGGAAGTTTTCGCCGTTGATGACAGTGTGGAACGGCTTATCTTTGGAGTTTTCAACAGTTCCGTCTGGTCGCAGTCCTGGGTAGATCCGGTCACGGAACTCGGCCACGAGCACTAGGTCATCCAGCGGTACCGATGTGGTCTCGAAGTTGGAACCGTTCAGGGTTGATATGTCAGCTATTTTCCCTTTGACCGCATCAACCGACCAGACTCGCAGATCGCCGCGCTGTGCAGTACCCCGAGGAGGGAGCAATCGGACTTTACTCATCTTGCGGATCTTATGGCCCGGCAGCTCAACAGCTTCGGGTGCATGGCGCTCGAAGTTCAAACCAAACCGGAGTCGTTTCTGTAGTGGGGCAATCTCTTCTTCGAGATCTTTAGCGAGCTGTGGGTCAAGCTGGCTCGCGGCTCGAAGCAGATCCGTCAAGCGAGACATTCAAATCCTTAGGTTCATAACGATATAAGCCCGCATGCATAACTAATTAGAAGCGAACTTTCTAAATCCTATCGCTGACGCTTCGTCGCCAAAGAATCGGAAGTTCTCAGAATGAACTTGGGTTAGGTGCGGCTCTCGTTGAAGGAGCACGTGACAGAATAATTCAGGCCGAAAACGGTCGTTTCTGCAACGACAAGTAAACCTGTCAGAGTCCGAAGTCGTCAGCACAGATGAACGCGTTGATCAGAGAGCTGTTCGCAGGACTATGGATCCTTTACGTGTTACTACTTGTGCGCACGACCCGACGTGTTGTCCCATAGAGGTGTGGACAAAGAGCCGGTCAACGATGACCGAATTTCCGGGCGGGGTCTGTTAACCGTCCCCGATGCGGCGTGGGAGCTCGCCGTCGAGCGAGCTGCGGTTATTGGGCCTCTCGCTGAGTCCCGCATGGGAGGCTTCGCCGTGGACAAGGCGGCCGAGCAATTGGGAATTTCACGGGGCCGAGTCTACTTTTTAGTCCGACTATGGCGCGATGGTCAAGGGGCGGTTTCGGATCTGGTCCCTGGCACCTCCAGCGGCGGTCGCGGAGGGACACGGTTATCTCTTGAAGTCGAGGCCCTTGTCCGTGAGCTGATCCGCAAGCACTATCTGACACGGCAACGAAAAACGGTAGCTGCCGTTCACCGCGAGATCACTCGGGCATGTCGCCTTCGTGGGCTTCCCATTCCCTCCCGGAATGCGGTTCGGCGTCGCATCGCGACGCTGGATCCCCGGACTGAGACTGTGGGTCGAGAAGGTAGCGAAGCAGCAAGGCCATTGCAGTCAGCGGGTGGGGATGTCCCGGCGATTATTGAAGTGTTGGAACAGGTCCAGATCGATCACACCGTTGTAGACCTAATAGTGGTGGATGAGCAGCACCGCCTGCCGATCGGGCGTCCGTATGTGACCGTCGCAATCGATGTGCGTTCACGGAGCATCGTGGGGCTGGTGATTACGTTGGAAGCTCCATCCGCACTCTCGGTTGGTTTGTGTCTGGCGCACATGGTTACCGACAAGCGTGCTTCGCTGGAACGGCTCGAGGTCGATGTCGCGTGGCCGATGGCTGGTAAGCCCCGCGAGTTGTATCTGGACAACGCTTCAGAATTCAAGAGCGAAGCACTTCGACGGGGGTGCGAGGAACACCAAATTAAGTTGAGCTATCGTCCTCCGGGGCGTCCACATTACGGCGGAATCATCGAGCGCGTCATCGGGACTCTGATGGAGATGGTGCACGAGCTGCCGGGCACCACATTTTCCAACCCGGCCCAGCGTGGAAGCTACGATTCGGACGCCCGAGCTGTCCTGACGGTTGTTGAGCTTGAGAAGTGGCTGACCTTGGCGGTGTCCAGCTATCACGGTCAGGTTCACAGCACGACCCGGCAAACCCCGCAGGTTCTGTGGGCGGCGGGTGTCGAAAAGCAGGCTCCTCAGATGGTCACGGACTCCGCTGCATTCCTGGTGGACTTCTTACCGGTGATGCGCCGAAAGCTGACACGATCCGGGTTCGTGATTGACCATGTGCACTATTTTCGTAATGGGCTAAAGCCCTGGATCGCGCGCCGAGAGCAGATGGAACGGTTCGTGATCCGTCGGGACCCGCGGGACATCAGTCGTATTTGGGTGCTCGATCCCGATGATGGGTCATACATGCCAGTGCCTTACCGGACGCTATCGTATCCGGCTGTCAGTGTGTGGGAACACCGTGCCGCTCTGGAGCGGCTGCATGCAGAGGGCCGAGCTCAGGTTGACGAGGATGCCTTGTTTCGAATGGTTGAGAAGATGCGCATGATTACTGAATCTGCAAGTAGCACCACGCGCAAGGCACGCCGTAATGCTGAACGCCGCAAACACTCTGGAACCACGGATGAACCTGAACTCTCGATGGTGAAACCGCCTGATGATCTCCCTCCAGATGAGGACAATGAGAGGTCGCTGCCCGAGCAGAGCGTGACGCCGTTCGAAGTGATCGAACAGTGGTGACCAACGCGGAAGCAAAGACTACGGATGATGATCTCGCCCATCTGCATCCGAGCGCCAGATCGATTGCACGACTGCCCGCGGACGAGCGGATCAGGCATGTCCGCGCTGACAGATGGATCGGTTACTCTCGCGCTTCTGAGGCGCTGGAGCGGCTGGAGGGGCTGTACGAGTGGCCCAAGAAGCAACGCATGCCGAATCTGCTGCTGTTGGGACCAACCAATAACGGCAAGTCGATGATCATCGAGAAGTTCCGCCGTCTCTATCCGCCGATCTCACATGCAGAACATGAACAGATTCCGGTGCTGGCCGTGCAAATGCCGTCAGAGCCATCGGTGAACCGGTTCTATGTGGCCCTGCAAGCAGCGCTGGGAGCGCCACTTCGTCCTCGGCAACATGTATCAGTCTTGGAGCAGGCAACGTTATCTCTCCTGCGGGCGGTCGGAGTGCGAGTGCTGGTCATCGATGAGCTGCACAATGTACTCGCTGGTCGCGGTGACACCCGGCGAGAGTTCCTGAATGTGTTGCGGTTTCTGGGCAATGAGCTACGAATCCCGTTGGTCGGCGTCGGAACGCGCGAAGCTTATTTGGCGATCCGGTCGGATGAACAGCTAGAAAACCGTTTCGAGCCTTTCGCTCTGCCTCGCTGGGAACCCAATGATGAGGCACGCACTCTGCTGGCCAGCTTCGCAGCCGCTTTCCCACTTCGTCGTCGCTCAATCATCGATACAGAGGAAATGGCGCGCTACCTCCTTGTTCGCAGTGAGGGAACCATTGGCGAGCTCACTCGGCTACTCACGGTGGCGGCGGTTGCCGCGATCGAGACTGGTGAAGAAGCAATCAATCAGCGCACCCTCCTTGCCGCCCCATACGCGGGGCCGACGGAACGACGCCGTTTGTTCGAGCGCGAGTTGCCATGACGCATCGGTGGCCACTGCATCCGGCGCCCGGACAGGGAGAGGCGCTGACTTCGTGGTTGCACAGACTTGCCACGGTCTACGGGATGAACTTCGATCAGCTTGTCAGCCGTGATCTCACGCCGCCCGGTGTTCTTATGCCCAGTAGGCTGAGATCACTGGATCTGGAGGCACCTTCGGATCTGATTACCACAGTGGCCGAGCGCACTGGTGTGCCTGAAAAGCGAGTACATCGTATGACGGTTGCGGGGTGGGTGCCGTGGCTTCTCGATTCACTCCAGCCCGAGGAAATCCCACGGTCCTCATACCAAACCTACGTTCGCCAAGACTCTGTGCTCTTTACCTTCAAAGAACGTCCATACCGCGAAGTATTGGATTGGCGCGCTTGGCTGCCGCTTCATTCCAAGGAAAGACGCGTCAGCCGTGTGTGCCCCGTTTGCGTGGAATCCACGACGGACAATTCCTTCGTTCTAACGCTAATCGCTCAACTTCCGATCACTCTCACCTGTCCGCACCACGGCTGCCGGTTAGCACCGGCCTTCGGGCCGTACGAGTTCGTTGGATGGGAGAATAACAAGATCAACAAACGTCCCGCGCTGGGGCAGATTATTATCCAAGACGCACGTACTGAGGAAGCATTGACGACCGGCAAAGTTACACTCCCGCGCCGAACAATCCACGTTGGAGTGTGGTTCCGTTTACTGCGTACTGTCATTGAGGAGATTTCCACTACGCTGTCGAATCTTCGTGTCCGGCCACGCCGCATGATTGAACTTATCTGGCGGGAAGCCGGGCACCCTGTTCGCGCGGGCATCATCGGTGCTGCGCGAACCTATGAGTCACTGTCCTGGCCACAGCAAGAGATGCTTCTTGAAGCTGCCGCCACAGCCATGCAACTGGTCGAAGCTGGAAAGATCGAAGCACACGGTACGCTCGGCCACCTTTTGACGAGGGAGCCGGATCGCACAGTTCACGACGGTGCGCCATCGCGCGGTTTATGGGATGGGGCGCACGCGGCAGCAGACGAATGTCTCGTTCGCGCACAGCAAGACCCGCTTGTCGCAGAGAAGGTGCTCGCTACACTCACGAGTCTCACTCGCTCAGAGCATTCGTTTCAGCGCATCCGAAGCGATCTAATAGCGCTCGACATTCCTGAAGAGTTTCTTCCACGAACACTGGCCACTGTGCGTGCAATATGACTGGTTACATAGTTTGGCGCTTAAATCACTGCACTAAATGGCGGGCTCTCCGGCTCGTTTGATGGCACGGTAGACGGTGGAGCGAGCGACACCGAAAAGTTCGGCGATTTCAGCCGTCGTGTGCGTTCCTGCTTGATGCACGGAAACCAAGTGTGCTTCCTGTGCTTTGGAGAGTTTGGGCTGCTTTCCGCGCAACTTGCCCTTTGCTTTGGCAACGGCCATGCCCTCGCGGGTACGCGCCCGGATCAGGTCCGCCTCAAATTCGGCAACCATAGCCAGGACATTGAAGAGAAGCTTGCCTACCGGGTCCGTTGGGTCGTGAATAGATCCGCCGATGCTGAGCTTGACCTCACGGCGGGTGAGCTCGTCAACAATGTCTTTCGCGTCGCGTAATGAGCGCGCCAGCCGGTCTAGTTTAGTGACCACCAACGTATCCCCATTGCGGCAGGCGGCCAATGCTTCGCTGAGTCCTGGCCGTGCTCTATTGGTGCCGGTGAGGCCTTGGTCGGTGAATATCTTCTCAGGAGGCACGCCCGAGGCCATGAGCGCGTTCTTTTGAGCTGTGAGGTCTTGGTCGTTAGTGGATACGCGCGCGTATCCGATCAGGAGTCCGGTCATGATTTGGAGTGTACCGTTTAGCGCCCCTTCACCGGGCATTTTATCGGGCGGGGTATACGGGAATCTAGCAATCGCTGAAACTCGCCAAATTTATTAGTGTCCGAAGTCGTCTGTAGTTGTACCGGTGAACGACCGGCTTGCGGGACAGCTTCAGACGACAGTCTAAACAGAGCCCACCTCTGAACACTTGCCATGGTAGAATCGCAACTGTGAATTACTTATTCTTCGTCTACTGGGGCTAACACCAGTTTCGCTCCTTGTGATTTTTCCGAGGCTGCGGGCTGGTTTTCATGCCATCGTCACCGACATTTCTGTCCTGTGTGGCGTCCCAGCACATCTGAGCGCATTTCCCGCTCCACATCGCGCCCATTGCTTCTAACCATGGGTGTTTTCTAAGCGAGCGGTTGCGCCTCCCTTTCGGAGGAATAATGACCATCACAATTACCTTGCCTGCACGCGCCCGCGCGCAGCTCATAGCTTCCACTATTCATGTTGTCCGTGGCGGACGTAAGGTCCTGAGCAACGTTGACCTCACCATCACACCAGGAACCAGAGTGGGGATCGTCGGCGAAAACGGCCGCGGAAAATCAACACTGCTTCACATCCTTGCCGAGATTCTGGCGCCCGACTCCGGCGTGGTGCAACGCATTGGCACGCTTGGCATCGCCGAACAAGAAATGCCCGCCGATGACGGCCTCACGGTCGGCGATCTCATCACCGAGCAGCTGGCCGATTCCCGTGCTGCGCTGCGCGCATTTGACCTTGGCGCAGAAGCCTTGGCGGCCCAGTCACCAGGTGCGGAAAAGATATTTTCCGAAGCCCTGAATGCGGCCGAGACGCTTGATGCCTGGGACGCGGATCGCCGGGTTGACGTCGCGCTCGAATCGTTGGGTGCCGTCACCGAGCGGACGAAACTGCTATCTGAACTATCTGTGGGTCAGCGCTACCGCGTCAGGCTTGCCTGCCTATTGGGCGCTGAGCATGATTTCCTTCTCCTGGACGAACCGACGAACCACCTCGATCAGCAGGGGCTGGACTATCTCACCGAGAAGCTGCGTGGCAGCCAAGGGGGAATCGTCGTCGTGAGCCACGACAGGGCATTCCTGACAGATGTTGCCACCCACATCTTGGATCTTGACCCGAGCCGAGACGGGATTCCACGCCTCTATGGCGGAGGGTATCCGGGGTACAAGGAGGGGCGCGCAGCAGAGCGTGAACGGTGGGTCGATGAGTACGAACAGCAGAGGGCCGAACATTCCCGGCTGACCCAAGACCTGGCAACCGCTCAGAACCGGCTCGTGTCGGGATGGCGACCACCCAAGGGAACCGGGAAACACCAACGACAAACCCGCGCACCAGGTCTTGTTCGTTCCGTGCACCGACGGCGCGATGATCTTGAAAATCACAGGATCACCGCCCCTGAGCCACCGCTTGAATTTCGAATGCCCGAACTTTCCGCGCGGCCTGGTGTCACACTGATCCAGGCGGTGGAGGTGGCAGTCGATGGGCGGATGCCCTCGGCGACGACCCTCATTCTTGAGTCGGGCAGCAAGGTTGTGGTCTCCGGGCCGAACGGTGCCGGAAAATCAACCTTCCTTAGCATGTTGGCCGGGACGCTTGCGCCTTCCACGGGAGAAATCCACCATGCCCGTGGAGCACGGATCGCCTACCTGTCCCAGGAATCACCTACCCCAACAACGCAGCGGGCCCGTGACGCTTTCAACGCCCACCTCGGCACATTGGCCAGTGCCGGAACGCTCAAAGAAGGCGAAATAATCTCTCTCAAGTCACTCGGGATTCTATCCTCGGCGGATCTCAACCGTCCGGTGCGGGAACTATCCATGGGCCAACAGCGCCGTCTCGATCTTGCGATGGCACTGGCAACCAAACCTCATGTGCTATTGCTCGATGAACCCAGCAACCACCTGTCCATCTCGCTTGTTGATGAACTCACCGAGGGGCTGCACGCGACGAACGCCGCCGTCATCGTCGCGACCCACGACCGTCAGCTTCGCCGCGACCTCGCAAGTTGGCAGCACATCAACTTGGCAAACCCCACCGAAGAATGGTCAGGAAGCTCAACATTCGAAGGGCGCGCCAAATGAATACGTCACCACACCAAAAACCCGCGTCTGCATCAAAATGGCGGGCCTTGGCCCCGCTCCATCATCGTGACTACCGATTGCTACTGGGCGCAGTGGGTCTATCACTTTTCGGAACCGGCATGTGGACCATCGTGATGGTTTTTCAGGTACTCTCGATCGACAACTCACCCACGGCACTATCCATGGTCGCGGCCTGCCTCAGCGGCGGACTCTTCGCCTTCGCCCTACTCGGAGGTGTCGCTGCGGACCGCTTCTCGAAACGGTCCATCATCATCACGGTCCAGGCAACGAACCTGGCTGCCGTGGCAATGGTGACCCTCTTGGCGTTCAGCGGCGGTATCCAGCTTTGGCACATGGCCATTGCCTCAGCAATGCTCGGGGCTGGGAGCGCGTTCTTCTACCCGGCCTACAGCGCTTTCCTGCCCACCATTTTGCCCACAGAAGAACTCCTGGCGGCCAACGGTTTGGAAGGTGCACTCAGACCCACTATGCAGCAAGGAATCGGGCCGGCAATCGGAGGAATGATCGTGGGCGCGTTCCTTCCTATGCACGGCGCGTTGGTCGTCGCCTTGCTCTATGCGATGGCACTGAGCCTGGTGATCTTCATACGTCCTGACCCGAGAAGGCCCAAAGAAATAGACCGAACCGCAGCGCCACAAGGTATCTTTGCGGACCTTCATGAAGGAATATCCTTTACGGTGAAAACGAGATGGCTGTTCTGGACCCTGGTCTTTGCGTGCCTCATGACGCTGATTATCATGGGTCCCATCGAAGTGCTGATTCCCTTCATTGCACGAGACAACTTCGTCAATGGCGAGCAGGCTTTTGGGTTTCTCCTTACTGCCTTCGGGATAGGAGGGGCAGTTGGATCACTGGTTATTTCTTCCCTGCGGATGCCGCGCCGCTACCTAAGTGTCATGGTGTTGGGCTGGGGTGCCGGGACAATCCCACTCGCATTATTGGGTATCACTACATCGTTCTGGGTGATGGCTGCTGCCCTGTTTATTGTCGGATTCAGCTCAGGGGCAGGAATGGTCATCTGGGGAACCCTTCTGCAACAGCGGGTTCCTGCAACCATGATTGGCCGCGTCGCGAGCCTGGACTTTTTCATTACGATCGCATTGATGCCACTATCGATCGCCCTGGTTGGTCCCCTCGCAATGGTGGTACCTGCGACCGTCATCTTCGCCGTAGCAGGGGCCGCGCCCATACTGATCGCGGTACTTGCTGTTCTCGCCGGGAGAATGCGACGAGACGAAACGGAGCATCCCCTCGATGCTGCCACTGAGAGCCAAGACCCCATCGAGTCGGTAAGTCAGGAACACGACTAACCCCTCACAGTTGCAAGTGTGGAACACGTGGGGTGGGAGGCAGGAGGCATTCCAGCCGTTGCTCTCCCACTGCCATGATTCCCGAACTCACGATCACGCTGCCGAGAATGGCATGTTCCGAATCGCGGTGAACCCCGCACAGACAAATTCGCCAAAAGGAGCTGTCCTAGTAGACGTTCCGCTTATGGGAAACGAACCAGCCATTCATAACTGCAACTAACCGCCGGATAAAATATCAGTCACACGCCGAGGTCTTGGTAAGCATGTCAGCCATTTCAAAACGACCAGTTAAACAGAAGGTGCAGTTCCAATTTTCCTCGGAACTGCTCATTTCACCATCCGAGGTAATTCTTAGCTATAGATTCCGATCGACAGAAAGTATGACTCAGACCCTTCCGTCCGGTTATGTCTACTCGTGATAGTTGCTCTTGAACCCCAGCGAATGACGCTGGTCTTGATTTGGTTTTTTTGAACTGAACATAGCTGGATCTAGCATAAACAGTCCTCCGGCCACTGGCAGGAACATCAATGCAGGTAACCAGTTTGCGAAAGCCAGCAAACCGAGGGCAACCAGTAGGACCACAAGTGCGGAGATCTTAGTTAGGTCCTTCATCAGTCTGTGCTCCAAACAATGCATCGCCGGGGAATCATCGAACCATATTCCTTATGGCTCGGAGTCTAACCCCACAGATAGTGGGAAGCAATAGTTAGTAAATTGGGCTACCAAATTGAGCCAGCCAATTTTCATAGATACAACCTTGCTCTGAATCGGCGGCATACAGTGGTACCCCGGGCTAAGTTCAAGCACAATCCCCGCTCTATCTCCATCGAATCCCTTCGGGGAAGTCGCCGCTCTGCATCGGTTGCACACAAAATCTCATTGCCGTCCCGCAGAGGGTTCCTCTTGCGGGCGGCTCGGCGCAGTGCTGAGGACTACGGACAAAAGTGCTGAGGACTTCGGAAACTGACAAAAACCCCGGCGACACGCCGGGGTTTTTTCTTTCAGAAACGTCTTACAAAACCGAAACGTTGCACAACCAGGTTGTGTAGCGTTTTTGGCATGACAGTCATTGGATATGCGCGAGTGAGCACGCGCGAGCAGAACCCGGAGTCGCAAGCGGCCGAGCTGCGCGCGGCCGGGGCCGAGCAGATATTTACTGACCGAGGGGAGTCGAGCAGGGAAGCTGCACGGCCGCAATGGGTCGCGTGCAAGGCGCAATTGAAGCCAGGGGATACGTTGATCATCCGTGCCCTGGATCGCGTGGCCGGCGAAGAGCGAATGGCTATAGAGATCATTCGTGAGCTGGGGGAGCGCGGCGTGCGGATCAAAAGCCTTACCGAGCCATTCTTAGACGTGGACATATCTACGCCAATGGGCGAAGCCATCGTGGGCATTATGGCGGTAATGGCGCAACTGCGCGTTTCCATGATCAGGGAGAACACCCGCAGGGGATTAGCGCACGCGCGCGCCCAGGGCAGGGTCGGAGGGCGGCCGCGCGTCATGGATGCAGATCGCACCGCCACGGCGCGGCAGCTGCGCGAGGAAGGGAAGAGTTACGCGCAGATCGGCAAGATCCTTGGTGTCAGCGCAGCGAGCATCTACCGTGCAATTTCGCCCGAAAATCATTGATTAGCAATGATAACCAATGTTATATTTGAAGTGAGGAAATGTTAGTTTCGAGGTTTAGGAGGTTGTTATGAGCCAGCTAATGGAACGTCCGCAGCATGATGAAATGCGCGCGCAACTGCTGAAGGCTCGGCAACGTGTAGAGGTTGATGCGCTGGACTATAAGCGCACTTTGAAGGCTGCTGCGGGTGGTATGACTCAGCGCGAGATGGCGGCGCTGCTGGGTATGTCTCAGCCGGCCGTGGCGAAGGCATTGCAGCGCGCCCAGGCTGTTCCGGAGGTTGTTGGTGAGTTCAATGCCGCAAGCCCTTATGAGGTGTGCCAGCGGTACGCGGCCGGGTTTATTGACCGTGAGGAACTGGTGCGTCTGCTAGTTGAGTGGCCGTACAAGCCGACCCCTTGGGCGAACGAGTACGGCGAGTACGAAGAGAGCCTGGATGGTACTTGGGAAGAAGTGGGCGACGCGCTGCGGCATGAGCTGATTGACGCTGCTACTTATGATGAAGTTTTGATGAAGACGGCCGATTAGGCGGTGAGCAACCGAAGGGTGAATCGTTGGCTGACGACGAATCAATAGAACGACATTATGCGGCGCTGCGCCAGGTGTTGGCTGATCCTGATATGAACCCGCGTGGGGCATACTCGACGATCAGACAAGAGCAGTATTTTATTCAAAGTGGATCGCGTCCGCGTGCTACGTCGGAGCGGGAACTTTTGCATAAGAAGTGGATGCAAGAGGTGGTTGATGACTCGGCTAAGCGCGGAGAAATCAAGTACGAGGGAAAAGCCATTGTGATGGCTGGACCGCCCGGAGCTGGCAAAGGAACTGTGCAGCGGGAACGCTTGAATGATGTTCCTGGTTACGTTCAGTGCGACCCGGATATTTTCAAAGAGAAGATCATCCAGCACGAGCTAGAGAGCGGGAACCTGGATCGTCTGAAAACTCCATTGGTGAAAGAACTTGAAGCCCAGGGGCACAAGTTCGCACCAATGGAGTTTGCTGCGTTAGTGCACGAAGAGTCATCTATGCTCAGCGCCAAGTTGCAAAAGGACTTGCGCAAGGATGGAACGAACTACGTCATTGATACGGTGCTCAAATCGCAAGGTTCTGCGCAGGAAGTCGCTGCTACTTTGGACAAGCGCGGATACACCTATGATGTGGTGAGCGTGCAGGCAACGTTCGAAGAATCCAAGGCGGGAATCTATGGCCGTTGGCAGGCAGGACGCGAAGCTTTTGAGCGCGGAGAGAGCCAGCTTGGCGGCCGTCCTGTGCCATCAGATTTTGCGAATAATCTGGTCACAGCAGATGGAAAGTCTGCTACCGAGGAATCGGCAAAGTGGCTGGCCGAAAACGGCAAGGGTGTTGTGAGTTTCACCCAGTACCGACGAGGATCGAGCACGCCGGAGATTGACCAGGTGAAGAATGACGGCAAGCTCATTCCGCGCAGCGTCGCGTCGGCGCGGCAAGCTTTCCCCAAAGCCAGAGAAACACAATCGAGGGCACCGAAAGTTCATCGCCCAGGTGCGGACAAGGGAACTGGAATAGGCGACTAACTGCACACCTTCCCCGTTCCCCCGATAAATGCCAAGATTCACGAACAGACCCCCTGTCAAGGGTAGGCGTAGCCTATCGCGCAGCGACGCGAAGCGCCCTTGATAGGGGGTCTGTTCGTGTAAGAATCGGGCATCGAGGGGCGGGGCAAGCGCATAGCCAAAACAAGTCAGCGAGAGTTCGATTAGCCCAGTTGGCAGAGGCCGTGCACATGCCAAGATCGCATGACGCAAGCTAACTCAGGTACTGCAACTTTTGGCTTGTGTGCGGGCGGTCGGCTGGTTCCTGCTGTCCACGTGTGTGCAGGAAAAGCAGCGGAGTGGGAGGGCTTTTGCTGTGCACAGGTGGGCAGGAGGCTACACCACGCAACCAAGGGCAGAAAATGACGGGTCGTTACTCACCGTGAGGTGAGTAGCGACCCGAGGTCTATCTTCGTTTAGCTCTCGTTGGAGCCGGAAGCTTTTGCATCCTTTTTGCTTGGACGGCGACGCGATGGCGAACCGATCTTGTTCAGTTCGGCTTGCGTCCAGCCCTTCTTCAAAGCAGCGGTGAACGCTTGCTTTTCAGCGGCCTTTGCTTGCTCTAGCTGTTGCTCTGCGTCGACGCGTGCGGCGACTGCCTGGGCGATATTGTTGGCAGCTTCCATGCGCAAGTCGTTTTGCGCTTGAAGTTGTTCGAGAATGCGGGCTGCTGCGTCACTCATGAGTGGCACCTTCCGATTGGTTTGCACCGTCTCAGCCACGCCGATCCGGCGCGGATCTGGTGCTTCCAGCGTAGCGCGGTCATGTCCTGATGCCAACGCTCGTTGCACCAACTGAGCGAGAAGTGGCCCGCCGTTGAGGCGGAGCAAGCTATAAACTTAGCACGGCTAAGTTGCTTGTGCGCTTGAACTGTGGTTCTTCGGGTGGGACAATTGACCTGTTAGGTCATTTGGCGTTGCACTGGGCGGGAGGCAGATTCGCATGGGTCGTTTTGATTCGCGCAAGCGTCAGTCGAATGCTGCTGGTGGCCGTTCGGTTCGCCGCGAGGTGAAGCTGACCGTGGAGCAGAATCTTGCCTTGCAAGTCATGGCGGATGAAGTAGGTGTCTCGGTGCCGCGCCTTCTGGTGGAGTCCACCTTGTCGCAGTCTCGTGGTGAGACCGCTGCCGAACGTCATGAGCTGATTACTTCGTTGTTCTTGTTGCAGCGTGGCCTTGCTGCTGCGGGGAACAACATCAACCAGATCGCTCGCGCCGCGAATGCAACAGGCGAGATTCAAGGTGAGCTGCATGACTCTTTGGATCATCTGCGCGCTACGGTGAAGCGCATTGATGATGTTCTTGAAACATTGAAGATCACTGGTGATCCGGCATGATTCCGAACGTGACTCGTGGTGGCCGCATGGCTGGTTTGATGAACTACTTGGTTGGCCCTGGGCGTGCTAATGAGCACGAGAACCAGCGGTTGATTGCCGGGGATGATCGGGTGACTTTCGCCTACGCGCCAGGTGCTGAATTGTCGAAGTACGATGCGTTTGAAATCGCGGAGATGCTGGATGCTCCACGCAAGCTGCACGGCACCGAAGTGACCAAGCCGGTGTATGCGAAAGATGAAGAATCTGGCGCGTTCTTGAAAGACGAGAACGGCAAGAAGATCCGTACTGGTTCAAAGGATGCGCACGTCTGGCATTGTTCTTTGTCGTTGGCTGAATCCGAAGGCAAGGTCTCGGATGCGCAGTGGAAGAGCATCGCTGAATCGTTCGTCGAGAAGATGGGTTTCGTAGACCCTGACGGTGCGAAGTCATCGCGCTGGGTGGCAGTGCACCACGGCGCATCGAAGAACGGAAATGACCACATTCACTTGGTGGTGCAAATGGTTCGTGAAGATGGCACGAAGGCGAGCACGCACAATGATTTCCACCGCGCCCAGATGGCGTGCCGTGAACTTGAAAACGAATTCAGCTTGCAGTCCTTGGAATCCTCGGTCACACAGCAACAAGGCTTGTCTGGGGAGAAGCCAGCGGAGCGTGCACGCGCTGAACGCGAGAACTATGCGGTGTCTGATCGCATTGAGCTTTCCCGCCGAATGCGTGCAGCGTTATCGAGTTCTTCCACTGCCGACGAGTTCATGCGCCAGCTGCCGCAAATGGGGGTGCAAGTTGCTCCGCATTTCGCCAAGGGTTCAACGACCAGGGTCACTGGTTACAAGGTGTCGTTGGGGACTAAAACTGGTGAGGATCAAGCTGTTTGGTACGCGCCATCGAAGCTTGATCGCAGCCTGGGGTGGCCGTCGATCAAGGCGCGTTTCAACGGTGACGGCGTGAACGAGGCAGAGCAGTTCTTAGCTTCCCGTCACAGCAGTGCAAGACTGCAACGAGCATCGGGTTACCGGGCGTTCGATTTGGCGCAGTCCACGTCCAGGAAGCTGGATGCTGGCCGGCTTGGCCCGGATACCTTGTCGAACATTTATGCCCGGTTGTCGTTGGAGCTGGAAGGGAACCGACCTGGAAGCCTGGCACGTCTGAGCACCCATATGGCCAGGGCCGGCCAGGGCATGGGGAACCGCGTCTACGCTGCCCGGCTGTCCACACGTTTCGCTGCGCGTAATGCGGAACAGGGATGGATGGCTGTGCTGCGCCAGGCGAATCGGTTGTCACACGCGATGCTGCGCGGACGCATGGCCGCTGAGCGTCCTCAATTGACCCGTGCAGCCCAAGAAGTGGTTGCTATGGCAGAGAAGATCGTGCGCGAGGCTGAGCAACGCGAGCCGGTGCACACCGTGGCGCAGCCAGGTGCGGGAATGACCAAGAAAGATCGGGATCACGGCCTAGGCCGTTAACTGAAAAGTCAAGGGAGAGTGCAGGACATGGAAAACGACGAAGAATCAGATATCTCGATGGAGTTCGGCCGTGTGCTGCGCATGAGCCTGGGTGCTGCGATGCAGGCCAAGGAAGCCTCTGATCGGCGTGCCGCGAATCAGAACCCGGCAGCGCAAACGTACCAGGCGCAGCAGCAACTGGCCGCCGTATTGAAGAAGGATATGGCGTCGCCAGATTTCCTAAAACTGTCCTCCCGGCAAATCGCGGATCGTATGACCGTGGCTTCTGAACTGTCGGCTGGTCACCGTGATGCGTCGAAAGCGTTCATGTCTGGATCTGACCGGCTGCGCAACGAGCTGGGAATCAACATCGAGGACATGTACAAGAACCATCCGCAATCGGCTGAGGAACGCCATCGCGCGTTGAAGAACGCTATTGATGACTACCACGCCAGCACCCGGTTGAACCAGGAAGCTAGTGCGGAGCGAGAGAAGGAAGCGCAAGAAGCTGCGCCACAGGCCGAGGCCAAGGAAGAACAAGCACAGGTACGTGAAGAAGCCGCTGAAAGCCATTCTGCGAAGGCTGAACAGGCGGAGGGTGAAACCCAGCTCGACCAGCGGGATCGCGATGCCGGTGAGGGTCGCGAATCAGTCAACGCCCCCAGCCTGGGGAAACCAGAGTCACAGCGCGCGATGGGTGCGAACGTGCACCCAGATGATCTTGGCCCAGGATCGAAGACCGCCGCTGCGGTGCTGGCCCGTGCCAGGGCCGTCCACGGTTTCCCGTCGAAACCCGGTGATGCGGTGCTTTTCGGCAAATCCACCAGGCCAGCTGCGCAGCACGGGGCAGGGCTAGCCCGCAAGCGCGGCCAGAGCGCGGAGGTCACCCGGTGAGTTTCATCAACGATGATGACCTGGAAACTGACGAACCAGTAGCTGCGGAATCAGATATGGACACTGAGCAGCCGTTGGCTTTCGAAACAGAGGAAGAATGGCTGACCCAATGGGGGCTGCCGCACTTTCGACGGAAGCTGAACAAAGGGGAGTTCCGGTGGGATCCTGAGTGGTGGCGTTATGAGGAAGCGATCACGCTGATCACCTCGTTGTGGTTGAGCTTCGAAAAAATGCGATGGGAGGGCGCTACCGGCATGGCTTCGTACATGCGTGACTACTTCTATCCGTTGATGGGGGAACTGACTTCACCAGATGGCCCATTCTGGGATTACGACCCACCGGTGCGCGAGGACGTGCCAGAGCCGTGGCCAGTCCAGGATATGCCTGAGGAAATCAGGGAGTCCGTGAACTAGTTCTATGCAAGCGAAGGGGCTAACACCCTTGGTGTTGGCCCCTATCAATCGTAAATCCACTATGTGCCAAATAGGGTCTCTTGGTAGTGATGTTCCGGCGACCTGGTAGGACGAAACCCGGGTACGCGGTAGCGCGATTCCGACTAGTTGGTAGTACCGAACGAAGCACTCCGTAGTGGCTCAGAACCCCGTGAGGGGCTCTGAGCCACTACGCTACGAAGGAGAAGGCTCGGGGCGAGCTATCAGGGAACGGACCGCAAACCTATTCCCAAAAATCAGCCGACTCCCGCGCCTTCTCATGCTTCAACTTGCGCATGTCGGCATCTCCCAACAGCTGCCACCTGGTGTTGTTCGCCAACCGATTCACGATGAAATCCCCGGCCCCCGGTCCGGCAGCACCTGCACCCAATACGACGGATCGGTCTGGCTGACGATCACCGTCGGCAACCTATGCTCCCGGTCCGCCAGCACCCGTAAACATCACTGGCGATGTTCTGGTCCATACCCACCGTGAGGAAGTCATCAACGATCAACAGGTCCGTCTCGCGCAGCCTCTCCAGCAACGCGTCATGGTCCCGACCTGAGCTGTCATGATGTTGTGAGACACGCGTTCGTAGGAGAATGAGTGCATGTCCAAACGTCAGAAGTTCACCCCGGAATTCC
>NZ_MPBI01000011.1:0-16115 GCF_001906485.1 Glutamicibacter sp. 0426
ACCTCGGGAGGCCGTGGTGCGCAGTTGCGGGCGCTGCGCGGCTTGCTGGGCGCGGCGTTCGGCGGCGGCACGCGCGGCAGCGCGCGCGTGGCTGCTGGCGGCTGCTGCTCGCTGGGATCGGCTGAGCATGATTTCTCCGGTGGGGGTGCGCCATTGGTTCATGCGGTGCAGGATCGCTGCGCGCAAGATCCGGCAGTAGTCGATGTAGGACTGAGTTTCACGGTTGTGCTGGGGGAGTGCTCCCCAGGCTTCCTTGCCGTGCAGGCCTGGGGTGGTGCGCCATTCGAGGGCGTGTTGGATATCTGAGATTGTCCATCCGCTGGAGAAGAAGGGCTTGAACATGTTGAGCACGTTTTTCTTGGAAAAACGGGCAAAATCTGGCATCCGACGCAAGATTTCAGCGGCAGCCGATAGCCCCTGTCCTCTAGAGCTGATCGTTCTGTGAGCTGGCCATAGTTCTACTGGTCGTTGATCGCTGTGGTGAGTTCGCACGGCGGAGCCGTGCCCAAAAAGGTTTTCAGTGCCGCGTAGCGGCTCATTTTTAGTGTTTTTCTCGCGCGTGCGCGTGTAGGAACTTACTTCGTAAGTGGTTAACCCCCCTACGGGGAGGGGTTCTAAGTTATTTCCACAGGCCATGTGGTTGGGGGTTGGGCGGGTTGTGGTGGTGTCTTCGGCGTCCTGGGGGCGTAGTCCGAGGCCGATGGGGCGGCAGATGACGTAGACGGGGGCTTCGTTTTGTGCTTGCTGGCCAGCTTTGGCGGCGTATTCGGCGCTGCGGCCTGATGCGACGATGCCGAGGATGCCGTGGGTGCGGAGGAATTTCAGTGCGTTGCCTACGGTGGCGCGGGATACGCGTGCTTTAGAAGCGATGGTGTCCCAGGTGATGCGTACCGTCATGCTCGCGTGGTCGGTGTAGCGGAGGAGTACCCAGAGCACGGCGAGGATGTTGCGTTTGCAGTCCGCTCGGCGGCATAGCAGCTCGTCGAGTGATCGTGTGGCTCGCCAGGCTTGGGCGGTGTGGTCGATTTTCTTGCTGCCGTGGGGGATGGCCCAGGCAATCGCGCGGGGGGAGGTTTCCTGGGCGCGTGAGACACGCTTGATGTGCAGGGGTGCGGGGGTGTGGGCGTGTTTGGTGGCGAGGGCTTCTTTGGCCGCGTTGAACTGGCTTTTCCCCTTGGCGCTGAAGGTTTGGGGGGGTTCTGCTTTGACGAATGGGCGGTGTCCTTTGGCTGTGTGGGCCAGGATTGCAGCTACGCGGCCGTCTGCCGGGCGGGTGCAATGACGCGTTGTTGTGGCTTGTATCGCGTCTTGCAGTCCCGTTTCCGGGCTGCTGGTGCTTGATTGGGTGCGTGGAGGCGCTACTATAGACATATAGGCATTTCTGGTTTTGGAATGTACTGAAGGGAGCGTCCGGCTGGTAACCGGAAGCTTCTGGTCAATCTGGTCTGCGAAGACTTTGGCGAGTAGTGCAGATCAGATTCGAATTCTTAGGTGAGTCCGCGCATTGTGCGGACTTTTCCTTTTAAGGCTTATCGATAGGCAACTGGTCCTTTTCGATTTCGGCAGGAACCCACGTTGGAATCCCCCTGCTATCAAGTTCGACCGTTTTCACCATGAGGTCAAAAAACGCGGCACTGGTATACCCCGATTTTTCAGCAAGCTCAGCAAAACGATCTTTGCTTGCTTTCTCGACCTTCCACCCAATAGGTGTGGGTTCGTGGAGAGTTCCACGAGGCCGTCGTTTGATAGTCATACAAACACTCTAGGGTTATCGGTAACCTTAAGGAAGATGCGACACGCATTCACAACATCAAAATTTCGGCCATTCATCCGCCTTGCCCCTCTGAGCCTGGGTCAAGGAGCGGATTGATTCGGGCGACATAAGCATTGCCTCGTTTGGTCGCTGCACATGAGATCCGACATTCATGCCGAGCAACTCGCCCGACAAGCTAATGGCGGGTCCTCCTGAGTTCCCTTCAGCTGCATCCGGGGCCATAAATCGAAGTGGCCCATGCGCGTCCTTAGTCGTATGTGAGACTACACTGAGCGCTGGAAATCCCTCTGTTGGTCTCCCGAGCATTAATACTTCAATATCTGGTTCATAGCTGCCCATCTCCTGGTCTAAGTCGAAAGACTCGTAAGTACGCGCAATTACACTTGAATTTTCGACAGGTACCAGGATTAAATCGGCAATCGAATTTTCCCTGTCTTCACGAAGATAATACTTAAAACGCGGTACACGTTTTCCCTTGTGGCCTTCGTAGAAAAGCTGGTAAATCTCAACAGGCCTTATAGATTGGTCTACCAAAATTAGTTCATTTGACCACAGTGACCAGTCCGAGCTCGGGGCCAACTGGTGATTTGCGAGATGCGCAGCAGTCACCAGATATTTTTCACCGTTGCAAGTGACCAGAAAACCAGAACCTCCTAATGGTTCCTTGTTCTCACCACTGGGAAAAGCCATAAGAGGCACAACTAGATTTTCATATTCCATTCGCGCACGAACCTTTCAATATAGGAAACCACACAGCTTCATAAACCTCGTGCTACAGCGGCCCCGGCGGCCAACCACGCGCGTTGCGTGCTGGGACGTAGCGCATCGTAGCGAAGAATTCCGTCAACAATGGCTGGATCAAATGGGATGGTCGCTACGTCGCGGGCCAAGGTTTTATATCCATCGGCCACGCGCTTCACGTCGGCTGCGGTGGCTTTGGAATCTGCTTGGGTCACCACTGCTACGGCGTTTTGTGCCAGGGCGTGAGCCTTGTCGTTTTGCTGCGCGAGTGCTTCCAGCAGCAGGGCTCCGGCTTCGGCGTGGTCATCACGGGTGGTGGTGGCCACGACAAGCTGATCAGTGTGGTCGATCATGCGCCGCCACATCGGATCTGACTCGTCGTTTCCTGAGTCAATGAAGATCAGCCGGTAGTACTTCGAGGCCACGCGGTGAATTGCGTCCACGTCTTCGGCATCCACGCGCTGTGCGCTGGCCAATTCCATTGGCTTCGAACGCAGCACGTCGAACCGGTCTCGGGTCTGGTGGTGCACAAAATGGGCCAGATCTGCGGATTGTGCCCCGGTGCCCAGGAGCTTTTCTGATTCAGGTAGCAGCTCCAACAAGGTCGCCTCGTGCGGGCCTTGCTCGGTGCGCCAGCCCAGGGTGCCTCGGGTTTGGTTGTTGTCCCAAGCCAGTACACCTGCCCCGCCGTAACGGGCGAAGATCGCACTGAGCAGGACGGTGGTGGGGGTTTTCCCTGCCCCTCCTTTGCCGTTCACAATGGCGATGGTGCGTGGGCCTGGCCAGTGCTGGCTCACGGCCTGCACATCTGCACGTTCGGCGCGTTCGTCCTCGCTCGGGGCCATACGGATGCCCATGCGGGTCATGGTGCCGCGCCAGCCTTTGGTGGCTGGTTCTTCGACTTGTTCCTGGGTTAGGAAGCTTTGCCGCGCTTCGCGGCGCGTTGCCGGGGCGCTGTCCTGGGTAGGAGACTTCTTTGCGAAGGGGTTATCCTGGGGAGCTTTAGCTGCCGTCGCTGGCGGCGGCGTGGTTTGTCCTTGGGGTGCTTTTGCTTGCACGGTTTCCATTGCTGGTTCTTCCCCTTCGACGGTAGGTTCCGTTGAGGCCGGTGCCTCGGACACTGGCTGTTCTGGTGTTTCCTCAGTGTCTTGTGCGGCCGCTTGGTCAATGTCTGCTGGTTCAGTGGTGGCCACATGGGTTACTGGGCTATCAGCGCGGCGGCGAGCTGGTTTCTCTCGGCGCTGCGGTGGGTTCGTCGTGTCAGGCTCCACGGTGCCATTCGGGTGGACTTTCACAGGCCAAGAGCCTTGGGAATCGTGCATGACGGCGCGTACGACGCTGCCTTCATTCTTTGCATGGGAGCTGACCAGTTCAACGGTTTGTGCTCGTGCAGCGGCTTCATTATCTGCCGTGAATTCGTGGGTTTTCCCCTCAATGATCACGGTTGCGCTGCCGTCTGCGTTGACGGTCGCCTTAATGAGTTCTTCGGTGGTGCTCATGGTGTGCTCGCTTTCTTCAAGAGGAAATCGGCTGCGCCGTAAGGGCTTTTATTGGATAGATGAAACGTAGTCGCGGATCTTGTACGGTTCGGTGTCGGTGAAGGTGAAGTAAAACGTCTGCTTCCCTTCCCCTGCCCAGGATTCCCCGTCCTTGGTGACCCATTGCCAGGTGGCGGTGATCGCAACAGTGTCCTGCTCGTGGTGCTCGGTCATGAGTTTCACCGTGGGCTTGCTGGTCGCTTTCTTCTCTGCGGCGGTCAGCCATTCAACGCCGGTAGCGGGCCGCTCCGGGGCAATGACTTCTTTGGCCCGTTCGCTGGTCATGAGCTTTTTGGCGCGCATTTCTGCCGCGGTTCGGTTGAAGTCCTTGTTCGGGTCCCAGGTGGTCATGATCGTGGCCGCTTGCTTCGCCAATTCGATTTTGGCTGGATCATCCACGGCATCCCCGTGCTCATGGCTGGTACTGGGCGCTGGCGCGGTGGGGGTGGCCGTGGTCGGGGCAACGCTCGGAATGCTGCTTGGTTCGTTCTCGGTGCTGGCGGGGGTGCATCCGGCCACTCCTGTGACGAGTCCTGCCGCCAGGGCCAGGGTAAGGATTTTGGGGTGTTTCATTGGATGTTCACCTTTTGCTGTCTAAGGATCGGTACCGGGTCATAAGTTTTGCCGTTATTGATCGCTGGCCGGTCAAACACACTGGTTTTCGGGTTGTTGATCTGGAAGTGCACATGGATTCCACTGGAATTGCCGGTAGCTCCTGGCTTGCCCAGCGGGGTTCCCTTCTTCACCACGTCTCCGGTTTTCACCAGCAGGGAGTTGTCTTGTGCTTCGTGGAACTCGAACACCAGGTAAGGGGCTTCGGTCATCTGCGCGAAAATATAGTTGCCATAGGAGCCGTAAAGCTTGTCGATGTTCCCGATGCTGGCATAGGTGATCTTCATGTCTGTGGGAGCGTAGAAGTAGGGGTCTGATCCGGCCAGGTCGATGCCTTCGTGCTTCAAGAGGAACGGCATGCCAGCACAGCTGGCCAGCGGGCACGCGCGCGGCCCGAATGGCGAGGTCATGCGTGAATTGGGCATGGGGTGTGCCCATTCATCGGCTTGCAGCTCCCCGAAGTCGAAGCCACCGGGCGCTTCGCAGGTTGAGGAATAGTCCATCTGGGCGTTGCCCATGATGACTTCCACGTAGTGACGGGTTTCCTCGAAGGGCGGGATACCCCCGTATTTCTGGACGTTGCCCGCTCCGGCGTTGTAGGCGGCCAGGGTGAATTGGATCTTTTCTTTCTCGTTGCTGGCCAGATCCGCGATTTGTCCGGCGAGATGTTTCATGTAGCGGCCTTGGGCATCGAGGCCAGCGAACGGATCGAACGGGTCTTTACCGTTGCCCCATTCCTCCCAGGTACCGGGCATGAACTGGGCAATGCCGCGTGCTCCCACTGGGGAGACGGCTTTGGGGTTCCAGCCGGATTCTTGTTGGATTTGCGCGGCGATGATCCCTACGGGCAGCCCAGCAGTATCGGCGGACTTCTCCACAGCTTCCCGGTATTGTGCGGGAATTTTCACCGTCGATTCTCCGTCGTTGCCCTTGCCGATGGGGGTTCCTTCAATGACACAAGGGGCATTGGGATCGGGTTCTTCGCTGCCTTCGCCACCCATGAACAGGATGATCGGGGTGATGACCAGAAGGAGAAGGACACCGAGGACTGCCAGGATGATTTTGGCTCCGCCACCCTGTTCTTCCATGACCAGACCTCCCTACTGTTCGCGGTTGGATCGATAGACGGTGGTGTTCTCCAACTGGGTTGCCACCAAATACACCGCGTCATCGGTGACCAGTGCCGGGGATGGATCTTCGGTTCGGTAGTTCGCCCACGTCTTCGGCTCGGCTTCGGGGTTGTCCAGATCCAGGGTGACTGGCCCGTTGTTGCTGTTCGCGTAGATCAGGTTTCCGTGGATTGCTGACAGGTCAGCTGTAGGAAGGTCTATGAGTGCTGCCTGGTCGCTGTAGCTGATTCCCACGCTTCCGATAGCTGCGGTTTTCGCTTCCTTGTCCACCAGAAGGGGTTCGGTGGCGGTGGGGATTGCCCGTGGTGTGCCGGAGAACAGCATTGAACCGGTGCTGGTGTTCAGCACTCCCATGATGCGTTCGGTGTCATCCCATGCCAGCAGGGCGTGGGTGTCATCGAGCAGCCACACTCGTACCGGGTATTTTGTGGCCCCGTCTGGCGCGGTGAAGTTCTTCTCTTCTAGGATCTTCCCGGTGTTATCCAGGGTGTAGATTCTGGTGGCGCTGATCGTGGTGATGGTTCCATCGGCGGCCACGTCCAGCACGGTCGATCCGGGTGGGATCATCACATCATGCAGCGTGCCAGCCGTATCGGGGACACGGATATACCAGTCTCCCAGTTCGATGTAGGGGGTGTGGGTGTCGGTGCGTGCTGTTTGCCCTGGTTCCAGCCCGATGCTGGTTGGTGCCACGCTCGGGGTGTCGTAGGGCATCTCTACCGGCCAGAGGCGCAGTTCGTTGCGCTCTGTGGCGGCATAGACTGGTTTGCCGGCCCAGGTGCCCTGGTGGATGCTGGCCAGGTCTTCCGGGGCTTTGTCCCCGCGCCAGACCGGCTGGCCGGTAGACGGGTTGCGGCCGGTGACGGTGCCTTCTGGATCGACGGTGAGCAACCGGTCAGGACTGATCATGTTGACCGTAGCATCAGCGAGGGTGGGGTGGCTCCACGCGGCGGTGGCCGAGTGCTGCGGTGGCGGCGCGGCTGGCAGCGTGGCCCCGACCCCCTGCGGTGTGTAGGCGGGGACGGTGGCGGCGGGTTGGTTGGCGATGACCACGGCGGTGCCGAGACCGCCGAGAGTAAGCACCGCTAGGGTGCTCACTCCGGCGATCATCAGCCGTTTGTTGCGGCGCTGTTTGCGGGCCTTGGCTGCTTGTTCGGCTTCTTGTTGCTCGGTGAGGTCTAGGACTTCCCCGGTAGCAGCGATGATCATGTCCCACGCTTGCCCGCTGGATTCGTCGATGGCTCGTGCCCGCACCATACCCAGATTGTGGCTGGTGAGCTTGGCGACGATCGCGTTTTTCCCTGCCTCGATGAAATCTTCTCCATCAAGCACAGGAATTTGTGCACCGTCCAGAGTCAAGGACTCCCTGCCTTCGCTGATCTTTAGCGTGTAGACCGGGAATGCCGGGACTTTCTGTGGATCAATGATCGTCATCTAACTCACTACCCGTAGCTTCCTTGGGTTAGTCGGCTGTTTCGTCGCTTCTCAGTAAGAAGTCCCGCACGTCTTTCTTCCTGTACCGGCGTACGCGAGACCCAATGGACACTGATTTGAGACCGTATTCGCGGTTCCATTTCAGAACGGTCTGCGCCTTGACGCGCATCACGTCAGCGATCTCCTCGGTCGTTGCCCACTCCGGCAAGTCCGCGATGAGATCCTCCACTGCTTCTGGATCGTTCATGGTCACACTCCAAATGTGTATGAATATGAAATCCATGTCAAGCGTGTTAGCAAAATTAACCATATTAAGAGTTAACTTTGAATTTCCCCATATATTTCATGGAAACACTATTGACACTGATTTCAATGCGAGTTTATACTAAGTGTTAGATCAACTCTTTTCCGTTGATCACTCTACTAAGGAGAACGCACTATGTCTGCCGTGTCGAATCCTTTTGCCCCTTCTGAGAAGCAGGTGACGCAAAAAGACTCTTTCGACATTCGAGATGAGCTTATGGGTAATGACTTGCTAGTTACCGGCCCAGTGAAACCTGGACTATCGCCAATGCTTGAAGCTCCGAGCGAAGCATGGGCTGTTAGTGATGTTGGGGCTTTTGAAGGTATTGCCGTCATGGGCCTTCACGGCGGTGCAGGCGCATCCACTCTTGCATCGCTTCTGGGCGATGGCGCATCTGAGGTTGGCCAGGCTTGGCCCATCTCGCAGAACGCCTGGACGGGCAGCGCCTGGCCTATCCCAGTGATTGCGGTGGCTCGTACCGATCATTCTGGATTGGCTGCTGCGGATCGGTTCGTCCGTTCGTGGGCGAATGGTCAGCTGACCGGCTCCCAACTTTCGGCCCTAGTGCTGATCGACGCGGGACCGAAAACCAGCGATGCTCGCAAAAAGGCCACCAAGCGCCTGTTGCGCATGGTTCCCCGTGGCACCCATATCCCATGGATGGATCCCTGGCTGGATGCCCCGCCCGATCCTGCCCGGTTACCCGGGCGCATCAAGCGAATCATCAAGCTCCTGAACACTCCCACCAAATAGAGAGGCAAAACATGTTGCTGCAAACCCTGGCATTCGGTATCGATCTGGCCGCCAGCATCCCCAACCCAACCCCGGAACAGCCCCCAGGAACCGAAGGGTTCACCACGATCCTGAACTGGATCGCCTGGGCCGTGATCGTGCTCGGAGTAGCCGGATTCCTCGCCTCGGCAGGTTTCCTGGCCTTCGCTTCCTTCACCGGACGGGAAATCAACGGGTTCAAGGGACTGGTCATCTCGCTGATTGTCTGCATCCTGGCCATTAGCGCGGGAACGATCATCAACGTCTTCGTCTAAGCACCGGTGAACCGTCTAAGAGAAAGAGAAGATCCTCATGGCTGAAAATGATCCATTAGGCAGAAACTGGAAACTCTGGGGCGGTATCCTCGCCTTCATCGTGGTCATCGTGATCGCGGGGCTAGTCATCTTCCCCCGCGTCAACTCTGAACCAGAAACAGCTCCGCCCGCTCCGGCCCCGTCGGTACCAGTTGAGACTGCTTCCCCGTCCTCCCCTTCGAATTCGCCTTCGGCTTCGGCTTCCAAGCCAGCCTCCGGGGACTGCCCTGCGCTAAGTACCGACAGCTCGTTCCCGAACGATGCCCCGGACACTGAATGGAAGCGGCACCCTGCCGGGATGCTGCTGCCAGTGAATGCCGATCATGGGCCAGCGAAGATGGACGGGGGTTTCTGGCGCTGCTTCAGCCACACACCTACTGGTGCGGTGCTGGCGGGGTTCACCTTGGTAATTGATTTCTCGGCCGGTGCAGAGATTGATGCTGCCGTTGAATCGATGAATCGTCAACGGCTTTTCGAAGAACAAGGTTCTAGTACGAGCAATGAGGGCTTCCCGCCGATGCTCGGATACCGAGTCATGAATAGCAGTGATGACAGTGCCATTGTTGAATATCTTTCTAAGGCAGGCGAGCAGTATGCGGCTATGAGCGTGAACCTGGCTTGGAGCGACAAAGACCATGACTGGCGATTGGATCTAACTTCCGGCCCTCCGGCATGGAGCGAAGTCAACGATCCAAGTTCTTACACAGAGTTCAAGTAGGCGATTATTGTGGCGAACCAGGCTAGTTGTGAATGGTGGCAGGTGAACTGCAACATTGGTGAAGGCCTCAAAAACCTTGCCGATAGTGCGATTGCCGAGTTCATCAAGTCCATGTTTGACGGTGCTGTGGCCTTCATGTCACAGATCTCCACATTCTGGATGGACTCACCAAGCCCAGACGTGAACAACGCGGCAGTCATCAGCCTTCGAGAAGATATGTCCTGGTACGTTGCAGGGTTCGCCATTCTGGGATTCTTCCTCGGACTGATCAAGCTCGTCATGTCCCAAGATGTGAAGAACAGCCTGATCGGTTTGGCAACCCCAATCGTGAACCTGATTCTCGCCGCAACCGCCTACGCCGTCGGCATCGGGGTGCTGTTGACGGCTTCGGACGAGTTCTCCAAATGGATTGTGCAGCGATCCACCGGGGGCGAAGTGGACCTCACCCAAATGCTCCCCACCGTCTCGGCCCTCATCGCAAGCCCCGGCACCGCTTTCTTGCTGTATATCCTGTTGCTTCTAGGTTCCATCATCAACCTCCTGTTCATGTATTTTCGCGACGTGATGTTCCTGATCCTCTCAGTATTCATCGTCGTGCTGGCTGCGGCCAGTGGCTCCGAGCAGGGACGGCAAGCCTGGCGTAAAGCCAACGGCTGGCTGGTCGCCCTATTGTTGTTCAAACCGATGGCGGCGGGAATTTACTCGCTGGGTCTGCGCATTCTTGCCCCTACCGGCACCCCAGAAGGACAAGAACCCTCAGTTCCGGAGGCGATGCATGCCACCCTCATTGCGTTGCTGATTATGTTGCTGGCGGCACTGGCGTTGCCCGCGTTGATCAAGTTCATCGTTCCCGCAGCCGGTGTTGGCGCGGGCGCATTCTCCGGCGGTGCAGCGCTGGGCGCTGGTGTCACGCTCGCGGCCGGTGCCGCAGTTCTCGCGGGAACTGGTGGCGCTGGCGCGGCGGCCGCAGCAGCCGGGAAGGGCGCTGCAACAACGACACAAGGAGCCTCAACATCAGCTTCCACGGCAGCAGCCGGGAAGGGTGCTGAGTCTTCCGCCGTTACTGGAAGTTCCAGCAGTGGCGCAGGAACAACGGGAGGCAGTTCTAGTGCTTCGGATACTGTGAGCGGTGGCGGCGCTTCCTCGGGTGACGGCACTGGATCTGCCGGTGCCGGATCTACCGGCAGCAGTTCCAGCAGCACTGGATCTGCCGGTGCCGGATCAAACGGCGGCACTTCCAGCAGCACCGGATCTACGGGTGCGGGATCTACCGGCGGCACTTCCAGCAGCACCGGATCTGCCGGTGCCGGATCAAACGGCGGCACTTCCAGCAGCACCGGATCTACGGGTGCGGGATCTGCCGGTGCCGGATCAACCGGCGGCACTTCCAGCAGCACCGGATCTGCCGGTGCCGGATCAACCGGCGGCACTTCCAGCAGCACCGGATCTACGGGTGCGGGATCTACCGGAACCGGGTCTACTTCTTCTAGCTCTACCCCCGCTCCTTCGGGGGCCACTTCCTCAGATTCCGGCAACGCATCCCAAACCGCGGGCGGGCAAGACCCAGGCTCAAGCACCCCACCTTCCGGTGGCCCCTCAGGAGCAAAAGCACCAAACAAGCTCAACGAGGCACTGCAGAAAATGAGCGACGTTAAAGGCATCGCCAACGGGGCGAACCCCAGCAAGCTCGTAGACGAGGACGGCGAATAATCATGGCCATCACAGATACGCGTATCGAGCCGAACACCTTCGGCAACCTGACCGTGCCGCGCCGCTCAGGCTTGCTGGGCCTGTCCATGGGCCAAAGCCTCATGCTGGTGCCCATTGTCCTTATCGTCATTGTCACCGCAGCCCGCGGCTGGATCATGGCCGCCGTCATCATCGCCCTGGCCACCATCCTGGGAGCCGTGCTGCTTCTGGTCACGAAAAAGCAAGGCCGTTCAATCTATGGGAGACTCATGCTTCGTCTAGCGCAGCGGCAGAAAGTCGCATCCAAAAAGCACGTCTATCTTTCCGGCCCCGCCGGCTTCACCCCCGATGGGCAGGTACGCTTGCCGGGGCTGATGGCCAAATCGCATTTGACCGAATCCATGGATTCCTACGGCAACCCGTTCGGCCTGATCCGCCTCTCATCCCGTGGCCACCACAATTACTCCGTGGTGCTCGAATGCTTCCCCAACGGGGATAACCTCATTGACCAGGCCGACGTGGATAACCAGGTAGCGCATTGGGCGAACTGGCTGACCCAACGCGGGTTGGACGAGGGAATCCGCGGTGCCTCCGTCACCATCGAATCGTCCCAGGACTCGGGCCTGCGTCTGCAAAAGCTGCTGGCGGATAACCACCGCGAGGACGCTCCCGAATTCGCCCAGCGTGTCGTTGAACGTATCGCGCAGACCGACAACTCCACCGCGCCTGAGGTCGTAGCCCGCATTACCCTCACCTTTGACGGCCGCCGCCTCGATGGGAAGGCCGGGGATCGGGGCATGGAAGAAATGGCTGAGGAAATCGGCAACAAGCTCCCCGGCATCATTTCCGGGCTGGCCAACACCGGGGCCGGAGCCGTGCGGCCTAACACCGCCCAGGAAATCATCGACTTCACCCGCATTGCCTATGACCCGACCACCGCCGTAGCGGTGGAAGAAGCCCAAGCTGCCGGTGGCACCGGCCTTGTCTGGGAGGACGCTGGCCCATCGTTCGCGTTGGACGCGTTCGATCACTACCGGCACGACCGGGCCGTGTCGAAGTCGTGGACGATGTATGAAGGCCCGCGCGGCGCGTTCATGTCCAACTCACTTGCCCGTCTCACCGCACCGAGTGAAGGCGCGCTGCGCAAGCGCGTGACCTTGCTGTACCGTCCGATCCCAGCGGATCAGACCTCCACCGTGGTGGAGAACGAGCAGAAAGACGCGATGTTCTCCGGCTCCCAGCAACGCGTGTCCGTGCGTGCCCGCCAGAGGCTCGCCGCCGCGCAGAAAACAGCCCAGGAAGAAGCGTTGGGTTCCGGGCTGACCCGGTTCGGGCTGATCATCACCATCAGCGTGAAAGATCAAGCCGAGTTGAAGAAATTCGACCGCACCGTGCCCGGCATGGTCTCCCACGCCAAGCTGCGGGTGCGCGAAGCGTTGGCGAACCAAGCGGTCACGTTCCAGGCAGGCTTGCCGCTAGGCATGGTCGTGCCTGATCACATGATGATCCCCGACGAGATTAAGACGTGGTTCTAATGACTCCCCTGAAACTCTCGAAGAAACGCCAGCACACTAGCCCTGAGGATCTGGCGCTCTCACATCTCACCGAGTCCCATAGCCTCACCCTGTCCAAGCGCGACGTGGCCCGTTTGGAACGCTCTGCGAAGAAGGCAGCACCCAAGCCAGCCAAGGAACCAGGCTTGCTTTCCCGCCTGCTGGCCGAAGGTGCCCAGTCCCGGCATGTCCCAGGCGATGCGGGCTGGAACCGCCGTGGCGGCGGGCCGGTGAACTACATCGAAAACCCGGTAGAGATTCAAGGCTCAGCCGTCCAAGTGTGCGGGTTCTGGCCCTTCGTCAACGGTGCCGGATTGCCGACCATTGGTGCCCCGTTGGGCCGCCATCTGCTGCGCAACACCCTGGTGACCGGCGACCCGATTTCCTGGTTCCTCAACGGCATCATTTCCAACCCGTCCGCGTTCATCCTCGGCCAGCCAGGACTAGGCAAGACCTCGCTGGTGCACCGCCTTTTGGCAGTGCTCTCCGCCTGGGGTGTGGTGCCGATGATCCTGGCCGACTCCCGCCCTGATTATGTGCCGCATATCCGCGCCCTGGGCGGGCAGGTCATCACCTTCTCCCCCGGCCAGGGGCACCTGAACCCCTTGGATCTTGGGCCGCTGGTGGCCAGCTTGAACGAGATCGACGACGAAAAAGCGCGGGACATTGCGATCCAGGAGATGATCAGCCGCCGCCGCTCCCTGATGGAAGGCATCGCCTCGATGATGCTGGGCCGGCCTTTGAAGCCGCACGAATCCACCTGCCTGTCGGTGGCGATCAACGAACTCGATCCCGAGCTGCGTCGCGCGCCGTTGATCGGTGATCTGGTCGATTTCATTCGTTCCCGGCCTGAGGTGCTGCGCCAGAACGTGCTGGCCTACGATGATGACCACGAATACGATCAGCGGCTCCAAGCGCTGCTGGACGCACTGATCAATCTCGGCCCTTCCGGCGCGTACGGGGACATGTTCGCCAAGCCTTCGGATGCGCATATCACTCCCGGCGTGCCGGTGGTGTTCGACATTTCCGGGGTCAACGAGAACGACTCAGTGTTGGTCGCTGCCGTACAGTCCTTGTGCTGGAACCTCGGCTCAGCCACCGTCTCTGCCGAGCAGCACCTGGCGGCAGCGGGCAAACGCCAGCGGCGCACCTACTTCCTGGTCATGGACGAGCTGTGGCGCATCCTGCGCGCCAGCGATGACATGGTGCACTTCATCGACACCATCACCCGCCTGAATCGCGGGCGAGGTATCGGGCAGGTCATGATCACCCACACCATGAACGACCTCAGACTGTCCAAGGACTACTTGACGGCCACCGCGTGGGGGTTCGTGGAACGCTCCGCGCTAGTGTTCCTGGGCGGGCTGGCACCGTCGGAAATGGGCAACCTGGAAGAAGTGTTCGCCCTGTCCAGTAAGGAAAAAGCGTTGATGACCGACTGGACCGGTGAAGCCGTGGTTGATCCGAAAACCAACAAGGCATCCCGCCGCCCTGGTGCAGGGCACTTCATCATGAAGGTCGGCAAGAATCCTGGTACCCCGTTCGTAACGCAACTCACCGATCTGGAATTCGAGATCTCTGATACCAACCGGGCGTGGGAGATGGTCAAATAATGTTCAACGCCGATCCGCGCTCAGGGCGCAAGAACCAACCAGCCAACGACGACACTCTATGGATGGTTGGCGGCGGCATCCTCACCTTAGGCATCATGGGTGTGCTGCTGTGGTCGCTTGGGGCGATCCTCGATCCCACGGTGGAGAACTCATCGAATAATCCGGTGCAGATCCTCATGGATCAATCACGCGGCTACCTGCCCGTGGGCGGGCTGCAAATCGCTGTGTTCGCCCTCGGCCTGCTGCTCCTGCTGGCGGTCATCGTGATGCTCGTGGTGGTGTGGCGGCGCAGCCGGGGCACCAGCTCCCGCATTGATCACCTGGCCAAGGAAATGGCTCACGCCAAGGACTTCAAGAGCCTGGAAGAACCAGCGGCCCGCGCCGACGCGGAACGCCTCGGAGCACAAAAAGCCGGTATAGGCGTACCTCTAGCCAAACTGGTAAACAACAAGGCTAGCTTGTTTGCTTCCTACGAATGGGTGCAGATCTGGTTGATGGGGCCACGTGCCGGTAAGACCTCGTGCGTGTGTGTCCCGCAGATCCTGGAAACCGGCGGGCCGGTGCTGGCCACCTCGAACAAGCGCGACATTGTGGACATGACTCGTGGCCCGCGCGCCCGCGTGGGCACCGTCTGGGTTCACGACGTGCAGGGAATCATCGGTGAAGAACCTTCCTGGTGGTGGAACCCGCTCTCCTTCGTGACCGATATGAAAACTGCGGTCAAGCTGGCCGATGTGTTTATTGCTTCGGAAACCTCAGCCGGTGCCAAGTCCGACGCGTACTTTGAATCGGATGGCAAGCGCCTGCTGTCTCATTTCCTGTTTGCTGCGGCGATTGCCAACCGGCCGATCACCGACGTGTTCGCGTGGGCGCAAGATCCCGAGGACAAAACCGCACGAGACCTGCTGGACGAGCACGGGTACCAGGATTTCTCCTCCGCTCTCTGGCAGATCCAAGGACTGACCCCCAAGCAGCGTGATGGCGTGTATGGCACGATGCGCCCATGGATCACGGTGCTTTCCTACGAGGAAGTCACCCCTTGGATTCGCCCGAATGGGAACTTTGCCCGTCCTGAATTCGATCACCGCAAATTCGCAACGAGCACCGATACCTTGTATCTGGTTTCCAAGGAAGGTGCGGGCACGGCCCGCGCCATCACCGCCGCATTGGTGATGGCCGTGATGGATTCCGCCGAAAAGACTGCCGCCGCGCTGCCCGGTGGCCGGCTAACAACACCGATGATGGCCGTACTCGATGAGGCGGCGAACGTGGTGCGTTGGCGCGAGCTGCCCGACGTGTATTCACACTACGGCTCGCGCGGCATCGTGGTGTCCACGTTCTTCCAGTCCTACAAGCAAGGCGTGGAAGCCTACGGGCAAGACGGCATGGATAAGCTCTGGGGCGCATCGAATATCCGTGTTGCCGGATCTGGCTTGTCTGACGATAAGTTCTTGCCGTATCTGGAAAAGCTGATCGGTGCCCGCGACGTGCTCAAACGCTCGTCTAGCACCAGTGGCCGCAACGGTCGCTCCGTGTCCAGCTCGATGCAGCGTGAATCCATTCTGGAAGTCTCAGACCTTGGCGCGCTACCGCGAGGCCGGGCCATTGTCACCGGATCAGGCATTCCGGCAGGACTGCTGGAACTCGTGCACTTCTCCCAAAAGCCCTACGGGCAAGATGTGAAGCTCTCGCAGGAATACTACGAGAACGTTAAAACTTCAACACCTAACGAATAGGTCCGAAAACATACGGCGCACATTCACCGGGAAGCCTCTTCATCTAAGCTCCATGATGCGCACAGTATTAGACATATAATCTATGATTCACTTCAAATGTGACTTTGAGCTGGTCAAGTTTCTGAGACACGATCTTTGATCATTTCCAATATCCTCAAGCCACTAGAGCTAGAGAATTCCTTTCCTGA
>NZ_MPBI01000012.1:0-15000 GCF_001906485.1 Glutamicibacter sp. 0426
GATCCACCAATTGGCCGGCGCCAGCGACCTGGTTGGATGCCTCGAACTCGGTGTGGACCAGTTCGGTACGGCGGATCCTCAGAGCTTTGGCTTCGCTAAGGTCCTTTGGCGGGTTCACCCACCTAGTACGAGGCGCGGGAAACGCTGAGTTTCTGGCACATCCAGTTCACCGGGTACTGGTTGCTGTGTTATTTGATGAAGGTGAAGACTGCGCTTATTTCTTGCTGTTCGAGGCGAAATAGGCGCTGACATCTTTTAAAAATTCGTTCTCCCGTTTCACCTCCAGCAGTTCCTTTCTCAGCTTCTCGTATTGGGCCCATTCCACTGGTCCTCGTTCCTCTGTTTCAGCTTCAGGATGCTCGGCGCGGTAGGCACGGACCCAGTTGCCCAAGGTTCCTTCGTTGATGCCCAGGGATGCTGCAACTTCGATCAGGCTTTTCTGGGATGAGATCACCAGTTCAACTGCTTCGGCGCGGAATTCCGGGGTGAACTTCTGACGTTTGGACATGCACTCATTCTCCTACGAACGCGTGTCTCACAACATCATGACAGCTCAGTAGTCTCGGTGCTAGCCAGTGAGTTGGGTCGGCTCGTTGAGGGTCTATGCCTTCGTTGTCTTGTTCTCGAGTTGATGGAGGTTGGCTTGTTTCTCGGTAACTTACCACCTTGCAAAATACCTGAGGGACGCATACCATTGAAATATACAGGTACCCGGTAGGGGTACCTCCTACAGACAAGGAGGATGCCGAATGGCTTCGAATGATTACCAGGTGACAGGCATGACCTGCGGCCACTGTGAGATGTCAATCCGTGAGGAAGTTGGCGTGATCCCTGGTGTCCAAGAAATCCAAGTCAGCGCGCAGACCGGCAAGCTTAACGTCACAGCCGAGGGCGAGATTGACGACGCTAAGGTCCTCGCGGCGGTCGAGGAGGCCGGCTACTCGGCGGTGCGCGTCTAATGAAGGCCGGAGGACGGCTCGCACTATACGGCGCCGGTTTGATAGTGGCGTTCGGCGGGGCCTTCGGCCTCGCTGGCGCGGTTATTCCTGACAGCTTTGTAGCGGCATGGGCGGAAGGCAGTGACGTGAATGCGCACGGTGAAGGGCACGGCGGGGCTGAGCAGGAAACTGTGGAACCTGCTATGAATGGGGTCTCCGCCAGCGCGGGTGGCTTCGTACTTTCCCCTATCCAGGCTCCCACTACTGCAGACAAAAATGGAGTGCTAAGCTTCCAGATCCTGGATGAGTCGGGAGAGGCGGTGACCGAGTACACCACCGCGCACGAAAAGGATCTGCACTTGATTGCGGTACGCACCGATGGCACCGGATTCCAGCATGTGCACCCTGAGCTCAACGCAAGCACAGGCACTTGGTCCGTGCCGTGGATTTGGGGTGCGGCAGGAACTTACCGCGTGTACACCGATTTTACCCCCGCAGGTGAGGGGGCGGAAAGCATTACGCTGACCCGCGCGGTGGAAGTTGCCGGAGACTTTACCCCTGTCAAGACCGAGACGCAAACTACCGACGAGGTCGACGGGTATACCGTCTCCTTGGGCGGCGATCTTACCGCTGGGGCTTCGAGTGAGCTTACTATCTCAGTCGAGCGCGACGGTCAGCCAGTGACTGCACTGGAGCCCTATCTGGGTGCGTTCGGCCACCTGGTGGCATTGCGCGAAGGTGATCTCGCCTACCTGCACGTCCACGCCCAGGGCGAAGAGCCTCAAGCAGGAGACACGGCTGGACCTGATATCGGATTCTCAGCGGAGGCCCCCACCGCAGACCGTTACCTGCTATACCTGGACTTTCAAATCGATGGGCAGGTGCACACCGCCGAGTTCGTAATCGATGCAAAGCGCGGCGACAGCTCACAGACAGACAATTCGTACTCCGACGGCCGCTGAACCCACTGGGCCTGGCGTCGCACGAGAGCTTAAGAGAGAAGGAAAAGGATGAGCACATCAGCGCCCTCCACAGGAGGGGTGGATATCGAGTTGGAGATCGGCGGGATGACCTGTGCCTCCTGCGCGAACCGAATTGAAAAAAAGCTGAATAAGCTCGACGGTATCGCGGCCACGGTCAACTACGCTACAGAGAAAGCCAAGGTGAGTGCACCCGCCGGATACGATCCAGCCTTGCTGGTCGCCGAGGTCGAGAAGACCGGCTACACGGCTGCACTACCCAAACCCAAAGATACTAAGACGAACACAACGTCGGCTGAGGACGGCGAGACGGAGGACACTGAGCTAACCTCCTTGCGCCACCGTCTGATTGGCGCCATAGTGCTCACGGTTCCCGTGATCGCGATGGCGATGATCCCCGCTTTACAGTTCACTTATTGGCAGTGGGCCTCACTCGCCCTTGCTGCACCGGTGATCGTCTGGGCTGCCTGGCCGTTCCACAAGGCCGCGTGGACGAACCTCAAACACGGCACCGCGACGATGGACACACTCATCTCGATGGGCACCTCGGTCGCACTGTTATGGTCCGTCTACGCACTATTCCTGGGAACAGCCGGCACACCTGGGATGACACACCCCTTCGAGTTCACAATCGCTCCGTCAGATGGTGCGGCAAACATCTATCTTGAAGTCGGCGCGGGTGTGACGATGTTCATCCTCGCTGGTCGCTACTTCGAGAAGCGCTCCAAGCGACAGGCCGGGGCCGCGCTTCGAGCCCTCCTAGAGCTCGGCGCGAAGGAAGTCGCCGTCCTTCGTGATGGTGTTGAAGTGAAGATTCCCACCTCTGATCTTGCGGTCGGCGACGAGTTCATCGTTCGTCCGGGCGAGAAGATCGCCACTGATGGCGTTGTGACCTCCGGTACCTCCGCAGTGGACGCCTCCATGCTCACTGGCGAGTCCGTGCCGGTCGAGGTCCGCGAGGGTGACTCAGTTACTGGTGCCACTGTCAATGCCGGTGGACGTCTGGTCGTGCGAGCGACCCGTGTTGGCTCGGATACGCAGCTTGCCCAGATGGCGAAGCTCGTCGAGGACGCGCAGACTGGCAAGGCCGAAGTGCAGCGTCTAGCTGACAAGATTTCCGGTGTCTTCGTGCCGATCGTCATCGTCATCGCATTCATCACTCTCGGTGCCTGGCTGGGCGCCGGATTCCCCGTCGCCGCAGCGTTTACCGCAGCGGTTGCCGTGCTCGTCATCGCGTGCCCCTGCGCGCTTGGACTGGCCACACCGACCGCGTTACTGGTCGGCACTGGTCGAGGGGCTCAGATGGGCATTCTCATCAAGGGCCCCGAAGTGCTGGAGTCGACCCGCAAAGTCGACACCGTCGTGCTAGATAAGACCGGCACCGTCACCAGCGGCAAAATGACTCTGGTTGACGTGATCACCGAGCCCGGCGTGGACCGTGCTGAGCTGTTGCGCTTCGCCGGCGCACTGGAAGACTCCTCGGAGCACCCGATTGCGCAGGCGATCGCCAAAGGAGCAACCCAAGAAATCGGCCAGTTGCCCACGCCCGAGGACTTCGCCAATGTCGAGGGCAAGGGAGTGCAGGGCATTGTCGAGGGAACTGCGGTCATCGTCGGGCGCGAGTCACTGCTGGCCGACTGGTCTCAGAAGCTCTCTCTGGAGATCGCGCAGGCAAAAGCCACCGCAGAGAACGAGGGTAAAACCGTCGTAGCGATCGGCTGGGACGGCCAGGCGCGCGGAATCCTCATCGTCGCCGACACCGTCAAACCCACCAGCGCCGAAGCGATCCGTGGACTCAAGGAGATCGGGCTCACCCCAATTCTCCTGACTGGTGACAACAAGGCCGTAGCGCGGCAGATCGCGGCCGAAGTCGGCATTGACGAAGTCATTGCCGAGGTCCTACCCAAGGACAAGGTCGACGTCGTCACACGCCTGCAGTCCGAGGGCAAGATCGTCGCGATGGTCGGCGACGGAGTCAACGACGCTCCCGCGCTCGCGCAAGCCGACCTAGGATTGGCGATGGGCACCGGCACAGACGTCGCCATAGAAGCCTCTGACATCACGCTCGTGCGTGGAGACCTACGGGCCGCCGTCGATGCTATTCGCCTTTCAAGGAAAACCCTGTCGACGATCAAGACCAACCTGTTCTGGGCATTCGCCTACAACACCGCCGCGATCCCGGTCGCAGCGCTGGGCATGCTCAACCCCATGCTCGCAGGCGCGGCAATGGCGTTCTCCAGCGTCTTCGTCGTCGGCAACAGCCTCCGCCTGCGCGGGTTCAAGAGCGTCGCCACGAAATGACGCACAAGAACTCACACATCCATAAAAATCCAACAAAGAAAGAGCCTTAAAGAATGAGTAGCTGCTGCAGCACAAACGAAACTAACCCCGCCGCTGAGAACGGTGGACGCGAGAACCTCCTGGGTGGAGGCGGCGATGACATGACCACCTGCCCGGTCATGGTAGGAACCCCGGTCAGCAAGAAGACCGCCGAAGCCGCCGGCCTCTACCGTGACTTTGAGGGTGAACGCTACTACTTCTGTTGCGCCGGCTGCGGCCCCGCATTCGATTCAGACCCAGCCAAGTACGCCGCCAACATGGCGTAATCCACCAGCGTGCGGGGGGCCGCGGCACCGCTGCGGCCCCCGCCACCTGATCGGAGCGAACCGACATGACCACCCCGACCTCAACCACCGAACCTTACATCGACACTTGCCCCGCGGGAGGTGATGGCAACCCGTCCGTCCACGGGTACATCAGCGACAAGACGAACTACCAAAATCGACTGCGGCGTCTCGAAGGCCAGATCCGCGGCATTGACCGAATGGTCGACGAGGACCGTTACTGCATCGACATCCTCACCCAGATCTCCGCAGCTACGAGAGCACTTGAAAATGTCGCCCTTGGCCTGCTTGATGATCACCTCAAACATTGCGTGCTCGACGCCGCACTAGCCGGCGGACCAGTCAGCGAGCAGAGGCTCGGCGAAGCCTCCGAGGCGATTGCTCGCCTCGTGCGCTCCTGACGCTAGCTCACCAAATCAACCTCCTGACGCTAGCTCACCAAATCAACTATGACCAACTGCCCAGGAGTTCCCCTATGACCACACCGCACATCCTCATCCTTGGCTCTGGAGCAGCCGGGACAGCAGCCGCCCGCACTCTCGCTTCACGCGACGACGTCAGAGTGACCCTGGTGACCCGCACCGGGGAGACGCCCTATACGCGAATGCTCATCAAAGGAATCGCGTTCGGTCCGACCCCACCGGAAATGATCAAGATCCCGCTACCTCAGATCGAGGTCATCGCCGACACCGTGCTCGAAGTTGACACCTCGGCGAAGCAGGTCCAACTGACCTCCGGCGCACAGGTCTCCTACGACGCGCTCATCATCGCGACCGGGAGCATGCCCCGCTCCCTGCCCGCTGACGTGTTCGGCGGCGACGACGTCGGACAAGGGCGGGTCACCGCTCTTCACTCCGTGGAGGATGCCCTCGGCATCCGAAAGCTGCTTACCGGCCTGGGGCGGCCGGCGCGCGTGGCGATCTACGGCGGCGGAATCATCGCAGCTGAGACCGCCTCGTCGTTGCAAGCCGACGGGCACATGGTCACGCTGGTCTCTCGCAGTTCCGTTCCTGGCATCGGAGCGTTTGGGGCGCCCGTGGCTGAACGCCTCGCCGCTGACCATGCCGCCAAGGTGCAGACTCGGTTCGGACGCACTCTCCAGCATGTCGACGAAACAGAATCCGGTGTCGCCATCACCCTCGACGACGGCAATCCCATTGTGGCGGACTTCCTCCTCGTTGCGCTCGGCACGACGCCCGCTGCCCCGTCACCGTGGACGAACGGCATCGATGTTGACGATCGCCTCCGCACCGACGCAGACCGTGTATATGCCGCCGGAGGTGTGGCCTCGCATCACGACGAAGCACTGGGCGCCTGGCGCATCGATCATTGGGAAGACGCCGCCGCTCAGGGCGCGCACGCTACGAAGGCCGCACTGCACGACCTCGGTATCAGTGACGATCCGGGGACTTACCTGCCGCATAGCCCCTACATGGCAATGGTCTACGGTCAGATGATCTCCGGAGTCGGGTACACGGCAGGAACAAACACCTACCTGGAATCCGGTGAGGAGTTCGTCGTCCGGCACGAGACCAACGGCACCGTCACCGGCGTCACTGGCATCGACGCGGTCGGCACCGTCTACCAGTGGGGTCAACTGCTTCACGGTGCGCGAGCCTAAGCGATGGCGGAAGACTGCACCAGTCGGATCTCGCCGCGAGGCTTCGTGCTCGCGCTGGCTGCGACCATTCTCATGATGGCCGCCGCCAGCGCGCCATCGTTATTCTATCCACAGATCGCCGAGCGGCTCGGACTCATCCCCGTCGCCACCACACTCGTGTTCGCGGTCTATACGTTCACCCTCTTGGCAGCCCTGCTCTACCTTGGATCGCTCTCCGACCGCATCGGCCGACGTCCGGTTGTGACCGCCGGTTCCCTAATGCTCGCTCTGAGCCTAGTCATGTTCTGGTTCGCCGGCAGTCTCACGACGCTCCTAGTCGCTCGCGCCATGCAAGGATTCGCGGCGGGCATACTCATTCCAGCGCTGTCAGCGATGATGATCGACTTCGAACCTCTGTCGCGCCCGAACATTGCAGCCCTGTGGAATACCATCGGTCCGATGATCGGCCTCGGAACCGGTGCCCTCAGCGCTGCACTCCTTCTCGATCTCACCCCCGCACCGACAATTGCCGTCTTCGGCTCGCTGAACGTCGCTTTCCTCATTGTTTCAGTAACGGTGTGGAACACACCGGAACTGGTCCCCAAGACCCGGACGCAACGCGGCGATCTCCGTCCGCGGTTCATGGTGCCACCGCACTTGCGCCAAATGTTCCTCGCCGGCGTGCCCGCGATCATTGCCGGGTGGGCCACCAATGGACTCTTCCTTGCGCTCGGAGCCAATCTCGTCAGCAGTGAGCTCGGGGGCTCCACTCACACCCACGCGGGCATCGTCATCTTCGCACTAGCGATCTCCGGAGTCACCGCCTCATCCGTCCTGCGGAGGCGTTCCGCCCGCACCATCAGCCTGTATGCGACTAGCGCCCTGGCCTTCGGCACCGCAATGAGCATCGGAGCCCTCGCTTTCGGTTCCTACCCGGCCTACGTCGTGTCGGTCGCGATCGTCGGTTCCGGGTTCGGCACAGCGTTCCTCGGAGTGCTGCGCACACTCATGCCCCACACGGCATCGTCGGAGCGGGCTGCCGTAATGGCTGTGATCTACACGGTCGCCTACCTGGCATTCGGTGTGCCCACCATTATCGCCGGGTTGCTCGTGCCGGTGCTCACCCTGTCGGGAACGATGACAGTACTCGGTGCGATCATCATCGTTCTCAGCCTCGCAGCCACCATCCTACGCCTGCGCATCCCGCAGCCGGCCGCAGGCCTGGCAGAGACTGACAATATCCCCGGGCCTCTTACCGACTCTTACCGACGCTCCGAACCTGACCGAGAGGAACAGCCGTGACCTACGTGATCGCGCTTCCGTGTGTGGACGTCAAGGATCGTGCTTGCGTCGAAGAGTGTCCTGTCGACTGCATCTACGAGGGCGAACGTTCGCTCTACATTCATCCCGACGAATGTGTTGATTGTGGGGCCTGCGAACCGGTCTGCCCCGTCGAGGCCATCTACTATGAAGATGACCTGCCCGACGAATGGTCTGACTACTACAAGGCCAACGTCGAGTTCTTCGACGAATTGGGTTCTCCCGGTGGAGCCGCGAAGGTCGGATCAACGGGCTATGACCACCCCCTCATCTCCGCATTGCCCGCCCAGCACGAGTAGCCCCCGAGGACCCATTCGACCTACTTGCGTCGGCATGGCGCGCAAGTCTTGAATATTACCCCCCCGGGGTATATGATAAACACCCTGATAAAAGGAGATACTGTGCAGAGAAGACTTCGAACCGGGCTGGCAGCAGGAGCTCTTGGAGTGGCGCTCGTGCTCGCCGGTTGCGCCAACGGAACAGACAAAGACCAACAGACAGACCCTTCGACCACTCAGGCGCAGAACAATGTTGGCGACAACACGGAAAGTGGTAATAAGGAAATGGAACACTCAATGGAGCATCCGATGGACGGCGGGCCGGCACCCGAGGGCATCGCTGAGGCCAGCGAACCCACCTACCCGGTCGGCACCGAGGTGCAACTCACGGCTGACCACATGGAAGGCATGGACGGCGCGACCGCAACGATCACCGGCGCGTACAATACCTACACCTATGCAGTGAACTACACACCCGAGGGTGGCGACCCGGTCATAGATCACAAGTGGGTCGTGCAGGAAGAAATCGAAGATGCCGGCGACGAGCGACTGGCCGACGGAACCGAGGTGACCCTGCTCGCCGAGCACATGGAGGGCATGGAGGGCGTGACGGCTACTATTGCCTCCTCCACCGATGAGACGGTCTACATGGTCGACTACGAGACGGACGGCATGAAGATGACCAACCATAAGTGGGTCGTCGAGAGCGAGATTCAACCAGCGTCCTGAGCCGACGTTCGTTTGCTCGGCCACCGGGTGAGCGGCAATCGATACTACTCAACGACGGAGGAGAAGAAGAACGATGACGGACCCTAACGCACACCAGCACCACGGCCACGGAACCGATGCACCTGCTCACAGCGAACATCACCACGGCTCTGTCTCCGGGCATCCTTCGGGGGATGCGCACGGCATGCACGAGGGTCAGCACACCGGGCACCAGGAGCACGGCGACCACTCAGGTCACGACAGCCACGCCAGACACGACGACCATGGTGGTCATAGTGGGCACAGCGATCATGTCGGCCAGTTCCGCAGGCTGTTCTGGATCAATCTCCTCATTGCGATCCCGGTCGTCGCCTTCTCTCCGATGTTCGCCATGATCCTAGGCTACGCTGTGCCGGGCTGGGCATCTTGGATCGCTCCGGTGCTCGGCACTGTCATGTACGTCTGGGGCGGGCGCCCGTTCCTCACCGGTGCCTGGGATGAGCTGAGGGGTCGCAAGCCGGGGATGATGTTGCTCATCGCCTTGGCGATCACCGTGGCGTTCTTCGCATCCTGGGCCGCGACCCTCGGGCTCGTCCACCACGAGCTCGAGTTCTGGTGGGAGCTGGCCCTGCTGATAGTCATCATGCTGCTCGGCCACTGGATCGAGATGCGCTCTCTGGCACAGACGACCTCCGCGCTAGATTCCCTCGCTGCCCTCCTGCCCGATGAGGCTGAGCGGGTCGAGGGCGACGAGGTCGTGAAGGTCGACCCGGCCGAGCTCGCCGTCGGGGACGTCGTCATCGTCCGGCCCGGCGGCAGCGTTCCCGCCGACGGCACCATCGTCGATGGGCGAGCGGACATGGACGAATCCATGATCACCGGAGAGTCCCGCACGGTCTCCCGCGGCGAGGGCGAGACCGTCACCGCCGGAACCGTCGCCACGGACTCGGGCCTGCGAGTGGAGATTACCGCGACCGGTGACGACACGGCCCTGGCCGGCATCAACCGGCTCGTCGCCGAGGCGCAGAACTCCTCCTCGCGAGCACAGCGCATCGCTGACAAGGCCGCGGCCTTGCTGTTCTGGTTCGCGCTTGGCGCCGCCGTGATCACCGCGCTCGTGTGGACGCTGACCGGCGAACCGGATGCGGCCGTGGTGCGCAGCATCACCGTGCTCGTAATCGCCTGCCCCCACGCGCTGGGGCTCGCGATCCCGCTTGTGGTGTCCATCGCGACCGAGCGCGCCGCTCGCGGCGGGGTGCTCATCAAGGACCGTCTGGCGCTGGAGTCCATGCGGCAGGTTGAGGCCGTACTGTTCGACAAGACCGGCACGCTGACCAAGGGTGAGCCCACCGTCACCGGTGTCGCCCCGACCGGCGAACTCGACGCCGACCAGGTTCTCTCCCTCGCGGCCTCGGCCGAGGCCGACAGCGAGCACCCGCTCGCCAAGGCCATCGTCACCGCCGCCAAGAACAAGGGCCTCGCCCTTCAGCAGGCGAGCGGTTTCTCATCCTCGCCCGCCGTCGGCGTCACCGCGACCGTCGCAGGCCAGGAGGTCCGCGTCGGCGGGCCCCGGATGCTCGAAGAGACCGGTCAGCCCGAGGTCGGCACAGCGGATGCCTGGCGTAGCGAGGGTGCGATCATCCTCCACGTTTTGCGGGACGGTCAGATGATCGGCGGGCTCAGACTCGCCGACGAGGTTCGGCCCGAATCCCGCGACGCCGTCGATGCCCTCCACGCCCTCGGTGTCGAGGTCGTCATGATCACCGGCGATGCCGAGGCCGTGGCGAACGAGGTCGGCCGGGAGCTCGGCATCGACCGTGTCTTCGCCGGCGTGCGCCCCGAGGACAAGTCCGCCAAGGTCTCCCAGCTGCAGGCCGAGGGCAAGAAGGTTGCAATGGTCGGCGACGGCGTCAACGACGCTCCGGCTCTGGCACAGGCCGATGTTGGCATTGCGATCGGCGCCGGCACCGATGTCGCCATCGCCTCGGCTGGGGTCATCCTCGCGAGCTCCGACCCTCGCAGTGTACTCTCGGTCATCGAGCTCTCTCGACGCGCATACGGCAAGATGAAGCAGAACCTATGGTGGGCCGCCGGCTACAACCTCCTCTCGGTGCCGTTGGCCGCCGGTATCCTTGCCCCATGGGGATTCGTCCTACCGATGTCGGTCGGCGCAGTCCTCATGTCGCTCTCAACCGTGGTGGTCGCGCTCAACGCCCAGCTGCTGCGGCGTATCGACCTCACCCCCGAAGCCAGCACACGTTCCGTCCTGGAACGCCAGAAGTAAGGATATGCCCATGTCTGTCGACACTGATCCCCACCAGCACGGCTACATCAGCGACAAGGAGCGCTACCTCGGCCGTATGAAGCGCATCGAGGGGCAAGCCCGAGGGATTGCGAAGATGATCGATGAAGAGAAATACTGCATCGACATTCTCACCCAGGTTTCCGCCCTGACCCGCGCCCTCCAGGGGGTCGCGACTGGTCTACTCGACGATCACCTGAAGCACTGTGTGCTCGATGCAGCAAAACTCAGCGACGAGGCGGCTGTCGAGAAGATCCAGGAAGCCACGGACGCCATCAATCGTCTCGTGCGTTCCTGACCCCGAACCTGAACTCAGCGTTCCAAGACGTGCCCACTACAACCCCTCAATATGTCAGAGAGTCTGATCCTCGGAGACGCGCTATCCGCCCTCGGTGCACTGACTTTCGTTCAGCGGGCGGGCGCTGATACAACTCGCTTGCCATAACCCATGAAGTACACGACAGCACCTCTACGGTTTTCGTCTTTCGTATGCTCTCTTCTATCCCCCAGTTGTGATGTGGCGTCACCGGCGAATCCTGGCAGCGACGATGGTCTTCTGGTTCTCGAACCACCGGGAGCCTCACTGGCAGAACAACATCCTCCAACATGGGTGAGACAAAATGCAGATGTTCTCAGCCTGCTGCTGTGTAGCATCCGTGTCAGTATAGAGGACGCCACTAAAGTGCTTCCCGATAAGCCTGGCTAGGACTTCTACCTATTGAGCCTCGTGCATGCCGGAGTGCTGACGAGGCTCCGACCTGCCATACCGAATATCAATAACAGGAACGAATTTGTGCGGTTTCCCCGCACCGAACTCGCGACCAAACTAATGAAGGAGGCGTCATGCCCCGTTTTTCCCGATTGACCCCTGAGACCGCAACGGGGGCCTCACGAGACTTGCTCGGCGAACTCGTAGAGCGGCACGGCGAGGTAGGTGACATGGTCTCGACGATGGCGCACTCTCCGGCGGTACTCGGTGGCTACCTGCACCTGAGTAAAGCCATGCGTCGCGCCAAGCTCGACCGCAAGGTCAGCGAGCTCGTTTCGATCGCCGTACAGTCGCAGCAGGGATGTGGAATGTGCCTGGCCTCGCACATCAACACGGCACAATCGCTCGGGGTTAGCGATGCTGAGATCGCACTCGCACAGCAGGGCACCGCGATGACGGCCCCGGTCGCGGGGATGATTATGCTCGGCCTCCAGGTCTACCGTGAACCTACGTCGATCACCGACGAGCAGATCGACGAGCTCCGCGACTACGGGTACAGTGACCGTGAAATCGCTGATGTCGTCGGTGTCGTGTCGCTGAACATTCTCACCGGCGCTTTCAACCTAGTTGCTGGGCTCACTCCTGGCGACTGATTTCCCCCGCTAATTGATGTCTTGGCCAAGGGGTAGGCGTCATTTTGTAAAACAGCTGACACGTTAAATCACTGAGAAACCCCACGCTTCCCAATGAGTTCAATAGAAGGCGCATCGCAGAGCGCCAGCACATCTCCATCGGTGATTTCACACAAGCCACGTGGATTCTCGATAAGGCGAATGCCTCTTATGTCGTCCGTAAAACAAACGTCAACAAGAAAGAGCTGAGCGAGGGGGCACAACCTATCGGAAGAGAAACAGAGGTCATGCAAGCTGCACTAGAAGAATCGGAGCACATTTTTTGCCCAAAGATTCCAACTGTAGCTATGGTGTCCACCTAAAGTTCAGACGCTCCATGAGCTACTCACTTGAGCATCGGAAGAGTGAGAGTTTTGCCATCAGCTCACAATAGAGTCTAATTATTAGGCCTATGTGCCCATCAGTGCCGGATTTGGCCTCGCATATTTCTCCCGGAATGCCGTACAACGGCTTCACCATACGTATCTTACTGAATGAGGCCGCTGGGCATCGATCAACTCAGAATGAGATCTATTGCCAAGCTGGTCTATCCGTCACGAGAGAATTGCCAGCGATTGCACGGTGAAATCGAGATGCTCAGTCGATAGAAGTCTCCCCGTGCACGAAACGGTAAAAGCAGCGGCATCCCCGGCTTTAAACTCCGCGTGGGCGTTCTGGGCAATCGGGATTACGCGACGAGGCACAAAGGTAGCGGAGTGATGGACAGAAGATCCCACGTGCGCGATTTTGATCGACGCCATCCTTGACTAGGCGCGTGGTTCCCACGATGCGTATCTACAAGTCACAAAGTACCATCGGAGATTCCGAGGTTCGTGATCGGGTGACATTGGACCTTAGGGACTTTCGCAGAGTAGACGTTGGTTTCATAATAAGCAGGCAGCCGGTCCTGCTCTCCATGGGGATCAATGCTCGGGCGTGGCAAGCCACTGAACTTCGTACCACTTCGCAACAATGATCACATTCGACAATATCGGGATATATCGATATAATCGGTCTATGACGATGATTAAGCGTGAGAGAAAACCCCTCGATGAAATGGCGACGGCAGCGTACGCCCACCTATTTCAGGCGTTTGCGGAACCGACGAGGCTGGCGATCGTACAACACCTCGCGTCGGGCGAGCACCGGGTGCGTGACCTAGTCGAGCACATGGGCCTAGCCCAGTCGACAGTGAGTAAGCATGTCGGATTTCTAGTCGCGTGCGGTCTGGCAAGGATGCGCCCTGAAGGGCGCGCAACCTGGTACTCGTTGACTGAGCCCGCACTTCTACGCACCCTCATTGCTGCCGCCGAACAACTCCTCGAATCCACCGGAACGCAGGCTCAGCTATGCACACACCTGCGGCTTCCCCACACCCACCACACGACGGATAAGGATAAAAAGTAGACATGGGAGCAGGACACAATCACGGCCCGGCCGCAAACGAGACCGGACACCCCGGAGACTTCCGCAAGAAGCTCTGGATCGCATTTTCGATCACCGCGACGATTGTCGTCGCCCAGGCAGTCGGTTCGGTTATCACCGGTAGCCTCGCACTGCTGACCGACACCGTTCACGCAATCACCGACGCCTCTGGCTTATTGGTTGCGCTGATCGCGGCAACACTGATGCTCAAGCCGGCCAATTCCAAACGTACCTGGGGGTTTCGGCGCATCGAGGTAATCGCAGCTCTCGGACAGTCTGCACTGCTGCTGGTGGTGGGTACGTACGCCGCCATTGAAGGCATCCGGCGACTCTTCGAGCCTCCAGAAGTGCCGGCCAGTGAACTGCTCATCTTTGGCATCATCGGTTTGGTCGCGAACATTATTGCCATCACCATTCTCGCCTCAAGCCGCGGTTCGAACTTCAACATGCGCGCCGCATTCCTCGAAGTACTCAACGACGCCCTCGGGTCACTCGGAGTGATCATTGCAGCAATCGTCATCGCCACGACCGGGTTCATGCAGGCCGATGCTATCGCGGGGCTATTCATCGCCACCTTAATCGTTCCCCGTGCATTCAAGCTCATGAAAGAGACCACTAGTGTCCTCATGGAGTTCACCCCCAAGGGACTTGATCTCGACGAGGTACGCACGCACATCCTCGAACTTGACCATGTCAAGGATGTTCATGACTTGCACGCCTCAACTGTGGCAACCGGCCTACCGACATTAACTGCCCACGTCGTCGTTGATGACGAGTGTTTCACTGATGGTCATGCAGTTCAGATGTTGCACGAAATCAAAGACTGCGTTGCAGGGCATTTTGAGGTCTCCATCCACCACTCGACTTTCCAGGTCGAGACCGAGCACATCGCCGCGCATGAACCGGAAGTCAGCAAACATGATTAACCGAAGCAGTGCGGACTCGTGCAGGCAAGGCAACTCCTCGCTACTCTGGCAGATATTGTCCCTATAGGTATAGGGCACTTTGTTGAAAAGTCACCATGGGCAGGCACAGTAAGGAAACCAATGGAAATTTTCAGGTCATTCCCAAAGCGCAGTGGGAAGGTCACCACAGTAATCGCTGTCGTGGTCATCGCTTTCACGCTCAGCGGATGCACTGCGGCTGAAGATCCTCCCTCGGCCTCGGCCAACGAAAACAAAATCCCCGTTGAGCACGAACTCGATGGCCTTGGAGCCCGCGAGCTGATTGAAACGCTCGATTCGATGTCGTTGGCTGAACGCACTGAAGATTTGACGACCTCCATCTTCGCGGAGACTGTCACTCTCACTGACCAACACAATCACACGGCAGAAGTACCTCTTCCCAGTGAAGAGATCTACGTGAGCTGGTCAAGTTTCTGAGACACGATCTTTGATCATTTCCAATATCCTCAAGCCACTAGAGCTAGAGAATTCCTTTCCTGA
>NZ_MPBI01000013.1:0-5906 GCF_001906485.1 Glutamicibacter sp. 0426
CAAACAACAAACACTCTCGACACCACAACCACCAATCCTTCGATGACTGCTTCGCTCCGGAGCAACTTTTCCAACTTACCAGACTTCCTGATCCGATCAAAATCGGTGGAAAACCTTGAGTAGAAAGTGATTGGCTGCCGGGTAAACATTCGGTAGATTCCGTGGTGTTTCCGTTCCGGCAACAGATAAAAACTATACACAGGTTTTCAGGGCTCCGCAAATCGATAGGACGCTTTTTGCAGTGATCGTCGTTACACTATGAGGGCATGTTCCACGGCGGCATATTGGCACGCCCCAAGAGTCTTTCGCATTGGTTCGAGAATCTAAGGGCCCTCGCCTCGATGTCTGCTGGATCTCCATACGAATAGCGAACATTCCCAGGATGGCAGAATCGTCAATGCCCAGGATCCGAAGACCATGCTAAGCAAAGCATCGAAACGGATGTCAGCAATGCAGCCTGTGAACGCCTGGTCCATGCGGGATAAACGTAGGACCCCGTGATTCCAAGAACCTTGACCAGACACCCAAAGTGCCGCCACGGTAAATCCCCTAGCTGCAATCGCTATGCAGAAGAATTCGATGGGCTGTATTCGTTTGTAGCCAAAAGTAATGTCATCAAAAGTTAGGCGTCGAACGGCGCTTGGACGCCACGGTGGCCGTTGCCCTAGCCACAGGTGATCTGGAGTGGACTAGTCCCGCAGGCCGTAAAACGGGAGTTCATGATTCGCAACGAGGCAAGACGGATACCGTGTCGTTCTACACCCAAGAAGGCGCCGGCCTACCTTCGATGCCGTTTCAGTGTTGCGCGCAATCTGAGTCAGTCCGTATTTCACTGGTACATCCATTGAGCCAACGACTCAGGCGATCACGACAGGTTTCAGTAGGACCTATGAAGAGATCGTTGAAACGCAGTGGTGGCTCTACGGCTCTACGGCTCTACGGCTCTACGGCTCTACGGCTCTACGGCTCTACGGCTCTACGGCTCTACGGCTCTACGGCTCTACGGCTCTACGGCTCTACGGCCAGTGTCCCGTCATCCACATTAGAACTGCAAACCAGGCCGGCCTTGTCGAAGGGATGCCTAGTTTGGGGAAGCTCCAGTTAAAGCCGAATTCGAAACCGTCCATAGTTTCCGTGCATAAAAAAATCGCGGAACATAAGTTCCGCGATTTTTTTGCTTTGGTGACCCCAACGGGATTCGAACCCGTGTTGCTGCCGTGAGAGGGCAGAGTACTAGGCCGCTATACGATGGGGCCGTATGCTGAAGAAAATCTTCAGCTCACCAAATTTCTTTGGTGAAGCGCTGGGATACCAGGACTCGAACCTAGAATGACGGAACCAGAAACCGTTGTGTTGCCAATTACACCATATCCCAATGTGACTTGGTATTCGTTTACTTCAGCAGCCGAAGCTGATCCGCATTGAATGCCTTAGCACGAGATATAACTATACCTAAAAAAATCTCAGATCGCACATCCTGAGGCGATATCCTCGAGTGATCTGCAGCTCGTTTGCTGGAACGCTTGTTATGGAACTGCCATTCGCTACAGGACAGCCTTCAAATTGCCCCCTAAAACCCAGAAGGCTATTTAGGTTTTACCGGGTGTTGCTGGGGCGGCTTAACGCAAAAAAAGGGGGAACCGTAGTTCCCCCTTTTGCTGCAAGTCGGGATAACAGGATTTGAACCTGCGACCTCGTCGTCCCGAACGACGCGCGCTACCAAGCTGCGCCATATCCCGTGGTTACAACCCTTTCACTATACACCCGTGCAGGACTATTTTCAGAGTCCGCCATGCCTGCGCGTTTCGCATCGCCAGTTCATTGGCTGCCCCTCGTAGGTTCTTACTTTAAATGGCTTTCCCGGGATTCAAGATATTCAACGGATCCAGAAGACGTTTGATCTGCTGTTGGAGTTCGACCACTTCACTTGATTGCTCCCATTGCAACCAATCCTTTTTAATCAATCCGACACCGTGTTCACCGGTAATCGTGCCGCCTAGTTCCAAAGCAATGCGCACTGAGGCTTCAACCGCACGGTCTAGCCTGGCTAAGGGGTCCACACCGTCTTCTGGTTCTACAGAGAATGTCGGGTGCAGATTGCCATCGCCCACATGCGAAATCATCCGCATGTCGATGTTCTCTTCGCGTGCCACTTGTTGAACGTGGTGCACGTATTCAACCATTCTGCTTTTCGGAATGGCGACATCTTCGCCAGTCCGGTAAGCATCATCTTTGGTATCACCGCGGCTGGTTCGGCGCATTTCGATCAGCTTCATAGCTCTGGGATCCGCTGAATTGCTTAGCTGTGCATTGCGTTCTTCGAAAACTTCACGGAGAGCAGATTCTTCACGCTCGGCGCCATAGCCATCTAGTCGAGCCAGCAACATGGCACCGCCGAGGCCTGCGTAATTCGTTGAGTACTGTTCATCGAGAATGAGCAACGTCGAGTGATCGATCAGTTCCAGAATGGCAGGTTGGATTCTAGCTTTGGCAATCAATTGAACGCCTTCGACTGCCTCCTCCAAGCTGGGGAACAATAGCGTTATGTCCCTTTCATCCACTGGAAGATAGCGCAATCGAACAACTACGCGAACGACGACGCCCAATGTGCCCTCGGACCCTGTGAATAGGGCAGCGAGATCATAGCCAGCGACGCCCTTGAACGTATTCTTGCCAACTCGGATTAGCCGGCCGTCAGCCAATACGACGTCTAGTGAGAGGACAGATTCACGAGTGACGCCATATTTCGCGCAACGCAAACCACCAGCATAGGTAGCGATATTGCCGCCGATCGTCGACATCTTGTAGCTCGCAGTATCCGGGGCATACATGAGACCAAATTCTGCAACGGCTTCGTTCAGCTGATGATTGATGACGCCAGGTTCAACAACAGCGACTTCATCTTCCGGGCGGATTTCTAGAATTCTATTCATTCTGCTCAGGTTCAACACGATGGCATCGCCTAGCACGTGAACGCCCCCGGAAACACCAGTGCCGGCACCGCGGCTAATCACCGGCACCTTGTATTCAGTGGCCAAGCGTAGAACATGTTGGACATCCGCTACGGAACTGGCGAAAACCACGGCTAGCGATTCAACGGGATTCCCCGACAATTACCCGAAGTCCCTGGAGTTTTCTCGAAGCACCACACGCGATGTTTCGAGGGCTCCGTCCGGTAACGCTGCGCTTAAGGCATCTAGGAATTCAGCGTGGGTAGTTGCCATCGTCATCTCCACGAGTCGGTGTCTGCAGGTATTTACCTGAGACTAAGGCTTACGGCAGGCAAAGGTGAACTAGATGACTTGCCTATGCAATAGCTGTCCGGTGCACGGCGCTGTTTGTGCCCTCATTACGGGTCACCTTGCAGCAGGCCTAGGTCACGGCCCCAGCATTCTTTGAGGCTATCGCCGTTCAGCTGCTGAAGTCTCTTCCATCTTCGTTGCTTGGGCTTCAGCTGGACTAGCCTTTACTCTTACGAACAGCCGATAGCAGATGCCCAGGATTGCAACCCAAATTAGACCAGTAATGAGCGCACTGCGCGTTTCCGGAATAATGCCAATAAGGACGATCACAAAGATCATGAAGGCCAACGCCAAGTAGCTGCCCACGGGCCACAACGGAACTGGGAATGCTGATGGTTCAAGAGCATCTCTGTCTATCCGATGCTTCATCCGGATATGCGAGATCAAGATCATCGACCAAACGACAACGGTCGCGAACGTAGCCAATGCAGCGATCAGGAAGAAGATCTGGTCTTCGAACCATATGTTCAGCACGACACCGATAAGCAGCGCACCGATCATCGATAAAGATGTCACCCATGGGACACCGTTAGCCGTGGTCTTCGTGAACACCTGGGGTGCCTGGCCTTGCTTGGCCATGCCGTGAATCATGCGTCCTGCGCCGAAGATGTCCGCGTTGATTGCTGAAAGTGCCGCTGTGATGACGATGAAATTCAGAACGTTCGCTGCAGACGAGAAACCGATGCTGGAGAAGATCGAGACGAATGGACTCTCATTGCCATCGATCGTGTTCCACGGCTGAATGCACATGATGACACCGAGCGTCAGTACGTAGAACAATAGGATGCGCACTGGGACAGAGTTGATCGCCTGCGGTATGACCTTTCGGGGGTTTTGTGCTTCGCCGGCAGTAATGCCGATTACCTCGGTGCCACCGAAGGCAAACATGACGATCGTCAGCGAGGCGAGAACTCCCCAAATGCCGTGCGGCATGAAACCCTCGTTAGCGAAGAGATTGGAAAGACCAGCAGCGCCTTCGCTTTGATTTCCCAGACCGAAGACGATTACGAGAACTCCACCGGCGATCATTGCAACGATGGCGACGACCTTGACCAGCGAGAACCAGAACTCCAGTTCCCCGAAGACTTTGACCGAAAGCAGGTTCACGGCAGCGATGAAGAAAACAACCGCCAGGATCCAGATCCATCGTTCAACGTTAGGGAACCAGAAGCCCATATACACGCCAAAAGCTGTCACATCTGCCAGAGCCACCACAAACATTTCAAAGGTGTAAGTCCACCCTGTGGCGAAGCCAGCGAAACGGCCGACAAATTCAGTGGCATAGTTGCCGAATGAGCCGGAGGTCGGATTGCGGACGGCCATTTCTCCCAACGCACGCATCACCATGAACACCACTGCGCCACCGAGTATGTAGGCCAGCAGCACGGCTGGACCAGCCATTTGAATGGCACTTGCAGAACCGTAGAATAAGCCAGTGCCGATGGCAGACCCTAGGGCGATAAATCTGATATGCCGTGTACTCAAGCCACGTTTCAAGTTTTGGCTTGTCTGGCTAGTTCGCATATTGCTCCTCCGAGATTCCTAGATGCTCAGTGGGCTCCTACTCACCTTTGCTGGTGCGCTTCAACCCCCGCCACCTATGTAATCGCAGTCACAAGCATGTCGGATCGGCGAAATGGTCAAGAGAGTCCGGTACCTCAGACTAGTGATAATTTGAAGCTGAGATACCGGACTGCAGTTCTTTCAAGGGCTTTATTGAATCGTCATGATAAGCCTCTTGGAGCTTCGCCCACTAGAGCTGGCATGGAAATGTTTATCTGGTCTGGCTCCGTGCGCATTGCCGCCGCAGTCTCCTGAACTAGCCAACCGACAAAGTGGTGCGCTCCGGAAAACTGACAGCAGGAACACGCATCTGTGGACCACAGTCGATCTATTGGAGGCCGAGGCTTCTGCTGTGCGCCTATGTCAGTGCTTTCGTAAAAAGAGGTGCGAGGCCTCGCAATTGCGGATTCGGTGCCCAGTCGTCGGAAAAGCCGAACTAAGTGATTGCTCGTGGACTTGAGAACAGGTCAAAACAGCCAATGACGCTGGCGCTCAGTCGAGAATCACGCGACGAAACGTGGCTGCCACTTTTGCTTGGAAGTCACGTCCTGCACCGCTCGACTTGCCTCGATCTAGCAGTAATATTTCGCCGGGCGATCGAACCCGGCGAAGAACTGGACGGAGCTAATCGATAGCGTCAAGCAGGATAACGAAGTTGAGAGTAGGGGAGCATTTTAGCTTGGCGCAGGCAGTTTTCAATTGGCTATGACACCATCTGGCATGCCTGGCAACCACCCGTCAGTGGAAACAATTGAAACTAGAAAACAATCCTCTGCCCCATACCCGGTTGCACTCGAACATCGGCTATCGGACTAAGTTGAAGTTCAATCCTTTAAGGTTGCTAGTCATCACAACTGGCACCGCAACCCAATACCAGCCCCATCTGGAGCAGAACAGAAGCGGCCAGCGGCCAAACCCCCTTAAACACGAACAGGCCAAGCATCGCCTGGCCGCACAGTCACGGGTTAAACAGGTGAGGCTCCAACCATCACTGGCTAGAGCCTCAAACCCACTAGGTTAAGTCCGGCGGTGACCTACTCT
>NZ_MPBI01000014.1:0-4122 GCF_001906485.1 Glutamicibacter sp. 0426
CTCACCTGTTTAACCCGCAGGAGTGCGGCCAGGTGCTATTGCCTGGCCTGTTCGTGTTTAAGGGGGTTTGGCCGCTGGCCGCTTCTGTTCTGCTCCAGATGGGGCTGGTATTGGGGTGCAGTGCCAGCCTTGACGACTAGGCATCCCTAATGCGAGGTGCGCTTGACGCTACCAAGCAGCTAACGCCGCTTGGAGCTGCTGTGGCTCGTCTTGAGAGATCCGCCGAAGATTCTCCGCCCGATTGCATCTCCAAGGAATCGGTAAGTTCCTGCCTTTTGAAGTGTCTGGACCCTGGATCCTTTCGCTGGCCTACGATATCGGTAAGTTGTTGCCGATTCGTGTCTCATGATGAATGATAGAGAGCAGGATATTGCCAATCGGCGAAATGCTGCCGGAAGAGGATCATTCATGAATTCAGCGATAGAGCTCGGATCCGAATTGCAGCGTGCTAGAAAGCAGAATGGACTGACACAGGAACAGCTAGCTGAGCTGGCTGGGATCTCAGAACGCACGTTGCGCTCCATAGAACGGGGTGCGGGGAATCCCTCCATTGAAGCGGTACTCTCCGTAGCGAATGTACTGGGCCTTCGAATTAGCGTGGCCAAATGACGCCGCAACTCCAGGAGCTCAAGCTTGTTGCCAAGGCTGATGTCTACTGCAACGAGATCCTGGCCGGTTCTCTGACCAGACAATTCGATGGCAGCGTTGTCTTTGCCTATGACGAGGTCTATCTAGCTGATTGTGGCTTGTCCATTGCAACTTCTTTACCAGTTTCAGCGAGGCAGTTTGTTGGTCCCGGGGGCGCCTTGCCGTCGTTCTTCTCGGGCCTGTTGCCCGAAGGTCATCGTCTCACGGTACTAAAGGATGCAACTAAGACCAGCATCTCTGACGAACTGTCCCTGCTGATGGCTGTCGGCTCTGATACGCCAGGCAATGTACGTGTCGTTCCCGCCGGATCGGCATTGGAACAAACTCCCGTGGTTGCTGAATTCAGCAGCACAGCCGAACTCGACTTGTCGGTCCTCGCACGCACTTAAGATCGGCACGCCTACCTGGTGTGCAGGACAAGATCAGCGCACCATGCTGACAACACCAGTGGAATTCAAAAGCAGCGCCTATCTGCTCAAGCTTGATCCTCGAGATCATCCGCATCTGGTCGATAACGAGGCGCTTCACTTGAAGGCGGCACGAATGCTCAAGCTTCCGGTCGCCAACAATCGGCTCGTACTGGATTCCACTGGGAGACCGGGGCTGCTGGTCGAGAGATTCGATCGCAAGGCTGCCTCGGAAGCGGATAATCCAACCCGTTTGGCGTTGGAAGATGCGATGCAGGTATTGGATCTTTTCCCGGCAAGCAAGTATGCAGTGAGCACGGATCAAGTTATTGAGGCTTTAGCCCTGCAGTGCCAGGCCCCGGTGCTCGCGAGGCGGAATCTGTACTTGCAGTTTGTCGTTGCCTGGCTAACCGGCAACGGTGACTTGCATGGAAAGAACGTCTCGATTCTGGCCGACGAGCATGGGCGGTTTAGCGTAGCGCCCATCTATGACATCCCCTGTACCTTGATCTACGGCGATGACACGATGGCATTGACTATTGCCGGCAGGACTAAGAATCTAAAGAAGAGGCACTGGGTGGAGCTCGCAAAATTGCTCGGATTGGCTGACCGTGCGGCTCACTCGGCGAACCAGTTAGCGTTGAAAGCGGCATCAACTGTCAATCTGAGGGAATTGCCCTTTGACGGTTCACCTTTGCATGGTGCACAACGAGAACTCAGATTCCGGCACATGGAGCTGCAATAGCTGTCTGAGTCCATTCAGTTAGTCCGCGAGCAAATTGAACGCAGGCAACTGGCTATCCTGGGTCTTCCTCGCTTGCCCACTAAGCCCAACTGTCCATGATGGATAGATCCGGAAACCACGTTTGCCTGGATCTGAAGCTGACGCGTAGATGCCCAAATGCTCGAGCTGCTGTTGAGTAAAACGGAAGATGCCAAAGCTGCTGGCTCCCTCGATATAGACCATAACTCCGCGGAGTTCTTCTTCATACTTGTAAGGTGCAGTAGTTCCAGTTTCGTCACGATGCCATATGGCCACGAACCCACCTGACTTTGTTGGCGTGATCCTTGCAGTCCTAATTCGCCAGAGCTGTCCGTCGATCTCAGCTACCGCGGCCTGATAATCGCTTTGCTGCTCTTCGGGAATCACTTTGCTATACGTTCTTGCCAGTGAGTCGGCAATAGCGTTCTAATGCTGTGAACTGCATGGACTTCATCCTATTTTCGATAGTCCATCTTGTGGAGTGGCAGCGATCCAAGTGAAGGACACGGATTCATTCGGCTTCAGGGGTTACTGCTGTTCACCGTATCCGAGCATGGTGCCTATGCGGAACTGCCAGTTCTGAGTTGGTGCCGCTGGTCAAACCCGACTGCCCCGGGCCGCCATTAGGGTGCAACTGCTGCGCCGACTGGACGACGCTTCGATTCAGCGTGCACCAACACCGGTTCTCAGAGGGCTGGGTACTGCTCCTGGATGTATCAGGGGATCAGAAACTGGTGTTGTCCCAGAGATGGCTGCTGCGATCATCTATGCGATAAGGATGCAAGGCTCGTTCATGTTGCCACGGGTGCTCACCGACCTGATCGACGATACGGGCAGACCCAGGCGAAGATGACCGAGTAGTTGCAAGGACACTGGACCCACAATGGGTGGGACGGCTCTGGAGGCAAGGGCACCAACTGGTGCTGCTAAGCGGTCACCGCGTACCGGAGGTACTCGATGAGCACCTCGTGGCAGTAGCCAAGTTCCGGGCAGGCATAGATCTCCTTTGCGTCCTATGTGGATAGCGCGAATTCATGGACGGTCGATCGAACTTGACGCACCGAGGACCTCTAAGTTCCGTCAAAAATTAATGCTCAATCCATCAAGTCATATTCGAACAGAAGTGCCGCACGTGTTTGACCCTCCGGTAAGCGGAGGGACCATGATGGAAACATGTTTACTATCGGAGAATTCGCTCAACTAACCGACATCACAGTCAAAGCACTTCACCACTATGACGAGGTGGGATTGCTCCATCCGGCAGAAGTCGATCCAGCCACTCGATACCGCCGTTACGCAGCGGAGCAGGTGAGACAGGCGCTGCTAATCCGCGCACTTCGCGATGCAGACGTTCCTTTGAACGAGTTAGCCGATGTTATTGACGAGACTAGTGCCGTTGCGGCTCTTGAGCGTCATCGAGCCAATCAGATAGCAGCGCGTCAGGCCCAAGACCTTGCACATCAGCGCGCCGGCGAAGTAATCAAGTCACTGGCAGCGAGGACTCGAATTGAGGATCGGGACGTAGCGGCGCAACCGTTTATTGGTGCAGTCATCTCCCTGGATGAATCCGTCGAAGACGATCATGCAGGGATCGAAGCTAGGTTCGGCGCCCTGCATGCCAGAGCATTGCAACTTGGTGGACAGCCAACCGGGGAGCTATGGACAACATTGCGTACCTCAGATCGTGAAACTCTTGAGATGGTGATTTGCCTAGCTGTCGATAGACCACTGGAAGTTGCAGTAGCGGATCCCGCACACGTGCTAGGGGAACTCCCTATCCGACGTGAGATCGTGGCCTCTTGGATAAGCGACCAGGCCGATCTTGTCGATGGAGTGCTCCATCCGGTGATAGTAAGCATTCTGGAGGAGCTTGAAGCCCGCGGGCTAACCACGAAGCTGGACAGCATTCGGCAAATCAACAAACCCCACGGTGGAATAGAGGTCGCTGTCGCCTTGCCGGCGGTAGACCGTCCCCGGCCCCAGACAAGTCTGACGGAGGCGCGAAAGGGCAGCGCGGATCATGGTGGAGTTCGGGAAGACGCCGGCAGCAGGGTGCTCGGAAATCATTGATATTTTCAGCGATGGGTAATTTCTCGGTGTTGAAACAGGTCTCTGAAATTAAGTGGGCACGGTCACCCGACAAAACCACCCCGCCGATTTGCAGCACCCCGCAAACCCGTGTATAGTTTTTCCTTGTCGCCGAGAACAAAACGGAAGAAATAACCGGATGTGAAACGGCGGCAGAACCCCAGAAAATCAAGGTTTTTCCACAGTCTTGTGGATAAGGAATTGAAAAGAATGGGA
>NZ_MPBI01000015.1:0-1487 GCF_001906485.1 Glutamicibacter sp. 0426
ACACCGCGACTTCACCGTCCACACGACGCTCCCCTACCCATCCAAACACCCAATCGAAACCAGGTTAATATTTGAATGACGCAACTTCGGCGGTGTGCTTGAGCCCCGCTACATTATCGGCGCGGAATCACTTGACCAGTGAGCTATTACGCACTCTTTCAAGGGTGGCTGCTTCTAAGCCAACCTCCTGGTTGTCACAGCAACTCCACATCCTTTTCCACTTAGCACACGCTTAGGGGCCTTAGTTGGCGTTCTGGGCTGTTTCCCTCTCGACTATGAAGCTTATCCCCCACAGTCTCACTGCTGCGCTCTCACTTGCCGGCATTCGGAGTTTGGCTAAGGTCAGTAACCTTGTAGGGCCCATCGCCTATCCAGTAGCTCTACCTCCAGCAAGAAACACGCAACGCTGCACCTAAATGCATTTCGGGGAGAACCAGCTATCACGAAGTTTGATTGGCCTTTCACCCCTACCCACAGCTCATCCCCTCCATTTTCAACTGAAGTGGGTTCGGTCCTCCACACGCTCTTACACGCGCTTCAACCTGGCCATGGGTAGATCACTTCGCTTCGGGTCTAGATCACGCCACTCAAACGCCCTATTCAGACTCGCTTTCGCTACGGCTTCCCCACACGGGTTAACCTCGCGACGTAACACTAACTCGCAGGCTCATTCTTCAAAAGGCACGCCATCACCAGGGAACAAGTCCCCAGCTCTAACGGATTGTAAGCGCACGGTTTCAGGTACTATTTCACTCCCCTCCCGGGGTACTTTTCACCATTCCCTCACGGTACTGATTCACTATCGGTCATCAAGTAGTATTCAGGCTTACCAGGTGGTCCTGGCAGATTCACACAAGGTTTCACGGGCCCCGTGCTACTCGGGTATCAACACTAGAACGGCAGACACGCATTACACCTACGGGACTATCACCCTCTATGGTCCGGCATTCCAACCGATTCACCTATACGCCTGCACCTCATCCCACCAGCAAGATAGCGCTGGTACATGTCAACCCCACAACCCCGATGATGCAACGCCTATCCGCTATCACACACCAACCGGTTTAGCCCCATCCGCGTTCGCTCGCCACTACTAACGGAATCACTGTTGTTTTCTCTTCCTGCGGGTACTGAGATGTTTCACTTCCCCGCGTTCCCTCCACACAGCCTATACATTCAGCTGCAGGTCACACCACATAACATGGTGCGGGGTTCCCCCATTCGGAAATCCTGGCCTCAACGTCCGGTTATCGACTCCACCAGGCTTATCGCAGATTCCCACGTCCTTCATCGGCTCTTGATGCCAAGGCATCCACCGTGCGCCCTTAAAAACTTCAACACAAATCAAAGTCTCAGAATTGAGCAATAAAACAATCTAACAAAATCACGCAGACAAGACTCCAACACCAGGCAATCCCAGGAAAAGGACTACCCAGCTCATCTCATCTGCAAGATGCTCGCGTTCACTATACAGTTCCCAAACAACA
>NZ_MPBI01000016.1:0-1074 GCF_001906485.1 Glutamicibacter sp. 0426
GACCCGGAGGTGGCGCAGCGCATTGACGCTGAGCTGGCTCGCCAGCAGCGCGGCCTGGAAATGATCGCCTCGGAGAACCACACCGCGCAGGCCATCATGCAGGCGCAGGGTTCGGTGCTGACCAACAAGTACGCCGAGGGCTACCCGGGCCGCCGCTACTACGGCGGCTGCGAGGAAGTCGACGTCATCGAGACGTTGGCGATTGAGCGCCTCAAGGAGTTGTTCGGGGCGAAGTTCGCGAACGTGCAGCCGCATTCCGGTGCGCAGGCTAATGCGTCGGTGTACCACGCGCTGGTGCGCCCGGGCGATACCGTCCTCGGGTTGAACCTGAACCACGGTGGGCACTTGACCCACGGGATGAAGCTGAACTTCTCGGGCCGCCTTTTCAACATCGTGCCTTACGGCGTGGATGAGGAAACCTACCAGGTGGACATGGATGAGGTGGAGCGCCTTGCGGTCGAGCACCAGCCGAAGATGATTGTTGCCGGCTGGTCGGCGTACCCTCGCCAGCTGGATTTCAAGCGTTTCCGCGAGATTGCCGACAAGGTGGGCGCGTACCTGTTCGTGGACATGGCGCACTTCGCTGGCTTGGTGGCCGCTGGGCTGCACCCGTCGCCGGTGCCTCATGCCCACGTGGTGACCTCCACGACGCACAAGACGTTGGCTGGTCCGCGTGGCGGCATCATTCTGTCGAATGATGCGGAGATCGCGAAGAAGCTGAATTCGGCGGTGTTCCCTGGCCAGCAGGGTGGTCCGTTGGAGCATGTGATCGCTGGCAAGGCTGTGGCGTTCAAGATTGCTGCGTCGCCGGAGTTCAAGGAGCGCCAGGAGCGTACCTTGGCTGGGTCGAAGATCCTGGCTGAGCGCTTGACCCGGGAAGACGTTGTTGCCAAGGGCATCAGCGTGCTGACTGGTGGCACCGATGTGCACCTGGTGCTGGTGGATCTGCGTGACAGCGAGTTGGACGGCCAGCAGGCTGAAGACCTCTTGGCGCAGGTGGAGATCACGGTGAATCGTAATTCGGTTCCGTTTGATCCGCGTCCGCCGATGGTGACTTCGGGCCTGCGCATTGGT
>NZ_MPBI01000001.1:0-1173104 GCF_001906485.1 Glutamicibacter sp. 0426
TCGGTCAAGCTGACCGCTGGTTCGAAGCTGAAGGCTGCTGTAGCCAAGAAGTAAGCTTCCTGTCGAGCTTTGCGCAAGGCCCGACCCGCTCCGGAGAAATCCAGGAGGCAGGGACGGGCCTTTTGCGTTATCTGGCACCATTTGAGGCATACTTCTACTTCGCGTAGAATCAGCCATGATTGAAGATTTCCACTAAGAATGGCTGCCCACTGTGTCACAGAAACCCGCTACCCGCGTACTGCGCGGCTGGTTAGCGGCAAGCGTGTGCACCTGGACAGCTTTTGCCGCCCACGCCCACAGCGCGCCGACTGCGCTGTCGGTCGTGGCCATGGTGCTGATTACCTGCGTTTCCGCGGCGATCAGTGTTGTGCTGGTTGGCCGTAAATTCTCCCTGTGGGCAACCAGCCTGGTCGTGCTGCTCAGCCAAGGGCTCTACCACTTGAGCCTGTCGGTGATGAGCCACCCGAGCGGCGATGTTTCCGGCATGGAGCACATCCATCATGCGGGACGAAATCTGGAGCTGGCGCAGAACATCACCGCGCAGTACGCCAACGTGCATACCGAATCGATGCTCTACGCCCACGTGCTGGCCGCGATCGCCAGCGTTGTGGTGCTCAACGGCGGTGAACGCCTGCTCAAGGTCTTGGGCAGCTGCCTCACACTCTCAACGGCCCGGCGGATCCTCGCGCGCATTCGCGTGCAGGCTCCTGCTGCCCGGCCGCTCCGCGCCTACTTCCCCTTGCGCTTCCAACTCAAGCTGGCGCAACTGGGAAGGCTGCCGGAGCGCCGCGGTCCTCCCTGCTTCATTCTTGCCGCCTGAGAAAAGAATCGAAGCGCCCCGACCGGGGCTTGGAAGGAAAACCATGACCGTAGCAACCAAGAAGATCTCGCGCGTGATCGCCGTATTGGCGTTCTCCCTACTGGCCTTTGCCGGCTCGATTAGTGCCGCGAACGCCCACGACCAGCTGATCGGCTCCACCCCGAAGGACGGGGCAACCGTCAAGCAGGCCCCGGAAGACATCACCCTGGAATTCTCCGGTGTGCTCCAGAGCTTATCCGGCGTGGACTCCACGGTGGTCTCGCTGACCCTTGATGGGGAAAAGATCGACGCCGAAGCGCAGACCAAGGGCACCAAGGTCACCATCACCCCGGCCCAGGAACTGGCCAACGGAGAGTACCAGCTGGCCTACCGCGTGGTGTCCTCTGACGGGCACCCGATCGAGAACAAGATCGGCTTCAGCATCGACGCGCCGCAGGCCGAACCGACCCTGGTCAGCTCCAGCGAGCCAGCCGCTCCAAGCGAGACTGCCGGCTCCGCTGACGAGGAACGAGGCCAGAACCCGGTCCAGGAACTGGGCAGCTCGGTGAGCCCGGTCATCTGGGTGATCATCGGCGTGGTCATCCTCGGCGGTGCGCTGGGCGTGCTAGCCAAGTTCATGCGCCAGTCCAAGTAACCCCCACTCTTCCGGTGCGCCAGAGGCCACCGCAGCCTTTGGCGCGCCTGCACACCGATTTTGAAAGCTTGAGAACATGAAATTCCAAAAGACTTCTGCACTGGCCTTGGGCCTCACACTGCTGCTCGCCGGCTGCGCGCAAGGCGCCGGCTCACCCGCACCGGGCAGCGAGCAGCAAACCGTCCGGCAGGCTGAAGCGCTGACTACGAGCGAGACCTGGGCAAAGGCCGCCGAATCAGGCATGAGCGCGGCCTTCGGCATCCTGCACAACTCGTCGGGCACCCCGATTGCACTGCACCAGGTCAGCAACGCGCAGGGCGACGAGATCCAGATCCACGAAATGCGCGGCACCGGCACCGGGATGACGATGGCGCAGCTCGAAGGGGACCTGGTGATCGAACCCGGGAAGGACGCGGTGCTGGCACCGGGCGGAAACCACTTGATGTTCATGGACCTGCAACAGCCGCTGGTGGCCGCCCAAACGGCGAGGCTGACGCTGGAGTTCGCCGACGGGTCGAGCACCGAGGTCGATTTCCCGATCCGCAACTTCGACGGAGCCAAGGAAAGCTACGACGAGCATGCCGGGCATTAGTGTCGATCGCCGGGCGCTGCTGGGCACCACCGCGGCCGCCGCGCTGGGCGGGATGCTCACCGGGTTCGGCACCGGCAAGCTCAGCGTGCCAGCGGCCAGCGCCGCTGAGCCTGGCTACCGCCCGTTCTACGGCAAGTACCAGTCGGGAATCCTCGATCGCCAGCAGGCCCACGCGGTGTTCGCCGGATGGGATCTGCACTGGCGCGAAGGGTCGAAGAAGGACCAGCTGCGCGCGATGCTGCAGATGATCACCGGTGATGCGGCCAGGCTGGCCAGCGGCCGCGGAGTGCTGGCCGACACCGAACCGGAAATGGCGCAGCCCGGATGCGAGCTGACGCTCACCGTGGGGCTGGGCCAGAGCCTGCTCGATGTGGCCGGGCACGGGCAGATCGGCACGTTGCCGCATTTCGCCGGCGACCAGCTCGAACAGCAGTACGGGCAGTGCGATCTGCTGATCCAGTTCTGCGCGCAGGATCCCACGGTGCTGCAGCATGCAGTGCGGGCGGTATCCAAGAACCTGCGCGGCCTGGCCTCCCGGCGCTTCGCCCAAACCGGGTTCGCAAGCCCTGGCGTGCACGGGTTCCGCAACCTGTTCGGCCAGCTGGACGGCGTCAACAACCCCGAGGGGGAGGTGCGCGCGGAAGCGGTGTTCGGCCAGCCGGGCTGGATCGAGAACGGAACCACGCTGGCGCTGCGCAGGTTCGAAATGGACCTGGATGGCTGGGACGAGGTGGACACCGCAGGACGCGACCATGCGCTGGGCCGGCGGCAGGCCGACGGCTCGCCGCTGTCCGGCGGCAGCGTCGATGACCCGGTGGACCTCGCAGCGGTCAATGGGCTCGGGCTGCCGGCGATCGCGGCCAACGCCCACGTGGCGCTGGCCAGGCCGGGCAGCCCCGATGAAGTCATGCACCGGCGGGGCTACAACTTCGCCGGGCAGGCTTCGGGCCTGCTGTTCGCCAGCTACCAGCGCGACCCGGCAACCAGCTTCATCCCGGTGCAGCACCGGCTGGCGGCCGCGGATGCGCTGAACACCTGGCTGAAGCCGGTGGGATCAGGGCTGTATGCGATCCTGCCCGGGGTGGCTGAAGGCGGCTATCTGGGGGAGCAGCTTCAAATGTGAGATGCGCCCAACCCGCCCGGCCGCACGGTGACCGGCCGGGCGAAGAATGAGATGATGAGAAAGTTATGGATACACAGCGTACGGTTTCAGTTGCCCGCTTCATCCTGCCCGGAATCCTCGCTGCGGCGGTGGCCTTCCTGGCGGCGGTGTCGTTCACCGGGATCGCCCGGCCGGCGGAATTGGCCGATCCCGGGGCGTTCGTGCGCTGGTCGCTGCCCATCGCCCGGGCCATCCACCACGCCTCGATGGCGCTGAGCATCGCAGCACTGGTGTTCGCCGCGGCGATCATCCCGCGGGCCGCCAAGGTGACCCGCGATACCGAAGGGGACGCCCATCCGGCATTCACCCGCACGATGAATATCGCCGCCGGGGCGGCGGTGGTGTGGACCCTGTCCGCGGCCACCGTCATGCTGCTGACCTTCTGGGACCTGGCAGGCATCCCGATGAGCCTGGACCCGCAGTACTCGGCAGCGATCCTGGACTACATCCTGTCGATCACCACCGGACGGGCCTGGGCCTGGATGGTGGTGATCGCCGCGATCACCAGCTCGCTGGCGCTGGCAGTGCGCTCCAAGACCACGGTGGGGCTCAGCGCCCTCTTCTCGCTGTTCGGCATCCTGCCGCTGGCGTTCATCGGCCACGCGGCCGGGGGAGACGACCACTTCGCTGCGGTGAACTCCATCGGCCTGCACCTGCTCGCCGTGGTCCTCTGGTTCGGCGGCATCATGGTGCTGGCCCTGCTCGCCCCGACGCTGGGAGGCGAAGCGCCAGGCCGGGCCCGCGGGCAGGTGCTGGCCGGGGTGGTGCTCAAGCGCTATTCTGCGCTGGCCACCTTCGCGGTATTCCTGATGATCGGCTCCGGGCTGGCCTCCGCGGTCATCCGCATCACCGACTGGGACCAGTGGCTGACCCCGTATGGAACCCTGGTGATCGTGAAGCTGCTGATCACCCTGGCACTGGGCATGCTGGGCCTGTGGCATCGGCGGATGGTGATCCCGAAGCTGCTGGAGGGCAAGTTCACCGCGCTGCGCGCGGCCTGGCAGGTCGTGGCCGCGGAAGTCGTCCTGATGGCCGCAGTGATGTCGGTGGCCACCGTGCTGGCGCGCACCGCTCCGCCGACTTCCGACGCCCCGCCGGCCGAAGCGACCCCGGCGCGACTGCTCACCGGCTATGACCTGCCACCGGCTCCGGACACGGCCGCCTGGTTCACCACCTGGCGGATGGACTGGATCTGGGTGGCTGTGTGCCTGTTCGGCCTGGCCGTGTACCTGTGGGCGTTCATCAAGCTCGCCCGCCGCGGGGACAAGCCCAGCGTGCTGCGCCTGGCAAGCTGGATCGTCGGCCTGTTCGCGCTGTTCTACGTGACCAGCGGCGCGGTGGCGGTGTACGGCAAGATCCAGTTCTCCACGCATATGGTCGACCACATGTCGCTGACCATGATCGTGCCGATCTTCCTGGTCCTGGGCACCCCGGTCACGCTGCTGCTGCAGGTGCTGCCTTCGCGCGCCGATGGCACGCGCGGCCCGCGCGAATGGATCCTCTACCTGGTCCACTCGCGCTACTCGAGGGTGATCACCCACCCGATCTTCGCGGCCGTGAACTTCGCCGGCTCGATTGTGGTCTTCTACTTCACCCCGCTGCTCGAACCGGCCATGCGCTACCACGCCGGCCACGAGCTGATGAACCTGCACTTCCTGCTCACCGGCTACCTGTTTGCCCTGTCGCTGGTGGACGCCGACCCGGTTCCCAAGCGCTACCCGTACCCGATGCGCTTGGTGGTGCTGCTGGCCACCGTCGCCTTCCACGCCTTCTTCGGCGTCGCGCTGATGAGCACCGAAACCCTGCTGGCCCCCGACTACTTCGGGAACATGGGCCGCACCTGGGGCGGCACCGCGCTGGAGGACCAGGTGGTGGGTGCCGGGGCGATGTGGGCGATCGGCGAGGTGCCGACGCTGGTGCTGGCGATTTTCGTGGTCATCTCCTGGCTGCGCCAAGACAAGAAGGACACCAAGCGCTACGACCGCCAGGCCGAGCGCGACAACGATGCCGAGCTGGCTGCCTACAACGAAATGTTCGCCCGCTACAAGCAGGCCGACCGAAGGGACCCCCGTGCCTAGCACCAAGAAGATCCTCGCCTCCTCGCTGCTGGCCTGCGCGCTGCTCGCTGCCACCGCCTGCTCCGCGGAGCAGGAGATGCCGCAGGACAAGACCCACAAGATCGCCGTGCAGGGCACCGCGACGCCCAGCGCCTCCGAGAAAGCTGAAGAGCCTGCGGAAATGACCACCGCTCAGGTGGCCACCACCGCCGGGGCAGTGATGGCCGCCGAGCTCGGCTTCCCGGCCAGCGCGAAGATCCAGGGCAAGGACCTCGAATCCCTGGCCACGCCGCCCACCGACACGCTCAAGGACATCGTGGTGCTGCCGGCCCAGTGCTCGGCCCCGATCGAGGATTTGAACTGGTCGCCGGTGCAGCTGGGCACCGAGGCGGCGCGCACCGACTTCACCAACGAGAACCAGTCGATCACCGGTTCGGTGGAGGTCGCCAAGCTCGGCGACCAGGCGGCGAAGTTGGCGGCGCACAACAAGAACGTGGCGACCATCCTGGACGAATGCAAAACCGTGAAGCTCAACGGCCTGGATTACCGCGAGACCCTGAAGTTCTCGGATCCCGGCGTGCCGGAAGCCGATTCGGCGCTGTACTACAGCCGCGACGGGCAGTATGCGCAGGATTCGCTGGTGCTGATCAAGAGCACCGATCAGTACGCGGTGATGGTTTCCTTCATGTCCGCGACCTCGCTGCAGGATGCCACCTTCAACAAGGTGGCCACCAGCATCATGGACACCGTGCTCGCGCAGCTGCCCTAGCGGGAATACCCGGCGCGGGCCGGTGGTTGCACCAGCAAGAACTTCACACTTTTCTCAATGTTGCTTAACACCGTTCGCCCGTTCGGGCGGCGGTGGCAGATAATTGAGGTTCGAATTGCCGCAGCCGCGGCGACAGCGAAAGGATGACCATGAGCACTTCCGAATCCGTCCGCGCCAATTACAAGGTGCGCGCCAGCGAGCTGCTGGGCCGGAACTGGCTGAATACCGGCGGCAAGCAGCTGGATCTGGACGCCCTGCGCGGCAAGATCGTGATCCTGGACTTCTGGACCTTCTGCTGCATCAACTGCCTGCACGTGCTCGACGAGCTGCGCCCGCTGGAGGCGAAGTACTCCGACGTGCTGGTTACCGTCGGCGTGCATTCGCCGAAGTTCGAGCACGAAGCCGATCCGGACGCGCTGGCCGCAGCCGTGGAACGCTATGAGATCCACCACCCGGTGCTCGATGACCCGGAGCTGGTCACCTGGCAGGCCTATGGGGCGCGTGCCTGGCCAACCCTGGTGGTGCTGGATCCCGAAGGCTACATCGTCGCCCACCTTTCCGGCGAGGGCCACGCCCAGGGCCTGGGCTCGCTGATCGAGGAACTGGTGGCTGAGCACGAAGCCAAGGGCACGCTGCACCGCGGCAACGGGCCGTACGTGGCTCCCGAGGCCCGCGAAGGCGACCTGCGCTTCCCGGGCAAGGCCATCGCCCTGGCCAACGGCAACTTCCTGGTGGGCGACTCGGGCCACCACCGGCTCGTCGAGCTGGCCGGGGACCTGTCCACCGTGGTGCGCACCATCGGCGCCGGGGTGAAGGGCTACGCCGACGGCGACGCGGACACCGCCCAGTTCAATGAGCTGCAGGGCCTGGCCGCACTGCCGGCCGAGCTGGCCGCGGAACTCGGCTACGACGTGGTCGTTGCCGACACTGTCAACCACCGCCTGCGTTCGGTCAACCTGGCCACCGGGCAGGTGGGCACCCTGGCCGGCAACGGCGTGCAGCGCCTGCTGGACTCGGAGAACGCCCGCCAGGAAGTCCAGCTAACCGAGCTGGGCACCGACGCGCTGAACATCTCGCTGTCCTCCCCATGGGATGTGCTCTACCACCCTTCGGGCAAGATCATCATCGCAATGGCCGGCACCCACCAGATCTTCGCCTTCGACCCGCGCACTAGTGCGGTGTCGGTCTTCGCCGGCACCGGCCTGGAAGGGCTGGCCGACGGGGCACCGGACCAGGCCTGGTTCGCCCAGTCCTCGGGCTTGGCCCTGGACGGGGAGAACGTGTGGATCGCCGACTCGGAAACCAGCGCCCTGCGCTGGATCGAGGTCGAAGACGGCCAGGCCCAGTCGGTGCACACCGCGGTGGGCACCGGGCTGTTCGACTTCGGCTTCCGCGACGGCGACGCCGAGGCGGCGCGCCTGCAGCACCCGCTGGGCGTTGCGGTGCTGCCTGACCACTCGATTGCGATCGCCGACTCGTACAACGGCGCGGTGCGCCGCTTCGATCCGGCCACCAAGACCGTCTCCACCCTGGCCAAGGGGCTGAAGGAACCGGCCGATGTGCTGGTTGACAGCTCGGTGGACGGCGACCCGGTGCTGCTGGTCGTGGAGACCAACACCCACCAGCTGGTGCGCATCCCGATTCCTGCCGAGGCCCTGGTGGTGGATGAAGGCGCCAGCCAGACCCAGCGCCCGAAGACCCGCGTGCAGGCAGGAAAGCACGAGATCCTCGTGCGCTTCGCAGCGCCGAAGGGGCAGAAGCTCGATGACCGCTGGGGCGATCCGACCCAGCTGAAGATCTCGGCCAGCCCGGAGGAGCTGATCCTCGACGGGGCCGGCACCTCGGTGGGCCTGACCCGCACCCTGGAGCTGAACCCGGAGGTGGCCGACGGCGTGCTGCACATTACCGCCCGCGCCGCGGCCTGCGACGGAGAGCCGGGCGGCGAGATTCCCGATCACGCGGCCTGCCACCTGTACCAGCAGGACTGGGGCATCCCGGTCGTGCTTGATGCGGACGGCGAGAACGAGCTGCTGCTGGATTTGCGCGGCGTGAACTAGAAAAAGGCGCACCCGAGGGTGCGCCTTTTCCATGCCCGTCGAAAGCTGCCGGATGGCATCACAGCGATAATCTGAGGAAACCTCAGCATTTTCCTGCCCAAGTAGCTAGACTGGAGGGCGGGAGGAGCCGGAGGGATCCGGCGATAAGTATGGCGTCGAAAATGTTCCGTGCACTGGAAATACCAAATTACCGGTTGTGGGTGATCGGCGCGCTGGTCTCCAATATCGGAACCTGGATGCAGCGCGTGGCCCAGGACTGGCTGGTGCTCACCGAGCTCACGGACCACGATGCGGTGGCCACCGGCATCACCACCGGCCTGCAATTCCTGCCGGTGCTGCTGCTGGGCCCCTATGCCGGTCTGATCGCCGACCGCTTCAACAAGCGCCGGCTGCTGATCCTCACCCAGAGCTTCATGGGAGCCTGCGCCCTGATCCTCGGCCTGCTGGTGGTCACCGGCACCGCGCAGCTCTGGCACGTCTACGTGCTGGCCACGATGCTGGGCATTGGCGCCTCCTTCGACGCGCCGGCACGCCAGGCGTTCGTCTCCGAAGTGGTTCCGGGCACCCACCTGGCCAACGCGGTGGCGTTGAACAGCGCCAACTTCAACCTGGCCCGGCTGGCCGGTCCGGGCGTAGCCGGTGCGGTCATCGCCCTGGTCGGCACCGGGCCTGCCTTCCTGCTCAACGGCGCCTCCTTCCTTGCGGTGATCTCCTCGCTGGTGTTCATGCGCAAGGACGCACTGAACCCCTCCAAGCCGGTAGAGCGGGCCAAGGGGCAGGTGCGCGAAGGCATCGCCTACGTGAAGAACCGCAAGGACCTGCTGCTGATCTTCTTCCTGGCCGGGGTGATCGGCACCTTCGGGCTGAACTTCCAGATGACCAACGCGCTGATGGCTACCGAGGTTTACGGGGTGGGCGCAGGGGAGTACGGAATCCTGGGCTCCATCATGGCCGTGGGCACCTTCGGCGGCGCGCTGCTGGCGGCACGGCGTTCGGCTCCGCGTTGGCGCTACTTGATCGGCGGCGGCGTGTTCTTCGGCATCGCCGGGGTCGCCAGCGCATGGATGCCCAACTACATCGCGTTTGCCCTGGTGCTGATCCCGGTGGGACTGGGGTCGCTGACCTTCCTGAACAGCTGCAACACCATGGTGCAGACCTCGGTGCCGCCGCAGTACCGGGCGCGCGTGCTGGCACTGTACCTGATGGTGGTGATGGGTGGAACGCCCATTGGCTCGCCGCTGATCGGCTGGTTCGCCGAACTGTTCGGGATCCAGATCGCCGTGACCATCGGGTCCGGGCTGTCGCTGGCCGCCAGCCTGGCGGCGCTGCTGGTCTGGCAGAAGTTCAAGACCAACGCGGTGCCGCTGCGCAGCCAGTTCCGCGAACTGCTCGGGCGCTAGCCGGCCACCTGTTCGCCGCCGGCCACCGGGACCACCGACACTTCGGTGGTGCTGGTTGTCAGCTGGGCAGTGAAGGAGTAGTCCTCCTTGACGGTCTTCTTGGCCTTGGCACCGGTGCGCAGATCCTGCTCGGTCAACGTCAAGGTGGCGGTGGTCTTCAGCGGGGAGAGCACCCAGGCGCCGTTGTAGTAGTTCACTTCAATGGTCGGGTACTTCGAAATGGACCAGTCGATGGTTGCCGGGTCCACGCGCGCAGAGGTGTTGTAGGCGAACGGGCAGCCGGACGGCATCAGCACCTGCTGTTCGGCGCAGTCGTTGAGGTACTTCTTCACCTTGGTGTTGATGGCTGCGATGAATTCCTTGGTCGGCTCCGTCTTCAACGCGATCTCCACCGGTTCCTCGGCAGGCGCGGTGACCACCATGCCGCGGGTGTCGGCCGCGAAGTTCTTGGTGCTGAAGCTCGCGTCGAGGATCGCAGGGTAGAACACCGGCAGGGTGCTCACGCCGGCGGACAGCGGGATCTTCTGCTCGTTGACCGTGACTTCGTTGACGGTGTTGGCCTTGATCTTCACGCTGGGCAGGGTGCTCGGCTCGAAGGCCCACTTGTCGAACAGCAGCCAGGATTTGCCGGCATGGCGCAGCGTGTAGGTGGATTCCTTCTCCACACCGTGGGCCTTGTAGTGCGCGGTGACGGTGCGCAGCTGCTCATCGCCGTCGACCGGCTGGGCCTTGTCCGTGGTGAACTCCGTAATCCCGGCCTGGGTGCGCTTGAGCACGTCCCCGTCCAGGGCCACCGCGTCGCCCTCCGGGACCTGGGCCTGCATCAGGCCCAAGGCCTCGGCGCCTTCGCCCTTGGCCAAATGCTGCTGCAGCGCCTTCACCTGGTGCTGCGGGGAGAAGAGCGTGCGGTTGGCGGCAATCGACCCGGCAATGACCAGGACGATGACTGCCGCTGCGGCCATGGCCCAGCGAAGCGCCAGGCGGGCAGCGGAGATCTGCATGGAATTACGAGTGTTCATCAGTAGCTAGGCTATCTGGTTTCCGGGCCCAGATAGTAAACGGCGTGCTGGAATGAGCGGGTAATATCACCGGCGACGGCGCTTGCGGTTGCCGAAGAAACCGCGGATCAGCTCGCGGCCAATCACCTTGGCGGCATCCATGGCCATGTCCATCATCGGGTTCGCTTCCTGCCGCTCCCGGCCCTGGCGTGGTGTACTTTCCCGAGACGGTTCCGGCGCCGCCTCGGGAACCGGAGCCGCGGCCGGCTGCGCTGCCTGGGCTTTGGCGTCGAGCATTTCGCGGGCAGAATCACGATCCATCGCGGCCGAATATTGCGCCGCCAGTGCCGAGTTGCCGCGGACCTGCTCTAACCGCTCGGAGGAGGCGGGGCCGATATTCGAGCCCGGCGAGGACATCTTGGTCCATGCGACCGGGGTCGGAGCGCCCTTTTCGCCCAGCACGGTCACCACCGCTTCGCCGACCCCGGCCTGGGTCAACGCCTCCTGCAGGTCCAGCTCGCCGGAGGGGAAGGTCTTGATGATCTGCTTGAGCGCGCTCTGGTCCTTGGCGGTGAAGACACGCACCGCATGCTGGATGCGATTGCCCAGCTGGCCGAGCACCTCGTCGGGCAGGTCGGTGGGGGACTGGGTGACGAAGAACAGGCCCACACCCTTGGAACGGATCAACCGGACGGTGCTGATGATCGCGTCGGTGAAGGCCTTGGTCGCATCCTTGAAGAGCAGGTGGGCCTCGTCGAGGAAGAACACCAGCTTGGGCTTGTCCAGGTCTCCGGCTTCTGGCAGGTCCTCGAACATGTCGGCCAGCAGCCACATGAGGAAGGTGGAGAACAGCATGGGCTGGGAGCTGACCGAGGGCAGTTCCAGGATGTTGATGACGCCTGCGCCGTCGCGCACCTGCAGGAAGTCCGCGGTATCGAACTCGGGCTGGCCGAAGAACTGGTCCAGGCCCTGGGTTTGCATGATGGTGATGCCCCGCAGGATCACCGACGCAGTGGACGAAGACACCCCGCCCAGGGCTTCCAGTGCCTTGGCACCGCCGTCGCTGAGCAGGAAGCTGATGACCGCCTTCAGATCGCTCAGGTCATCCAGCGGAAGCTTGTTGGAATCGGCGTAGTGGAAGATCAGCTGCAGGCATTCTTCCTGGGTCTCGTTCAGTTCCAGGACGCGGGCCAGCAGGATCGGTCCGAAAGCGTCCACGCTGGCGCGCACCGGGACGCCCTCGCCCTTGCCTCCCAGGCTGAGGATTTCGACCGGATTGGTGCGCGCAGTGAACTCGTGGCCCAATTCGGCCAGCCGGGCTGCGAGCTTGTCCGACGGCTCGGCAGGCTGCGCCAGGCCGGTCAGATCGCCCTTGACGTCGGCCAGGAATACCGGAACGCCGGCCACCGAGAGCTGTTCTGCCATGGTCTGCAGTGTGACGGTCTTGCCGGTGCCCGTGGCGCCGGCAATCAGGCCGTGGCGGTTGAGCATCTTCAGCGGCAGGCGGACCTGGGCGGCCGGCTCGGCCTTGCCGTCGATCAGCGCAGCACCGAGCTCCAGGCACGCGGATTCGAAGTCATAGCCTTCAACGAGGCTGTTCAGCAAAGTATTCGTTTCCTGGGTCATGGCATCACTCTATTGCTTTTAGAACGGGTGCAAAAGACGCTGGACGAAACTTCGCGTGCGCGGGTTGGCAGGCGTGCCGAGCACCTGGGCGGCCGGGCCGGTTTCCACGACTACCCCGCCGTCCATGAACACCACGGTGTCAGCCACATCCCGGGCGAAGGCCAGCTCGTGGGTCACCAGCACCATGGACCAGCCCTCCTGGGCCAATTCCTTGATGACGGTGAGCACTTCGCCGACCAGCTCGGGGTCCAGCGCGCTGGTGGGCTCGTCGAAGAGCAGCAGGTCCGGCTGCTGCATCAGCGCGCGCACGATGCCCACGCGCTGCTGCTGTCCGCCGGACAGCGAATTCGGGTAGGCATCGGCCTTGGCTTCCAGGCCGACGCGGGCCAGCAGCTTCTTCGCTTCGGCCAGCACCTGGTCCTTGGGGCGATTCTGCACCTCGATCGGGCCGATGCTCACGTTCTGCAGGACCGTCAGATGCGGAAACAGGTGGTGTCCCTGGAACACCATCGCCGAACGATTGCGCAGGATCTGCGCGGACTTGGGCTTCATCCCGGGGCTGAAGGACACCTCCGGGCCGCCGGCGAATCCGACGGAACCGGCATCGGCGATTTCCAGGCCGTTCAGGCAACGCAGGGCGGTGGTCTTCCCCGAGCCGGACGGGCCGATCAGCGCCAGCACCTCGCCGGAATGCACGGTGAAGTCGATGCCCTTGAGCACCTGGTTCGCCCCGAAGGCCTTGTGCAGGCCGGAGACTGCCAGCAGCGGGGAATTACTTGGCGACATACTTTTCAAGCCTTCCTTCAACAGAGTTTTGCAGGGCCGAAAGCACCAGGCAGATCACCCAGTAGATGGCCGCGGCTTCGCAGTAGAGCAGCAGGAACTCATAGGTGGAAGCCGTGATTTCCTGGGCCTTGCGGAACATTTCGGTGACCAGGATGGTGGAGGCCAGCGAGGTGTCCTTGACCAGTGAGATGAAGGAGTTCGACAGCGGCGGCACGGCCACCCGGGTGGCCTGCGGCAGGATCAGCCGGTACAGGGTGCGTGTGCGCGACATGCCCAGGGTGTAGCCGGCTTCCCATTGGCCTTGGGGGACCGAGAGGATTGCCGCACGGATGATCTCAGCGGCGTAGCCGCCGATATTCAGGCTGAAGGCGATGATGGCGCTGGGCCACGGGTCAATGACCAGGCCCACCGAGGGCATGCCGTAGAAGATGACGAACAGCTGCACCAGCAGCGGCGTGCCGCGGATGATGGAGATGTAGATCCGGGCGATCGAGGAGACCACCCGGTTCTTGCTGATCCGCATCAGCGCCATCAGCAGGGCGATGACCAGGCCCAGGGCCATGCTGATCAGGGCCAGCGGAATGGTTGCGGTGATCGCACCTAGGGCCAACGGCCCGAGCGAGTCGAGGAATAACTGCCATTTCGGATCCATGGGCTACCTTTGCGCAAATGAAACTGGCTCCACGCGTTTCCACGTGTGGAGCCAGTCTACTGATAGTGCTTGCTACTTGCTGACGTCTTCGCCGAAGTACTTCTCGGAGATTTTCGCCAGTTCCCCGTCGGCGCGCAGCTCGTCCAGGGCGGTGTCGATGGCCTTGGCCAGTTCGGTGGAATCCTTGCGCAGGGCGACCGCGGATTCGCTCTTCTCCTCGGACTCGGCAGCGATCTTGATGCTGTCATCCGGATTGGTCTTCTGCGCGTCCAGGAAGGTCAGCTTGTCGTTCACGGTGGCATCGACGCGGCCCTGCTTGAGCAGAGTGATCGACTGGGCCCAGCCTTCAACCGGTTCGACATTCGCACCGGCATCCTTGGCGGTCTCGTAGAAGTTGCTGGTCAGCGACTGCGCGGTGGTCTTGCCCTTGAGCGTGTCGAAGGACGTGATGTCGGTATTGTCGCTCTTGGTCACCACCACGCCGGTGGAGACGGTGTAGGGCTGGGTGAACAGGTACTTCTCTTCGCGTTCAGGGTTGATCGAGACCTGGTTGGCGATGACATCGAAACGGCCGGCATCCAGGCCAGCGAAGATCGCGTCCCACTGGGTCTCCTGGAACTTGACCTCGACGCCCATCTTCTCGCCGACGGCTTCGATCACCTCGACGTCGTAGCCGGTCAGCTCGCTGCCCTCGTGGTAGGAGAAGGGGCGGTAGGTGCCCTCGGTGCCCACGGTCAGCACGCCGGAATCCTTGACCTTCTTCAAGGTGTCGCCGGTTTCGGCCGTGGCACCACCCGATGCGCTGGGGGAGGCCGGCGAGCCGGAGGACCCGCAGGCGCTCAATGACAGGGCGATGATTGTGGCGGCAGCCAGCAGGGGTGCAGTGCGCTTCATGATGACCTCACTAGGGGAGCGGATAGAACCAGTAGTCCATAGAACACTCTAGTGATGATCGCTTATTCCTGCGGCGCGAAGTTACCTCAGATTCCGAGGATGATCGCCAGCAGCATCATCAGCGGGATCGCGCAGATGGTGGTGACCAGCACGGTGTCCTTCGCTACGACCACCCCGTGGTCGTAGCGCATGGCCGTTACGAAAATGTTCTGTGCGGTCGGCAGGCCGGCCATGATGACCGAGGCCACCAGCAGCTCTCCACGCAAATTGAAGACCCAATAGGCAAGTACCCAGGCCAGGAACGGGTGCAGGAGCAGCTTGGCAGCCGTGGCGATCAGCACGTCGGCGCGGCGGCCGGTTTTCTTTTCCAGCGGCTTGGAGCCCACCAGCGAGATGCCGAAAGCCATGAGCATGGCGGGAATCGAGGCGCCGGCAATCAGATCGATGGGTTCAAGCACCATCGAAGGCAGCTCGATGCCGGTCAGCGCCACCAGCAGGCCGAGCAGCGAGCCGATGATCATCGGGTTCTTCGCGGTAGCCAGCAGCAAGGCGATCGGGGTGGTGCGGTGTCGAGAGGTGGTGGCATCCAGCATCGCCAGATTGACCGGCTGGTAGAGGGCCAGCTGGAAGAGGATGATCGGGGCCGCATAGGACATGTCGCCGAGCACGTACAACGCGATGGGCAGCCCCAGGTTCGCGGAGTTCACCGTGGAGGCGGACATCGCGGCGATGATGCTCTCCGATGCCGGGCGCTTCAGCGTCCGCACCGTCGCCAGGTAGTAGATCGCCGCAGTCAAGGCCGCGGACAGGGCAGCCACCCAGAGCAGCGGCCCGAGCACGGAGACCGGATCGGACTCGGCCAGGGTGGTGAACAGCAGGGCCGGGCTGGCCACGAAGAAGGTGACCCGGCTGAGCACGTGGCGGCCCTGGTCGCCGAGGACCCCGGTGCGGCCCACCAGATAGCCGACGAGAATGACGACCCAGATGATGGAGAAGCCTTCGAGGACTCCGGTCATCGTGCTCCTTCGCTGGCTGCAGGGACAGAAACGCCGGAGCACCATTGGTGCCCCGGCATTCGCTTGAGCGGGCGACGGGAATCGAACCCGCGTATCGAGCTTGGGAAGCTAGCGCTCTACCATTGAGCTACGCCCGCAGTGCTCCGAGCGGCCTATTGACGGCCCGGGCATCAAAAGCATATCCCACGAATCTTGCGCACCGGCAAACGGCACGGGAAATCGTGGCAAAAGTTACGAAATGCTATTCCGGACGCTTCTCGTTGAGCAGCTGTTCACGCAAAATCGCCACCCCATCAGCGGGGACTTCGAAGCTGAGCTCGTCGCCGGGGTTCACCACGAAGCCGGTGTTCTCCAATGCGCGCACCACGGTGGCGCCCTGGACCTTCACACCGTAGGGTGCCATGTCGATGTACGAGGAAGGGATCCGCTCCAGGGTGGTGAACACCGCTACCACCGCTTCGCCCGAAGGGTTGGTGAGCATCATCGGCTGGGCGTTCTTGTTCTCCCCGGTGACCTCTTCGCGGGAGAGGAAGTACACCTCCGCACTCATGAACGCGCCGATGACCGAACCGGAGAGCTCGGGTTTGTTAAGCCCGGCCTGCAGCATCATCTCGAAGTGAGTTTTGGGCTGAGCCCGCTGCTTGTCCATCGGGGTTTCGATGATCGCATCTGGGCCCGGGGCAGGCTTTTGGTTCTCGTGCGCTTCGGAGGCGTTGTCGTTGCTCATGTATTACAGCATGTCGCGATAAACCTTCAGGTGCAAACGGCGAATGCGGTTAATTCGGGGTAAAGGCCTAAAATGGCAGATGAGCACCCACGATTGAATCAAGGACTGAGCATGCCTGAATTCCGTTATGAGGATCTTCTGCCCATTGGCGAAGACACCACCAAATACCGCAAGATTTCCTCCGAAGGCGTCGAGGTAGTCGCCGGTCCGGACGGGAAGAACTTCCTGAAGGTCGCGCCGGAAGCCTTGGAGCAGCTGGCAGAAACGGCGCTGCACGATATCTCGCACTACCTGCGCCCGGCCCACCTGCAGCAGCTGCGCAACATCCTCGACGACGAGGAAGCCAGCCCGAACGACAAGTTCGTGGCGCTGGACCTGCTGAAGAACGCGAACATCGCCGCCGGCGGCATCCTGCCGATGTGCCAGGACACCGGCACCGCGATCGTGATGGGCAAGCGCGGCCAGCGCGTGCTCACCGAAGAGCAGGACGAGATCTCGCTCTCGCGCGGCATCTACAATGCCTACACCCGGCTGAACCTGCGCTACTCGCAGCTGGCTCCGATCACCACCTGGGAAGAGAAGGCCACCGGCAACAACCTCCCGGCGCAGATCGACCTGTACGCGAACACCAAGGACGGCGCTGACACCAGCTACAAGTTCCTGTTCATGGCCAAGGGCGGAGGATCGGCCAACAAGTCGTTCCTGTACCAGGAGACCAAGGCGATCCTCAACGAGAACTCGATGCTGAAGTTCCTCGACGAGAAGTTGCGCTCGCTGGGCACCGCCGCGTGCCCTCCGTACCACCTGTCCATCGTCATCGGCGGCACCAGTGCCGAGATGGCATTGAAGACCGCGAAGTACGGTTCGGCCAAGTACCTGGACTCGCTGCCCACCGAGGGCGCGATGACCGGCCGCGGCTTCCGCGACACCGAACTGGAAGAAAAGGTCCTGGAACTGACCCGCCACTTCGGCATCGGCGCCCAGTTCGGCGGCAAGTACTTCTGCCACGACGTGCGCGTGGTGCGCCTGCCGCGCCACGGCGCCTCGATGCCGGTGGCCATCGCCGTATCCTGCTCGGCCGACCGCCAGATGCTGGCCAAGATCACCGAGGAAGGCCTGTTTGTCGAGCAGCTGGAAACCGATCCGGCCCGCTTCATGCCGGACGAATCCCACCCGGCCATCGCGGCCCACGACCACGAGACCGATGGCGTCACCGGCACCGGCGGTTCTTCCGTGGTGAAGATCGATTTGAACAAGCCGATGGATGAGATCCTGGCCGAGTTGACCAAATACCCGGTCAAGACCCGCCTGTCGCTGACCGGTCCGCTGGTTGTGGCCCGCGACATCGCGCACGCCAAGATCAAGGAGCGCCTGGACGCCGGCGAAGGGATGCCGCAGTACCTCAAGGACCACCCGGTGTACTATGCAGGTCCTGCCAAGACCCCTGAGGGCATGGCCTCGGGTTCCTTCGGCCCGACCACCGCAGGCCGCATGGACTCCTATGTCGACCAGTTCCAAGCTGCCGGCGGCTCGATGGTCATGCTGGCCAAGGGCAACCGCTCCAAGCAGGTCACCGATGCTTGCAACACCCACGGCGGCTTCTACCTGGGCTCCATCGGCGGCCCGGCCGCGCGCCTGGCCCAGGATTGCATCAAGAAGGTCGAGGTGCTCGAATACGAGGAGCTGGGCATGGAAGCAATCTGGAAGATCGAGGTCGAGGACTTCCCTGCCTTCATCGTCGTCGATGACAAGGGCGAGGACTTCTTTGCCGAGACGCTGAAGCCGACCTTCACCGGCATCCCAGTGCGTGCGAAGTAGGACTTCAAGCTAGTAGGAGCCGCCAGCTGAAAGTTGGCGGCTCCTTTTCCTGTTCGGGCCGCTTTGTCCCGTCGCCGGGAACGAGGAACCAGGTCCGGGCTTGGCAGTGAATCCTGCCCCGGGGTGGCTACTGGGTGAAGCCGAAGCCCCAGTCGCGGTACGGCGGAAGGAAACGCAGGACCAGCAAGTCCTCGTCGACGACAACATCTTCGCCAGCCTTCTGGGATTCTTCCTTCGGCTTTTCTTGCTTGGCCTTTGCCGGTTCCTTCTCGATGGCAACCTCAGCTTCGCTCTGCTTGGCGCTCTCAAGCGAGTCGGCGAGCATCTGGTGGTACTCTTCGAAGGTTTCTGCGCCGGAAGCCAGCATCGCTTCGGCATGCTCGGTTCCGATGTAGCGCACATGCCATGGCTCGTACTTGTAGCCGGTGATCTCTTCCTTGCCCTGTGGATAGCGGATGACCAGGCCGTACTCCACCGCATGTTCGGCGATCCACAAACCGGCCGGAGTCTGGCCGAACTCTGCCTTCAATTCGGCACGGCTGTTGGTGTAGCCCAGGTCTGCGGCCAAACCGAGCTGGTGCTCGCTGGTCCCGGGGCGTGCAGAAATGCGTTCGGCATAGGCAGTGCCGTATTTGGCTTGGTACTGGTTGAACAGCACCGCCTGGCGCTCGTAGGAACGGTAGGCGCTGAGCAGCTTGATCGAGTGGCCGGCGGCGCGTGCGTCGGCAATGAGGGCTTCGACCGCCTTGGCGGCTTCTGGACGCAGGGTCATCGAGCTGCCGGCAACACTCACCAGCTTGCCTGGAACGTAGTCTTCTGGCGAAAGCTTCGTGCTGGGGTTGATCAGGGCCAGGGGGCTCGATGCCGTCGTCAGCTGCGAGCTCTCCACCGCAGGCAGGTCCTCAGCCGGCGCAGCGAGTGCGGCGGTGCCGGAGAGCAGCAGTGCCGAGGCGAGTACGGTGCCAGTCAGCGCGTAGGCTAGACGCATGTTGAATAAACCCTTGTGTTGCGGAGCGATGATGGGAAAACCCAACTTAACGATAGCTGGAAACACTGGGTATTTGGTGAGAAATCCGCCACCGGCGGGTGAACAGGAGGCGCCTGCGGGAATCGACTCGCCGTACATATTTGGCCCAATAGTTCGGCTGCCGGGGAAAGTCAGGATAAATTTATATCCGTGTTGTATTCAGATGGTGATATTCGTCGAGAAATAGCGTCCGGTGAGATTGGGCTGGAGCCCTTTGAACCGGCGATGGTCCAGCCCGCATCCGTGGATGTTCGACTTGACCGGTTCTTCCGGCTTTTCGACAACCACAAGTATGCGCACATCGACCCTTCGGTGGAGCAAGACGAGCTTACCCGCCTGGTCGAGGTCGACCCCGATGAGCCATTCATCCTGCACCCGGGCGAATTCGTGCTCGGCTCAACCTATGAAGTGGTGACCTTGGGCCACGGCGTGGCAGCCCGCCTGGAGGGCAAGAGCTCGCTGGGACGGCTCGGTCTGCTTACCCATTCCACCGCCGGCTTCATCGATCCGGGCTTCTCCGGACACGTGACCTTGGAACTGTCCAACATGGCAACCCTCCCTATTAAGCTGTGGCCCGGTTCGAAGATCGGCCAGCTGTGCTTCTTCAAGCTGACCTCGGACACCGAGCACCCTTATGGTTCCGGCCCTTACGGCAACCGCTACCAGGGCCAGCGCGGCCCAACGGCTTCGCGCAGCCACCTGAACTTTCACCGGACGAGCATCGAGAACTAACGGCAGCACGCCTGGTCATCTAGCAAACGGCGCTGGCTCCCAACGATTGTTGGGAGCCAGCGCCGTTTGCACTCGGGTTGGCTCAGGCGGCCTTCTTCGGCGCGCGGATCGGCAGGAGCAGCAGCAGGCCGAGAGCCAAGACCACCAGGATGCCCAGGATGCCGTAGCGCTGAGCTTCACCGGATGCCACCAGCGGGGTGGCGATGGCGATGGCCCCGGCGAACAGTGCAGGTGCCAAGAAGGACACGGCGCGGCCGGTCGTCGCATACAAGCCGAAGAGTTCCCCTTCGCGCCCTTCGGGAATCAAGCGCGAGAGGTAGGAACGTGAAGCTGCCTGTGCCGGTCCGACGAACAGGCACAGCAGCAGGCCGAAGATCCAGAAACCTGTGGCTTCGGGGGAGAAGAAGACGCCGGCGCCGGCCACCAGCAGGCCGATGAGCGAACCGACAATGACAGCCTTCGGTCCCGCCCAGTCATCGACCCGGCCGCCAAGCACGGCACCCAGGGCGGCAACCACGTTGCCGACGATCGCGAAGATGATCACTTGGGTCAATTCGAAACCGAAGGTGCCGGCGGCAATGACCCCGCCGAAGGTGAAGATCGCTGCGAGCCCGTCGCGGAAGACGGCCGACGAGCACAAGAAGAACAGCAGGTTGCGGTCGCTGCGCCACAGTTCCTTGATGTTGTTGAACAGCACCTTGTAGGTCTGAACCAACGGGATCTTCTTCGACGTGCTCGGCGGTGCTTCAGGGATCACGAAGAACAGCGGCAGCGCGAAGAGCAGGCACCATGCGGCCGAGAATATTGCCACCCAGCGCAGGTTCAGGGATTCATCGGTATTGGCACCCGGCCATTCCACAATGGGCTGCACGAAAAGGAAGAGCACCAAGGCGAGGGCGAGGATGCCGCCGACATAGCCCATGCCCCAGGCGAAGCCGGAGACCTTGCCGACCGTTGCCTTGGTGGAAATCTGGTTCAGCACCGCGTTGTAGTTCACGCCGGCGAATTCGCCGACGACAGACATGCCCGCGATAAGGATAGCGCCGAACCAGAGGTAGGAAGGGTCGGGGTAGACGAAGAAGCAGGCCGCGCAGATCACCACGAGAATCAGCGTGTTGACCACGATCCACAGCTTGCGCCGTCCGGCAACATCGGCCCGGAGCCCGGTGACTGGCACCAGCAGGGCGATGGCCAAACCGCCGACGGCCAGTGCCTGCGAGAGCACCAATGAAGCATGATCGGTATCGCCAAAAAGCTCGCTGGTCAGATAGACGGTGAAGACGAAGGTAATCATTACCGCGTTGATCGCCGCTTGGCCCCAGTCCCAGCTGGCCCAGGCCCATGTGTACCTATTAAGCCACTTTTCACGAATCGCTGACGGTTCGACCTGATTGATTCCCATGCTCGCATCGTACCGGCAACTGGTAATCAGGGAATGAATAGGAACGACTTTTTAGAAAATATCGAGCGATTCAGAAAATCAGCTGGTTGCGGAAAACGCGGGGAATATTCATTAAACGACACATTCCTGCAATGGCAGGCAGCTGCTGGCTGATAAAATTACAGATGCAGACGCTTTTTGCGGCGTTCTGGATACTCTGCCCACCACCAGCCGACAGAGGAAATGCGTGCTAATAATTCTCACTGCGCTGTTTGTGACCGCTCTTTTATGCCCACTGATATTCAGGGCCCTGAAGCGTAACGGTTTCTACGTTGTGGCGGTCGTTCCTGCAGTGGGATTCATTTGGTTGCTGACCCGCATGCCTGCGGTGCTTTCCGCTGACAATTCACTGGCCAATGGTGCGCCAAATGCGCCGCCATCAGTTCAGATGGAATGGATTCCCGGGCTGAACATCGCCCTGAATTTCCGCATGGATTCCTTGGCCGCGACAATCCTGCTGCTGATCCTGGGCGTGGGCGCGCTGGTGCTGTTCTATTGCGCCCGCTACTTCAAGAATGATGATCCTCAGATCGGCGGCTTCGCGGCGAAGATGGTAGCTTTCGCCGGGGCCATGACCGGCCTGGTGACGGCAGATGACATCATCATCATGTTCATTTTCTGGGAAATCACCAGTGTCCTTTCCTACTTGCTGATCGGTTTCAGCCAGGCCCTGATCACCGCGCGCCGTTCGGCCATGAACGCCCTGATCATCACGACCCTCGGCGGTCTGGTGATGCTCGCCGGCATCCTGATGCTCGGCGCGGCGGCCGGCAGCTACCAGCTGTCGGAAATCATGGCGTCGGCCGATGCGCTGGTGGCGCTGGGGACCTTCACCGATGTTGCGGTGGCGCTGATCATCGTCGGTGCGATCTCCAAGTCGGCCCTGGTGCCCTTCCACTTCTGGCTGCCCGGTGCCATGGCGGCCCCGACCCCGGTGTCCGCGTACCTGCACGCGGCGGCCATGGTCAAGGCCGGTGTCTACCTGATCGCCCGCCTGGCCCCCGGCTTTGCCGAGACCGCGCTGTGGGCACCCATGACCGTGGGCATCGGCATTCTGACCATGCTCATCGGAGGCTACCGGGCGCTCAAGCAATACGACCTCAAGCTGATCCTGGCCTTCGGCACGGTCTCGCAGCTGGGCTTCATCATCGCGGTCTTCGGCTTCGGCACGCCCGAAGCCGCCTTCGCGGCGCTGGCCATGACGCTGGCGCACGGCCTGTTCAAGGCGACGCTGTTCTTGAGCGTGGGCATCATCGACCACAACACCGGTACGCGCGATATCCGCAAGCTCACCGGTTTGGGCCGGGCCATGCCGATCCTGGCCACGACCACCGGCATTGCCGCGGCCTCCATGGCCGGCGTTCCGCTGCTGTTCGGCTTTGTCGCCAAGGAGGCTGTCTACGAGGCGGCCCTGCACCTGGATACCGGGTGGTCGCTCGCGGCACTCATCGGCATCCTGCTAGGCGCAGCGCTGACCATGGCCTATTCGCTGCGCTTCTTCTTCGGAGCGTTTGGCGTGCAGAAAAAGAAGCTGCCCGCGCTGCAGTGCAAGGCCCCGACGCTGATCTTCCTGGCCCCCTTGCTGGTTCTTTCGGCGGCGACGCTGTTCCTCGGCCTCTACCCGCAGCTGGTGGAGCCGTTGGCCATCCACTGGTCGGCCGCGCAGGGCGGCCCTGGCAAGATGCACCTGCTGCCCTTCGCCGGCTTCAACGCGGCCCTCGGGCTGAGTGCCATTTCCGTGGGCCTGGGCCTGTGCTTCTTCTGGCTGCGCCACCGCACCGACACCGGCGCCCCGCTGCGCCGGATGATCACCTCAGCCGAGGAGATCTATCGCATGTCGGTGAACGTGCTGGACAAGGCGGCCATTTGGATCACCGGCCGCACCCAGCGCGGTTCGCTGTCCTTCTACCTGGGCGTCATCCTGGTCGTGGTGCTGGTGATTCCGCTGGCCATCGCGCTGACCGTCTACACCCCTTGGCCGTCGAACTGGATCATCGCCGACCACCCGGCACAGCTGCTGATCGGTGCGGTGATCATCGCCGGTGCGGTGATTGCCATTACCGCGCCGAAGCGCTTCATGGCGGTGCTGATGGTTTCGGTGACCGGCTACGGGATGGTCGCGATCTTCGCCCTGCAAGGTGCCCCCGACCTGGCGCTGACCCAGCTGCTGGTGGAGACCATCGTGCTGGTCTCCTTCGTGCTCGCCCTGCGCGCCTTGCCCAAGCGGCTGTGGGTCGGGCTGACCAAGATCAAGTGGGGCCGGGCGATCTTGGCGATCTCCCTGGCCTTGATGGTCGTCTACATCGCCATCGCGATGATGGCCGCGCGCACCGAGGCACGCATTTCCCTGGCTTGGCCGGACCTGGCCTACTACGACGGATTCGGCAAGAACATCGTCAACGTGGCCCTGGTGGATATGCGCGTGTGGGATACCTTCGGCGAAATTACCGTGCTGGCGGCGGCAGCCACCGGTGTGGCGTCGCTGATCTTCGCCGGACGAAGCTTCGGCAACCGGGTACGCGCCCACCACGTGGCTCCGGGCAGCATCGACGCCGGGTCCGAAGCCATCGGCACCAAGGACTCGAAGGAAACCGAACTGCGCATCGCCCGGCGTTTCGCTTCCAGCTCCAACCAGGACTGGCTGATGGCCGGCAACACGCTCGTCGCTGAACGCCGCTCGATCATTTTCGAAGTTGTCACCCGGCTGATGTTCCACACCGTGCTGATCATGTCGGTGTACACGCTGCTGACCGGGCACAACACCCCAGGCGGCGGCTTTGCCGGCGGGCTAATTGCCGGCTTGGCGCTGACCATCCGCTACCTGGCCGGAGGCCGCGTGGAACTGTCCGAGTCGATGCGCATCGCTCCGGGCATGCTGATTGGCGGCGGCATTGCGCTGGCCGGCCTGGCCGGCATCGTGCCGCTGCTGCTGGGCGATGGAATCTTCACCACTTATGCCCTGGAATTCTGGTTCTTCGGCGAGCACAAGTTCGTTTCCTCAACGATTTTCGATATTGGAGTGTATCTGGTGGTCCTTGGCCTCGTGCAGGATGTGCTGCGTTCCCTGGGCAGCGAAATCGATTCGCTGTCCGAAGGCCGCAGCCCGGTGGACCGCCACGATGAAATCCAGGCATCACGGACAGGAGTTGGCCGATGAGCGTGAATATCACCTTCGTCGTCGTCACCGGCGTGCTGCTGGCTGCCGGCTTCTACCTGGTGCTCGAACGCACCCTGACCCGTGTGCTGCTGGGCATCATGCTGCTGGGCAACGGCATCAACCTGCTGCTCCTCACCAGTGGCGGCCGCAAGGGAGCGGCACCGCTGTTCAACCCCGAGGTGCCCGCGGACGAGTATTCCGATCCGCTGCCGCAGGCGCTGATCCTCACAGCGATCGTGATCACCTTCGCAGTGACCGCGTTCCTGCTCGCGATGATCTACCGGTCCTGGACCTTGACCAGCGCCGATGAGCTCACCGATGACACCGAAGATATCAAGGTGTCCCAGAAGACCGCCTACGACGAGGAAGAGGACTCGCCGGTGGCTGAGGACACGACCGAATTCGTCGATGAAGAAGGCCGCCCAGTGCGCGAGGGGGAAGAGTGAATTTCCTGGATCTAGCCCCGTTGGCTGTGGTGCTGCCGATCTTCGGCGCCGGTGCCGCGTTCCTGGCCCGCCGCCAGGTCCGCATGCAGCGCCTGATCACTATCGGCATCCTCACCCTGACCCTGGTGCTCGAAGCCGGGATGCTCGCCGCCGTGTGGGGCGGGGAAAGCTACGCCATCCACATCGGCGGCTGGGACTCGCCTTTCGGCATCGCGCTGATGGTCGACGGGTTCAGCTCGTTCATGCTGCTGGTCTCCACGGTTGTTTCGCTCGCCGTGCTGCTCTTCGCCACCAGCCAGGGCCTGGCCGATGGCGATGAGCCCGGACCGGTGTCGATTTTCCATCCGGCCTACCTGATCCTGCTCGCCGGCGTGTCCAACGCCTTCCTGGCAGCCGACCTCTTCAACCTGTATGTCGGATTCGAAATCCTGCTCACCGCCAGCTATGTGCTGCTGACTCTGGGCGGCACCGCTGAACGCATCCGCGCCGGCACCACCTATGTGGTGGTATCGGTGGTCTCCTCGGTGATCTTCCTGATGGCCATCGCGATGATCTACGCGGCCACCGGCACGGTGAACATGGCAGACCTCGCGGTGAAGCTGCCTGAATTGGGCCAGGGCCCGCAGCTGATCCTGCATGTGCTGCTGCTGATCGCCTTCGGCATCAAGGCCGCGGTCTTCCCGCTGTCGCTGTGGCTTCCGGACTCCTACCCGACCGCGCCGGCACCGGTCACCGCTGTGTTCGCCGGGCTGCTGACCAAGGTGGGCGTCTACGCGATCGTCCGCACCGAAACCCTGCTCTTCCCGGGCGGCTCGGTCAACGCCGGCCTGCTGGTGGTGTCCGCGCTGACCATGGTCATCGGCATCCTCGGTGCGCTGGCGCAGACGGACTTCAAGCGCATGCTCTCCTTCACGCTGACCAGCCACATCGGCTACCTGATCTTCGGCGTGGCAGTGGGCGGGCCGCTGGCGATCGCCGCGACCATCTACTATGTCGGCCACCACATCATCGTGCAGACCTCGCTGTTCATGGTGGCGGGCCTGATCGAACGCCGTGCCGGCAGCTCGAATGTCACCCGGCTCGGTTCGCTGGCCAAGCTGTCCCCGGCGCTCTCCCTGCTCTTCTTCATCCCGGCCATCAACCTTGGCGGCATCCCGCCATTCTCCGGGTTCCTGGGCAAGTTCGGGCTGCTGCATGCTGCCGCGCAGGACGCCGACCCGCTGACCTGGGTAGTGATCGGCGCCGGGCTGCTGACCAGCCTGCTGACCCTGCTGGCGATCATCCGCGTGTGGGCCCGCGTGTTCTGGCGCCGTGCCGCCGATGCCGAGGTGCCCAACCAGGAGCTGGTGGCCGAAGCGACGCAGGTCGCCGACGAGACGCTGACCGGCGGTGCGCAGAACCCGCGCCTGGGCTTGAAGCTGGCCAAGCAGCTGGAAGCCGACTCCTTGCCCTGGGGCATGCGCTATGCCACCGGTTCGCTGGTGCTGGCGGGCATCGCCCTGACCGTCTTTGCCGGGCCGATCTTCGAATTCTGCGAGCGGGTGGCCGCTGAGCTGATCGCCCGTGAACCATATATCAGCTCGATCTTGCCATTCTGATTGGAGGGATGATGCCGAACAAGAACTTTGAACCGCGCGACCAGCGCATCGATGATGCGCTGGATACCTCCGGCGTGCGCCACCGTGCGACACTCAAGCAGGAGTGGCCGCTCCTGCTGCTGCTGCTCTTCGTCTGGGGCGCCCTCTGGCAGGACTTCTCGCTGGCGAACATGATCTTCGGGGCGGTCATTGCGCTGGTGATCGTGAACCTGTTCCCGCTGCCGCCGGTGGTCCTTTCGGGCCGGATCAACCTCTGGTACTGCGTGAAGCTGTTCATCTGGTTCCTCGGGCAGGTAGTCGCGGCCAGCGTCCACGTGGCCTGGCTGGCAATGGTCCGCGGGAAGAACACCCGCAGCGCGATCATCGCCGTCCCGCTGCGCACCGGCTCGGACCTGATCGTGATGACCGTGGGCCACGTGCTCACGCTGATCCCGGGATCCTTCGTGATCGACGTGGACCGCAGCTCGTCGACCCTGTACCTGCACTACATCGACATCCAGTCGCCGGAGGATGTGGAGACGGCACGGGCAGCTATCCGGGACATCGAACGCCGGCTGATCATGGCCATCGGCAGCCGTGACGAGTACGAGGCGATCAAGAGCGAATGCGGACCGGACTTCGCTGCGAGGAAGGGATAAACATGCTGGATATCGTCATCTGGATCTGCGGCATCATGCTCGGGCTGGGTGCCATCGCCTGCCTGATCCGGGTTGCCAAGGGGCCATCAATCCTAGACCGGGTGCTTGCCCTGGACGTGATGCTGCTGATCATCTCCGCCGCCCTGTGCCTGGAGATGGTGCTGCACAAGCACACCGACTACCTGCTGTTCGTGGTTGCCGCGTGCATGCTCGGCTTCATCGGCTCGGTGACCGTCTCACGCTTCGTCTCGGATCAGAGGAATGCCTAATGGAACTCTTCCTCGATATCCTCGTCGCCATCCTACTGATCCTCGGCTGCCTGATGTCCTTGATCGCAGGCATCGGCTTGCTAACCTTCCCGGACATGCTCACCCGCATGCACGCGGCCACCAAGCCGCAGGTGCTCGGCTTCCTGCTGATCTTCGCCGGGTTGGCCATCTACCTGCGCAGCTGGGCGGTCATCCCGGTCCTCGCGTTGGCTTGGGGCATGCAGCTGCTGACAGCGCCGGTTTCCGCCCACATGATCGGCCGTTCCGGCTACCGCACCAAGCACGCGGCCAAGGAAACCCTGTTCTCCGATGAGCTCAGCCTTGTGGTCAACAAGGTCAACGGCGCACCGCCCACCGGAGCAACACCGATGTCCAAGGCCGAAGCGCCAGAGGACAAGTAATGCGAAAAGAGCGGGAGCAGTTCAGCTGAACTGCTCCCGCTCTCGGCTTGCCGCCGAAGCCTATTTGGTGAACTTGGCAACAACCTTGTTGGCGCTGCGGTCGGCCACGGTCTGCATGATCGCTGCCACCAGGGCCGAGACGATCGCGAAGCCCAATGCGCGGCGGAAGGACGCTTCAGCCGCTTCCTCGGTGCCCTTGCGTGGCGCTTTGCTGCCAGTTGCCTTCAACCAAATGAAATCAACCAGCTTGCCACCGAGCATGCCCGCGCCAACGGTGATGCCGGTAGTGACAAGTTTCTGCACTTTATCCATTTTTTCCTCGCGATCAAGCTCGTGACACATCGTTCCTCTGCCCAGCATACCTGCGGTATGGTGGGGGAGCAGTAATTATTCCGACAGGGGAGCGTCAGACTTCTACGAAGTCGCAGGACGCTGAGAGTGCGATGGATCGCAGACCCTCGAACCTGCCCCGGCTAGTACCGGCGAAGGAAGTCGAGCATCTCGGATGCGGATAGGCGCAGCATGCCCTCATTCCGTGCATCCCCCCTCCTTTCCACAGGAGGACCAACAATGAACGAAACAATTTCGAAGCATCGTACCGGCTGGCGTGTCGTCGATATCGTCGTGGCATCGGTGATCGCCGTGGCTTCAGGAGTCATTTTCTGGGCATGGAGTGCCGGCTACGGCCTGTTTTCGCTGGCCTTCGCGGCTTTCCCTCCAGCCACCGCGCTGCTCACCGGCATGTGGCTGTTCCCCGCGGTGCTCGGCGCATTGATTATCCGCAAGCCTGGCGCCGCGATCTACTGCGAGCTGCTGGCCGCCGTGGTTGAAGCGCTGCTCGGCTCGCACTACGGGTTGACCGTGCTGATCTCCGGCCTGGTCCAGGGCCTGGGCGCGGAGCTGGTCTTCGCGGCATTCCGCTACCGCAAGTGGAACCTGGGCGTGGCACTTCTGGCAGGCCTGTTCTCCGGCCTGTTCGCCGGCATTACCGAGGCATACATCCTGGCCTACTACGTCGAGTACACCGCCGGGATGAAGATCTTCCACGTGATCGCCACCGGTGTTTCCGGTCTGGTCATCGCCGGGCTGCTGTCCTGGCTGGCCACGCGCGGACTGGCGAAGACCGGTGCCCTGAGCGCACTGGCGAGCCGGCGTGCACACCTGGAAACCGCAAAATGAGTTCAGTTGCCAATTCCGATGCCGCCTCGCTGACCCAGCGCGGAGCGTCAATCACCGCAACTGGTTTCGGCTGGCAGCACTCGGAGCGGCAGGAACCTGCCATCTCGGGGCTGGATCTGCAGATCCACGCCGGTGAAAAGGTGCTGCTGCTCGGTCCATCCGGTGCCGGCAAGTCGACGTTGCTGCATGCAATGGCCGGGCTGCTGGAAGCCGATGAGGATCAGCAGCTTGCCGGCCAGCTGCTGATTGATGGCAACGATGCGTTCAGCCGGAGCCACCCGGTGGGCTTGATGCAGCAGGACCCGGAAACCCAGGTCGTGCAAAGCAGGGTCGCCGATGATGTGGCCTTCGGAGCGGAGAACCTCGGGATGGATCCGGGCGTGATCCGCCAGCGGATCCCCGAAGTGCTGGACGCGGTCGGATTGGGCGCGCTGTCCTTCGACCACCGCACCCAGCAGCTCTCCGGCGGGCAGAAGCAGCGCTTGGCCCTGGCTGGCATCCTGGCCATGGAACCCGGCCTCATGCTGCTCGATGAACCGACCGCCAACGTGGACCCGCAGAGCATCGGGCCGTTGCGCGATGCGGTGCTGAACGCCGCGAAGCTATCCGGTGCCACGCTGGTTGTGGTTGAGCATCGGCTCGAAGCCTGGGCAGAGCATATGGACCGGGTTATCGTGCTGGAACCGGGCGGGGGAGTCGCGCACGACCTGGATCCGCGTCAGCTGTACACCGAAGAACCCGTGCGCCAGGAGCTGGCTGCCGCCGGGCTATGGGTTCCCGGATATGTTCCGCAGGTGGCACCGGCCGAGAACCTTGCCGGAGCTATGCTGCTGGAAGCGCGGCAGCTGGTCTGCGCCCGCACGGCTACCGCGCCGCATACCCAGGCGGTGGATATGGAAGTGCAGGCGGGCACCGCCACGGTGATTCTCGGCGAGAACGGCGCCGGCAAATCGACGCTGGCCCTGGCCCTGGGCGGTTTGCTGGCCCCGGCCAGCGGTGAGCTGACGGCCACCGCGCAACTGGCCGACGGCCTGGGCAATTCCCCGTTTGCTTGGAAAGCCGGTGCACTGATCGGGCGGATCGGCTCGGTCTTCCAGGAGCCCGAACACCAGTTCGTGACGCAGAGCGTCCGCGAAGAGCTGGCTTTCGCACCCAGCCGTGCGCAGGCGAGCAGCGCCAACGCGCCGAAGTACGACCCGGCCCAGGTCCAGGCGCGCGTCGATGCGTTGCTTGAACGCTTGGGGTTGGCGCATTTGGCTGAGGCGAATCCGTTCACGCTATCCGGCGGAGAGAAGCGCCGGCTGTCCGTGGCCACCGTTTTGGCAGCCTCGCCAGAGGTGCTGATCCTCGACGAGCCGACGTTCGGGCAGGATGCGAACACCTGGCGGGAGCTGGCCGGGTTGCTGGTCGAAGAGCTGCAGCAGGGCACTGCGATCATTGCAGTCACCCACGATGAGCATTTTGCCTCGGTGCTCCAGGCCAACCAGCTGGTGCTCGCTTCCGGCACCCCGGATGCTGATGCCCCGCGCCAAGGGCCGGTGCTCGATGCGCCGGTAGGGCACAGCTGGCTGGCGAAGATCAATCCGCTGGCCAAGCTGGGTGCGGTGGCCGCGGCAACGCTGCCGCTGATCACCACCTTGGATTGGGTCTCGGCACTGGTGATTATCCTGGCGACCGTGGTGTTCTTCCCGCTGGCCGGGCTGAGCCTGCTGAAATTCCTCAAGCGTGCGTGGCCGTTGCTGCTTGCCGGGATCTTCGCGGCCTGGGGCATTGCCCTGGTGGGCCAGGACAGCGGCATGGTGTACGCGCAATTCGGCGCCTTCAGCATCACCGAGGGATCGGTAGCCGGCGGCATCGCCACCGGACTGCGCGCCTTCGCACTGGCCATCCCGTGCATCTTGCTGCTGGCCACCACGAACCCCAGCGATTTGGGCGGGGCGCTGTCCCAGCAGCTGAAGGTCCCGCACCGGTTTGTGCTCGGGGCGCTGGCAGGCATGCGATTGCTTGGGCTGATGGTGGAAGAATTCACCACGCTCACCCTGGCCCGGCGTGCTCGCGGTGTCGGAAACTTCGGCACCGTGGGCCAGCGCATCAGGGCAACCCTCGGCCAGGTGCTGGCGTTGCTGGTGCAGGCGATACGCCGCGCCGGACGGCTGGCAACCACGATGGAGGCCAAGGGGTTCGGCACGGCCAAGCGCACCTGGATTCGCACGGCCACCTTCACCTGGCGTGATGGCATGGTGCTGGCAACCGGAATCCTGCTTGGCACGACCGCCATGGCTGCGGCCGTGCTGGCAGGGACCTACAACCTGGTGTGGTCCTAGCGGATTGCGTCGCTCAGGGCGCTGAGCTCCTCATGGAGCTCGGCGTCCAGCCGCAACGGCTTGGCATCGATGGTGCGCACCGGGGTGAGCAGGCGGATCGATGACACCAGCCACACGCCGTCGGCCTGGTACAGGTCTTCAGGGCGAAGCGGGCCATAGCCCAGCTCCCAGCCGTCCTGCGCCGCCGCATCGAAGATCGCGCTTTGCGTGGTGCCTGGCAGAATGCCGGTTTCCAGCATCGGGGTGAGCAGCCGCTTGGTCTCGCCATCGCGCTGGGCAACCAGCACGGTTGAGGTCGGAGCTTCGAGGATGATGCCGTCAGCCGAAGTGAAGATGACGTCATGGGCGCCGTGCTTGTGCGCGTAGCGCAGGGCGGCCATGTTGATCGAATAGGAGAGGGTCTTGGCGCCCATCATGAGCCATGGTGCGCGTTCTGCCAGCTTCGAGTCGTAGCCGCGGTCCAGCAGCAGGACATCCACGCCGGTTTCGCGCTGTTCCTTGCCCAGCGCCGGTGCCGGGGTGACGGTGACCCAGCAAATGGCGGGATCGTTGTCGTGCTCGCCGCGTGCAGCGACCAGCTTCACCACGGCCTCTTCGGCGCCGCCGGTGGCGTCGAAGTCGGCCACCGCGGTGTCGACCGCGGCATACCAGCTGCGCGAATCGGGGATGGCCAGGTCTGCGACTTCAGCAGAGATTGCCAACCGTGCCAGATGCGCTTCGAATTTGCGGACGGCCTGGTTGGTGTAGAGCATCGATTCGAAGATGCCATCACCTCGCGTGACTCCCTGTGCAGTGACCAGAAGTTGCGGTGCGGTGATATCGGCAAGACGTCCGGCCGGATAGGCAGGATCCAAGAATACAAGTGAGCTCATAAAGACAGATTATCGAACCCCAGCGTCTTCTGCGTGATTTCTGCGGGCGGAGATTCAGACAAGCAGGAGATTGTTCGATAAGCTAATCGAAGGATTTTGGCCTGTATATCGCAGATCAGAGGCCGAAATGCCAACTTCGAGTGTATAGCCAAAGGGGGTGCCTACGTGTGGCCGAGCAATGAAGTCTTCTTGCAGATCGGCGGTGTTCTCTGGAGCGTGCTGGTCGCGATTGAGCTTGCGGTCCGCTACTTCATGATCGGCATCGTTCCGGGCAACCGGCGCCCCACCACCGCAATGGCATGGCTCTTGGCCATCTTCTTCCTGCCCGTGGTAGGACTTGTCGCCTATTGGCTATTCGCCAATCCACGGCTGTCGCGCAGCCGGTTGGAAAAGCAGCGGCGGGCTCACGATGAAATCATGAAGGCCACGAGCCACATGCAGCTGCCCGAAGAATTCCATTCCCAGGAGGAATGGGTCGAATCGGCGGTCATGCTCAATCGCAACCTTGGTGCCATGCCGCTGGAAGGCGGCAACCAAGTTGAGGTCCTTTCCGATTACCGTGCCTCGCTTGACGCAATGCGACTGGAAATCGAAAAGGCCACCCGTTATGTGCACATCCAGTTCTACATCATGGGCGATGACCCGGACTATGTTGGGCCGGTACTCGATGCGCTGGAAGCGGCAGCGGATCGCGGCGTGCACGTCCGATTGCTTTTCGACCACTTGGGGACCTTGCGCGTCAAGGGCTACAAGGATTTCAAGAAGCGCCTGAAGAAGTCCAATATCAACTGGCACCCGATGCTGCCCATCGACTTGATTGGCCGGCGCTGGCGACGCCCGGATCTGCGCAACCACCGCAAGATCCTGGTGGTTGACGGCGAGGTGGCTTTCACCGGAAGCCAGAACCTGATCGAACCTGGCTACAAGCGCGAGTCCGCCCACAAGGTTGGCCGCGAATGGGTTGAAATGATGTTGCGCGTCGAAGGCCCGCTGGTGCGCAGCCTGGACGTCACCTTCGCTACCGACTGGTGGCAGGAGGACGACGACCAGGAAGTGCTGATGGACATGGCCGAGGCCCGCCACCCGCTGGCCTACGAGGAACGCCCTGGCTCCACCCTGGCGCAGCTGCTGCCCAGCGGCCCAGGCTACGGGACCGAGAACAACCTTCGGCTGTTCAATACGCTGATCTATTCGGCCTCCGAACGCCTGGAGATCACCAGTCCCTACTTCGTTCCCGACGATTCGCTGCTCTACGCCATCACCACTGCCGCACAGCGCGGGGTGGAAGTCGAGTTGTATGTTTGCGAAGAAGGCGACCAGTTCCTGGTGCACCATGCACAGCAGTCGTATTACCAGCAGCTGCTGGAAGCCGGCGTGCGCATCCACCGGTATCCGGCTCCCATGGTGCTGCATACCAAGTGCTTCACCGTGGATAACGAGGTGGCGGTGGTGGGATCCTCGAATATGGATATGCGTTCGTTCAGCCTGAACATGGAGATATCCGTGATGCTGCTGGGCCGGGAAATGGTCGATGCGGTCAACCAGGTGCAGAACCACTATCGGGATATTTCTTCGGAGATCACCCTGTCGCAGTGGCGCCGCCGGCCGCGCATGCAACGTTGGATCGACAACGTCGCACGCCTGACGGCCACCTTGCAGTGACGCGTAGCGCTTAGGATTCGTCCGGGAAGCTGGCCCCCAGCGCCTGGAGCACACCACGGGATTTGGTGATGACCTCGTCCCATTCGTCGGCGGGTACCGAATCTGCGGTAATCGCTCCGCCTAAGCCCAAGCTCAAGCGCCATGACTGGTCAGCCAGCTGGTCGCAGACCAGGGTGCGGATCACCACTGAGAAGTCGGCAGCGCCATCAGCACCCAAATAGCCCACCGCCCCTGAGTACAGTCCGCGGGTACGATGGTCTTCCAGCTCATCCAGGATATTCATTGTGGACAGCTTCGGTGCACCGGTCATGGAACCGGGAGGGAACGCTTCACGCAGGGCCTCGGCGGCCAAGTGCGGGGAGGACAGCGTTGCGTCGATGGTCGAGACCATCTGGTGCACCGTCGCATAGGATTCCACCGCGCACAGCCGGGCTACCTTCACCGAACCGGGAACCGCATGGTGCGACAGGTCGTTGCGCAGCAGGTCGACGATCATGATGTTCTCGGCCCGGTCCTTGGGATGCGTAGCCAAATCATGCTTCAAAGCGAGATCCGATTCTTCATTCTCGCCGCGCGGACGGGTGCCCTTGATCGGCTCGGCCCGCAGCTGCCCGTCCTTGGACAGCGCGAGGAAGCGTTCCGGCGACATGCTGGCGATCTGCAGATTGGCGAAGCGCAGGTAGTGGGCAAAGGGTGCCGGGCTGGAGCGGCGCATGCGGCAATAGGCTTCGAATGGATCGAACTGTTCGGCATGGGCGGTCAACTCGGTGGTCAGGCACACTTCGTAGGTGTTGCCTTCATAGATCTCCCGTTGAGCTTTGCGGATCTTGTGCCTGTAGCCGGTTGCAGTATCCGCGCAGCTGAATTCCGGGATGGGCAATTCCCGCCCGCTGCGCAGTTCTGGCGGGTTGCCCAATAGGATGCTCACTGCCGCTGCGGGCTCGGCAATGCTGTGCAGATGCATCTGCTCTTGGTGATGGTCGATGACCACCACGGTGTCCGGCGCGAATAACTGGGCATCCGGGCGTACCCGTCCGGGTTCAACCACAGCCTGCAGATCTGCTGCGCCGACCTCGCGTTTCAGCTCATACCCGAGATACCCCACCCATGCGGGCAACGGATAGCCGGTTTTCGCATCGATTGGCGAGCCAGGCCAGCAGCCAGCCAGGGCGCGGAAGAAATCTTTGCCCAGCCGTACTTCAGCGCCGGGCAGTCGGATGCTCGTGCCGTGGCTGGTAGCGCTCAGCAACGGCGGCTGCTGAGCAGTGGAGAGAGCAAGCACCGAATAGCGATTGCGTCCCAATGGGTCGCTGAGCTTGTGGCTTGTCGATTCCAATAACGCGGCATGCGGAAGGGCAGCGGCCAGTTGCTCGAAAAGCGAGGCCGCATCACCTGGCGCCTCGTAGCTCTGGCGGAATTCCAGGACGCTGGGAGCCGTGTTGGGGCCTGCGCACCGCTGGCGTATTCCGGCGGGCAGGTATGGGCAGGCCAGTGCCCAGATTTGCATGGGATCGCGGTCGCTGGCGGCGTCCATCACCAGGTCGGCCGCGTGGTGCGGGTTATGGGCCTTCAGGTACCGATCTTCCTGCTCGGCCCACATGTCCCAGTACGGGCGGTAGGTCTCGCCGTCGCGGGCCAGGGCCCGGTCGCGGCGGCAGTTTTCCGGGGCCTCAAGCCAGATTCCGAGGTCGAGGTACTTCCGGGCTGCGCCATGGAGCGCGCCGACGCCTTCAACGACAACGATCTCGGCAGGCGAGAAGTTGCTGGATTGGCCGAGGGTACTCGATTCCCAATCCCAGGTGGGGTATGCAGCGGTGAGCCCTGCTGCCAGCTGCGGCAGGATCCGTTCATACAGCTCGAAGGAACTGTGCAGTCCATCCCAACCGTGGTAAAGGTCTTCAAGGCGCAAAATAGCTACGGAGGCTGTGGCTTCCAAGTATTCCGCTAGGTCTGTTGCAAAGGTGCTTTTGCCGGATCCGGAACGCCCGTCAATGGCAATAAGTGTTGGTCTAGCGGTTTCCACGAGAGGTGATATTACTCCGCACGTAATCTACAAGGGCAGGCAGGGAAGCAGAAATGAGTTTCCAGGTCTCGCGGAAATCTCCCGCGTCACCGTACCAAGGGTCGTAAATGCCCTGCTGGTCGTGCGGGGAGCTCGCGGTTCCCGGATCGAAGGAACGGAACATCCGCAGCTGCGGGCGTTCGCTCGGATCGATCTCGGCCAATTCGGGAACGAGATCCTCGAAGTGGTCGGTGTCCATTGCCAGGACAAGATCCATCTTGGCAATTTCGTCCGAGTCGATCTGGGCGGCAATGTGCTCAGCAGCATCAAGCCCATGGCTGCGCAGCGTACTGGCGGCCCGCTCATCGATGCGCTTGCCGACTTCGCCATCGGTGATGGCTCGCGAAATGACCTCCACCTGCGAGACCTCGGCGTCCTTGAGCGCATTCTTGAGCATGTACTCGGCCATGGGGGAACGGCAGATATTTCCCGTGCACACGATCATTATCCGGAACATGGCATCAGTCTATGGGCACAAGGCGATTCGATCGATAGCTACGCGCACGTTTCCCGGCAACAAAACGGCAACGATTCGGTGCGCAGGGCCATGAATGGGTTACGACTAGGGGTTCAAGACGGCTTTGGGGGAGAAAAAAATTAGTGGATCAGCAACAGCAGCGCGGCGACCAGGATGAATAGGATGCCGAAGAGGATGTTCAGCAGCTTGGCACCCCGGTAGGTGGCGGTGAAGCGCTGGAAGGTACGGGCGGTGCCGGCAAAGAAGAAGAACATCACCAGGATGTCCACCACGATGACCGTGCCGATGAAGATGGCGTATTGAGCCAGGAGCGGCTGGTCGGCGCGGATGAACTGCGGGGTGAAAGCCAGGAAGAAAACTATGGCCTTGGGGTTGAGCAGGTTGACCAGGATGCCGCGGTTGAGCATGGCCCAAGGGGTCAGCTTGTGCCCGCTGCTGGATCCGTCGGAGGCGACCTCGGGTTTGGACAGCAGCATCCGGATGCCCAGGTACACCAGATAGGCAGCTCCGGCGTAGCGGATGATGGCGAAGAGCAACGGCGAGCTGGCCACGAGCAGCCCGACTCCGGCTGCGACGATGACCACATGGATCAGCAGGGCGATCTGCTGCCCGAGCACGCCCCAGATGGAAGCGCCCCAGCCCTGCCTCAAGGAATTGCTCATGGTATTGATCGCACCGGCACCGGGGGTGAAGCTGATGACGATGCAGGCGCTGAGAAGGGAAAGCCAGAGTGAAAGGGTCACTGCTTAATGCTAGGTTGCCGGGATGCTGCGGGCTGATTCGTTGCGCGCTGTTACGGCTTCTTCGCGAGCACTGTCCACCCCGGCAACCGCTTCGGCCATGAAACGGGCTATGACCTGCAGCTGCTGTTCGTCGTAGTGGCTGATCACTTCGCGCATTTTGATGCCCAGCGGCATGAACATTTCCCTGCCCTTGCCTCGTGCTTTGGCGGTCATGGCAATGCGGATGACACGGCGGTCCGCATCCGAGCGCTGGCGCTCGATCATGCCCAGTTTTTCAAGGCGGTCGAGCATGGCGGTGGTAGCTGGGGAGCTCAGCTGCAGTTCGCGGCTCAGGTCGCGGGGAGAAGGCAGCTGGCCGCGTTGCTCGTGCTTCATGATGATCGACAGCGCATTCATGTCCGTGCGATGGGTTCCGTACAGTGCTCCGGTGGACTCAACGTACCGATCTGAGGCCTGGCCGAATTCCTGCAGGAGCATGACCAAGCGGTGCTGTTCTCTGGCGCTCATAAGCGCAATCCTAGTCTGAAAAACTCAATAGCCTAGGAAGTATTTCGATAATGGAAATACATCTTGTAGTATTGCGTTCGGGATCGCTGGTCGATCCACCGGCAGCAAATACGAGTGAGGACGGATCAGTGGCGCATCTAGCGAAAACCGGCCAGGCACCGGGCAAGAAGCGAATGAACAAGAAGAACGTCGGCATCAGGGCGGGAATCTATGCCCTGGTGATCGTCCTGTGGCTGGGTGTCGCCGGAATTGGCGGCCCGACCTTCGGCAAGCTTTCAGAGGTCCAGACCAATGACCAGACCTCATTCCTCCCGGCTACCGCGGAGGCAACCGAGGCCCTGGAATGGCAGAACAAATTCCGCTCCACCGATGCAATTCCAGCGGTCGTGCTACTCACCAGCGATGCCGGGGTCAGCCGGGAAAGCGCCGCGCTGGTGGGCGAAGCGCTCAACGGCTTCACGCATCTTGACGGCCAGATCACCGGCCCCTTCCTCTCCGAGGACGGCAAGGCCGCTGAATTCATTGTTCCGGTCTCCGACGAGGTGAAGGCCAACGAGGGAGTCGACGAACTGCGTTCGCTCCTGGCCGCCGAGAAGCCCGAGGGCGCCAGCGCCTATGTCACCGGCCCGGCCGGCTTCAGCGCCGACCTGGTCGAAGCCTTCGGGGGCATTGACGGAGTGCTGCTGGGCGTGGCGCTGGCCGCCGTGCTGGTGATCCTGCTGCTGGTCTACCGCTCGCTCCTGCTTCCGTTCACGGTGCTGCTGACCTCGGTGGTGGCGCTCTGCGCGGCAATCGTCGCGGTGTACTTCATGGCATCCGAAGGATGGATCCGCCTGGACGGCCAGGCCCAGGGCATCTTGTCGATCCTGGTCATCGGCGCGGCGACGGACTACTCCCTGCTCTTCGTGGCACGGCACAAGGAAGCCCTCGTTGCAGGTGAGGACAAATGGCGGGCTGTGGCATCCGCGTGGAAGGGTTCGGTGGAACCGATTGCCGCTTCGGGCGGCACCGTGACGGTGGGCCTGCTGTGCCTGCTGTTCTCGGATCTGAACTCGAACAAGGCGCTGGGCCCCATCGGCGCCTCGGGCATCATCTTCTCGATCATCGCCGCGCTGACTTTCCTGCCGGCAGTGCTCGGGTTGCTGGGCCGGGCCGCCTACTGGCCATTCCCGCCCAAGCCGGCGGCCGCGGATGCCCAGGGCCAGCAGAAAGAAGGCCTGTGGGGCCGCATTGCGCGTTTTGTCGCCAATCATCCGCGCCCGATCTGGATCATCACCGCGCTGGTGCTGGCCGTCGGAGCGCTGGGCATGACCCAGCTCAAGGCCCATGGCGTGCCGCAGAGCGAGCTGGTGGTGGGCGCTTCCGAAGCGCGAGATGGCCAGATCGCCCTGGGCGAGCACTTCCCTGGCGGATCGGGCTCCCCGGCCACGGTGATCATCGATGAAGCTGAAGCACAGACTGCCCTGGAAAAGGCCCTCGATGTCACCGGCGTGGATTCGGCCTACCTGCAGGCCGAAGACGGGGGACCGGCGATGGCCGCCCGAGGAGCCGAGCCGTACAGCGTCGAAGGCCGCAACCTGATATCGGTGACCCTGTCCGATGCGGCGGACTCGGATGCCGCCAAGCAGACCGTAGTCGAGCTGCGCGAGCAGATGCACGCGCTCGATGCCAACGCCCTGGTCGGCGGCACCACTGCGACCCAGCTCGATACCAACGAGACGGCGATTGCCGACCTGTTCAAGATCATTCCGATTACACTCCTGGCCATCTTGCTGATCCTGATGCTGCTGCTGCGCTCCATTCTGGCGCCGGTGCTGCTGATCCTGACCACTGTGCTTTCCTACGGCACCGCCATGGGCATCAGCGCGCTGGTCTTCAATAACGTCTTCGGGTACGTGGGCGCAGATCCGTCCGTGCCGCTGTTCGGCTTCGTCTTCCTCGTGGCGCTGGGCGTGGACTACAACATCTTCTTGATGACCCGTGTGCGCGAGGAATCCTTGAAACGCGGCACCCGCGAGGGCATGCGCGTGGGCTTGAAGGTCACCGGCGGCGTGATTACCTCCGCCGGCGCGGTGCTTGCCGCGACCTTTGCCGCATTAGGTGTTGTGCCGATCATGTTCCTGGGCCAGCTGGGCTTCATCGTGGCCTTCGGCGTGCTGCTCGATACCTTTGTGGTCCGCAGCCTGCTGGTTCCCGCGCTGGTTGAGGAAATTGGACCAAAGGTCTGGTGGCCCTCGAAATTGGCGAAGAGGAAGTTCGAATTGAACTAGCAAGAAGTTCGCAGAATCCGGGAGTGCAAGTGGTGAACATCTCCCGGCATAGCAGTGCAAATCGGGGCCGCTCACAGGCGTGCCCCGCTTGAGCACTGTAGTATGGATCTTTGTGCGTCACCGGAAAATTCTGTGGCGTATGCGTCGACAGTTTAGATTTCCCCTCCAGTAGATCGCCCGGACAACCTCCGCCGGTTCACTTTTGGTAGCAGGCCTTGGCCTTGCACGTTGCGGACTTCCTCCTGGCTCGGCGAAACCCAACGCCTGCATCAGGCGTGCGAATCAGAGAGAAAGTTTGAATATGTCCGTAACTTTTAGCGCCCTCGGTGTGCCCGAATACCTTGCCAAGGTCCTTGCCGACAGCGGAATCGAATCCGCCTTCCCGATCCAGGAAGCGACCCTGCCTTCGACTCTCGCCGGCGGCGACGTCCTGGGCCGCGGTCAGACCGGTTCCGGCAAGACCCTGGCTTTCTCGCTTCCACTGGTAGCGCGTTTGGCAGATCGCCCGCAGCGCCGCAAGGCTCGTTTCCCCCGTGCGCTGATCATGGCTCCAACCCGCGAACTGGCAACCCAGATCGCCAAGACCGTTGAGCCTTTGGCGAAGGCTGCCGGCCTGCGCACCACCGTGATCTACGGTGGCGTGGCCCAGAGCCGCCAGGAAAAGGCCATGAACGAGGGCGTTGACATCGTCATCGCCTGCCCAGGCCGCCTCGATGACTTGATCAAGCAGAAGATCGTCGACCTGTCCCAGCTGGAAATCTCAGTGCTGGACGAGGCCGACCACATGGCAGACATGGGCTTCTTGCCTGTAGTACGCCGCATCATGGACCGCATGCCAACCGGCATCCAGCACATGCTGTTCTCCGCCACCTTGGATAACGGCGTGGACAAGGTAGTCAAGCGCTACCTGAGCCACCCGACCATTCACTCGGTGGATGCTCCCGAGGCCGCTGTGAACACCATGGAGCACCACGTCTTCGTCATCGGCAACGATGATAAGAAGGACCTGATCCGCGTCCTGGCTCAGGGCACTGCCCGCCGCATCATGTTCATGCGCACCAAGCACCACGCCAAGAAGATGGCGCTGACCCTGTCCAAGGCTGGCGTTCCAGCAGTGGACCTGCACGGCAACCTGTCGCAGAATGCCCGTGACCGCAACCTTGCTGCTTTCGCTTCAGGCGAGGCGAAGGTGCTTGTCGCTACCGACGTTGCCGCTCGTGGCGTGCACGTTGATGGTGTGGAACTCGTGGTTCACATTGATCCACCTGCGGAGCACAAGGCTTACACCCACCGTTCGGGCCGTACCGCACGTGCCGGTTCGGATGGAACTGTAGTGACCATCTGCACCCCTGATCAGCAGGGCGACGTTTCGACTTTGTTGAAGCAGGCCGGGCTGAAGGTACCTTTCGAAAAGGTCAACCTGAACTCGCCAGTTGTGGCTAAGGTCGTCGGCGAAGTTGCTGAGCATGTTCCATACATTGCTCCAGTGCAGCAGAAGCGTAACCCAGCGAAGAAGAAGCCTGCTGGCGAAACTTTGAACGCACGCGGTGGGCGTGGCGGCGGACGAAATGCTCGTGGTGGGAAGCCTGCCGGTGAGGCACAGGGTCGCGGGGGAGACCGTCGCCGTTCAGATCGTTCCGGTGCATCGAACCAGTCGGAGCGTCCAGCACGTGAATCACGCGGTGCTAATGCTGAGCGTCCTTCACGTGGTGCCTACACCGAGCGTCCTTCACGTGGTGCCCGCGGTGCTAACGCGGACCGTCCAACAAACTCCTCGCGCTCAGCACGATCCGGTGGTCGCACTGCTGCAGGTGCCGCAGGTGGCCGCTCACGTGGACCACGCCGTGCATCAAGCCCTGCTACCGGCGGGCGCTAAGAACTAGTACCCAAAAGAAGCTCCAGACAGCCAAAAGCTGTCTGGGGCTTCTTTTTGGTGGTGGGGTTGCGAGCGGATCGGAAAATGAGAATCGGGACTTTTACACCAGATTGTGCAAGCGTTTCCTATGTAATAAGTTGGAAAATTACTGAAAATTTTGATGTTTTACCTGCATCCGAGTGTAAATGTTGGAAACGCTTGCACTTGATGGAATTCGCTCAGTAGTGTGGGCTGAATCACTGGCAAGCCACCTAGTGTGGCCTGCCGCTCGCACCTTCGAATTCAATGGAGCATTTCATGAACAGCCGAAACGCTGCTTCCTCCGTGCGCAGTCAGTCACTGCCACCAGGCCTTCATAAACGTAGTTGGCGTCGTTGGGTCACCGCCTTGGCCGCGACCCCGATGCTGGCGCTCGCACCCATGGCGCCACTGGCTAGTATTCCTGCCGCGGCAGATGAAACTTCTGTGACTCTGGCCGGTTCTTTTCAGTCGTTGTTGGGATGTTCCGCTGACTGGATGGCTGACTGTGAAGCTACCAGTCTGCAATCCACGGACCAGGAAGGGCAATACAGCCTGGAAGTGGAAGTTCCGGCGGGGAACTATGAATACAAAGTAGCGTTGAACAAAAGCTTTGACGCGTCTTATGGACTCGACGGGGGCGAAGAGAACATTCCCCTAGCACTGAGCGCGGATAGCCGATTGCGCTTCACCTTTGATACGGCTACGGGGCTGACGCAGGTTGTACCACTGGACCTTCGCGGAGAATATTCCGATACTGACGCCGATTTGGTCTCTGCGCCGGTCAGGCAAGCCGGCTCTGGTGAGCAGTTTTATTTCGTTATGACAGACCGCTTTGCCAATGGGTCAACGGCTAACGACACCGGCGGTTTGGAAGGCGATCGGCTAACCACCGGGTTTGATCCGACGAACAAAGGATTCTATGAAGGCGGTGACATCGCAGGCCTACGCTCCAAGCTTGACTACATTCAAGGCCTTGGCACCAGCGCCATCTGGCTCACACCCAGTTTTAAGAACATGCCGGTTCAGGGTAGTGGTGATGATGCCAGCGCCGGATACCACGGCTATTGGGTCACCGATTTCACTCAGATCGACCCACATCTAGGCACCAATGAAGAACTCTCCGAACTGATCGATGACGCCCACAAACGTGGCATCAAGGTGTATTTCGACATTATCGTGAACCACACCGCAGATCTCATCGATAATAAGGAAAAGAAGTATTCCTACGTTGAGCAATCTTCCGTTCCTTATAAGGATGCTCAGGGCCAAGCCTTTGACCCGGCGGACTACGCAGGCAGTGATACCTTCCCAGAGCTAGATGCTTCCAGTTCCTTCCCCTATACCCCGGTTGTTTCTGATCAAGTCAAGAAGGTTCCCGACTGGCTCAATGATCCAACGCTCTATCACAACCGCGGGGACTCAACATGGGAAGGCGAGTCGGTCACCTACGGCGATTTTCAAGGTCTTGATGACCTCATGACCGAAAATCCTAAGGTCGTCAACGGTTTCGCAGAGGTCTACAAAAACTGGGTGGACTTGGGAATTGATGGCTTCCGCATAGACACCGCAAAACATGTGAATTTCGAATTCTGGGAACAATGGACCAAACAAGTTCAGGACTATGCACGAGCCCAGGGTAAAGACGACTTCTTCATGTTTGGCGAAGTTTATGATGCCGATGCAAAAAAGCTATCGCCCTACGTGCGTAAGACGGAAATGAATTCCGTCCTTGATTTCACGTTCCAATCTGCGGCTGCCGGTTTCGCGGGAGGAAATTCAGCCAAAACGCTAAGCACGCTGTTCTCGGCGGATGACTACTACACCACGGCAAACACCTCAGCTGATGCCTTACCAACCTTCCTCGGTAATCACGATATGGGACGCATTGGGTACTTCCTGAACAACAGCAATCAGAAACTCAAACGTGTTGAACTGGCCCATGAACTGATGTTCCTGACCCGTGGCCAGCCGGTGGTTTACTACGGTGACGAACAAGGATTTGCCGGCACCGGTGGAGACAAGGATTCTCGCCAATCACTGTTCGCTTCTCAAGTCTCGGACTATCAGAACCAAGAATTGATTACTGGAGAAAAGCTCGGAAACCAAGATCGTTATGACAGTGATTCTCCGCTGTATCAGCACATCGCGGCCCTCTCTAAACTTCGCGGATCAAACAAAGCGCTGAAGGGAGGGGCGCAAGTAGAGCTATACGCCCAAGATTCCAAGGGAGTTTATGCTTTCTCGCGTGTGGACCGTGACGAGAAAACCGAATATTTGGTGGCCCTGAACAATTCGGAAGAATCCGCTGATATTGAGTTGTCGACTCTGACCTCCGACGCAAGTTACTCAGCGCTCTATGGCGCGGAAGGCAAACTCAGCAGTGCTGCGGACGCTAAACTCAACGTGACGGTGCCAGCGCTATCTGCGGTGGTTTATAAAGCTGACAAAGACGTAGACAGTGCTGCCTTCACACCTGAGATTGCCGCTCCAAAATCTGGGGCAGGGCTCAGCGGCGTATCACCCGTATCCGTGGATCTAGGCGAACAGGCGTGGGCTGAGACAAGCATGTCGTGGCGTGAAGTAGGCACCGAGAAGTGGCACCTACTGGGCGTGGCAGAAGGCCACACCCCACGAGTCTTCCACGACGTTTCATCGCTACCACAAGGCACCTTGGTGGAATATCGTGCGGTGAGTACCAATGCCGCAGGTGAACACAGCGCCGCTTCCACTTATGCTTCCGTGGGCAACGATGTATCCGGGTTCGCGAAGGAAAAACCGGTTGAATCGGACATCTCCATGGTCACCGTGCCAGGAAGCCATAACATCGAAATGGGTTGTGTCACGGACTGGGATCCGGCCTGCGAGGCCGCCAAACTTACTGAACAGCCTGGCGGGGTCTACTCTGGTGAATTCGAAGTCCCGGCAGGGGACTATGAATACAAGGTAGCCATCAACGGATCATGGGATCTGAACTACGGCGTTGGTGGCGTTGCCGGTGGTGACAACCTCAAATATTCTCACGAAGGCGGGTCCGTCAAGTTCTTCTTCGATCCACGCAATAACATCGTACAAAGTGATCAACAAGGTCCCATGATCACCTTGCCGGGAAGTTTTCAAGATGAGTTGGGCTGTGCTTCCGACTGGGATCCAACCTGTTTGGCAACTTTGATGGCTGACCCAGATGCTGACGGTACCTACGAATTCACTGCGGAGAAAATTCCGGCCGGCACCTACGAGTTTAAGGTGTCGCATAACTTCGGGTGGGAGGAAAATTATGGCGTTGACGGTGCTGCCGGAGGTGCTAACTACAGTCTCTCGGTGACCGAGGGGAAGCCGGTGAGCTTCAGCTATGACTCGAAGACTCACCTGCTGCAGATTGGTTCTGACACCCAAACAGTCGACGGCGTTGGTCAAATGAAAGCGCAGTGGATTTCTGCAGATACGATTGCTATTCCCCGTGATCTGGGTAGTGGCGAAAGCTATGCCCTCTACGCTGCCAAGGACGCCGGCTTGAAATTGGAGGGAAACGAGATCTCCGGTGCGAAGCCACTTGAGCTCAAAGAAGTTATTGGCGGGTTGAGTGCAGAGCAACGTAAGAAGTTCCCGCATCTTGCTGACTACCGTGCTTTGCGTATTGACCTTAAACGCGAGGACGTAGCCTCTGCATTGCGCTCACAAATGGCCTTGGCACGATTCGACGGTGAAGGAGATTCCAAGAAACTCACCGCCTTCACCGGAGTCCAGAGTGCTGGTGTTATCGATGATCTCTATGCCAAGGCGCTTGAAGATGTAGAACTCGGCGTGAGTTTCACCGGGAAACGCCCTACTTTCAGGCTCTGGGCACCCACGGCCCAAAACGCAACACTGCTGATTACTGACAAGAAGGAGAAGACCACACGATACGCTGCTAGCTATTCGGAGGACAGCGGTGTGTGGACGGTCAAGGGCAAGCCTCAGATGGCTGAGGCGAAGTACCGGTGGGAAGTCCAAGTCTTTGTCCCGGAAACCGGCAAGATTGAAACGAACATCGTGACGGATCCTTACTCGGTAGCACTCACGACTAATTCCACCCACTCGGTGGCTGTGAGCTTGGAGGATCCTCACCACCAGCCAAAACAGTGGCGTAAGGCCAAAGCCAAAAACGTCGAAAAGGACGTGGACCGCAGCATCTATGAACTGCAGATCCGTGACTTCTCGATTTCAGATGCTTCGGTGCCCGAGAACCTGCGGGGCCGCTACGGAGCGTTTGGAGCCAACGGAGCCGGAAGCAAGCAGCTCAAACAGCTCTCCGAGGCTGGCCTGACTACCGTTCACCTGCTGCCAAGTTTTGATATCGCCACCATTGAGGAGGAACAGTCTCAACGTGTTGAGACGGACTGTGATCTGAAGTCGCTGCCGGCAGCCTCGAGCAAACAACAAGAGTGCGTTACCGCTCATGGTGATGAGGACGGATTCAACTGGGGCTATGATCCCTTCCATTTCATGGCTCCGGAAGGTTCATACGCAACGAACCCTGAAGGCGCTAATCGGGTGGAAGAATTCCGCTCAATGGTCGGTTCTTTGCACAGCATGGGGCTAGAAGTAGTGCTTGATCAGGTGTTCAACCACACGGCAGCCTCAGGTCAAGCCGATCGCAGTGTGCTCGATAAGATCGTGCCCGGTTACTACCACCGGCTTGATGCTACTGGGAAAGTCGAAACTTCGACCTGCTGCCAGAACCTGGCCACGGAACATGCTGCGGCGCAGAAACTGATGGTTGATGCCCTGGTGGTGTGGGCCAAGGACTATAAGGTTGATGGATTCCGCTTTGACCTCATGGGCCACCACTCGCGAGAAACTATGGAAGCGGTACGCAGCGCATTAGATGAACTGAAACCGGGACGTGACGGAGTGGATGGCAAGTCCATTTACCTCTACGGTGAAGGATGGAACTTTGGGGAAGTGGCGGACAATGCTCGCTTCTATCAAGCGACTCAAGGGCAATTGAACGGTACCGGCATAGGGACCTTTAATGACCGACTGCGCGATGCCGTTCATGGTGGCAGTCCTGTTGATTCATCCTCAACATTCCGTCAGGGCTTTGGTACTGGCTTGGGCACGGATCCCAACGGCAATAAGGTCAATGGGAGCACCGAGGAAGCATTGAAAGACCTCGGCCACGAAACCGACCTGGTGAAGCTCGGCTTGGCTGGCAACCTGGAAGGGTTCGAGTTCCTCACTTCGGATGGCAGCGTGCACCGTGGTGATGAGTTGAATTACCGCGGAGCGAAAGCGGGCTATGCCTCGCAGCCGGGGGAAGTGATCAACTATGTTGACGCGCACGATAACGAAACGCTCTACGACCTCACTGTGCTCAAGTTGCCACGAGATACTTCCATGGAAGATCGAGTGCGAATGAATACCCTCTCGCAGGCAACCGTGATGTATTCACAAGCTGTTCCGTTCTGGCATGCCGGAACCGAGTTATTGCGTTCAAAGTCTTTGGACCGAAATTCCTATAACTCGGGGGACTGGTTTAACCGCATCGACTTCTCCGGCGTGGAGAACACTTTTGGCTCCGGGCTTCCACCCAAGGCGGACAACGGTGAGAAGTGGGATCTGATGGCTCCACTATTAGAAGACCCTGCGCTCAAGCCGGATGCAAAGGCCATGGCTGCTGCTGAAGGCGCTGCTCTGGACTTGCTGCGGACTCGTAAAGAGGTAGGTCTCTTGCGTTTGGGTTCAGCTGATCTCATCGAGCAAAAGGTGAGCTTCCCGCTGGGTGGGTCCGAAGCCGAACCAGGAATTATCGTGATGCGTATCGACGATACCGTGGGCAAGGATGCTGATCGTAAGCATGATGGGGCCTTGGTGCTCTTCAACGCCTCGCCGAAAGATAGCACGCAGACCCTTGAGGAATTAGTAGGTCACGATTTTTCGCTCGCTAAGGCGCTCTCGGGTGGAAGTGATGACCGGGTGAAGTCGGCTTCGTTCGACAGTGCCACCGGTGAGCTGACTATTCCGGCGCGCACGGCGGCAGTCCTAGTGGAATCTCAGGGGTCGGCTAAGTAGTAGATCGGAGCATTCCTACTGGATCATCTGTCGGGATTATCCGCAGGAACATTGTTGGCTGACGATCTGATCTAGCCAGTGTGGCAACCGAGGTTTTCATTGCCAAAGCGTCCACGCTGACTGCGAACAACCCGTTCTCGTTTTCGCGAGAGCGGGTTGTTTCATTGTGCCTGTAGATCAGTTTTGAGGGTCTTAGCGACGACCAAAAATGAAGTAGGAAAGGCTTCCCAGTACGTTGAGGCAACTGACCACGGCCCACAGGGGTTTTGGCCCTCTTATCAGCCGAGCAGGGCGTCGACGAAGATCGCGCAACGCTGCAAACATCAAAGTCAGTTCAATAATTCCAGCGGCGACTACAGCAATTTGAGTTCGGCGATCCAGCTCCCGGAAGGACCGTTTTTTCGGTAGGTTGTGGCGCCGGGAGCGCAGGGTGGATTGGCCTTGAGTGCCTTGCGTGTCCTGTGTCTGAAAATTATTTTTCGGCATGGGAATCATTCTTGCACTTTGTTCGTTGAACAAGACAGAACGCAAAGTTGAGTGTGATTGGCTCAAGTTAATTTGACAGTCGAAACGGGCTGAGTAAACTTGAGTGCAGAACGCTCAATGGGGTAAATCCTCAGCGTTAGTACTTTCAACCAAGGCAAAGGAGAGCCATTATGTCGCGTGCCGTAGGCATTGACCTGGGAACCACCAACTCGGTCGTATCCGTGCTCGAAGGTGGTGAGCCAACCGTTATCGCAAACGCGGAAGGCAACCGCACTACCCCGTCCATCGTTGCTTTCTCGAAGAGCGGCGAAGTCCTGGTTGGCGATATCGCCAAGCGCCAGGCAGTAAACAACATTGACCGCACCATCGCTTCGGTCAAGCGCCACATGGGTACCGACTGGTCCATCGACATCGATGACAAGAAGTACACCGCACAGGAAATCTCGGCTCGTACCCTGATGAAGCTGAAGAACGACGCTGAGTCGTACTTGGGCGAAAAGGTCACCGACGCTGTGATCACCGTTCCTGCATACTTCAACGACGCAGAGCGCCAGGCCACGAAGGAAGCCGGCGAGATTGCCGGCCTGAACGTCCTGCGCATCGTCAACGAGCCAACCGCTGCCGCACTGGCCTACGGCCTGGAAAAGGGCAACGAGGACGAGCTCATCCTGGTCTTCGACCTCGGTGGCGGCACCTTCGACGTGTCCCTGCTGGAAGTCGGCAAGGACGACGACGGCTTCTCCACCATCCAGGTCCGCGCAACCGCAGGCGACAACCGCCTGGGCGGCGACGACTGGGACCAGCGCGTTGTCGACTGGCTGCTGGCCCAGGCCAAGGCCAAGGGTGCAGACCTGTCCAAGGACAAGATCGCCCTGCAGCGCCTGAAGGAAGCTGCTGAGCAGGCCAAGAAGGAACTGTCCTCGGCTACCAGCACCAACATCTCGCTGCAGTACCTCTCGGTCACCCCAGAGGGCCCAGTGCACCTGGACGAGCACCTCTCGCGTGCCAAGTTCCAGGACCTGACCAAGGACCTGCTGGAGCGCACCCGCAAGCCATTCAATGACGTCATCGCAGAAGCAGGCATCAAGGTTTCGGACATCGCCCACGTGATCCTGGTTGGCGGTTCCACCCGTATGCCAGCAGTTGCCGAACTGGTCAAGGACCTGGCCGGCAAGGAAGCCAACAAGGGCGTGAACCCTGACGAGGTTGTCGCCGTGGGCGCAGCCCTGCAAGCCGGCGTGCTGAAGGGCGAGCGCAAGGACGTTCTGCTCATCGACGTCACCCCACTGTCCCTGGGCATCGAGACCAAGGGCGGCGTGATGACCAAGCTGATCGAGCGCAACACCGCCATCCCGACCAAGCGTTCGGAAACCTTCACCACCGCTGAAGACAACCAGCCTTCGGTTTCCATCCAGGTCTTCCAGGGCGAGCGCGAGTTCACCCGTGACAACAAGGCTCTGGGTACCTTCGAGCTGACCGGTATCGCACCGGCTCCTCGCGGCATCCCACAGGTCGAGGTCACCTTCGACATCGACGCCAACGGTATCGTGCACGTATCCGCTAAGGACAAGGGCACCGGCACCGAGCAGTCGATGACCATCACTGGTGGCTCCTCGCTGTCCAAGGAAGACATCGAGCGCATGGTTCAGGAAGCTGAAGCACACGCCGAAGAGGACAAGGCACGCCGCGAAGCTGCTGAGACCCGCAACGCTGCCGAGCAGGCAGCCTACTCGGTGGACAAGCTGATCAAGGACAACGAAGACAAGCTGCCAGAAGAGGTCAAGACTGAGGTTCAGGCCGACGTTGACGCACTGAAGGCTGCTCTTGAGAAGCAGGACAACGACGACGAGGTCAAGGACGCGTTCGAGAAGCTGCAGGCTTCGCAGACCAAGCTGGGCGAGGCAATCTACGCCAACGCCCAGGCTGAGGGAGCTGCTACTGGCGAAGGCGAGCAGGCACCTAACGCTGATGAAGACATCGTCGACGCCGAGGTCATCGACGAAGACGAAGCCGACAAGAAGTAGGGAGTTTAGGAATATGTCCGAGGCAAAGGACCAGAACGAGAACTCCGGCCAGGAGCCGGAGAACCAGCCCGAGGCCGCTGACCAGCAGCCAACTGCTGACGCCCTGGGTCAGGCCGAGGCGATCCTGAACGAAGCTGCTGCTGGCGCTGAAGCCGATGCGGAGCAGCCGGAAGATGCCGGTGCGGTGGAAACCGAACTGCGCAACGACCTGCTGCGCCTGCAGGCTGAATACGTCAACTACCGCAAGCGTGTGGAACGTGACCGGGCAGTGGCGCGTGAAAACGCCGTCCAGTCCGTGCTCAACACTCTGCTTCCGGTGCTTGACGACATCGATGCGGCACGAGCCCACGGCGACCTCGCCGACGGCCCGTTCGCGTCGATCGCCAACAAGCTGGATGGCATTCTGGCTCAGCATGGCCTGGAACGCATCAACGAGGCCGGCGTGGAATTCGACCCGAACATCCACGAAGCCCTGCTTCGCCAGGCTGTTCCGGAGATTCCAGCCGACCACGTGGGACAGGTGCTGCGCACCGGTTACCGCAAGGGAACCAACATCCTGCGCGCAGCCCAGGTGCTGGTAGCCACCGGCGAATAGCCACGAATAGCACAATCGATACTGCCCACTGCCGAGTCCTCGTCAGTGGGCAGTGTCGAATTGGCACTGAAAGGATGGGGCCCTGATGGCAAGTCAGGACTGGATCGAAAAAGACTTCTACGCCATTCTGGGCGTCTCCAAGGACGCCAGCGAGGCGGACATCAAGAAGGCGTACCGCAAGCTTGCACGCAAGTACCACCCGGATACCAACCAGGGGGACGCGGCCGCTGAAAAGAAATTCAAGGACATCTCCGAAGCCAACTCGGTGCTTTCGGATAAGGAAGAACGCGAGCAGTACGACGCGATCCGCGCCATGGGCGGCGGAGCGCGGTTCTCTGCGGGTGGCGGACCGGGTGGCCCAGGCGGGCAGGCCGGCTTCGAGGACATCTTCTCCAACCTCTTCGGAGGTGGCGGAGGCGGCGCTCGCGGTCGTGGCGGACAGCCGGACTTCTCCGACCTGTTCGGAGGCGGCGGCGGTTTTGGCGGCGGCTTCGGCCAAAGCGCACCGCCGCGCAAGGGTGCTGACCGCACGGCCAGCACCACGATCTCCTTCTCCGGATCGATCAAGGGAACCACCATTGGCCTGCGCGAACAGAACGGCGAGGTCATCGACGTGCGCATCCCGGCGGGAATCAAGGACGGGCAGTCGGTGCGCGTGCGTGGCAAGGGCCAGCCAGGAGCTGCCGGCAACGGCGACCTGCTGGTCAAGGTCAAGGTCAGCGAGCACCCGTTCTTCAAGCGCGAAGAGAACAACATCCGCATCCACGTGCCGGTGACCTTCGATGAAGCGGTGCTTGGAGCAAAGATCCACGTACCGACCCTGGACGGGGAATCCGTTGCGGTGAAGGTGCCTGCCGGATCCAACTCCGGACGCACCTTGCGCTTGAAGGGCCGCGGAGTGAAGACCTCCAAGGCCACCGGCGATCTGCTGATCGTCCTGGATGTCGCGATTCCGCAGAACCTCTCGGATGCAGCAAGGAAGGCCGTGGAGGACTTCGCTGCAGCCACGGAGGGCGAGGACCCGCGAGCGGACTTGGCAGCCCACGCCAAGCTCTGAACCCAATAACCTGTTTTCCCTGTCCTGGCATCGAACTGGCAGGGCGGGGAAGATAGACTCAAAGGCAAAAGGGCCAGTATCGTCGGCCCTTGCAGAAAGGTGGTAGAAGCAACGTGAACGGGGAGTACCTGCGACCTGTCTTCGTCATTTCCGTCGCCGCCCAGCTTGCAGACATGCATCCGCAGACGCTGCGCCAATACGACCGCATCGGCTTGGTTTCGCCCAGCCGGCAAAGCGGAAAGCAGCGCCGCTACTCGCAACGCGACGTCTCGCTGCTGCGCCAGGTGCAGTCATTGAGCAAGGAAGGCGTCTCGCTGGAAGGCATCAAGCGCATCCTGGATCTGCAAGATCAAGTCGCGTATCTGCAAACCGAAGTCAATGGGCTTCGCCAAGAACTGTCCGCCGTTCGCCAGGGCCAATCGCGCATCTTCGCCGCGGGCACCGCTGGAGGCGACATCGTTTCGCTGTCCCGGGGCATGCGTCCGGAACGACGTGAACCGACCGTGTCGCTCTTCCCTGTACGCCGCGCCATCGGCCGCTAGATCCGTCCGTGCCTCGCCAGGCGCGCTTCCAACTGGGTGCGCACGGCAGGCCACTCGTGCGGGAGGATCGAGAAGACTACGGTGTCTCGAAGCGTGCCGGTCTTCGGATCATATTTGTGATTGCGCAGCACGCCATCCTGTTTGGCGCCAAGCCGTGCAATTGCTGCGCGTGACGCAGTGTTGTGCCAGTGCGTGCAGAAAGCCACTGAATAGCAATCCAACTCCTCGAAAGCGCGGCGCAGCAGCATGAACTTGGCCGCCGGATTGATCCCGGTGCCTTGGGCGGGCACGGCCAAGAATGTCGAGCCGATTTCCACGCGATGGTTGGCCACGTCGATATTCAGGTAGCTCGTAGCCCCCACCGCTTGGCCGGTGGACAGGTCGATGATGGCGAACGGAGCCATCGCTCCAGTTTCCTGCAACGCCAGACGGCGCTCGATATCCGCCTGCATGGATTCGGCCGATGGGGTGGTGGCAAACCATGCTTCATCCAGCTGGCCGTTGGCGGCGAGCTGGATCAGCTCCGGGGCATGGTCCAATGACAGTTGTTCCAGCCTCACCCCGGCATATTCCATGCTCGGGGCTTGGGAGTAGAACTGGTTCTGAGCAGAAAAGGAGGCCATGAAATCCATCCTAGGGATTCCATGGCCTCCTTGATGCATTTCGGCCGCTAGCCGATGCGCGTGTACGCCAAATCGAAGACCAGGCGTCCAGCCTTCAGCGCCTTGCCCTCGAAGCTGGTGAGGATTCGTCGCTCGAAACGCGGTGCCCAGCCGCCCTGGACGTCAATGAAGTCAGGCTCGGGGTCAAAGCCTTCCATGCCATCGCGGCGCACCTTGGTCAAGTTGCTCTCCTCGCCGGAGAGGTTTCCGGGATGCTGGTTCTCGAAATCAGGGTGGGCTTCGAGGACCTCGCGCATCTGCTCCGCATAGTTCGACCAGTCGGTGGCCAAGCGCAGGGTGCCCCCTGGCTTGAGCACGCGGGAGACCTTGTCCAGGAATGAGGCCTTGATCAGGCGGCGCTTGTGGTGCCTCGGCTTGTGCCACGGATCGGAGAAGAAGATCCAGATCTCGTCCGCGCTGTTCTCATCAAGCATGACGTCCAGCACCTCAGGGGCATTGGCCTGCACGGCGCGGACGTTGGTGATGCCGAAGGATTCGACCTTCAGCATCAACTGGGCCAGGCCTGGACGGTAGACCTCAACGGCGAGGTAGTTGCGCTCGGGATCGTCCTTGGCGGCGTTGGCGATGCATTCGCCCAGGCCGGTGCCGATCTCCACGATCAGCGGTGCCGTGCGGTCGAAGGCCTCGGCGGGATCGAGCTGGAAGTCGTCAGCAACCGAGGTGTCGGCAATCTTGCGGGGCGGCTCGATGACATACTGCTCGGCATTGCGCTCCCAGGCGCTGGCCCGGCGGCCCTGCAGGCGGTTGCCGCGACGCACGAAGGACACCGGCTCGGCACGGAAAAGGTCTGGGTTCCTGGGGGCAGAGCCATGGGGTGGACGCTGCTGCTCGCTCGATTCGCTCATGATGATTAATCCTAGCCGAGCAACCTGCATCGATGCGTGCCGAACGGTGGGGGATTGGACACCCCTAGGGGGAATTCGGGGTGATCCCCGATGGAGCATGAGAGGTAAAAGAAGGAGAATGTAGCCATGACTGATTTAGTGCGCGGTATTCTCAACATTATCTGGCTGCTGTTCGGCGGCCTGTGGCTGGCCCTGGGTTACGTGCTGGCAGGCATCATCTGCTGCGTGCTGATCGTGACCATTCCCTTCGGCATCGCCTCGTTCCGCATTGCCGGCTATGCGCTGTGGCCCTTCGGCCGCACCGTAGTCGACAACGGACCGGTCGGCGCGTTCTCCACCCTGGGCAACATCATCTGGATCATTTTTGCCGGCATCTGGATTGCCATCGGGCACGTGGTGACCGCGATCCCGATGTTCGTATCGATTATCGGCATCCCGCTGGGCATCGCCAACCTGAAGATGATCCCGGTGTCCCTGATGCCCTTGGGCAAGGTCATCGTGCCTTCGGACAATTACATCGGCAACGTTCGCCGCTAGGCAGCACCAAGACGGCAATGGCTGCCAACTCCAATGAGTTGGCAGCCATTGCTCTAAGCCTGAATCGGATCAGCTCTTCAGGTACTCATCGTGCTGGCGGTGCGCCTCGGCGACCTCGACGCGGATCTTGTCCACGTCCTTGGCCTTGTCGCGGTATTTCTTCTCCATGGTCTTCACATACGCTTCTTCTTCCACCAGGGCGCGGTAGATGCGTTCGCGTTCGTTTGGATCCGAGGTGTAGCTCAGGTCGTTGTAGCTGCTCGCATGGCGGCGCAGGTTGCCAATGGCGGTTTGTGCCTTGCCAGCCTTGCTGAACAGCGAAGCGAGAATGGTCAGCACGAGGACGCCGATGATCACGCTCAGCGACAGCCCGGTGCTGATTTCGATGACCATCACGTGCTCGCCGTCATTGATGAATGGCAGGTTGTTCTCGTGCAGCGCGTGCAGGATCAGCTTCACGCCGATGAACGCCAGGATCGCTGCCAAGCCATAGGACAGGTAGATCAAGCGGTCCAGCAATCCATCAAGCAGGAAGTAGAGCTGGCGCAGGCCCATGAGCGAGAACGCGGTAGCGGTGAACACGATGTAGACGTTCTGGGTGAGTCCGAAGATCGCTGGGATGGAATCCAGGGCGAAGAGGATGTCGGTTCCGCCGATGGCCACCATGACCAGCAGCATCGGGGTCAGGACCTTCTTGCCGTCAATCATGGTGAACAGCTTGTCGCCGTCGTACTTGTCGGTGGTGTGGAACAGCTTCTTGGCCAAGCGGATGATGAAGTTGTTGGCCTCGTCGGATTCGTCGTCCTTCTTCAGCAGGTTGCCTGCGGTGAGCAGCAGGATCAGGCCGAACAGGTAGAAGACCCAGGCGAACTGGTTGATCAGCGCCGCGCCGACAAAGATGAACGCGGTGCGGGCGATCAGCGAGAAGACGATGCCGAAGAGCAGTACTTTCTGCTGGTCTTCGCGGGGGACCCTGAAACTGGCGATGATGATCAGGAAGACGAACAGGTTGTCGACGGACAAGGCCTTTTCGGTGATGTAGCCGGCGAAGTATTCGGCGCCCATGTCGATGCCGCCGAAGATGAGCACCAGCACACCGAATATGAGGGCCAAGCCGACATAGATACTGGACCAGATCGCTGCTTCACGCAGGGATGGAACGTGGGCCTTGCGGATGTGGAAGAAATAATCGAAGGCCAGTAGGGCGAGAATCACGACAATCGTGATGCCCCAAATCAAAGGGGAAGCTCCCATAGGGATTCCTGCTTTCGTAAGTTGCGCGCGGACGCGTCCGAGTAAGTCTCTTCACCGACACTGTGGTTGGCCGTAAAACCCGGCAGGACCATGAAGTCCTGCGTATTGACGGATTCAACGATTGTGAATACTCCCTTACGTCCTTTAATCCTAACCCGAAGCGGTGCTCCTGGAAGAATTCTGGTTTACGGATGTCATGTTGATCTGTAATGTACTTCGACTTTGCCCAGTTGGGTAGGCGTCATATGCAATTCGAAGGATGCGGTGGACGAAGTGCTCGAGTGAATTCTTCGGCCCAGGTCTCGGGTCGCCTTGGAAATCCTCGCAGGACTCGGAGCGCTGGCAACAGCATGCGCGGTACCTGCCGATGATGCGTGGCCGGCTAATTCCGTGCGGACAGGATTTGCTCACGCAGGATATCGGCGTGCCCGCAATGCTGCGCCAATTCGCGCAGCATGTGCAGCTGGATCCAGCGCAGCGGCAACGACCCGCGCCGATTGCCGGAGAAAACGTGATCCCCGGTCTTGCCCTTGACTACTTCACGTGACAGTTCGATGGCCTGGGCATAGTCACGCCGAATGGATTCGATGGTGTCGGACGCGGACAAGTCGAAGGACTTGCTGGGCGACGACGCAATGCCCAGTTCGGCCCGGCTCTTGCCGGTGGCTGCTTCGCCAAACCAGACACGTTCGACGAAGATCGCATGTTTCACCAGCCCGAGCAACGTGGTCTTGGATTCAACCAGCTTCAACCGCGCTTCGTCTTCGTCCAGCTCGTCGAGGCTGGAAAGCAGCATCTGCCGGTGCTGATCGATGAATACCTGGACCATCTCATCGTGGGGCAGGGAAAAAATATCTTGGGAATCCGGGTTGGCCATACCTCATCCTAAGACTGCAAATCGCGCTCCACAAGGGGTTTTGCCGCCGAGGCAAAGGGAAGAAAAAATATCTCGAGAATCTTGCTCTAGCTGGAATACTAGGACTAGGAGTAGAGTTGAGTTAAGTACACTCAAGTTTATGGGTTCACTCCAATAGAGAAAGGATGCGCGTGGACACGAAACTCACCACTAAGAGCCAAGAAGCTCTCTCAGCTTCCGGGATGAACGCTTCAACCGCAGGCAATCCGCAGATTGAACCTGCGCACCTGCTGAAGGCATTGCTGGACCAGCGCGAGTCCGTCGCAGTCGCCTTGCTGAAGACTGCCGGGTTGGATGTCGACGCGCTATCCGTCAAGGCGAGCGCTGTCATCAACGCGTTGCCCTCCAGCTCCGGAACTTCGGTTGCCCAAGCTCAGTACTCCCGGCAGCTGCTGCAGGTCGTGAGCAACGCCCAGGCGGCCGCCGCGGAAATGGGGGACACCTACGTCTCCACCGAGCACCTGCTCATCGCCCTGGCATCAGACCAGACCAAGGCGGGTGAAGCCCTGCGCGAATTCGGCGCCACCCGCGAACTGCTGGTGGGCACCTTGCCGACCATCCGCGGCGACCGCAAGGTCGATAACCCGGATCCCGAGGCCACCTTCCAGTCCCTGGAGAAGTTCGGCACCGACATGACCGCCCTGGCGCGCTCGGGCAAGCTGGATCCCGTCATCGGCCGCGACCGCGAGATCCGCCGCGTGGTGCAGGTGCTCTCCCGCCGCACCAAGAACAATCCAGTGCTGATCGGTGAACCCGGCGTGGGCAAGACCGCTGTGGTCGAGGGCCTGGCCCAGCGCATGATCGCTGGCGACGTCCCGGAGTCGCTGCGCGGCAAGACCTTGATCTCCTTGGATCTGGGTGCCATGGTCGCCGGTGCCAAGTACCGCGGCGAATTCGAAGAGCGGCTGAAGTCGGTGTTGGAAGAGATCAAGGCTTCGGATGGCCAGATTGTCACCTTCATTGACGAGATCCACACCGTGGTCGGTGCTGGCGCCTCCGAGGGTGCGATGGACGCCGGCAATATGCTCAAGCCGATGCTAGCCCGTGGCGAGCTGCGCCTGATCGGTGCCACCACGCTGGACGAGTACCGCGAGAACATCGAGAAGGACCCGGCCCTGGAACGCCGCTTCGCCCAGGTATACGTGGGCGAGCCGAGCGTGGACGACACCATCGCCATCCTGCGTGGGTTGAAGGAGCGCTACGAGGCGCACCACAAGGTCTCCATTGCCGACTCCGCACTGGTGGCTGCTTCCACGCTGTCCAACCGCTACATCTCCGGACGCCAGCTGCCGGACAAGGCCATCGACCTGGTCGATGAGGCCGCCAGCCGGTTGCGCATGGAGATCGATTCGGCGCCGGAGGAGATCGACGAGCTGCGCCGCGAGGTGGACCGATTGACCATGGAAGAACTGGCTCTGTCCGATGAGACGGATCCGGCTTCGGTGGAACGCCTGGATGCCCTGCGCAAGGACATGGCTGACAAGAAGGAAAAGCTGGATGCGCTGAATTCCCAGTGGGAAGCGGAGAAGGCTGGCCTGAATCGCGTCGGCGATCTGAAGGTCAAGCTCGATGAACTGCGCAGCCAGGCCGACAAGGCCCAGCGCGAGGGTGACCTGGAGAAGGCATCGCGCCTGCTCTACGGGGAGATTCCGACGCTGCAGCAGGAGCTGGATGCGGCGGCCGCCGCCGAAGCCGACAAGGCCGAGACGCACACCATGGTCGCCGAGGAAGTCACCGCGGATGACATTGCGGAAGTCATTTCGGCCTGGACTGGCATCCCGGCTGGTCGCATGCTGCAGGGCGAAAGCCAGAGGCTGCTGGAGATGGAAGAGATCATCGGGCAGCGCCTGATGGGCCAGAAGCAGGCGGTCGCCGCGGTCTCCGACGCCGTGCGCCGTACCCGTGCCGGCATTGCCGACCCGAACCGGCCCACCGGTTCCTTCCTGTTCCTCGGTCCAACCGGTGTCGGCAAAACCGAGCTGGCCAAGTCGCTGGCCGACTTCCTCTTCGATGACCCGCGCGCGATGGTGCGCATCGACATGTCCGAATACTCGGAGAAGCACGCGGTGTCCCGCCTGGTCGGTGCCCCTCCGGGCTACGTGGGATACGAAGAGGGAGGGCAGCTCACCGAAGCTGTACGCCGCCGCCCGTACTCGGTGATCCTGCTGGACGAAGTGGAGAAGGCGCACCCCGAAGTCTTCGACATCCTGCTGCAGGTACTCGATGACGGCAGGCTGACCGATGGCCAAGGGCGAACGGTGGACTTCAGGAACACCATCCTGATCCTCACCTCCAATCTGGGTTCCCAGTTCCTGGTGGATCCAAGCTTGGAAGACGAGGCCAAGAAGTCAGCGGTGATGAACGTGGTCAACGCTTCGTTCAAGCCGGAATTCTTGAACCGCCTGGATGAGGTCATCCTCTTCGATCCATTGAGCATCGAGGAGCTGGGCAGCATCGTCAAGCTGCAGATCGAATTGCTCGCGCAACGCCTGGCCGATCGCCGCCTGAACCTGGAGGTGGACCAGGCCGCCAGCGAGTGGCTGGCCCTGACCGGTTATGATCCGGCCTACGGCGCCCGTCCGCTGCGCCGCTTGGTGCAGCGCGAGATCGGCGACCGGCTGGCCAAGGAGATCTTGGCTGGGGCGGTGCAGGATGGCGACACCGTGGCTGTCACCCTGGACGAGGTCGGCGACAAGCTCAAGGTGGCCAAGAAGTCCTAGCAACTGGCAACGGCGAGGGTGTGAACAGATGGAAATCCGTTCACACCCTCGCCGTTGCTGTACTCAAGCTGCCTAGCTGTCGGTGGTCTCCCGGCCGTTGGACTTTTCGTCGGCCGGCTTTTCGTCCTCGGACTTCTTCTCTTCGGAGCTATCGGCATCTTCATCGTCGGCGCCCTCGGGCAGCAACGAGCTGCGGACGGTGCCCTCCGAAAGACTCAGGAAGCAGGAAACGGTGCGGTCGCCCTGGGCCCAGGTGCTCTCCGATGGGCGGGAGAAGTGATAGGTCCAGGTGGAATCCAACCCTGCACGCGGGTCCAGCGAGACCGACTTGCACAGGTCTTCGGACTGGGTGAGCAGCACGTTGGCACCGGGGTACTCCTCGCCGTTGACCTGGAAGATGCCGATTACTTGCGCGTTGTGGGAGGAATCACAGGTCACGACGGTCTGCGGATCCAATGGCGACGTGAATCCCCGCAGGCAATCGCCTTGCTCCAGCTGCGTAGGCGGCATCCCGGTGGCAATGATGCCGTCGAGGCCTGGATTCTCATTGCGTTCCACATTGTTCGCAGTTGGCGAAGCGGGCGGATCCACGAGCCTCAACACCACGAAAACCACTGCAGCGGCCAGCGCCAGAACAGCGACAATCATCAGGGCCCATTGGGCACTCTGCCGCTTCGGCTTCTCCGGTTCTGGCTGCAATGGCGGCAAAGCCGCCTGCGGCTCGGGCAGATTGTTTTCCACCACCTGTTGAGCTCCTTCGTGGTTGGGTCGGGCGATCGCTCGCCGGCTCAATACATAGTCGTTGGACTAATCCACAGTCTAGCTGTTTCGTTGGGTGTTGCATTCAGCGCTCGCCGGTGAATCGTGTTAACCTTTAATTACGAAAGAACTGATCACATATTCGGGGGCCTTCACCTTTCACAGGTGGACCACCTCCCGACTCTACTGAAAAGAGGGGGTCACGCCATGGGGCGCGGCCGTCAAAAGGCTAAAGCACAGCGTCAGGCGCGAGATATCAAGTACTACTCGCCATCCACTGACCTTTCGGCACTTGAACGCGAGTTGGGCGTTCGGTCCGATCATCATGCTCAGAATTCTGAGCGTAATGATTCATCGTATGACGACGAATACTCGGAATACGACGAGCTGACTAAGAAGTACTCGGGAGATGACGAAGACGAGTAGCCTCGTCTTCTGATGCCGGGAGTCCTTGGCTCAGAGTGCCACACCTTGAGCATTGAGTGGTACAGCTCTTCAGTACATTTTGCGACAAGCCGCAGCGACTAAGCTAAATTAGCTTTTAGTCGCTGCGGCCTTTGTCGTGCCCAGCAATACTAAGGTGGAACGTGAGCACTCCAGAAGAACTGTCGATCAAGATGGCGCATCATTCGGCGATCCGCTCCATGCAGCGCATTGTGGAGCAGCAAGCGGCGTCCTCGCCGGAAAACGAGGCCCGGGACGGAGTCCAGCGGATGCTGGATGCCGGGAATGTGCTCGTGGTGACTGGCGCCGGCGTATCCACGGATTCGGGAATCCCGGATTACCGCGGCCCCAATGGCTCATTGCAACGCCACCGGCCAATGACCTATCAGGAATTCCGCTTCCGTCCAGAAGCCAGGCAGCGCTACTGGGCCCGCGGCTACGTCGGCTGGCGGCATATGGACAAAGCCGAACCCAACCGCATCCACCGGCGCTTGGTGCAGTGGGAAGAACAGGGGAAAATCAGCGGCATCATCACCCAGAACGTGGACGGGCTGCACCAGCAGGCAGGATCCAAGCGCGTGATTCCGGTGCATGGCGATCTGTCGATTGTCCGCTGCCTGGACTGCGGGAACAGCGAGCATCGCATTGACTTCGATCTGCGCCTCCAGGCAGCCAATGAGGGATACCTGGAGGCCGTGGAGATCGATCCCGGCGCGGTGAACCCCGACGGCGATGTGGAGCTGCCCCAGTACCTGGTGGACCGGTTCAACATGGTGGCCTGCTTGCGCTGCGGATCGCTCGCGCTGAAACCTGACGTGGTGTACTTCGGCGAGAGCGTTCCAGCCGACCGCAAGGAGCGTATCGCGGCACTGGAAGCGGAATCCACGGCGCTGCTGGTGATGGGCTCCTCGCTTGCGGTCATGAGCGGCTACAAGATCCTGTTGAACTTCGTCAAGCGGGATCTGCCGGTGGCGCTGATAACCAATGGCCACGTCCGCGGCGAGCAGAAGGCCACCTGGCGCTGGCGGGTGCCGTTGGAAGACGCGCTGAAGCAATTGGACTAGCGGGAGAATATTTCGCTCCGCAAGGCCATCGTGGTTAAAACCCGATGCGCCGCACTGGAATCAGTGCGGCGCATCGGGTTTATAGGAGCTTTCCGTGGCCTACTTGGCGTACTTGCCGGTCAGCAGCACTGCGCCGCCGTCCACGCCCTTGGCGCCCTGGACGAAGTCCAGTCCGGCATCGGCAGCCGACGGATCGATGTTCTCGACTCCGCCCATGACCCATGCGCCCATGCCTGCAGCGTTCAGCAGCTCGACTGCACGATCAGCGACGGCAGGATCAACGACAGCAACCATGCCCACGCCCAGGTTCAGGGTGCGCTCCAGATCAGGCTGAGGCACGTTGCCCAGCTGCGCGATGGTGGAGAAGACTGCTGGCAGCGCCCAGGTGGAGCGGTCCACGCGGGCCATCAGGCCGCGGGGCAGCACACGCGCCAGGTTGGCTGCCAGGCCGCCGCCGGTGACGTGGCTGAAGCCGTGCACACCGAAGTTCTCGCCGTCGTTCAGCGCGCCGACCAGATCCAGGCAGGCGGTGGTGTAGATGCGGGTTGGAACCAGCAGTTCCTCGCCCAGGGTGCGGCCGAATTCGGCGACCTCGCGGTCCAGCTCCCACTTGGCGTGGGCGATGACGCGGCGCACCAGCGAGTAGCCGTTGGAGTGGATGCCGGAGGAGGCCATGCCGATGACCACGTCGCCGGCCTGCACGCGCTCGGGGCCGAGCAGCTGGTCTGCCTCGATGACGCCGGTGGCGGCACCCGCCACGTCGTATTCGTCCTCGGCCAGCAGGCCCGGGTGCTCGGCGGTCTCGCCGCCGACCAGCGCGGTGCCGGCCAGCTTGCAGCCCTCGGCGATGCCGCGCACGATGTCGGCGATGCGCTCGGGGACGACCTTGCCGGTGGCGATGTAGTCGGTCATGAACAGCGGCTTGGCGCCCACCACGACGATGTCATCGACCACCATGCCGACCAGGTCCTGGCCGATGGTGTCGTGGATGTCCAGCTTCTGGGCGATGGCGACCTTGGTGCCCACGCCGTCGGTGGAGGTCGCCAAGTACGGCTTCTTGTAGCCGGTAAGGAACGATACGTCGAAGAGCCCGGCGAAGCCGCCGACCCCGCCCACGACACCGGAGGTGTGGGTTGCCTTGATCGCGCCCTTCATCAACTCAACGGCACGGTCACCGGCCTCAACGTCAACGCCGGCACCGGCATAGGTGATGGAAGTTGCCTGCTGATCATTGCCGCTCATGGCAGTCGGTTCCTTTTCTGTTCGGGGCGTCGTTTTCCAGCGCCCTTTGCAACGGGATGGTTGGGGATCGTGAAGGGGATTAGCTGTTGATTTCGAACTCGGCATCAGGGCCCGGCTCGCAGCCGGCCTGGTTGCTGCGCTCCAGCAGGTTCTTGCCGCGGCGCTCCTCATTCGGCAGGGCGATCGGGTAGTCACCGGTGAAGCACGCGGTGCACAACCGTTCGCGCGGCTGGCGCGTTGCTTCGATCATGCCGTCTTCGGAAATGTAGGCCAACGAGTCGGCGCCGATGGAGGTGGCGATCTCGTCCACGGCCGCGCCGTTGGCGATCAGCTCGGCCCGCGAGGCGAAGTCGATGCCGTAGAAGCAAGGCCACTTCACCGGCGGCGAGGAGATCTTCACATGCACCTCGGCGGCGCCGGCCTCGCGCAGCATGCGCACCACGGCACGCTGGGTGTTGCCGCGGACAATCGAATCGTCGACCACGACCACGCGCTTGCCGCGCAGCACTGTTTCCAGGGCGTTGAGCTTGAGCTTGATGCCCAGCTGGCGCAGGGTCTGCGACGGCTGGATGAACGTGCGGCCCACGTAGGCGTTCTTCACGAAGCCGTGGGTGAACGGGATGCCGGATTCTTCGGCGTAGCCGATGGCGGCCGGGGTTCCGGACTCCGGCACCGGGATCACGATGTCCGCTTCCGCGCTGTTCTCGCGGGCCAGCTGGCGGCCCATTTCCACGCGGGATTCGTAGATCGAGCGGCCGGCGATGGCGGCATCCGGGCGGGCCAGGTAGACATACTCGAAGACGCAGCCCTTGGGGGTGGACTCGGCAAAGCGGGTGGAGCGCACGCCGTTCTCATCGATGGCGATCATTTCGCCTGGCTCGATTTCGCGGATGAACGAGGCGCCGACGGTAGCCAGTGCAGGCTGCTCGGAGGCAACTACCCAGCCGCGATCCAAGCGGCCCAGGACCAGCGGGCGAACGCCGTGCGGGTCGCGGGCCGCGTACAGGGTGTCCTCGTTCATGAAGACGAAGCAGAAAGCGCCTTCGATTTTCGGCAGCAGCTCCAGAGCGGTGTCCTCCAGGCTCTGGCCTTCGGAACCAGCCAGCAGGGCGGTGACCAGAGCGGTATCGGTGGTGTTGCCCTGGGCGAGCTCGCCGCGCACCTTGCCGCCTTCGGCCTGCTGCTTGGCAGAGACCATGTCGGCCAGGTCGGCGGAGTTGGTCAGGTTGCCGTTGTGGGCCAGCGCGACGGTGCCGGTCCGGGTCGGGCCCAGGGTCGGCTGCGCATTGGCCCAGTGGCTGGCACCGGTCGTCGAGTAGCGGCAGTGGCCAATGGCCAGCTGGCCCGTCATGGAGTTCAGCGTATTCTCGTCGAATACCTGGGAGACCAGGCCCATGTCCTTGTAGACGTTGATGCGTGCGCCATCGCTCGTGGCGATGCCGGCGGATTCCTGTCCGCGGTGCTGCAGGGCATACAGGCCGTAATAGGTGAGTTTTGCGACCTCTTCGCCAGGAGCCCAAACGCCGAAAACGCCGCATTCATCCTGCGGGCCCTTGTCGCTTGGAAGGAGGTCGTGATTTAAGAATCCATCGCCACGCGCCATGTTGGTTATTCTCTCATGTTCCGGTTGGTCGACACCGACCAAGAATGTGGTGGGTGGCGGCCAGGTGCGCGGCCGCCTGCTCTTCTAATTCAGGAGAAAAGCTGCCTAGCCTTGTTGTCCGCTGGAGTCAGTGTCCTCGGCCAGAGGAACTGCCAGATGCTTGGTGGTTTTGCGTGAGGTCACGCGGTCAACAATCACATATGCCAGTGCGCCGATTCCTACGCCCAAGCCTGCGCCGAAGATTGCAAAGAATCCGGAGGCCGAGGCACGGGTGTATTCCTGCGACGGTTCGCCCAGCAGGCCGATGATGAGGCCGACTAGCGCGCCGAAGACCGCGAAGGTCAAAATGAACGGCCAGAACTTGGGCGATGCGTGAATTTGCACTTCAACGCCCTGATCGGCAGGCGACGGTGTAGCGGGGTGTTGCTCCATGCCTTTAAGGGTACTCAATAAGTGGTAGGTGTGCTGACAAGTCTGCCCTAAGTCCCGAAGCGTGCAATTGCCCAGTTTGCAGGGCTTCGGCCCAACTTATGCGGCCAGTAGCCAAGGAAAGCCAGAGTTCAGCACGCATTTCGACCACATTCGGGGGAGTTCCGCGGGTATGCCGAGGCCCGGCTATGCACTGAGTCACACCGAAGGGCGGAACACGCACCTCGACCGAATTGCCCTCGGCGCGGGAAGCCAGCTCCTCCAGCGAGAAGCGCACTGCCATGGCGAGCACGGGCCGGGCTGTTTTTCCTTGTCCCTGCGCGGTTGAGGACCATTCTCGCAAGGCCGCGCGGCCAGCGGTTTCATCAACGCGCCGTTTGATTGCCATGGGTCGATTCCACTTTCTCTCAATGACAGAGAAACGTCATATTCCTCTGTTCGGGATCCCTGCCGCGGATCCGGGAAAACCGTAAATCCAGCCATGCCAACTCTAGTCCAGCTCGCCGAACGCCAGCTGACAGCTTCGAAGGTGCTCAGGTGCAGTACCGGAAGCGAAATCGCCCGGCGTGCGGGGACCCGGCAGCCGTTCGAGTGCAGGGCTGGGCGCTGGCCATGCGTGCGTCATAGACGCGGTTGGCCCATGGATTCTCCGGTAAACTCGACCGCGTGAAGGTACTGGTTATTGGCCCAGGCGGCCGTGAACATGCAATTGTCCGTGCACTGAGTGCAGACCCCTACGTCAACGAAGTTCATTGCGCCCCCGGCAACGCCGGTATCGCACAGGACGTCACCACCCACGCAATCGACGCGGAGGACCCTGCAGCAGTCGTCGCGCTGGCCCAGGAACTGGGCAGCGACCTGGTGGTTGTCGGACCCGAAGCGCCACTGGCCGCGGGCGTCGCCGATGCCCTGATCGCCGCGCAGATCCCGGTCTTCGGCCCGACCCAAGCCGCCGCGCAGCTCGAAGCCTCCAAGGCTTTCGCCAAGAATGTCATGGCTGCCGCCGAGGTTCCCACCGCGATGGCCCATGTGGCCGCCACCCGCGAGGAAGCCGCCAATGCGCTGGATGACTTCGGTGCGCCGTACGTGGTCAAGGACGACGGCCTGGCCGCCGGCAAGGGCGTGGTGGTCACCAGCGATCGCGAAGAAGCACTGGAGCATGCAGATGCCTGCTTCGCGGCCGGCGGCACTGTCGTCATCGAGGAATTCCTCGACGGCCCGGAAGTGTCCCTGTTTGTCATCTGCGATGGCAAGCATGCCGTCCCGCTGTCCCCGGCACAGGACTTCAAGCGCATCTTCGACAATGACGAAGGCCCGAATACCGGAGGCATGGGTGCCTACTCGCCGCTGGAATGGCTGCCGGAGAACTTCGTCGACGAGGTCATGGACCGTGTCGCCTACCCGACCCTGCGCGAAATGGAAAAGCGCGGCACGCCGTTCACCGGCGTGCTGTACTGCGGCCTGGCCATCACCAAGCGCGGCATCCGCGTGATCGAGTTCAACGCGCGCTTCGGCGACCCGGAAACCCAGGCTGTGCTTGCACGCCTGAAGACCCCGCTGGGCGGGGTGCTGCTGGCTGCCGCCACGGGACGGCTCGATGATGCCGAGCAGCTGACCTGGTCCGCGCAGACCGCTGTCGATGTGGTCATCGCCGCCGAGAACTACCCGGACACCCCGGTCAAGGGCGCGGTGATCTCCGGCCTGGACGCAGCCAACGCGATCGACGGCGTGCACGTGATGCATGCAGGCACCTCCTCCGACGCGGACGGGAACATCATCGTTTCCGGCGGCCGCGTGCTGGCGGTGGTGGGCCTGGGCGATGGCCTGGCGGCGGCCCGCGCCGCCGCATACGCCGGGGTCGCCGAGATCAGCTGGGATGGCGCCCAGTCGCGCACCGACATTGCGTTGAAGGCCGAACGCGGCGAGATCGTCATCGCCAACGACAGCAAGTAGAGGACAGCAGAACTCATGGCAGGATTCCAGACCGAAGTGCTCGACCTCGAAGGTTGGGACCATTTCTACTCGGGCAAGGTACGCGACCTGTACGTGCCAGCAGGAGCCAGTTTCGAGGAGACCGACCGGGTCCTCGTGGTGGCCTCCGACCGCATCAGCGCCTACGACTTCGTGCTCTCCAGCGAGATCCCGGACAAGGGCAAGGTGCTCACCCAGCTCAGCCTCTGGTGGTTCGAGCAGTTGGGCGGCTTCGCCAACCATGTGATCTCCACCGATGTGCCGGCCACCGTGGCCGGCCGCGCGATGGTGTGCAAGAAGCTTGGGATGTACCCGATCGAGTGCATCGCCCGCGGCTACCTGACCGGTTCGGGCCTGGCCGAATACAAGGTCTCGCAGACCGTGTGCGAGCTGCCCCTGCCAGAGGGGCTGGTGGATGGTTCGCGCCTGGAGCCGGCGCTGTTCACCCCGTCGGCGAAGGCCGAAGTGGGGGAGCATGACGAGAACATCTCCTTCGCCCAGACCGTGGACCGCGTGGGCACCGAGGTCGCCGAAGCGCTGCGCGAGAAGACCGTGGCCCTGTACGAGCAGGCAGAGAAGATCGCCCGCGCACGCGGCATCATCCTGGCCGATACCAAGGTGGAATTCGGTGCCGATCCGGCCACTGGCGAGATCACCCTGGGCGATGAGGTGCTGACCCCGGATTCCTCGCGTTTCTGGGATGCCGAAACCTACCAACCGGGCCAGGCGCAGGCCAGCTTCGACAAGCAGTTCGTCCGCGATTGGCTGACCTCGGCCGAATCGGGCTGGGACAAGAACTCGGGCGAAGAGCCGCCGCAGCTGCCAGCGGAGATCATCGAGAAGACCCGTGCCCGCTACATCGAAGCCTACGAACGGCTGACCGGACAGGCCTTCAGCGCCTAGCCAGATGCCCAGCAACAGGACCCCGCACCGCCGATTACGGCAGTGCGGGGTCCTGGGCTTAAGCCGAGCCCGCTGGCGGCGGTTGGAAACGGGTGGCTAGACTCGAGGCATGGCGGGCAAAGCGGAAACAGTAGAAGAGTATCTCGGTGCGCTGGAACCGGATTTCCGGGCGGAACTCGAAAGGATTCGGGCCCTGGTGAAGGAGCTGGTTCCGGAAGCAGAAGAAACCATGAGCTATTCAATGCCCACGCTGAAGTACAAGCAGCGTGCCTTGGTTTACTTCACCGCCTCGAAAAAGCACCTGAGCTTCTACCCATCCCGCTGGGCCATTGAGGAGCTGGACGACCGGTTGGCTGGCTTCAGCAAGACCGTCCATGCAATCCGATTCACTCCGGCCGCGCCGTTGCCCGACGACCTGATCAGGGACCTCGTGCTCGTCCATGTCCGGGAGATTGACGCAGGAAGGCAGTAGCCGCCGCCAGGCTACACCAGCGAGTCCTTCCATGCCTTGTGCAGGGCCGCGAAGCGCCCGTCATCGGCAATCAGCTGGGCCGGGGTGCCGTCCTCGGCGATCTTGCCGTCGTGGACCACCAGCACCCGGTCAGCGATCTGCACGGTCGACAGGCGGTGCGCGATGATCAGCGCGGTGCGGTTGCCCAGCAGGGTCTGCAGTCCGTGCTGCACTGCCCGTTCCGAAGGGATATCCAAGGAGCTCGTGGCCTCATCCAGGATCAGCACCGCAGGATCGGCCAGGAAGGCGCGGGCGAAGGAGATCAGCTGGCGCTGGCCGGCCGAGACGCGTCCGCCACGCTTGTTCACGTCGGTGTCATAGCCTTCGGGCAGGTCCATGATGAACTCGTGGGCTCCGACCGCGCGGGCCGCATCCTGGATCTGATCCAGCGAGGCACCCGGACGGCCCAGCGCGATATTCTCGGCGACCGAGCCGGAGAAGAGGAAGGCCTCCTGGGTGACCATGACGACGTGCTGGCGCAATTCCTTGTTGGACAGTTCGTTGATCGGCACCGAATCCAGTTCCAGGGTGCCCGAACGAAGGTCGTAGAAGCGGGCAATGAGCTTTGCCAGCGTGGACTTGCCGGCACCGGTCTGGCCCACCACTGCCACTGTTTGCCCGGCGGGGATCCGCAGGTCGAATTCCTCCATGATCACCGGGCCGTCGCCGTAGCCGAAAACCGCGTCCTTGAAGACCAGCTCGCCGGCCACTTTTCCGATGCTGCGCGGGGCAGCAGGCTCGCGCACGCTCGGTTCCTCCTCCAGCAATCCCGAAACCTTCTCCAGTGCGGCGGTGGCCGACTGCAGCGAGGAGTAGAACATCGCGATCTGCTCGACTGGCTGGAACAGGCGCTTGGATGCGAGCAGGATGGCCACCATCGCGCCGACCTGCATGGTGCCGTCGATGATGCGGAACCCGCCGTAGGCCAGCAGCGAGGCCACCGTCAGGTTGCCGATCAGCACCAGGCCGGGCTGCAGCACGCCGAAGAGGTTGAAGGAACGTACCGAGTTCACCCGGTACTGCTCGGCGAGATCCGAGTAGTTCTCGTCGTTGGCTGCCTCGCGGCGGAACGCCTTGACCGCGCGGATGCCGGTCATCGTCTCCACAAAAGTGGAGATGACCCTGGCCGACACCACGCGGGATTCGCGGTACAGGAGCTCGGAGCGGCGCTGGTACCAGAAGAACAGCAGCGTGACCGGGATGGCGGCCACGCAGACCACCAGCCCGCTGCGCCAGTCGAGGAAGAAAATCGAGGCCAGGGTGAAAACCACGAACACGCAGGAGGAGGCTAGTTCCGAAACGCCCTGGTCCAGCAGTTCGCGCAGCGTTTCCAGATCAGAGGTCTGCCGGGAAATGATCCGCCCGGAGGTGTAGTTCTCGTGGAATTCGAGGCTCAAGCGCTGGGTATGGCGGAAGACCTGCTGGCGAAGATCCAAGAGCATCGCCTGGGAGATCCGTGCCGCGCTGGTGATGTACCAGGAGAGCAGCACGCCGCTGAGGATCGCACCGAGGATGTAGCAGGCACCGGTCAACCCCAATGCGCCCCAGTTGCCTTCGCGCACCTGCGGCAAGGTCCAGTCGATGGCGAAGGCGATCAGCACCGGTAGCAGCACGCGCGCCGCATTGGATACCAGCACCAGCACCACGGTGAGGATGAAAAGCTTCTTCTGCGGCATGGCCAGGGCGGCCAGCAGCCGGAAGGAGCGCTGGCGCACGACCTTGCGTTCGGCCGCAGAGAGCTTGATGGCGTCTTCATTGGCAACGCCCAGGGGCTTGCTCATCGGGAAACCTCCGAGGTGGCTGGCTGCTCTTCGTCGTCCAGGCTGGCGATGACGAAACGGTAATGCTCATTGGTGCTCAGCAGATGGGTGTGGCTGCCCACCGCATCGATGCGGCCATCGCGCAGCAATGCCACCCGGTCGGCGAGCATCACGGTCGAGGGCCGATGCGCCACGATCAGCGTGGTGGTCCCGGCCAGCACGTCGCGCAGCCGCTCGGTGACCAGTTCCTCGGTGCGCACATCCAGAGCCGACAGCGGGTCGTCGAGGACCAGGACGCTCGGGCGTGCCGCGATGGCACGGGCCAGGGCGATGCGCTGGCGTTGCCCGCCGGAGAGCGAAAGGCCCTCCTCGCCGATCAGGGTGTCCACCCCGTCGGGCAGGGCATAGGTGAACTGCGCCTGGGCGACGTCCAATGCTTCTGCAAGCAGCGCTTCGCGCTGCCGCTCATCGAGGTGTTCCGGTGCGCCGAGCAACACATTGCCGCGAATGCTGGTGGAGAACAAGGTGGTGTCCTCGAAAGCCACGGCGATTTCCGCTCGCAGCTGCTCAAGGTCCCAGTCCTTGACGTCCTGGCCATGGACCAGCACCTTGCCGGCGGTGGCTTCGTGCAGGCGCGGCACCAGGTTCAGCAAGGTGGACTTGCCCGAACCGGTGATGCCCACCAGGGCCATGGTTTCCCCGGGGCGGATTTCCAGATTGATGTCGGCCAGGATCGGCCGGTGGGTGCCGGCGGTATCAGGGTAGGCGAAACGCACATGCTCCAGCTTCACGCTGCCATCGCGTTCTGCCGGGATCTGCGGCTGTGCGGGGGAGGCGATGTCGTTGATTGAATCCATCACTTCGAAATGCCGGTCCAGGGCAGTTTTGGTGCTCAGCGTCATGCCCAGCAGCATGCCCATGCCTTCGACGGGGCCGGCGATGACCGCGGCGATCGCGAAATAGGCCACCAGCGAGCCGACGCTCAACGTACCGTTGGCGACCTGGGCAAGGCCGATGACCAAGCCGATGCCCAGAATGGTTTCGGGGACGGCAACGACGGTGAGCAGGAAGCTGGCCAGCGTCTTGGCCTTGGTGATTTCGGTTTCCTGCAGGGACTTGGCCTGGGCGTTGAAGCCCTCGTAGACGTGCGGCCCGCGGCCAAAAGCCTTAATGACCCGGATGCCGTGCACGGATTCTTCCACGGCGGTGGCCAGATCGCCGGCTTGGTCCTGGCTGCGCCGGCTGGCGGCCCGGTAGTCGTTGCGGAAGCGGTAGGCCTTGATGGCAATCGGGATGGAACCCAGCAGGTAGAGCAATCCCAGGATCCACGAATGGGTGAACATCAGCACCAGGCCGGTGACGACGGTGACGGTTTCAACTACCAGCATCATCGCGCCGAAGGCGAGCCAGCGGCGCAAGAGGGACAGGTCCGACATGGACCGGGAGAGCAGCTGTCCCGAGCCCCAGCGTTCGTGAAATGCCACAGGCAGACGTTGCAGGTGCTTGTAGAAGCGGATGCGCATCTGCGCTTCAAGGCCTGCTGCGGGGTTCAGCACGAATTGGCGGCGCAGGAAGATCAGCAGCGCTTCGACGAAGCCCAGCGCGGCGATGATGCCGACGGAAATCCACACTTCCGAGGCCGCTCCATCACGCTGTAGCACGACGTTCACCAGCCAGGCGAGGACCTGTGGGATGGCCAGGGCGACAATGCCTGCTCCGAGCGCGCAGAGGAAACCGCAAAAGAGCCGAGGCAAGATCGGCTTGACGAAGGGAGCGAGACGCTTCAGTGTTGCAGTGAGCGGGACCGGATCATTGGATCCATTCGGTTGAGCCTGAGCCACGGTACCCCGCATTCATCCAGAAGTTTGACAGAGCTACAGACTACCGGCAGTAGTTGGGATAATTCAATCAATGCGCCACTTTGGGAAAGAAGTGCTTCACAATGGATGCGAATAATCCCCGGCCGAGCACCAGCAAGGTGCTAGACCGGGGATGATCTGGAAGAATTTCCTGCTTTAGCCGCGGGCCGCCAGGGTGACCAGCACGGCCTCCGGCGGGCAGGCAAAGCGGATCGGGGCGAAGCGCGAGGTGCCGATGCCGGCGGAAACATTCAACGGAACGGTGTTGCCGTTGTAGTCCCAATCGGTCAAGCCGCGGGCACGCCAAGTCGGCAGGTCGCAGTTGGAGACCAATGCGCCGTACCCGGGGATGCAAACCTGGCCGCCATGGGTGTGGCCGGCGAAAATGACATCGGCCTGCGCCTCGGTGAATTGGTCCAGGACCCGCTGGTAGGGCGCGTGGGTGAGCGCGATCCGCACGTGGGGCGCCTGGTTGCTGGAGGAGGACCCGCGCGGCCAGCCCGCGAAGTGGTCGAGATCGAGGTGCGGATCATCGACACCTGAAAGGTCCAGGCGCAGGCCGTTGAGCACGGTGGAATGCGCGCGGTTGGACATATTGATCCAGCCGGCGCTGCCGAAGGCACGGTGCATCTCTTCGAACGGCAGCTTGTCGCGGGAGGCTGGACTGGGGGTTCCGGTTGAGGGAGCCAAGTACTTGAACGGGTTCTTCAGCTTCGGAGCGTAATAGCAGTTCGAGCCGGGAACGAACGCGCCGGGGAAAGCCATCAGCGGTTCCAGCGCCTTGATCAGGGCCGGTACGCCCTTGCGGTGGCTGAGGTTGTCGCCGGTGTTGATGACGAAGTCGGGCTCCAGATCTGCCAGGCTGCGCAGCCACCGGGTTTTGGCTTCCTGCCCCGGAACCATGTGGATGTCCGACAGGTGCAGGACCTTGATGTCGCCGTATCCGCGCGGCAGGACCTTGAGCGTCTCATGGCGCAGCCCGAACTTCTGGGCCTCCAGCATGCCGTAGCCCACCAATGCGCCGCCGATGGCCAGGGCGCCGCTGGCGGCAAGGGCCGCCGTGCCACTGGCGTGGCGCAATGCCGAAACGAAATTATTCTGTTCAACCATGACTTCTGTGCCATCGTCCTTTCAAGCCCTGCGGCCACTTCTGCTGAAGTTCTCCTATGCCAATCTAAACCGGAAGGCCGCGATCAACCAAAGTTGAACGCGGCCTTCACAGCTCACTAGCTAGTCGTCGGACTTTTTGCCGTTTCCGTTGCCGTTCCCATTGCCGTTCCCATTGCCGTTGTCGTTTCCCCGGCCAATGTCCCGGGAGTCAGGCTTCGAGGTGGATTCTTCCTTTGGCTTGGAATCGTCCGTCGACTCTTCCTTGTCATTGTCCTTCTCATCCGAGTCGGACTTGGATTCCTCTTCTTCCTTCGGCTTCGGCGGAGGCGGCTGGCGGCGGGCCGAACCGAAGCTGTTGCGCTCGTATTCGTGCACAGCCTCTTCCATGAAGTCGACCCAGAGCGGGGCGGCGTAGGTCGAGGAGTCGACCATCCATGGCGCCTTTTCGTCGTTGATCATCGCACCGTGCATCTCGTTCTTTTCGGTTGCGGCCTTGCCTTCCAGGCGGCCTACCCAAGCAGCGGTGGAAATGCCGGTGGTGTAGCCGACGAACCAGGTCGAGGTGGCGTAGTCGTTGGTACCGGTCTTGCCGGCGATCGGACCGTCGACCCGCCCCTTGGACACGCGCTTGGTGGCGATCTTCTGCAGCGTGCCGTTCAGGTCGGCGATGTAGGTCGGGTCGACCTGCTGGGAGCAGGTCTCCTTCTTGACCTTGTATTCGTTGCCGTCCTTGTCGGATACACCGGTGATGGCGCGTGGTTCGCAGTACTCGCCCTTGTTGGCGAACGCTGCAAAGGCTGCAGCCTGGGACAGCGGGGTGATTTCTGCAGCGCCCAGGATGAACGACGGGTTTGCTGGACTGATTGGAGCTGGTCCGCCCTTGGCACCATGATCGAGCAGCCCCAATTTCTTGGTGTAGTCGGCGATGGTGCACAGGTCGGTCTTGTACGCTTCCTGGACGGTCGCGGTGTTAATCGACCAGTACAGGCCGGTATCCACGGTCATCGAGCGGTAGAAGCCGGGGGAAGCGTTCTTCGGGGTCCAGTCAGCGGTGTAGGTGGTGCCGCCGGGCAGGCAGGAGGCCTTCCACTTGTTGCCGGCAGTGAAGTGCTGCTTCTTGGCATTGATCTTCTCGTACATGCGGTTGCCTTCAGCAAGCCAACCCAGCGTGGTGTACGGCTTCATGGTCGAACCGCCCTGGAAGCCGCCAGCACCGCCGAGCGCACGTGGTACCGCGAAGTTGTAGTAGGTGTTCTTGCCCGAGTTCTTGATTTCCGGACCGTAGGTGGTGTTCTGCGCCATGGTCAGGATCTTGCCGGTGCCCGGCTCGACCGAAACGATGGAGGAGTAGATGTCAGTGTTGGACTTGGCATCTGGGTCAATGGCCTTCGCAGCGTCCTTGGCAGCCTTCTTGTTCAGCTTGCTGTTCAGGGTGGTCTTGACGGTCAGGCCCCCGCGGTACAGCAGGTTTTCGCGATCTTCCTTGGTCTTGCCATAGGTGTCATCGGCAAGGATCAAGTTGGTGACGTAGTCGCAGAAGTAGGCATTTTCCTTGGCCGCGGTGCAGCCGGAAGGCGAGATGCTCGGATCCAGTTCAAGATCCGACTTGACTGCCTGGTCGTATTCCTTCTTGGTGATCGCGCCGGTGCGGTACATGTTGCCCAGCACCTTGTTGCGGCGATCGATGGAACGCTCAGGGTTGTTGATCGGGTTGTAGACGTTAGGCAGCTGGACCATGCCGGCAAGCATGGCAGACTGCTGCAAGTTCAAGTCCTTGGCGTCGACCGAGTAGAAGCGCTGAGCGGCAGCCTGCACGCCATACTCGCGACCCGAGAAGAGGACCAGGTTCAGGTAGCCCTCCAGGATCTCGTCCTTGGACATTTCCTTTTCGATAGCCACCGCGTACTTCAGTTCGCGGATCTTGTCTGCATAATCCTTCTGGCCGGAGACGGTGGATTCTTCCGCACCAGTGAGCACCTGGTTGTTCACCAGCAGGTTGTTGACGTACTGCTGGGTCAAGGTGGAAGCGCCAGAGCGGCTCGAGGAGGTGAGGTTGCCGACAACTGCCCGGGCGATGCCCTTGGGGTCGATGCCCTTGTGCTCGTAGAAACGCTCGTCTTCCACCGAGATGATCGCCTTGCGCATGTTCGGCGAGATGTCATCTAGCTTCACAGGCTGGCGATTTTGCTGGTAGAAGGTCGCAATCGTCTTGCCATCCGCGTCAAGGATCGTGGAAGGCTCCGGGATAGGGAGCTTCTCGAACGAGCTCGGGAGCGCGCTGACGATGTTGTTACCAGTGGTCAAACCGGTTTTAGCGATAGCTGCAATGGGCACGAGCATGCCTGCTGCGAGCACACCACACAGGGCACTGATTCCGAAGAATGCAACGACTTTTCCCAGAGTGGTAGCTGTATCAAAAAAGGGGGACTTCTTGGCTGCCATACCCACTAGTTTACAAGGACGCGCTAACGTATCGAGTATGACTAAATGGGAATACGCCACTTTGCCGCTTTTGATTCACGCTACGAAGCAGATTTTGGACCAGTGGGGTGATGACGGCTGGGAGCTGGTAACCGTCGTTCCTGGCCCCAATGGCTCATCTCCAGTGGCCTACATGAAGCGTCCGAAAGCCTAACGGGCAACAACATCTACTGAAGGAGAAATCCCATGCAAGAAGCTACTTCCTCGCGTGTCGAGGCTCGCCTGGCCGAGCTTGGCCATGCCTTGCCAGCCGTGGCAAAACCGGTTGCGGCGTACCTGCCTGCCGTTACTTCCGGCAACTACGTTTACACCTCCGGTCAGCTTCCGCTGATTAAGGGTGAACTCACAGCGGTTGGAAAGGTTGGCGCCGAAGTTTCAGCCGAGGAAGCAAAGGCCCAGGCACAGACCGCCGCGCTCAACGCGCTGGCAGCCATCAAGGCGGAAATTGGTGATCTAGATCGCATTAAGCGCATCGTGAAGGTTGTCGGTTTCGTGTCGTCGGCACCGGACTTCACCGGACAGCCAGGAGTCATCAACGGAGCCTCCGAATTCTTCGGCGAAGTTCTCGGCGATGCAGGCCTGCATGCACGTTCGGCCGTCGGCGTAGCCGTACTGCCGCTGGATGCACCTGTCGAGGTTGAGGTCATCGCCGAATTTGAGTAATTCAGGCCAGTTTCCCGCTGCGCGGTCCCGACGGGCTTTCCCGTCGGGACCGCGCAGCGGCATGGTTCGACGGCTCTTCGACCTGCCGCCGCATCAGATTGCCACCGCCGAAAACTGGTTCTCTTTCGGTTCGCGCACCCCGCGTACCCCGCGGCGAGCGTCCTCTGTGTGCCTTGTGAGGGATTCCTCCCACGGTGTGGAAACCTACCTGACTTATCGCCCCGGGGGCTCTCCTCTGGGCAACGTAGCCTTCCCGGGCGGCAGCCATGAGACGAGCGACCGTGCCACCTACCAATGGTTCGGCCCGAGCCTGTCCCAGTGGTCCAAGCGCATGGACTTGCTGGATCAGCAGCTGGTCCAGGCCTATCTGGTTTGCGCCATTCGCGAGCTCTTCGAAGAGACCGGGATCCTGCTGGCCGGAACCGACGAGCAATCCGTCGTTGAAATGACCGATGCCGAAGACTGGATGACCGCCCGCGAAGCCATCGCCGGACAAGATCTTGCCTTTGACGAATTCCTGCGCCGCCGCGGACTCGGTTTGCGTACCGACCTTCTGCGTCCTGTATCGCACTGGCTCAATCCGAACTTTGCCCTGCGCCGCTTCGACACCTGGTACTTCACCGCCACCGTGCCGAACCGCCAGGAAGCCTCATTGCTTCGTGGAAAAGGAAAATGGGGACGTTGGTCTGCTGCCGGAGACATCTTGGCAAAGCGCGGCACCAGCGAGCTGGGGGACAGCATTGGCCAACCCAACACGGTGAACCTCACGCTCTCGGAGATCAGCTACCCGGCGGTGGAAATGATCCTGGAAGCCATGGCGGAAGCCAACGGAGTGATCGCCTACCTCTCGCGGGCGCGATCGCTGAACCTCAAGCATCCGGATCTGCTGGTGCGCGATGGAATCTACTACCTGGAAGTCCTGGGATCCATCAGCGCCGAGTCCTCCCGGCCGTGGCAGACCACTGCCGGGCACTGATCACACTGCTTAAAACACAACAGGCCGAAAATCCTCTGAGGATTTTCGGCCTGAAATGCTTTGTCGTGCTTTAGCGCGAACGCTGGCGCAGGCGCTGGATGTCCAGGATCACGACGGCGCGTGCTTCCAGGCGCAGCCAGCCGCGCTGGACGAACTCGGCCAGAGCCTTGTTCACGGTTTCGCGGGAAGCACCAACCAGCTGAGCCAGCTCTTCCTGAGTCAGTTCGTGGGCAACCAGGATGCCGTCGGTAGCCGGGCGGCCGAAACGGTCAGCCAGGTCCAGCAGCGCCTTGGCAACGCGGCCAGGAACGTCAGAGAAGACCAGATCGGCCAGGGACTCATTGGTGCGACGCAGACGTGCTGCCAGAGCCTGCAGCAGCTGGATCGAGACCTCAGGGGAGTTCAGGATAGCCTTGCGCATGTTCTCGTGGCTCAGGCCAGCCAGGCGGGTCTCCGACACGGCGGTGGCGGTAGCGTTGCGTGGGTGTGGATCGAACAAGGCCATTTCGCCAAACAGTTCGCCCGGGCCGAGAACAGCAATCAGGTTCTCGCGACCATCCGAAGAGGTGCGGCCGAGCTTGATCTTGCCAGAAACGATGAAGTACAGACGGTCACCCTGATCGCCTTCACGGAACACCGATGCACCGCGGGACAGATCAACCTCGGTCAATTCTTCGGTTAGCGCGGCGAAAACTTCATCACCAAGCGACGCAAACAGTGGCGCGCGACGCAGTACCTCGATATCCATTAAATCTCCTGTCAACAGTAGTAGGCGCTTACTTCATTGTGCCGTATTCGGTAACAATGTGACAGTTTCCACACGTGGTTTAACCAAGAAAATGTTGAAAATCACGCACATTCGACTAAAACTCGCGAATCTGCTCGCAGAAATCCATCAGCTTCTAAGGGTACCTTGGGTCTATACGAACTTTATGAATGAACTGGGGTCTGGGTGCTGGGAATTTTCAGCTGGCTCGATGTAGTCATCTGCGCTGTGTTGCTGATGTTCTTCATCGTTGGAGTTCGCCGAGGTTTCCTGCTGACAGTTGGCGACATGCTCGGCCTGCTCGTCGGTGGCGTCGCCGCATTCTTCGCGATCCCGTTGGTCTCCACCTTTGCCACGAACCCCTGGTGGCGTGTCGGTCTGATGATCGCCACCGCAGCGGTGCTGATCATCCTCGGCCAAGCGCTGGGACGGGTGATCGCGACCCGGATCAGGCACTGGATGAATGTCGATTTCCTGCGTGCCGCAGACCGCATCGCCGGTGGCGTGCTGTCGGTGTTCATCACCGCAACAATCATTGGTGGCTTGGCCTTTTCCACGGCAAGCATGGGTATCCCGAGGCTTTCGCTGGAGATCAGCAAGTCCAAGATGATCGACACGATTCGCGGCCTGACACCCGAGTTTGTCGATGCGGCCATATCCACCGCACGCTCCAAGGTGATCGCTGAAACCCTGCCCGCGTTCCTGGAGCCTTTCGCCCCTCCGGTGCAGGCGCCAGTGGACACCGAATGGGCCGCCAACGACCTGCAGCTGGCAGCCGCGCAATCGGCGGCCAAGATCTCCGGCACCGCCGTGCAATGCGGCGTTAACCTGACCGGTTCGGGCTTCGTTGTCGACCACGAATTGGTCATGACGAATGCACACGTGGTGGCAGGATTGAGTGCTGCAACCGTGGAGGTCGGCGGTGACGAAGTTCACCGCGGAAAGGTAGTTTATTTCGACCCGCAGGCCGACATCGCGCTGCTTTATGTCGAGGGACTGCAGGCAGAGCCCATCGACCTGGCCGCCGAGGACCTGATGCGTGGCGACCCGGCAACATTCGTCGGCCACCCGGCGGGCGGACCGCAGCAGATCCGCGGAGCGCTGATCGCCTCGCGCGCCTTCGTCTCCATCGCCAACATCTATGGCGAAGACCCGTCGCGGATTTCGGTCTACCAGCTCACCGCGGAAGTGGCGCAGGGCAATTCCGGCGGACCGCTGCTGGATGAATCCGGCGACGTGGTGGGTCTGATCTTCGCCAAATCCCGCAGCGATGACGAGGTGGGCTTCGCCCTGAGTCTCGAAGAGATCGAGCAAGCCTTGGAACTTGGCAGCCAGCGGCGCACCAGCATCAAGACCGGCGACTGCGTTTCCGGCTGATGCCTGCGGCTACTTGCCGAGTAAATGCGCGAGCTGCTGCACCGCAAGCTTGTAGCCATGCACGCCCGCACCGATGATGATCGAGCTGGCTACCGGCGAGATATAGGAATGGTGGCGGAAGGCCTCGCGCTTGTGCACATTGGAGATGTGCACCTCGATGGCCGGCAGCTGAACGCCGCTGATCGCATCGGCCAGCGCTACCGAAGTATGGGTGAAGGCGCCAGGATTCATGATGATGCCGGCCGCGGTCGTGCGGGCCTCGTGGATCGCGTCGATGAGCACGCCCTCGTGGTTGGACTGCACCGCACGCACCTCGAGCCCGTAGGCGGCGGCGGTGTCACGGGCCAGCTGCTCGACATCGGCCAGCGTGTCGTGGCCATAGATTTCCGGCTCCCGAGTGCCCAGCAGATTCAGATTGGGGCCGTTGAGCAGCAAGATGGTGTTCGATGCGTTCTCAGTCATGAACCCAAATCTATTACACGGCAGGCATAATCCAGCGTCGTTGCGCTGGCTCCGTAATACAAGAAGCCGCCGTTCTGCCGCACCAGCGGTGCGGCAGAACGGCGGCTTCTTTCGGCAGTGCGTGCAGGGGCTACTTGCCCATGGACTGCGCGATCTGGCTCATGACCGTCGAATCCGAGAGCGTGGTGGCATCGCCGACCTCGCGGCCTTCGGCCACGTCCTTGAGCAGGCGGCGCATGATCTTGCCCGAGCGGGTCTTGGGCAGCTCGGGAACCACCAGCACATGCTTCGGCTTGGCGATCGGACCGATGTCCTTGCCCACGTGGTTGCGCAGGGTCGCCACGACATCCTCGCCCTCTGCAGGCTCGGTCTGCAGGATCACGAACGCGACGACTGCCTCGCCGGTGGTCTCGTCCTTCGCGCCGACCACCGCGGCTTCGGCCACGTACGGGTGGGCGACCAGCGAAGACTCGATCTCGGTGGTGGACAGGCGGTGGCCGGACACGTTCATCACATCATCCACGCGGCCCAGCAACCAGATGTCGCCGTCGTCATCCTTCTTCGCGCCGTCGCCGGCGAAGTACATGTTCTCGAAGCGGGACCAGTAGGTGTCCTTGTAGCGTTCCATGTCGCCCCAGATGCCGCGCAGCATGGCCGGCCATGGTTCACGGATGACCAGGAAGCCGCCTTCGCCGTCGGCCACGGATTCGCCGGCCTCGTCCACCACGTCAATGGCGATGCCCGGCACAGCCACCTGGGCAGAACCCGGCTTGGTGGCGGTGACGCCCGGCAGCGGCGCGATCATGTGCGCACCGGTTTCGGTCTGCCACCAGGTGTCCACGATCGGGGCCGGATGCTCCTTCTTCTCGCCGTTCTTCCCATTGTTGGAGCCGATGACATCGCGGTACCACATCCAGGCTTCCGGGTTGATCGGTTCGCCCACCGAACCGAGCACGCGCAAGCTCGACAGGTCATAGCCGTCCGGGATCTCCCGGCCCCACTTCATGAAGGTGCGGATGGCGGTCGGCGCGGTGTACAGGATGGTGACGCCGTACTTCTCCACGATCTCCCACCAGCGGCCCTGGTGCGGGGTGTCCGGGGTGCCTTCGTAGATCACCTGGGTGGCGCCGTTGACCAGCGGCGCGTAGGTGACGTAGGAGTGGCCGGTGACCCAGCCGATGTCTGCGGTGCACCAGAAGACATCGGTTTCCGGGTGCAAATCGAAGGTGTCGCGGTGGGTGACCGCGGTCTGCGTGAGGAAGCCGCCGGTGGTGTGCACGATGCCCTTGGGCTTGCCGGTGGTGCCGGAGGTGTAGAGCACGAACAGCGGGTGCTCGGAGTCGTGGGCCACCGCGGTGTGCTCAGTGGCGGCGTTGCCGACCACGTCATCCCACCACTTGTCCAGCGCGCCGAATTCGGTAGGTTCGCCGTTGCGCTTGACCACCAGCACGTTTTCCACGGTGTGCCCCGGTGCTTCCAGGGCGGCATCCACTGCAGGCTTCAGCGGGCTCGGCTTGCCGCGGCGCCAGGTGCCATCGGCGGTGACCACGAGCTTGGCGTCGGCATCATCGATGCGGCTGCGCAGCGCGTCGGCGGAGAAGCCGCCGAAGACCACCGAGTGGATGGCGCCGATGCGGGCGCAGGCCAGCATGGTGATCACCGCTTCGGGGATCATCGGCAGGTAGACGGCGACGCGGTCGCCCTTGGCCACGCCCAGGGACTCGAAGGCGTTGGCGGCCTTCTTGACCTCCTCGGCCAGTTGCGCATAGGTGTAGCTGCGGGTATCGCCCGGCTCGCCTTCGAAGTAGATGGCCACGCGGTCGCCCCGGCCGTTCTCCACATGGCGGTCCAGTGCGTTATAGGCCGCGTTGAGCTTGCCGCCGACAAACCACTTGGCAACCGGCGCTTCAGACCAGTCGAGGGTTTCGGTGAAATCGGTGTCCCAGGCCAGTACCTGGCGGGCCTGGTCCGCCCAGTAGCCCAAGCGGTCTTCCTTGGCTGCGTCGTAACGGGCCTGCGTGGCGATGGCTTGATCACTGAAGTCCTTGCTTGGGGCAAAGGAGCGGGTCTCGGTCGACAGATTGTCCAGGGTTTTCGAATCACTCACTGTGTTCGCGTCCTTCCACGTAGTCACAAATGTTTCTCTGTGATCAAAGTTACAGCCTCTGAGGATGAAGATGTGCTTTGTGTCACTGCGATAGCGGAAATCGGGTAATCTGTGCGCCAAACGGTGGATTGAACGCGATGAACAGCATGCCGGGGCAGTGTCCCGGGGTGAAAACCCTGCGCGCTCATGACACGATCTAAAGCGTGGCGAAGAAACTTGAGAATGAAACCGAGCTGGGGCTGAAGCGCCGGGCTCGCAAGATCAACCGGGAACTGGCACAGGCCTATCCCTACGCGGTGCCCGAGCTGGACTTCGAGAATCCCTTCGAACTGCTGGTAGCCACCGTGCTCTCGGCGCAGACCACCGATGTGCGGGTCAATGCCATAACCCCAGCGCTCTTCGCCCGTTTCCCCGACGCCCTCGCAATGAGCCAAGCCGAGCGTGCCGAGCTTGAGCAGCTGATCCGCCCCACCGGCTTCTTCCGCGCCAAGGCCGATTCCCTGCTCGGGCTATCCGCTGCGCTGGTGGAACGCTTCGACGGCGACGTGCCAGCCAAGCTCGACGAGCTGGTGAAGCTTCCCGGAGTGGGACGCAAAACCGCCAACGTCGTGTTGGGCAATGCCTTTGGCGTTCCCGGAATCACCGTGGACACCCATTTCGGGCGGCTGGCCAACCGCCTGGGTTGGACCGCTGAAACCGACCCGGTGAAGGTCGAGCACGCGGTGGGGGAATTATTCGAGAAACGCGACTGGACGATGCTCAGCCACCGGGTGGTTTTCCATGGCCGGCGCGTCTGCCACGCCCGCAAGCCCGCCTGCGGAGCCTGCGTCATCGCCAAGCTGTGCCCGTCCTTCGGCATCGGCGAGGAAATACCGGCCAAGGCGAAAGCGTTGCTCAAGTATGAGCTTGCACCAGGACGGGAAGAGCTGCTGGCGAAAATGATCGCCGGAGCAACTCGCCGCGAGCTGAGGGCTGAAGGATACGGATTGGACGCATGAGCGCACGCTTGGAATTGGAACAAGTCATCGCCCGCCATACGGCGCAGGTCGGGGCAACGCAGCGGCTGCCCAACGAATGGGTGATGAACGAGATGGAGCTCGGAGCCGCGCGCCGGGCCGCGGTGCTGATCCTGTTCGGCGCGGCTGGCGAGGCGGCGCTGGAACCGCGGTCCCAGATGGACGACCTGGACCTGTTGTTCGTGGAGCGGGCAGCGACCCTGCGCAAGCATGCCGGGCAGATCGCTTTCCCCGGCGGCGGCATCGACCAGGAGGATCCGAGCGTTGCCAGCGCCGCTCTGCGCGAGGCATGGGAAGAAACCGGCGTGGATACCGCCGGCATCGAAGTGCTGGGTACCTTGGGGGAAACCGAGCTGCCGGTGTCGAACTTCCTGGTCACCCCGGTGCTCGGGTGGTGGCATACCGAATCCGAGGTGTATCCGGCGGACCCGGAAGAAAGCGCTGGGGTATTCCGCGCCCCGGTGGCGCACCTGCTGGATCCGAAGAACCGCTTGACTGGGGTTGTGCATCGCGGCACGCGGAAATTCAAGTCCCCGGCCTTCGATTTCGAAGACCGGATCATCTGGGGCTTCACCGCGATCGTGCTGGACCGTCTGTTCAACGAGCTGGGGTGGACCCGTCCGTGGGATAATCGGCGCGAACTGCGCATGGCCTGAGGCCCGCTATTTCGCGTCCGCGTAATTCCCTGAAATCGCAACACTGACCGGGAAACGCGGCGAGGCCTGGCCGAACAGCGAGCGTCCGGCGAGCATCGCCGCGTGGAGGATCAGCTCCTGCAGCTGCCCAGCCAATTCGGTGGGGCATTCGAAGACAATTTCGTCATGGACGAAGAACACCTGGCGGCAGCTGCGGCTCCACCCAGCCTGATGGATCAGGTGCCGCGCGTGGCCCATCCACACCAAGGCCCACTCGGCCGCGGTAGCCTGCACGACAAAATTCCTGGTGAACCGGCCACGGGCCCGCGCCGCTGAGTCAGCGGCCCGCTGCGATGCCTCATCGCTGGTGGCCCGCTGCGCCTGCAGCCACTGCTCATCTGCGGGAGGGCAGCCGCGGCCAAGGAAACTGCGCACGCCTCCACCCTGTTCGCCAGCTAGCGCCGCCTGTTCGACAAAACGCATGGCAGTGGGAAAGCTGCGGGTCAGCGCCGCGCCGACGCTGCCCGAAGCACCGCCACCTCCGCCATAGATGACCGAGAGCATGCCCAGTTTGGCTTCATCACGCGAGGCGACAAGCTTGGCATCCAGCAGCCACTGGTACAGGTCGTCTTGCTGGCCAGCCTTTTGCAGCTGCTGGTCATGGGAAATTGCCGCCAGGATGCGCGGTTCCAGCTGCCTGCCGTCGGCCACCACAAAGGTCGACCCCGCCGGGGCGCGAACGACCTGCCGGATGGAATGCGGCAATTGGAGCGCACCGCCGCCTGATGCCGCCCAGCGTCCTGAAATGACGGTTCCCAGCACGTAGTGCGGATGGAACCTGCCATTTTCCACCCATTGATCCAGCCAGGCATCGCCGTGGGTGCTGGCAAGGCGTGAGAGCTTCTTGTATTCGAGGACCTCGGTAATCAGCGGATGCTTGATCTGCTCAAGTTCCCATGCCCGCACCGAACCCACTGCGAAGCCGGCCTTTTGCAGGGCGCGCAGCAGTTCTTGCGGCGAATCGGGATTGAGCCCGGGACTGCCCAACGCCTCAGCCAGCTGCTGGGCCTTGGCAGCCAGCTTGGGAGGCCGTCCGTAGTCGGAGACGCGCTCGCCCAATTGCTCGCGCAGCAGGGCGCGGTGCCCGGGTTCATCCCACGGCAAGCCGGCCGCTTCCATCTCGCAGGCAATCACGGCGCCCACCGATTCGGCATGGATCAATAATTCCAGCCGACGGCGGACATCGGGTTCTTGCGGCAGTGCGTCGCGTTGGGCCAGGTACATGGCGATCAGCTCAGGCAGCGACTCGCCGGTGACAGGCGCGGAGAAGAGCGCATCCTGATTGGCCCATTCCCTGCCCTGGGGTGGCTGTTCAAGGTTGAAATCATCGAGCGCCTTCGCGCTCAGCGGGGAGCGGTGCAGGATGCGCTGCGCCAAGGAGAGAATGTAGGCCTTAGCCAGGAAAACCCCGGCTGCCGCCAGCGGCTGCATCCACGGGGTGGTGCGGAGCATGGCCCAGCGGGGCGAATGCCGTGCTTCGGTTTCGGCGATAAAGCCAGCCAGCTCTTCGCGGGATACCGAGGAAACCGGTTGCAGCGAGTTGCCAGTGTGCTGGTCGCGAAGGTCAATGAGGGCATAGCCATCCGGGTCGGCGGCAAGGAAGGCGATGGCACTCATGGATCTATTGTGCCGTGCCAGTGGACGATATCCCCAGCCGGTTGGCTGGCTGCACGCAGATGAATGGATGGATGCCACGCTCGATGCATGAAATGGCTATCAGAATCCCCATCGGCTAAGCCGCTGAAGAATGCACAACGATTTGTGATGACAGAATCGGATTTCGAGCAGTTGCCGCAGAAGGGGACCAGCGCGCCAGCGGCTGGTGAACGCACTGCGGATGATGAACCGATCTGCACCATCGTGAGCAACGACACGCGGATCATCGAGCGATGCGCGGTGATCGCGGTCGGCGCGGCTGTGCGAATCAACCAATGCGCAGACCCGCAGTTGTTGCCCGGCGATGGTTCGGGGCCGGTGCTGTGGGGCAGCGACATGGCAGCCCTGGCCGAAAACCCGGGCCGGCCGGTAGATGTGCTGGTCGGCTTGGAGGATAGCGAGGCCCTCATCTGGTCTCTGGCCAGCAGGATTCCCAAGGCGCGGGTGGCGGTTCTGCCGTCGGCCAGCCAATGGCTGGGCGAATACCTCGGCCTTTGGGCCATGCGGGCAGGGCATGGGCACACGCTGGCGCTGAATTCCACGGCCGGAGGGTTGGGGACGACAACCCTCTCCCTGCTGCTGGCGCACGCTGGAACACTCAGCGGACTGCGCAGCGCCATGATTGATTTGGATCCGCATTCCCAAGGAGCGTGGCCGCTGGTGTGCGCGCAGCCGCCTATCGGAATCGGCTGGGAGGAATTACAGCAATCCGGCGGTGCGCTGGCGGCCCATCAACTGGCCGAAACTTTGCCGAAACTGCGCGATACAGCCATCCTGACCTGGTCCCGCGCCAACCGAACGCAGGAGCTGGAAGACCAGCTGGTGATTCGGTTGCTGGCTGCGGCCCGGCAAGGGTTCGACCTCGTGGTGGTGGATGCCGGCCGCGCACCGCATCCGCAACGGCTGGCGATGAACCAGTTCATCGACCGGAATATCGCCACCGCCAGTTCCATGACCTTGCCGGCTTCAGGGGAAGTGGTGCTGTGCGGGGAGCAGAAACTGCGCTGCACCCCTCAAGGCTTTCCGGAGATACTTGGTGCCGTCCCTGTCCTTCCGCGGATCAGCAAGGCCCTGGAGCGCGGCCAGCTCTTCGACAGTTTCAAATCCCGGGCACTGCGCCAGCACCTGTCCAACCTGTGCCTGATTCCGCAGGTGAAGGAGCAGCACCCATGAGCCCGGGACGGCACAGCCACAATGCCAGCCCAGCAATGGGCGGGCCCGTGCTCGATGCCAAGATTCTCGAATCAGTGCGTGAACGGGCACTGCTCACCGGCGGGCAGCTCGACGCGATTGCCTTGGCCGGAGCCGTCCACGACTCGGGCGTGGCCCTGGGATCGCAGGGCGCCGCCCAGTCATTGGAATCGCTGCAGCATGAAGTGGCAGGATTGTCTGTCCTTGAGCCTTTCGCCCAGCGGCCCGAAGTCACCGATGTCCTAGTGGACGGTCAGGGGAGGGTCTGGACCGATTCTCCGGCCGGACTGGAACCCACTGAATTCCGGTTTTCCTCCCCGGAACAGGTGCGGACGCTGGCCGTGCATCTGGCGACCCTCGCTGGACGACGGCTGGATTCAGCGAGCCCATTCATGGACATGAGCTTGAAGAACTACCGGGTCCACGCCGTGCTGCCGCCAATTGCCACGGACGGTCCGTTGATCTCGATTCGAGTCAAGCGCAGTGCCCAGCTTGAACTGGGCGCGGTTCTGGAAGGATCCAAGGGCTTTTGGCTGCCGCTGCTCCAAGCCATTGTCCAGCGCCGGATGAACTTCCTGATTACCGGCGGTACAGGCAGCGGAAAAACAACCCTGCTGCAAGCCATGCTGGCCGAGACCAACCCGCAGCACCGTTTGGTCATCGTCGAGGACTCGAAGGAGCTGCAGGTGCCGCACCCGCATGTCGTGTCCTTGCAAACCCGTTCGGCCAACGTCGAATCCGCCGGCCAAGTGGAACTGAAGGATCTGGTTGTCCAGGCCCTGCGCATGCGTCCCGACCGCTTGGTCGTTGGCGAATGCCGCGGGTCGGAGATACGCGATTTCCTGGCGGCGATGAACACCGGGCATCAAGGAGCCGCGGGCACCATGCACGCCAACAACCCGCAGGCGGTTCCGGCACGCTTGGCGGCGTTGGGTGCGCTCGCCGGATGGAGTGTGCAGGCAACCGCGTTGCAGGCCTCCAGCGCACTGGATCTCGTCATTCACATGAACAGGGGCAGCCATGGGCAACGTGGACCGGTGGCACTGGGCAGCTTGGAGACCGGTAGCGACGGCCAGATGCAGATGAGGCACCTGATCGATCTGGAGGGTGCCGAACCGCTTGCCGAATATGGCCGACGCTTCTTGGCGGACAGGTTCGGCCAAGCACTCGCACGCACCGTCGCCACGGCGCTGGGTAACGAAAGCAACAAGGAGCATTGAACCATGCTGATCCTCATCTTGGGCGCGTTGGCCTTATGGCTCTGGATTCCCGCGCACCCGGCCAGCAAAAGGGCCCCGGGCTCATCGCGCAGACGGTGGAACCGCGGGGCAGAGCGCCACCAGGCAGGAGAGCAGCTGCTGAGCACCGACGCACGCATCATCCGTGAATTATCGGCGCTGCTCCGAAGCGGACTGGGGTTCCATCCAGCTGTTGATGCGTTGCTTGAAGCTGAAGATGACACCGGGGACATCATCTGTGCGCTCAAGGATCTCCAAGCAACGCATCGGCTCAGCAACAGCGTACCCGGACCAGATGCAGCACAGGGGCAGGTGCCGGCGGTGCAACGGCTGCACTGGTGCCTGGAACTCTCCGAACGCAGCGGGGCCAGTCTTGCCGACGTCTTGGAACGGCTTGCCGAAGACCTCGAAAGCGCACTGGTAGCCCAACGGGCATTTGACGCGGCCATGGCAGGACCGAAAGCAACCACCAAATTGCTGACCTGGCTGCCGCTGGTGGGGTTTGGATTCGGCCTGCTTCTGGGCATTGACGTGCTGGGCACGATAGCGCAATCATGGGCGGCGCAACTCAGCGTGCTCATTGGGGCAATGCTCTGGATCGCCAATCGGATCTGGTGCCAGCTGCTCATGCAGGCAACCTCTAGCCAGGCATTGTCATGATCCTCTTGATTCTGCTCTTTGGCGCCCTCGCCATCGCATTGGCACTAGGGCCGTCCACTGCGCGAACAATCGGCGAAGGCAAAGCAGCCCAATGGCTTTGGAACAGACGGCAGGACAACGACAAGCCAATCGAGCTGGTCCTGGACCTCAGCGCCAGTCTGCTGGATTCGGGAATGCCCATCACCGAGATCCTGGATCTGCTCGGAAACAGCATTGAACAGTGCGCGGTCCTGCGCAGCGTCGCGCGCTGCCTGGAAATGAACATGGCGTGGGACAAAGCCTGGGAAGCCGTGCCTGCCTGGCTCGCGCCGCTGAGGAAGGCCCTGCACTTTGCGCACAGGACGGGCGCTCCGGCAGCCAACCTGCTGCGCAATACTGCGATTCTGCAACGCCGTGAGCATACGCAGAAAGTTGCACGCCTCGGCGCGCAATTCGGTACCCGCCTTGTGCTTCCCCTGGGGGCCTGCGCATTGCCGGCCTTCATCGCCCTGGGCGTCGTTCCACTGATCATCGCGCTGTTCCCAAGCTTCCAGTAAATCCCGGTCGAAGGTTATGCCCAGCTCGCAAGAAACCGATCTCTGCGCCGTCTGCGCTCGCCGAAGGTAGTAGCACAAGGTCCCCGGCATCGGCGCCGGGGGCAGGTATCCAGAAAGGAAAACACAATGAACCGACGGTTCCGTGAAATCAGGGATCTGCTCCAGGAAGAGCAGGGATCCACCACAGCCGAATTCGCTATGGTCACCCTGGCTGCCGTAGCCTTTGCGGGCCTGCTGATCAGCATCCTGTCCAGCGGCGACGTACGCGGCATGCTGATGGGCCTGATCACTAAAGCATTGTCGCTGTAGGCCATGAGATTCAGTGATGAATCTGGCAGCAGCACCGCAGAATTTGCGGTGCTGCTGCCAGCAGTTGCGATCATGCTGTCCTTGGCTCTGTGCTTTGGTGTCGTTGGGATCCAACAGATTCAAGTTCAGCAGGCGGCCGGGGCCATGGCCAGGGAATTGGCCCGCGGCGAGGATGATGCCACCGCTCGCGCCAGCGGGGTTCGGCTAGCAGGAAACCAAGCCCGATTCTCGCTGTCAACATCCAGCGGCTACTCGCAAGTGCACGTTAGCAAAACCGTGCGGCTTCCAATTGTCGGCAGCCTGCAGGTCCACGGACAAGCCAGCGTGGCAGTCGAATGAGCAAGCTGCAACGCCTCCGAAACGAACAGGGCAGCGGGACGGTCATGGCGACGGCGCTCGTCGTTGTTGCGCTGCTTATCGCTGGAGCGGTCCTGGCATGGGTTGCAGCAACACGAGCTGCGATGCAGGCAGCCAGCGCTGCAGACATGTCGGCGCTGGCTGCCGCAGATACGGCCCGTGGGCTGCGTCCCGGCGAACCCTGCACCGTAGCTGCGCAGCTTGCGCAATCCAACGGTGCGCAGTTGGCATCATGCTCGGTGGAACCCGGTGGCGAGTCGGTGCGTGTAGCAACCTATGTTCCTGTCGGATTCCGTGCCATGGGCGTGGAACTGTATCAGGCCGAAGCCCGGGCGCGGGCCGGAGCGCCACCGCTGGATGCTCCGATGCCCTGAGCAGGCTCATGGGTTCAGCGGTGGTGGGCTGGTTCCACGTCATCGAGCACGGCGGTCAACAGCAAGATGGCGCCAGCCTTGTCCAACGGATTATTGCGGTTTCCGCACTTGGGGGATTGCACGCAGCTGGGGCACCCGTGCTGGCATTCGCAAGCCTGGATGGCATCTCGGGTGGCCCTGACCCAATCGGTGAAGCGCTCGAAACCGCGCTCGGCAAACCCTGCACCACCGGGCTGGGCGTCGTAGACGAAAATTGTCGGATGCCCGGTATCCATATGCAGCGCGGTGGATACTCCGCCAATATCCCAACGGTCGCTCGTGGCAACAAGGGGCAGCAAGCCGATCATGGCATGCTCAGCTGCATGCAAGGCTCCGGGGAATTGGTCAACCGCCAAGCCAGCTCGCAATAGCCGCTGCTCGGTCAGCGTGAACCAAACGGACTTGGTGTTCAGATCCCTGGCTTCAAGTTCCAGGGGCTCTTCTGAGAGCACCTCGTTGGAAGCCACCGACTTGCGCTGGAAGGAAACGACCTGGGTGGTCACCGTCACTTCGCCGAAATGAATCGTCAGGTCCCGATGGTTGCGCTCGCGTTCCTCGGATTCGATGGCGACCGTGGTGAGATCGCGTGCTGTGGTGTAGTAGTCGGGATTGACCCGGGTCACGATCACCACGTGGTTCTGCTCGTCAAGTTCTTCCACATGGTAGCTCGCACCCTGGTGGACATAGATGGCTCCTGGATGCGCCTGATAATGCGTTTGCGGGGAATCCATGGTGCCGAGCAAGGCGCCGGTTTCCGCATCGATGATGTCAACTGGTCCACCGCCATCGGTGCGGATGGAGAACATCGCCGCCGCATGCTGCGGATGTGTCCAAAACCATCCGGCAGGGCGTCGGCGCAAGTATCCGCGTTGCACCAGCGAATCCAGAAGCTGCTCGGTCTGTGGACCGAAAAGTTCGAGCTCTTCAGGGCGCAGGGGAGATTCTTGCGCGGCCGCGCAGAGATGGCCGCTGAGCACATACTTGTTTTGCGGATCAAAGACCGTTGCTTCAACTCCCAAATCGAAGATGGCTTCGGGGTGATGCGCCAGGTAGGTATCCAACGGATCTTCGGCCGCGACAAAGATCGCGAGCGCGTCCTGGCCGGAACGTCCGGCACGGCCGATTTGCTGGAAGAACGACGCGCGGGTACCCGGCCAGCCAGCCACCACAACGGCGTCCAGACCAGCAATGTCGATGCCCAATTCCAGCGCCGAGGTCGAGGTGACGCCCAGCAGCTCGCCGCTGCGCAATTGCTCCTCCACCGCTCGGCGCTCATTGGGCAGGTAGCCCGAGCGGTAGGCCGCAAGCCGGACGGATAGTTCTGGAGCAAATTTTTCCAGATGCTTGCGAGTGAGCGTTGCGATGGTTTCAGCGCCCCGGCGAGACTTGATGAAGACAATGGTTCGAACATGGTCGGCCATCAGGTCGGTGAGGATCGAGGCGCTTTCGGCAACGGCGGTGCGACGTACTGGCGCACCGTTTTCACCTCTGTGCTCGCTCATCGGAGGTTCCCACAAAGCCATCACCAGTTCGCCGCTGGCAGAGAAATCATTGGTTACCGCTTGCGCTGGTGCTCCGATGAGGCGCCCGAAGGATTCTTCCGGGTCTGAGCTCGTAGCGGACGCACCGATGAACACCGGGTAATTGCCGTAATGGGCGCAAACGCGTCGCAATCGGCGCATCAGGTTGGCGACGTGCGCGCCGAAGACTCCGCGGTAGGAATGCGCCTCATCAATGATGATGTAGCGAAGGCGCTTGAAGAACCGGGACCAAGCCGGATGGTTGGGCAGGATGCCGCGATGAAGCATATCGGGATTGGTGAAAACGAAGTTGGCATGCTGGCGTACCCAGGCACGCGTTGCCTGATCGGTATCCCCATCGTAGGGAGCGGCTCGGACACCGGGAACCTTCAAGGATTCCACCGCGGATAGCTGGTCGGCCGCCAGCGCTTTGGTGGGGCAGATATAGAGCACCGATGCTCCGGCATCGGCATCGTTGAACCCGCTGTCCTTGGCTCTAAGCAATTGTTCCAAGCTCGGCATCAGGTAGGCCATGGACTTGCCCGAAGCGGTACCGGTGGAAACGATGGTGTGATGGCCAGAGTGGATGAGATTAGCCGCCTGGGCTTGGTGCAGCCATGGCTGCTGGATGCCCAGGCCCTGGAAGATCTCGATGAGCTCGGCGCTGAGCCACTGGGGCCATGGGCTGGTGATCTCGTCCTTGGCAGCCCTGGTGCGGCGGTGCACCACCGCGTCTGGATCATTGGTCCGGTCGAAGGGATCTAAGAGAGAACGCACTGACTTCACGAGGACGCCTTCCGGACCGGGAACTGCTGGAGTTAAAGACTATCGCCGTGCTTGACGCGGATACGTCAAGCACGGCGATGAGAGCGACTGTGAAGGAGCTAGGCCTTGAACATGACAACCTTGCCCAGCGAAGTCCAGCCCAGTGAAGCATAAAGCTGCTGGCCATCGACGGAAGCGATCAGCAGGCCTTCATCAACATCGTGTTCCTGGGCCAGCGAAGCCAGCGCACGCATGATCAAGGTGCCGAGGCCCTGGCGGCGGAAATCGGCGCCGGTGATGATGCGGTCGAAGATCGCATATCCGTCGACTGCCGAGACGTGGCCGGAGGCGGCAACTACTTCCTGGTTGTCTTCAGGATGCAGCGACACATAGGCATGCGTGCCATCGCGTTCGATCTGGAAAATGAAGCCGTCTGCAGGCAGCGGGACCTCGACGTCGTGGACGGCTAGTTCAGTGACCATCAGCGCTTCGTCGTCGGCGGTGACCTGCAGGCCAACTTCGGTCGCCATTGCGACCAGATTTTCGGCGGAGTCGTCGAATGCCGTCAGGCGGCGGTTTGGGTGCTTCGCCAGAGTTTCGGCGACTGCTGCAAGTTCCTCTTTGGAAGGGCCATAGATGACGTATTCCCAGTCTTCTGTGGTGTCGTGGCGCAGCGCAGCGTGGACTCGTCCTTCGTTACGAGTTTCATAACCACGAGCCCCAGCCCAGCCTGCTACCCAGGTGCCAATCAGTTCATCGCTTGCGTTTGATGCCATAATTTGACCCTACCTTGTCTTTCCTAGGAATTAGCTGACATTGAACTAATCGTTGCCTACTTGAAACTATCGCACTGTCCGAGAGCCCGATATTCCCGGGGAAGATCAATGTGACATTGCTCTTTTCCTCGGCGTTTCGCGGCCCGAAGCTACTAACATTGTAGGGTGGCCATTCATCGCATAGTTCTGTATTACGCTTTTACTCCGCTCCCAGATCCAGAGGCAATCCGCCTTTGGCAGCGCTCTCTGCTGGAGCGCTGGGGCCTGCGCGGACGCATCATCATCTCCAAAGACGGCATCAACGGCACCGTGGGTGGCGAGATCTCCGCAGTCAAGGCCTACGTCAAGGCCACCCGGGAACTTCCCGCATTCAAGAAGATGGATATCAAGTGGTCTGAAGGCTCGGCTGAGGACTTCCCGCGTATCTCCGTTAAGGTTCGCGACGAGATCGTCACCTTCGGCGCCCCTGGGGAACTCGAAGTCGACGAGAACGGCGTGGTAGGTGGCGGCACCCACCTGCGCCCCGAAGAACTGCACGAACTGGTGGACAGCAGGAAGAAGGCCGGCGAGAAGGTGCACTTCTTCGATGGCCGCAACGCCTTCGAAGCGCAGATCGGCAAATTCAAGGACGCGATCGTTCCTGACGTGGAGACCACCCGTGATTTCGTTGCAGAACTGGATTCGGGCAAGTACGACCACCTGAAGGACCAGCCGGTGGTCACCTACTGCACCGGCGGCATCCGCTGCGAGGTGCTCTCTGCTTTGATGGTCAAGCGCGGCTTCCAAGAGGTGTACCAGATGCAGGGCGGCATTGTCCGCTATGGCGAGAAGTACGGCGATGCAGGACTCTGGGAAGGTTCGCTGTACGTTTTCGACAAGCGCATGCACACAGAATTCACCGAAGACGCGGTGACTATCGGTGAATGCGTTGGCTGCCAGGGCCCGACGAACAAGTTCGAGAACTGCTCGAACCCCGCCTGCCGCAATCTGCGCCTGTTCTGCGACGACTGCGCGAAGGATGAAGAGCTGCGCCGCTGCCCAGAGTGCAGCACCGTGGACGCCTGATCACCGCATGGACCAACTGCGGCCCGGACTGTCGAAGTCCGGGCCGCAGTCCTATATTGCCGTCGCCGGCCACAAGCCGGTCGAGGCGTCCTTGACCTCGGTCTGTTCCACCTCGGTCCGGTAAATCTTCAGCCCGCGTGCTTGGTAATTCGGCAGCGCCGCCGGCCCGTCCAATGAACACGTATGCAACCACACCCGGCTGACCGCAGGCAGCTGCGTCCAGCGCGAGCCCAGAGCCCAAGCCTGCCGCAGTGCTTCGCTGAGCAGCACTCCGCCGAGGCCGCGACCGGTAGCTTCAGGAAAGAGCCCGAAGTAGAAGATCTCGACTTCGCTGCCGGCTTCCACGACTTCCGTGACGAGCTCCACATATCCCTTGGGAGCACCCTGCTGGTAGAGCACCCACGTTTCAGAGCCGGGACGTCGGAGCACTTCGTCCCACTGCTCGCGTGTGGAGCCCAGGCGGTCAGCCCAGTTCAGCTCGCTGCCGACGCTTTGGTAAAGGAACCGCGAAAATTCCGGGGTGATCTCGTCGGCCAGTTCAATCCGGGCGTCCTCGGGCAGGGATTTGGACGAAGAGATGATCTCCGCAGGATTGAGCTGTTGCAGATAGGTCACGGTTACTTGGGTCATGCCCACATCATAGGTCGGGCCAAGTTGACTAGCCTAGCTCCCGCCGGTTGCGTTACTCGGTAGACTTGGCGTTGTGAATGCTGCTGAATTTTCTTCCATTGATGACGCTCCGCAGAGCCATAATCAACTGCTCATCGATTCGCTGGCCAAAGACCTGACTGCTGTCGGGTACAACTATGAAAATGTCGAGGGGCTGCTGGGCGAGGAAGCCGCCGCAGCATTTGCTCGCGACCAGCTGCACCCTGCATTGCGCAATCTGGATCGGCGCGGGGAGGATGCCCCTCTGGCTTGCGTAGTCCGCCTCTTCCAATTGGGCCAGACCCAGGAAGAAGCTGCCATCAATGCCGCCTTCCCGACGCTCAAGACTGACGGCCTGCTCAAGCTGGGGCTCGTCGAGTCCTGGGCCAGCGGTTACCGTGCCAAGATCGCCTTGGCACTGCATTCATCGGATGCCGATGGCGAATTGTGGGTGGCCCACGACTTGGGCGCACACCAGCGCCCCGGCGTGCTGCGCACCGACCATGTGCTTGGCATTGGCCAGGCTTCGCTGACCCTGGCGCAGATCACGATCCGCGAAAAGGTCGAGCGCGCGCTGGACTTGGGCACCGGCTGCGGCATCCAGCTCTTCCACCTGCTCTCGCATGCGGAACACGTCACCGCCACGGACCTGTCGGCCCGAGCCCTGGGATTCACCCGGTTCAACCTGATGCTCAACCACCAGGCCTTGGCACTGGATCCAGAGAACCTCGATTCTCGGGTCACCTTGCTCCAGGGAAGCCTGTTCGAGCCGGTGGCAGGATCCACGTTCAATTTGATCGCCAGCAACCCGCCGTTCGTCATCACCCCGCGAAGCAGCACAGAGCGGGCCAAGGACCGTTTCACCTACCGTGATGGGGGAATGGCTGGCGACACCTTGGTGAGCACCCTGATCGAGCAGGCCCCTGAATTCTTGGAGCCGGGTGGTTCCATGCAAATGCTTTCAAACTGGGAGATTCCTCTTCTAGACGATGAATCGAACCAAGCATGGGATGTCCGGGTGCGCCAGTGGTTCGGCGACAAGCTGGACGTATGGGTGATTGAGCGCGAACAGACGACCCCAAGCGGCTACGCGGAAACCTGGTTGCGCGACTCTTCGCAGACCGAAGACAGCAGCTCGTATGTCTCCGCCTACAACGCGTACCTCGATGACTTCGAGTCCCGCGGCGTGGGGGCCATCGGCTTCGGCTTGGTGTACCTCCGCCGCCCGGTTGCAAGCCGCCCAGTCCTGCAACGCTACGAGCAGATCTCGCATCAGGTGGAACAGCCGCTGGCCCCGACATTGCAACGCGATATCGCGATGGCTGACCAGCTGGCAGCGGCCGGCGAAGGATACAAGGATTGGCTCCTGCTGGTGCCTGAGGATGTCACCGAGGAGCGCCACCAGCGTCCGGGGGCAGAGCACCCGGGCGTGATCCTGCTGCGCCAGGGTGCTGGCCTGCGCCGAACTGAATTGCTTGATACTGCGCAGGCAGGATTTGTTTCCGCCTGCGATGGTGAATTATCTGTATCGCAACTAGTCAATGCGCTGGAATCGCTGATAGGCGAGGGGCAGGAAGACTTCTCGGACGTGCTTTATGAAGCAGTGAAGCGGCTCTTGCGACATGGCCTGCTTCAGAAAATGTGAAACAAGCGCTAAAGTTTTTCCCTATGACACGGAACACAATTGAGGAACAAGGTGGAGCCGCCTCGCAAGATGCGGCAAAAATTCCACAAGTTGTCTCGATCACTGACCCCCAAGCGATTCGAGCGTTGGCGCATGACGCTCGACTGATCGTCTTGGATGAGCTCTTTGCTTCGCAGACCACCCGCACCGCTACGGAACTTGCATCGCTGTGCGCGTTGACCCCCAGCGCAATGAGCTATCACCTTCGAGCTCTGGAGAAGTACGGATACGTTATTCGTGCCGCCAGCGAGGGTGATGCACGCGAGCGCCGCTGGCGTGCGGCCGGTGAACGGCTTGAACTGAACACGCAGATCGACTCGGCCAACGCCAAGACCGCGTACTTGAATGTGCAGTTGAACGCATTCCGCACGCGGCTTAATGCCGAAGTCCAACGCCGCGAGGCAGAAGCGAAGGCCGGAATCGCTCCGGAGCCTGACCGCCCGCCGATGCTGACCAGCGGTTTGGTCTTCCTCTCAGAGGCCAAGCAGCGCGAGTTCAACCGCCGGATGCTGGATCTCGTGTACGAATACGAGGCACAGGCAACAGCTGAGGAACGCAGTATTGATTCGCGGCGTATGTTCTACTTAATCTCATTGCTTCCCGAATACCAGAGCATGGGGGAGGCGACATCATAAGCATGCCCGGCTCAGGGAGCGCAGATCCTTCGGTGTAAGATCATCGAGAAATGTGCTTATAGAGTAGGCATGAAGAACGAAGCTGCGATGGCGGATCGAGCAAGGCCCGGGAATGGGTGCCGAAGGTCCGTGTTGTCTAAAGGAGTGCTGTGCCCCCCAAGGCCAAGGAAAAGACTGGTAAGAAACTCGTAATCGTGGAGTCTCCTGCCAAGGTGAAGTCGATCGCCAAGTATTTGGGCGAAGGCTTTGACGTGGATGCCTCTGTGGGCCATATCCGCGACCTTCCGCAGCCCTCGGAACTGCCAACCGAGCTGAAGAAAACCTCCGTAGGCAAGTTCGCTGTCGATCTGGACAACGACTTCGAGCCGTACTACATGGTCTACCCGGACAAGAAGAAGCGCGTTTCCGAACTGAAGGCGAAGCTCAAGGAAGCTGACGAACTTTACCTCGCAACCGATGCGGACCGCGAGGGCGAAGCCATCGCGTGGCACCTGCTGCAGGTCCTGAAGCCAAAGGTTCCGGTACGCCGCCTGGCCTTTACCGAAATCACCAAGGAAGGCATCGCCCGCGCCCTGGAGAACATGCGTGAACTGGATACCGACCTCGTCGACGCCCAGGAAACCCGCCGTGTCCTGGACCGCCTCTACGGTTACGAAATTTCACCGGTGCTTTGGCGCAAGGTGGCCCGCGGCCTGTCAGCAGGCCGTGTGCAGTCCGTGGCAACCCGTCTGGTCGTTGAGCGCGAACGCGAACGCATGGCCTTCATCCCCGCCGGATACTGGGATGTGAAGGGCAACTTCGCTACCAGTGACGGCGAAGCTTTTGCGGCAAAGCTGTCGGCAGTGGACGGCGCCCGTGTCGCCTCCGGCCGCGACTTCGATGACCGCGGCCAGTTGAAGGCCACCCGCAACAAGCTGGCTCACCTTGACCAGGAATCGGCCCAGTCGCTGGTGGCGAACCTGTCGAAGACCGACTTCGAGGTGACCTCTGTCGAGGACAAGCCGTACACCCGTCGTCCGGCAGCGCCGTTCACCACCTCCACGCTGCAGCAGGAAGCATCCCGCAAGCTGCGCTGGAGTTCAAAGATCACCATGCAGATCGCCCAGCGCCTGTATGAAAACGGCTACATCACCTATATGCGTACCGACTCGGTCTTCCTCTCGGGCGAGGCAGTGACTGCCGCGCGCAAGCAGGCCACCGAACTGTACGGAGCCGATTCCGTTCCAGCCAAACCACGCGTGTACAAGGCGAAGAATGATGCGGCCCAGGAAGCCCACGAAGCGATCCGACCGGCCGGTGACATGTTCCGCCGCCCGAAGGACGTTCGCTCCTCGCTGTCCAAGGACGAATACACGCTCTACGAGCTGATCTGGAAGCGCACCGTCGCCTCGCAGATGGCCGATGCCAAGGGCTTCACCGCCACCATCAAGCTGCAGGGCACCGCCAGCGATCAGCGGGTGGCAGAGTTCTCGGCATCCGGCACCGTCATCACCTTCCGCGGTTTCCTTTCCGCCTATGAGGAGGGCAAGGACGAGCAGGCTGTAGAAGCCGCGGCAGAGAATGCCGAAGCGCGCCTGCCGCAGCTGGCCGTGGGCCAGCAGCTGGCTGGCGACGAGCTGACCGCACTAGGCCACGAAACCACCCCGCCAGCCCGCTACACCGAAGCTTCCATCGTGGCTGAGCTTGAAAAGCGCGAGATCGGCCGCCCGTCGACCTACGCGCCAACCATCTCGACCATCATGGACCGCGGCTACGTCACCAAGCGCGGCGGCGCCCTGGTGCCGAGCTGGATCGCGTTCTCGGTGATCCGCCTGCTCGAAGAGCACTTCGCGAAGTACGTGGACTACGATTTCACCGCCCGGCTGGAAGACGATCTCGATGAGATCGCCAACGGCCAGCGTGCCCGCACCGACTGGCTGAACCTGTTCTACTTCGGCAAGGGCGCGGATGCCGAGACCGAGGGCCTGAAGCATGTGGTCGACAACCTGGGCGATATCGACGCCCGGGCGATCAACTCGATCAAGGTCACCGACGACATCACCTTGCGTGTGGGCAAGTTCGGCCCGTATCTGGAACGTGCCATCCCGGAAGGTGCCGAGGAAGGGACCGAGCCGCAGCGCGCCAACGTGCCTGAGGACCTGGCCCCGGATGAGCTGACTGCCGAAAAAGCCGAGGAGCTCTTCGCCAATTCGCAGGTCTCGGAAAAGGACCTGGGCAATGATCCGGAAACCGGTCGCAAGATCGTGGCCAAGGATGGCCGCTACGGCGCCTACGTCACCGAGATCATTCCGGAACCGACCGCGGAGGAATTGGCGGCGCTGCCGGTCGAGTACTACAAGAATGGCAAGCCCAAGCCGCCGAAGAAGCCAACCAAGGTCAAGCCGCGCACCGCGTCGCTGTTCAAGTCCATGACCGTGGAATCGGTGACCTTGGAAGAGGCACTGAAGCTGATGAGCCTGCCACGTGTGCTGGGGGCTGATGCCGAAGGCGAAGAGATCACGGTGCAGAACGGCCGCTTCGGCCCGTACCTGAAGAAGGGCAGCGATTCGCGCTCCATCGAGAGCGAAGAGCAGATCTTCACGATCACGCTGGACGAGGCGCTGGCGATCTACGCGCAGCCGAAGCAACGCGGCCGGCGTGCCGCGGTGCCGCCATTGGCCGAGTTCGGCGTCGACCCGACCAGCGAGAAGAACATCGTGGTCAAGGACGGCCGCTTCGGCCCGTACATCACCGACGGCGTCACGAACATCACCGTGCCGCGCGGCACCTCGCTGGAGGAGCTGACCCGCGAGCAGGCTATCGAACTGCTTGCGGACAAGCGTGCCCGCGGACCAGTGAAGCGCACGGCAAAGAAGGCGCCGGCCAAGAAGCCGGCAGCCAAGAAGGCCCCGGCGAAGAAGGCAACGGCCAAGAAGACCACCGCAAAAAAGACTGACTAGTCTTTCTTGCCAGGCCTAACGAGGAGCGCACCATGAGACTCGGTGTATTGGATATCGGTTCGAATACCGTTCACCTCTTGCTCGTCGACGCATATCCGGGCGCACGCCCGGTTCCCTATGCCTCGCACAAGCGACCCCTGTCCCTGGTGCGCTACCTCAATGAGTATGGCGCCATCACCGAGGAAGGCCAGCTCGAGCTGATCTCCTTCATCAAGGAAGCTGCGCAGTTTGCAGAAAACCACCAGGTCGAGGACTTCATGGCTTTCTGCACTTCCGCGATCCGCGAATCCTCCAACGGCGCTGCCGTGCTGGAACGCGTCGAAGCCGAGACGGGCGTGAGCCTGATGGAACTGACCGGCGAGGAAGAAGCCGGCATGACCTTCTACTCGGTACGCCGCTGGTTCGGCTGGTCATCTGAATCCATCTTGAACCTGGACATGGGCGGCGGCTCGCTGGAACTGGCCCTGGGCGTTGACGAGTTCCCGCAAACCGCATTCTCCGTGCCACTGGGCGCCGGCAGGCTGACCCGCGAATGGCTTCCCAACGATCTGCCGTCGATGAAGGAAGTCAAGGAACTGCGTACATACGTACGCGATGTCCTCGCCGACCCGACCACTGAACTGCGCCAGTACGGCAAGCCCACCTTGGCCACCGCGACTTCCAAGACTTTCCGTTCCCTGGCGCGCATCACCGGCGCCGCGCCGAGCACGGAGGGTCCTTACGTCAAGCGTGTGCTCCATCGGGATGCACTGAAATTATGGACCAACCGCTTGACGGCGATGAGCTGGGCAGAACGTGCAGAATTGCCCGGCGTTTCAGAGATCCGCGCCCCGCAATTGCTCGCTGGCGCGATCGTAGCCCACGAGGCGATGAGTGCCCTGAAGCTGAAATCTGTGCGAATTTGCCCTTGGGCTATCCGTGAAGGCTTGATGCTGAGACGATTTGATCACGTGATGTTTGACTCTGCGACACCGCTCAGTAGTAGCGTGGGAGTTGGGGAAGTAGCGCTGGACAACGAGAAGTACAAGTTTCTCGCCAAACCCAGCAGCTAACCTTCTTGGCTAAACGGTGCCTGCAAGGTGGGCACGGTAACAGGAGGCAAGGCATGGAAGACCAGAAGAGCACAATGAAGGTGCCAGTCACCCTCTCCAGCGCGTCAGTTTATCCGCTGACCGTCCATGATGCCTTCGCTATGGCCAAAGACGTGGGATACGACGGGCTGGAAGTGCTGATTACCGGCAATGCGGCCAGCCAATCTGCCACCGCGCTCAAAGCCTTGATGGACAAGTACCAGCTGCCGATCCTGGCCATTCATGCTCCGACACTGCTGCTCACCCAGCAGGTGTGGGGCTCTGCCTGGGCAAAGATTGAACGCTCGGTCATCCTGGCTCAAGCCGTCGGCGCCAGCGTGGTTGTCGCCCACCCGCCATTCAGGTGGCAAGGTTCCTACGCCGAGGAATTCGCCGAAGGCGTGCAGCGGCTGACCGACACCACTGGGATGAAAATCGCCGTGGAGAACATGTATCCGTGGCGTGCCCGGGGCCGAGAAGCCAAGATGTATCTTCCGCACTGGAACCCCGTCCCGCAGCACTACCAGAATGTGACCTGGGATTTCTCCCATGCCGCCATCGCCAATATGGATTCACGCCAAGCAGTCGAGGATCTGGGCCAGCGACTGGCGCACGTGCACCTGTGCGATGGCCTGGACAACGGCAAGGACGAGCACCTGGTGCCAGGCCTGGGAACCCAGCCGGTGGCCGAAACTCTGCAATACCTGCGCGATGCCAACTGGGACGGAACCATAGCCGTCGAGGTGTCCACCCGCAAGGCGCGCAATGCGGGACAAAAGGAAGAATGGCTGGGAAAGACCCTAGAATTTGCCCGCCAGCACTTAACAGTCGGCAGTGACCCCAAGCCAATGACACAATAGCCATATGAGTGAAGCAACAAAGAATCTGTCCCTGTCCTTCCTCGGTGCTGGCTCCATGAACGGCGCCATCCTGCGTGGCATCATCGGATCAGGCCATGATCCGAAGCTCATCACCGCCACCGTCCGCAGCGGCAAGCGCGCTGCAGAACTACGTGAGCTTGGCATCAACGTCCTGGTCAGCGAGGACGACCCAGAATCCAACCGCAAGGCCGCGGCCAGTGCCGACATCATTTTCCTGGGAGTGAAGCCGGTCGGCATCACCGACCTGTGCGAAGAGATTTCCGGATCCCTGGACGCGCAGAAGGTCGTTGTTTCCGTGGCCGCCGCAATCACCCTGAGCAGCATGCAGGCACATCTGCCGCAGGGCCAGCCGGTGATTCGCTCCATGCCGAACACCCCGTTGATGGTCGGTGCAGGCGTTGTGGGCATCAGCCCGGCTGAAAGCGTCAGCGAAGAGCAAACCCAGCTGGTCACCGACCTGCTCTCCGGCTCCGGCGATGTGCACGTCATCGGCGAGGATCAGCAAAACGCGCTCTCCGCAATTTCCGGTTCCGGCCCTGCCTATGCCTTCTACCTCGCTGAAGCCATGGCCAACGCCGGTGTGGCCATGGGCTTGGACGAGAAGCTGTCCATCGCGCTGGCCCGTGCCACCGTGGCTGGCGCAGGCAAGATGCTCTCGGACCCTGATGCGGATCCGGCGGCCCTGCGCAAGGCAGTGACCAGTCCAAAAGGCACCACCGAGCAGGCCATCGCCACCTTCGATGAGCACGGCATTCCAAAGATCATTGCTGCCGGAACCCAAGCGGCAGCGGCTCGTGCGGCCCAATTGAGCGACGAGCTCGGCTAGACCCCAACACGTGAAACGGCGGTGGCCGGCAACCAACTGGATGCCGGCCACCGCCGTTTTCGAATCCTTTGGCCCTAGGGGCGGGCCGCGAACCGCTCCAGCAGATCCACGTGTCCCGAGACGATCAGGACATCTCGACGCGTCACCATGGTATCGGGGATTGCGTAAGTGAAGTCCTCACCAGGGGACTTCACCCCGACAATGGTCACCCCGTACTTGGAGCGGACCTGGGACTGGGCCAAGGTGAAGCCCTGGGTCTCCTTGGGCGGGTACATTTTCACGATGGCGAAGCCGTCATCGAATTCGATGAAGTCGAGCATGCGACCGCCGACCAGGTGCGCGGCACGCACCCCGGCATCGGCTTCCGGATAGATGACATGGTTGGCGCCGATGCGCGTAAGGATCTTTCCATGGGACGGAGTGATGGCCTTGACCCACAGGTGCTCGATGCCCAGATCCACCAGGTTGACGGTGATCAGCACCGAGGATTCGATGGAAGTGCCGACGCCCACGACAGCAGAGGAGAATTCCTGGGCGCCGAGCTGGCGCAGCGCATCGATGTTGGTTGCGTCGGCCGCGACAACGTGGGTCAGGGTGCTGGCCCACTGCTGGACGAGCTCCGGGCTGCGCTCGATGGCCAGCACTTCGCGGCCCTGCTTGACCAGCGTCTCGGCGACAGAGGCACCGAAGCGGCCCAAGCCGATCACCAGCACCGGGGCATTGTGGTCCATGTTCTTGTCAGCCAATGAGAGGCCTTTCTTCTGGAAGTCTGAACAACGTGTTGCGGTGGCGCATGGTCAATGCGCTGGCGAGTGTAATGCTGCCGATGCGTCCGGCAAACATCAACGCGCTGAGCACATATTTGCCAGCCGGAGGCAGTTCTTGCGATACGCCGGTGCTCAGCCCTACGGTAGCAAAGGCCGAAATCGACTCGAACAGGGCACGCGAGAAGCCCACTGATTCATCAATGGTCACCAGTGCCCCGGTAGCGACCATCACCAGCGAAGCGCCCATGGCGACCACTGAGATGGCCACGCGCATGGTGCCCTGAGGAATCTGCCGGCCGAAGGCCTTCGCGTCCGTATCGCCGCGGACCTCTGCCAGAATGGCCAAGAACATCACGGCAATGGTGGTGACCTTGATGCCGCCAGCGGTGGAAGCTGAACCGCCACCGGCAAACATCAATGCGTCGGTCAGCAGGACGGTCACCTGGTGGATGTCGTTCTGGTCCACCAGATTGAATCCACCGGAACGGGTCATCGTCGAGGCGAAGAATCCATGAATGATCTTGTCGCTCAAGGACAGACCCCCAATGGTCTTGGGATTGGCCCATTCGAATACCAGCCACAGGAAGGATCCGGCAAAGAGCAGGATCGTGGTGGTGAGCATGGTCAGCTTAGTATGCAGGTTCCACTTCTTGATGTTGAACTTGTGCGCCAGGAGCACCATGATGACCGGGAACCCCAAGGAACCGGTGAAAACGCCGGCCATCAAGGGTCCCAGGATCCACAGGTCGGTTTCATAGGGAACCAAACCATCGGAGTGCGGGGTGAAGCCTGCATTGTTGAAAGCCGAGACTGCATAGAAAATTCCGTGCCAGATGGAGGACAGCACGCTTTCGCCCAGAATGTAGAAGCGCGGGATCAAGAACAGCGCGATCACCGCCTGCAGGCTGATCGCCGTGAGGATCACGATGCGCAGCAGCGAGCTGACCTCGCCCAGCGCAGAGGCTCCAGAACTGTTCATGGAGTTCTGGGCCATCAGCTTGGCTCGCACGCCCAGCTTGCGCGATACCGCCAGGGACATGATGGAGGCCAAGGTCAAAATGCCCAACCCGCCCATGAACGTCGCGACCAGCATGATCAGCTGGCCGGCAAATGACCAATGCACCGCGGTGGAGACGGTGGTGAGGCCGGTGACGCACACCGCCGACACCGCCGTGAACAATGCGTCATGCAGCGCGGTGGCTTCTCCGGTGGCCGAGGAAAACGGTGCGGCCAGCAGGGAAGTGAACAGCGTGATGGCCAAGAGGAAAGCGCCAAGAGTCAAGCGCGCGGGGGAGCGCACGGTGAAGTCGGCGACTGCGATGCGAACCGCCAGCCATTTCTTGCGTCGCCGTTCACGCATTTCAGCTGCCCGGGCACTGGGGCCCGGTGCACTGGCTGTGCTCATTTATTTCTCGCCGTTTCCTCGGGAACAGTACTTTGCCATGCGGAATTGAAGTCCTCCTAGTAATTTACGCGTTTCCACCGCTAAACGCTTGCGTTGCCCGCCTGAAGACCCGACAAGCCTCGCAATCTGCCATAAATTCATGAGTTGGATCACTATCGGGTAGCCTGAATTCGTGTTAGATCCGCAGCATGCCCCACGGTCCACCATGGTGATGTGGGATGAACAGTATCTGAAGTACAAATTCAGCGACTGGCATCCGATGCACCCTTCGCGGCTAGAGCTGACCTATCGGCTCAGCGACGAGCTGGATGTTTTCGATGCGCAGAACGTCTCGATCCAGGCGCCAGAAGTTGCCGAGGACGCGGTTATCGGCACGGTTCACGACCAGACCTATATCGACCAGGTACGACGGGTCAGCAACGATCCGGCACTGGTTGCCGAAGAATTCGGCTTGGGCACTGAAGACGACCCGGTATTCGCCGGGATGCATGAAGCAGCCGGGCGCATCGTGGGAGGTTCGGTGATGGCGGCCCAAGCCATCATGGATGAAGATGTTGTCCGTGCAGTGAATTTCGCCGGCGGCATGCACCATGCAGCGAAGAGCAAAGCCAGCGGTTTTTGCATCTACAACGACGCTGCCGCCGCGATCCAGCGCATGCTGGAACAGGGCGCGAAGCGCGTAGTCTACATAGATGTCGACGCGCATCATGGGGATGGCACCGAATCGATCTTCTGGGATGACGAACGTGTGCTGACAATTTCCATCCACGAATCGGGATTGTCGCTTTTTCCGGGAACCGGATTCGCCAATGAAATCGGCGGCAAGGATGCCCAGGGCAGCGCAGTCAATGTCGCTCTTCCGGCCATGACCGGGGACTCCGGGTGGATGCGTGCTTTCCATGCGATCGTTCCCCAACTGGTGCGCGCCTTCAAGCCGGAAATCATTGTCTCCCAGCATGGATGCGATGCGCACCGTGATGACGACATGACCAATTTGAAGCTGTCGGTCGATGCCCAACGCCAGGCCGCCTTGGATATTTCCCATCTGGCGGACGAACTGTGCGAAGGCCGTTGGCTGGCTACCGGAGGCGGGGGTTATAACGTCACTGCCGTCGTGCCGCGTACCTGGACCCATCTGACCGCGATTGTCGCCGGCAAGCCGGTGCCGTTGCGCACCTATGTCCCCGAGACTTTCCGCCGCTATGTCCTGGAAAAGTACGGGCGTGCCATGCCTTATCTCATGGGCGACGATGCCCAGTTGTGGTGGCGCAATTGGGAAGTTGGCTATGATCCGGCCGATCCGGTGGACCGGACCATCATTGCTACCCGCAAAGAAGTTTTCCCGCTATTTGGCCTTGATCCCTGGTTTGACTAGCCTCGGGTCGTTGCGACCACTGGGCGCAGCAACAGGACTTCACAGCTTTTTCGAGAAGGAAATTGATTGCCATTCATTCATATGCCGTTAGGGTTATGAGTGTGGCAATTGATGAAGTATTTTCGGCGTTGGCTGAGCCGACCCGACGCAGGATCATAGAAGCGCTCAAGTCCGAGCCGAAAGCCGTGGGCACCTTGGTCACGGAACTGGAGATTTCCCAGCCGACCGTTTCCAAGCACCTGAAGGTATTGCGCGAAGCTGAGCTCGTGAGCATGGCCGCTGCCGGGCAGCGGCGCATCTACAGCATCGACACCGCTGCGCTCGAAGACCTCGTGCATTGGTGCACCGAATTGGTTCCTGCACCAGCGGTGGACCAGGAACCGGCAACGGCCGAAACCGGAACCGAGGGGCAGCTGGCTGTGGCATCGAATCCGACCGCCCAGCAGATCGGCCGCCGCGTGGGCCAAGGCTTGGAACAAGTTACGGGACGTGCGCAGGAATTCTTCGAGAAACTTCCTCGGTTCGGACGCCGACGCTAGGCGTTGTCCAGTCTTCGACGCTGCAACCGGGCAAAATGGTCAATCTTTTAAGTTACGCGCGCAATCCTGTTTTATAACAAGAAAATTTTGTTCAGAATGCCCAGCATGGCATTCTCGTGTGCGGGGCAGTGACGCCGGCTATGAGGCCCCTCGTGCGCCTGTGCCTGCCCCAAGTGATGAGGAGAAGAACTTGGACAAGCACTTAGCGACGATTCGCGACGAAGTCTTCCGCCGCAATCCCGGCGAAGCAGAATTCCATCAGGCCGTCACAGAAGTATTCGAGAGCCTTGAAGCCGTATCGGTCAAGCACCCTGAATACGCTGAAGCCGCAATCCTGCAGCGTTTGTGCGAACCTGAACGCCAGATCATCTTCCGCGTGCCATGGGTTGACGACGAAGGACGCGTGCAGATCAACCGCGGCTTCCGCGTTGAATTCAACTCGGCACTAGGCCCATACAAGGGCGGTCTGCGCTTCCACCCATCGGTCTACCTTGGCATCGTCAAGTTCCTGGGCTTCGAGCAGATCTTCAAGAACTCCCTGACCGGCATGCCAATCGGCGGCGGCAAGGGCGGCTCGGACTTCGACCCCCGCGGCAAGTCCGATGGCGAAGTCATGCGCTTCTGCCAGTCCTTCATGACCGAGCTCTACCGCCACATTGGCGAATACACCGACGTGCCAGCAGGCGACATCGGCGTGGGTGGCCGCGAAATCGGCTACCTCTTCGGCCAGTACAAGCGCATCACCAACCGCTACGAGTCCGGCGTGCTGACCGGCAAGGGCTTGAGCTGGGGCGGTTCCCTGGTTCGCCCGGAAGCCACCGGCTACGGCGCAGTGATCTTCACCGAAGAAATGCTCAAGACCCGCGGCCAGACCTTCGACGGCCAGCGTGTGGTCGTTTCCGGTTCGGGCAACGTGGCAATCCACGCCATCGAGAAGGCGCAGGCACTGGGAGCCAAGGTCGTCACCGCCTCCGACTCGGCCGGCTTCATCGTCGACGAAGGCGGCATCGACCTGGATCTGCTGCGCCAGATCAAGGAAGTCGAGCGCGGGCGCATCTCCGAGTACGCCGAACGCCGTGGCAGCAAGAAGGTCAAGTACGTCGCAGGCGGCAGCGTCTGGGACGTCGAAGGCACCGTGGCCCTGCCATGCGCAACCCAGAACGAGTTGGGTGCCGAGGCTGCGAAGAAGATGGTCGCCGCTGGCACCATTGCCGTCGCCGAAGGCGCCAACATGCCTACCACCGCTGAGGCAACGTCGATCTTCCAGGATGCCGGAGTGCTCTTCGGCCCAGGCAAGGCCGCCAACGCTGGCGGTGTCGCCACCTCGGCCCTGGAGATGCAGCAGAACGCCAGCCGCGATGCATGGACCTTCGAGCACACCGAGCGCCGCCTGACCGAGATCATGGTCGGCATCCACGACAGCTGTGCTGCCACTGCAGACGAGTACGGCATGCCAGGCAACTACGTCGCCGGTGCCAACATCGCTGGCTTCGTGAAGGTTGCTGACGCCATGCTAGCGCAAGGCGTCATCTAGTAATTCAGTTTGTTGCAATCCGCGTGGATTCATCGGAACCCCGGTGAATCCACGCGGATTGTCTCATTCTGGCATCGAAATATGCGATTCAGATGGTCACCGGTGTGTTTCGTGATGCAAAAGTTACAAAAGTGCGATTAGACTAGTACAAAGCGAACGTGAACCTGAACCGCCGATGTTGATCCAAAGTCGTGTAAGTTCATCTTCGCTAAAATAACGCGACGAATTAGAGATCAGCGTCAGGAGAATATCCCGCATGACGGATAAACAGAATTTTGCCGGAGCCCGATTCATGACTGTGGCCGAAGTCGCCGACATGATGCGTGTTTCCAAAATGACCGTTTATCGGCTGATCCACGCCGGTGATCTGCCAGCTGTTCAGTTCGGTCGCTCCTATCGTGTTCCGGAAAACGCCGTGGAATCATATCTGAATGCCGCGGCCATTGATCCGCAGCACGGTACCGGTTCCTACGGTCGATAGTCCGCGCGATGGTCAGAGCATGGCCGAAAAGCGGGTAATCTGTTAAGGAACGTTTAACGTCCGGTCAACCTTGTCCTTGTGCTCGCGCGCAAGCAGGCGTTTGGGGTTGACGCATTTATTTAGTTTGTGAGGAACCACTATGGGCTCTGTTATCAAGAAGCGCCGCAAGCGTATGTCGAAGAAGAAGCACCGCAAATTGCTTCGCAAGACCCGCCACCAGCGTCGCAACAAGAAGTAAATCTGCTTCTGAGCGTTTGCCGCTTGGCAATCATCGCCACCGCTTCACAGTGATACTGCTGAACGGTGGCGATTGCTTTATCCAAAACCGCTCAACGCCCGCCTAAGAGCCGGAACGGCGCACGAATGAACGCCGGGCAGCCCAGAGCGCGCCAAGGACGCCAGCGGCCTTCAGGCCCAGTTTGGCGGCCCGCTGGCCGGTGCGGAAGTCATAGACCTGCCAGCCGCGGCGCTTGGCGTAGGCGCGCAGCCGTGCATCGGGATTGATGCACACCGGATGGCCCACGGCTTCAAGCAGGGGAACATCATTGTAGGAATCCGAGTACGCCCAGGACTTCGATAACGAGATTCCGCGAGCCTTCGCCAGGGAGCGCACGGCCTGGGCCTTTTCCGCAGCATGCAGGATCGGACTGGCCAGCGCTCCGGTGTAGAAACCGTCTTCGCTGGCCACTACGGTGCCCAGTGCGCCGGTAAGTTCCAGGCGATCTGAGATGACATTCGCCACTTCCAGGGGAGTGGCAGTGACCAGCCAGACCTCACGCCCCACCGTCCGATGCTGGCGGGCAATGGCTACCGTCCCGGTCCACAGCTTGGGTTCGATGTATTCGTCATAGATCTCGTTGCCGATCTTCTCGATCTCTGATACCGGAATCCCGCGAACCATCATCAACGCACGGTCGCGGATCTGGTGGATGTCCCCGAGGTGCTCGCCTCGGGCGGCGAAGCGCAGCTGCTTGAGCGCGAACCAGAGGATTTCGCGGAACTGGAAGAAACGGCGCTCATGCAGCTTGCGGGCCAGCAGATACAGCGAGGCGCCGCGCACAAGTGTGTTGTCGACATCGAAAAAAGCGGCGACCGTTTCCGGCGCCAGGGCGGAATTCGGGCTGGGGTGTGGATCGATGGAAGGCATTTGATCCAGTTTATTTCATCGCCAAGTTTAAGCGTGGTTACGGCTCGTGAGATTATAGGCAGGTGAGTACTTTGCATCAGATCCAGCTATTGGTTCGAGAAGGCTGCCACCTGTGCCACGCCGCACGCGCAACCGTGGCCGAGGTGACTGGACGGCTGAATATGGAGTTTTCCGAACTCGATATCGACCAGCACCCTGAACTGCTGGCAAAGCACCACGAAGAAGTGCCGGTGCTGCTCATCGACGGAGCAGTCCGCGACTTCTGGCACATCGACGCACAGCGTCTCGAACGGCTGCTGCGCAGCTAGCCGCGGCGGAATTCATGAATATGCGTTGTGCTCGTCCAGAGCACCGAAAAGTGCGGGAGAACGAAGATGTCAGAGCTTGAAGCCCGGGTCCTGCCTGAGGCCACGCTGGCTCGACTGACTCAATACCTGCGCGCGCTGAACGCCCTGGAAGCCCAAGGCCTGGAACGCACCAGTTCCGGGGTGCTGGCCAAGGAAGCCGGCGTTAACCCCTCCATCTTGCGCAAGGACCTTTCCTGGTTGGGATCCTACGGAACCCGCGGTGTGGGCTATGTGGTCCGCGAGCTGGCAGAACATATCAGCCGCACACTTGGCTTGAACCAGGACTGGCGTGTGGCCATTCTCGGCGCAGGCAACCTCGGCCGGGCGCTCAGCGGCTATGCAGGGTTCAGGACTCGCGGCTTCAACGTCAAGGCGATTCTGGATGTCGATCCTGCACTGGTGGGCAGCGCAGTTGGCGAACTGCATGTGGAAGCCATCGCGGACTTGGCTGCTGTCGTGGAACGCGAGGAAATCAACATTGCCGTCCTAGCCGTCCCCGGAGAAGCCGCGCAGGATCTGGTCTACGAACTGGCCGAGCTGTCGGTCCGCTCGGTGCTCTCCTTCGCGCCGAAGCCGCTGCGCGTACCAGCGGGAATGAATCTGCGGCGCGTCGACCTGTCCACCGAATTGCAGATCCTTGCCTACCTCGCCGTCCAAGGCTGAAACTCCGGCAAGCAGAAAGGCGTAGCCGCATCATCCTCCGATGGGATGACGCGGCTACGCCTTGATTGTTCTTGCGGGGCCTAGCGAAGCTGCAAGGCCAGGGGTTTAGCGGAAGCCCGCAAGGCGGGCCTGACGGCGCTGCGCAATGTATTGCGAGGACGGGCGCAGCCAGGAGAAGACCACGCCGGCAACGCCCAGCAAGATGCCCACAACGTAGACGGCATTGATGATTCCGGCCTGGGTGTCGGCGAACATGCTGATCATTGGAACGGTCGTCACGAGGTTCAGCAGCGAAATCGCACCGAGGATCGTGGCGATAATGCGCATGGCGCCCACGCCGCGGCCAACGAAGAAGCCCACCAGGAAGTACAGGCCCAAGGTGATGACCATGCCGACAATCACGAAGCTCGACATCATGGAATTGACCTGGGACATGAACGCTTCAGGGCTGGCCATCATCTGCTCGACCAGCGGATCCTGCTCCATGCCAGGAGTGCTCTGCATCTGCTTCTCGAACTCTTCTTGGACCAAGGACCACTGCTGGCCAATCATGTTCGCCATCATGTTGGAGTTGGCCATCAGCCAGCTGGCCAGGGCGCTGAAAATGCCGGCGAGCAAGATCAAGCCAAAGGCGATGGCCAAGGTCCGCGGACGCTCGGTCGGCGGCTGCACGCCAGCGTAGCCGCCCTGCTGGCCATACTGGTCGTAGCCCGGAGCCTGCGGCTGCCCGTAGGGATTCGGATTCTGGCCGTACGGGTTCTGGCCATAGGGCGAGGGCTGCTGGCCGTAGGGGTTTTCACCGTAAGGGTTCTGCGATGACCCCTGGCCCGAAGGGTTCGGGTTATAGGGCTGGCCCGGCTGGTTAGGATCGTAGTCGCTCATCATGCATCCTTCTGGGTCGAACTATCTTATTTACCAAGCGTAGTGGCAGGTCATTGTGTGCAACCCCTCCGAAAGGATGGTTTTTCCATATGGGATTCCAATGCGTGTCCTGTGAATAGTTGACGGTGGCCACAATATGGCTAATTTGCACCGAATATTTGAGACACTGGAATCATGCCATTATCGACTGTCCATTTGTTGCGCCATGGGGAAGTTTTCAACCCTGACCGTATGCTCTACGGCAGGATCCCCGGCTTCGGGCTCTCGGAACTGGGATTCCAGATGGCCGATGGGGCAGGCGAATATTTTGCCAAGCGCCAGGCCGAAGGCGGCAACGTGGTCCGGTTGGTAGCCTCTCCGCTCTTGCGTGCCCAGCAGACTGCCGCGCCGACCTCCAAGGCCTTGGACCTGCAGATCCACACCGACGAACGGGTGATTGAAGCGGGCAACAAGCTCGAGGGCCTGTCCAAGGTCGCAGAGCACCTGCGCCAGCCGAAGTATTGGCCACTGCTGGTCAACCCGCTGAAGCCTTCATGGGGTGAAGCCTACGTCGAGCAGGTAGCCCGCATGCGCCTGGCCATGGACGAGCATCGCAAGGCAGCGGTCGCCGAACACGGCGAAGGCTCCGAGGTCATCATCGTCAGCCATCAGCTGCCGATCTGGGTGACGCGCCGAGCCGCCGAGAAGAAGCGTCTGTGGCATGATCCGCGCCAGCGCGAGTGCACCCTTGCATCCATCACCAGCTTTGATTTTGAGGGAGACGAATTGGTCTCCGTGCGTTACACCGAACCGTGCCCCGAGCTGCTTGCCGGCGCGGCGAATATCCCTGGAGCCTAAAGCAAATGACTGATCCCGTGCCTAATCCTCGCCCGTTGAGCCGCCGTACCATGCTGCGATCGCTGATGGTTGCCGCCGCCGTGGTGCCGCTGGCTGCCTGCAGCGGCAAGGAAGATGCGCTGACCGCGCAAGCGAACAGCGGCGACGGCAAGAACTACATTGCCGGCGACGGTGCAGTGGAAGAATACGAAGTCTCCAAGCGCAGCGAACCGGTGGCCATCAAGGCCACCACGTACCATGGCACGGACATCGACTTCACGCAGTGGCAGGGCAAGCCGGTCGTCATGAACTTCTGGTATGCCGCCTGTGCACCGTGCCGCATCGAAGCGCCGGATCTGAAGGAAATTGCCGAAGAGTTCGGCGAGAAGGTCGAATTCATCGGCATCAACGTACGCGACGAAGCCGAAGCCGCGAAGGCCTTTGAACGCACCTTCGACATTCCCTACGAGTCCGTGCAGGACACTGACGGGGCGATCCAGCTGGCGATGACCAAGTACGTGCCGCTGCAGGCTGTTCCATCCACGCTGGTGCTGGACCGCAAGGGACGTGTCCGTGCCCGCGTGATCGGTGCGGTGGAGCCGGGTACTCTCAAATCGTTGATCAGCACCGCTCTGACCGAAGAGTTGTGAGCTGAGCAGTGACCTCTAATCCCTTTGCCGACATCGTCCTGGACGGGTCGTTGCTCCTGGCCGCACCAGTGGCCCTGCTGGCCGGATTGGTCTCCTTCCTCTCGCCTTGCGTCCTTCCGCTGGTGCCGGGCTATCTCGGCTACGTCACCGGATTGACTGGCGCAGATTTGAAGGACCACCGCCGCGGCCGGGTCGTCTCCGGCGTGCTGCTCTTTGTCCTGGGATTCTCTGTGGTCTTCATTGCCGCCGGCGTGCTCTTCAGCCAGGCGTCCGCATGGCTGAGGTTCAACGGCTCCTGGGTCACCCAGGCGTTGGGGTTGGTCGTGGTCTTCATGGGCATCGTCTTCATGGGCGGATTCTCCTGGATGCAGCGGGACCGCAAGATCCATAAGAAACCGCCTGCCGGCTTGTGGGGCGCCCCGGTGCTGGGCTTGACCTTCGGGTTGGGATGGGCGCCGTGCATCGGACCGACGTTGAGCGCGGTATTGATCATGTCCACCGGAGTGGACGCGAACGTGGGCCGCGGAACCCTGCTGACCGTGTTCTATTGCCTCGGGTTGGGCCTGCCCTTCATCCTGATCGCAATGGGTCTGCAGCGCGGCATGCAGGCGCTGGCGTTCTTCCGCAAGCACCAAGTACTGATCATGCGTTTGGGCGGGGGACTGCTCATCGCCTTGGGCCTGGTCATGGTGACAGGGCTCTGGGGAACATGGGTAGCAGAACTGCAAAACTGGTTTGCCAATGAAGTGAGGTTGCCAATTTAATGGCGAAAAATCAACGGAAGTCCAAGGGAACCGGCGACGTGCCTGCCCTGGGATTCGTGGGCTCCATGCGCTGGATCTGGACCCAGCTGACATCGATGCCGACAGCACTGTTCCTGCTGCTGCTGCTCGCTGTCGCTGCGGTGCCGGGCTCGATTTTCCCGCAGCGCGATGCCAACCCCGAATCTGTCGCCCAGTATCTGGAGCAGCACACCACCGCTGGCCCCTGGCTGGACCGCTTCCAGATGTTCGACGTGTACTCCTCGGTGTGGTTCTCCGCGATCTACATCCTGCTGTTCATCTCGCTGATCGGCTGCATCCTCCCGCGTGTGAAGAAGCACGCCAAGGCCTTGCGCACCCCGCCACCGCGGACCCCGGCGCGCCTGGACCGCCTGCCCCAGTACAGCACGCATGAAATTCTTGAAGGCGAAGCCGATACGCCCGATGACCAGCAGGTCATCGATGATGCGTTCAGGATCCTGAAGAAGCGCGGCTACCGCGTCGAGCGCCGCGAGGATGCCACCGGTGCCTCGGTGGCCGCTGAGCGCGGGTACACCCGCGAAATCGGCAACCTGCTCTTCCACATCTCGCTGGTGGGCGTCCTTGCTTCCGCGGCGATCGGCGGCTCCCTGGGCTACACCGGGCAGCGTGTGGTGGTCGAGGGGGAAACGTTCGTGAACTCGCTGGTCGCCTATGACTCCTTCACCCCGGGCACGAACTTCAATGCCGATAACCTCCCTGGCTACGCAGTGACCCTGGACAAGTTCGATATTGTCTTCGACCGCGAATCCGAATCCCACTTCGGCCAGCCTCTGGACTTCACCGCCCACGTGCAGGTGCGCGAATCGGCCGATGCCGAGCCTGTGAAGCAGGAACTGAAGGTCAACCACCCGCTGCGCATCAAGGGCGCCGACGTCTACCTGGTCGGCAACGGCTACGCGCCGGTGATTACCGTCAAGGACGGCAACGGCAACGTCGCCTACTCCGGCCCGGCGGTCTCCATCCCGCAGGACTCGGTCTACACCTCGATGTTCGTGCTGAAGGTGCCGGACGCAGAACCTTCGCAGCTGGGCTTCCAGGGCTTCCTGCTTCCCACCGCGCTGGTGGACGAGAACGGCTTCGGCATTTCCGGCGACCCCAACGCCATTAACCCGCAGCTGCACCTGAACTCGTACTTCGGCGATCTCGGACTGGACGACGGCAACCCGCAGAACGTGTTCGTGCTGGACACCGACAAGATGGAGCCGCTGAACAGCCGTGATCTGGATGCCGGCGGCATCATCCTCGAAGCCGGACAGACCTACGAGCTGCCCGACGGCAAGGGCTCGATCACCTTTGACGACCTCAAGCGCTATGTCGCACTGGACGTGAACCACGACCCGGGCAAGCTGCCGATCGGCATCTCTTCGGCTCTGGCGTTGATCGGCTTGTCGATCTCGCTGTTCACCCCGCGTCGCCGCGTTTGGGTGAAGCTGAAGAATGACGACGGCAAGCGTAGTATCGAATACGCATTGCTGGCACGTGGCGAAGATCCGCGTCTGGAACGCGAAGCCGCAGAACTACAAAAGATCTTTGACAAGGCTTGGCCATTGGCAAGCCAGGAGCAGAACCAAGGAGCCGTAAATGGATAACGCAGGGGCATTAGCGCCTATTAATGAAACGCTGGGTGAATACAGCCAGCTGTTCATGCTGCTGGCCGCCATGGTCTATGGGGTCGTCTTCATCATTTTCGCCTTGGACCTGGCAAAAACCAACAAGTCCATCAGCGAAATGGATTCCCAGGCGCTCAAGCGCGACGAGGAACTGCTGGTCAGCGCCGGCAGTGCCGCGGTGGGCACCAAGGCCCGTGCCAGCAGGGGTGCCGCCGCGCGTGCCGATAACGTCGGCGAGCACATCGTGACCGACAAGATGGAATACACCCAGCTGTCATCCAAGCGTCCGATGGCGCGCATTGCCGTGGTGCTGATGTGGCTGGCAGCGGTCCTGCACGGCGGCGCAGTGGTTTCCCGGGCAATGGCAGCGCACCGCGTGCCGTGGGGCAACATGTACGAGTTCCTGTCGACCGGTGCTTTCCTGGTGGCCCTGGTGTACCTGCTGGTGCTGATCTTCAAGGACCTGCGCTTCATGGGATCCTTCATTTCCGGCCTGGTGACCTTGATGCTGTGCGGTGCCACCATCGGCTTCCCCACACCGGTGGGCCACCTCGTTCCCGCTTTGCAGTCGCCATGGATCGTCATCCACGTTTCCATCGCGGTGCTGGCTTCGGCGCTGTTCGCCATCAGCTTCGCCATGAACGTGCTGCAGCTGATCCAGCATGCCCGCATGAACCGCCTGGCCGCTGGCCAGAAGGACAAGTTGCCCTTCATGCGCGTGGTGCCGGGCGCCGGCGCACTGGAGAACTTCGCCTACCGCATCAACACCATCGCCTTCGTGATGTGGACCTTCACCGTGATCGCCGGAGCGATCTGGGCTGAAGCCGCCTGGGGCCGTTACTGGGGTTGGGATCCAAAGGAAGTCTGGTCCTTCGTGATCTGGGTGGTCTATGCAGGCTACCTTCACGCACGCGCCACCGGCGGTTGGACGGGTCCACGCTCGGCCTGGTTGTCCATCATCGGCTTCCTGTGCGTGGTCTTCAACTTCACCATCGTGAACATCTTCTTCGACGGCCTGCACTCCTACGCCGGAGTCTAGACCCAAAAGAAATCGGCACTGCGAGCGGTTTCCCTTTCAGGGGAGGCCGCTCGCAGCGTTTTATCCGCGCAGTGAAGGGCGCCGTGTCCAGCCGAGGCGCAAGTAGCCTGCAAGTGGCCCATTGAGCCCGTCCGGAGCCCGGAGAAGCGGTCCGGGGCTAGTCCAGCCACCCGGTTGCCCGGGGCTCCAGGGCACAAATAAAGCCCAGCTGCGCTGGCTAGGCGTGCTGGGCTGGCTGCCGGGAACCCCGGCAGGTCGAGAGGGCTATTCGGAGTCAGGCGAAGCGCTGTCTGAGCCTTCTGGGTTGTTCTTGTGCTCCGCGCTGGGCTTTGGCTCCTTGGCCTCCGGCTTGGCTGGTTTCGCGTCGTCGGCCTTCTGCGCTTCCTCGCGTTTGGTGAGGTCTTGCTCACGCGCCTTCAGGTCGGCTTCACGCTGCTGCTGGCGGCGCCAGATCTCCAGCTGGCGCAGGAAATCCTCGTCATCGTCCGGAGCCATGGACTTCTGCGCCGGGGCATCATGAGATGCTGCAGGGCGCCCCAGGAGGAACCACAAACCTGCTCCGACGAGCGGTAGCAGGATGATGACCGCGAACCACGCAGGCTTAGGCAATGAACGTATGCGGCTGCGTTCTGCACGAGCGCATTCGATCAGGGTGTAGATCGTCAAAGCAACCGAAACCACTGCGGCGAAAATTATAAAGCGGACCATGCTTCCATTCTAGTGATAATCCTGTTCACAGGTTCATCGGTAGACTTGAGACTATGCAGTTCGTGAAATATACCGTTATCCGCCTAGGCGTATTCCTCGCCGTTTTCCTAGGCCTCTGGTGGGGTCTGAGGTGGCCAATCTTCGTTTCCGGAATTATTGGCCTCATCGTGGCCTTCGCGGTGGCCTACCTTTTCTTCAACAAACTTCGTCTACGGGCGAACGAAGATATCCGCAATGCCTTCAACAAGACCTCGGCCAACAAGACCAAGAAGCAGCTGGACGACGAAGCTGTCGAGGATGAATTCGACGAATCGCAGCGCAAGCAGACGCCTCACGCCGAGTAGTTCCCGCTACGCAGGTCAATCGAGAACTGCATGGCCCAGCCAACCACCCTGGCCGGCACGGCAATTAACGAGATGGGCTGGCCGGATCGCATGATCCGGCCAGCCCATCGTCTTATGCAGTCATTGCTGGAGCCTAGGCTAGAACCTCGATGGCGATCGCCAGGGCGAAGAGCACCGCGTAGACCATATTCACAATGCCGGTCTGCTTGAGCACCAACACCAGTTTGGGAAGCCGCTGCTCGCGAAGCATCAGCAGCGATGGCGCTGCCGCAGGAATGAAGGTGATCAGGATCAGCCACATCCACGGGAAGTCGCCGGTGGCCAGCAATGGCAGCAGGATGGCTACCGCCAGCATCAGCACATAGCTCAGGCGGGCGTTGTGTTCGCCAAGGCGTACCGCCAAGGTAATCTTCCCCACCTCTTTGTCGGTAGGAATGTCGCGCACGTTATTGGCCATCAGCAGGGCGCAGCCAATCAGCCCGGTGCCGATGGCACCCCACAGTGAAGCCATGGTCAGCTGGTTGATCTGGGTGAAAGTGGTGCCCAGGGTGGCAACCAGGCCGAAGAAGATGAAGACGTAGATATCGCCCAGACCTCGGTAGCCATAGGGGTTCTTGCCGCCGGTGTAGCCCCAGGCGGCGAAGATCGCGGCAACGCCGACCAGCAGCAGCGGCCAGGCTGAGGAAAGGATAACCAGGATCAGGCCGAAGGCGGCGGCCAACCCGAAGCACCCGAATGCGGCATTGCGCACGTTCTTCGGCTCCGTGAGCTTGGACCCGGTCAGGCGCAACGGGCCGACGCGTTCGTCATCGGTGCCGCGGATGCCATCCGAGTAGTCGTTGGAGTAGTTCACTCCCACTTGGAGCAGCAGGCCCACGAGCAGAGCCAAGATGAAACGGATCCAGTGAATGGTTCCGGTTTCACCGAGCGCGGCCGCGGTGCCGATGACGACCGGGGCAATGACGATGGGCAAGGTGCGCAAGCGCGCTCCGGAAACCCATTGGGAAAGTGTGGCCACTTCCTGTCCTTTCAGGGCAAGTGAAAACTCGTACCCTCTAGTTTCCCGCGATTAGCCGTGCAAGGCGAATTGAGGCTAGTCGCGAATGCCCAGTTCCTCGATGAGCAGCCGCCGGTTGAACTTGCCGTTGGGCAGCTGCGGCAAGCCGTGGGGGTAGTGGCGCACGTGCTTTGGCACAGCCTCCTTGCCCAGGGTCCGGCGCACCGCGTCAAAGGCATCGGCGGTGCTGGTCGGGCCCGAATAGGCCAGGCCCACGCTTTGGCCCCATTGCGCATCGGGCACCGGAACCACGATTGCCTGCGTAAAGAATTCCTCCAGCAGCCCTTCGATCTTCGATGCCGAAAGCTTGATGCCACCGGAATTAATCACGTCATCGACGCGTCCGATGATCTTCAAGCGCTGTCCGTCAACCGTGCCCAGATCATCGGTGACATACCAGCGCGCACCATCTCGTTCAACGAAGTGCTCGGCCGTGGCTTCGGGGGCGTTGGCGTATCCGTCGGCCAGCATCGGTCCGGAAACCCAGATGCGTCCCTCATGCTCGGCCAGCTGCACGCCGGGAAGCGCGGTGCCGTTGTAGACCAGGCCGCCGGAGGTTTCCGAGGAGCCGTAGGTCTGGAAAATCTTCAGCCCGTGATGCCGGGCGCGGGTCAGCAGATCCCGGCTGGCTCGTGCCCCGCCCAGGAGGATGGCATCGAAGCGCTTCAGCGCCTGCAGGGTTTCCGGAGCCGGGTTGTCCAGCAGCCGGGCCAGCTGGGTCGGCACCAGCGAAGTCATCCGGCGGGACTCGACCATTTGATTGGCCGCTTCGGTGAAAGCCGTGGCCGAGAAGCTCCCCCTGGTGTCCATGGCCACTGGCTTGGTGCCGGCGAACAAGGAACGGGTCAGCACGCTCAGGCCCGCCACGTAGTGCACCGGCAGGGCCAATAGCCACTGGCCTTCGAAGCCGAGGAACTCGGCCGTGGCCTGCGCGCTGGATGCCAACGCCGAAACGCTGAGCACCGTGCGCTTGGCCCGGCCGGTGGAACCGGAGGTCCGCACTACCGCCATGGGCTGCTCGAAACCCGGCAGGTCCGTTGGGGCCAGGTACTCGATGCGCGATCCGTTGGGGCTGCGCTCATCGAGCAGCACCTCAACGGCCGGGCCCTCGTCATTGGCCGCCTTGGCCAGGGCCGCGAGCAGTTCAGCGAGTTGTGCGTCCATATCCGGTCCTCGTTCCTCCGCGCTGGATTAGAAGTAGTAGGGGTAGTTGGACCAATCCGGGTCGCGCTTGCCCAGGAACGCGTCGCGCCCCTCCACTGCTTCGTCGGTCATGTAGGCCATGCGGGTGGCCTCGCCTGCGAAGACCTGCTGTCCGGCCAGGCCATCGTCGGCCAGGTTGAAAGCGAACTTCAGCATGCGGATGGCCTGCGGGGACTGGCGCGCGATATCGGCTGCATACTCCAACGCCACCTCTTCGAGGCGTTCGTGATCCACCGACTCGTTGACCGCGCCCACGCGGACCATGTCATCGGCCGAGTACTCGCGGGCGAGGAAGAAGATTTCGCGGGCTGTCTTCTGCCCGACCTGGCGGGCGAGCAGCGCCGAACCGTACCCGGCATCGAAGGAGCCGACGGTGGCGTCGGTCTGCTTGAACTTGCCGTTCTGCTTCGAAGCGATGGTCAAATCCGAGACCACGTGCAGCGAGTGCCCGCCGCCGGCAGCCCAGCCATTGACAACGCACACCACAACCTTTGGCATGGTGCGCATCAGGCGCTGGACCTCCAGGATGTGCAGGCGTCCGGCACGTGCCGGGTCGATGGACTCGCGGGTCTCGCCCTCGGCATAGCGGTAGCCGTCGCGGCCGCGGATGCGCTGGTCGCCGCCGGAGCAGAAAGCGTGCCCGCCGTCCTTCTCCGATGGTCCGTTGCCGGTCAGCAGCACGGTGGCCACATCGCTGGTCATGCGGGCATGGTCCATGGCGCGGTACAGCTCGTCCACGGTGTGCGGGCGAAAGGCGTTGCGCACCTCGGGGCGGTCGAAGGCGATGCGCACGGTGGGAAGGTCGCGCACGATGCTGCCATCAGCGGTTCGCTCAACCTGGCGATGGTAGGTGATGTCGGTGAAGTCGAATCCCTCGACCACGCGCCAGCGCGTTGGATCGAAGACATCGGAGACCTTCTCGGGCAATGCGGAATTATTCAGGCTACTCACCCTATGAATGCTAGTCGGTTTCGTCCCGAACTCTAAGAAAGGGGGAGTAGACTCTTCACGGCCCGACTGGCGGTTGCGCACGGAATCCCCGCCTCGAAGCCTTGGACCACCCAGTGAGTCACCGGATTCATTTCACGATTTTGCACGGATCCATTCAACGCTTCCGTAGGTCAGGAGTTCATCTATGCCATCTGCCCAGCATCAACCGGCAGCCCCGGAAATCAGCGCCGAGGGCTACAAGAAATCCCTGAGCCGCCGCCACGTCCAGATGATCGCGATCGGCGGAGCCATCGGCGTGGGGCTGTTCATGGGGTCCGGCGGGCGGCTGGCCTCGACCGGGCCGGCACTGGTGCTGTCCTATCTGGTGGCCGGTGCGCTGGCCTACCTGCTGATGCGGGCCCTGGGTGAATTGATCATGTACCGCCAGACCTCAGGCTCCTTCGTCTCCTACGCCGCTGAGCTCTTCGGCCCGAAGGGCGCCTTCGTCTCCGGATGGATGTACGTGCTGAACTGGATCATGACCGGCATCGCCGAATTGATCGCCATCGGCCTGTACTTCCAGTACTTCTTCCCGAATGTCCCGGTGACCGTGTCCGCATTCTGCGCGCTGCTGCTGCTGGTGGCCATCAACCTGTTCAGCGCCAAGGCGTTCGCGGAGTTCGAGTTCTGGGCGGCCTGCATCAAGGTTGCCGCGATCCTGCTGTTCCTGGCCGTGGGCACCTACATGGTGGTGACCAACGCCCAGGTCGGAGAGCACACCGCATCGGTGGCCAACCTGTTCATCGGCGATGAGAACGGCGAGGGCGGCATGTTCCCGCGCGGCTTCTTCGTCAGCATCCTGGTCCTGAATTCGGTGATCTTCGCCTACAACGCCATTGAACTGGTGGGCATTGCCGCCGGCGAGATGGAGCACCCGGAAAAGGAAGTTCCTTCGGCAATCCGCGCCGTGGTCGTCCGCATCCTGGTCTTCTATGTCGGCAGCGTGTCCCTGCTGGCCATGGTGCTGCCCTGGAACGAGTATGAATCCGGGGTCAGCCCATTTGTCACGGTCTTCGAGAAGATGGGCCTGGGCTGGGTGGGAAGCGTCATGAACCTGGTGGTGATTACCGCAGCGCTGTCCTCCTGCAATTCGGGCTTGTACTCCATCGGCCGCATCCTGCGCACCATGAGCGGCAACGGGCATGCCCCGCAGTGGCTTTCCAGGATGAACAAGCACTTTGTGCCTTCAGCCGGCATCATCACCGTGGGCGTGGTCTATCTTGCCGGCGTCATCCTGAACATCTGGCTTGGCGATTCCTTCGCCTTCGACCTTGCCTTGAACACCGCATCCATTGGTGTGCTGTTCACCTGGGCCTCGATTTTCGGATGCCAGCTGATGCTGCGCAAGAAAAAGGGCGCTGTGTCCTCGCTGCCCATGCCGGGTTCGCCCATGACCGGCTGGATCGGATTGATTTCCCTGCTGGTGATCACCGTCTTGATTTCCTTCGATACGCTGACCGGGGAGAACGGCGAGGTATTCCCGGTAGGGCTGTACACGATCGCGACGATTCCGCTGTTCGCGGTGCTGCTGTGGGTCGGCTGGCGGTTCGCCCGCAGGCACGCCCGGTCGAGCATCGACTTCTAGCCGCCGGGCTTTCGGCACCAAGCACCAAGGGGGCGCATCTGCACTGCAGATGCGCCCCCTTGGTGCTGTGCTGGCTCAGGACGTCCGGGTTTCGTCCTGTTGCACTGTGGCCAAGATGCCGGTGTCCAGGGCATCGGGGATTTCTGTCCCGCGCAGCGAGGCTCCGGCGGTCTCCGGCATGAACTTGATGGCGATCGCGCCGATGACGCAAGCTGCCATCATGTAGATCGCAGGGAAGAGCAGGAAGCCGGTGGAATCGATTGCCGCTTCGTTGACCATCGCGGCGGTACCGCCGAAGATGGCGGTGGCGACGTTGTAGGTGATCGCGAAGCCCGCGAAGCGCACCTGCGAGGGGAACATCGCCGGGAAGGTCGCGGTAATGGTCGCCAGCTGCGGGATGTACAACAGTCCCAGCACAGCGAAGCCGACAATGGCCCAGGCGAAGGACTGGCCCATGAGCCAGAACATCGGCAGCGCCAGCACGAACAGGCCGATCACCGAGGCGTACCACATCGGACGGCGTCCCACCTTGTCGGAGAGCGAGCCGGCGAACGGGATGACCGCCATCATGGCGACTTCGCCGATCAGGATGGTGGCCAGCGATGCGCTGGAGCTCAGCCCCAGCTGGGTTTCCAGGTAGGTCGGCATGTAGCTGAGCAGCGTGTAGTTGACGACGTTCAGCGCGATGACCAGTCCGGTCATGGTCAGCATCGGTCGCCAGTACTGCATGACCAGTTCCTTGAGCGAACCGCCTTGCTGGGCTTCGCCGGCCTCTTCCATCTCCTGGAAGACCGGGGTGTCTTCCAGCTTGCTACGCAGGTACAGGCCGATCAGGCCCATGGGCAAGGCGAGGAAGAACGGGATGCGCCAGCCATAGGCCATCATGGCTTCTTCGCCGAGCATCAGCTGAAGGGCCAGCATTACCGCGGTACCGAGGGCGAAGCCGCCCAGGGTGCCGAATTCCAGAAAGGAGCCGAAGAAGCCGCGCTTGCGGTCCGGCGCGTATTCGGCCATGAAGGTTGCCGCGCCGCCGTATTCGCCACCGGTGGAAAAGCCCTGGACCATGCGCAGCAGCACCAGCAGGATCGGGGCTGCGACGCCAATGGCTTCATAGGTGGGCAGGACACCGATGAGGAAGGTGGCCAGCGACATCATGATGATCGTCAGGGCCAGGATCTTCTTGCGGCCCAGCTTGTCGCCCAGCGGGCCCCAGACCAGGCCGCCAATCGGGCGGACCAGGAAGGAGAGGGCGAAGGTGGCCAGGGCCATGAAGGTGCCGCCCTCGGTGGGGAAGAAGTGGGCGGTGATGTAGGTGACGGCTACGGCGTAGACACCGTAGTCGAACCATTCGGTCATGTTGCCCATGGCCGAGGCGGCAGTGGCCTTGCGAACTTCTTGCCGGCCTTCCTGCGTGTTCATGTCCGGGCCGATGTCGTGGTCCAGGTCGGGTGTGAAATTATGAGAATTCGAGTTGTCGTTTGGCTGGCTATGTTCCGGTTGCATTGCTGCTCCGTTGTTTTCAGCTTTCCGTCGACCGATCGCCCAAGGGCCAGATAGAAATTCATCGCCTTGGCCGCGGTCCACGATCCGAGGGTTTCCCGGAGTCGGTTAAATACCAGAGGCTATTCGAATCATTCTGCAAAATCAAGCACTGACATGGATTTGGTTCCGAGGGTTCGCGGATAAAACGGTAGTTGGCCTGTGGGCTGGCCACGTGGAATAGCAGGCCTGAAAATGTTCAATTGTGAAAAAGCGGCGATCCGCGACTTTATTATTGAACGAATGGTCGGTAAGTTTAGGTGTTGAGGGTCACTAACCATTTCGGCATAAGGAGCACAAATGACCGAGGCATTTCTCGTAGGTGGAGCACGCACGCCGGTAGGCCGCTACGGAGGGACGCTCAGCGCTGTGCGCCCCGACGACCTGGCTGCGCTGACGATCCGCCGCGTCATCGACGACGCAGGCATCGACCCGGCAGACATCGATGAAGTCATTTACGGAAACGCCAACGGCGCCGGCGAGGAGAACCGCAACGTGGCCCGCATGGCTGCGCTGCTGGCAGGACTTCCCATCACCGTTCCTGGCATCACGGTCAACCGCCTCTGCGCCTCCGGCATGAGCGCCATCACCATGGCCAGCCATATGATCAAGGCCGGTGCCGCCGACATCGTCGTCGCCGGCGGCACCGAATCCATGTCGCGGGCTCCCTGGGTCATGGAAAAGCCGGCCAAGGCCTTCGCCAAGCCGGGGGCAACCTTCGACACCTCCATCGGCTGGCGCTTCACCAACCCGCAATTCCTTTCCGGGGAGTACGCCCGCGATGGCAAAGCCACGTTCTCCATGCCGGAAACCGCCGAGGAAGTCGCCCGGGTCTACAACATCTCGCGCGAGGACTGCGACCAGTTCGCCGTCGAATCCCACGCCAAGGCCATCGCCGCCATCGAAGCTGGGCGCTTCCGCGATGAAATCGTTCCGGTGACCGTCAAGGGCCGCAAGGGCGACACCATCGTGGATACGGATGAAGGGCCTCGGCCTGGCACCACCATGGATGTGCTGTCCGGACTGCGCCCAGTAGTCAAGGGCGGCAGCGTGGTCACCGCCGGCAACGCCTCGACGCTGAACGACGGAGCTTCGGCGATCCTCGTGGTTTCCGAACGCGCCATCAAGAAGTACGGCCTGACCCCGCGGGCACGTATCGTCGACGGGCAGGCCGCGGGCCTGGAACCGGAGATCATGGGCATGGGACCGGTTCCGGCGACGCGCAAGGTCCTCGAACGCGCCGGCGTGGGCATCGAGCAGATCGGCGCCATGGAAATCAACGAAGCCTTCGCCAGCCAGTCCCTGGCCAGCATGCGCGAGCTGGGCGTAGACGCCTCAATCGTCAACCGCGACGGCGGCGCCATTTCGCTGGGCCACCCGCTGGGTTCCAGCGGTTCGCGCATTGTCATCACCCTGCTGGGCCGCATGGAACGCGAACTGGCCTCCGAGCAGCGCAAGCTGGGCGTGGCCACCATGTGCGTGGGCGTCGGCCAGGGCACCGCAATCTTGCTGGAAGGCGTCTAGGCATGAGCGATCTGAAGAGCGAATTCACCACCCTCAAGCTGTCGGAAACCGATGACCGGCTCTGGGTGCGCCTGCACCGGCCGGATGTGCGCAACGCCATCGACCAGGCCATGGTCGACGAGCTGCACGCCATCTGCGCCTACCTGGAGAAGAACCCCAAGATCCTGATCATCGCCGGCACCCCCGCAGAAGCGCCGAGCGAAGCCAACCCCAAGGGGCGCAAAGGCATCTTCGCTTCGGGCGCGGACATTGCCCAGCTGCGCGAACGCCGTCGCGATGATGCGCTCGCCGGGATCAACTCGGGCATCTTCGACAGGATCGCCAAGCTGCCGATGCCGGTGATTGCAGCCCTCGACGGCTTCGCGCTGGGCGGCGGTGCCGAGCTGGCCTATGCCGCGGACTTCCGCATCGGCACCCCCGAGCTGCGCATGGGCAACCCTGAAACGAACCTGGGCATCATGGCCGCGGCCGGCGCCACCTGGCGGCTGAAGGAGCTGGTCGGCGAACCGCTGGCCAAGGAAATCCTGCTGGCCGGCAAGGTGCTCACCGGCGAGCAGTGCCTGGCCGCCAACCTGGTCACCGAATTGCATCCCGCCACCGAGCTGGATGCGGCGGCCGACGCCTTGGCGGACCGCATCGGAGCCCAGGATCCTCTGGCGGTTCGGATCACCAAGTCGGTCTTCCATACTCCCCGCGAAGTCCACCCGGTCATCGACACCTTGGCCCAGGGCATGCTGTTCGAGTCCCAGGCAAAATTCGACCGCATGCAAGCATTCCTAGATCGAAAGAAGAAGTAAGCATGAGTGCACAGACCAGCTTCACCTCCGGCGCACTGCCGCAGCAGATGGGCGTGCTCGGCGGAGGGCGCATGGGCGCCGGCATCGCCCACGCGTTCCTGATCAGCGGCAGCTCGGTGACGGTTGTCGAACGCGACAGCGAGTCGGCGCAGGCCGCCTATGAGCGCGTGGCAGCATCAGTGGACAAGTCGATCGCCCGCGGCGGGGTGAGCGAAAGCCGCGAAGAGCTGCTGGCTCGTTTCTCCACCAGTACCGATTACGGGCAATTCGCCAGCGCGCAGCTGGTGATTGAAGCAGTCCCCGAAATCTGGGATCTGAAGGTCTCCTCGCTGCAAGCGGTGGAGCAGGCCTTGGGCAGCGATGCCGTGCTCGCATCCAACACCTCGTCGCTGTCGGTCAGCGGACTGGCCGAGGAATTGCAGCGTCCGCAGAACTTCCTGGGCCTGCACTTCTTCAACCCGGTCCCGGCTTCCACCCTGATCGAGGTCGTGATCGGCAAGCAGACCGACCAAGCGCTGGTGGGTGCATCGCGCGGTTGGGTTGAAGGCTTGGGCAAGATCGCGGTCGTGGTCAATGACGCTCCGGGCTTCGCATCATCCCGCTTGGGCGTGGCAATCGCGCTGGAAGCGATGCGCATGGTCGAGGAAGGCGTCGCCAGCGCCGAAGACATCGACAATGCGATGGTCCTCGGGTACAAGCACCCCACCGGCCCGCTGAAGACCACCGACATTGTCGGTCTGGACGTGCGGCTGGGCATTGCAGAGTACCTGCATGAGACGCTGGGGGAGCGCTTCGCTCCGCCGCAGATCCTGAAGGACTTGGTGGCCGAGGGCAAGCTGGGCCGCAAGACCGGGCAGGGCTTCTATACCTGGTAGGACATCGATGAAAAGGGCTGCGCATGCAGCCCTTTTCGCGTTCCGGCAGGTGTTTCAGGCGATCAAGCCGCTGTGGCGCGCACGCAGCACCGCATCGAAGCGATTCGTGGCGACGAGCTTCCGCGCCGCCGGCGCCAGATAGCTCGTGACGGTGCTTTCGGCTAAGCCCATATGCGCGCCAATCAAGGCATTGCACGGGACCAGCACCAGATGGGAATCCACTTCGAGCTGACGCGGCGAAAGGACAGAGAGGCCGACGCCTTCATTTGCCTGGCCATGGAAGCCTTCAGCGCAAGCACGCTGATTCACGAGCTCGGCGGCTGGCCGGGCCGGATATCACCGCACTCCTGGCCTGGTACGGCTTTTGCCATCGGCGACAACACCACCTGGCGTCGTGCGGTGCTGCCCGTCTGAGCCCAGTGGGCGTACAAACCGGTGGTCGGCAAGCGCCGGCTCAGAACAGATGGCTCAGCAACGAAGAAAACAACTCATCCGGGTCATTGGGCAGTCCCTTGGAAGCGAACCACTCGCAAAGATTCACGCAATCGCGATGCAAGAAGTCCAAACCGTTCGGGTTGCCGGCGAGATCGACGCACTGCGGAACATCGATCACCACCAGGCGTTCGCCGGATACGAGAAGGTTGTATGCCGAAAGGTCGCCGTGGGCGACCCCGAGTCCGGCAAACCTCTCCAACGCGTCGACGAGCTGGTCCCACAGCGCTGGCAGGCGCGGATCAAAGCGCGAGAGCTGCTGCAACCTCGGAGCCGCCGCATGCTGGTCCTCGGGATCGGCGATGAACTCCATCAGGATTTCGGTGCCGTCGATTTGCACCGGATAGGGGACCGGAATTCCCGCCTCGTAGCAGCGCAACAGGTAGGTCCATTCGGCGTTGGCCCACTGCAGCGCTGCCACCTGCTTGCCGTAGGTGGAGTTGTTGCGGATGGCGCGGTTATCACGCGAACGCCGTGCGGAGCGCCCATCGCTGTAGGCCTGGGAACGGCTGAACTGCATTTGCTCACGTGAACGGTAGCGCTTTGCGGCCAGAAGGCTGCTGCGATCTTCGGTGGCACGTTCCAGCAGGAAGACATCGCCTTCCTTGCCGGTTTTCAGGATTCCCAGCTCCGTGTCAATAGCGGCGGCGTCTTCGATGAGCCAGTGCGGATACGGCTTCGGCCCGCGCAACCCCTTTTCGATAAATGGCCACGTCGAGTACCGTTGGCCGTCATCCGGTTCACCGGTATCGGATTCGTTCCAGACAGGCTTGTGCTTGCTGAATTTCAGTTGCTCATCGGCATCTGCGGAGCCGGCATCGATCAGTGGTGAATGTGCGGCCGCGAGGCCAGCGGGGTAATGCATTGGAAATAGTCCTTGGAAGTAGTGGGGAGTGACGGGTACAGGCGGAAAGCAATCATCGTTACCCCTCCTTCGCTAGACTGATTGACGTTTGTCAATGACTAAAACTCTACAACATGCCAGCGATGTGTTGCAATGGGCCTATGAACCAAAGCCTGAATTACCGCAAGCAAGCCGGAGATCTGGAATGGAACGGAGCCGTCAATGCGCGGCATGTCTGCGGGGCGTTCTACCGCATGGGCAGGCACGAGTGGCTGACCGACCAGGGGTGGCGGCAGCTGCAGGATGACGGCATTGACCGGATCATCGACCTGCGCAACCCGAGCGAGATCAGGCGCCGCGAACATGACCCGGTGGTTGCCGAGCCGAGCATGCGGGGTATCGAGCTGATCAATCTCCCGCTGGAATCCCCAGGTAACGAGCGTTTCGAAGCGGTCGCGGTCCCGTATATGAACCACACCGGGATGTACCGGCTGGTTTGCGAGGAATTCGGGGATCAGCTGGTGGCGGTCTTCGAGAATCTGGCGGCAACCCGCAGCGGAGCGGTGATCCACTGCTCCGCCGGGAGGGACCGCTCGGGCCTAGTGGCGACGCTGCTGCTGGATTTGGCCGGGCTCCGCGACGAAATCCTGGCGCAGGACGAAGCGGCGGTGCGCGGCATCAATGAATGGCATCGGGTCTCGCCGCGCAAGCACCCCCATGAGTCCCACCAGTCTGCCGGTGAGCTGGAGGCTATCATCAGCAGCCGCGCCGCCGAATTGGAGAAGTTCCTGGACTGGCTCGGCTCTGCGGAGGACTACCTGCTCGGCCAAGGCCTGAGCGAGGACAGCCTGTCCGCTGTCCAGGCGCTGGCTCGACTCAATATCCCATGACAGCGCCGCAGCCGCGCTGTAGGCTCGGGGAATGGATGGAATACCGCGGCATCATGCCTTGAACTATGTTGAACTGACCGTCACCGACCTGCAGGCGGCAACGGATTTCTACGCGGCCGCCTTCGGCTGGAAGTTCATCGACTACGGTGACCAGTACGCTGGCATCCTCATGCCGGAAGCGAGCACTGAAGAGTCCGGGGGACTGCTGCTGTCCGACAAGCCGCGGCCTGTTGGCGGGCCCTTCGTGCTGCTGTATTCCGACGACCTGGATTCCACGGCGCGCGCCATCGAGGCCGCTGGCGGATGGCTCGACCAGCCGGCCTATCCCTTCCCCGGCGGTCGCCGGCTGCATTTCACTGATCCCTCCGGCAACGAGCTGGGTGTCTGGGCCAGCCGATAGCGAGCTTCGGCCGGTTGTCGGCGCTGGCGCTTCACCTCGTTCTCTTGCGCAGTCATTCAGGTGTCGTCGATCACGCCAATGCTGATATGGTTAACACTATTACTGACCGACCGTTCAGAAAGGAATTGCGTCGATGACGACAGCCCAGATTGGTGCAGTACCAAGTTTCATTGCCGGCCAATGGCAGACCCCAGCAGCCGAGGGAGGTACCGAAGTCCTCGACGCCAACACAGGCGAGCTGCTCGCCACCGTCACCAAGGAACCCCTTGATGTCGCCGGCGCCGTCGCCTACGGCCGAGAGACCGGCCAGCGGGAACTTGCCAAGCTGTCCCTGCATGAGCGCGCGCTCAAGCTCAAGGAACTGGCGCTGTACCTGAACGAGCGGCGCAAGGACCTGTACGAGGTCTCCTTCAAGACCGGTGCTACCAAGATCGATTCGGTGGTGGACATCGACGGCGGCATCGGCGTGCTGTTCACCTTCTCCTCCAAGGGCCGGCGCGAGCTGCCCAACTCCAACGTGATCCTGGATGGGCCAACCGAACCCCTGAGCAAGGACGGCTCGTTCATCGGCACCCACATCTACACCGCGATGGCCGGTGTTGTTGTCCAGGTCAACGCATTCAACTTCCCTGTGTGGGGCATGCTGGAGAAATTCGCTCCTGCCTTCATCGCCGGCGTGCCAACAATCGTCAAGCCGGCGACCCCCACCGGTTACCTCACCGAAGCGGCGGTGCGCATGATGCTGGATTCGGGCATCCTTCCTGAAGGATCCCTGCAGCTGCTCTCCGGATCCGCCCGCGACATCATGGACCACCTGGACTACCGGGACATGTTCGCATTCACCGGCTCGGCATCCACCGCCAGCAAGCTCAAGGCGCACCGCAACGTCATCGACGGGGGTGTCCGCTTCGCGGCAGAAACCGATTCCCTGAATGCGGCCATCCTCGGCCCGGACGCGGTGGAAGGAACCCCTGAATTCGACGCTTTCGTCAAGGTTGTCGTCAATGAGATGACGTCGAAGGCCGGACAGAAGTGCACCGCCATCCGCCGCAACATCGTGCCGGCCGCTCAGGTTGACGCGGTCATCGCCGCCATCGGCAAGCGCATCGATGAACGCGTAGTCATCGGCGACCCGCGTGTTGAGGGCGTCACCATGGGCGCTTTGGCTTCGCTGGAGCAGCTGGCCGACGTGCGCGGGGCCGTCGAGGACATGATCGCTGCCGGCGGCGAGCTGGCCTACGGCCGGCTGGATGCCCCGGCGGTACGAGTGGCTCCGGAAACCGATGCCGTAGCGGAATCCGGTGCCTTCATGTCGCCTGTGGTGCTGCGCTGGAACGACGCGCGCAACCCGATCGTGCACTCGCGCGAAGCGTTCGGCCCGGTCAGCTCAGTCATCGGCTATGGCAGCGTCGAGGAGGCAGTGGAGCTCGCCGCCATGGGCGCCGGATCGCTGGTCGCGACCGTGTGCACCAATGACGCCGAATCCATGCGTGCCCTGTCCCTAGGCATCGCCGCCCACCACGGGCGCGTGCACATCCTGAACCGCGAAACCGCCCGGTCCACCACCGGCCACGGATCCCCGGTTCCGCACCTGGTCCACGGCGGCCCAGGCCGCGCCGGCGGCGGCGAAGAACTCGGCGGCATCCGCTCGGTCAAGCACCACATGCAGCGCACCGCGGTCCAGGGCTCGCCCAACATGATCACTGCGCTCAGCGGAGTCTGGCATACCGGCGCCCAGCAGTCGCTGGCAGGCAGCCCGAAGTTCGGCGGCAAGCCGGAGAACGTCCACCCGTTCCGCAAATCGCTGGCCGAGCTGAAGATTGGTGACGGTTTCGCTTCGGACCTGCGCGAAGTCAGCTTGGAGAAGATCACCGAATTCGCCAACGAAACCGGTGACACCTTCTACGCGCACACCGACCAGGCCGCCGCGGAAGCCAATCCGTTCTTCCCCGGCATCGTGGCCCATGGCTACCTGCTGGTTTCCTGGGCCGCGGGGCTGTTCGTAGAGCCTGCTCCGGGACCGGTCCTGGCCAACTACGGATTGGAATCCCTGCGCTTCATCACCCCGGTGGCTGCCGGAGATTCAATCCGCGTGACCCTGACGGCCAAGAAAATCACGCCGCGAGTCACCGATGAATATGGCGAGGTCGCATGGGATGCGATCTTGCACAACCAGAATGATGAGATTGTCGCGACCTACGATGTCTTGACCTTGGTGGAGAAAGAAAACCTCACCTACGCCAACTTCGAAGGCTAAAACGCAACTTCAGCAAGGGTGGATGCCGTCAACCACGGCATCCACCCTTTTGCGTGCTCGGAGCCAGGACAGCTTTGCCGGATATCTATGAAAGCGTTTCCAATTTTGGCAAGATTTGACGCGGAGTGAAAAAATTTTAGGGCAATTTACGCGGACATTTTCGCGGGTTTAATGTATTTACAGAAATTTACTTATTGGAGAGAGATAAGAAAACGCTTACAGTTGTGTCGCAGGTCACGCGTTGATGGGGAACGTGTGGTTGAGCGATCCCGACGCTGTCGCGTCGAGCTATCGCAGCCCGATCATCACAACAAAGGAGTTTTTCTGTGGGACTTTTGCCATCACGCGCCAAATCAACACAACGCCGGCACGGAGCCAGGACGGTGAAGCCGGTGGCAGCACTCGGCGCCTCGCTCGCCCTGCTCGCCGCACCGTTGTTCGCAGCACCCGCCCAAGCCGCCACCCCATCCAACGACGGCAAGGATGTCATCCTCAACCTGTTCCAATGGAACTGGAATTCGGTAGCCCAGGAATGCGAGTCCAGCATCGGTCCAGCAGGATATGGCTACGTCCAGGTCTCGCCTCCAGCTGAGCACCTGCGCGGCACTGCATGGTGGACCTCGTACCAGCCGGTGAGCTACAAGGTGGACTCGAAACTGGGCAACCGCGAGGAATTCTCCGCCATGGTCAAAAGCTGCAACGACGCAGGCGTGAAAGTGATCGCAGACGCCGTGGTCAATCACATGACCGGAGCCGGGCAGACCGGTACTGGAACCGCAGGCTCGGCTTTCTCCGATGACAACTTCCCAGAGTATTCGGCCCAGGACTTCAACGATTGCCGCACCAACATCACCAACTATGCCGACCGCTGGCAAGTGCAGCACTGCCGCCTTGTGGGCTTGCAGGATCTGAAAACCTCCAGCAGCTACGTCCAGCAAAACATCGCCGACTATCTCGATGACCTAGTCTCGCTTGGGGTATCCGGATTCCGCATCGATGCCTCGAAGCACATCCCCGCAACGGACCTCGAAGGCATCAAATCCAAGATGAAGAACCCCGGCGTGTACTGGGTCCACGAGGTGATCGGGGCGTCGGGTGAACCGATCCAGGAGAGCGAATACCTCGGCAGTGGCGACTCGCACGAATTCGACTATGCGCGGCAGCTCAAGCATGATTTCGACGCGCAAATCGCCAACTTGCGCTTCATCGGCGACGGCAAGCTCACCAGCGACCGGGCCGGGGTTTTTGTCACCAACCACGACACCGAACGCAACGGCGAATCCATGAACTACAAGTGGGGCGCCAAGTACCTGCTGGCCAATGTTTTCATGCTCTCCTGGCCTTACGGATCGCCCACCGTGTATTCCGGATACACGTTCACCGACAAGGATGCAGGCGCTCCGGGCGCCAGTGACGCATCGGTACCCAATGCCGACTGCGACTCCTCCGCCTGGACCTGCGAACAGCGGCAAGATGAAATCACCGGAATGGTGGGCTTCAACAACGCCGTCGGCGACGCGGCTGTCAGCAATTGGTGGGACGATGGCGGCAACCAGATCGCATACGGCCGCGGCAATAAGGGATTCGTAGCCATCAACAACACCTCGGCGGCAACCACCCGCGAATACACCAGCTCGCTGGCCGCTGGCACCTATTGTGATGTGGTGTCCGGAGGCGATTGCTCGAAGACCATCACTGTGGGCGCCGACGGCAAGTTCACCGCGACACTGCCTGCCTACGGTGCCATGGCCCTGCACATCGGTGCCGTATCCGATGGCGGATCAGGAACGCCGGATCCGGTCGAAGACACCGCTGATGTCAGCGTCGTGGTCACCGCCCAAACCGTCTGGGGGCAGAACATCCGCATCGTCGGCAACCGACCGGAACTAGGCAGCTGGGATCCGGCCAAGGCGCCACAGCTATCAGCTGCCAGCTACCCGAGCTGGAGCGGAACGGTGGACCTTCCGGCAGGAACGCAGTTCGAATACAAGTACGTCAAGTACGACCAGAGCGGCAATGCCACGTGGGAATCAGGGGCCAACCGCATCGCGACCGTGAATGCGGACGGTTCCCTGAACCTGAACGACAGCTGGCGCAATTAGCCACAAAAAAATGATCCCGCCCCAGTTCACACTGGGGCGGGATCATTCTAGGTTCAGCTACTTTTCGGTTTTGGCATTCAGCTTGTCCATGGTTGCCTGCTTGGCTTTTTGCAAGGCCAGCTCTTCCTCGTCCAGCTCGACCTGCACCGGCTCGGCAGCCTGGGCAGGAAGGCCGCGCCACAGGAAGTAGCCGTACGCGGCGGCCAGGGCGATGAAGACGAACAGGCCCATCATGCCCAGCATCGGGGAGATCAGGAAGTAGACAACCAGATCGGCAACGGCAGCCACGGCCAGCACCAGCCAGCCGGCGCGCACGCCGCGGGCAACCATGACAAATGACGCGAAGATGGCCGCATCGGCGAAGTAGAGGACCCAGATTTCCGGGGTTGCGCTCATGAAGCCGCCATTGAACAGGAACGGGCCGAAGCGCAGGGCAACCAGCAGGACCAAACCCACGAACAGGCCGAGCGCGGACCATGGCGTCACGGCAGTGCTCGTGACCACGCGGGTGAATTTGCCCTTGAGCTCGAAGCGGGAGAAACGCCACAGGCCGAAGATGGCGATCAGCAGCAGCGGAACGGCGTAGATCAGTCCCAGTAGATCGAACTGCATCGAGGTAATGACCGGGCCAACGAAGACGCCCAGAATCAGGGTCCACCAGCCCAGGTCATTGCGGTGCGCCAGCAGAGCCGCGGAGACGAAGACAAGCAGCATGCTCGCGGCAGAAAGCAGGATCTGGACAAAGGAACTACTGCTGTCGGCGGTAGCCATGAAAAGGGTTTCTAAGATGGAATCCACAGCGCTCTTCACTTGGTTGATCGAGAATGTCCGGTGCTGGAAGCACCCCTTCGATGCTAGCTGTGAATTCTGTGAGGATGGCAAGATTGCCAGGTTGGATGCGCCACATCCAGGTGCCTCCGCACCCGGTTAACGACATTGGCTCCCACCTGGAAGGCGGGAGCCAACGCGTAGCCTTGCCGTGCAACTAGGCGTTCACGGTATGCAAGCCATTGAAGAGCAGGGAAACGGCTTGCTCTTCAAGTTCGGTTCCGTTGATGGGCCCGTCGGCGCGGTACCAATCCACCACCGAGTTGATCAAGCCGAAAAGCAGCCTTGCAGTTGCCCGTGGTTCCAAATCGGCACGCAACTTGCCATCCGACTGCGCGGCGGTCACCAGCTCCGCCAGCTGGCGGTCCATGGCGCGGCGGCGCTGCAGTGCTTGGCGCTCCAGTTCAGTGTTGCCGCGCAGTCGCAGCAGCAAGGTCACGTAGGAACGCTTGTCCAGCAGGATCCGGAACGTCGCGCGCAGGAAGAATTCCAGGCGTTCATCTGCGGTGCCCTCATGGGAGCGGACCTCGGCGATCACTGCTTCCAGGGGAATCAGCGCTTCGTCCAAGGCCAGCCTCAACAGGTCCTCTTTGGACGGGACATGGTGGTAAATCGCGGATTTGCTGATACCCAGGCGGTCGGCGAGCTTGCCCATGGAGGTTGCGTCGTAGCCGTATTCGTTGAATGCCTCGACAGCAATGCGCAAAACGGCTTCTTGATCGTATCCGGGGCGGCCACGCTTGGCCGGACGGTTGGCAGTATCGGTAAGTCCCATGATTACTTCATTATCCCATGTCCCGGCCGGGACTAGTTGGAGCGCATGTCGTAGATGCGCTTGAGCTTGCCCATGGAGCGTTCCAGCGATTCCGGCTCGACAACGTCAATGGCGCAGGACGAGCCGACATGGATCTTGATGAGCTTGGCCAGTTCCTTGGCACCGTTGGTTGCATCTTCGATGGTCGCCTCGCTGCGGCGCTCCACCTTGACTGCCAGCTGGTCCATGCGATCCGGACGGGTCAGGATCAGCTGGAAGTGCGGCGAAAGGGTCGGCACCTTCAAGATCAGTTCCTCGATCTGGCTTGGGAACAAGTTCACGCCGCGCAGGATGATCATGTCATCGCTGCGCCCGGTGATGCGGCCCATGCGGCGGTGGCCCGGGCGGCTGGTGCCTGGCATCAGCCGGGTCAGGTCATGGGTGCGGTAGCGGATGATCGGCAGGGCCTGCTTGGTCAGCGAGGTGAAGACCAGTTCACCGTGCTCGCCATCTGGCAGCACCTTGGTCTCGTCGAAGGCATCAATGATTTCCGGGCGGAAGTGGTCTTCCCAGATGTGGCTGCCATCCTTGCGTTCTCCGGATTCGCCAGCCACGCCAGGGCCCATGACCTCGGAGAGGCCGTAGATATCGCAGGCGGTGATGTTGAACATCTCTTCCAGCTCGTGGCGCATCTCTTCGGTCCACGGCTCGGCGCCGAGCACGGCCACCTTCAGCGAGGTGGATCGCGGATCAAGGCCCTTGCGCTGCATGGCATCGCCAATGGTCAGCAGGTAGGTCGGAGTGCAGAGGATCGCGTCAGGCTCGAAGTCCTGGATCAGCGAGATCTGCTTGTCGGTCTGGCCTCCGGACATGGGGATGACGGTGGCGCCAAGGTACTCGGCTGCGGCATGCGCACCCAGGCCGCCGGTGAACAGCCCGTAGCCGTAGGCGTTGTGGACCTTCCAGCCTGGCTTGACCCCGGCCATGCGCAGGCAACGGGCGCCGAGCTTGGCCCAGTCTTCCAGGTCCTTCTTGGTGTACCCAACCACGGTGGGCTGTCCGGTGGTGCCCGAGGAAGCATGGATGCGGGCGACCTCATGCTGCGGAACGGCAAACATGCCGAATGGATAGTTCTTGCGCAGATCTTCCTTGTCGGTGAAGGGGAACTTGGCGAGGTCGCTCAGTTCCTTCAGATCATCGGGGTGCACGCCAGCGGCATCGTACTTCGCCTTGTAGTACGGCACGTTGTTGTAGGCATGGTGCAGAGTTTCCTTCAAGCGGGTCAGCTGGATCGCTTCGATCTGCTCACGGCTCATGGTTTCTTCTGGATCAAGCGGATTCGGAAGGCTGTCGCGGTCGGTGTTCTGGGACATGCTGGAACTTTCGTGTCGAGTGGGCTGGGTGCTTAGCGGTTCTTTGGTTTCGGGACGGTGCGCGAACGTCCGCGGAACTCTGCGACGGTTTCGATTGAGCCGTCGCCCGCTGGCTGGGTCACCTTGATGTCGTAGATCCCGCTGCGGCCTTGCTGCGAGACACGGTTGCCGGTGGCAGTCAGCACTCGTCCGGGAATGGCTGGCTTGAGGAAGTTGACGTCGGCACCGGACGCGACAGTGATGGTCTCATCCGAGCCTGCCTGCGGATTGCAGCTCAGTGCGAACGCAGTGTCGGCCAGAGCGAAGATCATCCCGCCGTGGCCAATGCCGAAACCGTTGAGCATTTCCTGCCGGAGCGTCATGGTGATGACAGCGTGGCCGTCGGAGACCTCAACGACTTCGATTCCCATCCACTGCGTGGCGTAGTCATTGTGAAGAATGGCGTGCGGGACCGAATTCTCTACCTGCGTTTCGCTCATCATCTTCCTTCGCCGAATTATTTACCGAACGATCATTAGGTAATAACATTATGTGAGCTAAGTCAAGTTAGGCGAGCGTTTTGGCGGTACTGTTTCAGCGAGGGCAAACAGGAGAACTAGCGGGTGAAAATTCGCTGGTGCACGTCGAGGATGAACGGCTCCTTGATCCGGTTGTAGTCCATGACCAGTCCATTTTCGCCATCGCTCGCAGCCAGCGCACGGGCAGCGTTCCGCTTGACCGAGGCATATGCCAGGCGGTCAGTTTCGTTGTGTTTCAGATGCTCGCGGAAAATCAGGTGCCGCAGGTACTCGGGGCTTCCCGCGCTGAAGACATGGATATTGGCTTCGGGAAGCAATGAACCGGCAACCGGCTTGAGCATGCGGTGGCCGTACCACCCGGGTTCGCGGTGCCAGAGAATGATGCCGGTGGAATCCAGCGCTGGGACGTAGGACGCTTCCTGGTTCGCATCGGGGACCAGCAAGATGATGTCGATGATCGGCTTGGCTGGAAGGCCTGGAACGGACGTGGAACCGGTGTGCTCAATGGCCAGCGCGGTGGAACCCAGTGCATCGGCGATCTGATCGCGCAGGCGGTGGAAGTCCTTGGCCCACTGTTCGGTCGGTTCGGCAATCGCGATCAGTCCGCGCATCAGTTCGCCGCCGACAGCCTCGTATCCCGGATCTTCTTCCGGCTGGCTGGTCAGCAGCGGGTAGCAGGGCAAGGTGCACAGGTACCGCTGGGCCTCCGGCCAGCGCGGGTCGGCAGCCGACGGCGAGACGAGGCAACCGAGCGCACGGTAGAAGCCCACCGCATCATCATCGGTGGTGGCCCAGATGTTCTTCTGATAGGTGTCGCGCAGTCCAGCCAGCAGGGCGGAGCCCAGACCCTGTCCTTGCAGTGCTGGATCGACGGCAAGATATTCGACGCAGATCGCGTAGCTATCGCTGTGCCGGTATGCAGCCAGTGCCGTGACGTCGCCTGAGGCAGTCGTGCTGGCAAGGACCTCTAGTCCTTCGCATCCATCGAGCAGCGTTTCAAGCGCCTGCTCGCTGGCAGGTTCGGCGGCCAGCACCAGCAAGCGGCGTACCGCAGGGTCGTTGCGGTAGTCGCTGATCTTGATGTGGTGCATGGCCGCCGTTCCTCCGGTTGTCAGATTTCTTCAGTACATCCCAGCGCATCCAAGGCGAAGGAATAGTCCCACGCACGGGACTTCCAGGACTCGTAGCGCCCCGACGCGCCGCCGTGCCCGCCATCCATCTCGGTCTTCAGCACAATCGGTTCCTGCCCGGTGCCGATTTCACGCAGCTTGGCCACCCATTTGGCTGGCTCTACGTACAGTACACGGGTGTCGTTCAGCGAGGTGACCGCAGCGATCTTCGGGTAGTCCTGTGCCGTGACATTTTCGTAAGGGCTGTAGGACTTCATGTAGTCGTAGACCTCCTTGCTCTCGATCGGGTTGCCCCATTCTTCCCATTCCAAGGCCGACAGCGGCAGCTCTGGATCAAGGATGGAGGTCAACGCATCGACGAAAGGCACCTGTGCGATGATCGCCGTGTACAGCTGCGGGGCCATATTCGCGATGGCTCCCATCAGCAGTCCGCCGGCCGAACCGCCCAGAGCGGCGATGCGCTGCGGATCGGCCCAGCCGGAATCGAGCAGGTACATGGTGGAATCAATGAAGTCGGTGAAGGTGTTCTTCTTGTGCAGCTTCTTGCCCTGCAGGTACCAGTTGCGGCCGAGCTCTCCGCCGCCGCGCACGTGGGCGATGACAAAGACCACGCCGCGATCCAGCACGCTCAAGCGGGGGATGCCGAAACCAGGATCCATGGAAGCCTCGTAGGAGCCGTAGCCGTAGATCAGCACCGGCTGGGGAACCGAGGTATCCAGGTCGGCCCGGCGCATGATGGTCAAGGGAATCCTGGTGCCATCGGCCGCGGTGGCCCACTCGCGCGTGGACAGGTACTTGGCCGGGTCGAAGTTGTTCACCGGAGTCTGCTTGCGCAGCACCAGCGACTGGTCTTCCAGCCACAGGTCGTAGACGCGTGCGGGGGTGAAGTCAGCGGTATAGCCGATGCGGATCAACGGCGCCTCCAATTCGGCGAAGGTCGCCGAGGCGGTGAACAGCTCATCCTCGAAGTCCGGTTCAATGGCCGGCTGCTGGGCTTCGGTACCCAAGCCGTCCAAGGCAAGCAGCTGGACGCGCTCGCAGGTGTCGCGGCGAACCGAGAGCACCACGTGCGAACCGGTAATTGCCGTGCCTTCGATCTTGACGGTGTCCTCATGGGCCACCACGGTGCGCCACTGGGCGGGGTCGGTGTTCTCTCCCAGCTGATTCACGGAAGCCAGCGACACCATATTGTTCGGTGCTTCATGGTCGTGGGTGATTAACGCCTGGCCAGCGCCCGGCATCAGATCGATTCCGTGCAGCAGGCGCAAGCTGCGCGGCACCAGCAGGGCTACTGCCGCCGAAGGATCGAGCAGGTCCAGCATGCTGGTTTCGGCGAATTCGGAGTTGCCGCTGGAGATCATCAGCGTCTTGCGGTCCGGGCTCAGATCGAAGCCGAGCCACATGCCTGGATCAGTCTCTTCGAAAATGATCTTGTCGTCCGCTGGGAGGGTGCCCAGCCGGTGGGCGCGGATCTGGTGCGGCCGCCAAGTCTCGTCAACTACCGTATAGAAGATCGTTGAAGAATCCGGGGAGAAGGCCAGCCCGTAGAACACCCCTTCAATGGTGTCTTCCAGCAGCTTGCCGGTTTCCAGGTCCTTGATGAACAGGGTGAACCGTTCATCGCCGGCATTGTCGACGCAGTAGGCGAGCAGGTTGCCGTCCTCATTCAGGGCCATGCCGCCGAGCGAGAAGAACGGCTGCCCTTCGGCCAATGCGTTGCCGTCGAGCAGCACCTCTTCGGCAGGCAGCGCGGTTTCCGGGTCGATGACCGGGGGCGTCCAGTCGGCCACCAGGTCCCCGGTGTCCGAGGCTTTGACACGGCACTGGATCGTGTAGGGCTTGCCTTCGGCCGAACGGGTGAAGTACCACCAGCCGCGTCGGCGCACCGGAACCGACAGGTCGGTTTCAACGGTGCGGTCCTTGATCTCGCTGAACAAGGCATCGCGCAACGGCTGCTGGCCAGCGGTAATGGCGTCGGTGTACTCGTTCTCCGCGGTCAGGTGGGCGATGACCTCCGGGTTGGATTTCTCGCGCAGCCATTCGTAGTTGTCAATGAAGTCGTCGCCGTGGAAGCTGCGGGTGGTGGGCAGCTTCGCGGCACGAGGAGCATTTGCGGTCAATGATTCAGGAGTCATACCACTATTCAATCCCACCGCCGATGCTTGCGGGGGTAGCTATGCTCAGCGCGGACAGAACCGCGGTTTCAAACCGGTAACGATGCAAGTGCAGGCGAGTCGTGGGGTACCGGCTAGGCTTTATTCGTCCTAGGCTTGCAGGCAGAACGTATCATCTGCACCTTGGGCCATTCGCCCTTCAGCACGAGAAAGCGATTCATCAGTGGAAAAGAAAAGAACAGCTGCCCCCGCCGGGCGCCTGGCCAGGTGGATAGCCGCGGCTGCCATCGGTTTGATGGCATTGGTCGTGGGCGCACCGTCGGCCCTGGCCCAAGGCAGTGAAAGCGTCGAGGGCCAAACCTATGTCATCGGCACGGATACGACGTTCGCGCCGTTCGAGTTCCGCCAGAACGGCGAGCTGACCGGTATCGACATGGATTTGCTGCGCGCCATTGCCGAAGACCAGGGATTTGAAGTCGAAATCAGGTCCTTGGGCTTCAACGCCGCGTTGGCAGCCCTCTCCTCCAACCAGGTGGACGGCGTGATCGCCGGCATGTCGATTACCGACGAGCGCAAGGAGATCTACGACTTCTCCGAGCCCTACTTCGAGTCCGGCGTCCAGATGGCTGTCGCTGCGAACAATGACGAGATCACCAGCTATGAGGACTTGAAGGGCAAGACCGTTGTCGCCAAGACCGGCGCCGAGGGCGAGACCTACGCCAAGTCCATTGCCAAGGAATACGGCTTCCAGGTCAAGTCCCTGGATCAGTCGGCCACCATGTACGAATCGGTCAAGGCCGGCTCCGCCGTTGCCGTTTTCGATGACTACCCGGTGCTGGCCTACGGCATCGCCCAGGGCAATGGCCTGAAGACCGTCACCGACAAGGTTCCTGGCGGTTCCTACGGCTTCGCTGTGAACAAGGGCGAGAACACCGCGCTGCTGGCGGCCTTCAATGACGGGCTGGCCGAGCTGAAGGCCAGCGGAGAGTACCAGCAGATCCTGGACTCCTACCTTGCCGATCCGACCGCGGCGCAACCGAGCAACTTCTTCGATCTGCTGGTCAAGTCCATGCCGGCGCTGATGACCGGTTTGTGGCACACCCTGCTGGTGACAGCGATTTCCTTCGCCATCGCGATGGCGTTGGGCCTGATCTTCGGATTCATGAAGATCTCCGGGAACATCGTGCTGCGCGGCATCGCCACGACCTTCGTGAACATCTTCCGCGGCACCCCGCTGCTGCTCTGGGCATTCATGTTCTACTTCGGCCTTCCGCAGGTGACCGGCTGGGAGATCAGCGTCTGGACTGCTGGTGTGCTGACGCTGTCCCTGAACGCCGGCGCCTATGTCGCCGAAATTGTTCGCGGCGGTATCCAATCGGTGGATCCAGGCCAGCTCGAAGCGTCCCGTTCGCTGGGCCTGGGCTACGGGAAGTCGATGCAGAAGGTCGTGATCCCGCAGGCCTTCAAGATGATGACCCCGTCGCTGATCAACCAGCTGATCATCAGCCTGAAGGACTCCTCGCTGCTGCTGGCTATCGGCTTCACAGAGCTGCTCTACCAGGGCCAGCAGATCTACGCGGCGAACTTCCGTGTCACTGAAACCCTGCTGATCGTCGGCATCATCTACTTCATCGCCATCATGGCGCTGACCAAGTTGGCAAATTATGCCGATCGGAGGTTCAACAAGTGAGCACCTCAACCGTGCAAAGCGACAACGTGAAGATCCAGGTCAAGGACCTGCACAAGTCCTTCGGGTCCAACAATGTGCTCAAGGGCATCGACATGGACGTGCGCGAAGGCGAAGTGGTGTGCGTGATCGGACCGTCGGGGTCCGGCAAGTCCACCTTGCTGCGTTGCCTGAACAAGCTCGAGGACATCACCTCAGGCAAGGTCGTCGTGGACGGCTTCGATGTCACCGATCCGAAGGTGGATATCAACGAGGTGCGCCGCCATGTGGGCATGGTGTTCCAGCACTTCAACCTGTTCCCTCATATGAGCGTCGCAGAGAACATCATGCTGGCGCCGGTCGAGCTCAAGAAGATGGGCAAGGCCGAAGCGCGGGAGCGTGCCCTGGAGCTCTTGGAACGCGTTGGCCTGCGCGAGAAGGCCAACGCCCGTCCGGCCTCGCTTTCCGGCGGCCAGAAGCAGCGTGTGGCGATCGCCCGCGCGCTGGCTATGGCTCCGGGCATCATGCTCTTCGACGAGGCGACCAGCGCTCTCGATCCCGAGATGGTCGGCGAAGTGCTGCAGGTCATCAAGGAGCTCGCCGATACCGGAATGACCATGGTCCTGGTGACGCACGAGATGGGCTTCGCACGTGAAGTAGCCGACCGGGTGGTCTTCATGGCTGACGGAGTTGTCTGCGAGCAGGGCGAGCCTGAACAGTTGTTCGGCAATCCGCAGCAGGCGCGCACCCAGGACTTCTTGTCCAAGGTCCTCTAGGCAGCAGCCGCACAGCCGGCCGGAAACCGTGCTGTCCGCAACTAGTTGAATCTGGTTGCGGGCAGCACGGTTTTTTCGTGACAAAGCTTACGCGGCAAATCCCTTCATATTATTGAAGTTTCAACTAATTTTCCAATAGGGTTGGGGCAATAAATGAATGGGACTTGTCCCTGCATCTCAATCCTTAGGAGTTCACTAATGTCCGCTCTGGAAAATAGCGCAGGCCTGCAGACCGCTGCCCGCACCCTGCTTCGCTTTGCTTTCGGTTTCCTCTTCCTGGCCCACGGCTGGCAGAAGTACTTCCAGTTCACCATCGAGGGGACTACCGCTGCCTTTGGGCAGATGGGTGTTCCTGCCGCCAACCTGCTTGCCCCGCTGGCTGCAACCTTGGAGATCGCTGGTGGTGCCGCGATTATCCTCGGTCTGCTGACTCGCGTGTTCGCAGGCCTGTTGGGGGTGCAGATGATCGTCGCGCTGTTCATGGTTCACGCTGCAGGTGGAGTCTTCGTGGAAAATGGCGGCTTCGAGCTCGTCTTGGCACTGGCTGCCGGCGCACTGGCGCTGCTTCTGGTGGGCCCTGGCCGGATCTCGCTTGATGCGCTGATCTTCAAGGGCAAGAAGGCGGACAAGGTGCTCGTCAACGCCTAAGCCCCAGCTTTCGCAAACCCCGGGAAATCTTTCCCGGGGTTTTGTTGCGCCTGGAGGCGGGTTCATGTTGACGTGATCGAGCGCACTCTGACATACTGAACGAACGGTCAGTATGTAATTTGTTTTCGATGAGGTGAACCCATGGCCCCGACCACACCGCAGGAGCCGGGACTGAGTGCCGTCCCGAGCTACGAAGAAGAGCAGTCCCAAGCGCGTTTCGACGCCTTGATCGATCAGGACTCCCGCGTCGAGCCACGCGACTGGATGCCTGAGAAGTACCGCAAGACCCTCAGCCGCCAGATCTCGCAGCACGCGCACTCCGAAATCATCGGCATGCAGCCTGAAGCGAACTGGATTACCCGCGCTCCATCGCTGAAGCGCAAGTCCATTCTGATGGCCAAGGTGCAGGACGAAGCCGGTCACGGCCTCTACCTCTATTCGGCCGCCGAGACCTTGGGCACCACCCGCGACGAGTACAACGAGCAGCTGCTCTCCGGCAAGGCCAAGTACTCCTCGATCTTCAACTACCCCGCACGCACATGGGCGGACATGGGTGCTATCGGCTGGCTGGTCGATGGGGCGGCCATCGCCAACCAGGTTCCGCTGTGCCGTGCTTCCTACGGCCCCTACGGCCGTGCCATGGTCCGCGTGTGCAAGGAAGAATCCTTCCACCAGCGCCAGGGCTTCGAGATCCTGCTCTCGCTCTCGCGCGGCACCGAAGCGCAGAAGAAGATGGCCCAGGATGCCATCAACCGCTTCTACGAGCCAGCCCTGATGATGTTCGGCCCGCCAGATGAGCAGTCGCCGAACTCCCAGCAGTCCATGGCTTGGAAGATCAAGCGCTTCTCCAACGACGAACTGCGCCAGCGTTTCGTCGGCATGATCGCCGAACAGGTCAAGGTTCTCGGCCTGACCCTGCCGGACCCGGAGCTGCACTTCGATGAAGAAAAGAAGCAGTGGATCCACAAGGATCTGAACTGGGACGAATTCATGGCAGTGATCAAGGGCAACGGCCCAGTGAACGCGCAGCGCATGGAACGCCGACGCGAAGCGCACCGCGAGGGCGCCTGGGTCCGTGAAGCCGCCGCAGCATACGCAGCAAAACAAGCACAAAGTGAGGTTGCCTAGCATGAGCCAACAGAGCAATTGGCCCCTGTGGGAAGTATTTGTCCGTTCATCTCGTGGACTCTCGCACGTCCACGCCGGATCCCTGCATGCGCCGGATGCCCAGATGGCCGTGCGCAACGCCCGTGATCTGTACACCCGTCGCAACGAAGGCGTGTCCCTGTGGGTTGTGAAGTCCACCGACATCATCAGCTCCGACCCTGATGAGAAGGACGCCTTCTTCGAATCCCCGCAGGGCAAGGACTACCGCCACGCGACCTATTACAAGGCCAGCGAGGGAGTGAAGCACCTGTGAAGCACGAAGAACTCGACGAAGCCCTCGACAGCTTCGGTGATGCGCTGGCTTCGGCCACCCGCGTCACCCCGGGCAACGCCTTGCGCCCGGAAGACATCGCTGTGGACGGCGTCAAGCCGAGCGAAGAAGTCGCGCAGTACGCACTGACCCTGGGCGATGACGCCCTGATCCTGGCGCAGCGCATGTCGCACTGGATTTCCCGCGCTCCCGAGCTGGAAGAAGACGTTGCCCTGGGCAACATTGCACTGGACGTCCTGGGCCACGCCCGCTCCTTCCTTACCTACGCCGGGCTGGCGTGGGACAAGACCGAGGACGATCTGGCCTACTGGCGCGAGGAAGAGGAATTCACCTCGCTGTGGATCGTCGAGCAGCCCAACGGCCACTTCGGCGTCACCATCATCCGCCAGCTGATCGTCTCGATCTTCCAGAACCTGCTGTACAAGCAGCTGACCGAATCCAAGGATGAAACCCTGGCCGCCATCTCGGCCAAGGCAGTCAAGGAAGTCGACTACCACCGCGACCACGCCATCCAGTGGACCATCCGCCTGGGCCAGGGCACCGAGGAATCGGCCGCCAAGATGCGCCACGCCCTGGAAATCCTGTGGCCGTACGTCGACGAGATGTTCCGCGATGAAGAAGTTCACCAGAACCTTGAGGGCATCGCCGTGCTGCCTTCCACCCTGCGCTCCGCGTGGGAAGAAGAAATCACCGCGGTACTGGACGCAGCCGGCTTGGAGATCCCTTCCACCGGTCAGGCCATGGCCTACGGCCGCCGTGGCGAGCACTCCGAACACCTGGGCTACCTGTTGGCGGAGATGCAAGTTCTCGCCCGCAAGCACCCCGGTGCCAGCTGGTAATTACGCAACTTTTGCCCGAATAAGGGGGAAGCAGTCTTGAGCAAAACGATCGCTGACGCCAAGGATCTGTTCGCTATCGCGTCCAAAGTGACCGACCCGGAAATCCCGGTGCTGTCCATTGCAGACCTGGGAATCCTTCGTGAAGTGAATATGGCCGAGGACGGAACCGTGCAGGTGGTCATCACCCCAACCTATTCAGGTTGCCCGGCGATGGATGCCATCAATGAAGACCTGTACGCCGTTTTCGGCGATGCCGGATATGAAAAGGTTGATGTCAAGCTGGTGCTGACCCCAGCGTGGTCAACCGATTGGATGACCGAGGAGGGGAAGAGCAAGCTCGAAGAGTACGGGATCGCTCCACCCACCGGCAAGGGCCACGCAGGCCGCGTCACCCTCGGCATGAGCGTGAAGTGCCCGCGGTGCCACTCGCTGAACACGCGTGAGCTGGCCCGGTTCGCCTCGACTTCCTGCAAGGCGCTCTACACCTGCAAAGACTGCTTGGAACCCTTCGACTACTTCAAGGTGCTCTCATGACCGAACAAACCACACCCACCCGACGCCGGGCGTCCTTCCATCGGCTCACTGTCTCGAACGTGCGCCGGCTGACCAAGGACTCAATCGAAGTCACTTTCGCCATTCCTGCGGAACTGAGCGATGAATACGACTACGTTGCAGGCCAGTACGTGGCGTTGCGCAAGGAAATTCCCAACGCCGAGGGCGAACTCGTCGAGCTGCGCCGCTCCTACTCCATTTGCGCCGCTCCAACCGGGGATGAGATCAAGGTAGCGATCAAGCGCGACCTCGGAGGCCTGTTCTCCACCTGGGCCAACGAATCCCTGGCTGCGGGCGACCAGATCGACGTGATGAGCCCCGCTGGTGCTTTCATTTCCAAGCACAAGCTCACGGAGATCAACGATCCATCGACCATCGACACCAAAGCCCAGGACCGCTTCGTGGCCGTGGCCGCCGGCTCCGGCATCACACCGGTGCTGGCCATCGCCCGCACGATCCTGGAAGCCAATGACCACACCCGCTTCGACCTGATCTACGCGAACAAGGCAGCCATGGACGTCATGTTCCTTGAGGAATTGGCTGACCTGAAGGACCGCTATCCATCGCGTCTGGCGCTGCACCACGTACTCAGCCGCGAACAGCGCATCTCGCCGCTGCTCTCCGGCCGCATCGACGCAGAGAAGCTCACCACGTTGCTGACCAACGTGGTCCAGGCGCCGAACGTGGACGAATGGTTCCTCTGCGGCCCCTTCGAGCTCGTCCAGCTGGTCCGCGACCAGCTAACCAGCCTGGATGTTCCCGCGGAAAAGGTCCGCTTCGAGCTGTTCACCACCGGTGAGCCGACCAAGCCGCAAGGGCATATCGGCCGCCCGGTCGAGGTGGACGAGAACGAGGAAAGCTATGAGATCAGCTTCAACCTCGATGGCCTTAAGGGCGAAGTCAAGTCACCGGTGCGCGCCAACGAAACCGTGCTGAACGCCGCACTGCGCGTCCGCCCGGACGTTCCGTTCGCCTGCGCCGGCGGCGTGTGCGGCACCTGCCGTGCCAAGGTCACCTGCGGCACGGTCACCATGGCCGAGAACTACGCGCTGGAACCCGAGGAAGTCGAGGCTGGCTACGTGCTGACCTGCCAGTCGCACCCGACCAGCGAGAAGCTGAGCGTCGACTTCGACGCCTAGAAAGGCCAGGACGAATCCATGATCGAACTGACGATTGCCGATTCAATCGCACGCGTGGTGCTCAACGCGCCGCAGAAGATGAATTCCCTGGACGAGGTGGCACTGGCCGAATTATCCGAGGCCTATGACAAGGCCGCGGCGGCCGTGGACACCGGAGAGGTCCGCGCCCTGGTGCTTTCCGGCGAAGGCCGCGGTTTCTGCGCCGGACGCGATATCTCAGGAGTCAACCCGGCAGATGACGACGTCATCGGCTACCTCGACGGTAAGGTGCAGCCGCTGCTGGAGAAGATGTCCAGCTTCCCGGCTCCCACCTTCGCCCTCGTGCAGGGCGCTTGCCTGGGTGTCGGCCTCGGCCTGGCTGTGGCCACCGACGTGGTGTACGTTGCGGAGAACGCCAAGATCGGCTCGCCGTTCGCTAACTTGGGCGCGACCTTGGACTCCGGGGGACACTGGCTGTTCACCGAGCGGCTCGGGGCTCACCGCACCTTGGACATGATCTACACCGCCGAGCTGATTTCCGGTGCCGAAGCTGTGCGTTCGGGCCTGTTCTCCCGCGCCTTCCCGGCGGAGGAATTGGCCGAACGCGGCGAGGAGATCGTCGCCAAGGTGGCCCAGGGGGCCACCCAGGCCTTCGTCGCGTCCAAGCAGCTGGTTGCGGAAATCCGCGACCAGCGGGTAGGCCTGTGGAACTCGATGCGCACCGAAAACCGGGCGCAGGCAGCCTTGTGCGACACCGCTGATTACGCCGAAGGATTCAAGTCTTTCCAGGAGAAGCGCAAGCCGGTGTTCACTGGCAAGAAGTAGTTTCCCAGCAAACACGAGAAGAGCACCTGGTGGCATCCAGGTGCTCTTCTCGTGCGTTAAACGAGCCGGCTATCGGGTGTCGGTGTCTTCGAAAATCAGCAGGGTCTGCGTATCCAGAACCGTTGGCAATGACTGCAATTGCTCAAAGACCACACGGCGCAGGTCCAGATTGTCTTTGGCGCGCACCAGCAGGATCACGTCGAAATTGCCGCCGACCAAGCCCACATGGTGCACCTCGGGAATCGATGCCAGATGGTCACGCAACTCGCGCCAGGAATGCTGGCGGAGTTTCAATGTCACGTAGGCGCTGGCCTTGAGTCCCGCCTTGACCGGATCAATCACCGCCGTATACCGGGTAATCACCCCGGAATCCTGGAGCTTTGCGATACGCGAGTAGGCGTGGGCCCGCGATACGTGCACCTTTTGCGCCACGGTGGTGACCGACTGGCGTCCGTCGCTGGTCAGCTCCGCGAGGATCGCATGATCGACATCATCGAGTTTTAGCTCCGCTTCCGCGGCCATTGATTCTCCTTGTTGACGTGCCGGACGTCTCTATTCCAAACACAATCTATTGACACTTTTCGTCTACGAGTATACGGATACTATTCGCAACTTTCCACGATTCCCCGCCGGACTGGATACAGAATGCCACTCATACCCATAATTGATTGCAAATGATGTTTAGGTGAAGTGAGTCACAAGCTGTTGTGCTCATGGACCAGCCAGAACCACGAAAGGTGGGAGAACATGAGCACTGAAGCGCATGCGGATCGCATCTCTGAGGTCAGCAAGAAATTCGGGATTACCCCTGAAGACTACATGCTGCCAGCACGCCACATGATCAACCTGTTGAACCCGGACGGAACCCTGCGCCCAGAGGATCAGCAAGGCACTGAACCGGGCCACGAGTACCCGCTGCCGAGCCCGGCCCGGCTGCTCGAAGCCTACGCTGCCCTGGTCACCGGCCGACGCGTCAACGACCAGAACTCCGCGCTGGTCCGCCAGGGCCGCATGGCGGTCTATCCCTCCAGCCATGGACAGGAAGCCTGCCAGATCGCGGCAGCATTGTGCCTGGGCGAGAACGACTGGCTCTTCCCGACCTACCGCGACACCGTAGCGGTGCTGACCAAAGGCGTTGCACCGATGGAAGTCATGACCAGTTTCCGCGGCGAATGGCACTGCGGTTATGACCCGAAGGCCTATAACTGCGCACCGATGTCCACTCCGCTCACCACCCAGCTGCTGCACGCAGTGGGTGTTGCACACGCTGCCAAGCTGCGCGGCGAAGACACCGTTGTCGTGGCGATGTGCGGCGATGGCGCCACGAGCGAGGGCGACTTCCACGAAGCGCTGAATTTCGCAGCGGTCTTCAACCTGCCGGTGATCTTCTTCGTGCAGAACAACAAGTACGCCATCTCGGTTCCGCTCTCGCAGCAGAGCGCAGCCCCATCCTTGGCTCACAAGGCTGTCGGCTACGGCATGGCCGGCGAGCGCGTGGATGGCAACGACCTGATGGCCTTGATGGCCATCATGACCCGCGCGGTGCGCATGGCCCGCGAGGGCAACGGCCCGCTGCTGATCGAGGCCCACACCTACCGCATGCAGGCGCACACCAATGCCGATGACGACAAGCGCTACCGCGAGGACTCCGAAGTCCAGGAATGGATCGCCAAGGATCCGGTGACCCGGATGAAGGCATACCTGGATGATGCAGGTCTGTTGACCGATGAGACCGCCGCCAAGATCACTGCGGATGCCGAAGCCGTTGCCAAGACCCTGCGCGATGGCATGAACCAGGAAGCCAACACCGATCCACGCGAGCTGTTCGAGCATGTGTACTCGGCCAAGAGCCCGCAGCTTGCGGAACAGCAAGCCATTCTTGTCGACGAACTAGACCGTGAGGAAGCCTAGGATGACTGCCACTACTTCGCGCGTGAACCCGAACGTCAGCGCTGCCACCGCACGAGCCGCAGCAAAGGCTGCCAACGAGAACCAGCCGGTGACGTTCGGCAAGGCGCTGAATACCGCCTTGGCCGATGCGCTGGTTGCCGATGACTCGGTAGTGATCTTCGGAGAGGATGTGGGAACCCTCGGCGGTGTCTTCCGCATCACCGATGGCCTGACCGCACGCTTCGGCTCCGAGCGCTGCTTCGACACCCCGCTGGCCGAATCCGGCATCGTCGGCATGGCCGTCGGCATGGCCATCAACGGCATGCGACCGGTCATCGAGATGCAGTTCGATGCGTTCGCCTACCCGGCCTTCGAGCAGATCGCTTCGCATGTTGCCAAGATGCGCAACCGCACCCAGGGCAAGCTGAACCTGCCAATGGTGATCCGCATTCCTTACGCCGGCGGCGTCGGCGGCGTGGAGCACCACTGCGATTCCTCGGAAGCCTACTACGCGCACACCCCGGGCCTGAAGGTCTTCACCCCCTCGTGCGTCGAGGACGCCTACCTGATGCTGCGCGAAGCCATCGATTCGGATGATCCGGTGGTCTTCTTCGAGCCGAAGAAGCTGTACTGGTCCAAGGAGCAGGTTGACCTTGGGCAACTGGCCGAACAGTACGAGGCAAAGAAGAGCGCCACGACCGAGGGGCAGGCACGCATCGCCCGCCCGGGCAGCGATGCCACGCTCATCACCTATGGTCCAAGCGTTTCCACCGCAATGGAAGCCGCCAAGCTGGCAGCCGAGGAAGGCATCAGCCTGGAAGTAGTGGACATCCGCAGCATTGTGCCATTCGATGACGAGACCGTCTGCGCATCGGTCCGCAAGACCGGTCGGGCCATCGTGGTCGCCGAAGCCCAGGGCTTCGCCTCGGTAGCCAGCGAAATCGTAGCCCGGGTGCAGGAACGCTGCTTCCACTCGTTGGCGGCTCCGGTGCTCCGCGTGACTGGATTCGATATTCCTTATCCGGCACCAACGCTGGAGAAGTTCCATCTGCCAAGCGCCGAACGAATTCTCGACGCAGTTGACCAGCTTCAGTGGGAGGCGTAAATGAGTATCAAGACTTTCCTCTTGCCAGACCTTGGCGAAGGGCTGACCGAAGCCGAGCTGGTGCGTTGGATGGTTGCCGCCGGTGACGTCGTTGCGGTCGACCAGCCCATTGCAGAGGTGGAAACCGCGAAGTCGCTGGTGGAAATCCCTTGCCCATTCGAAGGTGTCGTCTCCACCTTGCATGGGGATGCCGGCCAGATGATGCTGGTGGACGAGCCTTTCATTTCGGTGAACACCGGCGGTGAAGACGCTGCGGCCCCTGCCGGCGAAGAAGCCGAACGTGCCCAGTCCTACCGCGAGGAAGAGCGCGCCGGCACCCAGGTTCCTGCCGAGGATGATGCAGAATCCGATGAAGGCAGCGGAAATGTGCTCATTGGCTACGGCACCTCCTCTGCCCAGCGCAAGACCAGCCGCCGGCGCAAGCCGCGCTCAGGGGTCGCGTCGGCCGCGGTCCAGGCACCAGCTGAAGCGGTGCGCGTGATCAACCCGCTGGTACGCAAGCTGGCTCGTGACAACGCATTGGACATCACCACGGTTAAGGGCACCGGTCCAGAAGGGCTGATTCTGCGCACAGACGTGGAAGCCGCCTTGTCAGCCGATGCGGTGCAGCCTGAACCGGCAACACCTGCAGCGCCGATGCCAACTCCCGCAGCCTCAGCTTCGGCCTCGGTTGCGGTGCCGGTGGCCCAAACTGGGGAAGCTGATGCGAAGACCGGCCTGCCTGTAGCTTCCTCACAGGTGCTTTCGGGCGTGCGCAAGACCATCGCCAACGCGATGAGCACGTCGCGCCGGGAGATCCCCGAAGCGACCGTGTGGGTGGATGTCGACGTCACCAAGCTGCTGAAGCTGCGTTCGAAGATCAAGGAGGCAGACGGCCAGGCCCCGAGCGTCATGGCGCTGGTCGCCCGCTTCGCTGTGGCCGGATTGCAGCGTTTCCCGGAACTGAACAGCCGCATCGACGTTGAGGCTGATGGTGGATTGCGCCATACCCTCTTCGAGGGCGTGAACCTTGGCTTCGCCGCCCAGACCGACCGCGGCCTGGTTGTGCCCAATGTGCGCGATGCCCACAAGCTGAATGCCAAGGAACTGTCGGCCGAGTTCGCTCGGCTGGCTTCGGTGGCGCGCGAGGGCAAAGCGGGCGTTGCCGACCTGTCCGGCAGCACCTTCACCATCAACAACTATGGCGTGTTCAATGTTGACGGCTCCGCGGCCATCATCAACTACCCGGAAGCTGCCATCCTGGGGCTTGGGCGCATCGTCGAGAAGCCATGGGTGGTCAATGGCAAGATCAAGGTCCGCTCCATCTGCGAGATGACACTGAGCTTCGACCACCGGGTTTGCGATGGCGGAACTGCGGCCGGCTTCATGCGCTATGTCGCTGACGCGATGACAGATCCAAAGGCCGCGCTGGCGTCGCTCTAGCGTCCACAGTGCCCAGTTCTCGCTCTTTCGAGTGACCATGGTGCCCGTCGAACCTCGCGAGGAACGGCGGGCATCATTCTTTTTGCTGGCATTCTGTCAATGCTCGACGATTTATTCCCATGTCAAATACTAGTTGGTAGAGTTAGATCGTTAATCATTTCTGTGCTGGAAATAAGTTGTGCCCGTCTGCTTGCTTGGAAAGTGGGCCAACCGGCACAAAGCAGCGAGAGCAGGGGATTGGGATGGCAATCGCAGGGACCGGAATCAGGAATCGGCCGCTGACCTGCCTGCTGCTTCTTCTCCCAGCAGCTCTTTCGGGTGCCACCTATGCGCTGCTTGCTGGCGACCTGCCGGAAATGACCGCCACGCACTGGAGCTCTACCTACCCGGACGGGTTCACCCGAACCGCCGTCTTTGTCCCGGTCTGCATCGGGCTGACCATCGTTGGTGCCATCACCGGGATGTTGTCCTTGAAGCTGCGCAACAAACCGGCTTTGCTCATGATGCTGCTCTTCGCCGGTGGCCTGCTCGCGTGGAGTGCAGCTGGCGTTTTCGTCAGCTCGGCGGTATCGACAGCGCTCGCCGAAACACCTGAAACGGCAGTGCTGGGCGGCATGATGGTTTTGCTTTTTGCCTGCGCGTTGCTGGGCATAGCGCCGCTGTGGGCCAGCGGCATCTACCAGCAGTACACACGGCAATTCAACGAGGACCGCCAGCAACGAATCGATGCAGCCCAAAGCGTACAGCGGACTGACGCGACGGAGGCATTCGCCGAGCCACAGCCAGATTCCAGGCAAGCGGAGTTCAAGCAAACTATGGCCGCACCATGGTGGATGTGGATGCTATGCCTCGTGCTGTTCGCAACACTGATCGTTGCTGTAGTGCTGCCCTTTCTGGCCGGTGGAAGCCACGACGGCAGCTTGGCGAGCGTCATCCTTCCCGTGGCCCTGTCAGCCGCAGTCTGCGTGCTGATGCTAGGCGTGATCTGGATCCGCGTATCCATCATCGGCGATCGTTTCCGGGTATCTTCCGCGCTCTTGGGGATCCCAATGCGAACTATCAAGATCACTGACATTGAATCTGTGACCAGTGAAAAGATCAATCCCATGATGTGGGGAGGCTGGGGCTGGCGGATCATTCCAGGCGGTTCGGCCATCGTGATGAGAGAACACGACGGCCTCGTTTTCGACCTCAAGAACAAGAAGCGATTCGCCGTGACCATTCCGGACTCAAGGCAGGCTGCGAACGTTCTCAATGCCCGCATGGGCTAGGCGGAACAGCAGCATGCTTGATTCCTGTGCCGGTGCCCTATTTCTTCAAGGTGCGCATGGGGCCGATGACCACCGAGCGCAGCACTAAGCCGGATACCAGCGACGCGGCCACGACATGGATAATCCCCAAGGCAGCGTAGGCCAATTGCAGGAACTCCGGAATTTTCTGGATGTGCGGGTGCGGCAGGACGAAGGACAATCCGATGACCGCAGCCCAGAGAACCAAGCTGCCGGCCCCGACGTTCCTCGACCAGGATCCCTTGGGAACTTCGTGGCTCAGCGGCTGGATGCGCTGGAGCACTGCCGAAGCCAGAACCAGCCAGAATCCTGCCACCACGAATCCAGCGGCAATGTCGCTTGGGCGGTGCCAGCCGCAGATCAGGGTGGCCAGTCCCGTCACCGTGGCGAATAACCAGGCAATCGGTTGCACCACTGGACGCAGTTTCGGTGGCGACACCAGATACATCAGTCCCATGGCGGCAGCGGCGGCGGTGGTATGCCCCGAGGGGAAGGAATTTCCTGTAGTGCCGAAATTGAAATCCGGGCGGGTCAAGACCTCGTGCTTCAGAAGCTGCGTGGTGCCGGCTGCGGCTGCGGCCGCGAGGATCGCTACGATGGCCCGAAGGAAATGGCGGTCGCGAATCACCCGATACAGCAGGAATACTGCAGCAATCGCGCCACAAATTGCTGGCAAGAGATCCAGGAATTCGCGGACCGGATTGAGCAAGTCGGTCCGGGGCCACCATTGCGACCACGCGATGAATCCTGCCTGATCCGCCCATTGCCCACTGCGTTGCTGAACGAAAAATATGTACTCAAGACAGAAAAGCGCAACCAGCAGCAGCAAGGCCCACCACCACCTGATATGGTGCGGGCGCGTGGAGGCTGAATGGCGGGGCATATCTCTAGGGTGTCATATCCGGCAGGCGGAACGGCACCGTTCAGGCATGTAACCATGCCCACGCTCGCTAGGCTTGGACTATGAGCTTTGAACTACCGCCCCTTGAAGAATTGCTGGCGCATTCCCATGTTGTCCGCCTTCCGATGCGCGTGAAATTCCGTGGCGTCACCCAGCGCGAGGCCCTCCTGATCGAAGGGCCGGAAGGCTGGGGCGAATTCTCTGCCTTCACCGAGTACGGAGCTGCGGAAGCCGCACGATGGCTGGCCGCCGGAATCGAGGCCGCCTACCAGCCGTTCCCCGAACCGCTGCGCACCAGCATCCCGGTCAACGCCACCCTGCCAGCGGTTGCGGCGAAGGATGTAGGGGCGGTTCTTGAACGCTACGACGCGCCGCACACCATCAAGATCAAGGTGGCAGAACAGGGCCAAGGCCTCGACGAAGACCTGGCCCGCGTGGCTGAAACCCGGCGGCTCTACCCGCAGGCAGCGCTGCGCGTGGACGCCAATATGGGGTGGGATATCACCCAGGCGGTTCCCGCACTGAAAGCACTGAGCGAGTACGACCTGCAATACGCAGAGCAACCGGTGCCTGGCATTACCGGTCTGGCGGAAGTCCGCGAGCAACTGCGCAACGCCGGAAACCCGTTGAAGATCGCCGCAGATGAAGCGGTACGCAAGCACACCGACCCCCTGGAAGTCTCGCGGTTGGGCGCGGCGGATCTGATGGTCATCAAGGCCCAGCCGCTGGGCGGCATCAGCGCTGTGCTGGACATTGCCAAGCACGCGGAACTGGATGTCGTCGTCTCCAGCGCACTGGATACCTCGGTAGGCCTGGCCCAAGCGGCGGCATTGGCCAGCGCACTGCCAGCATTGCCCTATGCCTGCGGCCTGTCTACCGGCACTTTATTATCCGAAGACGTTTGTGCCGAGCCGTTGCTGGCTACCGCCGGATATTTGCCGGTGCGCCGCATTGAGCCGGATCACCAGAAACTGGAGAGCCTGCGTCCAGAAGAGGCGCGCGTAGGCTGGTGGCGGCAGCGGCTGGAATCCTGCTATGCGGAACTGGCTAGGGCATAGCACTACTCAGGAATCTGTTTCCCTGCCGTTCACCTTTGCGTTGCATTTAGAACACTTCCAAGTGAAAACCTCAGTTCGAGTCATTCCCCTGACGATGAGCCACATACTGAGGAAGTGAGCGGATCATGAATCCAACCCGTACCCTTTTGCCAATGCTGGGCCACACCCGCGGCGGCCGTTCTGCAGCTACTTGCCACTTCAAGTGCGCTGACGCCTGCACCAAGCCGGATTGCAACACTTCGTCCAATGGCTACTTCAAGGACATCGCCGACAAGTCGATGTCCCGCCGCAGCATGCTGGGCCTGGGCGCCGTCGGCGCCTCGGCACTGGTCATCGGCCCGCAGCTCTTCGGCGCTGCTGACGCGACCGCGGCGCCACTGGTGCCAATGAAGCCAGGCAAGGGCGGGCACCTTTCGTTCGACGCCATTGAGCCGGTGTCACGTTCGGTAGATACCGTTTCAGTTCCTGACGGCTATGACTGGAACGCCATCATCCGCTGGGGCGATCCGCTCTTCAAGAACACCCCGGCATTCGACGCCTCCAAGCAGTCGGCCCGCAAGCAGGCAGAGCAGTTCGGCTACAACTGCGACTACCTGGACATCATCGTCGACAAGTACTCGGGCCGTACCGGCGTACTGGTGGCCAACCACGAATACACCAATGAAGACATGATGTTCGACGCTGCCTGGTTCGAAGCGAACAAGGACGAAGCCCGCAAGATCGCGATGAACGCCCATGGCTTCTCGGTCGTCGAGGTCAAGCGCAAGAAGAACGACAAGAAGTGGAGCTACGTGCAGGGTGGCGAGCGCAACCGCCGCATCACCGCCAGCACCGAATTCCTGGTCGACGGCCCAGCGGCAGGCAGCGACCTGCTCAAGACCGCTGCTGACCCAACCGGAACCAAGGTCCTTGGCACCCTGAACAACTGCGCCGGCGGCACCACCCCGTGGGGCACCGTGCTCTCCGGCGAAGAGAACTTCGACCAGTACTTCCGCGGCAAGGGCACCGCTCAGGAAGCCCGCTACGGCATCGGCACCGGCGCGACCGACCGCGGCTGGGAAGACATCGACCCGCGCTTCGGCCTGCACAACGACGGCTACGAGAACGAGGCCAACCGCTTCGGCTGGGTCGTCGAAATCGATCCGCAGGACCCAACCTCCACCCCGGTCAAGCACACCAACCTGGGCCGCTTCAAGCACGAAGGCGCCAACGTGCGCATTGCCAAGAACGGCAAGGTCGTTGCGTACTCCGGCGACGACTCGCGCTTCGAATACCTGTACAAGTTCGTCTCGAAGAACACCTATTCCAAGCACGATCGCAAGCACAACATGGGCTTGCTTTCCGAAGGCGACCTGTACGTTGCGAAGTTCGAAGGCAACTCGCCAGCAAGCGAAATCGACGGCAGCGGCGCTGTCCCGTCCGATGGCGCCTTCGACGGCATGGGCACCTGGCTGCCGCTGGTGAAGAACGGCGAATCCAAAGTCGATGGCATGAGCATCGACGAGGTGCTGGTCTACACCCGCCAGGCAGCCGACAAGGTCGGGGCCACCAAGCTGGACCGTCCGGAAGATGTCGAGCCGAGCCCGGTCTCCGGCAAGGTCTACGTGGCGCTGACCAACAACACCGACCGCGGCAAGGAAGGCAAGGAAGGCGCCACCGAAGTCAGCCCGCGCGTCCGCAACCGCGACGGCCACGTACTGGAAATCACCGAGGCCGGAAACGACGCCACCGCGGCGAAGTTCACCTGGAACATCCTGCTGGTGGCCGGTGACCCCAATGTGAACGGATCGACCTACTTCTCCGGCTACCCAGCCGACAAGGTCTCGCCAATCTCCTGCCCGGACAACCTGGCCTTCGACTCCAAGGGCAACCTGTGGATCTCCACCGACGGCGCCCCCGGCACCATCGGCTACTCCGATGCACTGCACAAGGTCACCCTGACCGGCAAGGACCGCGGCCGCGTCGAGCAGTTCCTGGCCGTGCCAACCGGCGCAGAGACCTGCGGCCCGCTGATCCATGACAAGGACAACTCGGTTTTCGTTTCCGTGCAGCACCCGGGCGAAGGCGGCAGCTTCGCCAGCCCTACCTCGCTGTTCCCGGATTTCGTGAAGAACGCCGCTGATGCAGGCAAGGGCCAGTTCTACGGTCCACGCCCATCGGTAGTCCAGGTCTTCAAGGAAGACTCGAAGCCGGGCAAGGGCAAGGGCCGCAACAAGTAGACGCAGCCAGCCCGAGCCCCCAGGGCGCCGGCAGGATCCATCAGCGGATCCTGCCGGCGCCCTGGCGCATTCCAAATCGGTTCTCCGGCAGCCCAAGGCATAGACTTGGATAATTGCCTTCAGCTATGGAATCTAAGGAGTCATGCCGCGTGGGAATGCAGCAACCTGACGAGCAACGCGCCATCACCACCGCTCGCCACGTACTCTCCGCAGTGATCCGCGCGGGAATCAGGGATCTGGTGATTTCTCCCGGTTCACGCAGCGCCCCATTGGCCTACGCCGCGGCCGAGGCCGCCGCTGCCGGGATCCTGGATATCCACGTGCGCATCGATGAACGCTCTGCCGCCTTCATGGCCCTGGGCCTGGCCCAAGGCACCGGGCGGCCGGCAGCAGTGGCCGCCACCAGCGGCTCTGCCGTCGGGCAGATGCTGCCGGCGGTGATGGAAGCCAACCATACCGCGACACCGCTGCTGGTTCTTTCTGCTGATCGCCCCGATGAATTGCACGGCACCGGGGCAAGCCAGAGCACCCGCCAGAAAAACCTCTTTGGCGAGCACGTGCGCCTGGCGGCCAATGTCCGTGCCGGTGCTGACCCGCAGCATGAACTCGCACAGGCCTTGGCTGCCTTGGCCGGCAACGAGCAGGATCCGGCCGGACCGGTCCAATTGAACCTGCAGTTCCGGGATCCGCTGACTCCAGCACCCCAAGAGCGCATCGAGGAACAACGCTGGACTGCGATTGAACCCGGGCAATGGCCGGCACCGCGCCAGCCGGATATGTCGACCCTGCCCGTCCAGCAGCTCAAGCCACGCCGGAGCGTGGTCGTCGCCGGGCATGGGTCTGGCGAGGAGGCGCAGCAATTCGCCCAGGACCTGGGGTTGCCATTGTTCGCCGAGCCATCGTCCAACGCACGTTTCTCGGCCAATGCCATAGGCCACTACCGCCCGCTGATCACCGTGGGCCTTGAGCGCATTGAACGCGTGGTGCTCTTCGGCCGCCCGACCCTGAGCCGCCCGGTGGGCAAGCTGCTAGCCGACCCGGCGATCGAATCGGTGATCTGGCAGCCGGTGCCGGTGGCATGGTATGAGCAGGGCCGGCGACGCGAGACCCCGGTCAGCTCGTGGAACGAACTGCAGGAATTCGCCGGCTCTGGTGCACCGGGCTGGCTCGAAGCGTGGCAGCAGCTCGATACCCAAGCCTTGTCGGTGCGCCAGGATCTGGGCCGGGAGTCGGCGGCCAATGGGGCAGATGTCGCCGAGGCCATCTGGGAGCACGCACCGGAAGTGCTCCTGCTCGGCTCTTCGAACATCGTCCGCGATTTCGACTTGGCGGCCCGCCCGGCACCAGCACGAACCATGACCGTGCACGCCAATCGCGGCCTGGCCGGAATCGATGGAACCATCGCCACCGCCCTGGGCCTGGCCCAGGGCAGCAAGCGTCCGACACTGGCGGTGATGGGGGACATCACCTTCGCGCATGACGCCAGCTCGCTGTCCTGGACTCCGGGTGAAGAGCAGCCCGTGGTGGACATCGTGGTCTACAACGACGGGGGAGGAGCAATCTTCTCCACCTTGGAGCACGGTGAAGTTGACCGTTCGGGCCGCTACGCCAATGCGGTGGAACGGCTCTTTGCCACCCCGCAGCGGCTGAGCCTGCCTGCGCTCGCCGAAGCCTATGGGTGGCAGTACGCCAAAGCAGAAACCAAGGAAGAGCTTGGCGCCGTTCTGGCCGCACGGCGCACGGCGAACCTGCGGCTGATTGAAGTGCCGGCCTCGCGCAGCAGCCTGCGCGCCGAGACGCTTGAGCTGAACCAGGCGATCGGGCAGCTGTCCTGGCCAACCCCCTGAAGGCCGCTGCGAGGCAAAAAGGAATCCCCTGCGCTGCCAGTACATTTCACTGGCAACGCAGGGGATTGCTGATGCGCTGTGGTGCTTAGATGTCGACGTGCGTCGGATCGAGCACGCGGCGCAGGAAGTCCTGCGTACGCGGCTGCTGCGGATTGCCGATGACATCCGCTGCCTTGCCTTCTTCCACCACGACCCCGCCGTCCATGAAGAACACCCGGTCTGCAACTTCCTTGGCGAATGCCATCTCGTGGGTGACCACGAGCATGGTCATGCCCGCCTGGGCCAGGTTCTTCATGATGGACAGCACCTCGCCTACGGTTTCCGGGTCCAACGCACTGGTTGGCTCATCGAAAAGCATCAGGGTCGGTTCCATGGACAGCGCGCGTGCGATGGCTACGCGCTGCTGCTGGCCGCCGGAAAGCTGATCGGGGTAGCGGTCGCCGAAGTCGCCCAGCCCTACGCGTTCCAGGTGGCCCAAGGCGATTTTCTCCGCCTCGGCCTTCTTGCGCTTGAGCACCTTGATAGGCGAAACGGTGCAGTTTTCCAGCACCGTCAGGTGCGGGAACAGGTTGAACTGCTGGAAGACCATGCCCACTTGCTGGCGCATCTTGTCCAGGTTCACATCGGGATCGGTGGCGTTGAAGCCGCCGACCATGATGGTGCCGCCATTTGGCTGCTCCAGCAGGTTCACGCAGCGCAGCAGGGTGGACTTTCCCGAGCCGGAAGGACCGATCAGGCAGACCACCTCGCCCGGAGCAACATTCAGGTCAATGCCCTTGAGCACTTCGTTGCTGCCGTAGGCCTTGCGCAGTCCGGTGATTTCCACGCCCGAAGCATGGACTGAAAGCTTATTGGTGTCGCTCGACATTTCCAGGTCCTCTCTATCGCTTGGTCTTTGCGGCGCGGGATTCGAACTTGCGGGCCACCAAGCTCAGCGGGATGGTGATCACCAAGTAGAACAGGCCGGCGACAACCAGCGGGGTGATGCCGGCATCGATTTGCGAGATGCCGTCGCGGCCGAACTTGGTCATTTCGTACTGGGCCATCGAAGCACCGAGGATGAAGGCCAAGGAGGTGTCCTTGGTCAGCAGGATGATTTCGTTGGTCATCGGCGGCAAGACGATCTTGAAGGCCTGCGGGATCACGATGGTGACCATGGCGCGCCATGCTGGCATGCCCAGTGAACGAGCGGCTTCGGTCTGCCCCTTGGGCACTGCCTGCAAGCCTGCACGCAGGGTTTCTGCAATGTATGCTGCCGAGACCAAGCCCAGGGCGCACATGACGTTGACCGGCTGCGGCCACTGTGTTCCAAAGGCCTGCGGCAAGCCGAAGCCGAAGGCCAAGAGCACCAGGATTGCCGGGACGCCGCGGAAGAATTCAATGAATGCGGTGGCGAACCAGCGGTAGGGCGCAAATGACGCCATTTTCATCAGTGCCAGAAGCAGGCCAAGGACCAAGCCGAAGGCGAAGGAAATGATGGTGTAGAAGATGGTGTTCTTCAGGCCCACCAGGATCATGCCTGGGAACATTGGCCCCAGCTTGTCGAAGGAGAAGAAGGCGTAGACTGCCTTGTCCCAGTCGACTGCCAAGACCAATGCGATGATCGCGATGATGAAGATGGCGATCTGGATGGTCTTGCTCATGCGGGCGCGCTGACGGGTGGTCATTGCCATGCTTGATTACCTCTCATGCAGGAAGCGGAGGCAGGGCTGCCAACCTGTGGGCGCAGCCCGATGCCCCCGCTTGCCTTGAAATCAGATGATGCTCGAGAATTACTTCTCGCCGAACCACTTCACGGTCAGTTCTTCCATGGTTCCTGCATCGGTCAAGCGCTTGAGGGTGCCGTTGACCAATTCCAAGGTCTTTGGCTGGTCCTTTGGAACTGCAACGCCCAGCTGCTCGCCGGTCTTGAAGTCGGCAACAACGCTGAAGCCTTCTTTGTCCTTGATGGAGTAGCCGAGTACCGACTGGTTGCCCAGCAGCGCGTCGACCTGGCCAGCCAGCAGTGCCTGGGTCTGCAAGCCGGCATCCTCGAAGCCTACGATGTTGGTCAGGCCCTGTTCCTTGGCGTACTTCTCACCGGTGGTCGCCTGCTGGACGCCGACCTTCTTGTCCTTGGCGGATTCAAGATCCTTGATGCCTGAACCGTCTGCCGAAATCAGCACCAGGTCGTCATCCATGTACGGGGTGGAGAAATCCATCTTGGCCGAACGCTCTTCGGTGATCGAGATGGAGGAGATCGCTATATCGCACTGGGTGTTGAACAGGCCGGATTCGATGGAGTCGAAGCTGGCGTCGATGACGTTCAGATCCAGTTCTGCATCCTTGGCAATCTCAGCTGCGATGTCCATGTCGAATCCGACGTTCTTGCCATCCTTGACGAACTCGAATGGCTCGTAAGGAATATCTGAGCAAATGGTGAGCTTGCCTTCGTTCAGCGGGAATGAACCAGCTTCGGCTTCACCTTCAGAACCGGAGCCGGAACCGCAGGCGGTGAGCGCCAGCAGTGCAACGGAGGTGACAGCAACTGCGGAGGCGAACTTCTTCTTGAGACTACGCATAGGATCAGAACCTACTTTCGGGTAATGCGAGTGGATCATTGCGTAGCCATAATCATAACCACGCCAGCACTAGGCTGAGATTCACCTCACACATGACGCGCCGAGAGTAAGGATTGTTTATGCTCAACCGGGTGCTACCCGGCCGCCTTCCCTTGTGCGGACTGGGCCTACTCGGCGCCCAAGGCTTGGCGCATGGGACGCATCTTGGCCCACGACTCGGCTAATTCATCTTCCGCCACCGAGCCGGGGACAATGCCGCAGCCGGCGTACAGGCGCATCAGCTTTTCGTCTTCCAGGATTCCGCCGCGCAAGGCGATGCCGAATTCGCCATCTCCACGGCTGTCAACCCAGCCGACCGGACCTGCATACGGGCCGCGGTCCATTCCTTCCAGTTCGCGCAAGAGCACGCCGGCCTTCTTGGTCGGGGTGCCGCATACGGCTGCGGTCGGATGGAAGATCTCGGCAACATCCAGTGCGGTAGGCAGGGTGCCGGCGGCATCTGCGCGCAACTGGGCACGGACGTCGCTGGCCAAATGCCACACATTGGGAAGCTGGAGAATGAATGGTTCCTCCGGGGCATTCATGCCGTGCGAAATGGGATTCAAGGACGCGGTGAGCGAATCGATGGCCAGCTGGTGCTCATTGCGCTGCTTCGGATCCTCAAAGAGGTTGCGGTGCGCGAAGTCGGGATCCTCGGCACCAGCGGCAGCGCGGTCCAGGGTTCCGGCCAAGACGCGGGCCTCGGCCAAGCCGCCGGTCACGCGCACCAGCATCTCCGGGGTGGCGCCTACCAAGCCGTCAACAGAATAGGTCCAGCAATTGCCATACTGCTCGGTTAGCGCATCGACGATGCGGGCCAAGTTGATCGGGGTGGAACTATGCGCCAACACGTCACGGGCCAGCACCAGTTTGGAGATTCCGCGTTCCTCGAAATGTCCCAGCGCATGGTCCACGGCTTCAAGGTAGGAACCGGCGGTCAGTTGTCCGCTGGTCAGCTCGATGCTGCCCGTTTCGGCTGCCGGCAAGGATGCATCTGCCATCGCTGATTCGGCGCGTGCCAGGGCCTGCTGGTAGGTCAGTCCGTTAAGTTCCTCGGCGCTGCCGGTAACGGTGATCCATGACTTCTCCTCATCGCGGCCGATAACCAGCTGGGGGATGACCATGCGCGATTCGAAAACGCTGGTGAAGGAAAATGCGAAAGAGCCAAAAGACACCAGGCCGCTGCCCGGGCGGGAGATCGGGTCGATGATCCGAGACTGCTCGATGACCTGTGCGAACCATGCGCGTGCACGCGCAAAGCGCTCTTCACCGTGCGTGTGCAGGCGGGCGGCAGTGCCGAAGCCGACCAAGCCGTGGCCATTGCGGGTCCATACCAGGCTTCGGTGACGCAATGAGTCGGCCAGCAGTGTTTCGGGGGCATCGAGGTATTCGAAGGTGATGCTGGTGAGAACAGGAGCCGACGGCTGATGAGCGCTGGCGCTAAGAACGGGCGAATCTGCAGACATGATAAGGCTAAGCCTACCGCGCAATGCCGGGGAAAAAGGCTTGCGGGTGTCCGTGGTCACCCCTGTGAGATCGGCCGGGTCGGGTGAGAAGTGCAGGGGGAACCCGGTAAACTCTAAATCGACCTCTCAGGTCGCTGGTACCAGACCGGTAGGCCCGGCTCCGGCCATGCCAGCAATGTGCAGTCGAAAGCATCGGCTAGAGTGAAGAGATGTTTGCGTGCATCTTGCAGGCAAGATTGCCTTCGCACACCGCGATGGCCAACCCGATGAAAGATAAGTAAGCCGTAGAACAGTGACTGATTCGAAGAGCAACTGGACCGCAGCCGGACATGACGTGTCCGACTCGATTGAGCTGAATCCTGAAACCGCTGCATTAGCTGCGGCCATCAATCTTCCCTCGGGCTTCGCTTTGCTGGCCGAGGATCCGGACTTCGGTCCGGCTATTTCCATGGGCATGGCAAAGGTGGAGAAGCTGCTGCGCGATGCGCTGGCCAACTCCGACCCCTTGATCGACGCATCCAGCCGCCACCTTGTCGAGGCCGGGGGCAAGCGCGTACGCCCGCTGCTGGTGCTGCTGACCTCCCTGCTCGGCGAGGGCGTCAACGATGAGGTCATCAAGGCGGCGGCTGTCGTGGAACTCACCCACCTGGCCACCCTGTACCACGATGACGTCATGGACTCCGCTCCGATGCGCCGCGGTGCACCGACCGCACATGAAGTGTGGGGAAACTCCGTTGCCATTCTCGCCGGCGACCTGATCTTCGCCCGTGCCTCGGTGTTCGGCTCCGAACTGGGTCCAGAAGCAGTCATGTGGCAATCACGCACCTTCGAACGCCTGTGCCTGGGACAGCTGCATGAATCCATCGGCCCCCGCGAGGGCGATGATGCCATCGAGCACCACATCCAGGTGATCAGCGACAAGACCGCATCGCTGCTTTCGACCTCCGGCGCTTTCGGCGCGCGTTTCGGCGGTGCGCCTGACTACATCGAGGTGCTGCGCGAGTACGGCGAGAAGGTTGGCATTGCCTTCCAGGTCGCCGATGACGTGATTGACCTGGCGTCCAAGGAAGCCGATTCGGGCAAGACTCCGGGCACTGATTTGCGCGAAGGCGTGCCGACCCTGCCGATTCTGCTGCTTCGCCAGGCGGCTGCGGACGGCGACACCCAAGCACAGCAGGCTGTCGAACTGGTCGATGCGGACCTGACCAGCGATGAAGCCCTGGCGGCCGCTGTAGAAGCAGTGACCGCCCATCCGGCAATCCACGAGGCCTGGAAGGCCGCGCGCAAGTGGGCCGATGATGCGATTGCCGTCCTGGCTCCGCTGCCAGAAGGCACCGTGAAGCAGGCGCTGATCTCCTTCGCCGATGCGGTGGTTACCCGCGAAGCCTAGACGGGATTGAACAAGCAAACCCCGGAAGACTGCGAAAGCCTTCCGGGGTTTCCTTGTGCTCGGGGCCTGCTTCTGCCCACATGCATGCTCCTGCCTATCTGATGATATCCTCGCGGGTCAGCGGCTGCGGATGTTTGGGGGAGAAGAGCGCCAGGCGCAGCTGTTCCGCTTTGCTCGCCCGCTCCTGGATTGAAACCCGGTGGCGCAGCTGCCGATAAAGCTCGTCATCGGCGTAGCGCGGGAAAACATGCTGGTGATAATGCCACACGTGCTGATTGCCCGCCGGCTCATTATGCTGCCGGGTACTCGTGCCTTCCGGATCCCAGGCCAGCTTCATCGCCAAGGCGACGCGCTTGGTCTCGCGCATGATGGCGGCACCAGTGGCCTCATCGAGGTCATAGAGCGCCTCCAGATGCGCGGTAGGAATGATCATCACATGACCGCCGTAGTTCCCGAACCCATCACAAGCCATGATCGCTGCCACAAGTTCGGTCTGATAGATCAGATCTGTGGGCGCGCACAAGTTGTCCTGACTGAAGGGCAGGTCGTTGACCAGCTCGCAGAAAGGGCACGCGTAATTGGCTGGTTCATGGGAACGGTGGAGCACTAGTCCTCCAATTCGGCGGCCAGCTCTTCGAAGACCCAGGCGAACATGTCCAGGGTGAATTCGCTGAAGGTGCCTTCCTCGCTGGTCCATTTGCCCTTGGCATTGTTGCGGCGGTAGACGATTGGATCGGGAACATCGAGCTGGGACGCCTTGAAGCCCCAGACGAACTTCTCTTCCTCGTCTTCCAGGAACAAGAGGTAGCCGTCTTCGATTTCCAGTTCTTCCGGATCGAAGAAGTAGTGGTAGGCCTCCATGAAATCTTCATTGTTGCCCAGCGCACGATAGAACTCTTCAAGGACGAAGGGAATCGGCACCTCGGACTGCGCCAGCCCTTCGCGCAATTCTTCGGCGCTCAGGCCATCGGTCTCGTTCCACTGGTCTTCCAAGTACTTGGGAACCAGGGAACAGAACTTCTCTAGAAACATGTCTGCCATGTCTTTATCCTATCGAGATTAGCCCAGCTCAAGGGCGCTCAACGCGATCCAGAGCTGGACTCGGTCGCTAGTCACATTCGGGTCGTAGCCGGAAAGGTCTGAAATCTGCTGGATCCGGTAGCGCACCGTGTTGCGGTGCAGGCCCATGGACTCTGCCACCGCGCCCACCGAGCCATCGCGGTTGAGATACTCGCTCAACGTCAGCAACAGGTCGGAATCGTGGGAGGCATCGAACTCCTGCAGCGGCCCCAGCACTTCGATGGCCAAATCCTGCAGGGGAACATCGTGGGCGGCGAGCAGGAGCGAGGTGAGTGACAGCTTGGTAGGCTCGTTGACCCGTTCGCCGTGGCGCAATGACTCCAGGGCCTCGAAGTAGCTCCAGCGGATGCCGGTGGTATTCGGGTAGCGTCCGCCGTAGCCCACGCGCGCCGGAATGCCGGCCGCGAGCAGATACTCATCGAGGTGCTTGACCGACAGCTGCACCTTGCTATGCGCAACGATGATTGCCAATCGGCCATCGATGATCGCCGAAACCTGCGAGGAGAGATCGGAAGGCAGCGGCAGGGTTTGCAAGCGCTCGATCTGGCTTGGAGCCTGGACCAGGATGACCGAATGCTCGCGCTGGGTGTTCAAGCCCAGAGCGCCCAGGCGTCCAGCCGCATCGGCGCCGACCAGGGCGCCGCCGGCGAGGTCTTCGAGCACTTGGCCGTTGGCGTGGCGCTGCGAAGCGCGCAGCCGGGACTTGTTCGCCAGTTCCAGGCCGATCAGCGACTGCGCGTAGTCGACTACTTGCTGGTGGACGTAGGGCTCGGCAATATGCAAGGTGCACTTGTCGCGCAGCCCGGTGGCCACCGGGCGTTCATGCCAGGAACGCGCCGGATCATAGTCGCCGCTGATCACTTCTCCGTGCAGGGTCAGTGCCACTTGGGTGCCGAGCATGCGTTCGAGTTCCTCGAGCATGCTGTCAAGATCCGAGGAGAGCAGTGTCTGGGCCAGCTTCTGGTGGGACTTCAGCAGGCTTTCAACGCGCTTGAGATGATCGGAGTTCAGTGCTTCGGCAATCAGCCGGGTGATCGCAGCAAAAGGTATCTGATAGGGAACCTCGAAGACGGGAAGTCCTACTTCGCGGGCGGCGTCAACGGTCGCCTGCGGTACCGAATCGTGCTCCAGTCCTGTGCCAAAACCCAAAGCTACGGCATCATTGGCCGCAAGGACATGGACGAACTGCCGTTGCGCGGCTTTGGTCTTCTGGCGAACGCCCGTGGTCAAGACAATTTCTCGTCCGGTCAAGAACTGCGAAGGGTCGAGTAGTTCGGTCACCGCACCCCAGGTGATGACCATGCCATCGCGGTGACTGTGTTCAGTTAGCGGCCGAAGATCGAGCTCGTCATGTTCCAGAAGACCGCGTAAACTAATTGCCATATAGTCATTCTAGTGGGAGAGCGAAAAGTTCCCGATTTAGCAAAATGCTCAAAATGTGGACACGCAAGCTCTAGAAATGACCACAATGTGAAAGTTTTGCAGTAGCTTAGACACATGAGCACTCCATCTTCATCGCAGGGCGCTCCACTCGCAACAGAGAAGCGTGAGACTTTCAGCTCCCGAAAGTTGTTCATCCTCTCAGCGATTGGTTCGGCCGTTGGTCTGGGAAACATCTGGCGTTTCCCCTATGTCGCCTACGAAAACGGCGGCGGCGCATTCTTGATCCCGTACCTGGTCGCAATTCTCTGCGCCGGCATCCCGCTGCTGTTCCTCGACTACTCGATCGGCCACCGCTACCGCGGCTCCGCCCCGCTGGCGTACCGCCGGGCTAACCGCAAGGCTGAGGTCCTGGGTTGGTGGCAGGTACTGATCTGCTTCATCATCGCCATCTACTACGCGGCCATCATTGCCTGGGCCGCCATGTACTGCTGGTTCTCCATCACCAAGGCATGGGAAACGAACGCAGACGGCGCCTCCGGCTTCTTCATGAACGACTTCCTCAAGGTCTCGGACAACGTCAATGTCGGGTTCGACTTCGTGGGCAACATCTTCATCCCGATGTTCTTCGTCTGGCTGGTCACCATCGTGATCATGGTCGCCGGCGTGAACAAGGGCATTTCCCGAGCCAACGCGGTCTTCATGCCGCTGCTCATCGTGATGTTCCTGATCCTGGTCGTCCAGTCGGTCTTCCTGCCAGGCGCCATCGACGGCCTGAATGCATTCTTCACCCCGGACTTCGCGGCACTGTCCAACCCGGCGGTGTGGGCTGCAGCCTTCGGGCACATCTTCTTCTCGCTGTCCGTTGCCTTCGGCATCATGGTGACCTACTCGTCGTACATGAAGCGCAAGAGCGATCTGACCGGTTCGGGCTACGCTGTCGCCTTCGCCAACTCCAGCTTCGAACTGCTGGCAGGCATCGGCGTCTTCGCCGCTCTGGGCTTCATGGCCTACAACGCCGGCAGCTCCGTGGACGAGGTTGCCACCTCCGGCATCGGTTTGGCTTTCATTGCCTTCCCGACCATCGTGTCCGAAGCGCCGCTGGGCTCGCTGATCGGTGTGCTGTTCTTCGGCTCGCTGGTCTTCGCAGGCCTGACCTCGCTGATCTCCATTCTTGAGGTGATCGTGGCGGCATTCCAGGACAAGCTGGGCTGGAAGCGCGTCCCAGCGACCCTGGTCGTGGGCATTCCGGTTGCAGTGATTTCGCTGGTGCTGTTCCCGACCACCACTGGCCTGTACCTGCTGGACACCATGGATGCCTTCGTCAACCAGTTCGGCATCCTGGCCTGCGCCCTGGTCCTGGTAATCGTCTTCGGTGCCGGGCTGGGCATGCTGCCGAAGCTGGCTAAGCACCTGAACCGCCATAGTTCCATCAAGCTGGGAACCGGTTGGAAGGTCCTCGTTGGCGGCATCGGACCAGCAGCCTTGGGCTACATGCTGATCAACGAATTGCAAAGCAAGATGGCCGAGTCCTACAGCGGTTACCCTGTCTGGTTCAACGGCATCTTCGGCTGGGGCATGGCCGGTGCGCTGATCGTTGGCGCGATCGTGCTCTCGCTGATTCCATGGAGCAAGAACTCGAAGATCGATGACCCCGAGTTCGACCAGCATCGTGCGAATGTCGAGGCCGAGGAAGTTCCTGAAGCCGCTGGAAAGGAGTACTAGCCATGAGTGCCATCGCGATTGTCTTCATGATTATCTCCATGCTCACCATCTGGGGCGGCCTGGCCGTCTCGCTGATCAACCTGAGTCGTCATCCTGAAAAGCAGGACGACGATGTGATTGAGCCAGCTGGCTCGGCAGGAAACTAGAACCTGCACGCAGCATCAGGATTGGAGGCCTCTGCGCTTCAAGCTACGGCTTGGAACGCAGAGGCCTCTTTCTTGTGCAAATGCACTAGGCGACACGGAATGCGTTGTGCCATTCAGCGTAGTCCGCTGGTGGCCAGGAGAATACTCTCTAGTTATAGAGAAAACTGGGCAAGCGAGCTCACCAACAAGTTCTGGAAGGACAAGCACATGGACGTTACCTACCGCATTGATCAGAAGCGCAAGATCAACGGTCCGTTCCCCGGCCCGAAGTCGCAGGAACTGACCGCCCGTCGAGCCAAGGCAGTTGCCGCAGGCGTGGCTTCCAGCCTGCCGGTATACGCCGCAGAGGTGGATGGCGGCATCATTGTCGATGTCGACGGCAACCAGCTGATCGACCTGGGATCCGGCATCGCGGTGACCACCGTTGGCGCTTCGAATCAAGCGGTAGCCAAGGCCGTCGCCGAGCAGGCAGCCCGCTTCACGCACACCTGCTTCATGGTCGCCCCGTACGAGAACTACATCGAGCTGGCCGAGAAGCTCGCTGCCATCACCCCGGGCAACTTCGAGAAGCGTGCGGTCTTCTTCAACTCCGGTGCCGAAGCGGTAGAGAACGCCATCAAGGTCGCCCGCATTGCCACCGGCCGCCAGGCAGTGGTCGCCTTCGACCACGCCTACCATGGCCGTACTAACCTCACTATGGGTCTGACCGCCAAGGCAGCTCCATACAAGCGCGGCTTCGGACCGCTGGCACCGGAGATCTACCGCATGCCAATGAGCTACCCGTTCCGCGAGGAAAACCCGAACATCTCCGGCAAGGAAGCTGCCGAGCGCGCCATCCTGGCCATGGAGAAGCAGATCGGTGGCGACCAGATCGCGGCGATCATCATCGAACCGATCCAGGGCGAGGGCGGCTTCATTGTTCCAGCCACAGGCTTCCTGCCGCGCATTGCCGAGTGGGCCAAGGAAAACGGCATCGTCTTCATTGCCGACGAAGTCCAGGCAGGCTTTGCCCGCTCCGGCGCATGGTTCGCGTCGGATATCGAGGGCATCGAGCCTGATATCGTCACCCTGGCCAAGGGCATTGCCGGTGGCATGCCGCTGTCGGGCATCATCGGCCGCGCCGAACTGCTGGACTCGGTGCACGGCGGCGGACTGGGCGGCACCTACGGCGGCAACCCGGTAGCAGTGGCCGCAGCCCTGGAATCCATCAAGTTCATGGAAGAGCAGGACCTGGCGGGCCGCGCCCGGCAGATCGAAGAGAAGTTCTTCACCCGCTTCGGAGCGCTGCAGAAGGACATCAAGGAACTGGGCGACATCCGTGGCCGTGGCGGCATGGTCGCGATGGAATTCGTCAAGGCCGGGGGCAAGGAGCCGGATGCCGCACTGACCAAGGCGATCGCCGACGAATGCCTGGCCCAGGGTGTGCTGATCCTGACCTGCGGCACCTACGGCAACGTGGTGCGCCTGCTGCCGCCGCTGGTCATTGGCGACGAGCTGCTCGAAGATGCGTTCAACGTCCTGGAAGACGCCATCCGCAAGGCTATCGCCTAAGCAGCTGCGATCTAGGCCGAGTACGGCGAAAGCCTCGAATCTCCCTTCGGAGATTCGAGGCTTTCGCTTACTCAGTTCTCATGCCAACCGGTGCTCAGCCCAGCTTCTTCGGTTCGGGCATGGAACCAGTGCGAGGAATTCGCATCATGTCCACGAGTACGAAGATGACTGCAACCCAGACCAGTGCGAAGCCAACCCAGCGTTCAAATGGCATGTGCTCGCCGAAAACCAGCAGCCCCAGGATGAACTGCAAGAGCGGGGCGAGGAATTGGAGTGAGCCCAGCGTGCTCAATGGCAAGCGGCGAGCCGCACCCCCGAAGAGCAATAGTGGAACAGCGGTGATGATGCCGCTTCCGGCCAGGAGCAGGAGCCCCGGAACGTCAGCCGAGAACAGTGCCGACTGATCGGCAGCAGCCAGCCAGATCAGATAGCCGAAGGCCAACGGGGTCAGCCAGACGGTTTCAATGGTCAAAGATCCCAAGGCGGTGCCGCTTTGGCCCACCTTGTTCTTCACCAGACCATAGAAGCCAAAGGAGAATGCCAGCCCGAGGGAAATCCACGGAACCCGTCCCAGTCCGACGGTCAGGACAACCACGGCAACAGTGGCGACGCCGACGGCGATCCACTGCAGGCGACGCAATTTTTCCTTCAGGACCACGACGCCCAGGAGGATCGCCACGATTGGGTTGATGAAGTAGCCCAACGATGCTTCCAGCACATGCCCGGTCAAGACAGCCAGCGCGTAGAGCGTCCAGTTGGCCGCGATCAGCACACTGGCCAGTCCCAGCTGCCACATGGCCTTGGCGTCCCTAAACATGGCCAGGAACTGCTTGAACTGGCGGGTGAATGCCAGCAGAAGCAGGCAGAAAACCAGCGAGAAGATTACCCGGACGCCAACGAATTCGAGGGCCGAGATGGCAGGCAGCAGTAGGAAGTAAGCCGGGAGCATGCCCCAAATCAGGTATGCGGAGGTGCCTTGGATCAGCCCATAACTATGTTCCGAGCGGATCGGTTTGGCAGTACTTAAGGACATGCAGGGCGCACACTTTCAGAATCGCAATAGGTCGGAGGAACGGGCTAGCCGGAAATAAGCTGTGGCACCGCATCTTAAAACTACAACGTCCAGCCTCCCGGTATATTCCCCTGCCCTGCGGGTGCCTGCAACCGGGGGTGCCGATGTGATCTTCTCACCGGAACATATTTGGAATTCCAGTCGTTGACTAGACTAGAGAACACCAACTTGGTTTGCTTCATTGAGGGAGTGCATCGCCGTGCATGGACATAACAACGGACTCAAAACCGCCTTTTTGATGGGTGGAATGTTCGCCCTGTTGCTGGCCATCGGCTCGCTGATTTCCGCGGGTACCGGCCGTTCGATGTTCATTTGGATCTTCGCCTTGATCGGCCTCGCAAGTACCGCCTACAGCTATTGGAATAGCGACAAACTGGCCCTGCGCTCAATGCATGCCTACCCGGTCATCGAAGCGGAACAACCGGAAATGTACCGCATCGTTCGCGAGCTTTCGATGAACGCGCAGCAGCCGATGCCGCGCCTGTATGTTTCCCCAACCACTTCGCCGAATGCCTTTGCTACCGGCCGCAACCCGCAGAACTCGGCGGTGTGCTGCACCGAAGGCATCTTGCAGCTGCTTAACGAACGCGAGTTGCGCGGCGTGCTGGGCCATGAACTGATGCACGTCTACAACAGGGATATCCTCACCTCATCGGTGGCCGCGGCCATTGCCGGCGTGATCACTTCGGTGGCGCAGTTCCTGATGTTCTTCGGAGGCGGCAACAGCAACGACAACCGCGGGGTGAACCCGATCGCTTTGATTGCCTTGTCGCTGCTGGCACCATTGGCTGCGTCCATCATCCAGATGGCTGTGAGCCGCACCCGCGAATACGACGCCGACGAAGATGGTGCCAAGCTGACCAATGATCCCCTGGCGCTGGCAAGCGCGCTTCGCAAATTGGAATCGGGGATCTCCCACGCTCCGCTGGCGTCGAATGACCAGAAGCTGGTCAACAGCTCGCACCTCATGATCGCCAACCCCTTCGGTTCGCGCCTGAAGCGCATGTTCTCCACCCACCCTCCGATGGAAGATCGCATCGCGCGGCTTGAAGCAATGGCCGGCGGCCGCGGGTACTAAGCCGAATGCGCTGGAGCAGGTGACCGCTCCTGCGGATCGACCTGTTGTAGCAGCGCTCCATGGGCGATCGGAGACTCGCGTCTGCGGGAAGTTGAAGCCCTGGGGGGAAGCCTCAAAGGCGTTAACCCAGAACCGTGATCGCGGCATGCTTCTCATCAACAGACCACGAGGAGAAAGAAAAATGACCGACAGCGAAATCCGTTTTCCTTCGCTGGGTGATGCGATTGCTGGCCGGTTGACGACAGGTGTGGTGAAGGGAGCGGTTGCCCTCCTGCTCGCGTGGATCATTACGCTGTTCATCGATGTCGACATGGCGTTTGACAGGATCGCGGTCGCACTAGTTCTTGCGTTTGTCCTATCCGAGATTGCGGGCGCAGTCATTGAGCGGCCCATCGTGCTCCGCGATCGCAGGCCCAATCCCGGCGGGTTTGCCTACGTTTTCCTGCCGTTCACGGCGTCAATAGTGATCAGTTTTGTTGCTTCTTACGCTCTCCACCGTTCCATAAGTGCCAGTGCAGTGGTGACGGCTGCAGTGGCAATCTGCAATTTGGCAGAGCTGCTCTGGATGAAAAGTTGGATTCCTGGGCCGACTCCTGAGGAAGAGCAGGCCACGATCGATGAATTCACGGCGATGACGAAGGAGCATTTTGCCGACGATGTGGAGGAGATCAAGCGTGGTGCCAGGGAGAGGACCCGCGACAGGTACTACAAGAAGAAGGCCCGTGACGAGGCCAAGGCGCAAAAACGCAAAGGCGATGGCAAACGGACACGTTGAGCAGTCGGACGAGAGTTTTCGGTAATCCAGCAAGAGCCGAGGGCTGTCACCCATCCACCACGGATGGGTGACAGCCCTCGGCTCTTGCGAAGTACGCCTAGCAGGCTGAGATGAGCCCTACCGGAAGTTCACGAACTGCAGGTCTGCTTCTTCGAAGTCGCGCAGCAGAGCCATGGTGGCCTGAAGATCATCGCGGGACTTGGACGAAACGCGCAGCTCATCGCCCTGGATCGTGGACTTGACGCCCTTAGGTGCCTCATCGCGGATCAACTTGTTGATCTTTTTGGCGACATCCTGGGCGATGCCCTCCTTGATGCTCGCTTCGATGCGGTATTCCTTGCCCGAAGCGAAAGGGTCACCGGCATCCAACGACTTCAGCGAAATGCCGCGCTTGACCAGTTTGGACTGGAAAACATCCAGTACAGCGTTGACGCGCTCTTCCGAGTTGGCCTTCATCAGGATCTTCTCGCCGCTGAAGTCAATTTCAGCGCCAACGCCCTTGAAGTCGTACCGCTGGGCGATTTCCTTCTGGGCCTGGTTCATCGCGTTGGCGACTTCCTGGCTATCAACCTTGCTTACGACGTCGAATGTGGAATCACTAGCCATGTGAATACTCCTAGTTGAAACGGGTCTGATTCGCTTCATAGCCTACCGGTTTTAACCTTCAAATTCGGGGTGTGATCAGGCTTACAGCAAAAATGCCCCTCTCGATTTCACAACTCCGGAAAACTCCTGTAGAGTTATTTCTCGTTCCGACAAGAGCAAATGTTCTTGAAGTGAACATACTCGGCAGATTACCCGAGTGGCCAAAGGGGGCTGACTGTAAATCAGCTGGCAACGCCTTCACTGGTTCGAATCCAGTATCTGCCACAAAATAACTCCCGGATCCCAGGATCCGGGAGTTTTTTGCATATGGAGAACTTGCGCGCCCATCGGGTTGGTTTTATTCCCGTGCTCAACCAAGATCACGTTTCTACGTATTTCAAATAAGGATCGGCTACCGTATAACCATGGCAACGAAAAATGTGAGCGAAGACGAATTCGCGCAGCTGATTGATGAGAACGACATCGTCCTGGTGGACTTCTGGGCTGCCTGGTGCGGTCCATGCCGCAATTTTGCGCCGGTGTACGAGCAGACTTCCGAGAAGTTCCCCGATGTAGTGTTTGCCAAGGTGGATACCGAAGCGGAACAAGGCTTGGCCCGCGCTGCGAACGTCACCTCGATTCCGACCATCATGGCGTTCCGCGAGAATGTCCTCGTGTTCTCGCAGGCTGGTGCGCTGAACCAGACCCAGCTCGAAGACCTTGTTACCGCCGTCAAGGGCATTGACATGAGCGAAGTGCATAAGCAGATCGCAGAGGAAGCCGCGCAGGCAGACTCCTAGGAATTCCCATAGACTTCGGGCTCCCTTACCGCCGCCGGTGATCCAGCGGTGCGTATCGGGGCCCGAAGCTTTGTTTTCTCTGCCCTGAAAGCTGCAGCAAGCGGACCACGCGTTGCCGATGCGGGGCATAGGGCGCCAGTAGGTCAAGCATCTGCGCATCGCTGATTCTTGAACCGGCAAGCACCTGTCCAACGAAATCTGCCAGATGGAAATCTCCGACGGAAATGTGATCAGCAGATCCATGGGAACGCTGCAGCGTCTCGGCAATGGTCCATGGTCCGATGCCCGGCACCGACGCCATCGCCGCTTCCAGGGTTCCCGGTGCCATTGCCTTGGGCTTTGGCTGGTTTATCGGCTTATCCCCCCACCACTGCAAGCTGCTGGCAACCCGCACCACGCGCGTCATCGTGGTGGCCCGCTGCCCCTCAACACGCGCTGCTTGCCAGTCCCACCGCTTCATCGTTGCCAATTTCTGCGGACCGGGGAAAATCATCAGGCCCTCGGGCGCCGGGCCCGGGGCCCGGTGGCCCAGATGGCGGATCAGCCAGCGCCACGCGTAATTCGCTTCGATCCCGGTGACCCGCTGTTCCAGGATCGCCCCGGCCACGTGCTCGAAGATCCTGCCGGTGCTGGGCAGAATGAAATCCGGATGATCGAAGCGGGAGCGCGCGATGATCTCCGGGAACTTGCCTTCTTTGACTCCCGCGTCGAAATCGGTCCAGTCATCTTTCGCACCCAGCAAGTTCGGTGCCGATTCCATGGCCCACTGGGCGCCAGGACCCCAGGCCTGCAATGCGGCTGGCGAGCTCGGGGAGGGCTTATGGATATGCAAAGTTGCATCCCCGAGCGGCGTCGCAAAGGCCAGCCACGCCTCGGTCTGCGACAGGCGGATCGTCGGATCGCCCAGGCCGCGGCGCAAGATGCCCAAGGTCTTGGGCAGGGCCACCGGACGCTGCGGATCGTAGCTGGCGGTCAACGACTTCTCCATGAAACGCATCCTATAACTTCGTGCTCGGGATTCCTGGGCCAGCATCGCTATCACCAGAGAAAAGCGTGCGTCCACTGCGTGACGTTTCGCTACGCCTCGGAACGACATGTATGACATCCGCCGGTAAAGTTCTTGACATGAAGTATGCGTCCACAGTTCTAGACCTGATCGGCAATACCCCTTTGGTGAAGCTCAACCGAGTCACCGACGGGATCAAAGCCACCGTACTGGTGAAGCTCGAGTACCTGAATCCGGGCGGTTCCATCAAGGACCGCATCGCATTGAAAATGGTCGAGCGTGCCGAGGAATCCGGCCAGCTCAAGCCTGGTGGAACCATCGTGGAACCGACCAGCGGCAACACCGGCGTCGGCCTGGCAATGGTAGGCCAGCTCAAGGGCTACAACACCATTTTCGTCACCCCCGATAAGGTGGGCGAGGAAAAGCGGGACGTGCTGCGCGCCTACGGTGCCAAGGTAGTAGTTACCCCAACCGCGGTGGCTCCGGATTCGCCCGAGTCCTACTACGGCGTATCCGACCGCCTGGTCACCGAAATCGATGGCGCATACAAGCCCGACCAGTTCTCCAACCCGGGAGCGCCTGACAGCCACTTCGAGACCACCGGCCCGGAAATCTGGAATGACACCGACGGCAAGCTGACCCATGCGGTCATCAGCGCAGGAACCGGCGGCACCATCACCGGCACCGGACGCTACCTCAAGCAGATCTCCGCTGACCGCGCTTCCGGCCCGGTGAAGATCATCGCCGCTGACCCGGATGGCTCGGTCTACTCCGGCGGCACCGGACGCCCCTACTTTGTCGAAGGCGTCGGCGAAGACATGTGGCCGGGAAACTACGACCCCTCCGTGCCGGATGCCGTGGAGCCGGTCACCGATGCCGAAGCATTTGAGATGACCCGCCGTCTGGCCAAGGAAGAGGGCCTGCTGCTGGGTGGTTCCTCGGGCATGGCTGTCGTCGCCGCGTTGCGCGCCGCCAAGGATCTGGGCGAAGACGACGTGGTTGTCGTGATCGCACCGGATGGCGGCCGCGGCTACCTGGCCAAGATCTTCAACGACCAGTGGATGCTGGACCAGGGTTTCACCACCGATGAATACTCCGCGCTGGACTTCATCGGCGAGGCGCTGGCCAAGCAAGGCACCGCGACAGTGCCATTGGACACTACCCTGGCCGAGGCGGCCAAGGCGCTGCGCGAGCAGGGCGATGACGCGCTGGTCGTAGCCACTGCACCACTGCCTGCGCGAATCGGCGAGATCCGCGGCGTAATCGGTGCCAGCGACATCACCGACGCGCTGCTGGCCGGTGCAGAACCAACCAGCACGCTGGCAGATCTGGGCGACCTGGCAATGCCATTCATTGGCACCGCAGACACCCCGGAGCATGCGCAAGACTTGCTCAAGAGCCACCCGGCCGTGCTGCTGACCAAGGGCGGCGAAGTGATTGCCGCGGCCACCGCAGCCGACCTTCTGGCCTACACCACCCGCTAGAGACTTCACCACAAAGGATTGATATCGATGACTGAAAACCATCAGGGCGCAAACACCCGCTTTGTCCACGCGGGCCAGGAATTCGAACCGGTTACCGGCGCGGTAGTTCCGCCGCTGCACTTCTCCTCCACCTACGCGCAGGACGGCATTGGCGGCCTGCGCAACGGCTACGAGTACGGCCGCGGCACCAACCCGACCCGCGACTCGCTGCAGGCGCAGCTGGCCGGCGCCGAATTCGGCAACTACGCTTTCTCCTTCAGCTCGGGCCTGGCCGCCGAGGATTCGCTGATCCGCGCCATCCTGCGCCCGGGCGACCACATTGTGCTGGGCAACGACGCCTACGGCGGAACCTTCCGCCTGATTGACCGCGTCCTGGGTGCATGGGGCATCGGCAACACCCCGGTGGACATGGGGGACGAGGCGGCCCTGGCCGCTGCCATCGAGAAGAACAAGGCGAAGTTGGTGTGGGTGGAAACCCCGTCCAACCCGATGATGAAGATCACCGACATCGCGAAGGTCGCTCAGATTGCCCACGCCGCCGGCGCACTGCTGGTCGTGGACAACACCTTCGCCAGCCCGTTCCTGCAGCAACCGCTGACCCTGGGGGCCGACATCGTGGTCCACTCGACCACCAAGTACATCGGTGGCCACTCCGACGTGGTGGGCGGCGCGGTGATCGTCAAGGACGCCGAGCTGGCCGAGAAGATCGGCTTCATCCAGTTCGCCGTGGGCGCCGTTTCCGGTCCCATGGATGCGTTCTTGACCACCCGCGGCCTGAAAACCCTGGGCGTGCGCATGCGCACCCACTCGGAGAACGCCGCGCAGGTGGCCCAGTGGCTGCGTGAACGCAGCGAGGTCGAGCGCGTGCTCTACCCGGGCTTCGAAGACCACCCGGGCCACGAGATTGCCAAGAAGCAGATGTCCGGCTTCGGCGGCATGGTCTCCGTGCAGTTCAACGGCGGGGAATCGGCAGCCCGCAAGATTGCCGAGAGCACCAAGCTGTTCACCCTGGCTGAATCCCTGGGCGGCATCGAGTCGCTGATGAACTATCCGTCGGAGATGACCCACGCTTCGGTGAAGGGCACCGAGCTGGCAGTTCCAGTGAACCTGCTGCGCCTGTCGGTCGGCATCGAAGACCCTGCAGATCTGATCGAAGATCTGGAGAAGGCCTTCACCAACCTGTAAATGCGCATGACGCAAAGGACCTGGGTTCTGCTGCCCGCCAAGGGCAGCAGAACCCAGGTCCTTCGTGCATTGAACCGGGTTCCGGTCCGGCTACCGGCGGCGCTTGGCCGGCTTGGGATCGACGATCTTGAAGTACCTGTTGCTCGCCGGCATCCACATCAGCACCACGCTGAACATGATGATGGCGGCCAGCAGCGAGTAGCGTCCGAACCGCAGCAGCAGCGGCAGTGCGGCAATCAGTCCCAGCCAGGACAGCTGGGCGCGCGCTGCCCGGTCGCCGGTGAACAGCCGGTATCCGAGCACGCCGCAGGCGAGGCCCGCTGCGGCGAAAAAGACCATCAGCGCAATGCTGCCGAAATCCAGTGCGGAGTCCCGGCTCTGCTCATAGGCCAGGAAGCCGCCGAAGCCGAGAAAAAGCACTCCGGCCAACAGCCAGAGCATCTGGGCGACGAACAACCCGCCGGGGGTGGGCTCATCGGGACGTCGTGGAAAAAGTGGTTTCTTCACGTGCTTAACCCTACGTGCTCTGGCGCGGTGCCCGATCTCACACGGCTTCGACACTGACAACTCAGTGCCGTTCAAGCTAGCATTAAGTGTTCGCGAACATCAGGGTATCCCTCTCGCATCCAGCCCAATTTTTGAGGCTGGAGCCTTCTCGTGTTGTATTTTCCGCAAAGTGTGTGCGGGTCTTTATGTCATAGGGGAGCGCTTGATGAGCGTGACTTGTATCTGACTGTGCAGCCTATACGTCGTTTCTTTGGGGACGGCCAAGGCCTATCCCCAAACGAATGAGGTAATTCTTCGTGTCTTCTGACATGCCCGTAAACACCAACGACAACCAGACCCCGGAAGAGCCAACCGTGCTCTTCTCCGAGCTTGGCCTGGATGCCCGCGTGCTTGCATCGCTTGCCGACCTTGGCTACGAGAAGCCATCGCCAATCCAGGCAGCGACCATTCCACTGCTCCTCGAAGGCCGCGACGTTGTCGGCCTGGCCCAGACCGGTACCGGCAAGACTGCTGCTTTCGCACTGCCTGCCCTGTCCCGCATGGCCGAACTGGCTGACACCAATGGCCCAGCCAAGACCCCGCAGATCCTGGTCCTGGCTCCAACCCGCGAGCTGGCCCTCCAGGTCGCCGAGGCCTTCACCTCCTACGCCAAGTACCTGCCGAACTTCACCGTTCTGCCCGTGTACGGCGGCTCCCCATACGGCCCGCAGCTCAACGGCCTGCGCCGTGGCGCACAGGTCGTCGTGGGCACCCCCGGCCGTGTGATCGACCACATCAACAAGGGTTCCCTGGACCTGTCGAACCTGCAGTACGTGGTGCTGGACGAGGCCGACGAAATGCTGCGCATGGGCTTCGCCGAAGAGGTCGACAAGATCCTGGAAGCGACCCCGGAAGAGAAGCAGGTTGCCCTGTTCTCGGCCACCATGCCACGCACCATCCGCCGCATCGCCTCTGAATACCTGCGCAACCCGCAGGAAGTCGCCGTGAAGTCCAAGCAGTCCACCGGCACCAACATCACCCAGCGCTTCCTGCAGGTCATGGGCGCCCACAAGCTGGACGCCATGACCCGCATCCTCGAATCCGAGGAATTCGACGGCGTGATCACCTTCGTGCGCACCAAGATGGCTACCGAAGACCTGGCCGACAAGCTCAAGGCCCGCGGCTTCACCGCTGCCGCCATCAACGGCGACATCCCGCAGCAGCAGCGCGAGCGCACCGTGGAGAACCTGCGCTCGGGCAAGATCGACATCCTGGTGGCTACCGACGTGGCGGCCCGCGGCCTGGACGTCGAGCGCATTTCGCACGTGATCAACTTCGACATCCCGCATGACACCGAGTCCTACGTGCACCGCATCGGCCGCACCGGCCGTGCCGGCCGCAAGGGCGACGCGATCCTGTTCATGACCCCGCGCGAGAAGTACCTGCTGCGTGCCATCGAGAAGGCGACCCGCCAGCCGGTGACCCAGATGCAGCTGCCGTCGCTGGATTCGGTCAACGACCGCCGCATCCAGAAGTTCACCGACCGCATCGACAAGACCATCAGCGGCCAGGACCTGACTACTTTCCGCGAGATCGTGGAGAAGTTCGCTGCCGAGCACGAGGACCTGGACCACCTGGAAATCGCGGCTGCACTGGCTTTGATGGCCCAGGGCGGACGCCCGCTGCTGATGACCGAACCGGTCATGTCGCCTGCGAAGAAGGCCCGCATGGATCGCCCGGAGCGTGGCGAACGCGGTGAGCGCGGTCCACGTGCCCGCAAGACCGCTGCCGAGGGCAACGCCATGTACCGTCTGGCAGTTGGCCGCCGCAACCGCGTGCAGCCAGGCTCGATCGTTGGCGCACTGGCCAACGAGGGCGGCTTCGATTCTTCGGAAATCGGCGGCATCGACATCCGTTCGGACCACACCCTGGTGGAGCTGCCAGCAGAGCTGAGCAAGGACCAGTGGCGTGCACTGTCCAAGACCCGTATTGGCGGCGAAGCCATCGATCTCCAGCTCGACAGTGGCCGCAGCCCGCGCCGTGACGACGATGGCGACCGCGGTGGTTTCCGTGGCAGCCGTGGCGGCTACGGTGGTGGACGTGGCGGCCGTGGCGGCTACGGTGGCGGACGCAATGGCGGACGTGGCGGATTCGGCGGCGGACGCGGTGGCAAGGACCGCTACAGCGATTCGAACCGCAGCGGTGGACGTCGCGACTACTAAGCCTGCAGCGCACAGCTGAATAGCACTGGAAAACGCCCTTGGGGCAAGCCGAAAGCTTGCCCCAAGGGCGTTTTCGCATGCCCGGGCTCATTACTCGGCAGGGGTCCCGACGGGGATCTCGTCCCCGAGATAGACCGTGCCCCCGCTTTCCAGGAACTGCCTGCTTTTCTGCGCCATCCCGGCCAATGCCGCCTGCGCCTCGGCCGAGCCGTATTCGTCGCGAATATCCTGGGAAATGCGCATGGAGCAGAATTTCGGCCCGCACATGGAACAGAAGTGGGCAGTCTTCGCAGGCTCGGCCGGCAGCGTCTCGTCATGGAATTCCTGCGCGGTGACCGGATCGAGGGACAACGCGAACTGGTCATTCCAGCGGAATTCGAAGCGAGCCTTGCTCAGCGCATCATCCCGTGCCGTGGCACCCGGATGCCCCTTGGCCAGATCTGCCGCGTGCGCCGCGATCTTGTAGGTGATCACCCCGGTCTTCACGTCATCCCGGTTGGGCAGCCCCAGATGCTCCTTGGGGGTGACATAGCAGAGCATCGCGGTACCGTAGCGGGCAATCTCCGTGGCGCCGATGGCGCTGGTGATGTGGTCGTAGCCCGGCGCGATATCGGTAACCAGCGGGCCCAGGGTGTAGAACGGGGCCCCGTCGCACAATTCCTGCTGGCGCTCCACATTCTCGCGCACCAGATGGAAGGGGATATGCCCCGGGCCCTCGACCATCACCTGCACATCGTACTGCCAGGCGCGCTTGGTCAGCTCGGCCAGGGTATCCAGCTCGGCGAATTGCGCTGCGTCGTTCGCATCCGCGATGGAGCCCGGGCGCAGCCCGTCGCCCAGCGAGAAGGCCACGTCGTACTGAGCGAAGATCTCGCACAGCTCATCGAAGTGGGTGTAGAGGAAATTCTCCTGGTGGTGCGCCAGGCACCATCCGGCCATGATGGAGCCGCCGCGCGAGACCATGCCAGTGACCCGGTTGGCGGTCAGCGGGATGTAGCGCAGCAGCACACCGGCATGGATGGTCATGTAATCCACGCCCTGCTCGCACTGCTCGATGACGGTGTCGCGGAAAATCTCCCAGGTCAGCTTGTTGGCTTCGCCATTGACCTTCTCCAGCGCCTGGTAGATCGGCACGGTGCCGATGGGCACGGGGGAGTTACGGATGATCCATTCGCGGGTGGTGTGAATGTCCTCTCCGGTGGACAGGTCCATCACCGTGTCGGCACCCCATTTGGCGGCCCACTGGAGCTTGGAGACCTCTTCAGCGATGGAGCTGGTCACCGCCGAGTTGCCGATATTCGCATTGATCTTGACCAGGAACGCCTTGCCGATGATCATCGGTTCGGATTCCGGATGGTTGATGTTTGCCGGGATGATGGCTCGTCCGGCGGCGAGCTCGCTGCGCACCAGCTCGACATCGCATTCCTCGCGCAGCGCCACATAGCGCATTTCCGGGGTGATGACCCCGGCGCGCGCATAGTGCATTTGCGTCACGCGGGCTCCTCCAACGGCCCGCAGCGGAGGGGCCGAACGTCCAGCCCATTCCGCGCTGGCCGTGCCGCGGCGGACCGCTGAGCGCCCGTCGTCGTGCAGATTGCGCTCGCGGCCGGCATAGGTTTCCACATCCCCGCGCTCCCGGACCCATCGCTCGCGGAAGGGTGGCAAGCCCTGGGTCGGTTCGCTTCCCGGTCCGCTGGTGCGATACACCGACAGCGGCTCGTTGGGCTTTCCATTGGGGGAGTCTGCCAGATGGATCTGCGTGACGGGAACAGAAATTCCCGCAGATTCGCGGTAGGCAAGGGTGTGGGCAGGGTGCTGTTCAAATTGTTCCACTTGGAAACTCACTTCCTTCGCCGGCATTACCCGGACAGGTTCAACGGTCGCGGACGGCGATAGCCCGATCTCAGCCCTTGCCAGGGCACCCGTGTGGTCGCGAACAACTTAGCACGCTTGGGAGGAGGAAACGCAAATCCAGTGGTCAGAACAGTGACATCAAGTCAGGATACGGGCACTGGCCCCGGCGGCAGGAGATAGTTTCTGGAAGCGATCAGTCTCTTGCGGCGCGAATACGGAATCTGGGAAAAGGGCGTGGCAGATAACTGGCGAAGCAGCGCGGGCGCAGGCTGAAGCGATGGCCGCGCGATGGGGCACTGAGAGCGGTAGATAAACGAAAAGAGAAGCAATCTGGAACCAGATTGCTTCTCTCATTTCGAGCCCCCTGCCGGAATCGATCCGGCGACCTCGTTCTTACCAAGAACGCGCTCTACCACTGAGCTAAGGGGGCAACAGGTAAATACTTTACACAGGTTTTCGAGGTTTGCAAAATCTGCCGGGGATTTGTTGCTGACATCACAATGTTCCTAATCAAGACGGAAATGGAGGTCGGTGAACGTAGGGGGATTCTGCGCCCGCAATAGCTTGCCTTCATGCCACTGAATTCCGGTTGCCGCACGTGGTGGAGAGTTCACCCACCGGATGCCGCGCACCCAGCCGGATGTCGCGCACCCTTCCGGACGACCCGTGGCCCTGGAGTTCGGGGGGCAGGGGGAGTGTTCTCTTCTGGAGTATTTGTGTTGGAAGATTTGCCGGCTACCTCAAGGGAATTCGGCGCGGAACTCTATCCTGTAAGCCTGAGCGAAGCGGCGATTGACCGCGAGGGGCAACCCAGTGAGCATCGTCACCAGAACACTTTTTGTCCCAGCCTTCGTCCCTGATTGTCTTCAAGGTCTGGCTAAAACCGTTTTGACTAGCAGTTTTATGGAAATCCCCGGGCGCTTTCCAGATCGGTTTGCCGATTTTTCTTTGCCGGGAAATGCGTGTAGAGTATTTACTCGTTGCCCCCTTAGCTCAGTGGTAGAGCGCGTTCTTGGTAAGAACGAGGTCGCCGGATCGATTCCGGCAGGGGGCTCTGAGTGAGAAGCTTTCTTGGCTTCTACTGGATTGTTTCTCACTTGTGGCGGCGTAGCTCAGCTGGTTAGAGCGCACGACTCATAATCGTGAGGTCCCGGGATCGAGTCCCGGCGCCGCTACCAAATCAAAGATCCTCAGCTTCGGCTGAGGATCTTTTTTTGGTTTCCGGGTTCGAAACGGTCTTCGGCGGACCTTGAGCGCTAAAGCCATTAAGGCTTAGTTGTCGGCACACTTTTCGGGGCCTCTGGTGCTGGCTTGCTGTGCCAGCGACAGCAGTCCTTGGAAGGCCTTCGTATCGAATGTCGCCTCGTGGCCTGCTTGGTCATTGGCATCATGGCCGTGTACTTCGGTATGCAACCGTTGCATTTGCATATCGAGTTTCGTTGCAACAGCTGCCGCATCGGCGAGCTCCTGTACCAGATGCTCTGGAACCTCGCCCTCGTACTTGTAGAAAATCTTATGTTCCAGGCTTGCCCAGAAGTCCTGGGCGATGGTGCGGATCTGCAACTCCACTACAACGTCGACAGGGCCGTCGGACAAGAAGACCGGAATTTGCACAATCGCATGAACACTTTTATAGCCGCTAGGCTTCGGGTTCTTGATGTAATCCTTGATCTGGATGACCTTCAGGTCATTTTGAGCGGTCAAGGTGTTCAGGACCTTATAGATGTCCTTGACGAAACTGCAGGTGATGCGCACACCCGCAATATCGCTGAGGTTCTCGCGTATGGCAGTAAGAGACGGTGCGATATTCCGGCGGGCAACCTTGCGCATGATGCTCTCCGGAGTTTTCACCCGGGAACTGACATGTTCGATTGGATTGTATTTGTGCAAGTACAAGAACTCTTCGCGCAAGATCGAGACCTTGGTCAGTACTTCGTCCACCGCAAACTGGTATTCCATCATGAAGCGCTGGAAATCATGGTGGAAGGCCTTCGTCAATCGCTGCAACTCAGCCGGGGAAGGGGTAGTTCCAGCAGCTGAGATTGCCACTGCACGCGTCTCGTCATCAAATGGGACAGAAATCCTGGATCACCTCAACAGATTGTGGCCCGGCCCGCGGTACGTTTCCGGTGCAGTTTCAGCCTACGGGCATCTCCTAAGAATTAGGCCAGAACCAATCGGGAATTTGTTCAGCTAACTTTCGGACTTTGTGTATCGGCCAACCTGTCCGCCGGACCTGGCCATCTGCGGTGAACTATCGTTGGGAGGGGAAACTTCAGAAAGGTCCTGATGGAATTCGCTTCAGCTACCCGGCAGCTATGCCACGGCATCAGCTTCGCAGAACATGAACCCGCCCCGATGCTCCGGCTGCGCAGCGGTGAAACCTGGGGTACCGAGTACCTGGAAGCGGGGCGTTCACTGGCCCTGGAGATCGGAGAACTGAAGTTCTGCCTGGGCTACATCACGATGAAGGCCGACGGCTCGCGCAATACGCTGCCGTGCCCCAAGAACCAGGCCCTGCGCACCGGTACCCAATGCGAGAGCTGCCGCCGGCTGGACCAGTCGAAGTTCATGCACCATTTCCACAAGACGGGCGAAGCCCCCGAAGGCCTTCGCAAGTACCTGGAACAGCCGCACTTCTTGTATATAGCCAGCTTCGCCCACGGCGCGACCAAGGTCGGCACCACCTCGACCAGTAGCAAGTGGACCCGGCTGGCGCAGCAGGGCGCGGTCATTGCGCGTTATGTCGCCCGCGCCAACGACGGGGCGGCCATCCGGGTGCTCGAAGACCTGGTCACCGAGCATGTGGGCCTGAGCCAGCAGGTGAGGCAGAAGTCCAAGGTCAAGGGCTTGGCTAGCTGGGAACTGGACTACGCCCAGCTTGATCAGATCAACGCCGACGCAGCAGGCAGGGCCCGGGACTTCCTCGGCGCGCAGCGGGGCTTGGAGGCCTACGGCGTGCAATTGCGCGACGAGCTGTGGGAGCAGCCGGCTTTCGCCCGCCCAGTCATTGGCGCCTGGGATGCGCATGCGCTGCATGCCTGGACCACGGCCCTGCCCGGAAGCACCGTGAACCTGCGCATCCGCGGCGTGCTGGGACAGAGCATCCTCGCCGACAGCGGCGATGGCACCACCCTGCGCGTGCTGGATGCCGCCGAGCTGAAAACCCGCGAGGTCGCGGTGGTGGAGCAGCGCGGGGACTTCAAGGAAGAGCAATCCGCCTTGTTCTGAGACCAGAATGCTGTCGGGGGAGTCACGCGGAAATGCCCCGGCGGCAATGAGCGCTCCCGGCCCGGGCTGAACTAGACTTGAGCCATGACCAACACTCCTTGGGAATCCGCCTCGCCGCGCTACAAGAAGCTCGTCTTCGCCGCCATGGGCATCATGGGCGTGGGCATCATCCTGGCCATCATCGGCGCCAACATTCCGTCCCTGCCCACGGTCTACACCGCGATCGGCATCATGGTCATCGGCATGCTCTGCCACATCGCCAGCCTGGTTGTCCGGGCCAAGGACGCACGCCAGTGGCGCATCGAGAATGGCCTTGCCGCACCACGGACCAACAAGCGCCCCTCCGACGGGCAGAACTAGGCTCCCGCAAGAATTCCACAGTGTGACCGGGCAGCTGCGCCCGGATTTCGTATCCGGCGGCATCCACGCCCGGCCACGTCCAACAACGTTCAGGAGAACCCATGGGCATCAACCCTGACCTGGTAGGGCGCATCTACCCTGCCGGCGAGTCCTACCAGGTAGGCCGCGAGAAGATCCGCGAATTCGCCGCCGCCACCAAAGCCGCCAACCCGGCGCACTACGACGTGCAGGCAGCCCGCAAGCTGGGCTACAGCGACGTTGTCGCCCCGCCGACCTTCGCAATCATCATCGCACAGCGGGCCGATGCGCAGCTGATCTCCGACCCGGCCAGCGGCATCGACTTCTCCCGCGTGGTGCATGCCGACCAGCGATTCACCCACCACCGACCGATCGTGGCGGGTGATGAACTGCTCGCCGAGCTCTACGTGGACCAGGTCCGCGAGATGGGCGCCGGCGCGATGATCACCACCCGCGCCGAAATCACCACCGCGGCCGGCGAGAAGATCGCCACCACCGTTTCATCGCTACTGGTACGAGCTGAGGACTAAGCATGATTGAATTCGACAGCCTCGAAAAGGGACAGGTCATTGGATCGCACACGGTGCAGGTCAACCGCGCGGACCTGGTTCGCTATGCCGGAGCTTCGGGCGACTTCAACCCGATCCACTGGAATGAGCGCTTCGCCAAGGAGGTGGAACTGCCTTCGGTGATCGCCCATGGCATGTTCACCATGGGTTCGGTCATCGACCTGGTCTCGCAGTGGGTAGGGAACCCGGGCGCCATCATCGACTACCAGACCCGCTTCACCAAGCCGGTCGTCGTCGAGGACCCGGAAGGCTCCAACCCATCGGAGCATGAAGGCACCACCATCTCGGTGGAAGGCAAGGTCGGCGCCTTGGACGCCGAAGCCCGCACCGCCCGCATCGACTTGGCAGTCTCGGCCGATGGAGCCAAGGTGCTGCTCAAGTGCCAGGCAGTGGTGCAGCTCTAGGCATGCAGCTTCCAGGTGATGCGCAGCGGCCGGCAACCCAGTGGCGCAATGCGCTGATGGCCGCCTACCTGGCCAGCGGCCTGCTGATCTCGGCCCTGGTCTCGCGCTTGCCGGCGGTGCGCGACGCCCTGGCGCTAGACCACGCCAGTGTCGGCCTGCTGCTGCTGTGCCTGAGCGCAGGGTCCTTCCTGTCCGTGTCGGTCTCGGGGCAGCTGGTCCTGCGGCTGGGCGCCACCAGCGTCATGCGCATCGCCGCGACCCTGGCCGGCGGCTCGCTGATCCTCGTCGGCGTCGGTGCCGGGATCTTCGGCAGCGCCGTCATCTGCGGCATCTTCCTCTTCGCCCAGGGACTGGGCACCGCCTCATGGAATGTCGCCTCCAACGTCCAAGGCGCGGCCATGGAACGGGCCCTGGGCAAGAGCATCATGCCTGCCCTGCACGGCTTCTTCTCCATTGGCACGGTAATCGGCGCCGGTGCCGGCGCGCTGGGCGCACGCCTGCAGATCCCGCTGCAGTACCACTACGGCCTCATGGGCCTTCTCATCATCGCCACGGTGCTGTTCAGCGCGCGATTCTTCGGCGAAGACTTCAGCCGGACCCCGCGCACCAGCAGCAACGGGTCCTCGCTGAAGAAGGCCTGGACCGAGCCGCAGACCGTGCTCCTGGGCGTGCTGGTGCTGGGCATGGCCCTGGCCGAAGGCGCTGCCGGAGACTGGGTGGCCATGGCGCTGGTGGACGGATACCAGACGAAGGAAGGCGTGGGCGCCATCGGCTACGGCGTCTTCGTGGCCGCCATGACCCTGACCCGCCTGCTCTCCGGCGATTTGATCCTGCGGATGGGCAGGGTTTTCATGATCCGTGCCAGCGCCATCAGCGCGCTGGTTGGCGTGCTGCTCTTCGCCTTCGGCAACAATCTGCCCCTGGCCTTCGTGGCCTTGGCCATCTGGGGCATGGGCGTGGCCCTGACCTTCCCGTTGGCCATGAGCGCTGCCTCGGATGATCCGGTGCATGCCGCGACCCGCGTCTCGGTGGTGTCCACCATCGGGTACGGCGCGTTCCTCGGCGGCCCGCCCCTCCTGGGTCTGCTGGCCGAAGTCATCGGGCTGCTGCCGGCCCTGGGCTCCATCTCCATCCTGGTGGTTGTGGCCTTCTGCCTGTCCTCGAATGCCGCCGGAAGCCGTGCCGGCGGCGAGCCCAAGGCCTAACTGGCCGGGCAGGAAGCCCACACCTACCTCCTCATACGGAAAGTAAACTGAAGCAATGCTGAAGAACCTGACCACGACCCGCGTCGGCGGGCCAGCCCGGCAAATGGTGACCGCAACCAGCGAAGCTGAACTGGCTCACGCAGTAGCCGCCGCGGATGCCGCAGGGCAGGACGTCCTGCTCATTGGCGGGGGGTCCAACCTGGTGATCTCCGATGAGGGCTTCCCGGGTGTTGCCGTGCAGATTGCCACCCGTGGATTGCACCTGGACGAGCAGCCGAATGGCAAGGTGCTGCTGCGTGCCGCAGCCGGCGAGAACTGGGACACGACCGTTGAATACAGCTTGGCTGAGGGCCTGAGCGGGCTGGAAGCGCTCTCGGGCATCCCAGGGTGCACCGGTGCCACCCCGGTGCAGAACGTTGGAGCCTACGGTGCAGACGTGTCCCAGACCTTGGCGTGGGTGCGCGCCTATGACCGCGAGAGCGACCAGGTGCTCAAGCTGGATAACGCCGAGCTTGAATTCGCCTACCGGGAGTCGCTCATCAAGCGCACCAGCACCAATGGGTCCCCGCGCTATGTGGTCCTCGAGGTGGCGTTCCTGCTGGCCCGCGAGAACGAATCGGCTCCGATCCGCTACACAGAGCTGGCCCGCCGGCTCGGGGTTGAAGCGGGAGACCGCGCCAACGCGCTCCAAGTGCGCCAAACAGTGCTCGAATTGCGCCGTTCCAAGGGCATGGTCTTTGATATCAAGGACGCTGACTCGCATTCCACCGGTTCCTTCTTCACCAACCCCATCGTTGAATCCAGCGTCCTGGACAAGCTTCCGCCGAACGCCCCGAACTACCCGGTGGAACAAGCCGGCTTCGTGAAGCTGTCCGCTGCGTGGCTTATCGACCAGGCCGGTTTCTCCAAGGGCTACGGTTTGGAGGGGACCTGCGGATTCGCGCTCGCCGATGGCCGCGCCTCGCTGTCCACCAAGCACACGCTGGCCATCACCAACCGCGGGGAAGCCACTGCCCAGGACATTTTGGCCATCGCCCGCTCAGTACGTGCCGGCGTGCAGGAACGTTTTGGAATTGAACTGGTCAACGAGCCGTTGCTGATTGGCGAAGTGCTCTAAGTGAAATGCTTCCCGGCGGTTGCCGGGGCAAGGGAGGAATGCCGTGGCGGAAGTATCCCTGCGAAAGCTCTGTCCAGCAGATATCGACCTGCTGGAGGTGAACTTCCAATCCGTCCAGGGCGCCGGCGAAGCCCAATGGTTCGGCTTCTGGGATACCAGCAAGCTGCGCAACCGCGTGGCCCAAGACCAAATGATCGGCAGCGCTGACGGTGCGCTGGCAATTTGCCTGGGAGAGCAGGTCATCGGCAAAGCCGATTGGTTCACCGTCACGTCGTGGGGCCGGGCCAACACCTCTGCCTGCTGGGAAATCGCCATCGGCATCTTTGCCGAGTTCCGCGGCCTGGGCCTTGGCACCCGAGCGCAGGAGTTGCTTGTCGATTACTTGTTCTCCCATTACCCGCGGCATCGGATTCAGGCCACGACAGCCGCTGAAAACCTGGCTGAGCAGAGGTGCCTGGAGAAGCTGGGGTTCACCCGCGAGGGTGTCATCCGGCAAGCGCAGTGGCGTGCCGGTGCGTGGCATGACCAGCTGATCTATTCGCTGCTCAGGAATGAGTTGGCCCGCTAGCGCTCACCTGCAGGAAAATGGCACACAGCCCGGAACAGAAATCCTGTTCCGGGCTGTGTGCCATGGTTTGCGCTTCAGGGATGGCTAGAGGCGGCCCTGGGCGATAGCGAGCATGCGGCGCAGCGGCTCCGCTGCGCCCCACAGCAGCTGGTCGCCGACGGTGAAGGCCGAGATGTATTCCGGGCCCATTTCCAGCTTGCGGATGCGGCCTACCGGGATGTCCAAGGTGCCTGAAGCCGCGACCGGAGTCAGCTGATCCACGGTCGCTTCCTTCTCGTTCGGGATGACCTTGGCCCACTCGTTGTCGGCTGCCAGCAGCGACTCGATTTCGGAGACCGGCAGGTCTTCCTTCAGCTTCAGCGTCAGTGCCTGCGAGTGCGAACGCATGGCGCCAATGCGGACGCACAGTCCGTCCATGATGATCTGCTGTTCACCGGAAGTCTGCAGGATCTTGTTGGTCTCAACGCCTGCCTTCCATTCCTCGCGGGACTGGCCGTTGCCCAGATCCGCGTCGATCCATGGGATCAGCGAGCCGCCCAGCGGTACGCCGAACTGGGAAGCGTCGAGGTTTCCGCGCTGGGTTTCCAGAACCTTGCGGTCGATTTCCAGGATGGCGCTTGCCGGGTCAGCCAGTTCGCTGCCCACCGATGCGTTGATGTCGCCGAACTGGGTGAGCAGTTCGCGCATGTGGCGGGCTCCGCCGCCGGAAGCGGCCTGGTAGGTCATCGCGGTGCCCCACTCGACCAGGTTGTTCTTGAACAACCCGCCCAAGCCCATGAGCATGCACGAGACGGTGCAGTTGCCGCCGATGTAGTCCTTGGTGCCAGCGGCCAGGGATTCGTCGATCACCGAGCGGTTGACCGGGTCCAGGACGATGACGGAATCATCGTTCATGCGCAGCGAGGACGCGGCATCGATCCACAGGCCGTCCCAGCCGGACTTGCGCAGCTCGGTGTGGACCTTGGTTGTGTAGTCGCCACCCTGGGCGGTGACGATAATCGGCAACTTCGACAGCGTGTCAATGTCGAACGCGTCCTGCAGCGGGCCGGCGCCCTCAGCGAATGCCGGGGCGTTGCCGCCAGCATTGGAAGTCGAGAAAAATACCGGGTCGATCTGGGCAAAATCGCCCTCGTCGAGCATGCGCTGCATCAGCACGGATCCAACCATGCCTCGGTAACCTACAAAACCAACAGATGAAGTCATGTCTCCATGGTAGGTGCGATGATCGGGCAGAGCCCGGTTCGTTACAAGAGTTAAAGCAGAATCACACCCAAGCCCCAGCAGGGTTCAGGTGTGATTCGGTACAGCGAAAGTTTTACTTTTCCTCAAGCAGCAGCTTGCGGTTCTTGATCGCCCACATCGCCGAGAAGATGAAGATCTGCGTGGGAACCAGCAATAGGATCAGTCCGAAAATCTTGTGGCCGCCCAGAACCATGAAGAAGCCGAGTACGGCCACCACCAATGCCAGCAGCGGGAAGAGCATGTATCCGAGAATGAAGAGTGCCTCGGGGTGCTGCTTGAGCTCTCCGATGTATTTTTTCATGGTCGTTCTAGTCCTTTTGGCGAAGCCAGGTTTCAAAGCGGTAGCGGGTACCGGTGGAGGAAGTATGCCAACGGGCAGCTTCCGATTCTTGGGATGGATCGCAAGCACCCAGAGCGAAGTCGGCGGTGAGCGCGGGTGCAGAGGTGTCTCCTTCGGGGGAGACATCAAGCTTGGTGACCACTGCGAGGTCCAGCAGGTCCAGTGCCTGTGCGTAGACCTTGCCGCCGCCAATGATCCAGACTTCTTCGCCGCCTTCGCTGCGCTGTGCCAGGGCAACGGCTTCTTCCAGGCTCGAGACGGGTACTGCGCCGTCCTTGCGAAGTTGCCCATGGGCATCGGCCTGAGTGGTCAGCACGATGTTGGTGCGGCCTGGCAGGGGGCGGAACCTCGCCGGAAATGAGTTCCATGTGGTGCGGCCCATGATTACCGGATGGCCTGCGGTGGTGCGCTTGAAATGGGCCAGATCCTCGGGAACATGCCATGGCATAGCACCGCCAGCGCCAATGATGCCGTTCTCGGCTTGGGCCCAAATGGCGCCAATTAGCGGTTGCGCTTCGTGCGCGTGGCGCGGATTGGAGGTCATACGGCTACGGTTCCCTTGATGGTCGGGTGGTGCTGGTAGTCGTTGACGCTGAAATCTTCCAGCGTGTAGTCGAAGATCGACTCTGGCTTGGAATTGAAGCTGAGCGTCGGGTATGGGTAAGGATCGCGGGAGAGCTGTTCCTTTACCTGTTCCAAGTGGTTGGTGTAGATGTGCACGTCGCCGCCGGTCCAGATGAACTCGCCTGGTTCCAGGTCGAGCTGGTGCGCCAGCATGCGGGTGAGCAGGGCATAGGAGGCGATGTTGAAAGGCACGCCCAGGAACATGTCTGCACTGCGCTGGTAAAGCTGGCACGAGAGCTTGCCTTCGGCGACGTAGAACTGGAAGAACACGTGGCATGGCGGCAGCGCCATGTTGTGGATTTCTGCGACGTTCCACGCCGAGACGATATGGCGGCGGGAGTCAGGGTTGTTGCGCAACGAGTCGACCAGCTGGGAAATCTGGTCAATGTGGCCGCCTTCGGGAGTTGGCCAGCTGCGCCATTGGACGCCGTAGACCGGGCCGAGTTCGCCGTGCTCATCAGCCCATTCGTTCCAGATGCGAACGCCTTGGTCCTGCAGCCACTTCACGTTGGACTCGCCGCGCAGGAACCACAGGAGCTCGGCAGCCACAGACTTGAAGTGCACCCTTTTGGTGGTGATCAGCGGGAAAGAATCCTTCAGATCGAAGCGGATCTGGCGGCCGAATACCGACAGGGTTCCGGTTCCGGTGCGGTCTTCCTTGGAGGCGCCGTTTTCCAGCACGTCTCGAAGCAGATCTTCATAGGGGGTCGCGATTGAACTCGTCATCATACCTGTCGTGCTGGTGGTCGGCGCTGGCTTATTCACACCTTCCAGTTTAGATCACTCGGGATGCTGCCGGAACAAGGCGCAAGGATGACCCTGCTCGCATTCGAGGCTAGCTGGCGGAAACCACCATGTCGTTGTATTCCGGGTAGCGGTGCAGGTAGTCCTGGACGTAGCTGCATTCGGGAATGATCTTCAGGCCCTCGTCGCGGAACTTGTCCAGAACCAAGGTCACCAGGGCACGAGCATATCCGCGGCGGCCGAATTCCTCATTGACGATGGTGTGCTGAATCGTGGCGATCCCGTCTTCTTCGTGGTAGCCGAGAAAGCCGACGAAAGTGGAACCGTGCCACAGCGAATAGCGGCCACGGCTCGCGTCGTGATCCAGACGCAGGCCATGGTGCACAATCTTCTCGACTGGCTGGTGCGGCTGCTTGGCAGTCATGGCATTACCTCATTCTCGGCTGTGACGTGTGTCCTATTTACAGTCTTATCCCTAATCGGAGCCAGATGCAACGGGTCGAGCCAAGCCATGAGAGAACATCGATGCACGGCATGCAATGGACGGGCAGCGGTCGTCGAGGCTAATCGTGGTACGGCGTGTGGATCTCGAATGAGACAATGCGCGGTTTGCCGGCTTGGACCTGCTGTGCAACGATCAAGGATCCTGGTTCCAAATAGGGATCTTGATCCGGCAGCGCCTGGGCCAGTTCAGCGGTGGAGTTCTTTGCGAGGACCTCCAGTACGAAGGGCAGCACCGGCCGATGGGTGCAAATGACCTGGGAACGGTACTTGTCGAACAGCTTCTGCACGGCCTTGCGGGCTCGCTCAGGCTTGCGCGTGGCAGCATGTTCGGTCAGTGCCTTGATGCTCTTGAGGTTCAACGCGTGCAAGGCTGCGTAGGGCGTAATCGTCTGTACGCAACGCATCCACGGCGAAGAAGCCACGTGCATAGGCTTCCACGCTTCGAGCATCCGCGAAACAGCCTGCGCTTGGCGCCGTCCGGTCGCCGCCAGCGGGCGGTCGCCCTCGGCGCGCGTCCATTTGCCACGCGGCTTGGCCTTGGCATGGCGGACGATCAGCACCGGGTGCGTATCGAGCACGCCAGCGTCATGGGCCCGCACCAGGTCGTCCAGCGGCTGGTTGTCGGTGGCCGCGGACAGCATCCTGGCAGCTTTCTTGGGGCTGACCCAGCGCGTCTCGTCGCATTCTGCGCCGTCGGGTTCGATCACCGTCTGCGGATCGGTCTTGGCCGCCCAGTAGTAGACGACCTTGGTTTTCTGCCCGACTGTGTAGGCAGTGGCCGAAAGCGGGATGCCCAAGGTTATGCGCAACCCGATTTCCTCGCGGACCTCGCGCAACGCGCACTCTGCGATGGATTCGCCCTGGTCCAGCTTTCCCTTGGGCCAGGACCAGTCGTCGTACTTGGGACGGTGGATCAAGAGAACTTGCAGTTTGCCGTCCTTCAGCCTCCAGGGGATCGCCCCGGCAGCCACGATGTCGTATTCGCCAAGGCGGATTTCCTCGGCGTCTGCGGATCGGATGATGTCACGAGCCCTGGTGCGGGTATCGCGCAGCTCTGATTCGTTCACTAGCTGTTACGTCCACTGTTCCGTCGGCGGGCATGTTCTTCTACTAGCCAGAACTGGACATCGGAGAGCGGCTTGCCATCCTCGTCCTGGTAATGGCGGATCCATTCTCCATCGGAGTTCAAGTGCCAGGAAGCGGTCTTGTCATCCATGTAGCGGGCCAGCAGCGTGATCATGCGATCGATGTCTTCCGGGTTGCGCAGCGAAACCAGGGCTTCCACGCGCCGGTCCAGGTTGCGGTGCATCATGTCGGCGGAGCCGATGTACACCAGTGGATCTCCGCCATTTTCGAACATGAACACGCGGCTGTGCTCAAGGAAACGGCCAAGGATGGAGCGCACTTCGATGTTCTCGCTCAGTCCGGGGACACCCGGGCGCAGGGCGCAGATGCCGCGAACAATGACTTCCACCTTGACGCCTGACTGGCTGGCCCGGTACAGCGCATCGATGATGGCTTCATCCACGATCGAGTTGACCTTGATGACGACCTTCGCCGGCTTGCCCGCGGTGGCGTTGACGATTTCCTTCTCGATGTGCGCCAGCAGTCCGGTGCGTACCGAACGCGGAGCAACCAGCAAGCGGTTGTATGTCGAGCGCGGGGCGTAGCCCGAGAGCTGGTTGAAGAGCTTGGAGATATCCTCGCCAACCTCGTCGTCGCAGGTGAGCAAGCCGAAGTCCTCGTAGTAGCGCGCGGTGCGCGGGTGGTAGTTTCCGGTGCCGATATGGCAGTAGCGGCGCAGCTTGTCGCCTTCGCGGCGAACCACCAGGGAGAGCTTGGAGTGGGTTTTCAGGCCAACGATGCCGTAGACCACGTGCACTCCGGCCTGCTCCAGCTTGCGAGCCCAGGAGATGTTGGCCTGCTCGTCGAAGCGCGCCTTGATTTCCACCAGGGCCAGGACTTGCTTGCCGGCTTCTGCCGCGTCGATCAGCGCATCGACAATTGGCGAGTCGCCGCTGGTGCGGTACAGGGTCTGCTTGATGGCCATGACCTTCGGGTCAGCTGCGGCCTGTTCCAGGAAGGCCTGCACGCTGGTGGAGAAGGAATCATAGGGATGGTGAAGCAGGATGTCGCGGCGGCGTACGGCCGCGAACACATTGGCGGCCTTGGCAGTTTCCGATTCGTTCAGGTAGTTGGAAGTATGGCCGACATGCTTGGTGTAGTGCAGCTCGGAACGATCCAGCGATGCGATGACACCGAGGCCGCGCAGGTCCAATGGGGTGGGAAGCTTGAAGACCTCGTCCTCTTCCACACCTAGTTCGCGCGTGAGCAGTTCCATGATTTCGGGGTTGATGTCATCGGCGACCTCCAAGCGAACCGGTGGACCGAAGCGGCGGCGCAGCAATTCCTTCTCCAGCGCCTGCAGCAGGTTTTCTGCATCGTCTTCTTCAACTTCCAGGTCTTCGTTGCGGGTAACGCGGAAGAAGTGGTGCTCAACGATTTCCATGCCGGGGAACAGCAGCTCCAGGTGTACCGCGATGAGCGCTTCGAGCGGGATGAAGCGGGCGGTGCGCAGCGACGAGTGCGCAGCGCGGGTGCCGTCGATGCTGATCAGGCGGGCGATGGTGTCCGGCACCTTCAAGCGGGCGAAGAGTTCTTTGCCGGTCAATGGGTTGCGGACTACCACAGCCAAGTTCAGCGAGAGGCCGGAAATGTAGGGGAACGGGTGGGCGGGGTCAACGGCCAGCGGGGTGAGTATCGGGAACACCTGGGAAACGAACCATTTGGAAAGCAGTTCTCGTTCGGAGGCCGAAAGGTCTTCCCATGTGGTGATGCGGATCCCTTGCTCGGTCAAATCCGGGTAGACCGAGTCGGCGAAGACCTTGGCGTGGCGGGTCTGCAGTGCGTGGGCCGAGGAGAGCAGCAGCTCCAGCTGGTCTACCGGGTTCATGCCGTTTGCCGCTGGCACTGCCAGTCCTGCGTGGATGCGGCGCTTCAGCCCGGCAACGCGAACCATGAAGAACTCATCGAGGTTCGAGGCGAAGATGGACAGGAAGTTCACACGTTCCAGCAATGGCAGATCGGTGTCTTCGGCCAGTTCCAGTACACGGGCGTTGAAGTGCAGCCAGCTGAGCTCGCGGTCAAGGAAACGTTCATTTTTGAATCCGCCATCAGGATGCAAGTCCGGCAGCGAATCGGCAGGTTCTATGCGGTCCTCGTTGACTTTCGAAGAAGGGACATCGCGTAGTTGAGTACCAGTTTCCTTGGGGTAGCTATTCATCTGCTGAACTCACTTCTTTCCTGCAAGTGGACGCTAAAGACACCGCTAGTGGCAGTCCCGAAATAATCGGAACTGCCGATACCCCTAGTCTATCTTCTGCGGACCGTACATGATGTCGGCATCCCAAAGTGTGAAGCCCAGCGAGCGGTAGAGCTTCACCGCTACCTCATTATCGGCATCGACGTACAGGATCACCGCATCAACGCCCAATTCAAGCAGGTAGTTGACGCCGGTGGTGGTCAAGGAACGGCCCAAGCCCAGTCCCTGCGCCTCGGGAACCACCCCGACAACATAGACTTCGCCGGTGGGACGTGCCGCGTCAGCGGAGGCAGGATGGATCTTGGTCCAGTGGTAGGCGAGCAGATTCTCCTCCGCATCGAATGCGAGGAAGAAGCCGGTTGGATCGAACCAGTCCTCGGACATGCGTGCTTCGAGGTCGTCGAGGGTCAGCGAGCCCTGCTCGGGATGGTGGGCGAAGGACTTGGCGTTGGCTTCCAGCCACTGCGGCTCATCCTCGCCAACGCGGAACGTGCGAACCATGATGCGGCGGTCAATCGGGGATTCTTCCAAATAATCGGTGCCTTCGCGGCGCATCCGGAACAGCTCGCGTACGCGGTTCAGTCCTACGCCGGCGGCCAGCTTCTTGGCCGCCTCGTGGTCGCCGTGCGCCCACGCCTGGATTTGCGAGAGGTCCAGCAGCTCGCCGAGCTTGCCCAACAGGGCGCGGCCAATACCGGCCCGACGATGCTCAGGGTGGACCACCAGTTCCAGGACCCAAGGGTGCTCCTCGGATTCCCGAACCGCGACAGCCACACCGGCCAACGTGGAATCCGCACCTTCACCGGCTTCAGCGAGCAGTGCAATTAGATTTCCGTTTGACTCATCGGCTGCCAAGGCCACCAGGGTCTGATCGCTCAACGGCGGATTGCCATCGGCTTCCTGCGCATCGAGTGCTAGTTGACGCACGTCGGACAGCACCCGTTCATCAAGCTCACCGGGGACGTGCTGAATGGAAACAGTGTTCTGTGGCAGTTCGCTCATGCATTTCACGATAGTCGCAAAATGTGGGAAGTGGGTAGGAGTTATCCGAAAGTTATGATTCGGTGTGGAAGCGGTAGCCGACGTTGCGCACCGTTCCAATGAGCTGCTCATGATCGGTGCCGAGTTTCGCGCGCAAACGGCGCACATGCACGTCAACGGTACGGGTGCCGCCGTAGTAGTCGTAGCCCCACACCTCATGCAGCAGCTGCTCGCGGGTGAAGACCCGACCGGGAAACTGCGCGAGGTACTTGAGCAGTTCAAACTCTTTGTATGTCAGGTCCAGCATGCGGTTATCGATACGGGCGGTGTAGCTCAACTCATCGATGCGCAGGCCCGAAGAGCTTTCGGGCTCGACCTGCGCCTGGGCAGGCGCCGATGCGCGTGAGAGCATCAGACGGATGCGTGCATCAAGTTCGGCAGGAATCGCGGAAGGCAGCAGGAAATCCGTCGCGTGCCAGTCCGAATTCAAAATGCCCAGTGCGCCCTCGCTGACAACCAGCAGCAAGGGGAGATTCAAGTTGGCGTGCAAGAGCTGTGCCAAAGAGCGAGCCGGAATCAGATCGGTGCGGGCATCGAGAATGAGCGCATCGCATTCCGGGAGTTGGCTCAGCGACTCTGTGGTTGCAGGGAAGAATGAAATCTCGTGCATCAACAGTTCAAGTGCCGGAAGAACTTCAGCGGCATTTTCGGCATGATTACTTAGGAGCAGTAGGTGAGCCAATCGGTCTGCCTCCTGCCAGATAGTTGCGAAAAAATCACTTTTACGTGTCACAGTATAAGGAATGAATCAGTTGAAGCACGCATGTGAACACGCAAGTGCGGACACATTACCGTCAGGAATCGGAATTTGAGAATCAAGGTTTTATTCAGTGGGCTCGTTGCAGCAGCACTGCTTGTCATTGCCGCAAGTCTGGATTCGATGAGCTGGCTGATGGGTGTGCTCACCGCGGTATTGCAGCTGATTTTCGCCTATACGTGGCCTCGCATGGTTCGCTCCGATGCGCCATGGCCGATCACCATCATCTTGGCGCTATGCTCGTTGGCTGCCACGGCCTTGGCCATGTTCCTGCCGGGCGGGTCGATGATGTCACATAGCGTCGAAGTCATCGCGGTTGGCGTGCTTCTGGTATTTATCAGCCAAGTATTGCGCGGTGCAGAAGCCGAAGGCCGGTTGGCCGGCGTGGTTTCCGGTGTCACTGGCATTGTCCTGGGCGTGCTCGGTTCTGCCTGGGCCGCCAGCGCTTACGCGCCATACGGCTTTGGGTTGACCGTGATCACCGTGGTCGCGCTGCTCGGGGCCGGCGCGGTGTCTGCAACCCGACTTCCGAACCGGATGACGATGATTCTTGCGCCGGTGGTCGCTGCCGCATTGGGCGCGGCGTCCAGTGCGTTGCCCATGGATCTGCTTTGGTACCAGGGTGCGATCCTCGGGTTGCTGGCAGGACTGCTGGTTGGTTCGTTACGCGCCTTGGCTTTGGTCAGCCGCAGCGTGCGCAATCTGAGTGGAATCCTGGGCTTGGCCTGCGCCATCTTGCTGATGAGCGGTGCTGTCAGCTGGTATGCGATGGAAGTTCTGGCATTCATTTAACGGTGAGCGGTTCAAATATGATGCAAGCTGCGTCACGCGTGTCGAAGTTGTCCGGGCTCGCACGCTAAGATGAAGCCATGAATGAAAATTACCTTGCAATCGAAATTTTCTTCCAGGCACTTGTAGTGATCGCCGGTCTCGGAATGGCCGGGTTCGCGGGCCTGGTAGTGAAGCGCCTCTTCCAGGGCCAGAAGTAGAAACAGCGCACACAACAACGTGTGCGCTGTTTTCTTTTCATCACTAACTAAATTAGGAGCGAGTAGTCCATGGCCTTTGACATACCTACGGACCTCACCCCGGAACTTGTACCTTTCGCTTGGCTCATTGGCACCTGGGAAGGTGCCGGCCGTCTTGGCGAAGGCGAAGCCGAGGACGAGTACTTCTGGCAGCAAGTCATCTTCCGCGACCTTGGCGGCCCTTACCTTGAATACCGCAGCGAAGCCTGGTTGACAGAAGCCGATGGCACGAAGCTGCGCATCCTGGCGGTTGAATCCGGATTCTGGTCGCTGGACCGCGAACAGCAGGATGCCGATGCGGGTCCTGGCATGGTGCCGGGGGATATCTTCCCGGTATTGCGTTCGGCTGACGATGTGCAGAAGCTGCACACCGAGGACGGCTTCAAGATCCAGGCGCATATCGTCCGGCCTGATGGCATCTCAGAGCTGTATTACGGCCTGATTGATGGGCCGCGTATTCAGCTTGCCACCGAGAGCCTGCTGCGCAGCAAGAATGCCCAGGCTTACGCATCGTCCACTCGCATCTACGGTCTGGTCAATGGCGAGCTGTTCTGGCGCTGGGATGTCTCCAAGGGCAATATGGACCTCCAGGCGCACGCCTCCGCGGCGCTCAAGCGTGTCACGACCGAAGGGACGGCGAACTGATCATGGCCGCTGGATACCGTTCAGTTCTGCTTGATCGCGCTGGGGCTGTGGAAGCTGGCGGTGTTGATGCCGGTGTCGCAGCCCACTACGGCGCGCCGACCCGTGAAGCACGCAAGCTCGCCGAGGGCCAGGCAGTTGCCGATCTGAGCCACTTCGACGTTGTCGAGATTCGGGGCGAGGATCGGCAGAGCTGGCTCGATACGCTCAGCAGCCAGCGAATTTCCCATCTGAACCCAGGGGGCAGCACCCAGGCGCTGTTGCTTTCGGTCCAGGGTCGCATTGAGCACGAGATGAAGGTGCTCGCCGCCGAAGACCGATTGCTGCTGATTGTTGAACCGGGCGCCGGGGCAGCGTTGGAGCAGTTCTTGAACTCGATGCGCTTCATGCTGCGCGTTGAGGTCAATGACCTTTCCTCCAGCTATGGCGTGCTGGCAGCTACCCGCAAGATCGGCACCGCTGGATCGCTGGTCTGGGAGAACCCATGGCCAGGCATTGCCGAGGGCGGGTGGGCCTATTCCCGCGAAGACCACCCAGGCAAGGAACGTCCATGGTTCTTGCACATCGTGGAGCTGGAGAATCTGGCCGAAGCCGTAGGTGACGAAGAACTAGCCGGCATGATGGCTGTCGAAGCCTTGCGCATTGCCGCGTGGGAACCGCGTTTCGGCGCTGAGATCGACGACAAGACCATTCCCCACGAGCTGGACTGGCTGCGTACCTCGGTGCATTTGAACAAGGGCTGCTACAAGGGCCAGGAAACGATTGCCCGCGTGCACAACATTGGCCACCCGCCGCGCCGACTGGTGTTCTTGGACCTTGACGGTTCCATGCACACGTTGCCTGCCGCCGGCGCCGAAGTGAAGCTGGGAGAACGCACGGTAGGCCGGATTACTTCCGCGACCTTGCATTATGAAGCCGGGCCCATCGCCTTGGCCGTGGTCAAGCGCAACGTCGATCCGGAAGCGGAATTGGCCGTGATTGATGGTGAAACGAGCTATCCGGCGACGCAGGAAGTCATTGTGGCTACCGATGCCGGCCAGGTCGCTGGGCGCTTTACCGGGTTCCTGAGGACTCCGCCCCAAGGCTAGAAGCCTACGACAAGGGCGTGGGGTGAAATGCTTTCCAAGGCATTTCACCCCACGCCCTTGTTGCGTCTCCAGGATCAGCCGAAGAGCACAGCGGCTTCTTCGTAGCGTTCCATGGGCACGCGCTTGAGGTTGTTCAAGGCGGCCCGCAGAGGCACGCGCAGCACCTTGGTGCCGTGCAATGCCACCATGGTTCCCCATGCCTCGGCGTGAATGGAATCCACAGCTGCCATTCCCAAACGGGTGGCAAGGACACGGTCGAAAGCCGTAGGCACGCCGCCACGCTGAATATGCCCCAGCACCGTTGCACGCGTTTCAATGCCGGTACGTTCCTCGATCACTGGCGCGAGCATCTCGCCAATGCCGCCAAGGCGAGCACGGCCGAAGGAGTCGAGGCCGCGTACCGAGAAGGCCTCTTCCATGCCTTCGGGCACGAAGCCTTCGGCGACAACCACCAATGGGGCGCGTCCGCGTTCATGGGCTTCGTTCACCCACTGGCAGATCTGCTCCATGGTGGTGGATACCTCCGGGATGAGTACGGCGTGCGCACCGGATGCCATGCCCGCGTGCAGGGCAATCCAGCCCACGTGCCGGCCCATCACTTCAGCGACCATGCAGCGGTGGTGCGAGTCGCCGGTGGTGCGCAGGCGGTCAATGGCTTCGACGGCGATCTGGTTGGCGGTATCGAAACCGAAGGTGTAGTCCGTGGCGTCCAGGTCATTGTCAATGGTCTTGGGGACGCCAACGATAGGCAGGCCCGCCTCGCAGAGGCGCTGGGCGCCGGCGAGCGTGCCTTCGCCGCCGATGGCGATCAGCGAATCGATGCCATTGGACTTGAGGACTTTGGAAATGTTCTCGGCGCCACCGAGATCACCCTCGAACGCATTCGTGCGCGAGGTGCCTAAGATGGTGCCGCCCTGCTTGGCGATGCCGCGCACAGCGGTTCGGGGAAGATCAAAGTAGTCGCCTTCCTTGACGCCACGCCAGCCGTCGCGGAAACCGACGAACTCGTAATCGTAGCTTTTGATGCCGTTCAGTACCGCTCCGCGGATAACAGCGTTCAAACCTGGGCAGTCGCCGCCCGAGGTCATGATTCCAATGCGCATTGGCCCTCGCTTAGTAAAGGGAAAGCCTTGTGCAGCAGCTGGAGCAAGCAGGCTCCCGATATAGCTGCGACAATAAGGATTTCCATTCGGATGTCATTCAATATCCGCGCGCCATTGAGCATCTACTCTGCGTGCCATTGTACGTGCTTAAAGCCACTAGGGCGAGTCTCACGTCACGGATGTGCGTGAGACCCGCCCTAGCCGGATCATGGCGCCAAGCCTCGTTCGCCGAGTTGGCCGGTCGGGACCAGAACTTAGAATTTGCGCAGCCAGTTCTGCAAGATGATGGTGTTGTCCTGTGCCGGGATCAGGATCCACGCCAGAATATATGCGGCAATGCCCATGACCGGGAGCAGGAACGAAAGCAGCAGCGCAATGCGCACCAAGGTGACATCCCATCCGAACTTGTCGGCAATGCCTCCGGCGACGCCGCCGGCCAAGCGGCCTGGTCCGCGGCGAAGCGGCATGGAACGAAGCGAGTTGAAGAATGCGTCCATCAGATAACTCCTAATAGTTGGAAAGCGTGGAAACTTAGAGGTTGGGGTCCGTGGGCAGAGGTGGTTCAGCTGCGGATTTCCGGGCCTTGCCGGCCGCGGCCAGACCGGAGAAGATCATGGCAACACCAGCCAACGCGACGATGGTGATGAAGAACAACGGCATGTCGAAACTCCATTGCAGAACCAGTCGGCTGAGCGATGCCAGGGCGACAACGATCATGATCAGCCCGAAGACCAAGGTTCCGGTAGGGAATTTTCTAGCTGGAGTGGAAGAAGAATTCATGAAGCTCAGTCCTTAGAAATCCTTGTTGCTGGGGTTCAGGATGGTGGGAGTATCGACGCTGGTGGAGAAGGAGGAAAAAGCGCCGTCGACTTCAACGGTCAGCGTTGGTGCATCGCCGGGCAAGGTCCGCAGATCCTGAGGCAGCTCCAAGTCCATGCCGGATAGGAACGCGCCTTCGGTTTGTACCTTCACCGGAACATTCTCCGGCAGGAGCAGGTCCAGCTTGGAAAATACGGAGTCGATCTCTACCGTAGTGGGCTTGGTAATCGTGCCCAAATGGGTCAGGTCTACCGTGGAGCTGCTGAATGCTGCACTGTACTGGCTGTCGTCTCCGGTTGCCGAGCGAACGAACCCGCGGGTTGAATCACCGAAGGACGTTACAGAGAAGATCACCGTCAACACCAGCAGAGGAATTGCCAAGCCCAAGAGGCCTCCACTGGTGCGCCCGGAAAGGGCGGCCAGGACTATGACGAGCCCAACCAGCAGCAGTCCGCAAGCCAAGGCCACCGTCCAGCCCGAACCAGGCAAAGCAACGATATCCAAGTAATCGGCCAGCATGACCACAGCGATCACCAGCACGGTGAGGCCGAAGACGGTCGTTCCGAGCCATCCCGGAATCGGGTGGCTGACCGTCTTGCGATTCACCTTGGGGTTGTAGGCCTTGGTGTATGCAGGATCTGGTGAGTAGCTATTCTCGTGCTGGCGTGTGGGGCCAGAATCATCTGAACTCATGGGGTGCTCCTTGGTTGGCGCATCTGGATTACCGGCCGCGAACCGGTTCACCGCGCTTGCATTGAAACTCTGGGTGCCATCTCCACGCCATGGATGCTCCAGCGCCGTGGTCTTGCTGGCAGGCTTGGGCGAGGCGGCAGGACTAGTACCGGTTGGCGCCGTCTTTCGGGCCCCGTCCGGCCGCGCAAATCGGGTGTTTTTCCTGCTGAAGATGATGAATGCGATGGCCGCGACAATTGCCACGGGCCATAAGATCGGTGCCAGCGAATCCAGGAACCAGGGAGCCGGGAAGATGCCAAACGCAAAGATGATGACTGCGCCGGTCATGCCGCTGGTCCAGTTGCGATTCACTGCACTTTCCAGATGCATCTTTCCAGCGGCATCAGGCAGCAATGCCCAAGCCAGACCGTAGAGCACCATGCCCAAGCCGCCGAGGACACCGAGCACCACGAAGATGCCGCGGATCAGGACCACATCGACCTTGAAATAATCGGCCACGCCAGTTGCGACGCCGCCGAGCCACTGCGAGTCCTGGCGGGTGACCGGTGATTTGCGCAGCTGTTCGTATATGCCGCGACGACGTTGAGACCCTTCGTTATTCATAGTTCAATGTTCTCGCGTTGCCGGGGTCCAGCGCTATGAGGGGATACCCTGAACTTCCCCTAGGGGTGCCCCTAGATCCGGTGATCAACCGCGAAGAATCGCCAAGAACGTGCTTGACTTAGAACCATGGAAAGTCCTGAACGACGTTTGATGGTTCGCAGCGAAAACCGGCTCGTTGCTGGTGTCTGCGGCGGCCTCGCGGAGCATCTGAATCTGCCGCTGAAGTACGTCCGGCTGGGGTTTCTGGGACTGTCCGTTTTAGGCGGCGTCGGCATACTGCTCTATGCCTGGCTCTGGGTATTCGTCCCGAGCGCAGAAGAAGCGCACGCGGACGAGCTCCGCTCCTGGGGCACCAGGTCTCGCAGCCTTGCTGAAGAGATGAACCGAGTGCAGCAAGGCATTTTCCGGCCACGCGAAGGGTGGGAAAGGAACTCCACCTGGCGTGACACGCTAATCGGTGCGGGCTTGCTGGCGCTCGCCGTCCTGGCCTTCGGGCAATGGACCGGCTGGAATATCCGCTGGGATCTGATCTGGCCTTCCTTGTCCATTATTGCTGGCATTGTGCTGGCCTGGATCCAATTCGATGAGGGAATCACCGAGGGCAGGAAACGTCTGGCACTGCCGTTGCTGCTGCGCTTGGCCTTTGGGCTGGTCCTGGTTATCGGCGGGCTGCTGGCCTTGCTGGGAAACATTGTCGGTGCCGCGGACCTGCTCGGCGGCCTGTGGGCGGCTTTGGCGATTATCGTCGGCGCGACCGTTGTCTTGCTTCCTTGGGGCACCCGGCTATGGCGGGATTTCATCGCTGAACGAAGCTCTCGACAGGCTGCGGCCCAACGAGCCGAGTTCGCCGCTCACCTGCATGATTCGGTTTTGCAAACCTTGGCGGTGATTCAAAAACGCAGTGAAGACCCGGCTGCGGTGAGGACCCTGGCACGTGTCCAGGAACGTGAACTGCGCCAATGGCTGTATGGCAACCACGACCTTGATGACGAAGATGTCATCGTTGAGATTCAGCACGAGGCAAGCCACATTGAACAGTTGCTCTTGCGCGATGTTGAAGTCGTTTCGGTAGGCAATGCGCAGGGCTTTGCCGGACAGCAGGCACTGGTGGCCGCTAGCCGCGAGGCCATGATGAACGCGGCCAAGCATGCTGATGGCAAGATTTCAGTTTTCATCGAATGCTCGGCCGCGCAAGTAGAAGTGTATGTGCGCGACCGCGGCACCGGTTTTGACATCGAAGGAATACCGGCGGATCGTCACGGCATCAGGGAATCAATCATTGGCCGCATGGAACGCGCAGGCGGCACGGCGCAGATCCGCAGCGGCGCATCCGGAACTGAAGTGCAGCTGAGCATGCCATTGGACATGGAGGAAGAATAGGAATATGAGCGCAGAAAACGCCTCCGGGCTGTACCGAGTAGTGCTGGTGGATGACCATGCCATCTTCCGCTCCGGATTACGTGCCGATTTGGCCCAGGATATCGAGATTGTCGGCGAAGCCGGCACCGTGGAAGACGCCATTGAGGTGATCAGTGCGCAGCAGCCGGATGTGGTGCTATTGGACGTGCATCTGCCCGGCGGCCGTGGCGGCGGCGGGGCCGAAGTGCTCAAGGGCTGCACCGGGTTGCTGGGATCAACGCGCTTTCTGGCATTGAGCGTTTCCGACGCGGCGCAGGACGTCGTGACGGTTATTCGTTCCGGTGCCCGCGGGTACGTCACCAAGAGCATTTCCGGGGCGGAGATTTCTGATGCGGTGCGGCGCGTGGCCGGGGGAGACGCCGTGTTCTCGCCACGCTTGGCCGGGTTCGTCTTGGACGCCTTTGGCAGCAGCGCGCCGGTGGCGGAAATTGATGAAGAACTCGATCTGCTGTCCGACCGCGAATTGCAGGTCATGCGGCTGATCGCCCGCGGATACAGCTATAAGGAAGTCGCCAAGGAGCTGTTCATCTCGGTGAAGACCGTAGAATCCCATGTCTCAAATGTGCTGCGCAAACTCCAGCTATCAAACCGGCATGAGCTCACCCGTTGGGCTGTTGACCGCAAGATATTCTGAGCAGCACTGGGGAAAACAATGAAGCCGGGAAATCCATGATCGTGGTGGATTCCCCGGCTTCTTGCGTGGTGACTCTCGCTTACTTGGCTTCGCCCAGCAGCTTGGCCATCCGCGCGACGCCTTCTTCAAGGTCTGCATCACCGAGCGCATAGGACATGCGGATGTATCCGGACGGGCCGAACGCTTCACCTGGAACGACGGCAACTTCGGCGTGCTCCAGGATGAAGGCCGCCAGTTCTGCACTGGTGTTGTTCACAACTCCGCGGATCTCTCGACCCAGCAGTCCGCGCACGTCCGAATAGGCGTAGAACGCGCCCTCGGGGGTTGGGCAGTGCAGACCGTCAATTGCGTTCAGCGACTCGACGATGGCCAGCCGGCGGCGGTTGAAGGCGACCTTCATTTCGTTGACTGCATCCAGCGGCCCGGCCACGGCTGCCAAGGCGGCGCGCTGCGAGACGTTGGAAACATTCGAGGTCGCGTGGGACTGCAGGTTGGTGGCCGCCTTGATGACATCCAGTGGACCTGCCATCCAACCCACGCGCCAGCCGGTCATGGCGTAGGTCTTTGCGACGCCGTTGAGAATGACAACTCGATCTTCGAGCTCCGGGACCAAGGTCGCGATGGAGCTGAAAGAGGCATCGCCGTAGGTCAAGTGCTCGTAGATTTCATCGGTAACGACCCACAGGCCCTTGGATGCGGCCCACTGGCCGATCTCGCGGACCTGCTCTGGGGTGTACACCGCACCGGTCGGGTTCGATGGGGAAACGAACAGCAGCACCTTGGTACGTTCGGTCAGCACGGACTCAAGCTGTTCAACGGTCACCTTGTAGCCCTGCTCTGGCCCGGCGAAGATCGATACAGCCTTGCCTCCGGCAAGCTGGATGGCTTCAGGATAGGTGGTCCAGAACGGCGCTGGAACGATGACCTCGTCGCCTGGATCAAGCAGCGTGGCAAACGTGTTGTACACCGCCTGCTTGCCGCCGTTGGTGACCAGAACCTGGTTGGCGTTCAATGCGTAGCCCGAATCGCGCATGGTCTTCGTGGCGATTGCTTCGCGCAGCTCGGGAAGACCGGCAGCAGGGGAGTACCGGTGGTTCTTCGGATCCTTGGCGGCCTTGACTGCTGCTTCAACAATGTAGTCAGGGGTTGGGAAGTCAGGTTCACCGGCACCGAAACCGATGACTGGTCGACCTGCTGCTTTAAGAGCCTTCGCCTTGGCATCTACTGCGAGAGTCGCGGATTCGGAAATTGCGCCGATGCGGCGAGAAATGCGAGACATTGGGGATTCGTCCTGAAATCTATGGGGACAGCTGTTACACCTCAGTTTAGTTTGCGACCCTGCACTTCAGCATCACAATCTTGAAAATGACACAATAAGGTGCAGATCGGGGTCCGGGAATGCGTTCTGCGCCACACCGGAGGTTGTCAGTTCGACATTTCCGATTTCGTTGCGTAAAGTTATTTCTCGTTGCCGAGACATCGCAACGGACAAAGCAGGAAGTTTTATCCGCTAAGATGTTCTAGGTGGGAGCGGTAAAAAGCTCCGAAGGGTAGTGGCGCAATTGGTAGCGCAGCGGTCTCCAAAACCGCAGGTTGCAGGTTCGAGTCCTGTCTGCCCTGCGCAATAGCGATTTATCGCTTAGCGAATTATCTCATCACGGTGTGTTGCAGTCGAATAGACTATGGCACACCGTGATTGTTTCAACTGGCCAAATTTTTGAAACGAGGAAGAACATGACCGAATCTGCTCTCAGCTCCGGTAAGGGTGGACAGAAGTTGGGTTTCTTTGCCCGGATCTTCTTGTTTTTCCGTCAGGTAATCGCAGAACTTAAAAAGGTCGTCACCCCGACCCGCAGCGAACTGGTGAATTACTTCCTGGTTGTTGTCGGTTTCGTAGTCGTGGTGATGCTGATCGTGACGGCCCTGGACTTCGTCTTCGGGCAGGGGTCGATCCTCCTGTTCACCAACAAGGTAGAACAGTAATTTTTTGCCTCGGCGGTATGATTACCCCGAGGCAATTTAGTGTCATTCAGTCAAAGAAAGCAGGAGCTGCAGTGTCCGACAAGGAACTCGAACCGCAGATTAATGACGAGGTCGATAACGAGTTCGTTGAAGCCGCCGGCGATCAGGTAGAGCCAGCTGTTGAAGCTGGCATCGACCCAACCGAAGCACCAGCACAGGACGCTGAAGACGCTCAGGTTTCCGAAGGCGCAGCTGAAGAAGCTGAAGGCGACGACAACGAAGCCGAAGCTGAAGACAACGTAGCAAAGCTCAAGGAAGAATTCCGCGCTAAGCTCCGTCGCCTTCCGGGTGACTGGTTTGTGATCCACACCTACGCTGGCTATGAAAACCGCGTGAAGGTCAACCTCGAGACCCGTATCCAGACCCAGGACATGGATGAGTACATCTTTGACATCCAGGTTCCAATGGAAGAGGTCGTTGAGGTCAAGAACACCCAGCGCAAGATCGTTCGTCGCGTGCGCATTCCGGGCTACGTCCTGGTTCGCATGGAACTGACCGACGCTTCGTGGGGTGTTGTTCGCCACACTCCAGGTGTCACCGGATTCGTTGGCAACGCCCACGATCCAAACCCATTGAACCTTGATGAAGTGTTCTCCATGCTGGAGCACACCATCGTTGATCCGGTAGAGCAGCCGTCGGCTTCGAAGCCAGGCCGTGCTCCAATTACTGAGGTCACGGTTGATTTCGAAGTTGGCGAATCGGTCATCGTGAACGACGGACCGTTCGAGACGATGCCGGCAACCATCTCGGAAATCAAGCTGGATGCCGCTCAGCTGGTCGTGCTGGTTTCGATCTTCGAACGCGAAACCCCAGTGACCCTGAACTTCAACCAGGTCACCAAGATCCAGTAGTATTAAGTCTTCGTGCTCCATATCGGTCGCTTATCGATGTGAGAGCACGGTTGGCTGTCGCGCCACGACAGCCAGATCCCCGTACCACGCTCCTGTGCTGCGGGAAACGCAAGAGTAGAAGGACCCGACATGGCCCCAAAGAAAAAGGTCACCGGACTCATCAAGCTGCAGATCCAGGCAGGTGCTGCTAACCCAGCTCCTCCAATCGGTCCAGCCCTTGGTCAGCACGGCGTCAACATCATGGAATTCTGCAAGGCTTACAACGCAGCGACCGAGTCGCAGCGCGGTAACGTGATTCCAGTTGAAATCACCGTATACGAAGACCGTTCGTTCACTTTCATCACCAAGACTCCGCCTGCAGCTGAGCTGATCAAGAAGGCCGCTGGCATCGCCAAGGGCTCGGGTGTCCCGCACACCAACAAGGTCGCCAACCTGACCCAGGCACAGGTCGAGGAAATCGCCAGCTCCAAGATGGCTGACCTGAACGCCAACGATCTGGCTGCTGCAGCCAAGATCATCGCCGGCACCGCCCGCTCCATGGGTGTGACCGTAGAAGGCTAATTGCGCCTTCCGCTATTCACCTCGTGAACAGCAACAAAGAATTTAATCTAAGGCGTTTCGATCCGTTGATCGATTCGCCCGTGGCAGGACCGGGCGCGGTCCATATGACCACGACTGCATAAGGAGATAACGCAGATGGCAAAGCGCAGCAAAGCATACGTAGCCGCCGCGGCTAAGATCGACGCGGACAAGTTCTACGCTCCAGCCGAGGCAATCGCCCTGGCCAAGGAGATCGCAGGCGACAAGGCAAACTCGACCGTTGAGGTTGCTTTCCGCTTGGGTGTTGACCCACGCAAGGCTGACCAGATGGTTCGCGGTACCGTGAACCTTCCACACGGCACCGGCAAGACCGCCCGCGTGGTTGTTTTCGCTAACGGCGACAAGGCAGAAGCAGCTCGTGAAGCTGGCGCCGACTTTGTTGGCTCGGACGACCTGATCGAAAAGATCCAGGGCGGCTGGACCGACTTCGACGCAGCAGTTGCAACCCCTGACCTGATGGGCAAGGTTGGCCGCTTGGGTAAAGTTCTGGGTCCTCGTAACCTGATGCCAAACCCTAAGACCGGCACCGTGACCATGGACGTGGCCAAGGCTGTCACCGACATCAAGGGCGGCAAGATCGACTTCCGCGTCGACAAGCACTCGAACCTGCACTTCATCATTGGCAAGGTTTCGTTCGATGCAAAGCAGCTGACCGAGAACTACGCAGCAGCCCTGGACGAGGTTCTGCGCCTGAAGCCTTCGGCTTCGAAGGGCCGCTACATCTCTAAGGCAACCATCGCTACCACCTTCGGTCCAGGTATTCCTGTTGACGCGAACGTAACCCGCGTTGAGGCCTAAGCCTAGTAGTTAGCTAGTTTGAGGGAGCATGTCGAAATTCGGCATGCTCCCTCAACTTTTAAGCCAATAAATTCCTTCGCTGCCGGCACACGAAAGCATGTCTGCGTTTCATGCCGGGCGGCCGCCGGTGATAAGCTTTGACTACCGAGTATTCGGTCGTCCGCGTATGGATCCCCCAAGGCCCTACGCGGGCGAGGCACGAAAGTTTCCCCAAGACTTTCATGTCGGCGGGGCTTGTTGCCAGCGTTCCCCAAGCGCGGGCAAACGAGTCCCGCCATTCTAATTTTTATCTTCCCAGTGACCAGGATCATGGGGATGCTTCCGGCATTGATTTGCTGTCGCGTCGACTGCTCCTATAAACTGGAACTACCGAAGACCGTCGGTTGAACATCTGGTTTCCATTTGTTCCTAAGGATCCGCAAGGATGACCAACGCAGGTTACATAGATTTTTTGACTTTGAATAAGTTGAAACGCCCTGTGCTCCTGCGCGGGGCTATTTTTATGGCCTCGCCGGTTTTGAAACGGTACCGAACAAATCCCCGGAAGGAGTGTTATGGCAACCCCAAGCAAGACTGCAGCGATTGAAGAAATCACTGCGGAATTCAACGATTCGTCGGCGGCTGTCTTGACCGAATACCGTGGGCTTACCGTTGCACAGCTCAAGGATCTGCGCCGCTCGCTTGGTCAGGAGACCAAGTACGCAGTCGTGAAGAACACCTTGACCGCAATCGCAGCGAAGAACGCTGGCATCGATGCTTTCGATGAGCAGCTTTCTGGTCCAACCGCAATCGCCTTCATCAAGGGCGACGCAGTTGCTGCCGCTAAGAGCCTCACGGAATTCGCCAAGACTAACGACAAGCTGGTCATCAAGACCGGTTGGTTCGAAGGCAAGGCACTGGATCAGAGCGGCATCGCTGCTCTGGCTGCGCTGGAATCCCGCGAAACTCAGCTCGCCCGCGTTGCAGCAGTGCTGCAGGCTCCAGCTTCCGCTGCTGCCCGCGCTGTCGAAGCTCTGCGTGCAAAGCTCGAAGAGAACGGTGGCGAAGCTGCCGAGGAAGCTCCGGCAGAAGCCTAAGCTTTCGAGTTCTCTCGCAACGTAAACCCAAATTCATCGGCCCTCAAGGCCAAAAACCGAAAGGACGCCCATCATGGCGAAGCTCAGCAACGAAGAGCTGCTTTCCGCATTCAAGGAAATGACCATCATCGAACTGTCCGAGTTCGTTAAGGAATTCGAAGAGACCTTCGACGTAACCGCTGCTGCTGTTGCAGTTGCTGGTCCAGCTGCCGGCGGCGAAGCTGCTGCTGAAGAGAAGACCGAATTCGACGTAATCCTCGAATCGGCTGGCGACAAGAAGATCGCAGTCATCAAGGAAGTTCGCGGCATCACCTCCCTGGGTCTGAAGGAAGCTAAGGAGCTCGTTGACGGCGCTCCAAAGGCTCTGCTGGAAGGCGTTGCCAAGGACGCAGCCGAGAAGGCTAAGGAAGCTCTGGAAGCTGCCGGCGCAACCGTCACCGTTAAGTAAGTTCAGCGGTCACTCGCAACTTATTGCCAAAGGTCCACAGACGAAAGTCTGTGGGCCTTTGGCCGTTAAGCTGGGAAATTGATACCAATAGTTTTATAACGTTTCTATTAACAGGGTTCATTCAAGTTCATTGTTTACAGTGAAAATGTGCCAAAAACCGTCGCTACCCAGACCCAGAAGCCAGCACCGCGCCTAGGGCTCCTAGACGCCCTGAGAATCACTGCTGCGCTGATTGTCGTGCTCTACCACTACACCGCATGGGGACACGATCATTGGGGAACGCAAGCTGCCGAGTTCTGGCCGGTGCTTTCCGAATTCACCCGCTATGGACAGCTGGGCGTCCAGCTGTTCTTCCTGATATCGGGCTTCGTGATCCTGATGTCCCTCCAGGGGAAGAACGTCATTGGCTTCATCGGTTCGCGCGTCGGAAGGCTCTACCCGGCGTACTGGCTCGCGGTGATCGCAGCGGCAGTACTCTCCCTTCGCATCTGGCCCTCCGGTAACGAAGGCAGGTCAGCCAGCGATATTCTTCCCAACCTGACCATGTTGCAGGCTGGATTCGGCATCACCGATATGGACGGCGTCTACTGGACACTGTGGGTCGAGTTGCGTTTCTACGTGCTGCTCGCCGTGCTCTTGTCCTTGGGCTTCGTGAAGAACAAGCACATCCTTGTGCTTTCGGCTGTTTGGCCAGCATTGGGCCTGTACCTGCATTTCACCAGCTTGGACAAGCTGCAGGAATGGATCGCAGGACAGTATGCGGCATTGTTCGCGGCCGGTATGGTGCTCTTCTTGATCTATCAAAGCGGCCATAGCCTTCTGCGGTGGTTCATGGTCGCTGCCAATACGGCCATCGCAGCATTCTTTACCGGCATCAAGGGGCGCAATGACGCGGACTTGCTCTCAGGCCTGGATATCCCCGCTTGGCATTTCCAGCTGCTGACCGTATTGTGCGTAGCCCTGTTGGCAGCATGCACCCTGACCCCGCTCAAGAATGTCCAGGGCAAGTGGCTCGCGGTGGCAGGTTCCCTGACCTACCCGTTGTACCTGGTGCACCAGTTGTGGGGATGGTGGCTGATCAACCAGCTGCACGATGCCGTGAACAAGTACGTCCTGCTAGCCGGTGTGCTGGTGCTGATGCTGGTCGTCGCCTACCTGGTGGCGCGCTTCGTCGAGCAGCCATTGGGACTGCGGCTGCGCAACGCAACGATCAGGGGATTGACTGCAGCGCAGGCCTGGACCAAGAAAATATTTGCCAAACCTGGGCTGGTTATTCCGGAGTCGAAATATCAGCAATCGTGGCATCAAATCCGCTAACCAAATCCTTGGCGCGAACGAGTAGCCCATGAGCGCGGTCTCCGCTGCCCAATCCGATCTGTTCTGGAACAGGCTCTTCGAAGACGCTGGCATCGACGTAAACCGGCAGTACCGTGTGGGAGCCGAAAGGAGTGATCGTTCCGCTCTCGTAGTGCGTGACATCCCAAGCGATATCGGAGGATGGCAGCGAGAGCTTGTTGACTCCCATGACGCCACGAAGCTTCGCCCAATCAAGTTTCCGTCCACCGGGAATGAGCGCGAAGACGAAGGTGCCATCCGCGCGTTTGATCACCAGTGTCTTGAGCAGTGCCGAGGTCGAGATGCCCATGGCGTCCGCTGCCTCTTCCAGAGAACGGACCTTGTCGCGAGGGACAATCTCAATCGGGATGTTCCTGCGCGAGGCGTCGAGGGTGACTCGGGTAAGTGCCTCATCTGATTGCAGCTTATTCACTTCGTCTCCTATCCGTGGATGTTTGCTCGATCATAGCTAGTGGCCATGGAAGAAGCCACCGGACACACGACGGCGTGGACGCTTATTACCTGCTCGGGAAAACAGCAGTCCAATGTCCTGGGATGACCCGGGAAAGTTTTCAGTAACGCTCGCCGGGAGGCTGGAATCGATGATTTTGATGGCTTTCGGAACTCATTGGACGTGGATGTGACAAAACGCATAGCTGTGCTGGATGACCGGAATATGAATCACGCCATCAATGAATCCCAAGCCTTTGCTTTTCTGGGGGATCCACGCAAACTCGGGCATCAGTTGGGAAAATGCGTAGGGTTATCGTGAAACGATGACGCCAGGTTTCGTTCCTGAACTGCGCCGAGGCACCGAATTGGGGGAGCAGGCGAAAATGGGGGCGAAAACTATAGCACGAATTTCTGCACCGAGTATCGACAACCGGATTTTCCTCCGGTAGAGTAGAAATTTGCGCCTTGCTGTTTGCGCGCGCGGCCTTCATATAGCGGTGGGTTCGTGCGGACGAAAAAGAGGAACTGTCCTATGGCAGGAACCTTAGCACGGTAAGCGTTCGGAAACCTGACGGTCTTTGGAAGGATCCATCTTGGTCGCCTCGAGCAACCCTAACAACCAAACCGCTAGTTCGGCTCGCGATGCTGCATACGCTGGCCGACTTTCTTTTGCAAAGATTCACGAACCCCTTGAAGTGCCTAACCTGCTGGCATTGCAGACGGAGAGCTTTGACCGCCTCGTCGGCAACCAGAACTGGGTAGAGCGCCTGGCCAAGGCAGAAGCCGCTGGCGACTTCAGCGTGCCCAACACCTCGGGCCTGGCAGAAATCTTCGAGGAAATCTCCCCGATCGAGGACTTCCAGGACACCATGTCCTTGAGCTTCTCGGATCCGGAGTTCGCTGATCCAAAGTACTCGATCGCTGAGTGCAAGGACCGCGACGCCACCTACGCGGCACCGCTGTATGTCAAGGCCGAATTCATGAACAATGAAACCGGCGAAATCAAGCAGCAGACCGTGTTCATGGGCGATTTCCCGCTGATGACCGAAAAGGGCACCTTCATCATCAACGGCACCGAGCGTGTCGTTGTTTCCCAGCTGGTTCGTTCCCCAGGCGCATACTTCGAGTCCGCGCCGGACAAGACCAGTGACAAGACGATCTTCTCGGCACGCATCATCCCATCGCGCGGTGCATGGTTCGAGCTGGAAATCGACAAGCGCGACCAGATCGGCGTACGCCTTGACCGCAAGCGCAAGCAGTCGGTCACCGTCTTGCTCAAGGCCCTGGGCTGGAGCGAAGAGCAGATCCTGTCCGAGTTCGGCCAGTACGATTCGATGCGCGCTACCTTGGAAAAGGACAGCATCAAGGATCAGAACGAAGCCCTGCTGGACATCTACCGCAAGCTGCGTCCAGGCGAGCCTCCTACGGTTGAGGCTGCCCAGGCACTGCTGAAGAACATGTACTTCGAGCCAAAGCGCTACGACCTGGCAAAGGTCGGCCGCTACAAGCTCAACCGCAAGCTGGGCGTGGAGACTCCGGTCAACGCCGAGAACGCTTCGGTGCTGTCGCTGGACGACCTGGTGGCCATGATCCGCTACCTCGTTGCACTGCACGCAGGCGAGAAGACTGTCCAGGGTACCCGCAAGGGCGAGATCGTCGATATTCCTGTGAACGTCGACGACATCGACCACTTCGGCAACCGCCGCATCCGCGCCGTGGGCGAACTGATCGAGAACCAGGTCCGCACCGGCCTGTCCCGCATGGAGCGTGTTGTGCGCGAGCGCATGACCACGCAGGACGTCGAGGCGATCACACCGCAGACCCTGATCAACATCCGCCCTGTCGTGGCTGCGATCAAGGAGTTCTTCGGTACTTCGCAGCTCTCGCAGTTCATGGACCAGAACAACCCGCTGGCCGGCCTGACCCACAAGCGCCGCCTGTCGGCTCTGGGCCCAGGCGGCCTGTCCCGCGACCGCGCAGGCATGGAAGTCCGAGACGTGCACCCTTCGCACTACGGACGCATGTGCCCGATTGAAACCCCCGAAGGCCCGAACATCGGCCTGATCGGTTCGTTGGCTACCTACGGCCGCATCAACGCCTTCGGCTTCATCGAGACCCCGTACCGCAAGGTTTCCAACGGCCTGGTGTCCAATGAGGTCGAATACCTGACCGCGGACGACGAGCTGCAGCACTACATCGCGCAGGCCAACGCGCCGCTGGATGAGAACGGCCGCTTCGTTGAAGAGACCGTACTGGTTCGCGAAAAGGGCGGTGGCGGCGAGCCTGTCATCGTCGACGCCGCTGAAGTGACCTTCATGGACGTTTCGCCTCGCCAGATGGTGTCGGTTGCAACTGCGCTGATTCCATTCCTCGAGCACGACGACGCCAACCGAGCACTGATGGGCGCCAACATGCAGCGCCAGGCTGTGCCGCTGCTGAAGTCCGAGCGCCCGCTGGTGGGTACCGGCATGGAGAAGTTCGCCGCAGTTGACGCCGGCGACTCCGTGGTCGCATCCAAGCCTGGCGTGGTCACCGAGGTTTCGGCTGACCTGGTTGTCGTCATGAACGATGACGGCACCGAGTCGATGTACCCGATCATGAAGTTCGCCCGCTCCAACCAGGGCAACGCCTACAACCAGCGCGTGCGCGTTTCGGAAGGCGACCGCCTGGAGTACCAGTCGATCATCGCCGACGGTCCGTCGACCGACTCGGGCGAGCTCTCGCTGGGCAAGAACCTGCTCGTGGCATTCATGTCCTGGGAAGGCTACAACTACGAGGATGCGATCATCCTCTCCCAGCGCATGATCTTCGACGACGTGCTCACCTCGATCCACATCGAAGAGCACGAGGTCGACGCCCGCGATACCAAGCTGGGTGCCGAGGAAATCACCCGCGACATCCCGAATGTCTCGGAAGACATCCTCTCGCAGCTCGATGACCGCGGCATCGTCTACATCGGTGCAGAGGTCGAGGCCGGCGACGTGCTGGTTGGCCGTGTCACCCCTAAGGGCGAGACCGAGCTGACCCCGGAAGAACGCCTGCTGCGTGCCATCTTCGGCGAGAAGTCCCGCGAAGTGCGCGACACCTCGCTGAAGGTTCCGCACGGCGAGTCCGGCACCGTGATCGGCGTGCGCATCTTCGACCGCGACAACGACGACGACCTGTCGCCTGGTGTCAACCAGCTGGTCCGCGTTTACGTTGCGCAGAAGCGCAAGATCTCCATTGGCGACAAGCTTGCAGGCCGCCACGGCAACAAGGGCGTCATCTCGCGCATCATGCCGCTGGAGGACATGCCATTCCTCGAAGACGGCACCCCGCTGGATGTCATCCTGAACCCGCTGGGTGTTCCAGGCCGCATGAACGTCGGCCAGGTCATGGAAATCCACCTGGGCTGGGCTGCCAAGCAGGGCTGGAAGATCGAGGGCGAGCCTGAATGGGTCAGCGCGCTGCCGAACCTGCCTCGCGAAACCGGTTCCACCACCGTGGCAACCCCGGTCTTCGATGGCGCTTCGGAAGAAGAGATTCGCGGCATCCTGGATTCGACCAACAAGACCCGTGACGGCGTGCGCCTGATTGGCAACTCCGGCAAGGCGAAGCTGTTCGACGGCCGCTCCGGCGACCCGCTGCCGGATCCGGTATCCGTGGGCTACATGTACATCTTGAAGCTGCACCACCTGGTGGACGACAAGATCCACGCCCGTTCCACCGGTCCATACTCCATGATCACCCAGCAGCCGCTGGGCGGTAAGGCCCAGTTCGGTGGCCAGCGCTTCGGTGAAATGGAAGTTTGGGCACTGGAAGCATACGGTGCCGCTTACACGCTGCAGGAAATCCTGACCATCAAGTCGGATGACATCCACGGCCGCGTGAAGGTCTACGAAGCTATCGTCAAGGGCGAGAACGTTCCAGAGCCTGGTGTTCCAGAATCGTTCAAGGTGCTCATCAAGGAAATGCAGTCGCTGTGCTTGAACGTCGAGGTACTCGGTACCGACGGCAACACTATCGAAATGCGTGAGTCGGACGAGGAATCGTTCCGCGCCGCTGAAGAGCTGGGCATCGACCTTTCACGGTCGGAGCCGAACTCCGTAGAGGAAGTGTAATCTGGCGCCCTGCCTGCAGGACCTGCAGGCAGCGGCGGCACATTTCCAACCTCATTCGTATCGACTTCAGACACCACAGAAGAGAGAAAAGGACCATATGTCCAGCGATTCCTCATTCGGCCTCATGCGAATCAACCTTGCCACCGCGGATGAAATCCGTGGCTGGAGCTACGGCGAGGTCAAGAAGCCGGAAACCATCAACTACCGCACCCTGAAGCCGGAGAAGGACGGTCTTTTCTGCGAAAAGATCTTCGGCCCTTCCCGCGACTGGGAATGCTACTGCGGCAAGTACAAGCGCGTGCGCTTCAAGGGCATCATCTGCGAGCGTTGCGGCGTCGAGGTGACCCGCGCGAACGTACGCCGTGAGCGCATGGGCCACATCGAGCTTGCAGCCCCAGTGACCCACATCTGGTACTTCAAGGGCGTTCCATCGCGCTTGGGCTACCTGCTTGATCTGGCTCCGAAGGACCTCGAAAAGGTCATCTACTTCGCTGCCTACATGATCACCAGCGTGAACGAGGAACGTCGTCACGCCGAGATGCCGAACCTGCAGGCCCAGCACGACCTGGAGCTGCGCAACCTTGCGAACAACGCGGAAGCCGACAAGAAGGCTGTTGCAGCCGACCTGGAAGCCGAGCTGGAGCGCATGGAAGCAGAAGGCGCCAAGAACGCCGAGCTGAACAAGGCACGCACCCTGGCCGAGAAGACTGTTCTGCAGATCGACAAGCGCGCCAAGGCCGAGGCCGAGCGCCTGCGTGCGGTTTGGGAGCGCTTCAAGAACCTGAAGGTCGCCGACCTGGAAGGCGACGAAGGCCTGTACCGCACCATGCGTGAGAAGTACGGACTGTTCTTCGAGGGCTCCATGGGTGCAGAAGCCATCCAGAAGCGCCTGGAGAACTTCGACCTGGCGGCCGAAGCTGAAGAGCTGAAGACCGTGATCGAGAACGGCAAGGGCCAGAAGAAGGCCCGCGCCCTCAAGCGACTCAAGGTCGTCAACGCGTTCCTGGCCAACGGCAACTCGCCCAAGGGCATGGTCCTCGACGCTGTTCCGGTGATCCCGCCAGAACTGCGCCCAATGGTCCAGCTCGACGGTGGCCGTTTCGCCACCTCGGACCTGAACGACCTGTACCGCCGCGTGATCAACCGCAACAACCGACTCAAGCGCCTGCTTGATCTCGGCGCGCCTGAGATCATCGTGAACAACGAAAAGCGCATGATGCAGGAAGCTGTTGACTCGCTGTTCGACAACGGCCGCCGCGGCCGTCCGGTCACCGGTCCAGGCAACCGTCCGCTGAAGTCCCTGAGCGACATGCTCAAGGGCAAGCAGGGCCGCTTCCGCCAGAACCTGCTGGGCAAGCGCGTCGACTACTCGGGCCGTTCGGTCATCGTGGTCGGCCCGCAGCTGAAGCTGCACCAGTGCGGCCTGCCGAAGCAGATGGCGCTGGAGCTGTTCAAGCCGTTCGTGATGAAGCGCCTGGTTGACCTCAACCACGCACAGAACATCAAGTCGGCCAAGCGCATGGTTGAGCGCTACCGTCCGCAGGTGTGGGATGTCCTTGAAGAGATCATCACCGAGCACCCGGTACTGCTGAACCGTGCACCGACCCTGCACCGCTTGGGCATCCAGGCCTTCGAACCACAGCTGATCGAAGGCAAGGCCCTGCAGCTGCACCCATTGGTCTGCGGCGCGTTCAACGCCGACTTCGACGGCGACCAGATGGCAGTGCACCTGCCGCTGAGCCCAGAAGCCCAGGCTGAAGCACGCATCTTGATGCTGTCCTCGCACAACATCTTGAAGCCTTCCGATGGCCGCCCAGTGGCACAGCCTTCGCAGGATATGATCATCGGCTTGCACCACTTGACCACCAAGCGTCCAAACGAAAAGGGCGCCGGCCGAGTATTCGCCACCGTTTCCGAGGCCATCATGGCCAAGGATCTGGGCGAGCTGCACCTGAACGCACCGATCAAGGTCCGCGTGGAGAACTTCGTTCCTTCCGCAGACCAGCCAGCCCCTGAGGGTTGGGAGCCAGGTACCCCGGCACTGCTGGAGACCTCGCTCGGCCAGGTGCTGTTCAACGACACCCTGCCTGCGGACTACCCATGGGTTGCCACCGTGGCCGGCAAGGATGCGCTTTCGGAGATCGTGAACGATTTGGCAGAGCGCTACCCGAAGATCGTTGCAGCTGCCACCCTGGACAACCTGAAGGACGCCGGTTTCTACTGGTCGACCCGTTCGGGTGTCACCGTGGCGATCTCGGACATCACCTCGAACATGGACAAGACCGCAATTCTTGCTCCATACGAGGAGAAGGCCGCCAAGGTCCAGGCTTCCTACGACAAGGGCCTGATTGCCGATACCGAACGCCGCCAGGACCTGATCGACATCTGGACCAAGGCTACCGACGAGGTTGCCGAGGCGATGAAGAACGGCATGGAAGAGCTGAACACCATTAACCGAATGGTGACTTCCAAGGCTCGCGGTAACTACCTGCAGCTGCGTCAGATCGCGGGTATCCGTGGTCTGGTGTCCAACCCCAAGGGCGAGATCATCCCGCGCCCGATCAAGTCCTCGTACCGCGAAGGCTTGTCGGTTCTGGAGTACTTCATCGCTACCCACGGCGCCCGCAAGGGCCTGGCGGATACCGCGCTGAAGACCGCGAACTCGGGCTACCTGACCCGTCGCCTGGTCGACGTTTCGCAGGATGTCATCGTTCGCGAAGAGGACTGCGGCACCAAGCGCGGCCTGACCGTTGCCATCGCGGACAACTCCGCCGGCATCCGTGTCAAGCACGAGACCGTGGAGAACTCGGCGTACACCCGTACGCTGGCTGCCGACGTGAAGGACGCCGAAGGCAACGTGCTGGCTACCGCCGGCTCGGATGTCGGAGACGTGCTGATCGACGAGCTGTACGCTGCAGGCGTGGACGAGATCCGCGTCCGCTCCGTGCTGACCTGCGACTCGGCTGTTGGAACGTGCGCGCTGTGCTACGGCCGTTCGCTGGCCAGCGGCAAGACCGTGGACATCGGCGAGGCTGTGGGCATCATCGCCGCGCAGTCCATCGGCGAGCCTGGTACCCAGCTGACCATGCGTACCTTCCACACCGGTGGTGTGGCATCGGCTGACGACATCACCCAGGGTTTGCCTCGTATCCAGGAATTGTTCGAAGCCCGTACCCCTAAGGGTGTGGCTCCGATGTCCGAGGTCGCCGGTCGCGTGTCGATCGAAGACGACGAGAAGCAGCTGCGTGTTGTGGTCACCCCGGACAACGGCGACGAGAAGCAGGCCTACCCGGTTCTGCGTCGAGCCCGCCTGCTGGTTGAAGAGGGCGAAAGCATTGCTGCCGGTACCCAGCTGACCAGCGGTACCCTGGATCCGAAGCAGGTTCTTCGAGTCCTCGGCCCGCGTGAGGCACAGAAGTTCCTGGTCCGCGAGGTCCAGGATGTGTACCAGTCGCAGGGTGTAGGCATCCACGATAAGCACGTGGAAGTCATCGTCCGCCAGATGCTGCGCCGCGTCACCGTCATCGAGTCCGGCGACACCGACCTGCTTCCAGCCGAGCTGGCCGATCGTTCGCGCTTCACCGCTGCGAACCGCAAGGCTGTCTCGGAAGGCAAGCGTCCTGCTGCCGGCCGTGACGAGATGATGGGCATTACCAAGGCCTCGCTGGCCACCGATTCGTGGCTGTCGGCCGCTTCCTTCCAGGAAACCACTCGCGTCCTCACCCAGGCCGCGATGGAAGGCAAGGAAGATCCGCTGCGCGGCCTGAAGGAGAACGTGATCATCGGTAAGCTGATCCCGGCCGGTACCGGTCTGGACCGCTACACCCAGGTCAACGTCGAGCCAACCGATGAAGCAAAGGCAACTTTGTTCACCGGCACCTCGGCCTTCTCCTCCGGCCTGTACGACGATGCACTGGAAGGCGGGCTGTCGCCTGAATTCCGTGCCATCTCGATGGACGACTACGACCACGGCTCGGACTTCCGCTAAGCCGGAAGCCGGGACGCCGTAAGGTAGCCTGAACCAATGCCTGCCCGCACACTGTGCGGGCAGGCATTGGGCGTTTAACCGAGACTGCAGCCGTCTACTGGGGGAGAAGTGGTGGGCTGCTGGCAGCGCAGATAATCAGGTGATGGATCTTCTGGATGATTTGACTACCGGTTTACCGTGACGATAAAACCGGCGTCCGGTAGCAGGTGGTCAACAAGCAGTGGCCAGCGCCGGGTTCAGGTAGTTTTCACCTGGCGGCCCAGTGGCGTTCAGCTGCGGCAGATAGCGTGGTCACTGCCCAAACAGGCTCGATGGCGTAAGGGCGAGCGGGGCCTTCGCGGTGAGTTAGCTTACTGTACATGGTGGCTCGGTGGATTAATGCTAGACTGAGATCAATTGTTTTATGTGTGGCAAAATGGACTCCGTCCGGGTTGCGGGTAGGTTGCGCAACGAATGCCACACTTTCGCACGCCTAGGGACTTTTGATTCTGAGTGCGCGGTAAAGCAAGCAGCTAGCTACATTGCGAAGCGCTAAAACTTTTCTAGGCTTAGGCGTTTTCGTCGTGTTGCCGAAGAACTTAGACAATGGAAGGACACGAAAGTGCCTACTATTCAGCAGCTGGTCCGCAAGGGCCGCTCGCCTAAGGTCGTCAAGACCAAGGCCCCTGCCCTTAAGGGCAACCCAATGCGCCGTGGCGTGTGCACCCGTGTGTACACCACCACCCCGAAGAAGCCAAACTCGGCTCTGCGTAAGGTCGCACGTGTGCGCCTTGCCGGTGGCGTCGAAGTTACCGCTTACATTCCAGGTGTCGGACACAACCTGCAGGAACACTCCATCGTGCTCGTTCGCGGTGGTCGTGTGAAGGACCTTCCAGGTGTCCGCTACAAGATTGTTCGTGGTGCTCTGGATACCCAGGGTGTGAAGGATCGTAAGCAGGCTCGTTCCCGCTACGGTGCAAAGAAGGATGGTAAGTAATGCCTCGTAAGGGTCCGGCGCCAAAGCGCCCACTAGTTTCTGATCCAGTCTTCGATTCCCCATTGGTCACCCAGTTGATCAACAAGGTTCTCGTAGACGGCAAGAAGTCCACTGCAGAGCGCATTGTTTATGGTGCACTCGAAGGTGCCGCGGCAAAGTCCGGCACCGATGCTGTTTCGACCCTCAAGAAGGCCATGGACAACATCCGTCCAGCCCTCGAGGTTCGTTCCCGCCGTGTCGGTGGCGCTACCTACCAGGTTCCTGTTGAGGTCAAGCCAGGCCGTGCAACCGCACTGGCTCTGCGCTGGCTGGTTGGCTACTCGAAGGCTCGCCGCGAGAAGACCATGATCGAACGTTTGATGAACGAGATCCTGGACGCATCGAACGGTCTGGGTGCCGCTGTGAAGCGTCGCGAAGACACTCACAAGATGGCTGAGTCCAACAAGGCCTTCGCCCACTACCGCTGGTAAGAACCGCTCGGAAAAGCTGGGCATCAACCGATGCCCAGCGATTCCGGCCTCACCTTATAGGGAGACAACGTGGCACAGGACGTGCTTACTGACCTTAACAAGGTCCGCAATATCGGCATCATGGCTCACATTGACGCCGGTAAGACCACTACCACTGAGCGCATCCTTTTCTACACGGGTGTGAACCACAAGCTCGGTGAAACCCACGACGGTGCTTCGACCACCGACTGGATGGAGCAGGAAAAGGAACGCGGTATCACCATTACCTCCGCGGCCGTGACCTGCTTCTGGAACAAGAACCAGATCAACATCATCGATACCCCGGGCCACGTTGACTTCACCGTTGAGGTGGAGCGCTCGCTGCGCGTGCTCGATGGCGCCGTAGCCGTCTTCGATGGCAAGGAAGGCGTTGAGCCTCAGTCCGAGACCGTTTGGCGCCAGGCTGACAAGTACAACGTTCCACGTATCTGCTTCGTCAACAAGATGGACAAGCTGGGTGCTGACTTCTACTTCACCGTAGACACCATCATCAACCGCCTGGGTGCCAAGCCGCTGGTCATGCAGCTGCCAATCGGTTCCGAGTCGGACTTCATCGGTGTTGTCGACCTGCTGACCATGAAGGCTTTCGTTTGGGAAGGCGACGCCAAGGGCGACGTTTCGCTGGGCGCCGCTTACGAGACCCGCGAAATCCCTGCAGACCTGCAGGAAAAGGCTGAAGAGTACCGCGCCAAGCTGGTTGAAGATGTCGCTGAGGCATCCGAAGAGCTCATGGAGAAGTACCTCGAAGGCGAAGAGATCTCCCTCGAGGAACTGAAGGCTGGCATCCGCAAGCTGACCGTGAACTCGGAAGCTTACCCGGTATTCTGTGGTTCGGCGTTCAAGAACCGCGGCGTGCAGCCAATGCTCGACGCTGTTGTCGACTTCCTGCCAAGCCCGCTCGACGTGGGCGCAATGGTCGGTCACGATCCTAAGAACGAAGAAATCGAGCTCACTCGCGAGCCTTCCGAGGATGCACCATTCTCGGCACTGGCATTCAAGATTGCCGCTCACCCATTCTTCGGCCAGTTGAACTTCATCCGCGTTTACTCCGGCAAGGTAGAGTCCGGCGCGCAGCTGCTGAACTCCACCAAGCAGAAGAAGGAGCGCGTTGGCAAGCTCTTCCAGATGCACTCCAACAAGGAGCAGCCGGTAGATGAGATCCACGCAGGTCACATCTACGCTGTGATCGGCCTGAAGGACACCACCACCGGTGACACCCTGTGCGATCCGCAGAACCCAATCGTCCTCGAATCGATGACCTTCCCGGATCCAGTGATCTTCGTGGCCATCGAACCAAAGACCAAGGGTGACCAGGAAAAGCTGTCGACCGCTATCCAGAAGCTGTCCGCAGAAGACCCAACCTTCACCGTGTCCCTGAACGAAGACACCGGCCAGACCGAAATCGGCGGCATGGGCGAGCTTCACCTGGACATCCTCGTTGACCGCATGAAGCGCGAATTCCGCGTTGAGGCCAACGTTGGCAAGCCGCAGGTTGCATACCGCGAAACCATCAAGAAGGCTGTGGAGAAGGTCGACTTCACCCACAAGAAGCAGACCGGTGGTTCGGGCCAGTTCGCAAAGGTCCAGGTCTCGTTCGAGCCTCTGGAAGTTGTCGACGGCGTAACCTACGAGTTCAAGAACGCTGTTACCGGTGGTCGCGTTCCTCGCGAGTACATTCCTTCGGTCGACGCAGGTATCCAGGACGCAATGCAGTACGGTATCCTCGCAGGCTACCCACTGGTTGGCGTCAAGGCTACCCTCATCGATGGTGCTTACCACGATGTCGACTCCTCGGAAATGGCCTTCAAGATCGCTGGTTCCCAGGTATTCAAGGAAGGCGCACGCCGCGCTAACCCTGTTCTGCTTGAACCACTGATGAGCGTTGAAGTCCGTACCCCAGAAGAGTACATGGGCGACGTTATCGGTGACTTGAACTCCCGCCGTGGTTCCATCCAGGAGATGTCCGACGCTGCTGGCGTCAAGGTCATCCGCGCTGGTGTGCCGCTGTCCGAGATGTTCGGTTACATTGGTGACCTGCGTTCCAAGACCCAGGGTCGCGCAGTTTACTCGATGACCTTCGACAGCTACTCTGAGGTTCCGAAGGCAGTAGCCGACGAGATCATCCAGAAGTCCCGCGGCGAGTAATCGTCTCGGAATAAAACCTGGCCGTGACCCCCATTGCGGGGAAGTGGCCGATCGCGGGCCGGTTCCGTTGGGAAACGGAGCCGGCGCCGCAAACGGCCAACGAGGGATTTGCATCACAATGCAGGTCCCGCAGAGGACCGGAATTTCCTAAATTATCCAAGCCCCCAGTAGACTATTTCTAGTTCGTTTGCGAACCGCGCAGACGAAGAATGTCTTCTGTAAATGTTTCTAGGAGGAACTTGTGGCAAAGGCAAAGTTCGAGCGCAACAAGCCGCACGTCAACATTGGTACCATCGGTCACGTTGACCACGGTAAGACCACTCTGACCGCGGCTATCTCCAAGGTTCTGGCTGACAAGTACCCAGACCTGAACGAACAGCGCGACTTCGCTAACATCGACTCGGCACCGGAAGAGCGCCAGCGCGGTATTACCATCAACATCTCGCACATCGAGTACCAGACCGAGAAGCGCCACTACGCACACGTAGACGCTCCAGGTCACGCTGACTATGTCAAGAACATGATCACCGGTGCTGCACAGATGGACGGCGCAATCCTCGTTGTTGCCGCCACCGATGGCCCAATGGCTCAGACCCGCGAGCACGTTCTGCTGGCCCGCCAGGTTGGTGTTCCAACCCTGATGGTCGCACTGAACAAGTCGGACATGGTTGAGGACGAAGAGCTGCTCGAGCTCGTGGAGATGGAAGTTCGCGAACTTCTGTCCTCGCAGGGCTTCGATGGCGACGACGCTCCAGTGATCCGCGTTTCGGGCCTGAAGGCTCTGGAAGGCGATCCAAAGTGGGTTGCAGCAGTTGAGGAACTGATGGACGCTGCTGACAGCTTCATCCCGGATCCAGTTCGCGACCGCGACAAGCCATTCCTGATGCCAATTGAAGATGTCTTCACCATCACCGGCCGCGGTACCGTTGTTACCGGTCGCGCCGAGCGTGGCACCCTGGCAATCAACTCGGAAGTTGAGATTGTCGGCATCCGCCCAATCCAGAAGACCACCGTTACCGGTATCGAGATGTTCCACAAGCAGCTCGACGAAGCATGGGCAGGCGAGAACTGTGGTCTGCTGCTTCGCGGTCTGAAGCGCGACGATGTTGAGCGCGGCCAGGTTGTCGTAGCCCCAGGCTCGATCACCCCGCACACCAACTTCGAAGCTAACGTCTACATCCTGTCGAAGGACGAAGGCGGACGTCACAACCCGTTCTACTCGAACTACCGTCCGCAGTTCTACTTCCGCACCACCGACGTTACCGGCGTTATCACCCTCCCAGAGGGCACCGAAATGGTTATGCCAGGCGACAACACCGAAATGTCGGTTGAGCTGATCCAGCCAATCGCTATGGAAGAGGGCCTCGGCTTCGCAATTCGCGAAGGCGGCCGCACCGTTGGTTCGGGCAAGGTTACCTCCATCACCAAGTAGTCATTACTTGACGGTGTAGTTCCCTAGCGGACTGAGAAAATCCCCCAGCACTTATGTGCTGGGGGATTTTTTTGGTTAATTGAGAGCGTCAGCTAGTGAATATATCTAGAAGGTGGTCTAATTGGAGAGCGCACCAATTTATTAACTGGGGGAGTGGCTTCAATGATCGGCTGGGTCATCGTATCTATCATCTTGATCCTGCTGGCCTTCGGCCTTGGCCGACGCCAAGGAAAACGGGCTGCTTCGCACAGCCCGCAACAGCTGGATGCTCTGGGTGAAGCCTGGCAGAGAGGCTACGACGAGGCCGTCAGATACTTGGGGCAATCCGGTGGGAAGGCTCCCGCGGAGCCAGCCGTCGACGAAGCCCTGGGGGCCCCGGGGGGGCCGGTACCGCCGGATAATGCGCAACCCGCGCAGCCGCAACCAGCAGCCGTCAACGACGCCGCGCCGGTCGTATCAGGGGCCGAGGCGGTTCGTGGCAGCCAGCCGTACCTCCAGCGAGTTCCTGCTAATGCAGCTTCCGCCTACCGCGCTCCTGCCCCCGCGGCGGCGACCGGGTCTGCGGTGCCGGCAAAGCCGATGAAGGCCCTGACCAAGCGCGAGCGCGAATTGCGCAATATCAATATCACGCTCTACGTCGCGGCTCTGATGATCGTTGCTGCCGGCGCGCTATTCCTGAGCTTCGCGTTGCCACCGCTCTCCAAGCTCATTGCCCTCTTCCTGCTCTCGGCTGCGTTCTACGGCGGCGGTCTGATCACCTATTCTGTAAAGCCTTCCTTGCGGCCAGCGGGTGCCGCTTTCGCCGGCACCGGTTTGGCCTTGCTGCCGTTGTGCGCCATCGCCACGCATAGCACGCTGGAGCTCTCCGGGCCAGCGACCTGGCTGATATTCTCGGCAATCGGCACGGTAGCAGTGGGCTATGCGACGCTGACGCTCAAGTCCCGTGTTTTGGCCTGGGTGGCCGTGCTGATTCTGGTCAGCACCGCCATGGCAGGCGCGGCCACCATGCAGCGCGGAGTCCTCTACTACATGCTGATCCTGCTGGTGCTCTCGATCGTGCTGATGCTTCTCGCCGCACGCAGCGAAAGGATCCGCGCGTCGATCTTCTTCCAAGCGCTGATCGCCACCGCGCAGCTGCTGCCTGCGTTCGTCTTCGTGCTGGCGGCGATCCTTGTCGAGATGCTCACCAGCCGGGATCTGTTCTGGATCTTCGCCTTCCTCACCGCCCAGTTGCTGATCAGTGTCAGGCTGCTCGCCAACCGGCGTTTGCTTCGCACGTATGCTGCCCGCGCCTCGTTCATGGCCATGCTCGTGTCCGGCTGCAACTATCTTGGCTTGACCGCAACGAGCACCTGGCTGGTGCTTGCCTGCGCATTGGGACTACAGGCCGTGGCAGTCCTGCGCTGGGCTACCGGCTATCGGCAGAGATTCGGATTGGCACTCAAGCACTTGCAAATTGAACGCGCGGTGCTGTGGAGCGCCGGGATTGCGTCCGTCTTCTTCGCGTACTTTGCCGCAGAGGGCTTCGAAGCCTTCATGCTCAGCTGCATCGCGGTCCCCGTCTTCATGGCGTTGGCAGTCCCGGGCCTGCTGCGCGGAACCAAGCTGGAAATTGGTGCCATTGCGGTACTTCCGCTCGTGACGCTGGTGGATCTGCAGAATTACAGCTGGCGTCCGCTGCCGGCTTTCGTGCTGGCACTGGTCGGTCTTTCGCTGGCGCATCGCCGCACTCGCAGCCTGCTTAAGGAAATCACCGGCCACGTGCGCTGGGTACTGGAGCTGATTGGCGCAGGAGTGCTCGGCGCGGCGCTCCAGGAGCTCACGACCGATGGTGACGGATCTGCGAATGGCACCGCCTCGTTGATTGCAGTGCTCCTGGTGATGTTCATCTTGTGGGTGGCGAATCTGGCGAGCCGATCTTTGCTGGAACGAGGATTGGCGCAGGCGCACCGGCTGGGGCGTGTGGGTGCTTCGGCGCTGCTCGGCGTGGTACTGCTGCTCGGCCTGAGAATCCTGTCAACCAGGGGCGAAGATGGCTACGGTGCAAGTTCCATGGCGTTCCTCGGGCTCAGCTCGCTGGCTTGGTTCATCGTCGGCTTGGTGGTTGCAGCGGGCCTGGTCATTGCCTCGGGGTGGCGGCTTCGAGACCTTGCTGTCCAGCGACCCGAGCTGGGACAGTCGATCAGCCTGGGGGCAGCAGGACTGCTGCTGGGGCTCTATGCGCTCAGCTTCGGCAGGCATTTCTGGCCGCTGGCGATTTTCATCGGGGCGGCTTCCTTGGGTTATTTCATCTGGTGCCTGCGCCGTAGCATCAATCAGCGGTGGAAGGTCATCTACGCCGCGTTGGCCCAAGTGCTCTTCAGCTCCATGGTGTGGTGGCTTGCCTACAGCATGGAATTCGATATCCACGCCCGGTTCTGCCTGCTGCTGGTTTCGGTGGCCATCCCGCAATTGGTCCGGTTGCTGGCCAGCATCCGCAGAGGCAATGCGCTGCGTAGCGAATTGCGGTGGATGGCAGTTGGCCTGCTGGCGGGCATTCCGGCGGCAACGTTGGCTTACAGGCAGTTCGCCGGCGGCTTGGATCGGGGAGCGGTTCTCCTTGCCTGCTTGTTCTTCGGGCTGCACGGACTGGCTGCATTCAAGGCTGAGACCGGTCTGGCGATAGTGAAGCGGCAGCTCTATCTGCTGGCCCCGATTCTGTCGCTGACCCTGCTGATCAGCATTCCGGCGCTGGCGATGCCCGATGCGACCGGGTGGGTCCGCACCATCTGGTGGAGTTCGCAAGCTGCTTGCGCCATGCTGCTGGCGGTGGGCCTCGGCGCCCTCATCCTTGAATGGCGTTTGAGTGCCAAGAAGCAGTATTCGCTGGCCGTGGCGCTGGCTATCTTCCTTCCTGCGGTATGGGCCGCCGCATGGCAGGCAGGTTCTTGGTGGGCAGTTGCTGCGCACTTGTTAATGGCTTGCGCGCTCATCCTCATGGTGCACACGCGTTCGAGTGCCTGGTATGCCGCCGGATCGAGCATCATGCTGGCTGTGGCAATCCTGCGTGCGGTCTTCGAAGTGCGGCAAGCTGGTGGCGCCTTGATGATGGAACTGATGGATGCCGCATGGGCGCTGGCGGGCACGGGCATGGTGCTGTATCTGCTTGCCATCTTCCATGGGCGAATGAAGGAACCAACACCGGGATATCCTCGCTTCGGCTGCCTTCATGCGGATCCGCCCGGTGCTGCTTCGCGATTGTATTTTGCTGGCATGCTCTTCGCGTTGCTGCTGGCAGGTGGGATCGGCCACCTCGACGCTGGCGCAACATGGCAGGTGGTCGGCGGTGCGCTGCTCATCTTCGGTGTTGCGGTGCTGGTGCGGCTCTACGAGCTTCCCCAGGCGCTGGTGATTTTCGGAGTGGACGGCTTCATTCTCCTCGGGGCCCTGCTCTCGCTCAGCAGCTATGCGCAGATCGCCGGCGCACCGCGGGCCAGCAGCGTGGCAGCCTATGCCTGCATTGTTGCAGCAGTGCTGGTGGTGTGGCGCAATGTCAGAGCCGATGCGCGATTGCAGAAGATCTACCTGCTGGCTGCATCGGCCGCCGGCAGCCTGGCTTTGCTGACGGCGCTGGTCGAATCCAATGGTGCAGCCCAGGTGATCGGCCTGGTCTTCTTCGGCGCACTGGTGGCGTGGGGGCTGAAGCTGGGGGAGCGGCTATTCATCTGGTGGGGTGCGGCAGCCATCACCCTGGCAGTCTTGTGGTTCCTGCGTGACCTGGCGTTCCTCTGGCTGGTGGTCATCGGCCTGGGGCTGATTGCCGCCGCGGTCTTCAAGCTGGTGAAGGTTGACAAGCAGGAATCCGTGCCGGCGAAGCAGGGGAGCCTGGCAGATCCACCGATGCCTGCGGAGCCGGAGCGGACCGGACAGGATGGGCCAGAGCCGTCGTGAGGTCAAGATCACGGGCACGGATAGGCATAAAAGATTTGCGCGATCGTGGCCGACCTGTCAGACTAGATAAGTTGCTTCAGTGCAACCCGGTCCCCATTTATGGGGTAACCGGATCTGGTTTGAACGACCGGGATCGACTCTCACGCAGGATAATGCCTGGGGTTCGGGATCGATACAACTGCTTCAAATTATAAGGCCCCTCGATAAGGTGAAAACTTTGTGGGTGTTTTGTGACTGAAATTTTCACGACACGCCCGAGCGCGGGGGTCGGAGCCTCCTGCGGGTGAGGAACCCGGATCTGATCCGGATTCAGCCGCAGAGCAAGGCGTGCCGGTCCGGAAGGACCCGTATATAGGCACAGAAACTTTAGATAGTGCTAACAGAAAGAGGCATGACGCCATGGCGGGACAGAAAATCCGCATCCGGCTGAAGTCGTATGACCACGAGGTCATTGACGTTTCGGCCCGGAAGATCGTTGAGACGGTCACGCGCGCAGGCGCAACCGTAGTCGGCCCAGTGCCGCTGCCAACGGAGAAGAACGTGTACTGCGTTATCCGTTCGCCACACAAGTACAAGGACAGCCGTGAGCACTTCGAAATGCGCACGCACAAGCGTCTGATCGACATCGTTGATCCGACCCCGAAGGCTGTTGATTCGCTGATGCGTCTCGACCTGCCAGCGGATGTCAACATCGAAATCAAGCTTTAAGGGGAGGTGGCGAGAAAACTATGACCGCAACCCGTAATTTCAAGGGCCTGCTGGGCACGAAGCTCGGCATGACCCAGGTTTGGGATTCGAACAACAACCTGATCCCTGTCACCGTCGTGCAGGCTGACAGCAACGTTGTCACCAAGCTCATCACTGAAGAGCGCGATGGCTACACCGCAGTTCAGATCGGCTACGGCCAGATCGATCCTCGCAAGGTCACCAAGCCAATGGCTGGCCACTTCGAGGCTGCTGGCGTTACCCCACGTCGCCACCTGGTAGAACTGCGCACCGCAGACGCTGCCGAGTACACCGCAGGCCAGGAGCTCTCCGTAGAGGTCTTCGAAGCCGGCCAGAAGGTCGACGTCGTAGGCACCTCGAAGGGTAAGGGCTTCGCCGGCGTTATGAAGCGCCACAACTTCTCCGGTGTTGGCGCATCGCACGGTGCTCACAAGAACCACCGTAAGCCAGGTTCCATCGGCGGCGCATCGACCCCAGGTCGCGTATTCCGCGGACAGAAGATGGCCGGTCGCATGGGTGCTGAGCGTGTTACCACTCAGAACCTGACCATTCACGCTATCGACGTTGAGAAGAACCTCCTGCTGATCAAGGGTGCCGTTCCAGGCGCCCGCGGCCGCGTCGTTCTCGTACGCAACGCCGTGAAGGGAGCATAAGTAAATGACTAAGGCACTTAACGTCGAACTGCCTGCAGAGATCTTCGACGTACAGACCAACGTCCCGCTGCTGCACCAGGTTGTCGTCGCACAGCTTGCTGCTGCCCGCCAGGGTACCCACAAGACCAAGGACCGCTCCGAGGTTTCGGGTGCAGGTCGCAAGCCGTTCAAGCAGAAGGGTACCGGCCGCGCCCGCCAGGGTTCGATCCGTGCTCCGCACATGACCGGCGGTGGCATTGTCCACGGTCCAACCCCACGTGACTACTCGCAGCGTACCCCGAAGAAGATGAAGGCTGCTGCACTGCGCGGCGCCCTGTCTGATCGCGCACGCTTCGATCGCGTCCACGTGATTGAGAACCTGGTTGCTGGCGAAACGCCTTCGACCAAGGAAGCTCTGGCTACCTTGCGTTCGCTCACCGAGCGCAAGAACCTGCTTGTCGTCATCGATCGCGCCAACGATGTTGCTGCCCTCTCGGTTCGCAACCTCGTCAATGTGCACGTTCTGTACGTCGACCAGCTGAACACCTACGATGTTCTGGTTTCGGATGACGTAGTCTTCACCAAGGCTGCCTTCGATGCCCTGGTCCAGAAGGAGGAAGCCAAGTGAGCGCGTTCTCAAAGGCTCCACACGACGTGGTCATCGCACCTGTCGTATCGGAAAAGAGCTACGGTCTGATCGACGAAGGTCAGTACACCTTCGAGGTGGCACCAGGCTCCAACAAGTCGGAAATCAAGTACGCCGTTGAAGCCATCTTCAACGTCAAGGTTGACTCCGTTAACACCATCAACCGAGCTGGCAAGCGCAAGCGCACCCGCTTCGGGTGGGGTGCGCGCAAGAACACCAAGCGCGCCATCGTCACCTTGAAGGACGGCTCGATTGACATCTTCGGCGGTCCGCTTTCCTAAGCGGAGACCACTTTAACGAGGAATATAAATAATGGGAATTCGTAAGTACAAGCCGACTACCCCGGGCCTTCGCGGCTCGTCGGTAGCCGACTTCGCAGAAATCACCCGATCGACTCCGGAAAAGTCGTTGGTTCGTCCACTGACCAAGTCAGGCGGCCGTAACAACTCCGGTAAGATCACCACCCGTCACAAGGGTGGCGGACACAAGCGCGCCTACCGCGTGATCGACTTCCGTCGTCACGACAAGGACGGCGTTCCGGCAAAGGTCGCTCACATCGAGTACGACCCGAACCGTACCGCACGCATTGCGCTGCTCCACTACGTGGACGGCACCAAGCGCTACATCATCGCACCGAACAACCTGAAGCAGGGCGATGCCATTGAGGCCGGCGCAAACGCCGACATCAAGCCAGGCAACAACCTGCCACTGCGTAACATCCCGGTTGGTACCGTGATCCACGCTGTTGAGCTCCGCCCAGGCGGCGGCGCCAAGATGGCTCGTTCCGCTGGTGCATCGATCCAGCTGGTAGCCCGCGAGGGCCGCTACGCTCAGCTGCGTTTGCCTTCGGGCGAAATCCGCAACGTTGATGTGCGCTGCCGCGCAACCATCGGCGAAGTTGGCAACGCTGAGCAGATCAACATCAACTGGGGCAAGGCCGGCCGTATGCGCTGGAAGGGCGTACGCCCAACCGTTCGCGGTGTTGTCATGAACCCAGTTGACCACCCACATGGTGGCGGTGAAGGCAAGACCTCCGGTGGTCGTCACCCGGTTAACCCTAACGGTAAGCGTGAGGGACGCACCCGTCGTCCAAACAAGGAAAGCGACAAGCTCATTGTGCGTCGCCGCAAGACCGGCAAGAACAAGCGATAGGAGCCTGGAAACATGCCACGCAGCCTGAAGAAAGGCCCCTTCGTCGATCAGCACCTGTTCCTGAAGGTCGTTGCTGAAAACGAAAAGGGCACCAAGAACGTCATCAAGACGTGGTCCCGCCGTTCGATGATCATCCCGGACATGCTGGGACACACCATCGCCGTACACGACGGTCGCAAGCACATCCCAGTGTTCGTCACCGAATCGATGGTTGGACACAAGCTCGGAGAGTTTGCCCCAACCCGTACGTTCCGTGGCCACGTGAAGGACGACAAGAAGGGCAAGCGCCGCTAGGCCCCGCGAGGGTACTAGTATCGCTTAGCACTTCTTCGATAGACGAGAGAAGGATAGCAATGGAAGCCAAGGCAATTGCGCGTCACATCCGCGTAACGCCTATGAAGGCCCGGCGCGTCGTCAACCTTGTTCGTGGTCTGCAGACCAACGAGGCACTGGCCATCTTGAAGTTTGCCCCACAGGCAGCTTCGGAGCCGGTATACAAGGTTGTCGCATCGGCAGTGGCTAACGCCCGTGCCGCCGCGGACCGCGCAGGTGAAGCATTCAATGAGGACGAGCTGTTTATCAGCGAAGCGTTTGTTGACGAAGGTCCGACCATGAAGCGGTTCCAGCCGCGTGCACAGGGTCGCGCATTCCAGATCAAGAAGCGCACCAGCCACGTGACTGTGGTTGTTTCAACCACGCAGAAGGGTGGGGAGAACTAAATGGGACAGAAGATTAACCCGAACGGTTTCCGTCTCGGCATCACCACCGATCACGTTTCCCACTGGTTCGCTGATTCCAGCAAGCCAGGCCAGCGCTACGCTGACTACGTGAAGGAAGATGTCCAGATCCGCGCCCTGCTGTCTAACGGCATGGACCGCGCTGGCATCGCCCGCGTCGAGATCGAGCGTACCCGTGACCGCGTACGTGTGGATATCCACACTGCACGTCCAGGTATCGTCATTGGTCGTCGCGGCGCAGAAGCTGACCGCATTCGCGGCGAGCTGGAAAAGCTCACCAAGAAGCAGGTTCAGCTGAACATCCTCGAGGTCAAGAACCCTGACATGGAGGCCATGCTGGTCGCCCAGGGCATTGCCGAGCAGCTTGCTTCCCGCGTGGCTTTCCGCCGTGCGATGAAGAAGGCAATGCAGTCGGCAATGCGCGCTGGTGCCAAGGGCATCCGCGTTCAGTGCTCCGGTCGACTTGGCGGCGCAGAAATGTCCCGCAAGGAGTTCTACCGCGAAGGCCGTGTGCCGCTGCACACCCTGCGCGCGAACATCGACTTCGGCAAGTTCGAAGCCAAGACCACCTTCGGCCGCATCGGCGTGAAGGTCTGGATCTACAAGGGTGACGTTACCGCCAAGGAACTGGCTGCACAGCAGGCTGCTGCTCCAGCTCGTGGCGGCCGTGGCGGCAACGACCGTCCACGTGGCGGCGAACGCCGTCGTCGCAACGATCGCAAGGGCGCTGCAGCTCCGGCTGCGGAAGGAGGACAGGCTTAAATGCTTATCCCACGTCGTGTGAAGTTCCGCAAGCAGCACCACCCGAAGCGTTCGGGCGCTGCTAAGGGCGGCACCACCGTAGCATTCGGTGAGTTCGGTATCCAGGCGTTGACCCCGGCTTACGTGACTAACCGTCAGATCGAAGCCGCTCGTATCGCCATGACCCGTTACATCAAGCGTGGCGGTAAGGTCTGGATCAACATCTACCCAGACCGTCCGCTGACCAAGAAGCCTGCCGAAACCCGCATGGGTTCCGGTAAGGGTTCGCCGGAGTGGTGGGTCGCCAACGTCAAGCCAGGACGAGTCATGTTTGAACTCGGTGGCGTCAGTGAAGAGGTAGCTAAAGAGGCATTGCGTCTTGCAATCCACAAGCTGCCAATGAAGGCACGCATCGTGCGTCGTGAAGGTGGTGAATAGGGATGTCTATCGGTTCGAAGGACCTTAGCATTGAGTCCCTGGACGGCTTCGATACCGCTCGTTTGAACGAGGAATTGAAGAAGGCCAAGGCAGAACTGTTCAACCTGCGTTTCCAGTCGGCTACCGGCCAGCTGGAATCCCACGGGAACCTGAAGGCAATCAAGCGCGATATCGCCCGCATCTACACTGTGCTGCGCGAGCGCGAGCTGGGCATTCGTGAGGATGTCGTTGTTCCGGTTGAAGAAACCAAGAAGGATTCCAAGTAATGAGCGAGAAGGAGAACGGTGTGGATAACGCTACCGAGCGTAACGACCGCAAGACCCTCCGTGGTTACGTGGTATCCGACAAGATGCAGAAGACCATCGTCGTAGACGTTGAGGACCGTGTGAAGCACGCCCTCTACGGCAAGGTTATGCGTCGCAACAAGAACGTAAAGGCTCACGACGAGAACAACGAAGCCGGCATCGGCGACTTGGTTGTCATCGCTGAGACCCGCCCGCTGTCCGCTGACAAGCGCTGGCGTCTCGTTGAGATCGTAGAGAAGGCTAAGTAAGCTTCCCCGCGATTTCACGGATCTCGTGATTGACGAAACGCCCCGGACTTTTCGCAAGAAGAGTCCGGGGCGTTTCTGTATTCAATGCCGTGAATGGCATCTGGCACCGACCCACAGAACGGGACGTGCACTAATTGACCGCAGCTGACGGCTACCTGACCGCTAATAGTAACTGCGGTGTTGGCAGGCTAGATTCTGCCCTGCCGATAAGTTCGAGGGGAATAACCCAGCACCTTCCGGAAATCGGCAGCGAGATGGGCTTGATCTGAATATCCCAGCTCTGCGGCAATGCCAGCGATGGAGGCCCCAGGGTCATCGCGCAGCCTACGGGCTGCTTCTTGCAAGCGATAGCGCCGAATCACTGCCAGCGGTCCCAGACCCAAATACCGTTCCGACATCCGTTGCAGGCTGCGCGAACTGAGCGAAAGGTGTTGGGCCAATTGGGAAACCCTCACGATCCCACGTTCCATGGCGACGGCGTCGAGCAATTCATTGGCACGCAGGCCTTCGCGCGACACGTGTGGAAGATGGGCGTTGAACCACGAGCTGAAGGCATCAGCACAGGCGGCCCCGTTGCTTTCGTGGGAGCCCCGCGTTTTGATCTCGGTGATCGCGGCCAGCAGCTCAGGCGCGTTGAACTGGATTTCCTGGTCCAGCAGCTGCACAGGCTCCACGCCCAGAGCCTGAGCAGCAGCGGGCCGGAGCAAGGCTGCAACGGCCCATCCGCTGCCGGACAAGTCGCGGTGCGATGCTCCGCTGGCCGGGCCGGAAAGCGTTACCCCCTCTGCCTGAACGACCAGATTCATTTGCGGAAAGGGCAGCAATTCCTGCCTTGAGGTGCGTCCCGGGGCAATATCCCATTCCACTAGCCAAAACCACGAGACCAACTGTCTGAGGCACGGATCGGGCGAGTAGCGCTCGATTGCCGGTAGGCGGGCGGGATACAAAACGCCGCGCGGATCTGCTGCAGCTTCCTCCATGGCCTACCACCCGTACAAGTTGTCGCATATTTACAAGATCCAGCGTGCCACACACTCCTAGGCTGAAGATATGGAAAATCTCGAAGAAGCCACGCACGGCGTGACAGGAAGGCATACCACTGCTGGCGTGCCGCATGGGGTCACCAGCTTGACGCCATTCTTGGCGGTACCCAACGCAAGGGCAGCCCTGGAATTCTATGCAGAAGTCTTTGGCGCCACCGTATTGGATTCGACCGAAATGGGCGGGGCAGTAGTCCACGCGGAGATAGATTTCGGCAATGGCCACTTGCAGATTGGCGAACCGTCACCTGCCTATGGATTGGTCGGGCCACCGGCCGCCCCGAACGCCTGCTATTCCTTGGGATACTACTGCGAAAATGCAGATGCGGTAGTGGCCAGGGCCAAGGCCGCAGGTGCCGCGATTCGAGAGCCACTGAGCAACTTCGTCTCGGGGGACCGCTTTGCATCAATCCTCGATCCCTTTGGCGTCCGCTGGTCCATCATGTCAAGGGTTCAGGATCTGTCGACGGAAGAGAGCGCACGGCGTGTAGCGCAGTGGGCATCGCAGCAATCGTGAATTGGACAAAGGCTTAGCTGGACGCGAACCGACCAGCAACGAACGGATGGGAAAGCGTCCTGACCGGAATCACAATTCGGATCGCGTAGGCTCGGGGCGTGATGATTCGACGACGAATGCCGTACTTTCGGTGGTCTGCCGGTGCGGTTCTGGTTCTCGCCCTGGCTATTGGAGCCCTGCCGTATCTGGGTTTCCTCGGCGGCGGATGGATTCCCAAGCTCCAGGCCTTCCAGCCTTACCTCCTGCTCCTTCCGGCAGCGGGCCTCGTTATGGGCCTGCTGCGCAAGAAGTGGATGATCAGCGGATGCCTGTTCGTGCTCCTGCTTTGCGGGACAGTGCCCAACGTGCAACTGAACGCTGTCGAGGGGCAGTCGGGAAACGACAACTCCGAGCTGGTCGTCTTATCGTTCAATGCGTTGAAAGCCGGAGCGGACCCTGAACAGCTCGCGGAAGTGATCAGCAGGACGGAACCGCAGATTCTCGTCCTGGTGGAAACCAGCGAACCATTGCACCGGCAGCTCGCAGGTCGCGGGGCCCTGGACGACCTCGGCTATCGGAGCCACGAGACGCCCAGTGGGGGAGAACGGGATACCGTGATCTTTTCAAAGTATCCATTGCAGGAACGCGCCACCGATCTGGATGCAGAAGCCACGGGTTGGTATTCCTTGCCTGTCGTCGATGTGCAGGCACCTGGCGGCCTCGTGAGCGTGGCCGGCATCCATATCTATCCGCCAGTCGGCGATGCGCAAAGGTGGGCGCGGGGCTTGGCTTCAGTCATCGACTGGTCGGAACAGCAGAAGAACAATCCGGTGATCCTTGCCGGCGACTTCAACTCCGTTCGCTCGCATCCTGCATTCCGGGCCCTGGGGGGAGGATTCGTGCAGGCTGGCGGCTTCTTGCCCAGCCCGACCTGGCCAGCTGGCCGGAGCTTCCCGCCGCTGATCGGCATTGACCATATATTGGCGAAGGAACTCACTGTTACGGGGTCTTCTTCCCATGCGGTTGGAGGTTCGGATCACCTGGCGGTAAGCGCAACGTTCGAGTTCTTGGATTGAACCGAAAAATAATCCCACTTATGGCATTTTGCCCGGCTTTCGTCCGCGAGAGCGCTCGGAGGGAACTCGAAAGGCAGACGGAAGCCGCTGCAAGCGGCGAGCTGCCTCAACCGATGCCAGCACCAAAACCCCGGAATTCAGGGATTCTGGAGTGCCAACGGTGTGACGAACGACGCTCGCCTTTCTCATACCACACCATTTCGGATTCGCGCCACTCTAGGCTAGACTTAAGAATCTGTGCGCATGATGTTCGAGGACTATCCACCTTCGGCATAATGCAGTGCGGTCCAAATCCGTTTGGCCGCGCAAGCGCAGCCTCGATATTTTACGCCTCGGCCCTGCCGGCAATTGGGATCAGCATTCGGTGCGCCCGCGCCAGTGGGGGTAAGCGATACGTATCGTGGAGACCATATCCGTTCCGCAAGGCTCATTCATGAGAACCAGCGAGACGACAGGAGTAAGAAGTGATTCAGCAGGAGTCGCGACTGAAGGTTGCCGATAACACCGGTGCCAAGGAAATCCTTGCCATTCGTGTTCTTGGCGGCTCGAAGCGTCGCTACGCAAGCATTGGCGACACCATTGTCGCTACCGTCAAGGATGCAATTCCTGGCGGCAACGTGAAGAAGGGCGACGTCGTCAAGGCAGTCGTCGTTCGCACCAAGAAGGAAATCCGTCGTGCAGACGGTTCCTACATCAAGTTCGACGAGAACGCTGCAGTGATCCTCAAGGGTGACGCTGCCGATCCTCGTGGCACTCGTATTTTCGGCCCAGTGGGCCGCGAGCTTCGTGACAAGAAGTTCATGAAGATCGTTTCCCTGGCTCCGGAGGTGCTGTAACCATGGGCGCAAAGATCAAGAAGGGTGACCTGGTCCAGGTCATCGCTGGCAAGGATCGTGGCCTGCAGGGCAAGGTCCTGAAGGTCATCACCGAGACCAACCGCGTGCTGGTCGAAGGCGTCAACCGCGTCACCAAGCACACCAAGGCAGGTCAGACCGAATCCGGTTCGGCCACCGGCGGCATCGAGGTTGTCGAGGCTCCAGTGCACGTTTCCAACGTTGCAGTGGTTGACCCAGAGACCAAGAAGCCAACCCGCGTCGGCTTCCGCGAGGAAACCGTTGAAAAGAACGGCGTGTCCAAGACTGTACGCGTCCGTTACGCCAAGGCTTCCGGAAAGGATCTGTAATGACTGAAGCAGCCACCAAGATCCAGCCACGTCTGAAGGCTAAGTACGCAGCAGACATCCGCCCTGCCCTGCAGGAGCAGTTCAACTACGCCAACCCAATGCAGGTACCATCCCTGACCAAGGTTGTCGTGAACATGGGTGTTGGCGAAGCGGCCAAGGACTCGAAGCTCATTGAAGGCGCCGTGCGCGACCTGACCGCAATTACCGGTCAGAAGCCAGTGGTTACCAAGGCCCGCAAGTCGATCGCTCAGTTCAAGCTGCGCGAAGGCATGCCAATCGGTACCCACACCACCCTGCGTAACGATCGCATGTGGGAATTCGTCGACCGCCTGATCACCCTGGCACTGCCTCGTATCCGCGACTTCCGCGGCCTGAGCGACCGCCAGTTCGATGGCAATGGCAACTACACTTTCGGTCTGACCGAACAGTCGATGTTCCATGAAATCGATGTGGACAAGGTTGACCGCGTACGTGGTATGGACATCACCGTCGTTACCACCGCCAAGACTGATGACGAAGGCCGCGCCTTGCTCAAGGCTCTGGGCTTCCCATTCAAGACCAACAACTAATCTCACTACGTTACAGGTCCGCTAAGGAAACCGTAACGAGGAAGGGCTGAAGCCCACATGTCTATGACAGATCCAGTCGCAGATATGCTGACTCGTCTGCGCAACGCCAACTCGGCTTACCACGACACTGTGTCGATGCCGTCGAGCAAGCTGAAAGTGCGCATTGCAAACATCCTCAAGGAACAGGGCTACATCGCCTCGTTCGAGGAAGTAGCAGCAGAAGTCGGCAAGACTCTGACTATCACTTTGAAGTACGGCCCATCGCGTGAGCGTTCGATCGCTGGCGTACGCCGTATCTCCAAGCCAGGTCTTCGCGTTTACGCAAAGTCCACCAACCTGCCTCACGTGCTCGGTGGCCTTGGCATCGCTATCCTGTCCACCTCCTCCGGTCTGCTTACCGACCGTCAGGCTGCAAAGAAGGGCGTGGGTGGGGAAGTCCTCGCCTACGTCTGGTAACGGGAAAGGGGAAACATACAATGTCACGTATTGGACGTCTTCCGATTTCCGTACCTGCCAACGTTGAGTTGAACGTCGACGGCCAGCTGGTCGCCGTCAAGGGTCCCAAGGGTGAACTTTCGATCACCGTCAAGGCTCCTATCACCGTTGCCAAGGACGAGAACACTGTTACCGTCAGCCGCCCGAACGACTCCCGCGAGGCTCGTTCGCTGCACGGTCTGACCCGCACCCTGATCAACAACATGATCGTTGGTGTGACCGAGGGTTACGAGAAGAAGCTCGAAATCCACGGTACCGGTTACCGCGTACAGGCTAAGGGTGCCGACCTGGAGCTTGCTCTGGGCTACTCGCACCCAGTGAAGGTTGCTGCCGTTGACGGCATCACCTTCTCGGTCGAGGGCAACAACAAGATCACCGTTGCTGGTATCGACAAGCAGCACGTCGGTGAGGTTGCCGCTAACATCCGCAAGCTGCGCAAGACCGAGCCTTACAAGGGCAAGGGCATTCGCTACGCTGGCGAGATCATCCGCCGCAAGGTCGGAAAGGCTGGTAAGTAAACATGGCTATCGGAATCAAGGGCAAGAGCAAGTCCGCTCAGCGCGGTCGTCGTCACCAGCGTTTGCGCAAGCACATCGTTGGTACCTCCGTTCGTCCACGCCTGGTTGTCAACCGCTCGGCTCGTCACATCTTCGTACAGATCGTAGACGACTCGCAGGGCATCACCCTGGCCAGCGCATCGACCATGGAAGCAGATCTTCGCGCAAGCGATGCCGACAAGACCGCAAAGTCCAAGCGCATTGGCGAGCTCGTTGCAGAGCGCGCCAAGGCTGCTGGCATCGAAGCAGTTGTCTTCGACCGCGGTGGCAACAAGTACCACGGTCGCGTGGCTGCTGTTGCTGAAGGCGCACGTGAAGGTGGGCTGGCACTGTGAGCGAAGCAACTAACAAGAAGGAAACTCAGGTGTCTGAAGCTACTGAAGCAGTCGAGACTGCATCGGCTCCCGCTACCGAGAACGCAGGATCCCGTCGCGGCGAAGGCCGCGGTCGTGGTGAAGGCCGTGGACGTGGCGAAGGCCGCGGTCGTGGTCGCGACCAGAAGGATAACCGCAACGAAGACAAGGACAAGTTCCTTGAGCGCGTTGTAGCTATCAACCGCGTCTCCAAGGTCGTCAAGGGTGGTCGTCGCTTCAGCTTCACCGCACTTGTGGTCGTTGGCGACGGCAACGGTCTGGTTGGCGTTGGCTACGGTAAGGCCAAGGAAGTTCCTGCTGCTATCGCCAAGGGCGTTGAAGAGGCCAAGAAGTCCTTCTTCCGCGTTCCACGCGTTGGCACTACCATTCCACACCTGGTCAAGGGTGAGGCCGCCGCTGGCGTCGTCTTGCTCCGCCCAGCAGCTCCTGGTACCGGTGTTATCGCCGGCGGTCCAGTGCGCGCCGTGTTGGAGTGCGCAGGCATCCACGACATCCTGTCGAAGTCGATGGGTTCGCAGAACCAGATCAACATCGTTCAGGGCACCATTGCTGCACTGAAGGCTCTGGAAGAGCCCCAGGCTGTTGCTGCTCGCCGCGGTCTTCCGCTGGACGAGGTTGCACCAGCAGCAATGCTGCGTCACATCCAGTCCCAGAAGGCAGGTGCTTAATCAATGGCTAAGAACATTGTTCCAAGCGACGCCAAGCTGGCAATCACCCAGGTCAAGTCCATCATTGGTGGTAACCAGAGCCAGCGCGACGTTGTTCGCTCGCTGGGTCTGAAGCGCATCGGTCACACCGTTGTCCGCACCGCCGATCCTGTGACTGTTGGCATGGTCAACAAGGTCCCACACCTGCTGAAGGTCGAGGAGGCGAAGTAGAGATGGCTGAAGAAAAAGCACTTAAGGTTCACCACCTGCGCCCAGCTGAGGGTGCCAAGACCGCTAAGACCCGCGTGGGTCGCGGTGAGGGCTCGAAGGGCAAGACCGCAGGTCGCGGTACCAAGGGTACCAAGGCTCGTTACCAGGTGAAGGCAGGCTTCGCAGGTGGTCAGCTTCCGCTGCACATGCGTCTGCCAAAGCTGCGCGGCTTCAAGAACCCATTCCGCGTCGAGTTCCAGGTTGTAAACCTGGACAAGATCTCGGAGCTGTTCCCAGAAGGCGGCGAAGTCACCGTCGAGGCACTGGTTGCCAAGGGCGCCGTTCGCAAGAACCAGCCTGTCAAGGTCCTGGGCACCGGCGACATCACGGTCAAGGTTGACGTGAAGGTTGACGCCTTCTCGACTTCCGCAGCCGAGAAGATTGCTGCTGCTGGCGGCTCGGCAAACACCCTCTAATACAGGGTCAAGCCTTTGAATAGTCCCGGTTCGGGTTGAGCAATCAACGCGAACCGGGACTTTCTTTTACTCTCGGCGAAACATTCTAAGATTTCTAATAATTGCTTGGCTGATTAGTCAGTTTAGTCCCAATTCTGCAAACATTCCTGCGCTTTTCGTGTGGCGCATTTGGCAGGATTGCCTAACTGACCGCTAGAATCGTTAGGTCTGGGAAGAATCTCTTCCCCAGACTCAAGCACTTACTTCAGGAGGACGCTTGTTCAGCGCCATAGCCCGAGTTTTTCGGACGCCTGATCTGCGCAACAAGTTGCTGTTCACGCTTGGGATCATTGCGATCTATCGTGTGGGCGTATTCATTCCCGCACCGGGCATTGATTACAGCAACGTTCAGCAGTGTCTGGCAATGGGTGAAACCACCGGTGGACTTTATTCATTCGTGAACCTGTTCAGCGGCGGAGCCCTGTTGCAGGTATCGGTTTTCGCAATGGGAATCATGCCGTATATTACTGCGGCAATTATCGTCCAGTTGCTGCGTGTGGTGATCCCGCACTTCGAGGCACTGCACAAGGAAGGCCAAGCCGGCCAGGCCAAGATGACGCAGTACACGCGTTACTTGACCATCGCCCTGGCACTGCTGCAGGGAACCACCTTGGTCACCCTGGCGCGCACCGGCAGCCTGTTCCCAAGCTGCACCCTTCCGCTGATCCCGGATGACTCGCTGATCGTCATCTTGCTGATGATCATCACCCTCACGGCAGGCACCGGCCTGATCATGTGGATGGGCGAGCTGATCACCGAACGCGGCATCGGCAACGGCATGTCCATCTTGATCTTCATCTCCATCGCTTCGGGCTTCCCATCCTCGATGGGCGCGATCTTCCAGGCACAGGGCATCATGACCTTCATCGGCGTACTGCTGGTGGGCCTGCTGATTGTGGCCCTGGTGGTCTTCGTTGAGCAGTCCCAGCGCCGTGTCCCGGTGCAGTACGCCAAGCGCACTGTGGGACGCCGTACCGTGGGCGGCACCTCCACCTATATTCCACTGAAGCTGAACATGGCGAACGTGATCCCAGTGATCTTCGCCAGCTCCATCCTGGCGCTGCCGCAGATGATCGTCCAGTTCAACCAGAACGACGACGGCACCCTGCCCGAGTGGGCGATGTGGCTGCAGGAGCACTCGGCGACGTCCTCGCCGTGGTACATGCTGGTGTACACCCTGCTGATCATCGGCTTCACCTACTTCTACGTAGCGATTACCTTCAACCCTGAAGAGGTCGCAGACAACATGAAGAAGTACGGCGGATTCATCCCGGGCATTCGCGCAGGTCGTCCGACCGCGCAGTACCTGCAGTACGTGATTTCCCGTATTACCTTCCCGGGCGCCCTGTATCTAGCGTTCGTTGCGTTGATTCCACTGATTGCCTTCGTGCTGTTCAACGCTGATCAAAGCTTCCCATTTGGCGGTACATCGATCCTGATTATGGTTGGTGTGGGTTTGGAAACCGTCAAGCAAATCAATGCTCAAATGCAGCAACGGAACTATGAAGGGCTTCTGCGATGAGTCGACTGCTAATTATTGGACCTCCCGGTGCCGGCAAAGGCACCCAGGCCGTAAAGATCTCCGAGCGCTTGGACATTGTTGCCATCTCGACCGGTGACATCTTCCGTGCCAACGTCAAGGGCGGCACCCCGCTGGGCCTCGAAGCCAGCAAGTACATTGACAACGGGGACTTCGTCCCTGATTCGGTCACCAACAACATGGTTGAAGACCGCCTGAACCAGGACGACGTAGCCAACGGCTTCCTGCTGGACGGCTACCCGCGCACCAGTGCGCAGGTCGATGCACTGGATGCGATGCTGGCCAACAAGGGCATCGCCCTGGACGCAGTGCTGCAGCTGACCGCCGATGATGACGAGCTGGTTGCCCGCCTGCTGAAGCGTGCCGAAATCGAAGGCCGCGCCGATGACACCGAAGAGGTCATCCGCCACCGCCTGAGCCTGTACAACGAAGAGACTCGCGTCGTTGTAGAGCGCTACGAGGAACGCGGCATCGTGCGCAAGGTCGACGGCCTGGGCGCTATCGACGAAGTCACCGAACGTGTTCTTGCGGCGTTGAACGTCAACGCCTAGACACAAGCGTTACAACGCGCAGGGACCGTGCAGCAACAATGGATGTTGCAGCCCGGTCCCTGCGCACTTTTTGCATTGATGGACCTTGCCGAAGCCGGCAACGGCACAGGGCGGGACATCACACTTTAAGGCAGGGGAATCACATTGGCATTAGGACAGCCGAAAATCGAGTACAAGTCCAACTCCGAGATCCTGAAAATGCGCAAGGCCGGGTTGGTTCTGGCTGAAGCACTGGACGAAGCTGTCGCGATGGCCCGCCCGGGCGTGCGGACCGAAGCTATCAACGAGGTTTTCGGCACGGTGCTGGAACGCCACAACGCAACCAGCAACTTTCTCGGCTACCACGGTTTCCCGGCCAACATCTGCGCGTCGGTCAACCATGAGGTAGTCCACGGCTTCCCGTCCGACTACGAGCTGAAGGACGGCGATGTGCTGAAGATCGATGGCGGCGCGGTCGTGGAAGGCTGGCACGCCGACTCGGCCCGCACCGTTCTGGTCGGGGAAAACATCGACCCGGCTGACCAGCGCCTGAGCGATATCACCGAGCAGGCCATGTGGGCCGGCATTGCTGCCGCTGCCAACGCACGCTTCGTCGGCCAGATCGGGCAGGCCATCGATGACTACGTCGCCAGCCAGCCAGGCGACGAGCTTGGCATCCTCGAAGACTACTGCGGCCACGGCATCGGCTCGCAGATGCACATGGCACCGGACGTGCTCAACTACAACTCCGGACACCGCGGCCCACGGATCAAGCCAGGTATGTGCTTGGCCATTGAACCAATGCTCGTACGCGGCGGCATCGAGACCTCCGTGCTGGAAGATGACTGGACGGTAGTCACCAACGACAAGTCCAACGCCTCGCAGTGGGAGCACACCGTAGCCTTCCACATGGGTGGCATCTGGGTATTGACCGCGCACGACGGGGGAGCGGCGGGCCTGGCCCCATTCGGCGTGACCCCATCGCCGATCCAGGGCTAACGCCACCCCGGAATCCAAGGGATCCAGTACGCCACCGCGTTGTGGCGTGCTGGATCTAACATTTTAAATATCGATGAACGATTGGCACTGCGAGAACTAATGCCGTATCGTTGTTTGTTGGTTCTTGATTTAATTGCGCCTAAAACCCTTAGGTTTTCGGTACAGGGATCAAGAGCCGGAACCAATTACTTGTTGGTGGAAATTGCCAACAAAAAAAGTTAGCGGGGAAAATGGGCAAGAAGGAAGGCGTCATCCAGGTAGAGGGCACCGTCTCGGAGGCACTGCCGAACGCGATGTTCCGCGTGGAGCTGCCAAATGGACACGTAGTGCTCGCCACTATCTCGGGTAAGATGCGTCAGCACTACATTCGAATCCTCCCAGAGGACCGAGTGCAGGTTGAAATGAGCCCATACGACCTCAACCGAGGTCGCATCGTCTACCGCTACAAGTAAATCTGCACAACCCAAGACTTTCCCAGCAGGCCAAAGCGCAGTCATGCGCAACAACCGCTGGATGATTGTTCTTCGGCGAAGCTATTTACTGCTCCACATTTAACTGCAACCGCAAAAGGACAAAGCCTTGAAGGTTAACCCTAGCGTGAAGCCGATCTGCGACAAGTGCAAGGTGATCCGTCGTAACGGCGTGGTCATGGTGATCTGCGAGAACCCACGCCACAAGCAGCGTCAGGGCTAATTCCGTTCTTACGGGATTCCCACGCGTAGTCAATTAGGCAGTATCAGCCAGGACAGTAGTTCTGGTGCACCCCCGGATTCGGAGGCCGGGGCCGTGAGCAATCACGGAAGATGCTGCTCCAGACCTCCGTTCGTTGAAAGGTAGCCACTTGGCTCGTTTAGCAGGCGTGGATATTCCACGCGAGAAGCGCGTAATCATCGCGCTGACTTACATCTACGGCGTGGGCAAGACCCGTGCAGAAGAGACCATCGCAGCGACCGGTATCAACCCGGACACTCGCGTCAAGGATCTCACCGATGACCAGCTCGTGCAGCTGCGCGACTTCGTCGAAGGCACCTACAAGGTAGAAGGTGACCTGCGCCGCGAGGTTCAGGCCGACATTCGCCGCAAGGTAGAGATCGGATCCTACGAAGGTATTCGTCACCGTAAGGGCCTGCCGGTCCGCGGTCAGCGCACCAAGACCAACGCACGTACCCGCAAGGGCCCGAAGCGTACCGTCGCCGGTAAGAAGAAGACTCGCTAAATCTTAGCGATCTAGTTCAAATACTTTTTTCGTAGGAGAAGAAATGCCCCCAAAGACTCGTGGAGCGGTACGTAAGCCGCGTCGCAAGGACAAAAAGAATATTGCGCAGGGACAGGCGCATATCAAGAGCACCTTCAACAACACCATCGTATCGATCACCGATCCGACTGGCGCTGTGATCTCGTGGGCTTCGGCCGGCGAGGTAGGCATGAAGGGTTCGCGCAAGTCGACCCCATACGCTGCCCAGATGGCTGCCGAGTCCGCTGCAAAGCGCGCTCAGGAGCACGGCATGCGCAAGGTTGACGTTTTCGTCAAGGGCCCAGGCTCGGGACGCGAAACCGCGATCCGTTCGCTGCAGGCTGCTGGCCTTGAGGTTGGATCCATCCAGGATGTTTCCCCAAGCGCTCACAACGGTTGCCGCCCATCGAAGCGTCGCCGCGTCTAATTGATTCGCTAGGCTTAGCCTAAGAAGTCACCGAAGCATTCACTCGTGGGTGCTCCGGTGACTATCTTGGACTTATTAGCCTGCAAAAGACGAACGGCCACCTCAGGCTACCGTCGTTTCCACCCCCGTGAGGCGTCATATAGCGGACGCTCGCTGAAAGGAAATGTAAGTGCTCATTACGCAGCGCCCAACCCTGACCGAAGAAGTAGTTGCCGAAAACCGCTCCCGGTTCGTTATCGAACCACTGGAGCCAGGCTTTGGCTACACCCTTGGTAACTCGCTCCGCCGTACCCTGCTCTCTTCGATTCCTGGTGCTTCCGTCACCAGCATTCGAATTGACGGTGTACTGCACGAGTTCACCACCGTAGCCGGTGTCAAGGAAGACGTCACCGAACTGGTCTTGAACATCAAGAACCTGTCGGTATCTTCCGAGCACGACGAGCCAGTCGTTGCCTACCTGCGCAAGCAGGGCCCGGGCATCGTTACTGCAGCGGACATCACCCCTCCAGCAGGTGTGGAGTTCCACAACCCTGATCTGCACATAGCCACCCTCAACGCCAATGGCAAGTTCGACATGGAACTGACCATTGAGCGCGGCCGTGGCTACGTGTCTGCCGCTCAGAACAAGAACATCGATGGCGAGATTGGCCGAATCCCAGTTGATTCGATCTACTCCCCAGTTCTGAAGGTGACCTTCCGCGTGGAAGCAACCCGTGTTGAGCAGCGCACCGACTTCGATCGCCTGATCGTTGACGTGGAGACCAAGGAATCGATCACCCCGCGCGATGCAGTTGCATCCGCAGGTACCACCCTGGTTGAGCTGTTCGGTTTGTTCCGCGAACTGAACACTCAGGCTGAAGGTATCGAAATCGGTCCATCGCCAACCGATGCAGCCATGGCTGCTGACATGGCGCTGCCGATCGAGGATCTGGAACTCACCGTTCGTTCGTACAACTGCTTGAAGCGTGAGGGCATCCACTCCGTGGGTGAACTCGTTACCCGCTCCGAGGCCGACTTGATGGACATCCGCAACTTCGGTGCAAAGTCCATTGACGAAGTCAAGGCCAAGCTGGTTGAACTGGGTCTGGCCCTGAAGGATTCCCCTCCAGGCTTCGATCTGGCCGCTCGTAGCGCCATCGACGATGGCGACGAATACGACGAAGGTCTGTAAGACCCGCGTCTAGCGACACACTACTTCATCCGACTGGACGACAGATTCGTCCAGTACGGGTTATTCATCTAGGAGAACTACCATGCCTACCCCTACCAAGGGTCCGCGTCTCGGCGGCAGTGCAGCACATGAGCGATTGATTTTCGCTAACATGTCGGCACAGCTCTTCGAGAACAAGAAGATCACCACCACCCTGACCCGTGCCAAGCGTCTGCGTCCACACGCAGAGCGCCTGATCACCTTCGCAAAGCGCGGAGACCTGGCTTCGCGTCGCCGCGTCCAGGCCGTCATCGCTTCGCGTTCGCGCACCAACAAGTCGATCGTTCACGAACTGTTCGAGAACATCGCACCAGCAATGGCAAACCGCGAGGGTGGCTACACCCGCATCACCAAGATCGGCAACCGCAAGGGCGACAACGCTCCTATGGCTGTTATCGAGCTCGTGATGGAGCCAGTTTCGCCAAAGCAGGCTGTCGTCAAGGAAGCCACCCAGGCTGCCGAGAAGGCTGCTGAGACCGAAGAGGCCTAAGCTTCTTCGAGCTGAAGCTCCCTCGCCTGCAAGGGCAAAAAGAGTCCCGTTGGATCCGCAAGGAACCAACGGGAATCTTTTGTTTAAGCCTGTTCAGTGATGCATGCCGGAGCGCGTGCCCGTCAGATGGCGGGTCTCGAGCATCCGCAACGTGGAATTTCCTAGCTGAACGAATCCATGTCCGGGCATGCCGTATTCAGGTATTCAGTAGCCTCTGAGGCTTCGGCAGTGTCGAGCTCGGCGACTTTTTGCGAAATCTCCATCATATTGGTGCCGTCTGCTTCAGCCAACAAGTCTGCCATTTCCTTGTTCTGCCCGGCAGCTGCGTTCAAGGACGTGGCAAGCTTGCTGTCCTTGGTATTTTCAGCGGCTTCACCCAAAATGGCATTGAACTCATGCATGACCTCGACGTATGCCGAAGTTTCGCCCACCATGAGCTTTGCGCTGGAATCATCCGCCTTCTTTTGCAGATCGCGCTGGACTACCTGGTCATTGATAAAGGAGCAGGTGTCCTCGGTGGACATTTTTCCAGCACCGCAACCAGTGAGCATGAGTGAAGCGAGCGCGAGCGCAGCGGCAGGTGCCGCGAACTTTTTCAGCATGGAGATCCTTAGATGATGAACCGCTGGTCTAGCAGGGTAGCCATTGATGACTACTTGATTATTCTATAGTCAGGATTTACTGCAGGCGGTGTGTGACGTGCTTGGGTCTGCGGACGAAACGCATTTACGGTTCGACCGTGCCGGATTCCTCACCGGAAATTGGGCAGGTCTGATCCACATAGTCCGAATATTGATCTGTCAGATCGACCGCGGCCGCTTCAAGGTCTGCCCCGAACGTTGGATCATCGAAAGCGCGGCCCTCAATGAGGTCGACGAAGTCTTGGAACCTGCTGATTTCTGAGTCCAATGCAGTGCGCAGTTTCCCATTGCTGGTCTGCTCGGAAACTTCGTGGTAGATGCCGATGGTGGCTTCCATGACATCTACGACAGGTTGCGTGTCTTGCTCAATAGCGCCCATATATGCCAGCCCCCACTTGTCCCCGATCGATTGATCGATAGCCAATTCATGAAGCAGGTCGCATGACTGCTCGGTGTTCAGCTGGCCGGAACTGCAGCCACTCAAGCAAAACCCAAAGGCGGTTGATGCTCCAATGATGCTTGCGGTAGTCCTTCGCATGGGAAGTCCTTAGAACGGTGATGATGGCCTTGCCGCCTAAGCGGCAGGACGTTGGATGCACACAGGCTACCTCCGCGGGAGTCCCGCGTTTTTGCGCCTGTGGATAACCGGCCGGAAGGCGGCCATTGATTCGACGGTTGCACAGGTCCTTACGCATAATTGAATGCATGAGTATCCAGCCAGAGAGCATCGATCCCATGGGCACCAACGCATTGGGGGACACCGCCGCACCAGCGTGGATCCGGATGCGCATGGTCCTCGGATACGACGGCGCCGCCTACAGCGGTTGGGCGCGCCAGCCCAATGTCCTAGGCGTGCAGCAGCTGGTTGAGGAAGCATTGGAAATGCTGGTCCGCCGCCGTGTGCGAGTAGTTGTCGCCGGCCGCACCGACGCAGGCGTGCATGCGCGCCACCAGGTGGTGCATTTCGACCTGACAGATGACGAATACGCGGGCCTGCCGCGCAAGGCGCCCCTGGCTCCCGGCCCAGCGCTCGTACGCCGCATCAATGGCATTCTTGGCCGCCAAGAGGGTGCCGTGTGGGTCCATGAAGCCGAGCGTGCTCCAGAAGGCTTCGATGCCCGGTTCTCGGCGCTGGCCCGCCGCTATTCCTACCGGATCGCCGATGGGCAGCAGCGCTGGGATCCGCTGACCCGACACCTGACCGCATGGCACCGCGAAGAGCTCGATGTCGAGGCCATGAATCGCGAGGCGCAAAGCGTGCTGGGCCGCCATGACTTCTTGTCCTACTGCAAGCCTCGTCCGCACGCCACGACCATTCGCACCTTGCAGGAATTCTCCTTCACCCGCGGTGCCGACGGCCTGGTGCTGGCGCACCTGAAGGCCGATGCCTTCTGCCACAATATGGTCCGTGCGCTGATTGGCGCCGCAATGATGGTGGGGGACGGGCGTGAGCAGCCGGGCTTCTTGGCCCAGCGGCTGGCGCAGATGGTCCGTGACTCGAAGACCAAGCTTTCGCACCCGCGGGCGCTGGTTCTCGAAGAGGTCTATTATCCGGAAGCGGGAGAGCTGGCAGAGCGGGCACTTAGAACCCGCGCGCTGCGCACCGATGATGAAGCAGATACGGCCCGCTCGGAAGGCTGATTGGCGTTGAGCCCCGGAATCTTAAGGGTGTTGTTGCTCACGGCATACATCCTTTTTTGGCCGGAAACACTTTAATCCGCTAAACTTTTATGAGTTGTGTATGTCCACGTTCGACACTACACGCCCAAGCGTGACGGCTTAGTTGCATAGTCGCTGGTCTGCTGGGTGTGCGAACAGCATATGGACGGCCGGTTATCATCAGTCCTCACCTGACGTACTGGTCTAAACACAAGAACAACACGACAGTGCCTGTCACTGGGGGATCTCACCGCCTTCAGCCAAGCGACTGTTTGACCAGAAACGAATCAACGTAAGGCAATTACTGTGCGTACGTACACCCCAAAGCCGGCTGACCAGACTCGTCAGTGGTATGTCATTGACGCCACCGACGTAGTGCTCGGCCGTCTCGCCGTCCAGGCCGCAACCCTGCTGCGCGGCAAGCACAAGCCAACCTATGCTGCACACATGGACATGGGCGACCATGTCATCATCATCAATGCAGACAAGGTTGCACTGACCGGTAAGAAGCTGCTGAACAAGCGCGCTTACCGCCACTCCGGTTTCCCAGGTGGCCTGAAGAGCATCAACTACGCAGACCTGCTGGAAAAGAACCCAGTACTGGCTGTTGAGAAGGCTATCAAGGGCATGCTGCCTAAGAACAAGCTTTCGGATGCCCAGCTGTCGAAGCTGAAGGTATACCGCGGCGCAGAGCACCCACACGCTGCTCAGTCGCCGAAGGCACTGGAAATCACCCAGGTCGCTCAGTAGTCCTGGCCCCGAGAAGAAATACTTAATAGGAGATTATCGTGGCTCAGAACGCTGAAGAAACCACTGAATTCGAGGGTGAGACCCCTTCGACCTACACTACCGAGACCGCAGCTTCGACTGTTGTTGCTGACACCGAGCGCGCTCCACTGACCGTGCCAGGTGCGGCTGTTGGCCGTCGCAAGCAGGCTATCGCCCGCGTTCGCCTGGTACCAGGCTCCGGCAAGTGGACCGTAAACGGTCGCGAGCTGGACAACTTCTTCCCAAACAAGCTGCACCAGCAGGATGTTAACGAACCATTCAAGGTTCTGGGTCTGGAAGGCGCATACGACGTTATCGCACGCATCAACGGCGGCGGCATCTCCGGTCAGGCTGGCGCACTGCGCCTGGGCATCGCCCGCGCCCTGAACGAGATCGACCGCGACGCGAACCGCGCCACCCTGAAGAAGGCCGGTTACCTGACCCGCGACGCACGCGTCATCGAGCGTAAGAAGGCTGGTCTGAAGAAGGCACGCAAGGCTTCGCAGTTCTCGAAGCGCTAAACCTTACTTCAAGGTCTTTCCAAGGGCCCTGTCATCCTGCAAAGGATGCCAGGGCCCTTGGGCATTTAACGCCGAGGAACGCAAAATGCTATTAAACTTTTCTCATATCACTGTTATTCCGGGGCTTTGAGCCATTTAAATCAATGCAGAGGGCATATGATTGAATGCGATGGCAAGGTTATTTGGGACCGATGGGGTCCGAGGAAAAGCAAACGAACTGTTAACTCCCGAGCTCGCGCTGGAACTGGCGCAGGCGGCATCCGTGGTGCTGGGCTTGAGCCAACCAGAGGACGGCTACAAGCCAGTCGCAGTGGTTGCCAAGGATCCGCGCATCAGCGGTGACTTCCTGTCCGCCGCAATCGAGGCCGGCCTGGCTGCCTCCGGCGTCGACGTGATGGATGCCGGCACGCTGCCCACTCCCGCGGCGGCATTCCTGGTAGGGGACTTGAACGCTGACTTCGGCGTCATGATTTCCGCCTCGCACAACGCGGCTCCGGATAACGGTATTAAGTTCTTGGCCCGTGGCGGCAAGAAGCTGGACGATGCGTTGGAAGACGCCATCGAAGCCTGCTTGAAGATGCCAAAGCCACGCCCAACCGGCGGCGAAGTAGGACGTGTCTCGCGTTTCGCCGACGCTGAAGACCGCTACATCATGCACCTGCTGCAGGCACTGCCTAACCGGCTCGAGGGCTTGAAGGTAGTCCTGGACTGCGCCCACGGCGCTGCTTCGGGATGCTCCCCGGAGGTCTTCAAGGCTGCCGGCGCCGAAACCATCGTCATCGGCGCAGATCCGGATGGCATCAACATCAATGACGGCTACGGCTCCACCCATCTGGAGAAGCTGCAGGCCGCTGTGCTGGAGCACGGAGCGGACTTGGGCATCGCCCACGACGGCGACGCCGACCGCTGCCTGGCCGTTGACCATGAAGGCACGATCGTTGACGGCGACCAGATCATGGCCATCATGGCACTGGACATGAAGGACCGCGGCGAGCTGAAGGACAACACCCTCGTTGCCACCGTGATGAGCAACCTCGGCCTGACCCTGGCCATGGAAGCTGCAGGCATCACCGTCAAGCAGACCGGCGTGGGTGACCGCTACGTGCTCGAAGGCATGCGTGAAGGCGACTTCTCCCTGGGCGGCGAGCAGTCCGGCCACGTGATCTTCTCCAAGCACGCCACCACCGGCGACGGTGTCCTGACCGGCCTGATGATCGCGGCTCGTGTGAAGGCTACCGGCAAGACCTTGAAGGAACTTGCTGCTGTGCTGACAGTCCTGCCGCAGGTCCTGATCAATGTACGCGGCGTCGACAAGGCCGGAGTTCCGGACTGCGATCCGCTGCAGGACGCTGTTGCCGCCGCCGAGGCCCGCTTGGGCACCACCGGTCGAGTGCTACTGCGCCCATCGGGGACCGAACCTGTAGTCCGCGTCATGGTCGAGGCGGCTACCCACGACCAGGCCCAGACAGAAGCTGAAACCCTGGCCGAGTCGGTCAAGGAGCACCTGTCCCTCTAGGCTCCGCAACTGCCCAGCAACCACTACGTAAATATCAAGAAAACTCACACCCCCGCAGCGCGTTCCATACCGGAACACGTTGCGGGGGTGTGGCATGCTAACTAGTAGGAACCGATCTGGGTTCGCGTTCTCGGAGAGAAGGACTTTCGTGACTCTACGCATCAGCGTGATCGGCACCGGCTACCTCGGTGCAACCCATGCCGCCTGCATGGCTGAACTGGGCTATGAAGTCATTGGACTGGACGTGGACACGGCCAAGCTCGAAGCCTTGGCCGCTGGTGTTCTGCCTTTCCACGAGCCGGGCCTGCCCGAGCTGCTGCGCAAGCACGTGGCCTCCGGGCGCCTGCGGTTCACCGACAGTTACGCAGAAGTCGCTGCCGGCGCGGATATCCACTTCATCACCGTGGGAACGCCGCAGCGTGCTGATTCGCAGTCCGCAGACATGTCCTACGTCGATGGTTCCGTGGACTCCCTGCTGGAGCATATCACCGGCGAAGCGCTGATTGTCGGCAAGTCCACCGTCCCGGTAGGCACCGCACGACGGCTGAGCGAGAAGATTGCCCAATCTGCCAAGCAGGGAAGCGACATAGCGCTGGCCTGGAATCCAGAATTCCTGCGTGAGGGTTTTGCTGTCCAGGACACCCTGCGCCCCGACCGGCTGGTCTATGGATTGCAGGATGGGCGAGGCCTGGAACTGCTGCGCAAAGTCTATGCTCCGATCCTCGCCTTGGACACGCCGGAGATCGCCACGGATCTGGAAACCGCGGAACTGGTCAAGGTCGCGGCCAACGCCTTCCTGGCTACCAAGATTTCCTTCATCAATGCTTTTGCCGAAGTCACGGAGACCGTGGGTGGCGACATCAAGGTCCTCGCCGACGCCATTGGGCACGATAAGCGCATTGGACGCCGGTTCCTGAACGCCGGGGTGGGGTTTGGCGGTGGATGCCTGCCGAAGGACATCCGCGCGCTCCAAGCCCGGGTCAGCGAGCTTGGGTTGAGCCAGACCATGGGCTTCTTGGCAGAAGTCGACCAGATCAACCTGCGCCGCCGCGACCGCGTGGTCTCGCTCGCCTCGCACATGCTCGGCAACGAGCTGGCAGGCAAGCAAGTGTGCGTACTCGGCGTGACCTTCAAGCCGGACAGCGACGACGTGCGCGACTCTCCAGCCCTGGATATCGCCGTACGCCTGTACAACGAAGGCGCTGAAGTCTCGGTCTACGACCCAGAAGGCAACGCCAACGCTGCCCGGCGCTTCCCGCGCTTGAACTATGTGGACTCCTGCAAGGAAGCCGCGCAGAAGGCAGATTTGACCTTGGTGCTGACCGAATGGAACGAGTTCCGGGAAATGAACCCGTCCGACCTTGCCGACGTGGTTGCAAGCAAGCAGCTAATCGACGGTCGCAATGTCCTGGACCGCCCAGAATGGCGGAAGCAGGGCTGGACCATCACCGGCCCGGGAGAGTACTTCGAGCTGGGCAACATGGCTCCGGCGACCACCTCGATTCCGGCGCAGGCCTGAACGGTGTAGCCGGACATGGAAGGGGCGGTTCTCCGCATTAGGAGAACCGCCCCTTTTACGTGTTGCCTACGCAGGCTAGAAGCCGAACTGCTTCATGACCTTGGGAAGATTATCGATCAGGCGAGAAGCATTCACGGTGCCGTCCGCGGCGGTCACCCGGCCCAGATGGCCGTGGATGTACGCCGCGCACGCAGTCAACTCCATCATGCGGCGGTTGGGCACGGTTCGCAGGCCTTCAGTGCCCGTCAGCGAGCTGTCGGAGAGCATGTAGCCGAGGATGCCGGTCAAGACGTCTCCGCTGCCCGCAGTGGCCAGTTCTGGTGCTGAGTGGCTCACCATCAGGCTGTCGCCGTTAGGCGCAACAATGTAGCTGGTCGGGCCCTTGAGCAGGACTACAGCGTTGTAAGCCAAGGCGGCCCAACGGGTCCAGCGAATCGGGTCCTGGGAAAGCTCATCAGGGGTGATCTTCACGCCCGCGCGGCCGAGCAGCATACGAAGTTCCTTTGCATGGGGCGTCAGCACGCGGGGCTGCTCGCTGGGCCCGGCAGGAACCACATCCAGGCCGGATGCGTCGATGACAGCTGGCTGGGGGCTGGCGAAGACATCAGCGATGGCACCAGTCGGGGGAGTGCGTCCATCCAAGCCCGGACCAATAGCCCACGCCTTGATCTTGGCGCTCTTGCCGTGGATCTGGCGGCGCGAGAATGACAGCGCTTCCTTGATCTGCTCATCATCCAACGGCACGGACTCCGGCACGGAGACTGCCATAAGCGGCTGGATGGAATCGGGTACGTGGGTGCGGAGCAGCCCGACTCCGCAAGCCACGGCGGCCTTGGCAGTCAGCTGGGCAGCTCCGGGATACAGGTCGGAACCGGCGATGAGGCCAAGGACTCCACGCTGGTATTTGTGGCGTCCGGCATCCCGCCAGGAGCGGTGCTGGTCCAGCAGCTCGCGGGCAGCCTGCTCGTCCACTAGCTGGGTGCCGGGCTGGACGGAAGAAAAGTCGAATTCCAGATCAGCCACGGTGATCTCGCCGGTAACCAGCGGTCCATCCACGGACAGCAGGCCGGCCTTTATGGCGCCGAAGGTCACCGTGCGTTCAGCTCGGAGAACCGAGTCCTGCGCAACGCCGGTTTCAGGGTCCAACCCTGAGGGAACATCGCAAGCCAGCACCCGTACGCCAGCCGGAACCGACGGCATGTCGGAACCGGCTCGATATCCAAGACCATAGATGGCGTCGATAACGAGCGAGGCATTCGCTAGTTCGCCGTCGCCATCTGACAGATCCAGTATGGTGCCGCCGGCGGCTTGGTACGCTGCAGCAGCCTCTGCGTTAATCTGCTCGTGGCATTGCAGAGCCAGCGTGGAAATCTTCTGCTGCTGAAGCTCTGCCAGTGCATACAAGCCATCGCCACCGTTGTTGCCCGGGCCGATCAATCCGACCACGAACGCCGGTTCGGTGCTGTGTCCTTCGGCCAGCATGGCGACAGCCGTTGAAGCCAAATGGGCGGCGGCTTGCTTCATTAAGCTGGTCTCGCCCCGCTTGGATTTCTCCTGGGCTTCAACCGCACGAATTTGCGCAACACTGTAGACAGGAATCATAAGACAAACAATACTCAAGGCTTCTGTGCGATGCCCTATTTAATGAGATACGTGTCGTTATTCCTTCGTCGTGGCGTTGGTGCTCAGCGTTCGGCAACCACCATTGCGATCGCCATGTCGCCATCGTGGGACATGGTCAGGTGCCAGGATTTGATGCCGCGCAGCTCGCTGGCTGCGGCCACTGAGCCGGTGTTGTGAATCTGGGGATCACCGGCTTCGTCCTTGCGGATGGTGCAGTCCTGCCAGTTCATCCCGGCAGGAGCGCCCAGTGCTTTGGCGATTGCTTCCTTGGCTGCGAAACGGGCTGCAAGAGAACGCAGGGGCAGGTCCCGTTCTTCTTCGGTGAAGAGCCGGTCGCGCAACCGTGGAGTCTTCTCGAGCTGACGACCGAAACGTGGCACATCAACGATGTCCACTCCAATACCTGCAATCATGCCTATCAGTTTATCCAGTGCCTGCAAGGCAAAAAAATTGCGGGCACTCCCGAAAGGGAATGCCCGCAATGATTCATGCTGGGTGGATTACTCCACGGTCACCGACTTGGCCAGGTTACGTGGCTGGTCAACGTCGAAGCCCTTCGCGGATGCCAGCTCGCAAGCGAAGATCTGCAGTGGCACAGTGGCCAGCAGCGGCATCAGCAGGGTTGGGGTTTCTGGTACGTAGAAGACCCACTCGGAGAAGTCCTTGACGGCGGAATCGCCGTCTTCGGCAATAACCAAGGTCTTGGCGCCACGGGCGCGGACTTCCTGGATATTGGAGACAACCTTGGAGTGCAGCGAGTCGCGGCCACGAGGGGAAGGCACTACCACGAACACCGGCTGGCCGTCGTCGATCAGCGCGATAGGACCGTGCTTCAGCTCGCCGGCGGCGAAGCCTTCGGCGTGGATGTAGGCGATTTCCTTGAGCTTCAAGGCGCCTTCCATTGCCACCGGGTAGCCGACGTGGCGGCCCAGGAACAGCACGGAGTTGGCTTCCGACATGTTGCGTGCCAGATCCTTGATCTCGTCCGCACGGTCCAGGATGTCCTGGATCTTGGAAGGGATCTTGCCCAGGTCGGCAAGGATGTCCTTGATCTGGCCCTGGAACAGGTTGCCGCGCAACTGCGCCAGGTACAGGCCCAGCAGGTAGGTCGCGGTGATCTGCGCCAGGAATGCCTTGGTGGAAGCCACAGCGATTTCTGGACCAGCGTGGGTGTACAGCACCGCATCCGACTCGCGCGGGATGGTCGATCCGTTGGTATTGCAGATCGACATGGTCTTGGCGCCCTGCTCCTTGGCGTAACGCACGGCCATCAGGGTGTCCATGGTTTCGCCGGACTGGGAGATCGATACGATCAGGGTCTTGTCGTCAACGATTGGCTCGCGGTAGCGGAACTCGTGGGAGAGCTCGACCTCGACCGGGATACGGCACCAGGACTCGATCGCGTACTTGGCAACGGAGCCGGCGTAGGCCGAAGTGCCGCAAGCAAGAACCACGATCTTGGAGATGGCAGCCAGCTCTTCCGGAGCGATTCGCAGTTCGTCCAGGGTCAGACGGCCATCGGCGTCCGAGCGGCCCAGCAGGGTATCGGCAACAGCTGCCGGCTGGTCGAAGATTTCCTTCTCCATGAAGGATGGGAAGCCGCCCTTTTCAGCGCTGGCTGCGTCCCAGTCAACGGTGAATTCCTTGCCTTCGGCAGGGTTGCCTTCGAAATCGGTGATGGAGTGGGTATCCGGGGTGATGGTAACGATCTGGTCCTGGCCCAGCTCGACGGCGCGACGGGTGAAGTCGATGAAGCCGGAGACGTCCGAACCCAGGAAGTTCTCGCCTTCGCCCAGGCCCAGAACGAGAGGGGAATTGCGGCGGGCCGCGACGACAACGCCTGGGTGGTCCTGGTGAACGGCCAAGAGGGTGAAAGCACCTTCCAGCTGCTGAACAGCAAGCTGCATGGCGCGGGTCAAATCGCCCTCCGCCTCGGTGCTGTAGAGCTTGCCCAGCAGCGCTGCGGCAACCTCGGTATCGGTATCCGAGAGGAATTCAACGCCCTCGGCTGCCAAACCGGCCTTGATGCCGGCGAAGTTTTCAATAATTCCGTTGTGGATCATGGCAAGCTTGCCACCATCGGCCAGGTGAGGGTGAGCGTTTTGATCGCTCGGTCCACCGTGGGTTGCCCAACGGGTATGCCCAATGCCGGTCATCGACTGAGGCAAAGGGGACTCGGCAATTTCATTTTCAAGGTTGACCAGCTTGCCGGCCTTCTTCCGAGAATGAATGGCGCCGTCGGCAACTACCGCGACTCCAGCCGAGTCGTAGCCTCGGTATTCCAAACGACGCAAACCTTCAATTAGAACGTCGAGGGCGCCGTGCTCGGCGATCTGGCTCGAGGTTCCTGCATATCCAACAATTCCGCACATGGGAAAAATCCTACCGGTTCAATCCCCATCGATGGGAATAATCGTGGCACAGCACTCAAAATTACCTATGTCTTAGCTCACCAGGCCGCCGTATTTCACCGAAACTAATTGCCTTGTTGATTTTGTTAATTGGGATGTGGAGCATATTCTTGGCAGAATTTACCCTCGTGGAACCACACGGAACACTAGAATCATCCATCTCGCCGTTTGTTGAACTTGAACGAGAGACATGGGCGCGACTGTCCAACAAGATGGAACAGCCGCTGAACTACTCCGACATCGAACGTCTTCGCGGCCTCGGCGATCAGCTGGACCTCCAGGAGGTCCGCGACGTCTACCTGCCACTGAGCCGCCTGCTGTCGCTGTACGTGGAGGGAGCCGGTGCAACGCATCAGGCGACTACTACCTTCCTGGGTGAGCAGACCAATCGGACGCCTTTTGTCATTGGCGTCGCCGGATCCGTTGCCGTGGGAAAATCCACGACCGCTCGTGTATTGCAGGAAATGCTGCGCCGCTGGCCGCATACTCCTGATGTCCAGCTCATCACCACTGACGGTTTCCTGTACCCCAATGCGGAGCTTGAGCGCCGCGGCATCATGCACCGCAAGGGTTTCCCTGAATCCTATGACCGTCGTGCATTGCTGCGCTTCGTCTCGGCAGTGAAGTCTGGTGCCCCAGAAGTCAGTGCCCCGGTGTATTCGCACCTGACCTACGACATCATCCCGGGGGAGCGCAATGTGATCCGCTCGCCGCAGGTGCTCATTGTCGAGGGATTGAACGTGCTGCAGCCAGCGCGAACTCGTTCCGATGGAACCGTGGGACTCGCGCTGAGCGATTTCTTCGACTTCTCCGTATATGTCGATGCCCGTACGGCGGATATCGAAGAGTGGTACATCAAAAGATTCATGCGCCTGCGCTCGGGAGCCTTCTCCGACCCGGCGAGCTACTTCCATCGCTATTCCCAGCTCACCGATGTGGAAGCGCGGGAAACCGCGCACGGCATTTGGAAGCGCATCAATGAACCGAATCTCAAGGAGAACGTCTTGCCCACGCGAGGACGGGCGCAATTGGTACTGCGCAAATCAGCCGATCATTCGGTGCGGCGAATGCTGTTGCGGAAAATCTAGGCTTCTTCAGCTGATTTTTAAGCAAACGAATTCTGTGAATTTGCCGAACTATTGGAAATCGCTCTACAAAATCGTAGTGGTGCTGTGATTTTCCTGTGTATGCTCTAACCATGCTAAAAGGTTTCCGCGATTTTATTATGAAGGGCAACGTTGTCGATTTGGCCGTTGCCGTTGTTATCGGCGCTGCCTTCGGCGCCGTAGTTACCGCCTTGGTCGACAATGTGCTGATGCCGTTGATTGCCGCCCTGGTTGGTTCACCAAGCTTCGACGACTTCCTGTTGCTCACTATTAACGGGGTAGAGATCAAGTTCGGCGTCTTCCTGACCGCGCTGGTCAACTTCCTGCTGATTGCCGCAGCCGTTTACTTCGCGTTGGTTCTGCCTATGACCAAGCTGAACGAGCGCATCGCAGCGCGCCGTGCTGCAGGTGTCGAAGAGCCTGAGGAAGAAGTAGATCCACAGCTGGAGCTGCTTGCCCAGATCCGCGATGAGCTGAAGACTCTTCGCTAACCCCCGATAAAACATCCGTCTTCAAGGAGCGGGTTCGAACAGCAAAGTTGTTCGTACCCGCTCCTTCCGGCTTTAACCAGCATCATGTGCCGAACTGCGCATGGGTGAACAAGGCAAGTGGTTCAGAAAAGTGCGAAGATGAATGGGTGAACTCTGAAGCGCTTGAAGAAAGCAACCTGACAAACAGCACCAGCAGTGCACAGGCGATCGGCTTTGAACGCCGCGCAGTCATTGACCTGTCGGCCATCCGCAACAACGTCAAGCAGATATCTGATGTTGTGGCCCCAGCTGCAGTCATGGCCGTCGTCAAAGCTGACGCGTACGGGCACGGTGCCATCCCGGTAGCCAAGGCTGCCTTGGAAGGCGGAGCCCGGTGGATAGGTTGCGCCCATGTCACTGAAGCACTCGCCCTGCGCGACGCGGGAGTCGATGCGCCCATGATGGCTTGGCTGCATACCGAAGACACCCCGTTCGAGGCCGCCATAGACGCCGGTCTTGACCTCGGTGTTTCAGGCTGGGAACTTGAATACGTTGCCGCCGCGGCTCGTGCTGTGCAGACTCCGGCACGGATCCACATCAAGGTAGATACCGGGCTTGGCCGCAATGGCTCCACCATGGATGCCCTGCCGGATCTGCTGAACCGCGCCAGCGATTTCCAGGAAGAAGGGTTATTGCGTGTAGTTGGCATCTTCTCCCACCTGGCGGTGGCAGATGAACCTGAACGCCCGGAAACCGATGAGCAGCTGGAAGTCTTCGACAGGGCCATAGAACTGGTGGAAGCTGCTGGCTTCGATTTGGAAGTGCGTCATATCGCCAACACTCCTGGCATCCTTTCTCGACCGGATTCACATCACGAAATGGTGCGCCTGGGTCTGGGCCTGTATGGACTTAGCCCGTTTGACGGTGAATCGCCAGAGAGCTTCGGGCTGCGCCCAGCCATGACAGTGAAGACCCGGGTTGCGAATGTCAAGAAGGTTCACCCGGGGCAGGGTGTTTCCTATGGCCTGAATTACAAGACCGAAGGCGAAACCTACCTCGGCCTGATCCCCATGGGTTATGCCGATGGACTGCCAAGGATCGCAACCGGTGCTCCAGTGACTGTCAATGGGCGCACCTATCCAGTACGTGGTCGCATTGCCATGGACCAGTGCGTCATCGATTTGGGATCAGATATCAACCCAGAAGAATTCCTGGGAGCTGAAGCAATTATCTTCGGTGACGGCGGGCAGTCGGTCAACACCTGGGCTTACGCAGCGAACACCATCAACTACGAAGTGGTAACCCGCATCTCGCCACGTGTACCTCGCTACTACATTGAAGGCAGCTGGGGTGAGGCCGGTGAATAACCCGGTATCGGAGTTCTCCTGCCAGCTCGATGACCTCACCGTCACCGAAGCAATGGGCGAAGCCTTGGGTGCTCAGCTCAAAGCCGGCGACCTCGTCATCCTTACCGGTGCCCTTGGCGCTGGCAAGACCACGCTGACCCAGTCGCTGGGCGTGGGACTGAACGTCCGTGAAGGAATCATCTCCCCGACGTTCGTACTGGCTCGCCAGCACCCATCACTTGGGGATGGACCCGGTCTGATCCACGTAGATGCCTACCGTCTCAAGGACCATGATGACGTGGACACCCTGGATCTTGAATCCACGCTGGCAGATTCAGTTACCGTCGTGGAATGGGGCTTGGGGAAGGTCGAACACCTTACCGATTCACGCTTGGAAATCCAGCTGGATCGCGAAGCCCTGGCCGCACCAGTCGGCAATCCATGGGAAGAAGCTGAAGAGGAACTGGATGAGCCGCGGTTGTTCAGCCTGAAAGCTATCGGCCCGCGCTGGGACGAAGATGCCTTTGCCCAGCTGAAAGATTCATTGCTGTCTGCGGTTTCTGTACAGCGCACGGAAGAAAAACATGTCTAATTACTTAGCAATCGACACCTCTGCCAACGCATCGGTGGCACTAGTTGACGAAACCACCGGTTTACTTGTCGACAAGCGTGTTTCCTCCAAGGGAAACGACCAGACCGAAACCTTGTCGGCATACGTCAAGGAGCTATTGGACACCCACGGCCAGAAGGGCCAAGACCTTGCGGGAATCATCGTCGGCGTTGGCCCGGGTCCTTTCACCGGCCTGCGCGTTGGCTTGGTGGCCGCGCGTACTTTCGGATTCGTATGGCAAGTACCTGTGCACGGAGTGATGTCGTTGCATGCGCTCGCCGAACAGGTGCTCGAGTCCAGCGATGTTCCTGCTGAATTCGTTGTCGCCTCGGACGCACGACGCAAAGAAGTCTACTGGGCACGCTACGACAATTCCGGAATCATGGTTGGAGGGCCGCACGTTTCAGCAGCGTCAGCTCTTCCAGCGATGCCAGTTTTCGGTGTCGGGGCCGGCATCTACGCCGAGCAGCTTGAGGAAGCCGGTGCCAAGCCAATGCCTGAGTCCTTCGAATGGATTGCCGACGCCGGCTTCCTGGCCCGTCGGGCATTGAGCGACCTCGCTGGAGGCAAGGACCTCTCAGATACTTCGCCTCAGTATCTGCGCGAATCCGATGCCCAGATTCCTGCCTTCATGAAGCAGGCCAAGGCGTGAGCGAGCAGCACGAGGTTCTCCTGCGCCGCATGCAGCCGGATGATCTGAAAGCCGTCCATGATCTGGAGCAGCAGCTTTTTCCCGAGGATGCATGGCCGCTTGCCGGTTTCGAATCGGAGCTGGCGCAGCGCGATACCCGCACCTACTGGGTCTATGAGGACGCTGGTCGAGTTGTCGGCTATGCAGGGCTTTGCGTGGTTTTGCCGATAGCCGATGTCCAGACCATTGCCCTTCACCCTGATTACCAAGGCCGGGGCTTGGGACGCAAGCTGTTGTCATTGCTTGTCCAGACGGCGGGCGAGAAAAACGCGCTGGATGTGATGCTCGAAGTTCGCTTTGACAACCCCACCGCCATTGGCCTGTATGAATCCTTTGGATTCACCACCATCCATCGCCGCAAGAGGTACTACAAGGGCGGGGTCGATGCACTAATTATGAGACTCCCGCTGGATGCACAGCACGGACAAGAGGAAGAACGCAACGCATGAGCTTCAACGAACCCGTAGTACTAGGCATCGAGTCCTCTTGCGACGAAACCGGCGTAGGCATCGTGCGCGGCAACAAGCTTCTGGCCAACGCTGTCTCCAGTTCCATGGATGAACACGTGCGCTTTGGCGGTGTCATTCCCGAGATCGCGGCCCGTGCGCACTTGGAAGCATTCGTGCCAACCTTGCAGTCCGCGTTGGACACAGCCGAACTGGCTCTTGACGATATTGATGCCATCGCTGTAACCAGTGGTCCGGGCCTGGCTGGAGCGCTCATGGTGGGCGTTTCAGCGGCCAAAGCCTTGGCCCTGGCAACCGGCAAACCGCTCTACGGCATCAACCACCTGGTTGCCCATGTAGGCGTAGGTGTTCTCGAAGGAACCGTATTGCCACCGACCTTCGGTGCTCTGCTGGTCTCGGGCGGGCATACCGAAATCTTGAAAGTCACTTCGCTGACCAACGATGTGCAGCTGCTGGGCTCGACCATTGATGATGCGGCCGGCGAAGCCTATGACAAGACTGCTCGTCTGCTGGGCCTGGGGTATCCTGGCGGGCCAGCCATCGACAAAGCGGCCAAAGACGGAGATCGCAAGGCATTCCGCTTCCCTCGCGGCTTGTCCTTGCCGAAGTTCGTCGGCAGCGCCGCGAATCCTGGCAAGCACCGCAACAACTTCTCATTCTCGGGACTCAAGACTGCTGTAGCCCGCTGCGTAGAGCACTTCGAGGCCAATGGCGAAGAAGTCCCAGTCGCCGACATTGCCGCTTCATTCCAGGAAGCAGTCGTGGATGTCATCACCTCGAAGGCCGTGCGTGCCATGCAAGAACAAGGCCTGAAGACCTTGCTTTTGGGCGGGGGAGTGGCAGCTAATACCCGCTTGCGCGAACTGCTGGCAGCGCGTTGCACCTCGGCGGGAATCGAACTCGTGGTTCCGCCGTTCAGCCTCTGCACGGATAATGGCGGCATGGTCGCGGCGCTCGGCGCACAGTTGGTCGCTGATGGTGTGGCTCCGTCGGGCCTGGATTTCGCTACTGACTCGTCGCAGCCGGTAACGCAGATCACCTTGCGGTAAGCGCAGATCTGCATTTCTTAGAACCGGATACTCGTACTGGTCCTCTAGTCCCTGGGAGGCTTAGGCAAATACCGGAACGCCATTATGCCTGTGCTTTTCGGTTCAGATGGCCTGCTGCACGCTGGTTATTCAGCGTCCAGCAGGCCTCACTGCTATGGAAGAGGAAGCGGCTCGTCGATCGGCTGGGCCTTGGTGCCCATATCGATGCCCAGATCCTTGGCAAAGATGGTGCGGGTTCCGGTATAGACCCCGTCCCTACTCTCGTCGAGTTCGAAGACGCGGGCGCCACGAAGCTCGTGGTTCTCGGTACCGCCTAATCCGTAGGTGCCGAATCCGGTACCTGGCGCGTAGCCCAGCTCGATGCCGTAGTAGTCGCCCTTGAAGGTGTTGATGTGGTCGTGGCCGCAGTACACGCCACGCACATCTCCGCGTTCCTGCAGGGCAGTGAACATGCCCGAGTTGAACGCTGCGGTGTAGATGCCCTCGTTCTTGACTCCCTCGATGGAGTGCTTCTTGACGGCCTTCTCATGGTCGGCATCATTCGAAGTGAACTGGGCTCCGTACCACATGTGGTGGTGCTCCCACAGCGGGATGTGGAAGAACATCAATGACTGGACCTTGCCGTAGCGTAATTCGGTGGCCTTGGACGCGTCGCGGTACCACGCGATCTGCTCCGGACGGATCCAGTCGTAGGACATGAGCCCTTCGAAATCCTGGCCTCCAATGGCATCTGGCGCGTAGCGATTCGAGTCGAGCAGCCAAATGCCGAAGGCGGGCTTGGCGTTCTTGGACGAAGCGATCAAAAGCTGGGAGTTCGACTCGCCCTGGATCTTGTCATTCTTCGCGTTGACATTGAACTCGTACCCGCGAATGAAATCGAGGATCTTGGCATCGGACATATTCGTGCCGTTGGGCATCGAATCCTCGTCATGGTTGCCAAAAGTCAAAGCCCAGGGGATGCCCCGCGATTCCATTGGCTGCACCACGTTGTTGATAGCTTGCTTGACCTCAGTGACGGTTTTCGGCGAACCGTTGATGACGTCGCCGTTGATGAGTGCGAAGCCCGGCTTCTCGGTATCGAGCACCTTGTTCATCAGTTCAAGCGTGCGTCGGTCGGTGCGTGGCCCATCCTGGGTGTCATTGAACTGGACGATCTTGAATTTGCCGTCGGCAGCGAACTTGAGCTTCGGGGCAGATGCCGTGGACTTCTTGGCTGGAGCAGCAGCTGCTGCGGTGCCGCTGGCGGCGAACAGACCGGTAATCGCGGCAGCGGTGCTGCCAATCAATACTCCACGACGGGGGACAGGAGACGAAGTGCTCAAAGAACTGCCTTTCACATGAAATTAGTAGCCAGCTGCAAAGTGGACCGGCTGATAACTCCTAGAGCGTATGGATGTCTAGTGACCGGTTGGTGAACATTGGTAGTCCGCAGGCATTGTTGTGCATAAATAAAATGGGCGAACTTGCGTCTTTCGCGCTTGTGCCGGTCAGAACGTGGAACGAGTCACATGATTCGCTAAGCTAAACATCAAACGTCTAATGTTTAAACGTGATCGACAACTCCTCTGAATCAGTTCTTCCGCCAGGGGCCAACCTTCCGCGCAAATCCCCATGGCTGGCTGGTGCACTCGCTGTAGCAGCCGTTATTCTTGTGGGCCTGAACCTGCGCATGGGCATTGCCTCGGCATCGCCGCTATTCCATGACCTGCAGGAGATGATGGGGTACGGGACATTCGTCGCTTCGTTGCTGCCCACCATCCCGGTTTTGTGCTTTGCCGTAGCTGGCGCGGCAACGAGCCTGGTGATCCGCTGGACCGGCCTGGAACTGGGCATAGCGCTGTCCTTGCTGCTGCTCACCGCAGGCCTCGCCCTGCGTGTTGTCGATTCAACCTGGGCTTTGCTGGCCGGCACCGTTGTGGGCATGTGCGGCTTGGCCATCTGCAATGTGGCGATGCCATCGTTCATCCGTGAACACCACAGGAATCGTGCTGCGTCGATGACTGCTGCCTACACGACAACCATGTCCATTGGCGCGACGCTGGCCTCGGCGGTCAGCGTTCCACTGGCGGTCCAGGCAGGTTCTCCGACAACCGCCTTGGCCTTGTGGGCTATTCCCGCATGCATGGCTTTGCTGGTCATGGTGCCGCTTTCCATTTCCGGGAAGGGGCCTGCCGTTGAAAAAGGCGCGCATGTTTCCCCATGGCCGTTGCTGGCTACGCGCAAGGGCTTGCTGTTCACCACCGTTTTCGCCCTCCAGTCGCTGCTGGTCTACACCGTGGTCAGCTGGCTGCCGCACATTCTCATTTCGCGCGGGTTGGAGCCAGTTGATGCCGGATTGATGCTGGGCATCGTGCAGGGCGTCAGCATTCCGGCAGTCATGATCATGCTCTGGATGGCGTCGAAGCCGACCTTGCTGCGCAGTGCCTTCCTGCTGACGACCAGTTGCTCTGTCCTTGGCTTTATCGCGTTGCTGCTGTTGCCAGTGGAGCTGTCCTTGATCAGCTCGATCCTCATCGGCCTGGGTTTCGGGGTGTTCCCGCTGGTGATGCTCATGATCAGCCGCAGCGGCGGCAGCGCAGCGGAAACCACTGCACTGTCCACCGTGGCCCAATCTGTCGGCTACCTGCTTGCGGCCATCGGCCCTTTCGCACTGGGACTCATGCAAGGTGCTTTGGGGTCGTGGACGGCTGGCCTGGTGATCATCCTTGGCTTCTCCGTGATGCAGCTGTTGTTCTGCTTCAAGCTCGGCGGCTTGCGTACCGAAACCGATGACCACCAGCTGATTGAAGTCGACAGCGATGCCGAAGTGGAGCGATCATGAGCAAGACCCCGTTGCGTCCGCCATTGTCCGAAGAGGTCGGAGCGAAGTTGCAAGCCGCCGTAGCCCAAGGCCGCTGGAAGGTCGGGGAACGGATACCAGCAGAGCCCGAGCTGATGGCTGAAATGGGTGTCTCCCGGGGAACCTTGCGCGAAGCTATCAAGGCGTTGGCCAGTACTGGCATCTTCGAGGTTCGCCGCGGTGATGGGACCTATGTGCGGGCGACCAGCGAGATCAGCGGCACCGCTCAACGCGTGTTCCGAGACCACTCAGACCAGGACGTGCTCCAAGTGCGCTTCGCCCTCGATACCCAGTCGGCCCGGCTCGCAGCGAAAGCTGGTGATGCGAAAGTCATCGAAAAGCTGCGAACGCTGCTGAGCCAGCGAAGCGAGGCGTGGGAATCCCGGGACTTTCCGGCCTGGGCGCAAGCCGATTGGAAGTTCCATTTGGAAGTGGCGCGGGCATCCGGAGTTCCGCTGATGAGCGAGATCTATGAGAGCTTCGGGGATGTCTTCCACGGAACCAAAATGGTCCAGCGGCTTTCCGACGGATTCGATGGCTGCCTGCACGAGGGCCACGAATCATTGGTGGACGCAATCCAGGCAGGCGACTCTGAAGCCGCCGCCAGAACCGTCATCAAGAACCTCGACTACTGCATGAGCTGGATGCCATAATTTTTACAATTTAAACCTGAAGTCACACAGTTTGATTTGAGGCTAAATGCAAAGCAAATCAGTGTTCCCGGAAATTTACTGTGTCGTCCCTCAGCTCAACTACGATCCCATAGTGCGACTAATTCTTGTTTTGAACTGATCGACTCTTAGCGTGAAACGCTTCGACAATGAGGTATTTGTCTTTATCTGCAACACTGTAGATTTGGTAATGAACACTCTAATGATACGAAAAATTGGGAACCGTTTTGGCAAAGTACACTGTAAATCAATTGCCCGTGAGCACCTTGCTGTCACAGGTGCAGAGCGAACAAATCGCAATACCAGAGCTTCAACGACCATTTGTTTGGGACAGCGTCAAAGTTCGCGATCTCATGGACTCGCTCTACCGTGGGTATCCGGTTGGATATCTCATCACCTGGCAATCTGTTGGCGCGCATTTGAAGGGCGGGGGCATCGCAGCCCATCAACAAATCTTGATTGACGGGCAGCAACGCGTAACGGCAATTCAAGCGGCTATTGCGGGCATGACAGTCATGACCAAGAAGTACAGTCGGAAGCGTATAACAATTGCTTTCAATCCCATGACAGAAGAATTTGCCACTCTAACTCCAGTGATTCGAAGAGACCCGCAGTGGATTTCTGATATTAGTGAGATTTTTAAGAGTGCAGCCGCTTTTAAGTTTGTCGGCACCTATCTCCAGCACAATCCTGGTGTGGATCAAGATGTAGCCGCCGAGAATATTGCCCATCTTGCTGAGATTAGGAATGCTCAAATCGGAGTCATTGCATTGAGCGATGATCTCGACGTTGAAACCGTCTCTGAAATTTTCATTCGAATCAATTCAAAAGGCGTCCCATTGTCCAGCGCGGACTTTGCAATGAGCAAGATAGCCACGTATGGCGATCGAGGCCGCAACCTTCGAAAGTTGATTGATTATTTTTGTCACTTGTCTGTTGCTCCTCACGCATACGAAGATATAGCGGAAAATGATACAGAGTTTGCTCAATCAGGGTTTTTATCAAGGATCAGTTGGTTGAAAGAAGACGCGGAAGATCTATATGACCCAAGCTATAACGACATCGTTCGAGTGGCTGGTCTAGTTGGGTTCAATCGCGGAAAGGCTTCGTCCATCGTAAGCGAACTATCTGGTCGAGATCCGGAAACTCGTAAAATCGATGAATCCCGTATCCCGGTAGCCTACGACAAACTCGAGTCTGCATTGATCGAAATCACGTCGAAATATCAGTTTGAGAATTTTGTAATGCTCATCAAATCGGCAGGGTTCATATCGTCGAAGCTCATAAATTCTAAGAACGCATTGAACTTCGCATATGGTTTGTACCTTAAATTGCGTCAAGACAAGCAGATGAGCGAAGGCGAGCGAAAGAGGATAACGCGTCGATGGTTCGTGATGTCTGCGCTGACCGGTCGTCATTCTGGAAGCTTCGAATCAACCTGGGAACAGGACATGCGCAGAATCACCCAACACGGCGCTGCTGAATACCTAGAGCAGATCGAGAAGTCCGAACTTAGCGAAGGCTTCTGGGCCGTGAACCTGCCCCAGAATCTGGAGACAACAAGTACTAATAGTCCGTATTTCCAGACGTTTATTGCTTCTCAAGTTGCGAGCGGAGCCAGAGGTTTTCTTTCCAAGCACATTTCCGTGGCAACGATGCAGGAGCACTCAGGGGATATCCATCATATCGTTCCAAAAAACTACTTGATAACTTCCGGTCTTACGGACCGATCAGATTATAACCAAGTCGCAAACTATGCGTTGACCGAAACCGCAGTTAATATAGCGATTAATGATGCATCGCCTGCCCAATACTTGGCGCGAATACATCAACAAATTGAAACCAAGATTCTGGACCTAGGGGAAATCAAAGATAGGGCTGACCTATTGCAAAACTTCCAAGAAAATGCCTTGCCGGAAGGTCTTGAGCAAGTCGATGCGACTAACTACTTTGAGTTCCTAGCGAAACGCCGAGTACTAATGGCTGCCGCAATTAAGGACTATTATGAGGCGCTTTAGAGCTGAATTTATCTAATTAGCCATAATAAAGCTTGGGTATGTTGGAGTTTCATTTATATGGAACGCTAGGTAGTCCCGGTCCGCGAATTATGGAAGGTAGTTGTCTCTAGACAGCCTTCATTCGGCTCACGTTTTCCTGCACCACAGCCTTGAAGTCCCCGCCCGCAGCCGCAAAAGTATTGCGCTGCAGCTGGTATTCGGCACCGCGCTCAATCAAGCGGATGATGCCCTGCAATTCTTCGGAGCACCCCAGCTGCTCGGCGATCGGCGCCAGTCGCTTGACCTCTGAGCGCAGGTGATCGGTCACCAGCATCTCATCGCCCTGCGCATTGAGGATGATGATGGCATCCAGTCCGTAGCGGGCGGCGCGCCACTTGTTCTCCACACGGAACCAGGCCGGCATGACCGGAATCTTGTAGCCGGCTTCGATGGACAGCGACATGTCGTGCACCAGGCACTGGGTCAGCGCGGTGATCGCGGCAATGTCCTCCAGCGAGCTGACGCCATCGCAGATGCGCATTTCCACGGTGCCCAAACGCGGCACCGGTCGCACATCCCAACGGATTTCCGAGACATCGTCAATGACCCCGGTGTGCAGCATGTCTGCCACGTGGGCTTCGTACTCGGACCACGAATCGAAGTGGAAAGGAATCCCTGCCGCCGGCAGCTGCTGGAACATCAGCGAACGCTGCGACGCGTAGCCGGTGTCTTCCCCGCCCCAGTAGGGGCTGGAAGCGCTGAGGGCCTGGAAATGCGGCTGGTAGTTGATCAGCCCGTCGGTGATGGGCAGAGCCTTCTCGCGGTCATCGAGTCCCACATGTACGTGCACGCCGTAGATCACCATCTGCCGTCCCCACCACTGGGTACGGTCAATCAGCTTGGCGTAGCGGTCTTTGTCCGTCACCGGCTGCAAGGTCGGTGCGGCAAACGGATGCGAACCTGCAGAGTACAAGTCCACCCCGTGATTGCCCGCCACCTCGTTGAGCATGCGCACATTGGTGCGCAGTTCCTCGGCCGCATCGGCCACGGTGGTGTGGACGCCGGTGACTACCTCGACGGTATTCATCAGCAGCTCCGGCTTCACCGTGGGATGCTCTTCATCATGGGCGAGGCCGGCCTCGTCCTTGAGCTGGTTGAGAATGTTCTCGGCAACCGAGCACAAGTCCGCACTTTCGCGATTGACCAAGGCAATTTCCCACTCGACACCGATGGTGGATTGGGAAGACTGGGCGAACTCGATTTTCTGCACGGCGCTCCTATTGATGACATCTCGGACGGACTGCTCCGGAGCCGAACCAAACGGATGGAGTACGCACCGATTGCCCGGTGATTCTCCATAATTATTGTATGTATTGCGCCGCTCCCGCCAGGGCAATGTTCCGGTGGGACCTGCGTCACCCCAGACTAGTGCGGGATCACCTCGAATGCTACGCGCTTGTCTCCCAGACGGGCCAGGATCAGCGTGGCCTTGTTCTTGGCGCTCTTGGGAGTGCCCGCCAGCAAAATGCGCCGCAATTCTTCCGGAGTGACGTCGACTCCGCGCTTCTTGATATCCAGCGTGCCGATGCCGTTTGATTTCACCCAGCTGCGCAGCTTCTTGACGTTGTAGTCGTGGACTGCCAGGACTTTGTAGCCGCGCGCAAACGGCGTGGAAATCTGCTGCTCATGGGTGAAGTAGGCAATATGCTCATCGAGCAGATGGCCGCCAGTCTGCTCCAGCAACGCCGAAATCAGGTGGGAGCGGATCACTGCGCCATCTGGTTCGTAGATGTGCGCTTGCAAGTCGCCTACCGGTGCTGGCTGGTCGTTCTCCGCGGTATCAGCACTGGACAATTCGTGGGCGCCGTCCTTGTCGATCACCAGCGCGGCGCGGGCAATGTCCTTGCGCTTCAGCTTGCCGAACCAGAGGCAGGCCTCGATGACCGAGCCATGGTCCGAGATCCAGACCGCCTCGGCATTCTCCGGGATCGCTTCATGAGGAAGGCCAGGGCCCAGCTTCACTCCGACATCCAGCCCCGTGTCCACCAGTTTCTCCACGAAAGACAGCGGAGGGGAGAACGCCTCGGGGTCGAAGAGCCGACGGGTGCTCCCTTTCACGTCGGTGCGCCGCGCAGGATCCAGCCAGATGCCATCAATGCCGGTCAGGTCCGTATCCTCGGCACTGCCGTGGATTACTTTGGCGTTGTCAAAGGGCATCAGGTTCAAGGTTGTGGCGGCCGCAGTCGTTTCATCCAGCTCAACGGCGGTGACCTGCAGTCCTGCGCTGGCAAGCGCAATCGAATCGGTGCCGATGCCGCATCCGAGGTCTGCCACATGGGTGGATCCGGCATTCGTGTAGCGGCGTGCATGCAACCCGGCAATGGTCAGGCGGGTCGCTTGCTCCAATCCGGCCGGGGTCAGGACCAGCGAATCGGCGAATGGGCCGAATTTCACCCGAGCCCTGAATCGCAGCTCGGCCTGGGCCATGACAGCGCGGACCACCTTGGGGTCGTGGCCCTCCTTGCGCAGCTTCTCGTTCAGCGCCCAGGCGGCATCCTTTGAAGCCACCATGGATGGATCGATGGTGGAAAGCAGCTTCCAGCCATCTTCCGAAAGCAGAGCGGCGAATTGTTCAATCAGCGTGGAGTCATTTGAAGCCTGGGCCATGAACCAAGACTATCGTCGATGAGCCTCGGGCATGTGCGGGCATCATGGTGCGTCCAACCCGCAAAGAACGTGATCTATGTGACAAAAGCGCGTCATATTCGGAATTCACAGAATCACCGAGAAGGCATTGCCACGACTTGGTACGCGGGCCGGGAACACCCGGGAAAGAAGCATCTTGAAGCCGGAGGATCTGAAATCCGAAACGCGCTAGAGTAAGGGATGCTTTTTCATGAGCATCAAATTGGTTAGAAAGCGTAATCCTTATTGCCATCTGGTGCATCCGACTAACAAGTAGAGCTCTCGCTGTTCTACAGTTCACCGTCGCCGTGCACCGGTTATCTGGACCGTGGAGAAGTATTGCCGGCAAGCGGGCAAACGCCTTCAGCAAAACGTGAAGTGATCCGCGTCGCATTCCGTCGCGCGACTGGTGTTGTATGGCACCTGTGATGAAACCTATGCAGCGAACGACAACGACGTCGACTATCGACCAAAAGACCGCGGCCGTTGCGCCGGGGGATCCGGCGCCTCAGGCGCAGAACCAGCTCAAGCGCGGCATGAGCAGCCGCCACCTGCAGATGATCGCCATTGGCGGTTCCATCGGCACTGGGCTGTTCGTGGCCTCGGGCGGCACGATTGCCCAGGCGGGACCCGGCGGCGCATTGCTGGCCTATGCGGCCGTAGGACTCATGGTGTACCTGCTCATGCAGTCCCTGGGCGAGATGACCGCGAAGATCCCGGTGGCAGGATCCTTCCAGACCTTCGCCACCCGCTTCGTCTCTCCGTCCTTCGGATTCGCCATTGGCTGGAACTACTGGTTCAACTGGGCCATCACCGTCGCGGCGGAACTGGTCGCAGCCGGCATCGTGATGAGCTTCTGGCTGCCCGATGTTCCCGGTTGGGTCTGGGCCGGAGTCTTCCTGGTTGCGCTGACCGCCTTGAACGCGCTGTCTGCCAAGGCCTTCGGCGAGGGCGAGTTCTGGCTCGCCCTGATCAAGGTGGCCACCGTCATCGCCTTCCTGGCCGCCGGCGTGCTGATGATTTTCGGCGTCCTCGGATCGCACGCCGATCCCCTGGCGAACTGGCGCGAAGGCAAGGATGTTTTCCATGGCGGCTGGCTGTCCATCGTCTCGGTCTTCATGATTGCCGGTTTCTCCTTCCAGGGCACCGAGCTGGTGGGTGTAGCCGCCGGCGAGGCCAAGGATCCGCGCCGCGAAGTGCCCAAGGCCATCCGCCGGGTGTTCTGGCGCATCATGCTCTTCTACATTGGCGCCATCTTCATCATCGGCTGCCTGATTCCCTTCACCGACCCGAGCCTGCTGGCCAGCGGCGAAGCGGATGTGGCGTCCTCGCCGTTCACCCTGGTCTTCGAGCGGGCCGGCATCGCCTTTGCCGCGGCTGCCATGAATGCCGTCATCCTCACCGCCATCCTGTCAGCCGGCAATTCCGGGCTCTACGCGTCGACCCGCATGCTCTATGCCATGGCCCATGACGGCAAGGCGCCGAAAATCTTCGGGCGCACCAACTCTCGCGGCGTGCCGATCATGGCGCTGCTGGCCACCGCGGCGGTCGGCCTGTTCGGATTCCTCACCGCGCTGGTGGGCCAGGGAGCGGCCTATACCTGGCTGCTGAACGTCTCGGGCCTGTGCGGATTCATCGTCTGGGTGGGCATCGCCGTCTCCCATTACCGGTTCCGCCGCGGCTACCTCGCGCAGGGCTACAGCGCAAAGGACCTGCCCTATGTGGCCCCGCTCTTCCCGCTGGGGCCGATAGTCGCGTTCCTGATGCTCATCGCAGTGATCATCGGGCAGAACTACCAAGCGGTGCTCGCAGGCCATGCCCTGGAAGTGCTCTCGGCCTATATCGGCTTGCCGCTGTTCCTCGGGCTGTGGCTGGTGCATCGCATGGTGACCAAGTCCAAGCTGGTCAAGCTCACCGAGATGGACCTGAATGCTCCGGAGGACATCGAGGAGTCCGCGGCTGTGCGCTCTGCGCGAACCGGTATGAAGAACTAGGGCAATGATTAGCACTCACCTTGACCGAGTGCTAAAGCTCGTCCTAAAGTCATGTGTGGGTGTCGCATTGGAAGTTGCATCTGCAGCTTGCAGCGTGGCACACCGCCTGACTGGATACCACCAACTGGCACCGCGACGACGGTTGGTCCAATGCCATAGGGCGCACCCCTACAACCATTGGTTCATACACGAAAAGGAGAGACCATGTCTGTCTCCATCAAGCCGCTCGAAGACCGCATTGTCATCAAGCAGGTCGAAGCCGTAACCACCACCGCTTCGGGCCTGGTCATCCCAGACTCCGCTAAGGAAAAGCCGCAGGAAGGCACCGTAGTTGCAGTAGGCCCAGGCCGCATCGACGACAACGGCAACCGCATTCCTCTGGACGTCGCAGAAGGCGACGTAGTCCTGTACTCGAAGTACGGCGGAACCGAGGTCAAGGTCGGCAACGAAGAGTACCTGGTGCTCTCGGCTCGCGACGTACTGGCAGTCGTCGTAAAGTAACGCCAACCTCTCTAAAGTTTCAGGAGAAAATGCATGGCTAAGCAGCTAGCATTCAACGAGGATGCACGACGCGCCCTCGAAGCGGGCATCGATAAGCTCGCAAACACGGTGAAGGTCACCCTCGGCCCACGCGGCCGCAACGTGGTGCTTGCCAAGACCTGGGGCGCCCCGACCATCACCAACGACGGTGTCACCATTGCGCGTGAGATCGATCTGGAAGATTCATACGAGAACCTTGGCGCGCAGCTGGCCAAGGAAGTAGCCACCAAGACCAATGACGTAGCAGGCGACGGCACCACCACCGCCACCGTGCTCGCCCAGGCCCTGGTCAAGGAAGGCCTGAAGAACGTCGCCGCTGGCGCCGCTCCGGGCGATGTCCGCAAGGGCATTGAACTGGCTGTCGAGATCGTCTCTGACGCACTGGCAGCAAACGCCGTGGCCGTCGAGGACAAGGTTGCCAACGTTGCCGCGATCTCCGCGCAGTCGGATGAAATCGGCGAACTGCTGGCCAAGGCCTTCAAGACCGTGGGCACCGATGGCGTAATCACCATCGAAGAGTCCTCGACTACCGCCACCGAGCTGGTCCTGACCGAAGGCATGCAGTTCGACAAGGGCTACCTCTCGCCGCAGTTCATCACCGACCAGGAGCGCCAGGAAGTTGTCCTGGAAGACGCACTGATCCTGATCAACCCGGGCAAGATCTCCACCGTGGCAGAATTCCTGCCGCTGCTGGAAAAGGTCCTGGAAGCGAAGAAGCCGCTGCTGATCATCGCCGAGGACGTCGAGGGCGAAGCCCTGTCCACCCTGGTGGTCAACAAGCTGCGTGGCCTGCTGAACGTGGTAGCCGTCAAGGCTCCAGGCTTCGGCGACCGCCGCAAGGCCATGATGCAGGATCTGGCCATCCTCACCGGTGCCCAGGTTGTCTCCTCGGAACTGGGCCTGTCCCTGGACCAGGTCGGCACCGAGGTGCTCGGCTCGGCACGCCGCGTGACCATCACCAAGGATTCCACCACCATCGTTGATGGCGCTGGCACCGACGAGGATGTGGCAGAGCGCGTAGCCCAGCTGAAGGCTGAGCTGAACCGCACCGATTCGGAGTGGGACCGCGAGAAGCTCTCCGAGCGACTGGCCAAGCTGTCCGGCGGCATCGGCGTAATCAAGGTGGGCGCTTCCACCGAGGTCGAGCTGAAGGAACGCAAGCACCGCATCGAGGACGCAGTGTCCTCGACCCGTGCGGCGCTGGAAGAAGGCATCGTTGCCGGTGGCGGTACCGCCCTGGTTGACGCGCTGGCTTCGCTGGATACCGATGCCCGCATCGCGGCCACCGAAGGCGACGTAGCAGCAGGAGTAGCGATTGTTCGCCGCGCCCTGGTACAGCCGCTGTTCTGGATCGCTACCAACGCAGGCTTCGACGGTTCGGTAGTTGCCTCCAAGGTCGCAGAGTCCGGCGCCAACGAAGGCTTCAACGCCAAGACCGGTGTCTACGAGAACCTGCTGCACGCAGGCGTCATCGACCCGGTCAAGGTCACCCGTTCGGCACTGCGCAACGCAGCGTCGATCGCGGCCTTGGTGCTGACCACCGAGACCCTGGTGGCAGAGAAGGCCGAAGAAGCAGACGAAGAAGCGCACAGCCACTAAGGCCAAGCGTGAAGCATGGGCATAGTGCCCGTGCGCGAAAGCCGCCGCCGGGACCAACCTCAAGCTGGTTCCGGTGGCGGCTTTCTCCATGCTGCCTTCAGATAGCGAGACAGGTTGGAAAGCATGGAACCGGAAAAGCACGCCGGGTCCAAGCTGTGGCCAGGTAGTACCCTTGGCCAAGCTTCGAGCGGAGCGCCATGCATCTGGCAGAGTACATGCATCTTCCTGTCCTGAGCCGTAGCAACTGCCTTTTCGGCATCCCAATTGCGCCGTGTCGGGCCCAAGGCAAATTGCGCCATTGCATGTTGGAATAGGCCGAGATGCGTGGTTTTGAGCATGAACCGCCGGAATTCCGGTGACATTTTTCCAAGGAGCCGCAACTAAACCATCACAAGTCAGCACTATGGGAGCTTTCTGCATTCGAGGCAGAACAGTTGTGGAAAGCGCTAGATGGGGAAGAACGCGTGGTGCGGATTGATAAGATGGTTGGTTGTCTGACGTGATTCGAGAAGAAAGCGCCGAGGACCATTTCCTGTTCCCGACGAAAGCGCAGCCAGTGACCCATACCTTGGATCAGCCTCGGAAAACCACGGAACGTGCCGGTTTCCGAGTTGATTTGCAGGGACTTCGCGCCCTCGCAGTCCTGCTGGTGATGTGCTATCACATCTGGTTCTCCCGGGTCTCCGGCGGTGTGGACATCTTCTTGATGCTCTCCGCTTTCTTCCTGACTTCCTCCACTGCCCGGCGCATTGCCCGCGGGCAGCGCCCGCCCCTGCTGGACGGCTGGCTGCATCGATTTTCCCGCCTGATCCCGCAAGCCGCGGTGGTCATCATAGGCGTGGTCATCGCTGCGTGGATCATCCTGCCAAGCACCCGTTGGCTGGAACTGATTGACCAGTCCAATGCCTCCCTGTTCTATTGGCAGAACTGGTACCTCTCGAACCACCAGGTGGACTACTACGCCTTCAACACCGCTGCCGCCTCGCCGCTTCAGCATTTCTGGTCCTTGTCGGTCCAGGGCCAGATCTTCATCATCTGGCCGCTGGTGCTCGCCGGCAGCGCACTGGTCTGGAAGAAGTTCTTCTCCCGCCGCAGCTTCGCGCTGGTAGCCGGCAGCGCCTTCGGTGCCATCTTCGTAGGCTCGCTGGCATATTCCATCCACATCACCGCCACCAACCAGCAGGTCGCGTATTTCCACACTGGCGCGCGACTGTGGGAATTCGCGCTCGGCTCGCTGCTGGCTTTGGCCCTGCCATGGCTGTCCACCCTGCCGGAGAAGATCCGCCGCATTGGCGGCTGGGCAGGACTGGTCACCGTGATCGGCAGCGGTGCCGTGCTCGATGTGCAGGGACAGTTCCCGGGCTTCATGGCGCTGGTTCCCACCGTCGCCGCCGCGCTGGTGATTGCCGCCCCGGCTCCGCGCAGCTGGGCCAACCCATCCGGCCTGCTTTCACTGCCCCCGCTGGTCAAGCTGGGCGACCTGTCCTACGGCATGTACCTGTGGCACTGGCCCATGCTGGTCTTCTACCTTGAGGTCTCCGGCAATGAGAAGGCCTCCTTCCTGGCTGGTGCCATCCTCATCGCGGCATCCATCGGCGCCTCGTGGTGCACCACCAAGTTCATTGAGAAGCCGGCCATCGCCTGGCAGGCCAGCCCAAGCTTCTCGCGCTTGATACCGCAGGCCGGCTTCAAGCTGATCGCCCAGTTCGCGGTTGTTGCATTGGGAATTGGCGTAGCCAGCCTCCCTGTACTGGCATGGGAGAACAATGTCGAGCACCGCCGTGCCCTGGCTGCGGCGCAGACCGATACCGACAACCCCGGTGCCAACGCGACCGAGGACTGGGATCCATCGCCTGCTGCCTTGACCTTGCCGCTGGCCACCGAACTGGATGGCGAGTGGCAGACCCCGGGCATCGCCTGCGAAGGGCCCAACGCCCCCGAGGATGAGCGGATCCACTTCTGCGAGCAGGGCGGCGACTTTGACGGGGGAGCACCGGACCTGGTGCTGCTCGGCGATTCCCACATGCAGCACTGGTCTGCGGCGGCATCGGCAATGATCGAGGAAGCCGGCGGAAGCTGGATCCTGGTCTACGAGCCAGGATGCCGCTACGGTTCCGATGCGGATCGCGTGGATGAAACCTGCTCCGACTTCCAGGATGCGGCGCAGGACTATGTCGCGGATTTGGCGCCGCAAATGGTGCTGACCACCGCCAGCAAAACCGTTGCTGCCCCGGATGCCATGCTGCGCAGCCCGGGAGAGCAGGAAACTCTGGTGGACAACTACGCCGAGATGATCCAGCCGCTGCTGGATGCGGGAAGCCGCGTCATCGCGATGCGCGATACCCCGCGCTACACCTACTCCATTCCCGAATGCGTGGATTCCAACAAGGGCGAATTGGACAACTGCGATGGCTCGGCCGGCTACGCCTTGAATAGCGTGAACCCTGTAGAGCAGTTCCTGGATTCGAAGGATTACGGGAACCAGGTTGTTTCCCTCGACATGACGGGGTTGCTCTGCCCCGACGGGGTCTGCAAAGCTGTCATTGGAAATGTCCTGACGTATCTGGACGATTCGCACCTGTCCAAGACCTTCGTGCTCAGCGCCAAGCGCCAGTTCGCCACCTCCTTCAAGGAAGCAACAAACTGGGAATAAGTCACCATGGATACGGTGCGAAGCATGAGCTTGAACACAGTGCACCACGAAGGAATAACTGGAACGCCAAAAGAGCTCTACCATTTAACCAACCTCCGCTGTCGCCCCGAAAGGTTTCCACGTGACTGAGTTCAACCCCTTTGCTTTTGAAGGACTCACCTACGACGACGTTCTGCTGTTGCCTGGCCCGACGGATGTGATTCCTTCGGAGGCGGACACCACCACTCGCTTCACCAAGCGCATCAACATCCAGGTGCCAATCAGCTCCGCCGCCATGGACACCGTGACCGAGGCTCCAATGGCCATTGCGCTGGCACGCCAGGGCGGCATCGGCGTGATCCACCGCAACCTGTCCATCGAGGACCAGGCTAAGCAGGTTGACCAGGTCAAGCGCAGCGAATCGGGCATGATCACCGACCCGGTCACCGTCCACCCGGGTGCCACCTTGGCCGACTGGGATGAGCTGTGCGCGCAGTACCGCGTCTCCGGCCTGCCGGTAGTGGACGAGAACCGCAAGCTGATGGGCATCATCACCAACCGCGACACCCGTTTTGTTCCACGCGAGCAGTACATGACCACCAAGGTCTACGAAGTCATGACCGGCATGCCGCTGATCACCGCCAAGGAAGGCGTATCGCGCGAGACCGTTATCGAGCTGCTGTCCAAGAACCGCATCGAGAAGCTGCCGCTGATCGATGACGAGGGCAAGCTGACCGGCCTGATCACCGTCAAGGACTTCGACAAGGCAGAGCAGTACCCGTTGGCCACCAAGGACGAGGACGGCCGCCTGCGCGTAGCCGCAGCCGTGGGCTTCTTCGGCGAAGGCTACGAGCGCGCCATGACCCTGATCGACGCTGGCGTTGACGCACTGGTTGTCGACACCGCCAATGGCCACTCGCAGGGCGTGCTCGACATGATCGCCCGTCTGAAGAAGGACCCAGCCGCTGCGCACGTGGATGTCATCGGCGGCCAGGCAGCAACCTACGACGGTGCCAAGGCGCTGATCGATGCTGGTGCCGACGCGATCAAGGTCGGCGTTGGCCCAGGCTCCATCTGCACCACCCGCATTGTTGCCGGCGTGGGCGTCCCGCAGGTAACCGCGATCTACGAAGCAGCCAAGGCCGCGATTCCAGCTGGCGTGCCAGTGATCGCCGACGGCGGTCTGCAGCACTCGGGCGACATCGGCAAGGCACTGGTTGCCGGCGCCGACTCGGTCATGCTTGGCTCCCTGCTGGCAGGCACCGCAGAATCCCCCGGCGATCTGGTCTTCATGGGCGGCAAGCAGTTCAAGGCCTACCGTGGCATGGGTTCGCTGGGCGCCATGGAAACCCGCGGCAAGAACACCTCGTACTCCAAGGACCGCTACTTCCAGGCGGATGCCCCATCGAACGAGAAGCTGATTCCTGAAGGCATCGAAGGCCAGGTGCCTTACCGCGGCCCGCTGTCCGCAGTCACCCACCAGCTGGTTGGCGGCCTGCGCCAGACCATGTTCTACGTTGGCGGCCGCACCGTTCCGGAGCTGAAGGCACGCGGCAAGTTCGTCCGCATCACCGCTGCAGGCCTGAAGGAATCCCACCCGCACGACATCATGATGACCGTTGAGGCTCCGAACTACCGTTCGCGCTAAACGCATCTGATACGGAAACCCCACCAAGCAAAGAGTTCTGCTTGGTGGGGTTTTTCGTTGCAACTTTCGCCGGAGTTCTCACGACCACATGCCAATGTGCCAGTGGCAGCTAGGAGGTCGGTTGCCCAATGCCAGGAGCAACACGGTTCGCAGCGGGGCACGAGCCGAGGTGCCCACGGGCGCAACGCCGCAGGCAATGCGTTCAGAAACGAATCAGGCTAGGGATGATCGTGTTTCCTAGAGGTCTGGTGGCCGATGGGGTTCGTCTTCAGCTTTCGAATGGAGGCCAATCTTCACGAGTTGCCACGTATTTGAATTCTCCATCTTGTGTAACCACTGTGACAGAGCGAAGGTTCTTGTCCTGTTCTCCGACCCGAAGCATCGTGTTGCTGCCTACGTAGGCCAAATCGGACCGGGCGTCGACTTCCCACTCATAGGGTTCAAGGGTAATCAGCAATTCACCGTATTCGGGCGCTTCAAAGGGAAGCATATGCCCATGTGGATCCGTTGGGTACCACTTCAGGAAATCCTCCGGTTCATCGATGTCCATGACAACGTCCTCCCAGCCCTCATTGATTTCGTCCATCCATTGCTGCATCTTTTCATCGGCCCAGTCCTGCAGCTCTTTGTCCGAATAGTCCTCGGGTGCTTTCGAAGCCGTCGGTTCTGCAAGTGCTGGCAGTTCGGATGTTTCCTGTTGCCCAGGAGCAGGCTCGACTGCAGTTGTGGAGGCCCGGACCTGCTCAAATCCGGTAGAAGTGCAAGATGCCAAAGCCAGAGCTGCGATGGCAAGCAGAGGCAAACAGGTCAGCGATTTGCGCACGGTTATCTTTCTGAAGACGAGGGGATTGATGCTAGACGTCAGTCTAAGGGAACACAGAGACAAAGACGCCTCATCGCGATCTAGTGGACTCATGCGTGGGACTGACTTGTCCAGAAGCACAGTGCACAAGGCATCCAGTACCAGCGACCCCACGTAGAATGAAAGCTCGGCAATACCTCTCGGTGCGCGGGAACCACCCGCAAGTGAGCGAACGTCAACGAAGGACATCAATTTGGGCCAGCCAGCCAATCTGAAGAAGCAAACTCGCCAGCGCATGGAACGCACGGGGGAGAGCTACACGACCGCGCGCAAGAACATCCTGGCCGGCAAGCCTGAAAGCCCGCGGGCAGCCCGCGCCGCGGCCGCACGCGACTACGCCAAGGAAGCACGCGAGAAGGCCAAGGCGCAAGCCAAGAAGGACAAGGAAGCTCCGGCAGCTTCGCCGGCTGACGAGTTGCCTGAATACCCGGCCCCAGAAGATGTCATCCAATACGATGCCGCGCTGTGGCACCGCGTGCTGGTTCAAGCTGGCGTCACCAACAAGCACACTGGCCAACCGCTGAGCCAGGCGCTGCTCGCCGGTCTTGCTGGCGGCATTGGCTTCATGGCCTTCACCCACGAAGGCGGCGAAGAAACCGCAGTAACCCTGGTGACCCGGAACAACCCGGAGCCGTACACCCAGAACCTGCTGGCCCGCTGCGGTGCCACGGTCACCGAACGCACCACCGGCTCAGCTGAACGCGCCGCCGAATACATGGACGCCGCCCTGGACGCAGGCCGCGCCGTCGTGGTTCGCGTGGCAATCAGCGCGCTGCCATGGATCGACGGCACTACGGTGGATGAAGCCGAGACCCTGGACCTCGCCGTGGTTGGCGAGCACAAGAAAGACCTGCTGGTCGATGACGGATCCGGTGCCCTGAACCTGATCAGCCCCAAGGAGTTGGCCGTCGCCCGTGCGATGCGCAAGAAGGAAAAGCACTGGCAGGCGTGGATCCCGTCCTCGCGCTCGCCGAAGACCGAAACCCTGGCCGCCAACGCTGTGGAGGCTATCGAGGAAACCACCGCTCGGTTGCTGGGCACCAGCGAGCTGTCCGGGGTCCCGGTGCACTTCGCCAAGAATTTCGGCATTACCGGAATGCGCACCTTGGCCACGCGACTGCGCGATTCCGAGTCCAAGACCGGCTGGTCCCAGATCTTCGCAAGCCAGCAAGCGCTGGCCAATGGCCTGGACCAGCTGGCCGGGTTTTTCTCTGATACGCGCTTCAGCGGTGAAGGCGCATTGCGCGGGCTATACTCCGACTTCCTTGCCGAAGCAGCCGAACTTCCGGGTCTCTCGGCGTTGGCAGCGCACGTGGATGCGTATCAGCAGTTGTCTGCGCAATGGGACGAATTCGCTGACCTGATCGATCCAGAGATCGAATTCTCACAGCGCGCAGAGCACTTCGCATTACTGGCAGACGCGATAGAGCGGATCGCCGAAGCCGAGGAGCAGGCCGCGACCGCCTTGGCCGCAACAGCAAAGCAGTTGGCCGCCAAGACGGCGAAGTAAATCTGGCTCAACATTCGCTCCGGCATCGGGTGATATTGCTCACCGAATGCCGGGGCATTGTTGTCCCGGTGCGCATCCAGCCGCCGGATGCCTCGAAGCTGTCGACGCCGCATCATCTATGGCCAGCGCACTGCCAAAAGCGGGATTATCCCGGAATCTTGGTAACCTAGTTAGGTGAGTAACGAGATTGAGATCGGCCGCGGCAAGCGGGCAACTAAGGCATATTCCCTGGACGACGTAGCGATCGTACCGAATCGCCGTACCCGTGATCCGAAGGACGTATCGGTGTCCTGGCAGATCGACGCCTTCCAGTTCGACACCCCTATCCTGGGCGCACCAATGGATTCGGTGACCTCCCCGGCGACCGCCATTGCACTGGGCAAGCTCGGAGGACTGGGCGTGCTGAACCTCGAGGGCCTGTGGACCCGCTACGAGAATCCGGAAGCAGTGCTGGCTGAAATCGCCGGCCTGGAGTCCGAGGCGGCGACCCGCAACGACCCCAAGATCACCGCCAAGCTGCAGGAACTGTATGCGGCTCCAATCCAGCCAGAGCTGATCACCTCGCGCATCTCCGAGATCCGCGACTCGGGTGTTGTCGTTGCCGGCTCGCTGACTCCGCAGCGCACCCAGGAGCACTACAAAACCGTGGTCGCCGCTGGCGTTGACATCTTTGTCATCCGCGGCACGACGGTCTCGGCCGAGCACGTCTCGAAGACCACCGAACCGCTGAACCTGAAGCAGTTCATCTATGAACTCGACGTCCCAGTGATCGTCGGCGGCGCAGCTGGCTACACCCCGGCCATGCACCTGATGCGCACCGGCGCAGCAGGCGTGCTGGTCGGCTTCGGTGGCGGCGCATCCTCGACCACCCGCCGCACCCTGGGCATCCATGCCCCGATGGCTACAGCAATTGCCGACGTGGCAGCTGCCCGCCGCGACTACATCGAAGAGTCCGGCGGACGCTACGTCCATGTCATCGCCGACGGCGGCATGGGCAACTCCGGCGACATCGTCAAGGCCATCGCCATGGGCGCCGACGCAGTGATGCTTGGTACCGCGCTGGCCCGCGCCGATGAAGCGCCAGGCGCTGGCTACCACTGGGGCATGGAAGCTGTTCACGAGGCCAGCCCACGCGGTGACCGCGCCAAGGTCGGTACCGTCGGCTCGCTGGAGAAGGTACTGCACGGCCCATCGCATGAGACCAACGGCACCTCGAATCTGGTTGGCGCGCTGCGCCGCTCGATGGCCACCACCGGCTACTCGACGCTGAAGGAATTCCAGCGCGTCGATGTCGTGCTTTCCCCTTACGAATCGGATCGCTTCTAGCGGATCTCGATCTGGCCCCGTTCTTCTGCTGAAGGGCGGGGCCAGTGCCATGTGCACGCTGGGTCTCAACGAATGGATAAGCAAGTTGGTTCCACCAGCGGAAAATAAGGCAACAGGGCTAATCTCACGCCCTTGCATTTCGAGTTCTACGCCAAATAGAAGTACCGTTAGAGTGTGCTTAAAACCGCTCTGAAGCCCAAATGGATCGTCGCACTGCTTGCCGCGCTAGCGATCGCCACCGGATTCGTCCTGCTCTCCGGATGGCAGTTTGGCGCCTCCGAAACCGAGCCGCCGGTCAAGATCGACAAGACCGAGAAGCCGGTTGCGCTGATCGAGCATCAGGAAGTCGGCAAGGAACTGCTGGGCATCAAGGCAGACCAGATCATCACCATGGAGGGCGAATTCGTCCCCGGCACCGATCAGCTGATTTCGCCGCGGCTCAATGGGGAACAGCGCGGTGTCTGGGTGGTCACCGAGTTCAAGGTCGAGGGCGCGGACAAGGACGCCGGCATCGCCGTGGTACGCGGCTGGCAGCCTGAAGCAACCAAGCCTGCACCGGCACCGGAGGGCGAACTGGAAATCACCGGCCGCCTGCTGCCAAGCGAAGGCCCGGAATTCCGTGTGGACCTGCGCAGCCCGACGCTGCCTACGGTCGCCTCGGCGCAGCTGGCGAACATCTGGGATTCGATCCTCTATGAAGGATTCGTCTCGGCCCACGAAATCACCACGGCCAAGGGCGAAGCTGTCATGCAGCCTGGCCTTGAGCTCGTCCACGTCGGTCCGCAGCCCCAGGAAGGCCAGATCAACTGGCTGAACGTCTTCTACGGCCTGGAATGGGTACTTTTCGCAGGCTTCGCCATCTTCCTCTGGTACCGCATGGTGCGCGATGACTACCAGCGAGACCTTGATGAGATTGCTCAGCGCGCCGCCGAAGCGCATCGCAAGGGCGGCAATGCCACCCAGGCTGACAACAGCAACGAATAGCATTTCACGCACACCGCACTTCTTACCGAAATCGGAAGGAACCACCAACGATGTCCAGCACCACCCCGGCACCGAAGCCCCGGAAATTCGGCGGCACCCCTAAGCAGATCCGTGCAGCCGCGAACTTCTACAAGGTCTTCGCCTACGTCACCGGCGTGATGCTGCTGCTGCTCGTGCTGGAAATGATCTTCAAGTACTTCTGGTCCTTGGAACTGTTCGTGGGCGGCACCCTGGTGGATGGCACCGCCAACGCCATCGGCATGTACAACCGCGCCGAGGTAGCCGGGGGACTGAACCTCTCGCTGGGCATCCTGATTGCGCACGGCTGGCTCTACGTGGTGTACCTGTTTGCAGACTTCCGCCTGTGGTCGCTGATGCGCTGGCCGTTCATGCGCTTCATAACGATTGCGCTCGGCGGCGTGGTTCCATTCCTGTCCTTCTGGACCGAAGCCAAGGTGCACGCTGAAGTTGATCGCGAGCTGGCGGCCCATCCGAAGGCGGCCAAGCGCTACTGACACTGCAGCGCAGTGCATTGCAAGGGCGGATCGGTTCATCCCAGATGAACCGATCCGCCCTTGCTTTTGCCAAAAATGCACTTGGTGACGCTGATGACATCACCTTGGCTGTTTCGCGCGCAGTGAACCGCGTAGACTGTAACGGTGACTACTGCTCCCCTCAATCCAGAACATAAGCCGGTTCTGGTCGTCGACTACGGGGCCCAATACGCGCAGCTCATTGCTCGCCGCGTACGCGAGGCCCGTGTGTACTCGGAGATCGTTCCGCACACCCTGTCCACCGAAGCCATCCTGGCCAAGAACCCTGCTGCGATCATCCTTTCCGGTGGTCCTTCCAGCGTCTATGCCGATGGCGCCCCTTCCGTAGGGGCCGACCTGTTCGAGGCCGGCGTCCCGGTCCTGGGCATCTGCTACGGCTTCCAGGCCATGGCCAACGCCCTGGGCGGCACCGTGGCCGAGACCGGCCTGCGCGAGTACGGCCGCACCGCAACCACCTTCGAGGGCGAAGCCCGCTCCATCCTGGCAGGCGCCGCACAGGCGCCTACCGTCTGGATGAGCCACGGCGACGCCGTCTCCCAGGCGCCGGAAGGATTCGAGGTCCTGGCCACCACCGCTGGTGCTCCCGTGGCGGCCTTCGCCAACGAAGCCAAGCGCCTGTACGGCGTGCAGTGGCACCCGGAGGTGAAGCACTGCGAGTACGGCCAGGACGTCCTGGAGAACTTCCTGTACAACGGTGCCGGCCTGAAGGGCGACTGGACCGCCGACAACATCGCTGACGAGCAGATCGAGCGCATCCGCGCCCAGGTCGGCACCGGCAAGGCCATCTGCGGCCTGTCCGGCGGCGTGGACTCCGCTGTGGCGGCCGCCCTGGTGCAGCGCGCCATCGGCGACCAGCTCACCTGCGTGTTCGTGAACCACGGCCTGCTGCGCGAAGGCGAAGCCGAGCAGGTTGAGAAGGACTTCGTCGCTTCCACCGGCGCCAAGCTGTACATTGCCGACGAGCGCGAGCGCTTCCTGACCGCTCTGGACGGTGTCACCGACCCGGAGACCAAGCGCAAAATCATCGGCCGCGAATTCATTCGCGCGTTCGAAGCAGCCGAAGCTGCGATCATCGCCGAGGCCGCTTCCGAGGGCGAGCCGGTGAAGTTCCTGGTCCAGGGCACCCTGTACCCGGACATCGTCGAGTCCGGCGGCGGCGAAGGCACCTCCAACATCAAGAGCCACCACAACGTGGGCGGCCTGCCAGAGGATCTGCAGTTCGAACTCGTGGAGCCGCTGCGCACCCTGTTCAAGGACGAAGTGCGCGCCGTGGGCCGCGAGCTGGGCTTGCCTGAGGAAATCGTTGGCCGCCAGCCGTTCCCCGGCCCGGGCCTGGGCATCCGCATCATTGGTGCGGTCAACGAGGAGCGCCTGACCATCCTGCGCAAGGCCGACGCGATTGCCCGCGCCGAGCTGACCGCCGCAGGCTTGGATGACGAGGTCTGGCAGATGCCGGTAGTGCTGCTCGCCGACGTGCGCTCGGTTGGCGTTCAGGGCGATCACCGCACCTACGGCCACCCGATCGTGCTGCGTCCGGTATCCTCCGAGGATGCCATGACCGCCGACTGGTCGCACCTGCCATACGATCTGCTCTCGAAGATCTCCAATCGCATCACCAATGAGGTCGATGGGGTGAACCGCGTGGTGCTGGACGTCACCTCCAAGCCACCGGGAACCATCGAGTGGGAGTAATCCCGTAGCCTGGAATTCCCCTGCCTGCTGCCGCGCTTGCGGCAACAGGCAGGGGAATTTTTTGCGTTCTGGCGCGCGGAACCCTCTTGAGGGTCAAGGCAGCGTCGCGAAGCAGACGTCGTAGCTGGAAGGTGGCCGCAAGCGCATCATGCCCAATGGGCAGGGATCGTGCACGAGAGCGCGGGCCACACGCCACGGCTTCATGAAATCGCGCATCCAATATCCGCAGTTTGCTGAGCGAGGGCCATAAGCGAACACCGCGAGCATGAGCTTGCGCATCCCGCGGATAAAACGTGTTTCGCGCACAGGTTCTGCACGGTCCGTGCACTACGTTAGAAAGAGGCGTATCTGCACCTGTGGTGCGCCCGAATGTGGTCGGTTCAGTGAAGGGAATGACTGTCGTGACTAGTGGACAGAATGCTGCCGCCGAGCGTGTAGCTGCCTGGGTTAAATCGCTGGGGCAGAGTGCCGGGGCGGATACGACCCTGCGGTTTGCTCCGTCGACCTCCAATAGCATCGACATAACCCATGCCAATCCATCGGGGCTGGCCCAGTTCCTTGCCGGACGGAGAACCCGCCTGTCCACCCTGCTGCATGATGCGGACCAGTACGCCACCGCGCGCCGCACCGCCCGTGCGCTGTCGGCCAAGATCAGTGAACTGTGGGAAGAACGCGGCATCGATGTCGGCTACCTAGCCGCCGGTGTCGCCAACTGGCGTGCCGTCCATGATGGCAAGAGCGAGCCGGTTTCCGCTCCCATCATGCTCGGACGCATCACCCTGGCCAAGCACGTGGATGCCGACGACTACGACCTGCAGCTCGTTGGACGCGCTACCGTATCCCCGGCGTTCGTGCGACAGTTCGAGGCCGACCACAACGCCAAGGTCGACGTCGACGCCGTTGATGCCGCCGCCTATTCCATCGCCCGCTTTGATCCGGTCCGGGGCATGGATGCCCTGCGCCACCAGATGGCCGAGGTCCCCGGCGTAGTCGTGGGCCATCGCCTGCTGCTCTCCACCTTCTCCGAACTGATGGACCCGGCAGACCCGGCGAAGCTCAACGGCTCCCACCCGGTTATCGAGGCACTGATCCGCTATGACACCGTGGTAAAGCAGGCAGGGAACAGCCAAAGCAGCAAGACTTCGGAGGCGCTGGCCAACCTGGTGGCTTCAAAGCCGGGCGCCGCGAAGCCCGAGGATTCGAAAGCCGAAGGATCGAAGCCCGAGGACGCCACCGAGGATCCTGCTGCAAAGAAGCAGGACGGGCAGCCAGCCGCGCAGGCTGGCGAGGCCAAGGGCAATGAAGGCTCCGGTTCGAGGCTGAGCCGCGTGAAGAACATCCTCAAGGAAAGCGCGCGCTCGCGGAAGCAGGGCGCAGTCTCCGAGGAATCGTCGGCCCGCAAGGTCCACACCGGCACCACGACCATTGCCAAGTCTTCTGACGACCGCGATCCGGAAGACGAGCTGTTCCTGCTGGACGCCGATGAATCCCAGTCCAAGATGCTCGACTACATCGCCGCCGGCGAATCGGTGGCCATCAATGCCGCCGCCGGCACCGGTGCCACCCAGACCGCATTGAATGCAGCCGCGCTGCTGGCTGCCCAGGGCAAGCGCGTGCTGGTTGTTGCCGAACAGCGCTCCGCTGCCGAGGAATTCGTGTCTCGCTTCAACGAGCAGCTGGATGCCGGCAGCATGCTGCTGGAACCGAATGAGGATCCCGAAGCGCTGCGCGCCATGCTCACCAAGGCGATCCTGCGCAATGAACGCGCCGCCGAGCCGCAGCTGGGCTCCATGTTCAAGCGCCTGCGCGAATCCCGCCATGCGTTGCACGAGCATGTGAAGTCGCTGCATTCGGTCCGCAGCCGCTGGGGCTGCTCGCCGTACCAGGCGATGCAGGAGCTGGCACGCCTCTCTGCACTGGAACCTGCGCCATCCACCACCGTGCGCCTGAAGCGTTCGGTGCTCGATTCCATGGGCCAACGCGGACATGTTGCCGCGCAGCTCAAGCGCGCCGCCCAGCTCGGTGCCTTCTCCAAGGTGCACACCACCAGCCCTTGGCACGGCGCTCCGCTGCGCAACACCGAAGCCACCGAGAAGGCCCTGAACCTGGCCAGTGGCCTGGGTCGCGACCTGCCAATCCTGCATGACCACATGTTGCAGATTGCCGAGCGTTCGCAGATCAGGCTGGAAGAAAGCTACGACAAGTGGGGAGACCAGCTGCAGCTGCTGGTCGCCGTCCGCGGCTCGCTGGACAAATTCGAAGCCGATATCTTCGAGGGCGATATCGACGATCTGATCGCCGCCACCGCAACCAGCGCATGGCGCCGTGAACACGGTGTCGAGATGGGTTCGATTGTCCGTTCCCGGCTGCGCAAGATCGCCAAGGAATACGTCCGTCCAGGCATGCACGTCGCCGACCTGCAGTCCGCACTGCAAGCCGTATCGGTCCAGCGCGATGCGTGGCGAGCCATCGCCACAAGCCAGCGCAACCCCCAGGTCCCGGGCGGACTGCTGGATGTCGAGGCCGGCTACCATGACGCCGGTGCCCGCATCGACAAGCTGGCCGAAATGCTGCCATCCTCCCTGGGGTCGCGCCTGCGCGAAATGCCGATCAAGGAACTGCTCTCGGTGATCGCCTCGCTTGTTGAACGCCGCGAGGACCTGGGAGAGCTGCCCGAACGCACGCTGATCTCCGAGCAGCTGGCCGAAGCCGGTCTCGGCGATTTGCTCGATGACTTCGCCGAACGCGAGATCGATGCCGACCAGGTAGACAGTGAATTGGAACTTGCCTGGTGGCAGTCCGTGCTGGACGCCATGATCTCAGGCGATGACTTCCTTGCCATGAACGACGGATCCAAGCTGGAGAAGATCGAAGCGGACTACCGGCTGGCTGACGGTGCGCATATCGCCGCCGGACCGCAGCGCATCCGCTGGGCGCTGGCCCGGAACTGGAAGGCCGCACTGGCTGACCACCGTGCCGGCTCGCGGGCGCTGCGCGAGATGCTCAAGGGCGGAACCCCGAGCATTGCAGGGTTGCTGGATCTTGGCGCGCCGCTGGCCAATTCGCTGACTCCTGTCATCGTTTCGGCTCCGCTGCTGCTGGGCAGCGCTCTGCCGGAGGACACGAAGTTCGATGCCGTCATCCTGCTTGAAGCCAACTACCTGACCCTGCGGGAAGTCCTGGATGCGATCCGCCGCTCCGAGCAGGTCATTGCCATCGGCGATGAAATGCTCGGTGGCCCGAAGCGCTTCGAAGTCTCCGTGGACCCCACCGCCCGTGTTCGCGAGCAGGGCGTGGACCGTTCCGCGCTGGAAGCGCTGAACAAGGTGCTGGTCACCGGTTCGCTGTCCACCGTGTACCGCGGAATCGACGAAGGCCTGGTGGAACAGCTGTCCACCACCTACTACGACGCTGCGCTCTCGCGCCTGCCAATGGCGGTGAACCTCACCGGCAACTCGTCGCTGCTGCGCGGCGAATATGTCCCGGATGCCACCGGATCGCTGTCCAGCAGCGAAGACGGCGTGCAGACCACCGCCGCTGAAGTGGCGCGGGTAGTGGATCTGGTCTTCGAGCATTTCAAGAACCACGGCGGAGAATCGCTGGCGGTCATTGCCTCGAACCGCAGCCACGCCTCGGCCATCGCCGAAGCGATCCGTGTCCAGCTGCCAAACCACAAGTACGCGATGGAGCACCTGCGCTCCAAGCGCGAACCGTTCGTGGTGACCACCATGGACCGGCTGATCGGCCTGCGCCGGGATTCGGTGATCTTCGCCTGGGGCTACGGACGTACCCCGCACGGCAAGACGCTGCACGAATTCGGCGCCTTGTCCCGCGAGGGCGGCGAGCAGCTGTTCGTCGCCGCGATGACCCGATCGCGCACCCGCATGACCCTGGTTTCCAGTCTGCTGCCGGAAGACGTCGACCTGAACCGCGTCTACCGCGGAGCCCGCCAGTTCTTCGAGCTGTTCGGACGCGTGCAGGCCGGGGATTCCGGAGTCAGCTCGATGCGCAACCCGCGCTTCGACCCATTGGTCTCGGATCTTGCCCGCCGCTTGCGCGAAAGCGGTGCGATCGTTTCCGAGGATTACCGTGGCGTGCTGGATTTGTCGGCACATGCCTACGACTCGGCGCACACCGGCATCCGCCCGCTGGCCGTGGTTTACGACGGCACCGAGCACTATGCGGGCCTGACCGTGCGTGAGCGCAGCCGCCTGCGCCCGGAATTCTTCGAGAAGCACGGTTGGCGTTATGTTCCGCTGTGGACCATCGATGTCTTCACCGACCCGGGTGCTGTCGCCGATCGCCTGGCCCATGCCCTGGGCCTGAAAAAGACGACGGCTGCTGAACAGCCATCGGCCCGCAGCGGCATGGCCGCCGCACGACCAGTCTCGGCCCGTGAAGTCACCACCGAGCCGGAGGCGCCGAAGGAAAAATCGAAACTGCTGAAGTCCACCAAGACGCGCCAGGAACCCAAGGCAGAGAGCAAGCAGGAAGCAGCGGTTGCTGACAGCGCGGCCAAGGCTGGAACCGAGTCGCCTGCCAAGGACGATGCAGGCAAGCCGGTGACCCCAGCTCCTGTGCCAGCCACCAGCAAGATCGATGAATCGGAACCGAAGAAGCCATGACTTCTGAGCAAGAACCAACGCGCGGCCGCCGCAAGCGGCCGCGCGTTGTGGCACCGCCGCAGCATTTGGCTGCACGTGTCGAACTGACCGGCAGCTACACACCGGTGCCCCATTCAGAATCCGTCAACCGTGCGCTGGCGGGCCCGCAGGGTGCCGGTGCGCCCGAGAACACGATGGCGGCAGCAGCCAAGAAGCGCACCACCGATCCGCTGGCTGATTTGCTCGCCAAGGACCAGGACCCGCGAAATTGGGGCGACTCCAAGGGAGATCTTGCTGAAATGATGAAGCGCGAGAAGCCGCCGCACTGGGGCTGAACGCCTAATTCACCAAGACGGCTGAAACCTTGCCGCGCGATACCGCCCCTGCCAGATCATCCGAGAGGCTGTTGGCCGCCGCAACGACGACAATCCCCTCGCCGGTCGGGTCAGCGCTGCTGAGCATGCCGAATTCAGAACCAGTGGCATTATCCGGAACCCAGAGCACCGGCACCGCTTTGGCGATGGTTTGCGAGCTGATTTCCTTCTCAAAACCGTCGCCGGTGGTCAATACAATATCCACCAATTGCCCTGGATGCAGCAGCGTCACCGTGGCCGGGTCGCTCAGACGCAGCGGAACTGCGACGGTACCTTCCGGTGATCCGTGCAGAAGCTGCGGTCCCACCAGCGAATAGTCGCGCAGCACCGTTCCTGCACGCAGGGCCACGGCCGCGCGTTGCCCTGCTACGGCCTCAATGCCTTCAAAGACCTCGGCATCATGCGGGTCGAGCCGCACAGTTTGCACCTGCAGCTGGTTGGCGGATATCCGGGAACCGGCAGGAATGTCGCTGAGCGCCACTACGACCTCGCGTTGGGCCAATTGCCCGGAAGAAAATACATTGAGCATGCCTGCCAAGGCGAGCAACGCACAGGCAATGGCCAATGGCTTTCGATAGCGGCGCAACAGCTCATTGCGATTACGGACCGGCCTGATTTTCGGCTTGGGAATCACCGGAGGACGGGGCGCGGCTTGGGTCCTGGAGAAGTAGCTCATATCCCCATGCAACCCGCCAGCACTGGAAACCGTGGCTCGCCGCCCGCGAGCTGTGGGTAAATCAGATGATCTGATGCACCTGCTGTGGCGTGAACACCAAGTCCACCGGCTGGTCATGTTCGTCAATCCGGAAAGCACCGGATGGAACATACTCATGCTCGTACACCACCGCAGCTACCCGTACCGGGGCGTCTTCGATCAACGGCAGGAAGCGATCGTAATAGCCACCGCCCTGGCCCAGGCGCAACCCGTCCTCGTCGATGGAGAGGGCTGGCATGATCAACGTATTGATCTCGTCGAAGAGTTCCGTGCCGATCCGTTCGCCCACAGGTTCCATCACCGGGGCCAAAGCGCTCGGCGCGAATTCCATGCCGGGGGTGTACTCGACCCATGACAGCGCATAGTCCGGTTCGCACACCGGCAGGTAGACGTCAATGCCCTCATTGACCAGCGCATCCAACAACGCCTCGGTTGGCGGTTCATCCGGAGCAGAGCAGTAGGCCGCGACCTTCTGGACGACTCCGGTGCTTTGGCTCAGGTAGCCGATCACCGTGCGGGCCAGATCCTGGCCGAGCTGCTCGCGCTGGATCGGATCAAGCGCCCTGCGCCAACTGCGGACGGCGGCACGTGCGGCCTTCTTGTCGGATCCAGGATGCTGGTCAGCGGTGAGGTTCATGCCTACAGCTTACGCGTACGCAATGAATCGCTGCCCGCTGGTGCCGTTGCCGGCTGCGGGCATGACGAAGTAATACGATGTGCACATGTTCATCTCTCGTCGGGCAAAGCACCTGGTTCCGGATCTGGCCTCGGAACGGCTGCTGCTGCGCCAGCTGACCGCGCGGGATGAGGCCGAGTGGATCAATCTGCGCTATGCCAATGCCAAATGGCTCAAGCCATGGGATCCCACGAGTCCCTTGGGCCCGCCGGAATCCATGACCTTTCGGGAGATGCTCAGGGCAAGGGACGAATCGGCAATTGACGGAAGCGGATACTCCTGGGCACTGGCCCTTCCCCAGCTGCATAGGGGGCGCCCGCCACTGATCGGGCAGGTTTCCGTGTCTTCCGTGCAATACGGGGCCGCACGCACAGCGTCCATCGGTTATTGGATTGACCGCAACCATGCCGGGTTCGGCCTGATGCCGGAAGCCTGCGCCTTGGTCATCGACCACTGCTTCGAGCAACTGCAGCTGCACCGCCTGGAAATCAATATCCGCCCGGAGAATGCCGCCAGCCTTCGCGTTGTGGACAAGCTCGGTTTCCGCGATGAGGGCCTGCGCAAGGGCTATCTGCACATCGACGGGCAGTGGCGGGATCACCGCACCTTCGCGCTGACCCGTGAAGAGCTGAAAACTCCGATGCTCGAACGCATCTACGAATACTGACCCGGAATCCGTGCCATTTCGATCAATCAAGCTCTGATATGAGCGAACCGGATCGAAAACATGCGGACACGCCTAGGGATGTGCGTGAGCGCGCACCCAAGGTTGCATAGTGTTGATTTGACGGAACCATATTTGGTTCCACAAGGATTTGACCGAATCAATCGGTGATGGAGGACCCACATGGCTGGCACGTCACAGAGCGCTCCGCAGGAAAGTGCTGCGACCAAACTCAAGATTCGTGTGCGCTATGGCCGGTTGTCCGTCGCACTCGTTGGTGCCTTGGCAGTCATCGCGACCGTTGTCGGTCTCATCCTGGCTCCGTTCACGGCCCTGACCTTTGGTGCCGTCGGCTTGTTCGCGCTGGTTGCCGTCGCTTCCTTCGCCACCCTGCGCGGCCTGGCTGTGCGCGACCGCAACCGCAAGCTGCTTGAGCACCTCGAAGCCACCCGGCAGAAGGCGCTGCAGACCCCGGCCTTCGACGACGCCGCCAATCAGGTCGTCTCGCGCAAGCATGAAAAGGACGAGGTCTTTGACGCCCGACCAGGTTCTTCCCGCCGTGCTCCAGCAATTACCGCTGAAGAATTGCGTGCCGAAGCGCTGCGCGTGGCGCACGGCCACGGCGGCGTGAAGCAGCCAGAGACATGGGAGCCAACGCGTGTCCCGAAGCCTACCTATGTGGAAGCCACTGAGCGGATTGCCAAAACTGTGGAAAAAGCAGCTGAGCAGGGTGCACATCGTACCCACAAGCCTGCGCTTCCAGTCCAGCAGCAGTTGCGCCCGAGCAAGCAGATCAGCCTGAAGGCATCGGAGGACGCCAAGCGCCTGGCTGCCGAGGTATCAGCTGAAGAGCGCGCAGCAGTTCCATCGGTTGCTGCCAAGCGTTCCGAGAGCGCTCCGGCAGACAAGGAAGCCGTTGCTCCGGTGGCTCCGGCGCCAGAAGCCGCGCCGGCAGTTTCCGCAGCTTCCAAGCCTCGGCTGAACCTCGATGCGGTCATGCAGCGCCGTCGCGCATAGGACATCCACGCTCAACGACGTGTGGCCCGGACCCTTTTCCCAAGGTCCGGGCCACACGTCTATTAAATGCTGTCAGCTGATCATGTCGTCGAATGGCAGCGGTCCGCGATTGCCGCGGTGATGAGCGAAGACCAAGGTGGTTTCGGTATGACCCACCGACTCATCGGTCGCCAGGTTATCAAGCACCCAATCCCGCAGCGCATCGGTGGAGCCAACCGCGATATGCAGCAGGTAGTCGGTGCCGCCGGATACATGGAACATGGAGAGGACCTCAGGCAGCTGCGGAATGCGTGCCACGAACGCATCGATTTTCTCGCGATCGTGCGCCCGCAGCTTGACCGAGATCAATGCCTGCACGGTACGGCCGACAGCTGCCAATGACACCTCGGCGTGGTAGCCGGTGAGGATGCCGCGTTCGACCAGGGAACGGGTACGCAGCAGCGCAGTGGATGGTGCGATGCCGGCACGCTGTGCGAGGGTCGCGTTGGAGATACGCGCATTCGCGACCAATTCGTCGATGATGATTCGATCGATTTCGTCCAGATCGACGTTTGATGAAAGCTCTGATTGCTGGGCCATAATAATATTTCATCATATTCGCAAGGCATCAGCGGGATCTTTGAGGTAAAAATCGGCGTATGCCGTCCGCGTACGAACAAATAATCGGTGAACAAACGGATATATTGGGGATATGACACGTCGTTCTGAGCACACCGGTGAATCCTTCGATACCAGGCTGGCAGCCTATTGCTTGGTGGAACACGAAGGAAAGGTACTGCTTACGCTCTGGGATATGCGTCATCGCGATCCGCGCTTCACGCCGCGCTGGTCCCTTCCAGGTGGCGGTATCGACTTGGGGGAGCCTATCGAGGAAGGCGCCCGCCGTGAGGTCTATGAAGAGACCGGCTACGCCGTAGACGCATTGGAGCTCCTGGATGTCACCACGGGAGTTATTCCCGGTTCGAAACGCTACTCGGGCGCAGGCCACGCCATGCAAACGGTGGCCGTCACCTATCGCGCCAGGCTGACCGGTGGCGAATTGCGCCATGAAGTCAACGGCTCGACCAGCCAGGCGGCCTGGTTCACGCGCGAGGAGATTGCCAAGCTGAACTGCATTGAACGCGTCGAGAGCATTTTGCGACTGACCGCACCCGGCAAGTAGCAACGGATCGCAGGTGACCTGCCCTAGAATCAATAGGGACATGAACTTGCGAAATTCCATCACCGTCGGCACGCTCAGCGCAGCACTGCTGCTCACCCTGTCTGCGTGCACTGAAGACGAAACCCCAACAACAGAGCCGAGCAAGGAGATCACCTTGCGGATTGCTGCCGGCACCCAGCCGGCTGACCAGGCCCTGGCTCATGTCTACGCCAACGCCCTGAAAGCCGAAGGCTATAAGGCATCGCTGAACGAGCCAGCGGCGAATCCCTACCAGCAGGTTGTTGATGGAAAAGCCGACCTGGCGTTGGACCAAGCGGCCAAAGCACTGTCCCTCGCTGCTGACCCGGCAGCTATCAGCGGCGAAGACCAGCTGCTCAGTGCCGAGGAATCCCAAAGCCTGCGCAGTGCCATCAATGACGCTGAGGGTAAAGTGACTGCTTTGGAGCTCAGCCCTGCTGATGCCGGCAAGATCCTGGTCATGAGCCAAGCCCAGGCAACACTGCACAAGGTCGATTCCGTAGAAACCCTGATTGCTGCCTGCGCTGATCTGACGATCATCAGCGATGAAGCCAGCTCCGAATCCTTGAAAACTGCATTGAAGGATGCGGGCTGCGAGAAGCCAAAAGTCGTAGAAGAACAGACCGCGAACTTGGCAGGCAAGCTGCGTACTTCGGTGGACAGCGCGGTGGTGCTGAGCGCCGGAAATGCAGTCATCTCGGATGAGGGCTTCTACACCATTCCCGGAAGCGCAAGCTTCTTCAATGCGGAGAATTACATGCTGCTGGCCGATAACGACGTGGATGACAAAGCTCGGGCGCAGTTGGACAGCATCACCAGTGAATTCTCGCAACAGTCGCTCGTTGACCTGAATCGGATGGTCAGCCAAGAAGACGGCCTGAGCCCGGAACAAGCGGCCGCCCGTTGGGAATGGATCATCGAAGAGTAGGCCCTAGCCATCGCTCCCAAGATTTCGGCCGCTGACCATAGCGGTCGAGTAATAAGGTGTGTGCATCGCACCTGACGTGAGAAAGTGTAATCATGGCAGAATTCAAGCAATCAACGAAACTGCACAATGTCCTCTACGATATCCGTGGCCCGCTGTTGGAGCATGCCACGCGCATGGAGTCCGAAGGACACCGCATCCTGAAGCTGAACATCGGCAATCCCGCGCCGTTCGGCTTCGAGGCGCCTGATGCGGTGCTCGTTGACATGATTCGCAACCTGCCTAATGCCCAGGGCTACTCGGATTCCCGGGGTATTCTCTCGGCACGCACCGCCGTCTCCCAGTACTACCAGACCCGTGGCATCCAGACCATCGGCGTTGACGACATCTACTTGGGCAACGGCGTCTCCGAGCTGATCACCCTCTCGCTGAACGCGCTGCTGAACAACGGCGACGAGATCCTGATTCCAGCCCCCGACTACCCGCTGTGGACCGCATCGGTTTCGCTGGCTGGTGGCACCCCGGTGCACTACCTGAATACCGAAGAAGAAGGGTGGCTTCCAGATCTTGAAGATATGGAAGCGAAGATCACCGATCGCACCAAGGGCATTGTGATCATCAACCCGAATAACCCCACCGGTGCGGTGTACCCGAAGGAAACCCTGGAGGGCATCCTCGAACTGGCGCGCAAGCATGGGCTGATCGTGTTCTCTGACGAGATCTACGAAAAGATCCTCTACGACGACGCAGTGCACATCAATACCGCTTCGTTGGCAGATGACGTGCTGATCTTGACCTTCTCCGGCCTGTCCAAGGCCTACCGCGTGTGCGGCTTCCGTGCGGGCTGGATGGCGATCTCCGGGCCCAAGCACCAGGCCGGCGATTACATCGAAGGCATCAATCTGCTGACCAACATGCGACTTTGCGCCAACGTGCCGGCGCAGCACGCAATCCAAACCGCCTTGGGCGGCTACCAGTCGATCAACGACTTGATCCTGCCTGGCGGACGCCTGCTCGAACAGCGCGACGCGGCCTACAACTTGCTGACTGCAATTCCAGGAGTGAGCGTGCAGAAGGCCAAGGGTGCGCTCTACATGTTCCCAAAGCTGGATCCAGAGGTATACCCGATCCACAATGACGAGACTTTTGCCCTTGAACTGCTTAAAGCGCAGAAGATCCTGATTTCCCAGGGCACCGCCTTCAATTGGGTCCGTCCGGATCACTTCCGCTTGGTCACTTTGCCGAACGTGCGCGACCTGACTGATGCGGTTGGACGCATCGGACAGTTCCTGGAGGACTGGCGTACTCGCGCCTAACTTGCCTTGAACCGAACAGGCCCAGAATCGCTGACGTGATTCTGGGCCTGTTGTAATTAAAGGGAGCGCCAGGAGAGCAAGGCCCCGGGAGGTCCGGGGTGCTGCGTGGAGGCAACTGCGGCAGGGGGAGCGTTGGCCATTCCCTCTTCTCACCATGCCACCAGCGACAGTAGGCTGACTACAACGAAGAGCAGTACTTCCACACATGCCTGAGGAGTCATTGATGAGCGCTTACCCTGCAAACCTGATCGAAGCTTTGCGTGCAGAACCCGGCCTGAAGCTTTCTCAGCGTGCGACCAAGGATGCTCAGTGGTGGCCGGCGGATGCCCCGCAGGACAAGAAAGCTGCAGAGAAACGCATGGACGAGCTGGCACCGCTGCTCTCGGAATTGCAGGAACGGTTGTTTGCCGCCTCGGTATCTGGCGGGACGGCGCCTGCAGTGCTGCTCATGCTGCAAGGAATGGATACTTCGGGCAAGGGCGGGATTGTCCGCCATGTCCTGGGCATGCTGGATCCGCAGGGCGTCGAGCATCATGCCTTCAAGGCGCCTACCGAAGAAGAAGCGGCGCATGATTTCCTGTGGCGCATCACCAAGCAATTGCCTGCCGGGGGATTGGTAGGAGTCTTTGACCGTTCCCACTATGAAGACGTGCTGGTCGCCAAGGTGAAGGGTTACGCAAGCCCGGATGTGATCGAATCACGTTACGGGAAAATCGTCGACTTCGAGAAGCAGCTGCTTGAGCAGGAAATCCTTCCGATCAAGGTGATGCTGCACATCAGCCGCGAGGAACAATACGAGCGGCTCGCGGAGCGCTTGGAGCGTGCCGACAAGCATTGGAAGTATTCGCCCGGCGATGTCGATGACCGGCTCCTGTGGGATGATTTCCAGGCAGCATACGAGGTGGCGATCAACCGCACCGATAACCAGAATGCACCGTGGCATATCGTTCCCGCTGACCAGAAGTGGAAGGCCCGCTTGTGCGTCGCCGAGCTGCTGCTGGCGGCCTTGGAGCGCGTGGCTCCGGACTGGCCTGCTGCCACCTTCGATGTGAAGCGCGAACAGGCCCGGCTCGAAGCGGCGAAGTAATCCGCAGCAATGCGACGCTACTCGCCGGCTGCCTGCTCGTGGTTGGCACGGGCCTGCTCCAGGCGCTGCGATACGCCGTTGAGCCAGTTCTCGCAGTGGGCGGCCAAGGCTTCGCCGCGCTCCCACAACGCCAACGAGGCTTCCAACGCCACGCCGCCGGTTTCCAGCTGGTTGACCACTGTCAGCAGTTCTTCGCGAGCCTGCTCGTAGGAAAGCTTGGCAATGTCTTCAGGGATCTGTGCAGTCATGATTACTCCAGTTTGGTATGTGGGGCGGCTAGTTTGCGTGCTCGCCGGCGGGGACGGATTCAAGGGTTTTCGCGACCAGTTGTCCTGATGCCAACCGGATGAACAGCTTGCTGTCCGCTGGTGCCTGGGTGGCTTCGCGTACGATGCTCCCGTCTTCCAGCTGGGTGACCGAATAGCCTCGGTCCAGGGTTTGCTGCGGGGAGAGCGCACGCATCTGGTTCTTCAGGTGGTTGATCTCGTCGCTGGCGCGCATCACGCGATGGCGCAGCAAATCCGTGGAACGCTGTTTCCAGCGCTCCAGATCTTCGGCGCGGGAGGAGACCATCACCTGGGGGTTGGCCAGAACGGGGCGTTCGCGTACCGATGCCAGCATCTGGGCCTCGCGTTGCAGCAGGTTGTTGATGGAACGGTCCAGGCGGCTGCGGGCCATATCCAAGCCGGCGAACTCCTCATGCAAATCAGGGACAATCCGCTTGGCCGCATCAGTAGGGGTCGAGGCGCGAAGATCAGCCACATCATCCAGGATCGGGCGGTCCGCTTCGTGCCCGATGGCCGAGACGACCGGTGTGGCAGCGGAGAAGACAGCACGTACCAGATCCTCATTGGAGAAGGGCAACAGGTCTTCCAACGCGCCGCCGCCGCGGGCGATCACGATGACATCGATCTCCGGGTCCGCATCCAGCTGCTGCAACGCGGCGATGACCTGGTTGGCGGCATCCACGCCCTGCACTGCGGTATTGATGACCTTGAACTGCACCGATGGCCAGCGCAGAGTGGCATTGCGCAGCACGTCCTTCTCCGCATCCGAATCCCGTCCGGTTATCAGGCCAATGCGGTTGGGAAGCACAGGCAACGGGCGCTTGTGCTCAGGGGAGAAGAGGCCTTCTGCCCCCAAGGCTTGCCGCAGGCGTTCCAGGCGCACCAGCAGCTCGCCCAAACCAACCGGGCGCAGATCCGTGGCATTCAAGGAAAGCCGGCCGGTTTTGGCGTAGAAGCTCGGTTTGACCTGGGCTACCACGCGCGATCCAACCTGCGGGGTGGATTCCAGCCGGCGCATTGTCGAGGCCCAAATGGTCACCGAGAAGGAGAAGTCCGCATCGACATCGCGCAGCGTGATGTACGCGTGCCCATTGCGCACATTGGCTTCAAGCAGCTGGCCCTCGACCCAAACCACCGGCGAGTTCTCAATGTGGATTTTCAGCTTCTCCGAGAGCAGGCGCAACGGCCAAGGATTGTCCGCCGTAGTTTGACCAGCGGTGGCTGGCAAACTGGCGGGGGCTTGGTGATCCATAGGGGCCGCTCCTTGGAAAATCGAATGTCTGGTGCATCTGTGAGATTACCGCATGGCACCGACGGCTGGCCGGATTGCCGGTAGCCGGGCCGGGTGCCAACAGGTGTAGAGCAGGTTTCGCTATGGGAGATTTTCAACACTGCTGGGCCTTGCCGGGCCCGGGGAAATGGGGTTTTCAACGATTCGGACAAGCCGGACTCAGGGCATTGCGAGGGGCACTGTGCGGGTGGACACTATTGAGCATCGGGGAAGATTTCGAGAAGGATTCATGGCCATGCTTGGGGCATTGGGGAATAGGACTATTGGACGTTCGGGGTGGATTTGGGTGGCAGCATTCAGCTTGCTTACCGGTTCCATTCCGTTGTCCGCCGCGGCCTCGGTGCCCGCACCGGTAGTTGCGGCGGTTCCCGCCGCAACGGTGTCGCTTGCCGGCGCCCTATCCATCGATTGGCCGGTGCGGGTGCGCACGACGGCGAACCTGAATCTGCGCACCGGTGCTTCGACCGCGTACCGGATCCTGGCGCAGATACCCAAAGGGATCTCGGTCCCGGTCTCGGGGCGTGCCTCCAACGGCTGGTACAAGGTCAGCTACAACGGGTACACCGGTTACGTGAGCGACTACTACGTGGTCGCTTCAACGGTGCGCACGCTCGATGACTTGAACCTGCGCACCGGACCATCCACCAGCTACCGGATCCTGCTGAGCATCCCGAAAGGCAAAGCGGTGCCTGCCTACGCCCGCGCTTCCAACGGGTGGTACAAGGTCAGTTATGCAGGGTCCACCGGCTGGGTCAGCAGCAGCTACGTGACCAGCTATCCAAAGCCGCCGTCGGCACCGCAGTCCACCGGGCCAAACCGGACATCCAGGGTAGTGCTCACCTTCGATGACTGCCCGCGAACGCTCAGCTCCTTCACCTCGGTGGTGGACTACGCAGCCAGCAGCAATATCGGCCTGGTGATAGCTCCCACCGGCGATTGCCTCGGATCGTTCAAATCGCGCTATGGTGTGGATTTGGCCGCCCTGGCCCGGGCCAAAGGCCAATGGGTGATCAACCATTCGGTCAGCCACCCGGACCTGCGTCCGCTGTCCTGCCAGGAAGCCGGCGCGCAGCTGGGCGGTTCAGGGGTGCACGCTAACTTTGGGCGCCCGCCCTACGGGGCCATCGACGGTTCGGTGCGCTGCGGCTACGACAGCCGCGGCATGGCCATCTGGACCTGGTCGCGGGACACCCGGGACTGGGACGTGAAATCAAAGTCGATCACGGTGTCCCGGGCTTCGGCAGCGCTACCCGGGGATACCGTGCTGATGCACATGCAGTGGTACGGCTTCTCGCCCGATGCGCTGCGCCAGATCAAGGCGAACCTCGGCGCCCGTTCCGTGGGCGTTTGCCGGGCCTACCGCGGGTCCGATGGCACCGGAGCCGTGGTGCGCACCCCGGTGCTGCTGCCCAGTTCCCTGCCGTGCTGAACCGGCAGGCACGCTGCGGAGGCAGATCTCACAGTCGCGGGAGGGTGGCGCGCATCATATGAGCATGGGCTAACTTGCATGCACTTCGTAGAATGGAGGCATGGCTACTTCCACTTCCACAACGGTTTCGCTGTCAATGCCTCGGATCCCGCGGGTGCGCCGCACCCCGGCCGAAATTGCGGCCGCCTCTCCGACGGTCACCGAGCGCAAGGTCCTGCTGGCCGCTCCTCGCGGCTACTGTGCAGGCGTGGACCGGGCAGTGGTTGCCGTTGAAAAGGCGTTGGAGCACTACGGTCCGCCGGTGTACGTGCGCAAGCAGATCGTGCACAACCTGCACGTCGTTTCCGAGCTGGAATCCCGCGGCGCAATCTTCGTCGAGGAGAACGAGGAAGTGCCCGAAGGCGCACTGGTGGTCTTCTCCGCCCACGGCGTTTCCCCGGCAGTGGTGCAGTCCGCCGCGGACCGCAACCTGCAGACCATTGACGCCACCTGCCCGCTGGTCACCAAGGTGCACCGCGAGGCCGTGCGCTTTGCCAAGAACGACTACGAGATCCTGCTCATCGGCCACGAAGGCCATGAAGAGGTCGAAGGCACCTACGGCGAGGCTCCGGAAGTCACCACCATCGTGAACAACCCCGAGGAAGCCGACACCGTCCAGGTGAAGAACCCGGACAAGCTGATCTGGCTCTCGCAGACCACGCTGAGCGTGGAAGAGACCATGGAGACCGTGCGCCGATTGCGCGAGCGCTTCCCGAACCTGCAGGATCCGCCCAGCGACGACATCTGCTACGCCACCACCAACCGCCAGGCAGCGATCAAGAACATCGCGCCGCAGTCGGATCTGGTGATCGTGGTCGGTTCGGCGAACTCCTCGAACTCGGTGCGCCTGGTCGAGGTGGCGCTGGACCACGGTGCCAAGGCCGCCTACCGGGTGGACTTCGCCAATGAGGTGGACGAGGCTTGGTTCGAGGGCGTCTCCACCGTCGGCGTGACTTCCGGCGCCTCGGTGCCCGAGGTGCTGGTCCGCGAGGTCGTGGCGCTGCTGGCGGAGTACGGCTTCACCGACGTTTCCGAGGTCACCACCGCGCAGGAAGACATCATCTTCTCGTTGCCCAAGGAAATCCGCGGCAAGCTCAAGGAAGCCGGGGACGAGGATCGCGCCCTGGGCGGCCACGCTCGCCCGCAGGCCTGACTTCACCCTAAGAATTCAAGCGCCAGTACACCATTGCGCGCTCATCACTAGTAAAAGGTAGAATTTTCTCCCGTGGCTCTTACTATCGGAATCGTCGGACTGCCCAACGTCGGCAAGTCCACCATGTTCAACGCGCTGACCCGTGCCCAGGTGCTGGCGGCCAACTACCCGTTCGCAACCATTGAACCGAATGTCGGTGTCGTGCCGTTGCCCGACGAGCGCCTGAAGGTGCTCGCCGGAATCTTCAACTCGGAGCGCATCCTGCCGGCAACCGTGTCCTTCGTGGACATCGCCGGCATCGTCAAGGGCGCCTCGGAGGGCGAAGGCCTGGGCAACAAGTTCCTCGCGAACATCCGCGAAGCCGACGCCATCTGCCAGGTGACCCGCGCGTTCGTGAACGATGACGTGATCCACGTGAACGGCAAGGTCGATCCGGAGTCGGACATCGAGACCATCGCCACCGAGCTGATCCTCGCCGACCTGCAGACCATCGAGAACCAACTGCCGCGCCTGGAGAAGGAACTGCGCAGCAAGAAGATCGAGAAGTCCTTCATGGACAACCTGCTCGCAGCCCAGAAGGTGCTCGAGGACGGCAAGACCCTGTTTGCCGCCGGCAAGGCCGCCGGCATCGACATGGACGAGCTGGCACCGATGCAGCTGATGACCACCAAGCCGTTCATCTACGTCTTCAACACCGACGAGGCCGGCCTGGCCGACAAGGACATGCAGGCCAAGCTCTCCGAGCTGGTGGCCCCTGCCGAGGCGATCTTCCTGGACGCCCAGTTCGAGGCCGAGCTGGCCGAGCTGGAAGAAGACGAGGCCGCCGAGATGCTGGAAGACGCCGGCATCGAGGAATCCGGCCTGGACAAGCTGGCCCGCGTCGGCTTCGACACCCTGGGACTGCAGACCTACCTGACCGCAGGTCCGAAGGAATCGCGCGCCTGGACCGTCCGCAAGGGCGCCACCGCCCCCGAGGCTGCCGGCGTCATCCACACCGACTTCCAGCGCGGCTTCATCAAGGCCGAGGTCATCGGCTTCGACGACCTGGTCGCCGCAGGTTCGGTGGCCAACGCCAAGTCCGCCGGCAAGGCCCGCATCGAAGGCAAGGACTACATCATGAAGGACGGCGACGTGGTTGAGTTTAGGTTTAACGTGTAGTCGAGTTTCGCTTTAACGTCTGGTTCAAGTGCCCGGATCTCCCTGTGTGAGATTCGGGCACTTGATTTATATGCCACAAGCAAGCAGCTCGCCGTCGCCAGGGCTAGCGGAATGTTCGGCTGATCGCGCTGCCAGTTTGGAACAGGGTGATCCACACCAGAAACTTTTGGATTGGACGTAGCGGCCATGCGACAAGTCCTCGCCACCCTTGGCGTCGCGACCAGGACCTGCTGATCCGCAGCTGTGTGCCACCGGTCGTGTTCACCAAGGTGAATTCCGTCAGAACCGAATTACTTTGTGCGACGTCGGGATATCCGAAGCTCCATGCGATCCTCTCCGGTTGGTGAATTGAGATGAGTTCAACGCTGCGTCGACGAAACTGAGGTTTGATCTTCACAGGCTTCCCGTCCGGGTAATTTGTGGGCGCAACGCCTTCCCAAACCGTACCTGGCGTCGCTTCTTGACTGGTCTGATCGAGGATGCCGATGCTCGGTTCCCACTCGGGGATACGTGCGGGGTCTGCGAGGAACGCCCACACCTCGTCCAGCGGTGCGGATACGAAAGTCTCAGTCGTTCCCATTGTCCGCCCCTTCACTTTCGCTGTGGCGGGCATGGACTTCGTGGAGGGCGAGTCTGCCCGATCGAGGCGGTCGATGAGCGCATCGGATGTCGTGCCAAGGCGGCCGAGGATATCCGTGATCAGACCGCTGGGTTCTGCGACGAGTTCCCGGAGAACGGCGGCTGCGTCGCCTGGCTTGCCTTTGCTGCTGGCCTTCGCGATGAGGTCCCGAGCACGAGCAGTCCACTCGTACCCATCTGTCTCGTGGAACACGATGCGCCCGGCCTCGGGGAACGACGCCTCTATGCCGAGCGAGGTCAGTTGTGCGTCACGTTGTTCCTCGACGGCGAGGCGGGCGCTATCAATGTCGATACCGAGCTCGCGCAGAGCGCGGCCGGCGGACTGGTCGTTGATGACCAATGCGAGGAACAGGTGGTCGATGTCGGCTTCGCGGAGCCCGAGCCGGGATGCTTCCTCCATAGCGGCCAGGGAAAGCGATTGGGTGGTTTGTGCAGCGCGGACGAGTTTGTTCATTTGTTCCTCCTGGGCGTCGAGATCGCGGGATCAATTCTTTTGGAGTGCTTCTTGTGGGCGGCTTGTCGCGTCACTCCGAGCGCGTCGGCGATCTCCTGCCAACTCATGCCTGAACGCAACGCGGCCTCGACCTGCCGAAGTTCCAAGGTGTCCGCGAGTACGCGCAAGGACGTTACGGCCCGCAATCCTGCTTTCGGGTCGCTGGTATCGGCTGCTACTGCTGCGATCCGCGGAGACTCCATGCCGTCAACCTACGTTGCTAAGTAATGGGTTGTCAACCTGGGTTGCTTCCTTGCTCGGCGGGCTCGATAATCGCAGGGCCAGGAAAAGGTCGGCACTTCGAGGGATTCGCCGGGTTCTCGGAGGTTGGTACGTGCGGCGACGCAGTTGAATTTAGGTTCAATGTCTAATACAGGCTTCTGACCCACCTACCTGCGCATCAGTCCCTGACACCGGGCACTCCCGTAACATTGAGGGTATGAATGGGGCGTTTTCAAGGAGCCGAGCGAAGGTGCCACCGGCACGAGCTGGCCGACTCGACTCCACGGACCGCCGGTACGAGCCTTTCGTGCGCCTCGTCCCTGCGCCAGTGCGGCGGGTGGCCTCGTCGTGGAGGTGGGATGCGCCGGACGGGGGTGGTTCGTGGGACCTGCACATCGAGCACGTGGGTGCCCCGGCGGCTTCGGTCCGAATGCTGCTGGTCCATGGAGCGGGAGGGAACGCGGCGGCGATGTGGCCCTACGCTGCGCACCTGAGTCGACTGGGCGCTCGGGTTACGGTGGTCGATCTGCCCGGTTACGGGCGAACGATCCGGGTGCGGCGTGGACGCCGCAGCGTTAGTTATGGTGACTGGCAGCAGCTGCTCGTCGATCTCGTGGGTCGCGAGCATGACGAGCGGCCACTGGTCCTCGTCGGGGCGAGCATGGGTGGTGCCCTCGCGGTCGACACCGCTGCAGTGACCGGACTGGCCAAGCGGGTCATCGCGACCTGCCTGCTCGACCCGACTCGGCCGGGCATTGCTGCCGCCATCGTGCGAGCCCCGTGGATAGCGCGGCTGGGATTGCCACTGCTGCAGTTCGCCCGGGGGCCAGCGGCGAATCTACGGATCCCGGTCCGCGTGCTGACCCCTATGTCTGCAATTTCGAACGACCCTGGCCTCAGTCATGCAGTGCTCACCGACCCGTGCGGCGGTGGTGGCTCGATGCCGGTGGGCTGGTACCGCTCGTTCCTCGAGGCAGGTCCGGCTATTCCACCCGAGCAATACCAAGGACCACCGGTCGTGCTGTTGCATCCGGCCGAGGATCGTTGGACTATGCCGGAGCTCAGCCTCGACTACCTCGGTCGGCTTCACGGCAAGACCCGGGTCGTGATGCTTCCTGGCTGCGGCCACTTCCCCCTCGAGGAGCCCGGCTTCCAGGTCCTCCTGGACGAGGTTTCGGATGAGATTGAACAGGTGCTGGATGACCATCGGAGAGGCAGCTGAGTCGGCCGTGCGAGGTGAGGGACCGTAGCCCTGAGACCGGTCTGGCCCGGTGAGGCGTGCATGCGTTCCTAGCTGTGGCGACGTGCTTGAGTTCCGCTTCAACGTCTAGAATCGCGTGAACTCAGCACTCCTCCTTCCGCCCTGAACCGCGGAAAGAGGAGTGTTCGTCTTTAATGCCAATCTCTTCAATAGGATGGTGGTTCGCGACCCGGAGATTCTTCCGGGACCTGCCTGTTATCCATCAAGGAGCCCTGAACCATGAGTTTCAACGTCTATCTCTCCGGCGAGATCCACACCGGCTGGCGCGACGAGATTCGGCGAGGCGCTGAAGCGGCCGGACTGGACATCGTTTTCACCGCGCCGGTGACCGACCACCCGGCTGGCGATGCCGCGGGCGACCATTTGGGCGAGACCGACACCGGGTTCTGGCGGGACCACCAGTCCGCCAAGATCAACGCCATCCGGACCCGCACCCTGATCGAGAAGGCGGACTTAGTCGTGGTGCGTTTCGGCGACAAATACAAGCGGTGGAACGCCGCGTTCGATGCCGGGTACTGCTCGGCGCTGGGCAAGCCCTATGTGACCCTGCACGACGAGGACATCGTCCACCCGCCCAAGGAAGTGGACGCCGATGCGCAGGGCTGGTGCAAGACCACCGTCCAGGTCGTCGAGACCCAGCGCTACGTGCTCCAGGGCTAAGCAAGGCCGGCCAGCCGGCCGCGCCGGCGAAGCATTGCCAAGGGAATCAGATCACGCACCGGCGCATGGAATTTCCCCGCTGTCCGCTGGTTGCGTGCCGTACGCACAGGGTGCGGCGGCCGCCGCGTTGCTATTATCGCTGCATGGAAGCTTCCCAGCAGAATCCGCGCTCCTGGCAGGAAATGCGCCAGTGGCAGGTCGAGCTGCTCGAACGCACCACCGGGCATTCCCTGGAGGCGTGGAACGAGCTGGTCCGCCGAGAGGGACCGGCCGCCGAAAAGGATCTGCGTGCCTGGCTGGCCGAACGCTCGGTCACCGGCTACAGCCAGATGCTGCTGGTCTTCGAGCGCTTCGGCTACCCGGACTTCTTCACCCGCAGTGCCGACGAACTGGTCCAGGGCCGCCGAAAGCCAATACGCCGACCGGCCTCAGCTGCGGGAAATCTACGACGCGGTGCTGGCTCTGCTGCCCCAGCTGGGGGAAGTGGCCATCCAGACGCGCAAGACCTACGTCGCCCTGCTCACCGCCCGCCGTGCCTTCGCGGTCATCGCGCCGGTGACGCGCACCCGGGTGGACCTGGGGCTGCGCTGGGAGGCCGCGCCGGACTCTCCGCGGCTTTCGGCACCCGGCAGCAGGCTGGGCAGTGCGGTGACCGTCAAAGCCGGGTTGCACTCTGCCGGGGACGTTGACGACGAGCTGATCGGTTGGTTGCAACAGGTCTACGACGCGAACCTGTGAGGTGCGCAGCATGGCAACCACCGCGTAATTAACCGCAAGGTTGACGCCCACCGCGTCCACCCGGCTTCGAGGTACCTGACAGTTTTTCTTTGGCACGCCACGAGAACACTTCGACATGAACATCTTTGCAGCGGCGTTCGTGCTGAATTGCAGTCGGTGCCGGTGATGCGTGTTGGAAAGTGCTTCCGCAAGGACAGTCGGAGTCTTGCCAGGCCAACACCAACGGTTCAAACAGCGGCGACCTGGCTTGGGATTAAATCCAGACCGCTTCGTGAGGGTGGCAGTGGAGCTTCTGCGACGGAACCAGCCCATTTTTTGCTACGTTGACGTGATGACCATACTTTCGTTTGCTGAGCAATCCGCATGGATGCGCTCGATGCGGCCGCTGGCCACTCGCATCGAGTTCGTTTTCAACGATGGAGACGAAGGGCATCCGCTCCTGGAACTGCTGGCGCACCTCGATTCGAAGAGAACGGTAGGTGTCGGGCCAGGCTATGGCTATTACGAGCGGGGTCGCCCAACCGTAGTAAAGCGCAGCTACGCATACGACAGGGGCATCATTCGAGCAATCGAAAGCCTCGGTTGCTTCTTCCCAGAAGCAGGGAACAACGAGCAATGGACCGAGCTGGGCGATGTCGATGTCATCTTCCTTGACCATCGCGGCAAGATGCTCGGTGCGACTGTGACCCACGAAGGCATGATCATCACGCCCGAAGACGAGGAACACATGACTCGCTGACCCTGGGAACGGCTTGTGCCCCAGTCATGTGGCGTTCGTGGTCAACGCGTAGGATTGTGCACAGTGTCCTGTGGCTGGACATGGTGCTGCACAATCTGTACGAGGTGCCCGTCCGGATCCTCGACCCACGCGATGAGCAAGCGATCGAGCCATGGAGACGGAGCCTTAATAGGCTTCGCACCGAAGCCGATGAGACGGCCATAGCCTGCCGGGACATCATCGGTCCAAAGTATCACCGCGGCGCGCTGGCCGTCGGCGACCGGGCTGAGCCCATGGTCTTTGCGGGTGCTGCTTTCGGTGGCTAGGCCGAGCCTGTACCCGTCGAGGGCGAGGTCAACATGGATTGGCGTTCCCGCTTCGGGCGTGCGGAACACTTCCCGAAAGCCCAGCGCACCATAGAATGCTGTCGCGCGGTCGATATCACGCGTGAATAGAACAACTTGAGGAGTCCGAAAGTGGCCCCTGCCCCAAGTGTGGTCCAACCCGACGCTTCCCGCAACGGATACGGCCTGTCTTTCGTATGCAGTTTTCGTTTGCCGGACCAATCAGTTGACCTGGGGCCTGATAGCTCAACGATCATCTTCTTGATGATCGAGTCCAGACCGAGCCTCGGCCGGACGGGCAGAGGCCGAACCCTTCCCGGGAATTTCGGCTGATGCATTCAGCATTCGAACGTGGAAGCGCCCGGTGCCTCATCCCGCAGAATCTGAAATGATCCACGGTATAGAGAAAATGATTGGAGAACTAATGCGGAGGCTTTCCAAAACTGCCTGGAAACGAGTCGCGGTGTACCTCGGCGTCTCGGTCGCGGGTCTGGCCTTGTTCCTTGCGGCCTATTGCCTCATTTCAGGTAGGCCAGTGCTTGAAGCTCTTGACAGTTTTTGGATCGCCATCGCGATTTCATTGGCCGTTTCAGCCGTTACTGCAGTTCGCGACCAACGGGAGGAGCCCGGAACGACGCCTGGCGATCAGGATCTTTAGCTTTCGCGTTTGGCTCACTTGGACGGCTTCGTCGCGATGCCGTCGAGCCACAGCACATCTGATTCGTCATTGTGCGTGCCGCCGGACCCAACATGTTTGCTGGAGATGCCAGGTCCCTTCTGGATGACATGCACCAATGCCATGCCATGTCCTCTTCCCAGTTCGTAGTCATCCTTGAGCCAAGCCAGGATTTCCCCGGCTTTGACACCTTCCTGGTCTAGTCCTTTTTCGTGGGCGATACCGACTAGCTGGCGCGGAGTAAGTCCGGTCTTTTTCTCGATGGTGTCCAGATAGGCCTGGAATGACATGGCGAATCCTCTCGAAGGCCCGAGTATGTGCCACGAATACTACTACCGAAGCGAAGCGCCGAACAATAGAGTTATCAGGCTCGTGCCGGCCAAGCCTTGTCGAGAAGGTTAGTTGCGTCCGACGAATTCCAACGTGTAATTTTCGGAAGTTGGCAGGTGCCCTGGGTCATCTTCAAAAGGCATGTAATCCACCGAGTGAAGGTATCCGTCAACAACCCAAAGAGTCAGTTGCCCAAGGTATTCCCCACCTTTTCCAACGTCAACGGTGGAGAACGGGCCATCGCCATGCCGGATACTGCGGCAATCCCGCTTGCTAATGAACGAAATCAAGAAGCACTCGCAGTCCTCGAACTCGTAGCCGCCCCAGCGTGCAAACTCCAGTTGCTGCCGGGCTAGAGCCGATTCAGCATCTTTGCCGCTGCAGAGCAAAGCCAGCAGCTCTAGTTCAGCAGGCCTAAGTTCTTCGCCTGGTGTCCGGGGCGGCCTATGGTCCATGAGGAAAGTCTATATTGGCCTGTGACTAGTGCTCGAATCGCTGCTTGCCTACAGGCGCAGCATTGAATCAGCAACCTGGGAGAAGGCAGAAGCAGGTATGGCAGTCGAAGCGTTTTCAAGCACGAGCAAGGAAGCGTTCGGTATCTCCCTGGCCAGCGCTTCGCCATTGCCGACGGGGAAGAACGGATCCTTGGCTCCGTGTACGACCAGTGTGGGGATAGCTAACTCGGGAAGCCGTTCGCGCCAGCGTGGAGTGCAGTCCAACTTGGAAAAGACAATCCCGATCTGGTTTGCCATGTGGACTTCTGGCTCTGCGCTCGCCGTACGGTCCCAGATGCGGGAGGCCAGATCCAGGGCGGCTTCCGGATCGTTGGCAAGGATTTGGGAGCCCTCGGCGGAGTGCTGGGCAACGGACTCGCGGTCTGCCCAATCTGGCATGGGGCGGGAAAACAGCTTGCCCATGGTTGCTTGGTCATGGTCTGGCAGATCATTGTCCACCGGTCCTGGCGCTACCGGCCGTGTGCCAACCAATGTCAGGGCGCTAAACTTTTCAGGATAATCCAGCGCCGCCACCTGGGCGATCATCCCGCTGACCCCGATACCCGCCACATGTGCTGGACGGTCATCCAGCAGTTCAGCCAATGCCGCGGCATCGGCAGCTAAATCACGCAGGTTGTAGGCGGGTTTCATCGGGTTCCCAGCGGTTGATTCTCCGCAATCCCGAAGGTCGTAGCGCACCACATGGCGCCCACCAGCAGCCAATGCCTCGCATAGGGCCTCGGGCCAGGCAAGCATGGTGGTGCCGCCAATGAGGAGAATCAATGGATCGTTTTCGTTTCCGAAGGATTCGACACCGAGGTCTACCTTGTTTGCCTTGACCGTTCCCATGCGCGACCTGTCCTTTGCTATCCGACTCCTAGAATGGCTTGCAGGCTGCCCTGCGGTCAACAGAAAACTGCGTGCTAGAAAAGCGGCCAGGGCACGGCAGGCATCTGCCCGCGATGCGCAGGGAATCGCCCTTCACTGAGCAGATCCGTGCAACGGTCGGCGAGCGCGGCGATTTCTTCACCGGTCAACAACGCGGCCAGTTCTTGCCCAAGATCCGCGTCCAGCGCATCGCTGACCCTCTGGACACCGGCCAGTTCGTCGTCGGTCAGCGGCTGGCCAACCCATCCCCAAAGCACGGTGCGCAGTTTGTGCTCTTCATTGAAGCAGAGGCCGTGGTCGACACCGTAGCGGTGGCCATCTGGCATTGCTAGCACGTGATCGCCTTTGCGGTCGGCATTGTTGACCAGCACATCGAAGACCGCCATGCGTCGCAGTGCAGGAGTATCTTCGTGAAGCAGAGCCATCTGATGCCCCGATTCGTCCTCTCCGTGCAGGACGGTCTTCCAGCCGTCTTCAGGCACCTTGTCCGCGGCTACGATGTCTACTGGGTGCTGTTCCCGATCAATGTCTTGCCATAGCTGCACCATGCCTTCGCCGAATCGCCCGTTGCGCAGCCACGTCTGGGGGACGAGGTTCCATCCCAGGGCTTCAGATACTCGAAAGGCGGCAACCTCGCGGTAGGCCAGTGATCCATGGGGAAAGTCCCAAAGGGGTTTCTCTCCAGCTACGGGCTTGTAGACAACGCTTTTTTCACCGATGCTGCCCAAGAACGTCGCGTTGGAAGCGGTGGCGATGCGGCCGGTCAGTTCCAGCTGCGCAGTCAGCAGATCGGGCGCATTCACTGTCCGTTCTCGTCCCTGCAGGTATGCCCATCCGGATCAATCGGATAACCGCAGTTGGCGCACATCGGCCGTCCAGCGGCCACGATCTCGTGGGTGCGCATCGCGAAAGCGCGTGCGGTGCCTACGGGCATGCGCACGCGCATGACTGCGCCCGGTCCATCCGGATCGAAGTTCTCGTCATCTTCGTCATTCAGGGAGAAAGCTTCCAGAACTACCTGCGCTACGGTTGCGTCCCATCCGAGATTCATGGATCCGACGCGGAATGATTCGTTCACTTCTTCCAGCGGATCGTTGTCGACCAGTTCCACCGGGGTATGTTCGGGAACGTTGAAGGGGTTGCCCTTGACGGTGGAAAGCTGATCCAGGATCTCGTCAATCATCTCTGCAACCACAGCGGCTTGCTGCTTTTCCAAGGCGATGCTGGAAAGCTCCGAGCCGGCTCTTGCCTGCAGGTAGAAGGTTCGGGACCCGGGCACGCCGATGGTGCCGATGACTACGCGATCCGGCCAGTTGAATTCGTTGACTGTTGCCGTCATTTCAGTCTCCTTAATGTCCTGCTCCGCCGCCGACCGGGGCATCGGTTGTCTTGAGGCCGGGGGCTAGCCACGAGAGGTCTCCGGCGTCGGTGTTGATGGAGTACACGCGGGGCGCGCCGGACCCGTAGTGCACAATCGATGCGGACGCCGGACCTACGTTAATGCGTTGGAACAGATCCAAATGCATGCCCAGCGCGTCAGCCAGTACCGACTTGATGATATCGCCATGGCTGAATGCCGCCCAGACTGCTTCAGCACCATGCTCGGCTTCGATCGCCGCGTCATGGCGCCTGATGGCTGCTACAGCCCGGGATTGCATTCCGGCCATGGATTCCCCGCCCGGGAAGGTCACCGCTGACGGCGCGGACTGCACTGTTTTCCAAAGTTCCTCGGCAGCCAAGTCCTGCAGCTTGCGGCCCTGCCACAGGCCGTAGTCGCATTCCGAGAGTTCTGGCTCAATCAGCAATTGTGCGGCTTTGCTTTGCTGTTGCATGGCGAATTCCGCTGTCTGCACGCAGCGTTCCAGCGGGCTTGAGACGATGCCAGCCAGGGGGATTGCCGCTAGCCGCTCGCCAGTGCGCATCGCCTGTTCTTCCCCAGTATCGTCGAGGAACACGGAGGGCGTGCGTCCAGCCAGTACGCCGGTGGCATTGGCGGTGGTACGTCCATGCCGTACAAGTATTACTGTTGCCATGAACCCAGCCTAGTCATCGAGAAGAAGCCAGGCGACTATTGGACCGGCATCCTTTGTGCTATTTCAAAGGGCCGCCAGGATCGGCAGTTGCTCCGCGCCATGTTCATCACGGCCTGATACCTCCTGAAGATTTTGTGAGTTCAGTCCTCTTGCCTGTTGTTTCACTCGTGCAGGATCACGGCATCGGGGTACGATGAAGGTTGGCCAATTCGGGGCGGCAGGCTCCCGGAAGTCCCTTGAGAATGACCCGCAGTGAGCGGCGACGCCATGATCCACTCATGGATGTGGCCCCTAAATGGAGTGATAGTTCTTGCCTGGAGTCTTCCAGCATCCAGCGGCAGAAGTGCGGTCTGATTCCCAGGCGCGCACCATTGTCATCGACGGCGAGCATGCAGGCCGGCGCATCGAAAAGTTCCTGAGATCCCGGCTCAAAACGGTCCCGGCAGGAGAACTGTTCCGGCTCATGCGCAAAGGGCACTTGCGCGTGAACGGCAAGAAAGTCCAAGAAGGCTACCGGCTAGCCGAAAATGACAAGATTACCTTGCCGGCGCTACTTGCGGCACCGGGCCAGGCACCAGAACCCGACGTCCCGGAGTACTTGGTCAGGCGGCTGCGCAACACCGTGGTGCACGAGGACCAGGATGTGCTGGTCATCGACAAGCCTGCCGGCATCGCCGTGCACCAAGGTACAGATAATCCTGCGGGCGTGATCGAAGTTTTCCGCCAGTTGCGCCCGGAACTGCCGGATCTGGAATTGACTCACCGTCTGGATCGCGACACTTCAGGGCTGCTGGTGCTGGCGAAGACCCCAAGCATGCTGCGCTATCTGCATGAGTTGCTCCGGGACCGGGAAGACGAAATTGAACGCCACTACCTGGCGCTCGTGGCAGGGCACTGGAAGCAGGGCATCGAATCGATCCACGCGCCGCTGCTGCGCCGCGCCGACAAGGTCGTGGTTGACCCGCACGGGCAACGAGCCGAGACCCGCGTCGTGGTCAGGCAACGCGTAGGACAGCGCGCCACCATCTTGGATGTGCAACTGATGACTGGACGCAAGCACCAGATCCGTGTCCACCTGCAAAGCCAAGGGCATCCGATTGCCGGTGATGACCGGTATGGTTTTGCGAAGTTCAATCGCCGTGTTGAACAGCTAGGAGGCCGCGGGCTCTTCTTGCATGCGACTAAGCTGGTGATTCCCAAGCCCGATGGCCAGGAACTGGTGGTCGAGGCACCCATGCCGCTGCGCTGGAAACAGTTGCTGAAGGCAGGACTCTAGCCAAGCAGAGCCGGCAGGACGGTCAATGATGATTGAAGGAATCTGGAACCAGGTAGCCCCGGGGGTATTCCAGAGGCGTTATGATCCGTTGGATATTTCCGTTGGTGCGGTGCTCGGCGGACACGGCGTGACGATTATCGATACCCGCAATAACGAACGCGAGGCACGAGAAATCATCGACGAGGCCGCAGCGCAGTTTGGTCTTCCAATAGTTGCGGTGATCAACACGCACGCCCACTACGACCACACCTTCGGCAATCAGCTCTTTGCCCAGCAGGGAATCCCGATTTACGGCCATCACCGGATCCCTGCGCATTTCGAGCAATTCGAGAAGCCCCGGCTTGAGTTGGTTCGGCGCTCGCCGGAACTCGAACCCGACATGGATTGGGACGGTGTGCAGCTGACACCGCCGAACCACCTGCTGGAAGATCGCTGCACGCTGAGCCTTGGCGGGCGGGATATCGAGGTAATCCCGCTGGGCGAAGGGCACACCGACACCGACCTGGCGATCCATATTCCTGATGCCAAGACCTGGTTCCTGGGCGATATCATCGAGCAGTCGGGCCCGCCGATGTTCGGGTCGGGCGCCCATCCAATGGGCTGGCCGGGAGTGCTCGAATTCCTGCTAAAGCACATCCAGCCCGGTGACGTGGTAGTTCCTGGCCACGGGGAACCTGTGGGAAGGGAATTCGTGATCCAGCAACTGCACTGCTTCGAGCAGCTCGCAGCGACCCTGGGTGCGGCGCTTCAGAACGGCACAGCCATCAAGGACATCGTGTTCCCGGCTGAAGTGCGCGCGTTGTGGCCTGCTGATTTCCTGCTAGAGGCAGCCAAGGATGCCTACGCGCAGTTGCCGGGTGCCCAGTAGGATCCACGAAAGCGCGGGGCAGCAGTCCATTCTTCGAAAGGTCAGTATTCGTTCTTGATCACGAAGTAGGAGCCGCGGATGGTTCCTGCCAGCTTGGACTTCTGCCGCGCGAACTTGAACTTCTCTTGCAGCTCGTCTGGCACCTCCATGCCGTCACTGAGCTTGAAGCCGACGGCGCGCTTCTCACCGGGTTCCAAGCCGTAGAGGACATTAATGGACAGGCCTGACTCGTAGAAGACGTAGGCGCGCTTGGCCCCGTCGGCCTCAAAGATGGTCGCCTGCAGCGGCGTGGATGCGATGTGCAGGTCGCGTTCTTCGGCAAGAATCTTGTTCACCCACGCAATGGTGTCCTGAGCGTCGGCCGCTTGCTCGACGGCAAAGTCGTGGTTGAACTTGTTCTTCAGATAACGCGCTTCGTTGGCGCGCAAGCCTGCGAGTGCATCGGCAACGGGCGAGGACTCAAGGCCCTGGGTGGAGACGTCCTTGAAATCGACTAGGTATGGCATGGGCAGTCCTTCGGTCGTTGGCCAAGCGGTAACGCAAGATTCATCATTATCGTACTCCGCAGATCTAGCTGAAGGCGCTGAAGCCGGTCAGATCCCTGCCGAGAATCAATGCCTGGACCGACTCCGTTCCCTCGTAGGTGTGCAGCGCCTCGATGTCCCCGACATGGCGAATGACATGATTTTCCAGCAGGATTCCATTGCCGCCCAGCAGATCGCGCGCGGTGGATGCGATCCTGCGGGCAGCGCGGGTGTTATGGAACTTCAGCAATGATGCCTGAGTGTCCTTCAACTGGCCGGCGGCCTGGATGCCGGCGACGGCGGCACACTGCAACTGCATGTTGGTGATTTCGGCCAGCATCTGCGCCAAGCGTTCCTGGATCATCTGGTGTGCGGCGAGCGGTTTGCCGAACTGCGTGCGCTGCTTGGCATACTGCAGTGCAGCTTCAAAGAGGAACTGCGCATGGCCCAGAGCCGACCAGCCGACATTCACCCGGGTATCAACCAGCGCCCGCGAGACATCCTTGAACGATTCCGCCCCGGTGAGACGGGCGGACTCCGGGACGCGAACATCCGTCAGCCGGATCTCTGCCTGCTCGATGGCGCGCAGCACGCCCTTGCCGCGCACAGGGGCGGCCTCGTAGCCGGGGGTGCCCTGGTCGATAATGAACCCCTTGACCTGCGAATCGGCAACATCCCGCGCCCACACGATGGTGATGCCGCCGGCAGCTCCATTGCCGATCCATTTCTTGTGCCCATTGATGATCCAGTGCTTCCCGTCGCGCCGGGCGCTGGATTCCAGGCCGACAGCGTCCGAACCATGGTGCGGTTCGGTCAGCGCGAAGCCACCGAGCAACTTACCTGAAGCCACCGGTTCCAGGTATTGCTCCTGCTGTTCGGGGCTGCCAAAGAATTTTAGGCTGCGCAAGACCAGGCCGCCCTGCACTGCAGCGGCCGCTGCCATCGAGCCATCGGCACGAGACAGCTCCATGGCTACCAGTCCTGCGGCCAGCGGGGAGAAGTGTGCGTGGCCGGGGATCCTCAGCCCGTCGGTGAACAGATCGAGCTCGCCCATGCGCCGGACCAGGTCCAGCGGGTAATGCCCGTTCTCCCAGTGCTCGTTGATGACCGGCAGGATCTCTTCGCCGTATTGCCGGGTGCGAGCCCAATGCCTGCGATCCTCGTCGGTGGCAGTCGCGAAAGCGGACAGGTAGTCGACATCCACCGCGGTGGCGAGCTCGTAGGGTGCCCACGGGTCGCGGTTCATTGGGCGCCGCCCGAAGCCGTGTTGCGTTCAGCGCGCGACTTGCGCTTGAGCAATTTGCCCGATTGGTTGCAGCGCATGAGCGCACCAATGGTGTTCGGGTCATCGGGTTTCATCGCCGTATCGGCGGGCAATGCGCTCATGGGTGGTTTCCTTCGTGGCCGGTGCCGGAAGCTAGAGGCGTTCGATGATGGTGACGTTGGCCTGTCCACCGCCTTCGCACATGGTCTGCAGGCCAAAGCGGGTATCGCTGTGTTCCAGCTCGTGCAGCAGGGAGGTCATCAGCCGTGCGCCGGTGGCACCAATCGGATGGCCCAAAGCAATGGCGCCGCCGTTGACATTGACCTTGGACATGTCGGCACCGGTTTCCTGCTGCCACGCAAGGACCACCGCGGCGAAGGCTTCGTTGATCTCAATGCGGTCCATGTCCTCGATGCGCATGCCAGCGCGGGCCAGAGCATGCTGGGTGGCGCGGATCGGCGCTGAAAGCATCATGACCGGGTCATCGCCTCGGGCAGAGATGTGGTGGATGCGGGCGCGGGGCTTGAGCCCATAGCGCTTGACCGCGGACTCCGAGGCAATGAGCAGCATGGCGGCGCCATCAGACATCTGCGATGCGGTAGCCGCTGTATGCACTCCTCCGTCGATGATCGGGGCCAGTGATTGCATCTTGGCGCGGTCCACAGGGCGCGGGCCCTCGTCGGCGGCCAAGCCATCCAGGGCCAGGATCTCGCGGTCGAAGTATCCCTGCGCTTGGGCGTTCAACGCGCGCTCATGGGAACGCACGGCAAAGTCCTCCAACTGGGTGCGGTCCAGGCCCCAGCGCTCCGCCATCTTTTCTGCACCGCGGAACTGGGAAATTTCCTGCTCGCCGTAGCGTGCCGCCCATCGCTTGGAGCCGGTGTAGGGGTCAGGGAACCCGAAGTCCTTGGCGGCGGAATTGGAATGGGACAGCGGGATGCTGGACATGGATTGGACGCCGCCGGCAACGACGAGGTCGCTGGTGCCGCTCATGACCGCTTGCGCCGCATAGGAGACTGCTTGCTGCCCGGAGCCGCACTGGCGTTCCACCGTGGTCCCGGGAACGTGTTCCGATAGGCCGGCGGCCAGCCAGGCGTTGCGGGCAATGTCCATGGCCTGGGGTCCCAGCTGGTCGATGCAGCCGAGGACGATTTCATCGTATTGCTCGGAATCGATATTGTTCCGGTTCACCAGTTCTCCCAGCGGCGCCGCGGCGAGATCAAGTGGATGGATCTGCGCCAGCGATTTCCCCCGGCGTCCAACCGGTGTACGCAGCGCATCAATGATGTAGGCCTCGGCCATGGAGCTCCTCCATTAGGGGTTTCGAGCAGACCGGAAACGTCTGTTGAACCAACAATGCCCAATTCACCATCAGTTGTCTAGGTCACAATTGATGTGGTTGGCTTGGGGATATGCATGTTGTGCCGGAGCGACTACTGATTAGTAGGAGCGGCTGGGGCAAAGTTCCATGCGAAGAATTATTGCGCGATTGGTGCGGACCGTAGGATGCCTGACGGGACAGTGCATGCCGGCAGCGAAGCAACCGACAATGAGCCGGCTTCACCTAGGCAAGGCAAGAATTGTTGCGCACCCCGGCACCTCGACCGGAAACTCTGAGAACGGAATAGGACCATGTGAGCATGACCGACTATGATCCACGACTCACGGAACTCTACGACACGGATAATCCCGATGGACCGGATCATGATTATTACCGTGCACTCGCGGCTGAAACCCAAGCCGATCGGATCCTGGATCTAGGCTGCGGCACTGGGCTCTTGACGGTAACGCTTGTTGGCGAGCGAAGAACTGTTGTAGGAGTTGACCCCTCACCGGTAATGCTTTCCTACGCCAGGCGTCGGCCCGAAGCTGGGAGAGTCACCTGGATCGACGGCGATTCTTCGGCTATCGACGGCGGGCTCTTCGACTTGATGGTGATGACTGGGAACGTCGCCCAGCACATCCCTGGCCAGCAGTGGGAACGAACCTTGAAACAACTGCGCGAAGCTGCGAGGCCCGGAGCGGTGCTGGCTTTTGAAAGCAGGAACCCGTCGACGCGTGCCTGGGAAAAGTGGGATGCAGAAGAAGCCGCCACTCGGCAGACGCCATTCGGCCCGCTGACCGAATGGTTCGATGCCGACGAAAGCAGCCCGGGAGTCGTCCGCCTATTGTCCTACGCCAAGTTCGAGCAGTCGCAGGAAGTAGTGGTCGAAAAATTGGAGTTGGCCTTCCGCAGCGCCGAGCAGATCAGTAGAGATCTTTCCGCCGCAGGGTTCGAGGTTCGCGCTATCTGGGGCGACTGGACGCGAGAACCATTCAACGGCGAGCAGCCGCTGATGATCTTCGAAGCTGAAGCGGCCAAGGGAAAAACCGGGGAGACGGCTCATGGATAAGCGGTCTTCCCAGCTCCAGTTAACCAGGCTTTCCATCGAACAGGCAGCCTGCTTGCAGCGGTTGATGGAAAGCAACCCGGGGCATTCGCAAAGTGTTACCGGCGCAGTTCCCGCAGCTGATGCCTCAATCGAGGCATTGACCGCCCTGCCGCCGACGGCGCGGGCCGAGCAGAAAATCGATCTTGGCCTTTGGCTGGATGCAGAACTCGTCGGATTCGCTGATCTGATTGTCGGCTGGCCGAGAACGGACACGGTCCACATCGGATTGCTCATGATTGACGGCGCAAGGCAAGCAGAGGGGTTGGGGAAGCAGCTCCATGAAGAGGTACTCGCGCTGGTGCAGGATTATCCGTCGATCACCACCTGCCGGATAACGATTGTCGATACGAACGCCGCCGAAGCGGAACCGTTCTGGACGAGCCTTGGCTACAGGCCTACCGGGGAGGCCAGCAACCATGCGGCAGGGGACCAGAATTCATGCGCCCGTACATGGACGCGTCCGGTGACAAGCACGAGAAAGGAATAGCCGGATGAGCAGATCCCCAGATAACATCCTGTTGCGCTTCTCGGCCGAGCAGGAGCAGCAAGTGCGGGAAATCTTTGCCCAGCTGGAAAAGCGAGGGTTTCCAGCACAACACCAGACTCCGCATATCACCATCACCTTTTCGCCCAGCATGAGCGATGCTGTAGCGCAGCGGGCCGCAGAGCTGCTCCCAGATCTCATCCCCGCCTGCTTCCACCGGGTGGGCACGATTGTTTTCGGTACCAAGCGCAAGCAGACGGTTGCCTGGCTGCTGGAAACGACCGACGCCCTGGAAATGGCGGCCCGGGAAATCAGCGCCGTGAATCCCGACGGACGAGGACCCAGATGGACCCCGCATCTGACCATGGGCCTGCGCCTTCCACGCGAGATCGTTCCCGACTATATCCGTGCACTGGATGAGCTGGCATCAGCGCAGCTCAGGGAACTGACTGCTTGCAGGGCAGCACTGTGGAAGCCCCGGCTGCAGGAATTGACGCTCCTGGCCGGCGACATGGAGCACAACGGCCGTGACTAGCTGGCCGAGGACCTCTGCGTTTCGGCCGAAGCACGCATAATGCGCAGATAGCCGAAGCCGACAAATAGATGCAGCACCGTGCCGGCTGCCAAAATGGCTACGCCCGGTGCGGCCAGCACCGTAAATTCGGGGATTCTGCCAAAGGCCACGCAGGCCAGGCCCAGCATCATGATGGCAGTGCGGATCTTTCCCAGCCATGTGGAAGCCGGCGGGGATTCAAGGCGCAAGAAGAAATAGGTGCACAGCAGAACCAGGTCAGTGACGAAAACGGCCAGGCCAACCCAGACCGGGATCGCTCCGCTAATTACCAGCGCGATAGCGATAGCCACGATGCCCAAGCGATCGGCAATGGGATCCAGCAGGATGCCAAGCTGCGAGACCTGGTTGAACTTGCGGGCGATAAACCCGTCAACCCAGTCACTGAGGCCGAAGGCAAGAAGCAGCACCGCAGTCAGCACCGGTTCGGTATCGGCCACCAGAAAGCCAACGATGGGAAGAACCAGGAGAAAACGAATGATCGTGATGGCGTTCGGAATCGTCGCCCATTCATGTTTGCGTACCGCGCGCGTTTCCACTGTTTTCCCCTTTCCCTTAGTTGAACGATGACGCACGGAGCCGCAATATACAAGGCTGCGAGCCAGCTGGCCCGGGAAAAAATATCCGTCAAGTTGGCCGAGGTAATTTGTTAAATAACTGCGGGGGCCGTCCCGAAGGACGACCCCCGCAGCCAAAGCTAAAGGGCAGGGTGCGGCATTAACCCTGTTCGAGAAGCTGGAAGCTCACGCCGCCCTGCTCGTCTACTGCCGCATCGAGTACTTTGCTATCCAGTGCGTCGGCGATCGCCTCGTCCACATAGACAGGGCTGCCTTCGGTATCCACCACGCCATCGGTGCTTTCGGGCGCGGGGACAATCTGCAATCCGAAAGCTGCATCTTCAGGGTGGGTGCTGTCTGCCTGCATGATGCGCAGGCCAGCGGTTTCTTCCTCGGCTTGGTTGGTGACGATCGCGGTCACGATCGATGCTGCTTGGTCGGTCAGTGCGAGCACGATGGCTCTCCTTCCGGTTGAGGACATGCCAAGTTCAGGGCATGTGCGTGCCACGATTCCAAAAATGGCAATGAAACTCAACACCGCTTAACAGCTGCGCAACATGCTTGGACTTGGACCCAGCCAAGCGATAGGTTTCGCCCCAATGCATTGATAGGAATTGAACCGCGAAGGAGAAAACGAATGAGCAACAATCCGCCAGCCCACGGCGTGACTACCACGGAGCCTGAATTGCGCTTGACTGACTTCCGTGCTCAAGACCTGTCTGCGGTGCACAACTTCGCTGCTGACCCACTGGTGTGCCGGTACTCGACGTGGGGCCCTAACCAGCTGGCCGATACCCAAAAATTCCTTGCCGATGCACTAATCGAGCAACCGCACCGTCGCTTGCGAGCGATCATGCTTGGCGATGTGCTCATTGGTTCTGCGTCAGTGTTGGCAACCGACCGGAATGCCAAGGCCGGAGAGCTTGGCTACACGCTGAATCGGGAATACTGGGGCAACGGATACGCCACGGCTGCCGTGGGACACCTGCTCCGACTGGGGTTCGAAGATCTTGGTTTGGAACGAATCAGCGCAACGTGCGATGCCAGGAATGCAGCTTCCATCCGCGTCCTTGAGAAATCCGGTTTCAAGCTCGAAGAGCGCAGCACCGAAGACCCGGAAAACAACAAAGGACGGGTTGAAACCCTGGTCTTCGGATTGCACCGAACCTAACTGTGGTCAAGCGCCTTGCAGGTACATTGGCAGTACTGCGATGAGCATGTCTAGAGACGAGGAAACCTGAATGAGACTCCATCACGTTCAGATATCAATGCCACGTGGTGAAGAATCTGAAGCTCGACGATTCTACGGTGAAGCGCTGGGACTTGCCGAAGTTCCCAAGCCTGCCTCCCTCGCCAGAAGGGGAGGATGCTGGTTTCGTGCTTTCAAAGCGGATGCCGTGGTGGCGGAAATCCATCTTGGCGTAGACGATTCATTCGTACCGGCCAAGAAAGCGCATCCGGGATTAGTTTGCGACTCGATCCACGAGCTGGAAACTCTCGCTGAACGCATCGGCTCCATGGGCTATGAACTGTCTTGGGCTGAGCGTGAAACCTTTGAAGGATATCTGCGGTTCCACGCGCGTGACGGATTCGGGAATCGATTGGAAATCATGACTCCGGCAAGCTAGCACAATCACATTACGTTCGGGAGGCCTTGTGGAACCGATGACTTTCGCAGCAACCAGGGATCAAGCCGTGCCAGATGATGTCGCGCGATTGCTTGCCTCTGTTCCCGAGTGGTTTGGCCAACCTGAATCCAACGCGGAGTACATCCAAGCCGCGCGGAGCAAGGAAACCTGGACCGTGCGCAATGCCGCCGGCACGGTACTCGGTGTTCTCTTGGTCGACCGGCACTACGCCCACAGCATCGAGATCCATCTAATGGTGGTCGACCGCGAACTCCATGGAACTGGAATCGGGTCGGCCTTATGATCAGCCATTGAAGCCGACGCGCTCGCCGGGGGAGTTCAGCTGCTGCAGGTCAAGACCTTGGGGCCTTCGCACCCGGATGCAGGCTATGCGAAGACTCGTCGCTTCTATGAAAGCCAGGGATTCCTGCCGCTGGAGGAAACTGACCTCTGGGGAGCTGGAATGCCCTGCCTGATTATGGTGAAACCGCTAGCCGGCAAGCAGTGAAAGAGCTGAAATGGCGCTGGATTTAGGGGCTGAATGGGGGAAAGCTGGGAGTTCATCTTGCGGTTGTTTCGCTAGGGGGCCTGGAGCCGTAGACTGGGCGCAATCCGCCACGACGTTAGGAGATCTCCTTGTCTGATATTTCAGCTCTTGCCCAGAACCTCGCCCAGCAGCATGCTTCAGGGAAGTTGCTGGTCATGCCCACCGTGTGGGATACCTTCAGCGCCAAGGTGGCGGTCGAAGCCGGGTTCGAATCCCTGACCATCGGCAGCCATCCGGTCGCCGATTCCATAGGCAGCGCTGACGGCGAGCAGATGGACTTCGCAGACTACTTGGCTGTGGTGCAACGCATCACCAGCAGCGTCGACGTGCCGGTCAGCGCCGACGTCGAGTCCGGCTACGGACTGGATCCCGAAGAACTCTTCGAACGCGTCGCCGCAGCGGGTGCAGTTGGAGTGAATATCGAAGATGTCCTCCATCGGGAAGGAGGCCGTGTGCGCGAACGCCAGGAGCATGCGGACTACATCCACGGCGTCCGCCAAGCGGCGGATGCTGCTGGCATCGACTTCGTGATCAATGGACGCACCGATGCTGTGAAGCTGGCTGACAAGTTCGCCGACCCGCTGGGTGAGGCTATCGAGCGCATCAAGCTGATGGAGCAGGCCGGTGCGCGCAGCGTGTATCCGGTGGCGCTGGCCGATGCGGATCAGGTAAGGCAGGCCGTGCAATCGGTTGGAATCCCGGTGAATGTCACTGCCCACCCGGTCACGGCGCACGCCGCCGGAGACTTGGCGGCCTTGCGAGAGCTGGGAGTTCGCCGGGTGAGCTTCGGACCGCTGTGGCAAATGTGGCTGGCGGAGGTCTCCGGCAGGCAGCTCGGGGAGTGGCTCTGAGCTCTTGCCAGATCGTGTAATTGCACCTCGCTGAGGCAACAGTCGTACGCTGGAGGCATGGACGATCGGCAAACCCCGCATGAAACGGCACCCTCCAGACCTCGGGTTTTCCGTGAGATCCTGGAGAACCTGTCGCCAGGGTATTTCGCCCTGACGATGGGCACTGGCATTGTTTCCATTGGCCTTCACGAAGCCGGATGGGACCTTCTCTCCGGGATCCTGCTGGCGTTTGCCGTGCTGTCGTATGCAGTGCTGTGGGTGCTGTACATCTGGCGGGCAATTGCCTTCAGCGGAGCCATGAGGGCGGAACTTCGCCGACCGGAAATGGCCTTCGGGTACTTCACAGTCGTTGCCGGCACCGATGTTCTCGCGGTGCGGTTGGGAGCCGAAGGGTTCAGCGCGATCTCCATGGTGCTCGTGGCCCTGGCCGCCATTCTCTGGTTCATCTTCGGCTACGTGCTGCCGTGGCAGGTCTTCCTGAGCCGGGACGGAAAGCCGATCCTCTCCCGGGTCAACGGCACCTGGTTCATCTGGGCGGTGGCCAGCCAGTCCTTGGCCATCGGCCTGAGCGTTATCCAGCCGCATGTTGCGAACGGGCAATCACTGATCGGCTTGCTTGCCGTGCTGACCTGGTCGGTAGGCGTCGCGCTCTATGCCGGCATCGCCGTGCTGGTGCTGCTGCGGATCGTGCACTTCGGGATGACTCCGAAAGAATTCGAACCACCGTATTGGGTGGCCATGGGAGCCATGGCCATAGCCGTTGTTGCGGGCAGCAAGATTGTCGGCATGGAATCCACGCCAATGGTTGATGCCACCCGTGCGCTGATTGCGGGGACAGTGGCGGCTTTCTGGAGCTACTGCCTCTGGCTGATTCCAATCCTGGTGGGAGCTGGCGTGTGGCGGCATGTGGTGCACCGCGTTCCGCTGGTGTACGTGCCCACGCTATGGTCAATCGTCTTCCCTGTCGGAATGTTCGCGGTCGCCTCGATCAACCTTGGACGGGTCGACTCGTTGCCGGTGGTGGAAAGCATCGGCCACGGGTCGCTGATCGCCGCGGTGCTGGTGTGGGCTGTGGTCTTCGTTGCGATGATCCGCCACTATGTGCTGCTCGCGTGGCGCAGCCGCACCCGCAGCTAATTACTGATTCCTTAGGCCTTGCCGATGCTCTGGGTGTCCTCAATGGTTGCAGCATGAACGCGGACAGATCGGCACGCGGTATGGTTCCGCCCAACCGGCCGGGTTCGCCATGCCGTGTGCGACCGTTTCGCGGCCGCTGCTGGGGCAGCGGGGATCGAACCGAGCAGCTGCCCCGACAGGCCGAAAATCATTCTCCGCATTCCCCGTACCCGTTAAGCATTATTCATGGTCGGCGAGTTGATGAAATGCTAACTTAGGCCACAGGCGGCTATATCAACCCAAAGCACCGAGGCGCGTCATAATGAATGATTTTCCTGCTCAATCTCCATCTGGCATGAAGCAACGTCGAAGAGCATTCGCGTGGCAACCCGAATCCGATACGCTCATTGCTCTGGCCACCTTGCTGGCGTTTTCCCTGTGCTACTACGCGGGAACCTCGATCAACAGCCTTTTCCTCTGGCTTGGCATTCTGGTCTTCGGCACCGCCATCCCACTGTGGACGGTGCTGTGCCAGCGGCGTGAAACCTTGGCCGGGGTGGGGATCACGAGAAAATTCCTGCTGACGTCCCTGGCTGTCTCTCTGGTTCTGGGTGCCGGATCCGCCTACCAATTGTTTGCCTTGTCCAATGCCATGGGTGCCGATTTTGCAAGCCACCTTGTGGCGAACTTCCTGGTCCTGTGGGAACCATTCTTCGTCTTCGGCTGGCTGTATCTGCGGTGGGAACGCGCCTTCGGATGGTTGCCCGCTATTGTGCTGACCGGACTTGGCTTCATGATCCAGCACCTCGGATCGGTCCAGTTGGAAGCGGCAGCAGGCTTCGGTGTTTTCGCAATCATGTTCGCGATTGCTTTCTCCCTGGTGCGCAATCTGGCCGTGCTGTGGCCGCTGTTCTATCCTGTAGCCAGCGGGATCGGGACCTTGCAGGCGGGGTTCGTGATGGGATGGGGCGATGCCGGCATTTCGGCCATTGTCCTGGTGCTCCAGCTAGCGATTTTCTGGTGGATCAACAAGAAGGCCAAGAGTCTGCCTGCGGCTTAGATCATCGTGCCGGCAGCGTAGGCTGCCTGCCCGACATGCACGGACGCATCGTCGATGATCGATACCAAGCGCACCGCACGCGTTACTGCTGGATTCCAGCTGCGATCGATGATTTCGTCCAGTTCTTCTTCGCCCAGCGTGGCGGCGTAGCCGCTGAGCGCGGACAGGCACGCGGCCAAGTAGTCCACGAGCAGCTGCTGGTCGCTCACGGTAATCTGGCGGGCCTGTTCGGCACTATGCCCGTAGCCCATCGAATCACCGAGCTCGCCCAGGTTGAAGCGTGCACGGAACTGCGCCCAGAGTTCGGGTTGGCCGCTCAGCGCCGAGAGCTGGGTATCGGCTTCGCGTCCGGCATGCCACAGCAGCCAGGCAATCGAGTTGGGATGGTTTCCCGGATGGGCATTGAGCTGTTCGGCGCTCAGCTGCGGCAGGGCCTGCGCCGCGTCAATTGGGCGCTGGGCCAGATCGGCCAGAATCTCGGAGGCGTTCATGATTCCACCGGTTCCTCTTCCCCGCGATGCCAGTCGCGGTCTTCGGTATCGGCAACGAACCCGGCGGCGAGATAGGTGGCAACGGCTGCGCGGTTCTCGCTGGGCGTGCACACCAAGGCACTGGACGCACCCATTGACCGCAGCTCTGCGGCGGCGGCCAGGCTGATCGCCGTGCCGAACCCCTGGCCGCGAAAAGCCGGGTGCTCCGCAATGGGTTCCAGCAGTCCTGGCCGCCCGGAACCAGCGGACCAGACCCCTGCGACGGCCAGCGGGTTCATCTCCCCGTCGTAGGCGGTGAGGCATTGGCACTGATCATAGATGGGAGTGCTGGCCATGGTGTGCCAGCGCTGCAGCGCCTGAGCCAGATCCTCCTGCGTGAAATCGCTGCCGCGAAAGGCGTTGAGGTGCACTTCCATCCACTGGCCGGCCAGGGAAGCATCAATCCGCCGGAAGGCCAGTTCAGGCAGCTGCACCGGAGCATCCAGAGCACGGCGCAGGGGAGTCCAGGCTTCACCGGGCATCCAACCATGGTCCTGCAGGATCTTGCCCAGTGCCGTTGCGCCGCGGGCTTCGATGCTGGCGCTTTCGGCCGGGAAGATCTGGTTTTCCGCAGAGCTGAGGTCGGCATGGATCTGCTCGGCCAGGGGCTGGATGTCGACAAAGTCGGGATGCAGCGCCATGCGAATCAGGTTCGGTCCATCGAGCAGGCCGATGGCATAGATGGATTCGCGGTCCGCCCAGGCCCGCAGGCCTTGTGCGGCGGCTTCCATGCCCCGCATGGCGTACCAGCCCACATCGCCTGGATGAAGTTGCACCGGCAGGCCGTCACGTTGCCAGCTGGCGAGCTCGTCAACGAGGTCGGCAACCTGCGCCGCGGCTGGAGTATGCATTCGAAGGCCCATTGGCCAATTCAAGCACTGGGCCTGCCCGGCGGACAAGGGTACGCAAAGGGCAGCGGGATGGCAGCTTCCCCAGGATGCTGCGCTCCCGCTGCCCATGCGTGCGAGTGCCTCCGGCCTACAGTTCGACGGTGGCTTCCCAGGCCGAGTGGATGGCGCCGTGGATGTAGTTCACGGCGCCGGCATCGCCGACCACGTCGACGCTGAAGCCTGCGCCGCGCAGCTCGTCGGCCACCGGTGCGGCGGCGGTGGTGCCGTCCGCGTAGACCACCATGTCGGCCGGGGCGCTCTGCGCTTCGCCGTTCACCGTGAACTCCACGGACTTTTCGGTGATGCGGTCCACCGTGGCGTTGCGGTGGATCTGCACGCCGTGGGCCAGGTTGTCCTTGACCGCGGTCCAGCGGCGCGGCATGGCCAGCGGCAGGCCCAGCTGCTGCTTCTCGTGCACCAAGGTGACCTTGCGGCCGCGTTCGGCGAGGAACTCGGCCAGCTCCAGGCCTACCAGCGAGCCGCCGATCACCACGACGTTCTTGCCCATCGGCAGCCAGTACTTGGTGAACTGGCGGACGAACTCCGGGGACTTGGTCAGCCCGGACAGGCGTCCCAGCTTGCCCATGGTGCTCAGCACCAGGCCGGCCTCGGCGGCGGTGGCGGTACCCAGCATCATGGCGCGCAGGGTGTCGCCGGTCTGCACGTTCGGCAAATCGCCGCCGGGCATGTCGGGCTTCGGGCGCACCGCGCCGGTGGCAACGATGATGTGGTCCGGGTTCAGCGCGCGGATGGTCTCCACGGTGGCAGGGGTGTTCAGCTTGACCGCCACGCGCAGGCGCTTGAGCTCTGACTTCAGCCAGCGCAGCAGGCGCTCGTTGTCCGGGGTGGTCATGGTGGAGAACCACATGGTGCCGCCCAGGCGGTCGGCCTTGTCGATCAGGGTGACGCGGTGCCCGCGTTCGGCCAGCACGCGGGCCGACTCCATGCCCGAAGGTCCGGATCCGACAACCACGATGTGCTTCGAGGCGCTGGCAGGCTTCAGCGGCAGCAAGTTCTCATTGCCCAGCGCCGGGTTCACCGCGCAGAACGGGGTGTCGTCGAAGAAGTTCTCTCCCACGCACAGGTAGCAGTTGATGCATGGGCGGACCTGGTCGAACTTGCCCTCGCGCAGCTTGTTCGGCAGTTCCGGGTCGGCCAGCAGCTGGCGGCCCATGGCGGCGAAGTCGACCTTGTTCTCGGCAATGGCCTTCTCCGAGATTTCCGGAAGCATGCGGCCCACGGCGATGACCGGGATGGAGACGTGCTTCTTGATTTCGGCGGCGTTTTCCAGGTAGGCGCCGACCTTGTTTGGCAGCGGGCCGTCGGTGAAGTTGTCGAACGGGTTGCGGCCCCAGCCGGTGACATGGATGGCATCCGCGCCGGCGGCTTCGAACAGCTTGGAAGCTTCGATGGACTCCTGCAGGCTCAACGCGCCTTCCTGGCCGTATTCCTCGCCGGCCACGCGCACCAAAATCGCCAGCTTGTCGCCGACGCGTTCCTTGACCGCGGAAATGACTTGGCAGGCCAGGCGGGCGCGGTTCTCCAGCGATCCGCCGTACTCGTCGGTGCGCAGGTTGTCGCGCTGGTTCAGGAACACACCCAGGATGTAGCCGTGGGCCACTTGGATCTCGATGGCGTCGGCCCCGCCCTTGGCCACGCGCTCGGCGGCGTCGGCCCAAGAGGTGATCAGCCAGTCGATGTCTTCCTTGGTCATCGTGTGGTAGGTGGTCTGCTTGCCCGCGGTGGCGGCGCCCATCTTGGCGAGCTCTTCCGGGGTGCAATCGGCCAGTGCGTCCAACGAGTAGCGGTAGTCCGGCTCATTCGGGGCGAGGACCGGGCGGTCATTGGCGGTGTCGACTCGGGCCACCTTGCCGTGGTGGGTCGACTGGATGCACAGTTTGGAGCCGGCAGCGTGGATGGCGTCGGCCAGTGCCTTGATGCCGGGGATGAACTTGTCGTCAGACAGTCCCGGTTCCTTCATCGACGCGGCGCCGTAGGGGACGGCGATGGCGCAGGCGCCGGTGATGATCAGGCCGGCGCCGCCAGCGACGCGAGCGGCGTAGTGATCGATTTCGGACTGCTCAATCTCGCCGCCTTCGGACACATTCATGTCCATCGCCGGAAGCACGATGCGGTTCGGGGTGCCCATGGACCCGATCCGGCCTTCTGACATTAGATGGGAAATTCCTTGTTGCTCATGACAACATGGTACCGGTGGAAAACACTCCGATTTGAGTGAGGGTACCAGATTGACTGCGATAAAAGCAGGTAAAATTAATGACTAGCGTAAATACAATCAGTCCACCTAAGTAATCTAATCTTTGGTTCGATCTACTATCGACAGAGAATTACTGAAAAGAATTCTATTTATATTGCCTAAGTCAACGATAATTAATTTCCATATGCGGAGATTAAATGTGCGCCCCAATCCCATTGCAAAGTGATGGGCATCACTGTCGCGGTAGGCTTGAAGCATGTACTGGGAAAATATCGTCTTCGATGCCGAGAACCCGCGGCGGCATGGGGAATTCTGGGAGGCTGCGCTCAAATGCCAGATGCTCACCGATAACCAAGGGGGCTACGAAACACGCTTGCAGTTGCCTGGGGAGCGTTACCTGGATCTGTGTTTCCCAATCGTCCGTGATCCGGATCGTGCCCGGCAGCGCGCGCACCTGATCCTCGGCAGCGGCGCCCCTCCTGCCGAAGACCTTGGTGCGGAGCTGCTGGATGCTCTGGAAACCCGGCTCGACGCCGCAGGAAACGAGTATCTGCTCCGAGCCGACGGCAAGCCGGCAAGTGGCTTGGTGCTCGAAGCCTTCCAACTTGCCTGCGCTGACCCGGCAGGTGATGCAGAATTCTGGAAGCAGCTGCTTGGCTGGGAAATCGTAGCGCGATCCCCGATGGTGCTGGCTGACCCAACCGGCGTGGGCCCGCGTCTGGTTCTCGTCCGCGAAGCGTCGCCCAAGACAGCGGCGAAGAATGCGATCCACCTTGATTTGCGTCTTGAGCAGGCGGAGAGCATGGATGACGCGCTTGCTGCGATCTGCGCATCGGGTGGAGCTGAGCTGGATGGGCCGTGGGAGGGATTGCCATGGCGGGTATTCCAGGACCGCTCAGGAAACGAATTCTGCGTCTTGGCGCCGTCGGCTTCCTCTGATGACTGATCCGGAGACGTCCGGGGTGGCCAGCCGGAAGAATCGATTCTACGCAAGGAAAAACGTGCAGCTGCATCTCGGTACAGAGCACTCCCACGCAATGGTCCCAGGACGGCCACGTCGTGGAATCGTGGTGCTGGCGCTGCTGCTGGCCACTTTGGCTCATTTGCTGGCCCAGCTGTTCTGGCCTTCCGGGTTGCTGGCCAATGCCACGCAGATCCTGCTGATGCCGCTTTTGGCAGGAGCGGTTATCTCCTTCACCACTTCGCCGCGCGGCAGGCTGATCCGGCTGGTGCTGGCAGCGCTGTTCTTCTCCTGGGTCGGTGATGCCCTGCCGCGGTTCATGGATGGAGACCCGGCATTCCTGGCCATGGTGGGCGCGTTCCTGGTCGCGCAGTTCTTCTACATTGGCGCTCTGGCAAGATACTGGAAATCTTCGATACTGCGCCGATGGTGGATGCTGTTTCCCTATCTTGCGGCATTCGCAGTGCTGCTGATCCTTTGCTCACCCGGTGCCGGAGCGCTGCTTGCCCCGGTGATCATCTACGGCTTGGCATTGATGGTGATGGCCATCCTCAGCACTGGGCTGGGACCCGTCGCGGGTTCCGGCGGCGCAATTTTCTTCCTTTCCGATTCCTTGATCGCACTGCGCTCATTTACGGACATTGGCATTCCCGCGATGGGATTCTGGATTATGCTCACCTATGTGGCCGGGCAGGCCATGATCAGCTATGCCGCGAGCCAGCGCGATGCACAGGAGAAAAGCACGACGACATGCAGGTAAACCACCTCAGCAGAATCCCGTTGTTCATGGTGCATGGCAACGGCGTAGACCACCGGATTCTCAAGCCGCTAGAAGCAACGCTGGAGAAAATGCGGATTTTCGACTTGCACTACATCGACTTGCCTGGCTTCGGCACCTGCCCGCCGCTTGAAAATTCCGGTGGCCTGCCAGAACTGGCAAGCTGGTTGGAAGCGCTGATCCGGCAAACCGCGGGCGAGGGAAGATTTGCGCTGCTGGGCAATTCCCTTGGCGCCTTGCTCTGCCAAGAGATGGCCGACAGGTTTCTTGGCCAAGCTCAAGGGCTTTTCCTCCTGGCGCCAGTAGTCTTTCCTGATGCCGCTCGGCGTACCGTGCCAGAGCAGCAGGTGTCAGTAGCAGACCCTCTGCTTCTGGCTGAGCTTGATCCACACCATGCGCAATTATTCTCTGACGTAGCAGTGGTTCAATCACCAGAAGCATGGCGGAAGTTCGCGCAGTGGGTGCTGCCCGGGTTGGACTGCGCGAACTTGCGAGCCATGGCTAAGCTGTCACGGCGGTACTTCCTGGACCCGCTGCCCGTCGAGCGTGGAAACCAGCTGGATATTCCGGTCACGATCGTGTGCGGGAAGCAGGACCATGTCACCGGATACCTGGATCCCGAGCGGCTCGTCCACCGGTATCCCCTGATGAAGCTCTGCGTGCTTGAACCAGCGGGCCATAACGTGCACCTTGAGCAGCCCGAACAGGTCTTGGCCGAATTGCGGGACTGGGCGCAACGTACCGGCGGCCTGCAGGAACGATCTTGATCCGGAAGGAAAGGTCCTATCCGATGACGCGCAACGCTCGATTGGGACTTGAGGAAATGCCGGCATCCGGCTACATTTCGAAGCAGCAACTACGGTTTTGCCTGAGCAAGAAGGAACTTGGCATGGACGAAGCTCTCGTGCTGCGCGAGTTGGCGAGCATTGATGAAGTGCCTGACCTATTGGATATCTGGCGCAGTTCGGTGGAACGCCGGAGGGACTTCCTCTCAGCTGCTGACATTGATGCAGTGGCAATCGCCCTGGAAGCAATCTATAGCCAGTCGGTGACCGTCAGAATCGCCCAGCAAGGCCAGCGCATCATGGGCTTCGCAGCCTGGAGCGATACACGCATTGAGCTGCTCTGGGTGCGGCACAGCGATCGCCACAAGGGTGTGGGCCGTGTTCTGCTGGAAGCAATCGTCGCGCACACTCCCGGCATCAGCGTGCATCTGGATTGCCAGCGACAGCCTGCCATTTCATTCTTTGGCGACTGCGGATTCTTGGCAGTCGACGGAGGTCCAGAACTGGTGCCACAACGGATCACGTTGCGCCACACAGAATCTTTGCCCCGAATCGTGGCACCATAGTTCCATGAGTGAAAATAGCCGTGAAATACGGGAAGTCAGCATCAAACGCGTCGAATCACGCAAGTACCAGGCCACCAGCCTGGAATCCGGCGCCAGCCTGGAATTCGGCCAGGGCGAAGGGCTGCTGACGCCGGTGGAGCTTCTGCTGGCTGCCATTGCCGGGTGCTCAGCGATCGATGTTGATGTGGCGACTACCCGCAGAAGCGAGCCTGAGAACTTCGAAGTCAAGGCGAGCGGCTACAAGGTCTCCGAGGACTCGGCTAGCCGAATGGAAGACATCCGCCTTGGCTTTGATTTGAAGTTCCCCGATACCGAGGAGGGGCGCAAAGCGGCCGGCATGGTTGAACGCATCGTCAAGCTATCCCATGACAAGTACTGCACGGTTTCTCGCACCGTTGAGCTAGGTGCCTCAGTGCAGAGCGAAGTCCTCAACCAGGCCTGATGCATTTCGTGCGGATCCCAGATTGCTAATGGCCAATGGCTGACTCCGCAACAGCTTCCAAGGCAATTCACGGATTCGAGCGCGACACGAATTTCCCAACATTGCGTGAATCAGTTGTCGTTATGGCTTGATTGTTCGAAAAACGTTGAATCCAGTGTGAATGAATCATGCATCCGCAATTCGGGGTATGAAAGTCCATCGATTCAAGCTGGCAGTACGGGTCTTTGCCCTAGTCAGCGGAGAACCTTCATCGTAGGGTCAGATTGTCCCTACGTTGAAGGAGCAGCAATGCAGTCTGAGAACGTTTTAGGCAATATCGACTGGGCGTCGATGCTACAAAAGGTTGGCATCGCGCTAATCATCCTCATCATTACGTGGCTTCTCGCGCGCATCGTTCGGTGGGCTGCCGCCAAATTGGTGACCAGGGTGAAGTTCCTGCAGAAGCAGGGCAATGACGGAGAGCAAATAGGCCAATCTCTGGGCAAGGTTGCGGGACTGATCGTCTGGCTGTTCGGCCTCGTGGCAATCCTGCAAGTATTCGCGCTATCTGAAGTGCTATCGCCGGTGCAGGGCCTGCTCGGCGGCGTCATGGCCTTCATCCCCAACCTCATCGGTGCGGGCTTCATCTTCTTCATCGGCTACGTGATCGCCAATATCGTTCGCCAGCTGCTGAAGACCGGTTTGGGAACTGTCGACTTCAGCGGGCTGGTCCGCAAATTGACCCCAGGCGATGAACCGGTTGACGAAGTCCAGTCTCGCGAGTCCCAAGCGAAGATCGTTGACATCATTGCCAATATCGTCTTCGCCTTGATCCTGCTCGTCGTTGCCATTTCGGCACTGCAGGTCTTGGGCATCGCGGCAATTTCGGACCCTGCCCAGCAGATGCTGCAGCTTGTCTTCACCGCAATACCGCAGGTCATCATGGCCTTGGTGCTCTTGGCCGTCGGTATTCTGATTGCCAAGTTCGTCGGCCAGCTGCTTGAATCAACCCTTCACGGGGTGGGCACCGACTCCGTTGTTGCCCAATGGGGTGTTGTTCCCGAAGGCAAGAGCGCTTCGGGAATCATCGCTGGCATCGTCAAGATTGCCATCGTGCTGTTCTTCGGCGTGATGGCGGCCCAGATGCTGAACTTCCCGGCGATCACCAACATCCTCAATGAAATCCTGGCCTTGGGCGGCAAGATTCTCTTCGGCGCAGCAATTATCGCCGCAGGTTTCGTCATCGCCAACGTCATCGGCCGTTTCTTGGGCGACACCACCGCTTCAAAGATCATCCGCTACACGGCAATCGCGTTGTTCGTGGCAATGGGCTTGAAGTACATGGGTATCGCTGATTCGATCATCAATATGGCCTTCGGTGCAATCGTCATTGGCGCGGCTTTGGCCGCGGCGCTGGCCTTTGGACTTGGTGGCCGCGATGCTGCGGCTCGCACGCTGAAAAAGATCGAGGCCAATCAGGCCACCGACGGCCCGGATTCGACGCCGCCGGCATCAACTCCAGGCATCTAGCCAATATCACTAAACCTGAGGGACAGATAAAAAGTCGCGGAACCCGAAACCGGATTCCGCGACTTTTTGTTGCCCGCCAAGCTACGGCTGCGTGCTCCACGGCAACGGCACTACGTCGGGGACCTGATCAGTCCGCAACCGCGCGTAGGCGTACACGTCAACGCGTTCTCCAGCAACCAGGAACTTACCGCGCTCGACACCCTCGCGCAGGAACCCGTTGCATTCGGCAACACGCTTCGATCCAGGATTGTTCGCCCGAAGACCTAGTTCCAAACGGTACAAACCGAGCTCGCCAAACAGGTGGTTCACCAAAGTAGCCACTGCGCGAGTGGCCAGAGACCTCCCGCGGTAGTCCTGGTTCATCCAATACCAAACCCATGCGTTCTGATTGGCTGGATCGACAGTATCGCAGACCAAACCGACCAGCCGGTCTCGATAGGCGATGGCCAAAGCCTGCTGCCGTTCGCCGGCCTCCATCAGGGCACGCACGTACGATGCGGCCTTTTCCGGAGTGTCGGCATCTCCTTGGCGATCCATATCGGCATTGGAGGAAAAGGCTTCGAAAACAGCTTCGGCATCCGATTGGCGCAGCCTGCGAACCGAGAAATCGTCGTCGACTAATGCGGCCTAGTTCGGTTCTGCAAAAGAAAGCTGCCGCGCAGCGGGCGTGCCCTGATGGAAGAACAGCTGCCAGCGATCCTGCTCATGGATCCACAGCGAACTGCGCTCGCTGGCGGATCCCGATAGCAACCTCCAGCGCAGAAGCACCGCTTGATCGGCAACCTGGATTGCCACGGGGCTGCCGACTTCCCGAGATCCGGAATCCCGTTCCGGCTCCTGGGCCAGCTGGGCAATGATCGACTCGCGATCGTAGACACGGCCGCTGGCACCCACTTCGGAGAACTGCGGATGCAAGTACCGTTCCAATTGCCTTCGGCTATGGCGCTGGCTGGTTTCCAAGAGCTCCTGCTCCAACGAAATGATCGTGTTGGACAACGCAGATCCCTGGGGAAGCACGCGGGGGAAGTCATGAGATGCCATGTCAACTAGTACATCACAGAAGATGACGGAGCTGCGGTTGCTCCAGTTCGACTTTATGAGCTGGATCATGCCTATAATCGCAGTACTCCGCGGGAGCCTGAATCGACCAGGCTGAGAGGGCACCGAGCCGACCGCTACACCTGATGCGGGTCATGCCGCCGTAGGAAGGATGCGTGCTCTCGTGCATGTGAATATTGTTGGCGCCGGAATCATCGGCCTGTCAGTTGCGTTCGAACTGGAATCACGGGGACATACTGCCACCCTCATCGATCCAGCACCAGGCCAAGGTGCAAGCTACGCGGCAGCCGGAATGCTGGCCCCGGCAGCTGAAACGGTCTGGGGCCATGGCCCGCTTCACGAGCTGCTTGCCGCCTCGAATGCCGCCTATCCAAAGTTCATTGAGCGCATCGAATCCGTGACCGGGCAACGCCCGGACTACCTGCAGAACTCAACCCTCGTCGTCGCGGCCGAACCGGCTGACCGCGAAGCCCTGCATGAGCTGGCCGAACTGCAAGCCTCCCTCGGCCTGTCAGCGGAAAAGCTCTTGCCCAGCCAAGCCCGCAAACTCGAACCAGCCTTGGCCGCGAATATAGCAGGCGCAGTCCTATGCCAAGATGACCACCAAGTCGACCCACGGTCAGTCGTCAAAATCCTGCTTGATCACCTGCGTGGCCGCCTGATCGAGGAGCGGGCGCAGGCGCTGGTGGGCGACGGGAGCCGAACCAACGCGGTACGCACCGCATCGGGCAAGATCCTCGAAGCGGATCAAACCATCGTGGCCACCGGACTGGGCACCATTGACGGCCTGGACCGGGTGCCGGTGCGCCCCGTCTACGGAGATATTCTCCGGATCCAGGGGCCAGCCGGTCCGCCATTGATCACCCGGACCATCCGCGGCATCGTGCACCGGGAGCCGGTGTATCTCGTGCCGAGAAAGGACGGCAGCCTCGTGCTCGGAGCCAGCGTCCGGGAAGACCGCCAGCCTGCAGTGAACATCGGAGCCATGCATTTGCTGCTGGACAATGCGCGAAAGCTCATACCCGGCATCAGCGACTGCACGCTGAACGAGGCAACTGCCCGGGCCCGTCCCGCCACTCCCGATGACCGTCCGCTGCTGGGGCGCATTGACCCGGGCCTGGTGCTTAGCACCGGATACTCCCGGCACGGAGTGCTGCTGGCTCCGCTGGGCGCAACACTCACCGCTGATCTCATTCACGGCTCTGAAACCCATCCGTTGCATCAGGCTGTGAATCCACACCGCTTCGCCACAGCAACCCAGACCACCCACCGAACGGAGCAGCACCCATGAAAAGCATTGGCATCAAGTTCAATTCCCGGGAACTGAACCTGGACGAAGGAATCACCCTTCGCGAATTCATCAGCATGCAGATCGGCAAGGATCTGGATAGCAACTCGGCGGCCGTGGACGGCAGCAAGCTTGGAATAGCCGCCGCGGTCAATGGCGCTGTCATCCCGCGCAGCGCCTGGAACAGCTACACGCTGGCCGAAGGGCACAGCATCGAACTCGTTACCGCAGCCCAGGGAGGCTAGGCGTGGACACGCAAAACATCACCGAACTGGACATCAACAGCGATCCATTCCAGGTTGCAGGACGCACCTTGTCTTCGCGCTTGATCCTCGGCACCGGGGGAGCGAGTTCGCTGACCACCCTGGAAAGCGCATTGCAGGCCTCTGGAACCGAACTGACTACCGTGGCCATCCGACACTTTTCGGCGGCAGGCGAGTCCAACGTGTATGACTTGCTGCAGCGCAACAACGTGATTGCGCTGCCGAATACCGCTGGATGCTTCACCGCCCGCGACGCGATCCTCACCGCGCACCTGGCCCGCGAAGCGCTGGAAACGAACTGGATCAAGCTCGAAGTGATTGCGGACGAGCACACGTTGCTGCCTGATCCGCTGGAGCTGCACGCTGCCACCGAACAGCTGGTCGCCGACGGATTCCAGGTCTTTGCCTACACCAACGATGATCCTGCCCTTGCCCAGCGCCTCCAGGACGCCGGTGTTGCGGCCATCATGCCAGCCGGCGCACCAATCGGATCCGGCCTGGGCATCTTGAACCCGCACAATATTTCCACCATCGTCTCCCGGGCCCAGGTGCCGGTCATCCTGGACGCCGGAGTCGGCACCGCCTCTGACGCCGCCCTGGCCATGGAGCTCGGCTGCGATGCCGTGCTGCTGGCCAGTGCGGTGACCCGGGCGCACAACGCGCCGCTGATGGCGATGGCCATGAAGGATGCGGTGCGTGCAGGACGAGCCGCACGGCTCGCGGGCCGGATCCCGCGCCGCGACACCGCCCTGGCATCCTCGCCCACCGAAGGCATGATGCAGACCCTGGTCGGTGACTTCTCGTGAACCAGCCAGCATTGGTAGCCCCGGGGCCGGAGCTGGCACCGGAAGAATTGGCGCGTTATTCCCGGCATCTGTCGCTTCCCGGCGTCGGCGAAGAAGGGCAACGCAGGATCGCCAATGCCAAGGTGCTGGTAATCGGAGCCGGGGGACTGGGCAGCCCCATTGCCAGCTACCTGGTCGCCGCGGGGATCGGCACCCTCGGGGTCGTGGACCACGACACGGTTGAACTGTCCAACCTGCAACGCCAAACCATGCACAGGCAACAGGACGTAGGCCGCTTGAAGGTGGAATCGGTCCGCCGGATGGCCCACGAGCAGAACCGGAATGTCCGGGTTATCGCCGTGGATGGCAAACTGGATGAGACCAACGCAGTGGCACTTTTCAGCGACTACGACCTGGTCATCGACGGCAGCGACAACTTCGCCACGCGCTACCTGTCCAACGACGCCGCAGAAATCACCGGCACCCCACTGGTCTGGGGGACGCTGTTCCAATTCTCCGGGCAGGTGTCCGTCTTCGACCCGCGCACCGGTCCGATGCTGCGCGACCTTTTCCCTGAAATCCCCGATGCGGACTCCGTGCCCAGCTGCGCCGAGGGCGGGGTCTTTGGCGCCCTGTGCGGCGTCATCGGCTCGGTGATGTGCACCGAGGCCCTGAAGCTCATCACTGGAATCGGCACCACGCTCAGCGGAAAACTTTGGCTCTACGATGCACGGGAAGCCAGTGTGCGAACACTCGACTTTGCCAGGGACCCGCAACGCGAACCGGTGAGCCGGCTGGCCGAGTACCAGCCAGCGTCCTGCGCTGTCGATGGGCATGTTCCGGAAATTTCCGTTGAGCAACTGGCGGACCTTGAAGCGGAGGAACCGGTGCTGCTGGTGGATGTGCGTGAAGCCTGGGAACGCGAGATCATTGCGATCCCGCACAGCCAGCCCCTCCCGCTCGCGCAACTGGAAGAACAAGGACTGGGAGGGCTCGCGCAGGGTGCCTCGGCGATCGTGTTCGTCTGCAAAACGGGTGTCCGTTCACAGCAGGCGGCGCGGATTGCCAGGCCGGATCTGCAGCCAGCCGTCCAGGTGTACAGCCTCAGCGGCGGCACCGTGGAATGGGCCAGGCAGGTTCAGGGGCAGCAGGTGGCCTACTAGCGCCCGGCCTTGCAGTGCCTGCGCTTCTTGGAGCCGGCCCAGCTCTGGCATACTTGCGCCATGGCTATGGGAATTGCGCTGGAGATCCGTGAATTGGAAATCGGCGACGAACAGCAGGCAATCGATGCCCATCATTTGATGCTTGGCGATGATTTCGAGTTCTTGCCCACCTGGACTTCCGCTGAGGCTTGGGAGGACTATGCCTACCGGATGAAGGCAGGGCGCCGTGGCGAGCACATCCCCGAAGGATGGGTTCGCTCGGCGCTGTTTGCCGCCTTCGACGACGGGGAACTGGTGGGCCGTGTATCTGTGAGGTATGAGCTCAACGAGGGCCTGCTTCATTACGGCGGGCATATCGGCTATGGTGTAGTTCCCGAGTATCGTCGCCGTGGTGTGGCACAGCAACTGTGCAGATTCGGATTGCAGGAACTGCGCGAATCAGGAATTGAGCGCGCACTGGTTACCTGTGCTTCCGATAACATCGGTTCAAGATCGACCATTGAAAAATGCGGCGGATTGCTGGACGCCAAGCTTCCGGAAATTGAAGCCAGCCATGGCGCCGGCACGCTGCGTTTTTGGATACCTACCCAGTCGATCCGCTGAATTTCTCGCGACCGGTACATGAAATTCCTGTATGTTCTGACACAGATCAACAGACTATTAGTCTCGAGAGCGTAAACTGGATTGTTGGGTCGACTTTGGCCCCGACTCCACAGACCCAATTTCTCGAGCGGAAGTGAGCCTTCACGCATGTCAGCAAACACCATTACTCGCGATGAACTTCGCAATGTAGCCATTGTGGCGCACGTTGACCACGGCAAGACCACCCTGGTCAACGCCATGCTCCAGCAGACCGGCGCATTCGACAGCCATGGTGAAACCGAAGACCGCGTGATGGACTCAGGTGAGCTGGAACGCGAGAAGGGCATCACCATTCTTGCCAAGAACACCACCGTGTTCTACAGCGGCCCAGCGGCCGAGGGCAAGAAGATGACCATGAACATCATCGACACCCCGGGCCACGCCGACTTCGGTGGCGAGGTTGAACGCGGCCTGTCCATGGTCGACGGCGTTGTCCTGCTCGTCGACGCATCCGAGGGTCCGCTGCCGCAGACCCGCTTCGTGCTGCGCAAGGCGCTTGGCGCCAACCTGCCAGTGATCATCGTGGTCAACAAGACCGACCGCGCCGATGCCCGCATCGACGGCGTCGTCTCCGACTCCATGGATCTGCTGCTCGGCCTGGCTTCCGACCTGGCTGACGAAGCTCCGGACCTGGATCTGGATGCCATCTTGAACGTTCCCGTGGTCTTCGCTTCGGGCAAGGCCGGCTACGCATCGATGAACCAGCCAGTTGACGGCACACTGCCTGACAACGAAGATCTTGAGCCGCTGTTCGAGACCATCATCAAGCACGTTCCTGCGCCGACCTATACCGAGGGTGAAGTCCTGCAGGCCCACGTCACCAACCTTGACGCTTCGCCATTCCTCGGCCGTCTTGCACTGCTGCGCATGATCAACGGCACCCTGCGCAAGGGCCAGCAGGTCAACTGGGCACGCCAGGACGGCACCATGAAGCAGGTCAAGATCACCGAACTGCTGGCCACCCAGGGCCTGACCCGCGTTCCAGCTGAAGAAGCCGGACCGGGCGAGATCGTTGCAGTCGCCGGTATCGAAGACATCATGATCGGCGAAACCCTCACCGACCTGGAGAACCCTAAGCCGCTGCCGCTGATCACCGTTGATCCACCTGCGATCTCCATGACCATCGGCATCAACACCTCGCCACTGGCTGGCAAGGTCAAGGGCGCCAAGGTCACCGCACGCCAGGTCAAGGATCGCCTGGACAAGGAACTGATCGGCAACGTTTCGCTGAACATCCTGCCAACCGAGCGTCCAGACGCTTGGGAAGTCCAGGGTCGTGGCGAACTGGCACTGGCCATCCTCGTTGAGCAGATGCGCCGCGAAGGCTTCGAGCTGACCGTTGGCAAGCCGCAGGTTGTCACCAAGATGATCGACGGCAAGGTCCACGAGCCAATGGAGCGCATGACCATTGACGTGCCGGAAGAGTACCTGGGCGCTATCACCCAGCTGATGGCATCGCGCAAGGGCCGCATGACCGACATGGCCAACCACGGTACCGGCTGGGTTCGCATGGAATTCATGGTTCCAGCACGTGGCCTGATCGGCTTCCGCACCCGATTCATGACCGAAACCCGTGGTGCCGGCATTGCCGCTTCGCTGGCCGAAGGCTACGAGCCGTGGGCAGGCGCCATCGAGTACCGCATCAACGGCTCGATCGTGGCCGACCGTGCCGGCGTGGTGACTCCATTCGCGATGATCAACCTGCAGGAACGCATGAGCTTCTTCGTGAAGCCAACCGAAGAGGTCTACGAGGGCATGATCGTGGGCGAGAACTCGCGCGCCGATGACATGGACGTGAATATCACCAAGGAAAAGAAGCTCACCAACATGCGTGCAGCTTCCTCGGATTCCTTCGAGAACCTGACCCCGCCACGCACCCTGACCCTGGAAGAGTCGCTTGAATTCGCTCGCGAAGACGAGTGCGTTGAGGTCACCCCGGAAGCAATCCGCATCCGCAAGGTGCTGCTGAACGCCAACGACCGTGCCAAGGCCAGCCGTGCACGCGCACGCTCCTAATAATCGCAATTCCCTCGGAGGCAACTTCTCCGCGCTGTGGCGCGGTGCGGTTGCCGCCGTGGCTGCAGGATTGTTCGGCACGGCAATCCACGCCTCCATCAGCTATATCGGCAACGATTTCCCGCTGGTTTGGGGCGTGCTTGTTGCCTGGCTCCTGCTCGGAGTACTGGTGTACTGGGCTGCGGTTTCCTCCGCGAAGCTGTGGGCCGGTGCGGTGGCGTTCATCGGATGCTATGTGACTGTTGGCCTGATTTCCTATGTGGGCGACGACCAGCTGATCTTGGGCATGCAGTACTACGAGTACCTGCCCGGACCGGCGTTGGCCTCTGCACTGTGGATGTACGGAATGGTCATTCCATCGGTGATTGCCTTGCTGTGCTCCTTGCGGGTGTTGCGCAAGCAGCAACGGCAGAATTGAAAAACAGTAGGAGTTCTTCCCCAACGGGAGGAACTCCTACTGTTTTTAATAAGGTTTTGGGGAAGCGGTGACCGGCCTACTGGCCGTCACGCGCATTGCCGGTGATATCCAGATGGTGGGCCAAGAACAGCGAGGTGGCCACGCCATCGGGATCCGGGTCGCGTACTGCGTAGTCCTCGATAACCGCGCGCAGCCGGCTCATCAGTTCCTTCTGGTTTTCTTCATTGAGTTTCAGACCCAAGCGGATGACCTGTATTTCCTGCGGATCAAGTCCCTCGATTTCCTGCAGGAAGGTGTCCACGAGCATCGGAGCCGCGTCGGGAATGCGGGTGCCCCAGGACTGCTTGGTGCTTCGATAGGGCACTTCTTTGGCACCGCGGTTGCCTCGGCGCGGTTCTTCCGCGGCGAGGTAGCCGTTGCTGACGAGGGTGCGCACGTGATGCAAGGACGTGGCGGGATTCAAATCCAGAATGTCCGCAATTTCCTTGTTCGTGCGTGACTCATGGAGGCACAAGCGCAAGATGCGAAGCCTCAGCGGGGAGCTGAGGGCTCGTGCTCGCGATTGGACAAGTTTATCGGAGGGCATGAAAACAGCATACGCGAAAAGTGTTAAGTGATTGGAAGATTCAAATCGCATGTCTTCCCAAGCCGGATCAAGGGAGCTGCGACCCGGATAAGTGGCATCGTGAAAATCTTGCGGCTTGCCAGGACGCTATTCGCTGCGCGGGACGCGGGGCCTGCGGCGCGCCGGAGCCTGCGGTACCCGCTTGGCGTGGGTGATCGCCGCGCGGGGGATGCGTACCAGCTCGGTGCGGGTCTGGATGCTCACCGATTCCTCGGTCACTTCCCTCAGCTCTCCCAACGCGTCGGAAAAATGTCCGCCGGCCTGGCCCTCGGCCAATCGGTAGCGGACAACTAGCCGTTCACCGGGCGTCACATCACTAAAACTAAGCATTTGGTAGCGTCATCTTTTCGTAAGAAGAATTCATTTGCACCACGGGAAGCTGAAATGTGAATGGTCGATTACGTCACAGCGCGCCGATAGGCGGTTCGATGAATGGTTATACAGGACTAGACTGTAGTTTGAGCTGGTAAAGGATTCAAAGAGCATCTGCTGAAACCACTAGCTCTGTTGAAACCACCCAGTGCAAGGAAAGGTCTCGGCCCTCGTGACTTACATCATCGCTCAGCCGTGCGTCGACGTGAAAGACAAGGCGTGCGTCGAAGAGTGCCCGGTAGATTGTATCTATGAAGGTGAGCGCTCGCTCTACATTCATCCCGATGAATGTGTTGACTGCGGCGCCTGCGAACCTGTCTGCCCCGTCGAAGCCATCTACTACGAAGATGATGTGCCGGACGAGTGGGCCGACTATTACAAGGCAAACGTCGACTTTTTCGACGAACTTGGATCCCCGGGCGGCGCCGCTAAAATTGGTAACACCGGCACTGACCACCCACTGATCAGCGCCTTGCCACCTCAGAACCAAGGCTAGGTTTTCACTTTCATGCTTGAACTCCCCGATTACCCCTGGAACCAGCTTGCCCCGTATCGCGAGCAAGCGTCCGCACATCCGGGGGGAGTCGTGGACCTGTCGATCGGCACGCCCATCGACAGCACGCCGCAGGTCATCCAGCAGGCGCTGGCCGACGCTGCCAACTCGCACGGCTACCCGACCACGCACGGGACCATTGAGGTCCGCCAAGCCATCGTCGACTGGTTCGCCCGCCGACGCAACGTCACCGGATTGAGCACCGATGATGTCATGCCGACGGTTGGCTCCAAGGAAATGGTGGCGTGGCTGCCGTTGTTCCTGGGCCTGGGCGCTGGCGATATCGTGGTCCGTCCCGAAATCGCCTACCCGACCTATGACATCGGTGCCCAGCTGGTCGGCGCGACCCCTATCGCCACCGACGACCTCTCGGAATTGACTGCTGAGCAGCGCGAGCGCGTGAAGCTGATCTGGGTCAACTCGCCTGGCAACCCGACCGGAAAGGTCCGCGATACCGCCCAGCTGGCAGGCATCGTGGCTCAGGCCCGCGAAATGGGTGCCGTCGTCGCCTCCGACGAGTGCTACGCGGAACTGGGGTGGGATGAATACGAGGGGCAGGTGCCCAGCATCCTGGACCCGGCGGTCAACGCTGGAAACCTCGATGACCTGTTCGCGCTGTATTCGCTGTCGAAGCAGTCCAACCTCGCCGGATACCGCGCCGCCTTCGTTGCCGGTGCTCCCAATCTGATGCCGTCTCTGGTCAATAGCCGCAAGCATGCTGGCATGATCGTTCCCGGTCCAATCCAGCACGCCATGGTGGCGGCCCTGAATGACGACGAGCATGTCGCGGCGCAGCGCGAGCTGTACCGGGCACGCCGTGACATGCTGCGGCCGGCGCTGGAGAATTTCGGCCTGGCCATCGAGGATTCGGTGGCGGGCCTGTATCTGTGGTGCACCGCTGGGCGTCCGAGCTTTGAAACCATCGGGGCGCTGGCGGAACTGGGCATCGTGGCCGGTCCCGGGGCCTTCTACGGCACCGCCGGGGAACGCCACGTGCGCGTGGCGCTGACTGCATCCGACGAACGGATCGCGGCTGCCGTTGAACGGTTGAATTCTTCCGCCAATCGGTGAAGATGACGCCCTAATTAGCTTGAATGGGTCAAATCGCGGTATGTTCTACGGTGACGACTGACCTTTCGGAACTACACGCTTTCCGGTTAGGAGATGCAATGACAGATACTACGTCTGCACAGCTACACTTTGGAGAATCCAGCCTCGAGCTGCCGGTAATTCAGGCAGCAGAGGGCAACGACGGATTCGGCGTAGCCCCACTTTTGAAGACCACCGGGAACGTGACTTACGATCCCGGCTTCATGAATACCGCGGCCACCAAGTCCGCGATTACCTACATCGACGGCGACGCAGGCATCCTGCGCTACCGCGGGTACCCAATCGAGCAGCTGGCCGAGAAGTCCAGCTTCATCGAGGTCACGTACCTGCTGATCTACGGCGAACTGCCAACTGCCGACCAGCTGGCCGAGTTCGACAACTCGTTGCGCCGCCACACCCTGCTGCACGAAGAGCTCAAGGGCTTCTTCGGCGGTTTCCCTCGCGACGCGCACCCGATGCCGGTGCTGTCCTCGGCTGTTTCGGCCCTGTCAACCTGGTACCAGGATTCGCTGGATCCGAAGGATGACGCACAGGTTGAGCGTTCGACCCTGCGCCTGCTGGCAAAGCTTCCGGTCTTGGCCGCGTACGCGCACAAGAAGTCCATTGGCCAGGCGCTGCTGTACCCGGACAACTCGATGAACATGGTCGAGAACTTCCTGCGCCTGTGCTTCGGCACCGCTGCCGAGCCGTACATCGTGGATCCAGACGTTGTCAAGGCTCTTGACCTGCTGCTGATCCTGCACGCTGACCACGAGCAGAACTGCTCGACCTCCACCGTGCGCCTGGTTGGCTCCTCGGAAGCCAACATGTTCGCTTCGGTTTCGGCAGGCATCCACGCGCTGTCCGGCCCGGCCCACGGCGGCGCCAACGAAGCCGTCCTGAAGATGCTCCGTGAAATCCAGTCTTCGGGCATGACCCCTGAAGAGTTCATGACCAAGGTCAAGAACAAGGAGGACGGCGTACGCCTGATGGGCTTCGGCCACCGCGTGTACAAGAACTACGATCCACGCGCCAAGATCATCAAGAAGACCGCTCACGACCTGCTGGCAAAGCAGGGCAAGAACGAGCTGCTTGATATCGCGATGAAGCTGGAAGAAACTGCGCTGAACGATGAATACTTCATCTCGCGCAAGCTCTACCCGAACGTGGACTTCTACACCGGCCTGATCTACACCGCCATGGGCTTCCCGGAGAAGATGTTCACCGTGCTGTTCGCCATCGGCCGCCTGCCAGGCTGGATCGCGCAGTGGCGCGAAATGATCAAGGACCCGGAGCTGAAGATCGGCCGCCCACGCCAGCTGTACATGGGTGAAACCGCTCGCAACTACCCGGGCTACCAGGCCTAGGCTAGCTGCCGGATTCCTGCGGCAGGACCTGTCTTCCCACGATAGTGGGGGACAGGTCCTTCCCTGTTTTAAGTGGTATTTCGGGAGTATCCTTTGAGGCAGAGGAAACGACAAGTGTGCCGAAGAATCAGGTGGTATGCATGTACTTACGTCGTGGAAATAATTGGTCGCTGGCCATAAATACCAATCAGAATATGCTGATGGCGTTGTACCTGCGCGAACTCTCAGGCGTCCACCCCGCGGAGGCCGGACCTAATAGCCGGCTTGCTTCCAATATCAAGAACCGCAACACGATTGACGACTCGCACGGACAGCTCAAGCAGGAATGGAGTTCCTGGTGGGATTCGCTGACCGCGGTGGCGCCAGCCAGTGAACCGGAGGCCAGCGATGCACTGATCAAGCGGCTGGAAGACGAGGGCTACCCGGCCCTGGCCCGGCTGGCGCGGGCACACTACGGCCAGGCCACGGTGTTCGCCCAGCAGCATGCCCAGGACTTTGCAGAAAACAGCGGCAAGTACGTGCCGCACCGCATGGATGAGCTGGAGCGGATCCTGATTGACCACGGCGTGGAACACGATATGCAAGCCACTCGGCAGGAGATCCAGCTCATTGACGTGCCCTTGGACGAGCCCAGGGCTTGGCTGACTGGCCGGGCAACCATCGTGGCCAGCACGTCGCTGCTGCGCGACTCCAAGGCTTTCCACGGCTTCATCCAGCCGATGGTGACCATCATCTTTCCCGGCGGCTAGCCGAGCAGCAAGAAACTGGGCAATAAAAACTGGCAGACCACTTTCGTGATCTGCCAGTTCGAATGCAACAGGAGAATTAGTTGGCGTGAAGCGCGCTGTTCAGCTCAACGGTCTGGCCTGCGCGCGGCAGGGCCTCAACAGTGCCGGTGATCGAATTGCGGCGGAAGAGCAGGTTTGGCACGCCGGAAAGCTCCAGTGCCTTGACCTGCTTCTCGCCCAGCACCACACGCGTGCCGGCGGTGACGTACAGGCCAGCTTCGACCACCGAGTCATCGCCGATCGAGATGCCCACACCGGCGTTTGCCCCCAGCAGCACGCGTTCGCCGATGACAATGCGTTCCTTGCCGCCACCGGACAAGGTGCCCATGATCGATGCGCCGCCTCCAACGTCCGAGCCATCGCCAACAACGACCGATGCCGAAATGCGGCCTTCCACCATCGAGGTGCCCAAGGTGCCGGCATTGAAATTGACGAACCCTTCGTGCATGACGGTGGTGCCCGAAGCCAGGTGGGCGCCGAGGCGCACACGTCCAGCGTCGGCAATGCGCACGCCGGCCGGAACCACATAGTCGACCATGCGCGGGAACTTATCCACGCCGTACACGGTGACCGCACCACGAGCGCGCAACTTCAACCGGGTCGTTTCGAAGCCCTCGACCTGGCAAGGACCGAAATTCGTCCATACGACGTTTGCCAGATGGCCGAAGATGCCGTCGAGGTTGATGCTGTTCGGCTGGACCAGGCGGTGCGATAGCAAGTGCAGGCGCAGCCACACATCGGCGGTGTCAGCCGGAGCTACATCAAGATTAATGGTCAGTGAAACTACCTTCTGGGTGGTGCCGCGGGCTGCATCATCCTGCGCGGCGGCAGAGAGTTCACCGGAGAGCTCTTCAGCTTGGGCGAGTTCGCCCAAGACTGGAGCCGGGTACCAAACATCAAGGATCGTTCCATCGGATGCGACCGTTGCAAGGCCATGCGCTGAGGCTAAACGGACAGATGATTCGCTGGATGTCACAGATTCTGAAGTCATACACCGATCGTATCTTTGCTGACCGGAGTAACGTTGATAAATGACAAAAAAGTGAAGCTAGAGACTCAGGATGTAGCCAGCCGTGAACGAATTGGACCTGCAACAAGACGTTGCCCTGCTCACCGAGCAGATCATGAACATTGAATCCGTTTCCGGCAATGAGCAAGAGCTGGCCGACAAGGTGCACCACGCGCTGCAGCAGCTGGCGCATCTTGAGGTCCATCGGGACCAGGACGCCATCGTGGCGCGCACCAGCTTTGGCCGCGAACGCCGCGTCGTGCTGGCCGGGCATCTGGACACCGTGCCGTTGCCACGCACCGAGGGCGCCAAGGGCACCGTCCCCGCACAGGTCATCGGCGGGGTGCTCTATGGCCGCGGTGCGACGGACATGAAAGGCGGGGTTGCCGTACAGCTTGCCCTGGCGGCAGAGCTGACCGACGCCAAATACGATGTCACCTACGTCTTCTACGACCATGAGGAAGTTGAAGCGGCCAGGTCCGGATTGGGCCGGCTGGCCAAGAACAGCCCGGAACTGCTGGAAGCTGACTTCGCGATCCTGCTGGAACCGACCAACGGCACCGTCGAAGGCGGGTGCAACGGAACCAGCCGCTTCGTCATCCGCACCCGCGGCAAGGCGGCCCATTCGGGACGCGCATGGATGGGGCATAACGCGATCCACGACGCGGGGGAGATCCTGCAGCGGCTGGCTGCCTACCAGCCCCAGAGCATCACCGTCGAAGGCCTGGACTACCGCGAGGGAATGAACGCAGTCCGCATTGCCGGCGGCATCGCGGGCAACGTGATTCCGGATTACTGCGAGGTGGAAGTGAACTACCGATTCGCCCCGGACAAGACGCTGGCCGAGGCTGAGGCCGTTGTCCGCGAGCTTTTCGCTGGCTTCGATATCGAGCGCACCGATGGCGCCGATGGAGCCAAACCGGGATTGGACCAGCAGATTGCCGCGGACCTGATCAAGGTGCTGGGCCAGGAACCCAAGCCGAAGTACGGCTGGACCGACGTGTCGCGCTTCTCGGCCTTGGGAGTTTCGGCAGTGAACTTCGGCCCAGGAGATGCGCTGCTAGCACACAGCGATGATGAGCATGTACCGCAGCAGGCTATCCGTGATTCCCTGCAGAGCCTGCGCGCGTGGCTGCGCTAGCGATGCCCTGTCACTGAGCAATTGTCGTGGCAAGAAAAAATCTCCGTACCGTGTGGTTGATGCCCAAGCGGTACGGAGATTTTTCTGTTGCGGTGGCTAGGCCTTGGGATCTTCGCGATCCTGGCCCGCTTGCGTGCCCAGATCCGCGGGGGCTCCAACCACTGCCGCCGTCGGGTTGGCGGCTGCAGTCTTGTCCTTCTTCACCCGGCTGCTCAAGCGGCGCGAGACGATCACTGCCAGCTTGCTCAGGGTGAAGTTGATGATGATGAAGATCGCCGCCGCCACGATCAGAGCCTGCAGCACATTGCCGTTCGGCGAGGAGTAGGTGCGGGCGAAGAACAGCAGCTCGTTGAAGCTGATGATGTAGCCCAGGGCCGAGTCTTTCAAGATCACCACGAACTGGCCGATCAGCGCTGGCAGCATGGCCACCAGTGCCTGCGGAATCTCGATGTAGCGCAGGGACTTGCCGCGGGTCAGGCCGATCGCGATACCGGCTTCGCGTTGGCCCTTGGGCAGATTGTGCACTCCGGAACGGACCAGCTCCGCAACGACCGAGCCGTTGTAGAAGATCAGTGCTGCGACCACGGCCCACATCGCGGTATCTCCTGGCAGCTGCAATGAGCGGGAGAAGAAGACGTTGAAGAACACGATCATCAGCAGCACTGGAACCGCACGGAAGAATTCGACAATCACGGTGGATACACCGTTGATCAGCTTGTTCTGCGCCAGGCGTCCAACACCGAAGATCAGGCCGAATATCACCGAACCGACAATGCCGAAGATGGCGGCCTTGACGGTGTTCCACAAGCCGGGCAGCAAGTAGTTCTTCCAGGTGCTCGACTCGATGAAGTCATCCCACTGGGAAGCCTGCATCTGGTCCTTGGCGGCGAGGCCCAAAATGATCCAAGCAACGATGCCCAGGGCAATCAGGGCACCGATGATGTTGACAGCCAGGATGCGGCGCCGGGCCTTGGGCCCGGGCGTATCGAAAAGAATCGAGGCGCTCATCGTGCCACCGCCAGTTTCTTCGAAGCCCACGTGGTCAGCAGGCCCACTGGAATAACGATGATCACGAAGCCCACCGCGAAGGTCAAGAAGATCGGGATGACGATATCGGCACGGAACTCGATCATGGTCTTCATGACCGAGGAGGATTCGGTGGCTACCGAACCGACCGCCGCGACCGTGGAGTTCTTGATCAAGGCGATCAGGGTGTTGCCCAGCGGCACGATGGCTCCGCGGAAGGCCTGCGGCAAGATCACCATGCGTGCTGCGGGCAAGAAGCTCAAACCGATGGCACGGGCAGCTTCCGCCTGTCCCAGCGGAACCGTGTTCACGCCGGAACGGATGGCTTCGCACACGAACGCCGCGTGGTAGACCGCAAGGCCAAGGACGGCCAAGCGGAAGAAGTTGTTCTGGAAGTCTGAGCTGAGCACGAATCCGAGCTGGCCATAGAGCGCCAGCACGCAGAACAGGATGATGATGGTCAGCGGCGTATTGCGGATCAAGTTGACGTAGCTGGTGCCAATGGCCTGGAAGCTCCCTACGGGAGAGATGCGCAGCAGGGCCAGAATAGTGCCCAGAACGAGGGCGCCAATGGCAGCCCAGAACGTTAGTTGGATATTGACCCAGAAAGCTCCGGGAATGTCGTACTCAGTGAATATGGATAAATAGTTCTCCACTGCAAGCCTCTGTCTCGATGGCCGGAATACCGGCCAAGTGGCTATGGGTCCGATACCTGCATCAGCCGGTTACCGGAGTAACGCAGATTGCAGATGGGGGCCAAACACGCTGCGTTTGGCCCCCATTGCATCAGGTGCTGCTAGGCGCAGGAATCCGAAAGGGTTGGCGGGTTGGTCTCAGCGTTTGGCTTGTAGCCGGTGCCTTCGGTGTTCTTGTCCAGGGCCTTCTGCCATTCGCCGGACTCGATCATCTTGGTGATCGCCGCGTTGATGTCGGCGCACTTGTCGGTGCCATCAGGCAGGCCCACGCCGTAGTTCTCTTCCGAGAACGGCGCGCCAACTACCTTGAACTTGCCCTTGTAGGCTGGCTGCGCAGCCAGACCCGCGAGGATGATGTCATCGGTGGTCACCGCGTCAATGGTGCCGCCGCTCATCTGGGTGGTGCACTCTGCGTAGCCCGGAAGCTCCTGCAGGTTGGTGTTCTGGGCGTAGTTGTCCTTGACCTTCTGGGCCGAGGTGGAACCGGTGACCGAGCAGAGGTTCTTGCCGTCAAGATCTTCCGGGCCGGCAATATCCGAGTCGGCTGGAACCAGCAGGTCCTGGCCGGCAACGAAGTACGGGCCGGCGAAGTCGACGACCTTGTTGCGCTCATCGGTGATCGAGTAGGTCGCGAAGATCATGTCGACCTGGTCGTTCTGCAGCATGGTCTCGCGGTTGGCCGAAGGGGCCGAAACGAATTCGATCTGATCCTCGGTGTAGCCCAATTCGTTGGCTACGTACTTGGCGACGTCCACATCGAAACCGGTGTAGTTGTCGCCGTCCTTGAAGCCGAGGCCTGGCTGGTCGAACTTGATGCCGATGCGGATCTTGTCGCCGTCGGCTTCGCTATCGCCGGAGCCGCCGCATGAAGTCAGGGCCAGGGCTGCGACGGCGGCCATTGCGGCTACGGTACCGAAACGAGTCTTGCGCATTGTTCCTCCTAGTGGATGCGTGATGATGAAATCAGTGGTTGGTGATCAGCTTGCCAAGGAAGTCCTTGGCACGGTCGGATTTGGGATTGGTGAAGAATTCTTCCGGTGCGGCCTGCTCGACGATCTGGCCGTCGGCCATGAAGATCACGCGATCCGCGGCCTTCCGCGCGAAGCCCATCTCGTGGGTGACCACGAGCATGGTCATGCCTTCCTTCGCCAGTCCGACCATGGTGTCCAGGACCTCGTTGATCATTTCCGGGTCCAGGGCGCTGGTCGGTTCGTCGAAGAGCATGACCTTCGGCTTCATGGCCAGTGCGCGGGCGATCGCCACGCGCTGCTGCTGGCCGCCGGAAAGCTGTGCCGGCAGCTTGCCGGCCTGGTTGGCCACGCCGACCCGCTCCAGCAACTGCATTGCCAAGTTCTTCGCTTCGTCCTTCTTCATGCCCTTGACCTTGATCGGTCCGAGGGTCACGTTTTCCAAGATCGACTTGTGGGCGAAGAGGTTGAACGACTGGAAGACCATGCCGACATCTGCACGCAGATTGGCCAGCGCCTTTCCTTCTTCGGGAAGGGTCTTGCCGTCAATCTTGATGGTGCCTTCATCGATGGTTTCAAGCCGGTTGATGGCGCGGCATAACGTCGACTTGCCCGAGCCGGAAGGGCCGAGGATCACAACGACCTCGCCCTTGGTGACTTCGAGATTGATGTCATTGAGCACATGCAGCGCACCGTAGTGCTTATTGACCCCAGTCAGCTGGACGATAGGGCCGTCAGAAGAAGCCTGAGCCTGATGATCGCTTTTCATGTTGTAGACATTACTTGATGTGACGCCGGCTACGCGACTCTTCGACCACGTCACATCGAGTTGTTATCAAACTGTTCTTCAAGCAGCGGTAGGTCACATCCAAGGATGGGCAGAACTAACCGATAGAGTGAAGGCATGGTTCATCAGCGTAAGAGTGAAGAAAATGCCCGGATCGGGCAAAAGCACCACATCGAAGCGAGCTGGCCAGGGAAGCAGCCAGAAGATCAGCTTGACCACTATCTCCTGGACAGTCCGCAGGCCGACGTCACGCACACCGATGTGTGGCGAGTGCTGCGGATCCAATCGGAATTCGTCAGCGGCTTTGGAACCATGGCCGATACCGGACCCGCCATTGCAGTTTTCGGTTCGGCGCGCACCGACCGGAACAGCCCTTACTACGCGATGGCCGAGCGTGTCGGCAGCCGCCTGGCCGAGGAAGGCATCACCACGATCACCGGTGGCGGCCCTGGCGCAATGGAAGCCGCCAACAAGGGTGCCGCCGAGAAGGACGGGATCTCGGTGGGCCTGGGAATTGAGCTTCCCTTCGAGACCGGACTGAATGCCTCGGTGAACAAGGGCCTGAACTTCCGCTACTTCTTCGTGCGCAAGACGATGTTCGTGAAGTACTCGCAGGGCTTCATTGTGCTGCCTGGCGGTTTCGGCACCCTTGATGAACTCTTCGAAGCGCTGACCCTTGTGCAGACCAAGAAGATCACCAGTTTCCCGATCGTGCTTGTCGGCACCGACTACTGGGGAGGCTTGGTGGACTGGATGGCCAGCACGCTCGTTGCCGAAGGCACCATATCGCCGGCTGATATGGACCTGTTCACGATCACGGATGATCCTGACGAAGCGGTGGATCTGGTGCTGCGCGCACATCAGGAGAACCAGAAGGTCGGCAACTTGGCGAAGGGGCAGTAACGGATGCCAACGCTCCTGATTGCCATTGCGGTATTGCTGGTCGGCGCGGTCGCGCTGCTGCTCTCCAGCCAGCGGAAGAGCGTGCCAGCCGGCCGCCACTTCGAATCCACCGGGGAGGCCATCACCGGATTGGTCGAGCACCAGGCGTCGCTGCCACCGGTGCTGCTGCCCAAGAATCCGCGCGCCGAGGACGTGGACAAGGTCCGCTTCTCCCTGGGCTTGCGCGGCTACCGTTGCGACCAGGTCGATGATGTGCTCGATGTCCTGGCGGCCGAAATCACCAACCTCGAGAATACGATTCGTGACCTGGAGTCACGGCGTGTGATTAGCGACACGAACGAAAATTAGTAATAATAAGAGATAAGTGTCCCAACTCAGCCGGGATTCCTTGCTGAGGATGGACTAGGCATTCGGTTGCATGCGTGGCAGGCGCCAACGCATGCGTTAGCCACAGACGAAGGGAACAGCTTAATGGCTGCTATGAAGCCACGCACCGGTGACGGGCCAATGGAAGTCGCTAAGGAAGGCCGCAGCCTCATCTTGCGCCTGCCAATCGACGGAGGCGGACGACTGGTGGTCGAGTTGAACAACGACGAGGCAACCGAATTGCGCGAGTGCCTGCTCAAGGTCACCGAGTAGGGTTGCTCAAGTTCCAGCTTGGCCGCACGAGGTGCTCGTGCGGCTATTGAGGACCGGCAGAAATGTCGGTCCTTCGTTTTGCCTGAAAATGGCTCCTAGCGCCGCGTGGCCGGCCTGGCCGGAAGGACAGTTGCCACGAACAATCCCTGCTCGGTTGGGACAAGGTGAGTTTGCAGCCGCGGATCCTCGCGCATCATGCGCAGTGCATCGCGGGTCGTGACGGTGGAAGGCCGTCGCACTGCGGGCTTGGCCAGGCGGTGCTCGTCGAAGGCATTGTTCACGATGATCACGCCGCCGGTTCCCACCAGCCGCTTGGCTTCGGCTACATATTCGAGCAGCAGTTCGGCGCCGGCATCGATGAGCACCAGATCGTAGGCGTGGTCCGCCAAGCGCGATAGGACGTTCTCCGCACGCTCATTGATGATGCGGGCGCGGGCCGAAGGTATTGACGAGTCGCGCAGGCCCTGCCGCATCGCATTGGCGTGTTCCAGATCCGGTTCGATCGCGGTCAGCGTCATGGCGCTGCCCATGGCTTCCAGCATTGCCAGGGACGCGACACCCACGCCGGAACCGATTTCCACGACGTTGCGCGGCTGGCGCAGGGTGCACAGCAGCTGCAGCATTGAGCGGCCCGCCGGGTCAATGCACCGCACGCCCAGGTCTTCCGCGCGCTCGCGAACCGCGGCGACATGCTCCGGCTCGTTGACGTGGGTCTGGGCGTAGGTCCAGCTCGCAAAGAGTTCTGGATTCATCGAAGGCATCTGCGGTGGTCCTCAAGAGTTGAATTGGCGTGGCCAGTATCAATCGTACCTACGCCGTTACCCGAAATTGTTGAACTTGCAGGTTCTCGCGCAGAGGATTCTTAGCTTCAGCTCAGCTTCCCATTTCATACTTGGAGTGTGAACAATGCACGAAGTGAATCTGTTTCTGCCGCTGCGACTGGCGAAACCGCGACCCCGACCTGGGACCAGATGGTCCAGGAGCATGGGCAGCGGGTTTTCCGTTTGGCCTACCGGTTGACTGGCAACCGCCAGGATGCCGAGGACCTTTCCCAAGAGGCATTTGTTCGCGCGTTCAAGGCACTGGAGAACTACACCCCGGGAACCATGGGCGGGTGGCTGCACCGCATCACCACCAATCTGTTCCTGGACCAGGCGCGGCGCAAGAGCAAGATCCGCTTCGATCGTTTCGCCGAGGGAAGCGAAGACCGGATGCCCGGTACAGCTGTGACCCCGGAACGCTATTTCGAATTCAACAACCTGGATGTCGACGTGCAAGAGGCCTTGCGCGCCCTGTCCCCGGAGTTCCGTGCGGCCATCGTCCTGTGCGACATGGAAGGCTTCTCCTACGAGGAAGTCTCACGCATATTGGACGTGAAGCTAGGCACGGTGCGCTCGCGGATCCACCGTGGCCGAGCCATGCTGCGAGACGCGCTGGCTCACCGCAATCCGGCAAATCGCCCAGCCAAGACCATGTCGTTGCCACGCATCCCGCGAGGCTTGCGCGCCGCCAGCTAACCCCGTTCACCGGGTGTTCACCGTTGGCATGGCGCGGTGACTTCGTCAGTCGCTCTGGAACAAGGTAATCTTCTTACGTGGATCTTTTTGGTATTAATGGTGGCGAGTTTGTCGTTCTCGCCGTGCTTGCGGTCGTTATTCTGGGCCCCGAAAAGCTTCCCGAGTACGCCAAAAAGCTAGCGAACCTGGTCAAGGAAGTGCGGCGCATGGCCAATGGGGCCAAGGAGCAGCTGCGCGAGGAAGTCGGCGACGAAGTTGCCGATATCGACTGGAAGAAGCTGGATCCCCGCCAGTATGATCCTCGCCGAATCATCAAGGAAGCGCTTATCGATGAATTCGATGATGCCGTGAATGTTGCCAAGGGTGCCCCTGCCAAGACGGTGGCCCCGGCTCCGGTGCGTACCGCGGTTCCTTCCATCACCACGCAGCAGCAGCTGGGCGCCAACGAACCGGCTCCGTTCGACTCCGAAGCAACCTAGGCCTGCAACCCACTTTAGAAAGTCATTGGCAGCGATCGCCCGGCAAGTCCGCGCGGTCGCTGTTCCAATTTTCCTGCAAGCTCCCGCATTGCCGCGGCGGCCGGAGCATCCGGGGTGCTGAGCACCACCGGCTGGCCGTGATCCGAGCCCACGCGTACGGATTCTTCCAATGGAATCTGGGCCAGCAGCTCGACCGGGTATCCCAGTTGCTGGCTCAGCGAGTCGCTGAGCTTGGCGCCGCCGCCGGAACCGAAGACCTCCATGCGCGTGCCGTCGGGCAGCTGCAGGAAGCTCATGTTCTCCACCACGCCGATCACCTTCTGCTTGGTCTGCAAGGCGATGGTGCCGGCGCGTTCGGCAACCTCTGTCGCAGTGGACTGCGGGGTGGTGATCACCAGGAGCTCGCTATTGGGCAGCAGCTGGGAAACTGAGATCGCCATGTCCCCGGTGCCGGGCGGCAGGTCGAGGAACAGGTAGTCCAGGTCGCCGAAGTAGACATCCGAAAGGAACTGTTCCAAGGCGCGGTGCAGCATCGGTCCACGCCAGATCACCGGCTGGTTGGAATCCAGGAACATGCCAATGGAAATGACCTTCACCCCGTGCGCTACCGGAGGCAAGATCATCTCATCCACCCGGGTGGGGTTCTGCGAGATTCCCATCAACGAGGGAATGGAGAAGCCGTGCACATCGGCGTCGATCAGTCCGACCTTCAGCCCCTGGGCTGCCAGCTGGCAGGCAAGATTCGCGGTCAGCGACGACTTGCCGACTCCGCCCTTGCCGCTGGCCACCGCGATCACCCGGGTCAAGGACGCAGGGTCGGAGAACGGCGTGCGGCGGCTGGCCAGGGACTCGCGCAACGCTGCCCGCTGGTGCGGATCCATGACACCCAGCTGCACCTCGACGTGCTGCACGCCGGCGACGGCCAGCAGGGCCGCAGTGGCGTCCTGCTCGATGGTGGAGCGCATCGGGCAACCGGCGATGGTCAGCAAGATTTTCACCGTGGCCGTGCCATCGGCCAATTCAGCGGATTCCACCATGCCCAATTCGGTGATGGGCCGGCGAAGCTCCGGGTCGTTGACTTGTGCGAGGGCGGCGAGGAGTTCTGGGGTGTTGCTCAATGCTCAGTGGTTCTTCCGGTGCTGGCTCTGCTGGGGCTTGACGGTTTCGATCATCCCGGTTTGCGGCTGGGAGTTCTTGTTGCCGCCTTTTTTCTTGGCGCGCAGGTGCAGCTCTTCGCCGTCGGTGGTTTCCAGCAGCTCTTCAAGGACATTGCGCAATTCTGAACGGACGTAGTCGCGGGTGGCGACATCGCGCAGGGCCAGACGCAGGGAAGCCAGCTCGCGGGTCAGGTACTCGGTGTCGTACAGGTTGCGTTCTGCACGGGCGCGGTCCTCGGACAGCGAGACGCGGTCGCGGTCATCCTGGCGGTTCTGCGCCAGCAGCAGCAGCGGAGCCGCGTAGGAAGCCTGCAGGGAAAGCATCAGCGTCAGCGCGGTGAAGCCGATGGTGGCATCGTCGAAACGCCAATTGATCGGCGCGACCGAATTCCAGATCAGCCAGAAGGCGCAGAATACCGTCATGTACAGCAGGAACTGCGGGGTGCCCATGAAGCGGGCGAACTTCTCCGTGGCCGAACCGAAGAGGTCGGGGTTCGGGGAGAACCGCGGCCAGAAGCGTTGCCGTGCTGCAAGCGGGGTATCCAGGCCGTTACTCTTGCGCTGCTCAGCCATAGCTGGAACTCCTTTGCTGCTGGTGGGTAGTTGGGGCGTTGGCTAGTCCTGGGAACGCCAGTCATCCGGAAGGATGTGGTCCAGCACGTCATCCACGGTGATGGCGCCGACCAGCCGGCCCTCCTTGTTGGTCACGCCTACACTGGTGAGGTTGTAGGTGGCCAAATGGCGAACCACTTCGGTGATATTGGCCAGATCCGACATCGGTTCCAGCTCGGTATCTAGGATATCGCCCAGCGGTTCCGGGGGAGCGGCACGCAGCAGCGCCTGGATGTGAACTTGGCCCAGGTAGCGTCCGGTGGGGGTTTCCAGAGGCGGGCGCACCACATACACGGTGGAAGCCAGCGCGGGGCTCAACTCCTCCAGACGCACCGAGGCCAAAGCTTCCGCGACCGTGGATTCCGGGGTGAGGATGACCGGAACAGGGGTCATGATCGATCCGGCGGTGCCTTCGGGGTAGGCGAGCAGGCGGCGGACGTCCTTGGCCTCTTCCTCGTTCATCAGATCCAGCAGCTGGTGCTTGGTCTCTTCGCTGACTTCGGCCAGGAGGTCGGCCGCGTCATCCGGGTCCATTTCCTCAAGCACGTCCGCGGCGCGTTCCAGCCCCAGTGCGGAGAGGATTTCCACCTGCTCGCGGTCCGGGAGCTCCTGGAGCACGTCAGCCAAGCGCTCATCTTGCAGATGGGCGGCAATTTCCAGGCGTCGCTTCTCATTCATTTCGTGCAAGGCGTCGGCGAAGTCTGCGGGCTTCATCTCGTCGTGGGCTGCCACGAAGGTGTCAGCGGACTGCGGTTCGCTCTTCGAACCGTGGCTGACCTCGTCCCAGGAGACCAGGACCTTGTTGCGGCGGCGCGAACGCAGGCCCAGCAGATTGGCGGTCGGTTCGCCGCGCTGGACATAGTATTCGTTGATTTCCCAGTCGCCGCGACGGGTCTGCGCAAGGCCGATATCCTCGATGACGCCGCGGCCGGACCCGTCAGTGAAGGTGATGGTGCGGTCGAACATTTCGGCGGCCACCAGAATTTCCTGGCCGCGCTGCTGGAAGCGGCGCATGTTCACCAGGCCGTTGCAGATCACCTGGTTGGCTTCCATGGACTGGATGCGGGTCATCGGAACGAAGACCCGCCGCTTGCCGGGGACCTCGACGACCAGGCCCACGCAGGCGGCGGGTTTCTTGGGGCCGCGGGAGACCACCACGACATCGCGTAAACGGCCTAGGCGGTCGCCCAAGGGGTCAAAGACATCAAGCCCGAGCAGCCGGGCGACGAAGATTTTAGACACTTGTGCGCTCACCTTCCTAGACTATCGCGTTCACGGCCTGTTCCCGGTGTGCCAAGCCACAGGCGACGCCCTGTTTCTTTCACCCACAGCGATAGTTGCTTCACAACTATGCAGGCTCACAGTAAACCCGTGCACAATATAGATATGACCTCGCCTCATGGAGTAAATTCGATTAGCACCAGCGGCCTGCCGCGCGGAGAACTGCTTGGACGTTACACCAGCTATCTCGATGCCCAGAAGCTCGTGGATTACCTGGCCGATAATGATTTCCCGGTTGCTGCGGTAAGCATCGTCGGCAACGACGTGCGCACCGTGGAGCGGGTCACCGCGAAGCTTTCCTACCCGCGCGTGGCGCTGGCCGGTGCGGCCCAGGGCGGCATGATGGGCCTGTTCGTCGGCCTGCTGCTGACGCTCTTCGGGGGCGGCGGAAACGGGCTGTACCAGATTCTCTCCGCAATCGGCCTGGGCATGGCTATCTGGATGATCGCTGGCGTGATCAGCTATTCGACCCGTCGTGGCAAGCGCGACTTCGCGTCTTCCAGCCAGTTCGTGGCCACCAGCTTCGACGTAGTGGTTGATTTCGAGCATGCGCAGGCTGCCCGCACCCTGGCCTCCAAGTTGCCTATGCGCCCGCAGCAGGCCCCGGCGCACCCAGCTTCCCAGGCCCCGCAGCAGCAGGCGCCTGCCGTCCCCGCCACGCCTCCAGCACAGCCTGCCGCGGCCGCACCGGCCAGTGGTGCGCAGCCCGCAACGGGCGCGGAGCGCAGCTCGCAGTTCCCCGACCTGCCAGATGGCCGCCCGCGCTATGGCGTGCGAGTGAACGAGGCCCAGCCAGCAGCTCCAGCGGCACAGCCGGCCAAGGAGGAAGCCCAAGCACCGGCATCCGAGGCCAAGGAAGCGCAGGACCTGTCGGAAGTCGAGCCGAAGGTTGATACCTCGCAGCAGCCGCAAGCCCAAGCCGAAGAACCTGACCAGGACTCGGCATCCCGCAAGGATTCGGAAGGCTAGGCGACAGCCGGGCACAAGCAAGGCCTGGGTGCAGTTACCACGGTAACCGCACCCAGGCCTTCGCCGTTTAACGCTGCCGGAGGATTCAGCCGCGCAGCTTAGCCATCCACGCTTCGACCTCGTCAGGCTTGCGCGGCAGGGCAACGCTCAGGTTCTCGGCGCCATCGGCGGTGACCAGAATGTCATCCTCGATGCGCACGCCCAAGCCGCGGTATTCTTCGGGGATCGCCAAATCCTCGTCCTTGAAATACAGGCCAGGTTCGATGGTGAAGACCATGCCTTCTTCCAGCTTGGCATCCAGGTACAGGTCGGCGCGTGCCTGCGCGCAGTCGTGCACGTCCAGGCCCAGATGGTGGCTGGTGCCATGCGGCATCCAGCGGCGGTGATGCTGGCCTTCTGGATCCATTGCTTCTTCCACGGAGACCGGCAACAGGCCCCAGTCGGACAGGCGCTCGGCCAGGACGCGGGTAGCGATCTGGTGCAGGTCGCGGAACTTCAGTCCCGGCTTGGCCGCGGCGAACGCGGCATCGGCGGCATCCAGTACGGCCTGGTAGACCTTGCGCTGTACCTCGGTGTACTTGCCTGACACCGGCAGCGAACGGGTGATGTCCGCGGTGTACAGCGATTCGGCCTCGACACCGGCGTCCAGCAGCAGCACCTCGCCCGGCTTGACGGATCCGGTGTTGCGGATCCAGTGCAAGATGGTGGCGTTGTTGCCCGAGGCGGCGATGGTGTCATAGCCCAGCTCGTTGCCCTCAAGGCGGGCACGGGCGAAGAAGGCGCCTTCGACAACGCGTTCGCCGCGTTCGTGGGCGACGGCCTTGTCCAAGTTGCGCACCACATCTTCGAAACCGTTGATGGTTGCGGCAACCGACTTGCGCAGCTCCGCGATTTCGTATTCGTCCTTGATGAGGCGAAGCTCGGAAACGAACTCGGACAGCTCGGTATCCAGGGCGTCGCTGGCTTCCAAGTCCTGCCCGGTGTTGATGCGCGAGGTGTCCACCAGCGCCTCGATGTTCAGGTCGACTTCGCGCACCAGGCGGATGCGGATGCCGCCCAGGGCCTGCGGGCCGGAGTTCTTGGTGATCGCCATTTCCAGCTGTTCCAGCGAGTCGGTAGGCATCCCGGTGCGTGCCGACAGCGAGGAGAGGGTAGGGCGCGGGCCGACCCAGAATTCGCCGGACCGCGAGTTCAGGTAGAAGTCGGTGGTGTCGCGGCCGGCCATCGGCGCGAAGTACAGGGTGGAGACATGGTTGGAGCCGTGCTCACCTGCGCCGTCATCGGTTGGTTCCATGACCAGTACTGCGTCGGGCTCGTGGTCGACGCCCAGACCGGTGAGGTGGGCGAAGGCCGAATGCGGGCGGAAGCGGTAGTCGGTGTCGTTGGAACGGACCTTGAGCGGGCCGGCCGGGATTACGATGCGTTCGCCTGTGAAGTTTTCCGAGAGCTTGACACGACGGGCCGCCGCGTAGCTGGCAGCGGCATCCTGCTCTGGCAAGTCCGAGGTGTCCTGGGCCCACGAGGAGGCCATGAATTCCTGGAATGCCTTGGACGTTGGACGCTGGGAACGGTTGTTCACGCGGTCTTCCAACGGCTGATCAGTGCTTGGTGCAGTTGAATCTTGATTGGTCATGCTCCAAGTGTGTCACCATCAGGTGTATCCCAGCAAAGAATCAGCGCAGGGGATAACCTAGGCATATGCGAATTGACCTGCACACCCACTCCAATGTGTCCGACGGAACTGAAACTCCGTCCGAGCTGATGCGCGCAGCGTCGGCTGCCGGCCTGGATGTCGTGGCGTTGACAGATCATGACCAGACCAGCGGTTGGGACGAAGCCACGGCGCAGGCGCGGAAGCTGGGACTGGGGTTCGTTCCGGGCATGGAAATCACCTGCCAGGATGCCCACGGCATCAGCGTGCACCTGCTCAGCTACCTGCACGACCCCACCTACCAGCCACTGCTCGATGAGCTGGGCCGCGCGCTGAACTCGCGGATCATCCGCGCCCGCCGCATTGTCGATCTGCTGGCCGAGGACTATCCGATCAGCTGGGATCTGGTGGGGGAGCATTGCCTTCCGGGCTCCACCGTTGGCCGCCCGCATATTGCCGATGCGCTGGTGACCGCGGGAGTGGTGGAGAACCGCAACGAGGCGTTTGCCAACATCCTGTCCTCGCGTTCGCGCTATTACGTGTCGCATCCAGCGGTGAATCCGGCCACTGCCGTGCAATTGGTACGGGAAGCTGGCGGCGTTCCGGTGTTCGCGCATCCCAAGGCCTCAGCCCGGGGACGGGTGGTTCCCGACTCGACCTTCTACGAGATGATCGAGGCCGGTCTGGCCGGGGTTGAAGTGCACCACCGGGACAATACCGCAGAGGGGAAATCCTGGCTGCTCGAGCTGGCCGCCGAGCACGATCTGATCGTTACCGGCTCGTCGGACTACCACGGGACCGGAAAGCTGAACCGGCTCGGTGAGAATCTCACCGAGCCGGACATGCTGCAAAGAATAATCGCCGAGGGGACTGGGACTCAGGCCTCGATGTAAGTGGTGCCTTCAGGCAATCGGGCCTTCATCACCTCGATGGCTTCGACGTTCTGGTCAATCAGCACATACTGGCGTCCCAGCTTCGCCGCCACCGCACCGGTGGTGCCGGAACCGGCGAAGAAGTCCAGCACCCAATCGCCGGGGCGCGAGGACGCGGCCACGATCCTGCGCAGCACGCCTTCGGGCTTCTGCGTCGGATAGCCGGTCTTTTCCTTGCCAGTAGGCGAGACGATCGTGTGCCACCAGACATCCGTGGGAAGCTTGCCCAGGGCGCGCTTCTCCGGGGTCACCAGTCCGGGAGCCATATACGGTTCGCGATCCACCTCGGCCGAATCGAAGTGGTACTTCTTCGGATCCTTCACATAGACCAGGATGGTGTCGTGCTTGGCCGGCCAGCGGCTCTTGGCACGAGCCCCATAGTCGTAAGCCCAGATCAGTTCGTTCAGGAAGCACTCCCGGCCGAAAATCCCGTCGAGCAGCACCTTCACATAATGCACCTCGCGGTAATCCAGGTGCACGTAGAGCGTGCCGTCCTCGGCCAGCAGGCGGTGGGCCTCGCGCAGCCGCGGCTCGATGAAGCTGAGGTAGTCGTCAAAGGCATCGTGATACGACCGGGCGATCCCCAGCTCGGTGTTGTACTCGCGCCCCTTGAATCCGGTGCGGTCGCCTTCGCCTTCGGCAGCGCGGACCATGGTGCGCTGGGCGCGGGTCTGCTTGCGTCCGGTGTTGAATGGCGGGTCCACGTAGATCAGGGTGAAGCTCTGATCGGGCAGGGCGCCGAGGATGGAGAGGTTGTCGCCGTGGTACACGGTATTGCCCGAGGCTGGAACGCCGGACGCGTGGGCGTCTGGTGTTCCAGCATCAGGCAAAGCTGGTTCTTCGGGTAGAGCGAGCACCGCTGGTGTGAGTTCCTTTCGGAAAAGTTGACTGGCCGATTGGACTGGGATCAGTCCTGGCCGCCTGCTTCGGTGCTGCGGGTGCGGCGGCGCGGACGGCGGCGGCGTGCCGGTGCTGCGCCCTCGGCCGCTGCCTGCTCCTCGCCGGCCACATGGGTTTCGCGGTGGCGCTCGTTTTCGCGTGCCGGACGATCCTGCTTGCCCTTGGAATGGCCGTGGCGTGCGCCGTCCTGCTCGGCACCGGAGCCCTGCCCGCCGCGCTGGCGCGTCTGCACGCCGTTCACGGTGCGGGTGCGGGTGCGCGAATTGCTGCGGCGGCGCGGGGTGCGCGCTGATTCCTCGCGGCGCGGCGAACCATCGCCCTCGGCGGCGGCAGTCTTCTTGGCACGCTGCAGCCGGCCTTTGGTGCCCTTGGGGATATCCAGGTCGGTGAAGAAGTGCGGCGACGAGGAGTAGGTTTCCACCGGCTCGGGAACGTTCAGGCCCAGCGCCTTGTTGATCAGCGACCAGCGCGGCACCGAGTCCCAGTCCACGAAGGTCACCGCGGTGCCGGTGTTGCCGGCACGGCCGGTGCGGCCCACACGGTGCAGGTAGGTGTTCTCGTCATCCGGGCACTGCAGGTTGACCACGTGGGTGACGTCATCCACGTCGATGCCGCGGGCCGCGACGTCGGTGGCGACCAGGATGTCGACCTTGCCCGAGCGGAAGGCCTTCAACGCCTGCTCGCGGGCGCCCTGGCCCAGATCGCCGTGCAGCGAACCGGCATTGAAGCCGCGGTCCACCAGCTCATCAGACAGCTTGGCAGCCGAGCGCTTGGTCTGGGTGAAGATGATGGTCTTGCCGCGGCCTTCGGCCTGCAGCAGGCGAGCGACCATCTCGTCCTTGTCCATGTTGTGCGCACGGTAGACCAGCTGGCGGATGTTGCGTTTGGTCAACGAATCGTCATCGCCCGGGTCCTGGGCGCGGATGTGCGTAGGTCGGGTCATGTAGCGGCGGGCCATGGTGATCACGGCGCCGGGCATGGTGGCCGAGAAGAGCATCGCCTGGCGTACCGGCGGCAGTGCGGCCAGGATGCGCTCGACATCCGGCAGGAAGCCGAGGTCCAGCATCTCGTCAGCCTCGTCCAGCACCACGGTGCGCACCTGCTTGAGGTTCAGCACGCGCTGGCGGTTCAGGTCGATCAGGCGGCCCGGGGTGCCCACAACCACGTCGGTGCCGGCCTTCAGCGCGGCAATCTGCTCCTCGTAGGGGCGCCCGCCGTAGATGGTGGTGATCGAGATGTTCGAGTGCTTCGAAGCCTGGGCCAGGTCGGCGCCGACCTGGATGGCCAGCTCGCGGGTCGGTGCGACGATCAAGGCCTGCGGGGCACCGGGGAATTCAAGATCCCCGTAGCCCTTGTCGCCCTCGCGGATCACGCGCTGCAGGGCAGGAATGCCGAAGCCCAGGGTCTTTCCGGTACCGGTCTTGGCCTGGCCGATGATGTCGTTGCCGCCCAGGGCAACTGGCAGGGTCAGCGCCTGGATCGGGAAGGGGTACTCGATCCCGGCTTCCGAGAGCGAAGCAACAATGTCTTCGCGAACGTTCAGATCGGCAAAACTCTGCTTGGCCGGTTCTGCGGGGGTTGGCTCGTTGTCTTGTGGTTCGGCAGCTGCGGCCGAAAGCGTCGTGTCAGTCACGATGTCCGTGTTCTCGTTTCATGCGGGCACGGCACCTGTTCCCTTCCGGCTTGCAAGAAGCCGGGAGCATGCAGGGTGCCGTACGAATCCAGCGGAGCCGATCGCTGCTTTCACGCTCGGTAGCTTGGTCAAGCACCTGCGGGATGGCGACCGCTGGGAAGTCGCCATAAAACTGTTTCATCTATCAGCCCATTGCGATCGGGCATCCTAATTGCTAATAGGCCAAGCATAGCCGGTTTTGACCGGAAACCCGGGCTTAGGAGTCCGAAGCCACGATTTCGAAGCTGATCTTGCGCACTTCGGGATCGGCCTGCACCAGCTTCACGCGCACCAGGGTGCCTGGCTGGGCGGATCCGGTAAAGGATCCGGTAATCGGTTCATCTGCCAGCTGGAGGACACCGGGACGAATCTTGCCGTCCTCTTTCTGCTCAGCGGACTTCAGCACGATGGCCTGGAATTCTTCCCCGACCCGTGTTTTGAGCACATAGGCTTCGAGCAGGTCAACGGCCGCATTGTTCACCCGGTTGGCGGCAGTGCTGCTGCTGCGCATCAGCCCGGGCAGATCCTCCAACGCCGAGCTGAGCTGTGCCGGGAGCGGCTGGCCGGTGGACAGCAGGTTGCAAGTGAGCAGCACGAAGCGGTCCACGAGACGGCGCAGCGGCGCGGTGGTGTGCGCGTAGGGCGCTGCCAGTGCCGCCTGGATGAGTTCTTCCTCGGGCTGCCCATTGATGACCTGGTAGTCCGCGCCGCGGAACAGGGCGGCGGCGCGATGCATGATGACCAGCTGCTTCGGGTCGCTGACGTCCAATGCATGCAGGTACTGCCCGTAGCTGAGCGATTCATCCCACGGAGTGCCGAGCAGCTGTGTTTGGGTACGGAATTCGCGCTGGTCTGCGTCGTCCGGGGCAGGCATGGTGCGCAAGATGCCCACGCCGGCTTTGAGCATGATGCGGGCCGCGGCAATGCCGGTGAGCAGGGAAATCTGCGCGTTGTGGCCTTCCAGCGGCAGGGGAGTGCGGCTGACCAGCTTGTAGCCCTCGCCTGCTTCTTCAATTTCCTGATCCGGCAAGTTCAAGGAGGCGCCGCCGCGCAGTTGCTCTTGGCGCAGGCGGGCCGCGCCGATTTCGGCGAGCAGCTCGAGCTGCTCATCGGGTTCTCCCGAATCCAGCCGGGCCTGGGCCGAGGCGTAGTCCAGCTGCGCCCTGGAACGGATGCGCGCGCGGTTCAGTTCGACCTTGCCGAGGGCGCCATCGGCGTCCAGGGAAATTTTCCAGTGGAATGCCGGTCGTTCCTTGCCCGGCAGCAGCGAGCCCTGGTCCTCGGAGATCAGCGGCGGGTGCAAGGTGATCTTGCGGTGCGGCAGATAGTAGGTCTGGCCGCGTTGGCGGGCCACCGCATCAAGCTGGCCGCCCAGGGCAACGAAGGCTGGCACGTCGGCGATGGCGTAGTGCACTGTGTAGCCGTCGCCGTGCCGTTCAAGGAACATCGCCTGGTCGAGATCGGTGGCGCCGGGTGGATCAATGGTGAAGAAAGGGATGCCGGTCGCGTCCTGGTCGGGGAGCTGCAATTGGGCTACCGCCTGCTCTGCGGCTTCCAAAGTCTGCTCGTCGAAAGGTGCCGGCACCTCGAACTCCGCTTCCAGGCCGAGCAGCAGCTGGGCCAGCGAGTTGGCGGGAACCGGGCGGGGGCTTCGGATTCTTCGTTCAGTCACACCCAAGGAATATCACGACTCGGTGACTCGAATCACTATTTGGGCAAAGAAATAGCCGGTTTCGCATTCGGGCGAAACCGGCCACCAGCTGCCAAGGCGGGGCCTTGGCGAGCTGCAAGCGCTACTGTGCGAAGCCGACGCGGCGCACTTCTTCCGGGCCAACCTCAACGTAGGCGATGCCAGCGGAAGGCACCAATACCTCGCGGCCCTTTGGATCCTTCAGTGCCAGAACGGTTCCGTCGGCGATAGCCTTCGCTACCAGCTCGTTGACTTCGGCGTTGCTCAGCTCGGAGTCAAGCACTACTTCGCGGGCTACATTCTGAATGCCAATGCGGATTTCCATGATTGTCGCAGATCCTCTCGAACGAAATAGGTGTCCCGTGTGGGGCCTCTGGTCACTAATTTAGCTAGTTTTCCTTCGGGAACTGCGAAATTCCGCGCCAAGCTAAACGGGAGATCAGCTCGACTGCTGCCTCCTGGTCCACCGAGGACTCGCTGGTGGCCCAATAGCGAGCCGAAACCTGCGAGAGCCCGGCCAGTGCGCGGCCTGCCAGCAGGCCTTCGTCCTCGCTCATATCGGTATCCTCGACGACGACGCGGGCGATGGAGGAAGCCAGCGAGCTGTTGAACTGCTCGATGCGATGGGCGATCAGCGGATCGGAGAGGACATCGGATTCGAAGATCAGGCGGTAGGCCTGGGATTCGCCCTTGATGTAGCTGTAGTACGTGTTGATGGTGGCGAAGACACGCTCGCGGTTGTCATTCGTGGAGCGGATCGCTTCATCGAGCTGCCGGCTGAAGTCGGCCAGGTGGGAATCGAGCAAGGCGAGATACAGTTCGCGCTTGCCGGGGAAGTGCTGGTAGAGGACCGGCTTGGAGACCAAGGCGACTTCAGCAATTTCGTCCATCGACGCGCCATGATAGCCGTGGGCCACGAAAACCTGGTGCGCTGCCTGCAGCAACTGGCGCCGACGCGCTTCACGTGGCATCCGTTGGGGGCGGGTGCCTTTGATATTTTCGAGTTCCGTCATGTCGAATGGGGCCTTTCCAGCTGCAGAGTGATCAGCTCCCAAGTCATCGAAGGAATTGTCGGGAGAGTAATCTACTTGGAAGTAGTATTCCATGCTTCTGTGCGGAAAGTGGAAAAAACCGACGGGAAATCAGATTTTCTACGCTGATTTGACTTCAGGCGCGGCAGGGCAGTTGCCCTGGGCCTGCAGTGGTTCCGATTTCTCGGCAACGGGCTGGTCAAGTTCCAAGCCGTAGAGGGTTTCCAAGGCCGCGACATACTCGCTGGTGCGGCCTTCGCCTGCCAGCTCGCGGGCGCGCATGGTCGGCACGTGCAGCAACTGGCGCACCATGCGGCGCATGGCGAGTTCCACTTCCTCGGCGGCGGCGCTGCAGCCGTGCTGTGCGCGGACCTTGGCGATTTCCGCATCCAATACGGTCTTGGTGTGCTGGCGCAGGGCGACAATCGCGAAGTCGGCTTCGCGTTCCCGCTGGGCTGCGGCGAACTCAGCGGTGGCCTTCTTGACGATCCGGCTCGCCGCGTGGACGGCCATCGCCTGTTCGGTCGGGGCAGCCATGCGCACCGATTCCAAGGTAATCAGCTCGACATCCGGCAGTTCCACCAGGGTCGGGTCGAAGTCGTGGGTGAGCGCCATGTCGATGGCGATCAGCGGGTGGTTCTTCACCCGCAGGGCTTCGAGCTCTTCGCGGGCCAGCTGGTGCCCGCCTCCGGAGCAGCCCACGATGATGTCGGCTTCGCGTAGGGCCTGCGGCAGCAATTCGTCGTTCAACGGGAATCCGCCGCGCTTGGCGGTGAAATCTGCGGCGCGTCCCGAATGCGAGTAGACCGAGATGCGCTGGACCCCGCGTTCCTTGAGCAACGCCATCGTGGCGCCAGCGTAGGAACCGGTGCCAAAGAGCACGACGTCCTGTTCGGACCAGTCGCTGGCTTCATCGCGTAGCTCTTCGGCCAGATCGAGGGCTACCGAAACCACGGACTTGCCCTGGGTGCCGAGGTTGGTGTTCGAACCGACATCCTTGGCTGCGCGGGTGGCGTTCTGGAACAGCCGGGTGAGGTTGCTGGTCGTGGTCTTCTCCTGCTGCGCCTGGGTCAGGGCGCGACGCACCTGCCCAGCGATTTCGCGTTCGCCGACCACGGCAGAGTCCAGGCCGGCGCCGACGGAGAAGAGGTGCTCGATGACCGGGTCGCCTTCCAGCGTGGTCAGGCGGCGGGACAGGAATTCGGGGGAGAGGCCTGCGTTGGCGGCCAGCTCGTTGACCAGATGTTCCGCTGCATCCTCCGCATGGTCCACGTCTGCGTAGACCTCGAAGCGGTTGCACGTAGCAAGCACGACGGCACCATTGATAACTGCCGATCCGTTAACGGAGGCAGCTGCCAGCCCATCGGCCGAAGCACTGATCTGTGCCACGGTCTCCAGATCGAGCTGCGAATGCGATGCGACAAGAGATAAGAAAACCACAGTGACCCCAGAATAGGCCGGAAAATACCGGCAGACAACGCAGGTGTGCCTAATATGGCATGGTTCCGTGGGGTTAGTTTGCTCACCTTCACCTGCGGGCGAACGCCGTAAATGGGCTTTTAATCCCAAGACTTGGCAGAATTGGGGCATGACCCTGTCGCAGAACCATCCGATGCTTGATGGACGTACCCAAGATTCCGCTTTGATCCAAGCCTTGACCGGCAAGAAGCCTTCGCATCACCCGGTGTGGTTCATGCGCCAGGCCGGCCGCTCGCTGCCTGAGTACCTGAAGCTGCGCGAAGGGGTGAGCATGCTCGACTCCTGCCTGGATCCAGCCATGGCCAGCGAGATCACCCTGCAGCCGGTGCGCCGCCACAAGGTGGACGCTGGCATCTTCTTCTCGGACATCGTCATCCCGCTGCGCCTGGCAGGCATCGGCGTGGACATCGTGCCAGGAGTCGGCCCGGTGCTGGACACCCCGATCCGCACCATGGAACAGGTCGCGGCGCTTCCCGAGCTGACCGACGAGTCGCTGGAACCGATCCGCGAAGCGGTGCGCCTGACCGTAGCAGAGCTGGGCAAGACCCCGCTGATCGGTTTCGCCGGTGCCCCGTTCACCGTGGCCGCCTACATGGTCGAGGGCAAGCCGAGCCGCGACCACCTGGGCCCGCGCACCATGATGCACACCGATGCGGAGGTCTGGGACGGGCTGATGACCTGGGCAGCTAACGCCTCGGGCCAGTTCCTGCGCGCGCAGGTCGAGGCCGGCGCCTCGGCCGCCCAGCTCTTCGACTCGTGGGCCGGGTCGCTGTCGCTGCCGGACTACCAGAAGCATGTCGCCCCGTACTCGGTGAAGTCCCTGGACTACGTCCGCGATCTGGGCGTGCCGCTGATCCACTTCGGCACCGGCACCGGCGAGCTGCTGACCGCGATGCGCGATGCCGGCGTGGATACAGTCGGCGTGGATTACCGCATCCCGCTTGCAACGGCGATCGAGCGTTTGGGCCAGGACGTTTCGGTACAGGGCAATATCGACCCGGCACTGCTGGCAGCCCCATGGGAAGTCCTCGAAGCGCACGTGCGCGAGGTGGTTGCGGCCGGCAAGAAGGCCCGCGGCCACGTGGTGAACCTGGGCCACGGTGTTCCCCCGACCACCGACCCAACCGTGCTGACCCGTGTGGTCGAGCTCATTCACTCGCTGTAATTCAACAGGTCTAAGCTAGGTTTAACGCCGTGTCCCACTGGCCCTCGACGCCACGGCCAGCGGGACAGGGCCTCGGCATATCGTGAAGGTGGAAGGTGCAAGGCACGTGAGCAAGGAACAACGCAATGTGCGCGCAGGGGAATCAGCGCAAGCCACCGGTGCATCCAAGCCGCGACGGGATATTGCCAACGATGCCGCGGCGCACGCCTTGCGCCTGCTGGAAAAGGTGCGCAGCGCCAGCGAAGCACGCCTAGCGAAAACCGGATCAGCGGACCAGGCTGAGAAGCCATCGGCACCGCATGCGGTAGTGGTCGGCGGCGGCATCGCCGGGCTGGTCGCTGCCCGTGAGCTTCGCCAGACCGGACACGAAGTAACCGTGCTGGAAGCAACCGGTACCTTCGGCGGCTGCGTGCGCACGACCGAAGTCGCCGGGCTGGCCATCGATGCCGGCGCGGAATCCTTCGCGCTGCGCGGAGGCATTGTTGCCTCCTACCTCGACGAGCTGGAGTTGGGCGGGCAGATTGCCAAGACCTCAGGTGCGCGGGCCTGGCTCGTCCAGGGCGAGGAGCAGGACATCCTGGCCCACCCGATGCCTGAAACCGCCTTGCTGGGCATCCCGGGCAATGTGCGCACCGACGAGGTGCGCTCGATCATCGGCCGGCCCGCCACCGTGCGCGCCGCGGCGGACCTGATCACTCCGATGAACAAGAAGTGGGCTACCGAGCCGCTGTCCATTGCCGAGGTGGTTCGTTCCCGCATGGGCCAGGCGGTGCTGGACCAGCTGGTGGCCCCGGTCGTCAACGGGGTCTATTCCACCGACCCCGCCAAGATTTCCATTGACGCCGCTGCCCCTGGCCTGCGCCAAGCGATGCTGGAGACCGGTTCGCTGGCTCGCGCCGTCACCAAGCTGCAGGAATCGGCGCCGGCAGGCTCCCGGGTCGCCGGCCTGAACGGCGGCATGTACACCATGGTCGAAGCCCTGGTTTCCCAGCTGGGGGAGGCAGGCGTGGCGCTGGTGCGCAATTCGCCGGTCACCGCGGTGCGCCACGACGGGCAGTCGCCAACCCCGTACACGGTGAGCACCCTGGGCCAGGAACTGCACGCGGACCGGCTCGTCCTGGCAACGCCCGCGGCGTCGGCACTTGCGCTGCTGAACCCGCTGCTGGCACCCGAAGACCAGCTGGCCAGCGAAGGCGGCGACAACGCCATCGCCTTGGCGATCCTGGTGGTCGACAAGCCCGAACTCGACGACGCCCCGCGCGGTTCCGGCGTGCTGGTCTCCAAGGGAGCCCCGCTGACTGCCAAGGCGCTGACCCACTCCACGGCCAAGTGGCCATGGCTGGCGGACGAGGCAGGGCCCGGCACCCACGTGCTGCGCCTGTCCTTCGGGCGCATCGGCGAACATGATGCACTGGTCGAATCCGGGGATGACTCGGCTCTCATCGAACAGGCAATCAAAGACGCTTCAAAGATTCTCGGTGTTCAATTGCATCTTGATGATGTCTTGGGAAGCACCGTTTCACGCTTCAGCGACATGGTTCCGCTGCAAGGCCAAGCCGCTGCCGCGCGCCGTGGCCAGCTGCAGCGCAGCCTGTCGGACTTCGAAGGGCTCGATGTGGTTGGCGCATGGATCGCCGGCACCGGATTGGCACGAGTGATCAGCCAAGCCCGCAGTGCCGTCGCGATCAGCGCCCGCTAACCGCGCCCGGGACAACCAACCTGGACTTTTGTCCGAAACCAGATCAAGGAGAATATCAAGTGAGCAACGCACCGGAGCATAATTCCCCAGTTATTCGCGAACGCGAAAACGCAGGAGAAAACCCGACGTTCTTCTACACTCTCTGGACCATTTTCAAGCGTTCCGACATCGTTGAGCGTTCCGAGGCGGCTGCCGCTGAATTCGATGCACTGGTCTCCGAGCTGGCCGCCGAAGGCGCCACCGTCCGCGGCATCTACGACGTATCGGCCATGCGCGAAGACGCCGACCTGATGGTCTGGGTGCACGGGCCATCGGCCCAGCTGCTCCAGGCTTCGATGCGCAAGATCCGCCGTTCGGCCCTGCTAGAAGGCACCGAGATCGTGTACTCCACCATGGCCGTGCACCGCGAAGCTGAATTCGCCAAGGACCACTCGCCCGCGTTCGCCCGCGGGGTGGCCGCCAAGGAATGGATGACCGTCTACCCGTTCGTCCGCTCCACCGAGTGGTACACCCTGGACCCGGCGGCCCGCGGCAAGATGCTGCGCGACCACGGCATCCTGGGCCGCGAATTCCCCAACGTGCTGGCCAACACCGTGGCCGCGTTCTCCTTCGGCGACTACGAATGGCAGATCTGCCTGGAAGCCGATGACATGATCGACCTGGTCGACATGATGCGCCACCTGCGCTACACCGAGGCCCGCCACCACGTGCGTGAGGAGACTCCGTTCTACACCGGCCGCCGCATTTCGGCAGCCGAAGCGCTCGAGGTGCTGAAGTGAGCCAGGCCTTCGATCCCCGCGAGGGATATGACAGCAACGGCCAGATGATTCCCAAGGCCTACGAGGCCATCCTGCTGGCATCCTTCGGCGGCCCGGAGGGGCAGGATGATGTCATCCCGTTCCTGCGCAAGGTCACCGCGGGCCGCGGCATCCCGGATGAGCGGCTGGAAGAAGTGGCGGTGCACTACCGCAAGAATGGCGGCGTCTCGCCCATCAACGCGCAGAACCGCGCGCTGAAGGCAGCGCTGGAAGCCGAATTGGCCGACCGCGGCATCGACCTGCCGATCTACTGGGGCAACCGCAACTGGCATCCGTTCATCGACGACACGCTCAAGCAGCTGGCAGCCGACGGCCACCGCAAGGTGCTGCTCATGGGCACCGGCGCATACTCCGGCTACTCGGCCTGCCGCCAGTACCGCGAGGATGCCGGCATGGGCCTGGTCAACACCGGCCTGGACGGCGTGGTGGAAGTGGACAAGCTGCGCCAGTTCTTCGACACCCCTGCCTTCATTGCTCCTTTTGTGGATTCCTTGCGCACCTCGCTGGCCAACGTGCGCGCCCAGCTGGCCGAAACAGGCAAGGAAGACGGGGCGATCAAGATCGTCTTCGTCACCCACTCCATTCCGATGTCCGATGCCGAGGCCGCTGGGCCCGAAGGCATCCGGGGCGAGGGATACGAGAATCTCTACACCCGCCAGCACCAGGCCGTAGCCAACGGCATCCTGTCCCAGGTGGAAGAAGCCCAGGGACTGGAGCACAGCCTTGTCTACCAGTCCCGCTCCGGGGCACCGCATGTGCCATGGCTGGAACCGGATATCAACGACGCGCTGGAAGAAGATGCCGCAGCCGGCATCGCCGGTGTCGTGGTGGTGCCCATCGGCTTCATCTCCGATCACATGGAAGTCATGTGGGATCTGGATACCGAAGCCAAGGACACCTGCGCGGAACTGGGCCTGGCCTTTGACCGCGTCGCCACCCCGGGCACCCACCCCGGGTTCATCTCCGGCCTGGTCGACTTGGTCGAAGAACGCCTCGCCGGTCCCGACGGCAAGGCCTTGCGCGCAGGACGCGCCTCGGTGGTCGAGGGCGGCCCATGGTTCGACGTCTGCCGTCCAGGCTGCTGCGAAAAGCGCGCGCTGGATGGAACCCTGCGCCCGACCATCGGCGCCGTCGACTCGGAAGTAGGTGTGCCGGCACCATGAGCGAAGCATTCCGCGTAGGAACCCGCGGCAGCGCGCTGGCAACCACCCAGACCGGGTGGGCCGCCCAGCAGCTGGCCGAGATCTCGGGCCTGGAGGTGCAGACCGTGCTGGTCAAGACCGAAGGCGATGTGGTGACCGGTTCGCTGGCCACCCTCGGCGGCACCGGGGTCTTCGCCGCCGCGTTGCGCCAGCACCTCCTGGATTCCGGGTGCGACCTGGCCGTGCACTCGCTCAAGGACCTGCCCACCGCGCAGCCCGAGGGCCTGGTGCTGGCCGCCATCCCGCCGCGCGAGGACGTGCGCGATGCGTTGTGCTCGCGCGACTCGCTGGGCTTGGACCAGCTGCCGCAGGGCGCGAAGATCGGTACGGGTTCGCCGCGCCGCGCCGCCCAGCTGCTGGCCTACCGCAGCGATTTGCAGATTGTCGATATCCGCGGCAATGTCCCCACCCGCTTGGGACGAGTCAAGGGTGTCGGGGAGACCTTGGATGACGGCAGCGTGGGACGCAGCACCCAGGGCGACCTGGACGCGGTGATCCTGGCGGCAGCCGGCATGCGCCGGTTGGGCTTGGAGAAGCACATCACCGAGTACCTGGATCCTGCCATCATGCTGCCGGCCCCGGGGCAGGGCGCGTTGGCGCTGGAAACCCGTACCGCCGGCTCCGGCCACAAGTCACTGGATGCGGCGTTGGCGCAGTTCGACGATGCCGCCACCCGCATGCAGGTCGAGGCCGAACGCGCGCTGCTGGCTGAACTGGAAGCCGGGTGCGCCGCCCCGATTGGCGCCTTGGCGCATATCGAGGGCGATGAGCTGGTCCTCGAAGCCGTGGCCTGCAACCCTGATGGCTCGCAGACCATGCGCCGCAGCGCCCGCACCGCGGCCAGCTCTGTTCAATCGGCGCAGCAGCTGGGCCGTTCGCTGGCGCAGTCGATGATCGCTGACGGCGCGGCCGTCGTCGCCGGACTGGCCTAGTCCCAGCAGATGGCCTACCAAGCACTGATCCTGCGCAACCCGGCACGCGCCGCGGCCACCGTGCAGGAATTCGAGCAGCTGGGCATCACCTCAAGGTGTGCCCAGCTGATCGATACCGTCTGGCCCGAGGACCGCAGCCAGCTGCACCGCATGGGCGAAGAACTGGTGGCCGGCCGCTTCAGCTGGCTGGTGTTCACCTCGGTGAATACGGTCCATGTTGTTGCACAGGTGCTCGATGGCCGGCAGCTTCCCGCAGATCTGCGGATTGCCTCGGTAGGCCAGAAGACCACCGGCGCAATTGCCCGGCTGCTGGGCCGGTCGGTGCACTTCCAGCCGGCCGAGCAGTCTGCGGCCGGGATGGTGGCCGAATGGCGCCTGGAAGCAGGGGCGCGGATCTGCTATCCGCATGGGGACCTGGCCAGTTCCACGCTGGCTGACGGGCTGGCCGAGCATCCGGTCGAGGTCAGCGAATGCATCGCCTATGAAACCGTTGATGCCGGCCGTGGCGGCCAGCCGGTCACCGAAGCAGTGGCCGCCCCGGGGATCAAGATCCTTCCGGCGGAGCAGATCGGTGCCACACTGGAAGAGCTGGACCTGGTGGTCTTTTCGGCCCCGAGCGTGGTTCGCCGCTTCATCCAGCTGGCAGGCAGCCGCTTGCCGTCCCGGACGCAGGCCATCGCCATCGGCAAGCCGACGGCCGCGGCCATGGAACGCGCCGGGCTGCCCGTGCATGCGATTTCCGCGCAGCCCACGCCGCAGGGCCTGGCCCGTGCGGCCCAAGATTTGCTCCGGCGCACCGGTCCTTCCGGTGCCGCGGAGCGTACCGCAGAATAAGAAGTTATTGAGAACTGGAGAAAGAGGAGCCATGGGTTTCCCCCAGCATCGCCCGCGCCGGTTGCGGCAGAATCCTGCGATCCGCCGTCTGGTGGCCGAAAACGAGCTTTCGACCCGGCAGCTGATCCTGCCCGCCTTCGTGCGCGAAGGGCTGAGCCAGCCCAACGAGATCACCTCCATGCCTGGGGTCTACCAGCACACCATGGATTCGCTGAAGGCGGCCGCCAGCAACGCGGCCGAACTCGGGCTGGGCGGCATCATGCTCTTCGGCATCCCCGAGGAACGCGATGAGAACGGCTCGGCCGGAATCGACCCGCAGGGCATCCTGAACCAGGGCATCGCCGCGGTGCGCGCCGAAGTGGGGGACGAACTGGTGGTCATGTCCGACGTGTGCCTGGATGAATTCACCTCGCACGGCCACTGCGGCGTGCTCGACGAGCACGGCATCGTGGACAATGATGCCACCCTTGAAATCTATGGCCAGATGGCCATGGCGCAGGCCGAGGCCGGCGCCCACATGCTGGGTCCCTCGGGCATGATGGACGGCCAGATCGGCGTCATCCGCCAGGCCCTGGACACTGCCGGACGCCAGGACGTCTCGATTCTCGCCTACAGCGCCAAGTACGCCAGCGCCTTCTACGGCCCCTTCCGCGAAGCCGTGGACTCCCAGCTGGTGGGGGACCGCCGGACCTACCAGATGGATTCGGCCAACCGGAGCGAAGCAGTGCTGGAAGCAGAGCTCGATATTGCCGAGGGAGCCGACATGATCATGGTCAAGCCGGCCATGAGCTACCTGGACATCGTGCGCGACATTGCCGATATCTCCCCGGTTCCCGTTTCCGCCTACCAGATTTCCGGCGAGTACTCGATGATCGAGGCCGCCGCGGCCAACGGCTGGATCGACCGCAAGGCCTCCGTGCTCGAATCGCTGCTGTCGATCAGGCGCGCCGGTGCCCAGCAGATCCTCACCTACTACGCAGCCGAAGTTGCCGGCTGGCTCAAGGAAGGCAAGTAATAAATGTCGAACTCTGAAAAGCTCTTCGCCGAGGCCCGCGAGGTCATGCCCGGCGGCGTGAATTCCCCGGTGCGTGCGTTCGGCTCGGTCGGCGGCGTTCCACCGTTCATGGTCGGCGCCAAGGGCGCGTACCTGAGAGACGCCGACGGCAAGGAATATGTCGACCTGGTCTGCTCGTGGGGTCCGGCACTGCTGGGCCACGCCCACCCGGAAATCCAGGCAGCCGTGCACGCGGCCGTGGACCGCGGCCTGTCCTTCGGCGCATCCACCCCGGATGAGGCCAAGCTCGGCGCGCTGATCAAGTCCCGCATGGGCGGGGTGGACCGCGTGCGCATGGTCTCCACCGGCACCGAAGCCACCATGACCGCGGTGCGCCTGGCCCGTGGCTACACCGGCCGCGACCTGGTCATCAAGTTCTCCGGCTGCTACCACGGCCACCTCGACGGCCTGCTGGCCGACGCCGGCTCAGGTGTTGCCACCCTGGCCTTGCCGGGTTCCGCCGGGGTCACCGCAGCCACGGCGGCAGAAACCCTGGTCCTGCCCTACAACGACCGATCGGCCATCGAGGCGGCCTTCGCGGAGCACGGTGCGAACATCGCCGCGGTGATCACCGAATCGGCTCCGTGCAACATGGGAGTTGTCGTTCCCGAAGACGGCTTCAACAAGTTCCTGAAGGAAACCACCGCCAAGCACGGCGCGCTGCTGATCCTCGACGAGGTGCTTACCGGCTTCCGCGCATCTTCCTCGGGCTACTGGGGTTTGACCGGAAAGGAAGAGGGCTGGAACGCAGACCTCTACACCTTCGGCAAGGTCATCGGTGGCGGCCTGCCTACCGCTGCCTTAGGCGGACGCGCCGAGGTCATGGACTACCTCGCTCCGCTGGGCCCGGTCTACCAGGCAGGCACCCTGTCGGGCAACCCGGTGGCCATGGCCGCCGGCATCGCCCAGCTGACCCACGCCACCGAGGACGTTTACGCGCACCTGACCAAGCAGTCCGAGGCGCTGCAGACCGCGATCACCGAGTCCTTCAACGCCGCAGGCCTGGATCACTCGATCCAGCGCGCAGGCACCTTGTTCTCGGTAGCCTTCGGCACCTCCGAAAAGGGCGTGCACAACTACGCCGATGCGCAGGGACAGGAAGCGTTCCGCTACGCACCGTTCTTCCACTCGATGCTGGACTCCGGTATCTACCTGCCGCCTAGCGTCTTCGAGGCATGGTTCGTCTCGGCAGCCCATGATGATGCGGCGATGGAGAAGATCTTCGCTGCCCTTCCAGCAGCGGCCCAAGCTGCTGCGGCCGCTACGGCTTGATCGTAGTCACTGGAACAAAAGGCTAGGCCTGGCAGGCACCGCACGGTGCCTGCCAGGCCTAGCCTTTTAATTACTGCTGTTCCATCCCGGACAACGGCGGGAAACGCGACTGCCCGAGTTCCTTGCAAGGAACTCGGGCAGTCGCGGATCACGCAGGGACTACGCCCCGTGGCTGGAAAACCGGATTAGAAAGCGGCGATAACGCTGCCGTCGGTCCAGGTCTTCTCGATGTAGTCGCGGACCTCATCGGAGTGCAGCAGCTCTTCGAGCTTCGCAATTGCAGGAGTTTCTTCGCCGTCGCGCCAGGTCAGGAAGTTGGCGTTCGGATTGTTCTCGCCGGATTCCTGGGCAAGAATTTCGTCCTTGTTCAGCTTCGCCTGGACGATGTAGTTGCCGTTGATAACTGCCAGGCCGATGGAGTCATCGGACTTGTAGTACTGGACGACCTGCTCTGCGTTGGCGTCAGTGATTTCCAAGTTCAGCGGGTTCTTTTCCTTGTTGCCATTCACGGTCAGCAGGGAGTCGTCATCGCTGAGGTTCTGCAGCAGGCCAGCTTCTTCCAGTACACGCATGCCGCGGATCTGGTTCACCGGGTCGTTGTTCAGCAGCACCTTGGTGCCCTCGGCGACATCCTTCGGGTCCTGGAACTTCTTCGAGAAGACGGTCATCGGTTCCACGTGCACGCCCGCGCCGTGCGCGAACTCGTAGCCCTTTTCCTTCATTTCGGTAGCCAGGTAGGCCTCGGTCTGGAAGTAGTTGGCATCCAGCGAGCCGTCGGCAAGTCCGGTGTTCGGCGTGACGTAGTCGTCGATTTCCATGACGTCCAGGTCGATGCCGGCATCCTTGGCCAAATTCTCATCGATGAAGTTCAGGATGTCTGCCTGCGGGACCGGGCTGGCGCCCACCTTGATCACCGTAGGGTTTGCTGGATCCAAGGTAGCTGCGGTGTCTGCAGTTGGTTCGCTGCTGCCGCAAGCGGCCAGGGCGAATGCAGTGGCAACACCGGTGATGGCGAGTGCGAGTTTCTTGCGCATAACTTGTCTTTCCTTAGGTAGAGCCGTGAGGCACAATGCGAGTGGTTGGCCGTGTCCTCAGCGATTCGACGGCTCCGCCGGATCAACCGGCGGAAGTTCTAATTAGCGGTGATCAACCTTGCGGGCAATGGCATCGCCGATTACTTGCACCAGCTGGACCATGATCACGATAATCACGATGGTCGCAAGCATGATGGGCATGTTGTAGCGGACGTAGCCGTAGTTGTAGGCCAGACGGCCCAAGCCGCCGCCGCCTACGAGGCCGGCCATGGCGGAGTAGCCGATCAGGGTCACCATGGTGGTGGTGACCGCCGAGATGATGCCGGGCATGGCTTCCGGAACCAGGACCTTGCGAATGGTTTGCAGCTTCGTTGAGCCCATGACCAGGGCAGCATCGACCTTGCCGCTATTGACATCGCGCAGGGCGGTTTCCACCAGGCGGGCAAAGAACGGGATGGTGCCGATAGTCAATGACACGGAGGCGGCGATCGGGCCCAGCGCGGTGCCGATGAGCATCGCGGCGAATGGGATCAGGGCAACCATCAGGATGGCGAACGGGATGGAACGGGTGATGTTCACGATCACCGTGGAGAGAATCGCGTTCAACCAGCGCACGGGCGCCAGTCCGCCCTTGCCGGTCACATGCAGCAAAATGCCCAGCAGCAGACCGATGACGACGGTGATCACACCAGAAATCACGACCATCTGCAGGGTTTCGACGGTCGCTTGGCCAACGGCCTTGAGCACGGTGGGGGTGAAGAAATCCATTGCTTACTTGGCTCCCTTCACGGTAACGGCGATGCCGCTGGACTTCAAGTAGTTCACGATTGCCTCCAGGTCCGCGTCGGGAGCCAGTTGCAGGCGCAAGTGCGCGTACTGCTGCTGGCCGAGCTGCTCAACGGATCCAGCCAAGACATTGACATCGGTGTTGAACATGCGCGAAATGGAAGAGATGACTGGTTGGGTCGCCTGGTCGCCGGTGTAGAGCAGATCGAGGATCGGGCCCTCACCGTCCACGCGTGGTGCATCGCCCGGAAGCGGGAGCAAAGTGGAAGCCAGGCTTCCTGCGGCGTTGGTAATGACCTGCTCGATGTTGCCGTGCTCCACGATCTTGCCGGCTTCAAGCAGCGAGACGGAATCGCAGGCCTGCTTCACGACATGCATTTCGTGGGTAATGATCAGCACGGTGATGTTCAACCGATCGCGCAGCTTCTTGACCAAATCGAGAATTTCGTCGGTGGTCTTCGGATCCAGTGCACTGGTCGGCTCATCGCAGAGCAGGACATCCGGATCGGTTGCCAGCGCCCGGGCGATGCCCACGCGCTGGCGCTGGCCACCGGATAGCTGGGATGGGTAGCCCTTGGCGAACTTGGACAGTCCCACGAGCTCCAGCAGTTCGGCGACCTTTGCGTCGATTTCCGCCTTGGGCGTGCCGACAAGCTCTAGCGGGTAGGCCACGTTCTGCTCGGTGGTGCGCGAATCGAAGAGGTTCGCGTGCTGGAACACCATGCCAATTCGACGCCGCGCGTTCCGCAACTCGTCGGGGCTGACGTTGGTCAGCTCCTTGCCGTTCACGGCGACGGTCCCGGAGGTGGGCTGGTCGAGCAAGGTCAAGCAGCGGACGAGAGTGGATTTACCCGCTCCGGAATGTCCGACAATGCCATGAATTTTCCCGGTAGGGACTTCAAGGCTGACACCATCAAGGGCAACAACATCTTTGCCGTCTTGCTGGTAGACCTTGCGCAGGTCACTAACTGTGATCACTAGGCGTGTTCCTTCAGATTCTCATAGGGTGTAGAGAGTACCCTCTATTGAATCACTATCGAACAAAATCGCCCGAATCAAGGGAAAACCGCGGTCAAGATTCTTAGTATGAGGACTTAGTAGGCAAGCCTTCGAATATAATTTGCTGAATTATGACAGAAAATGAACGATTGACTTCCGCATAGTGGTCCTCGCGCCCAGCGTGACCTATGTGAAATGGCGCACAGGAAGCAGGATCTCTCGAGGTTACGATTCCGTGATGGGCCACGCACCATCGACGACAGCTTCGGGCTTCGTCTTGCGCAGGTACTTCTGGAAACTTTCGGCCTGCTCTTTCGCCCAGCCAATCTGCCAGCCGTGCAGCACCATCGGATCCACTTGCAGCTGCGGGTAGCGTTCTCCCAATTGGCGGGCAACCTCCACGCAGGCGATGGCATCAGCCAGAGACGTGTGCGCGTTTTCAAGGACTACACCGTAGAACTCGCACGCCGCGGCCAGGGTGCGCTTGCCCTTGCGGAATTTGTCGACCTGCTTGTCAATGATGAACGGATCGATGACATTGCCCGGGAAGAACGGTTCAAGGTCGTAGCGAACGGCTTCGCTATAGAGGACCGAAAAATCATAGGAAGCGTTGAATGCAACAATCGGCGCTTGCTCAGAGGCGAACTTCAGCAAATTCAAGATCTCCTGCACCGACTGTTTCGCCGGAGAGCCTTCAGCACGAGCTTTCTCGGTAGAGATTCCGTGAACCGCCGCTGCAGCCTCCGGGATCTCGACCCCGGGGTTCACCAGCCACTCGCGGTTGTTCACCACCTTGCCCTCAGCGTCGAGCAGCACCACCGAAGCGGTCACGATGCGAGCCGTATTGGTATCAACGCCAGTAGTTTCCAGATCAAAGCCAATTGCCAGGCCCTTATGCCATTCAGTCATGGATACAACGCTACAGCCAACGCAGGATAGGACAGCCCCGCGCATTGCGTGTTGTGGAGGACTGCAAGCTAATTGGCAGAATAGGGCTATGACATCTGACGCAGCCGAAAAGCCTCTGGATTATTCCGAGGCGGTGCATCGACTCGCGGCGCTGGTCCCCGCCGGTGCGGTGATCAGCTACAAGGACGTAGCGGAACTACTCGGTAGCGGGGGAGCACGCCAGGCCGGAAAAGCGATGGCCAGTGCTCCGGCCGGGACGCCGTGGTGGCGGATCATCCGTTCCAACGGTTCCATGACCGAGGCACTTGCCGAAGCAGCAGAACAGCACTGGATTTCCGAGGGGCTGGCGGTGCCAGGTCGGCACGTGAACATGGCCAAAAACCGCTGGAACCCCAGCGAAACGGCCTGGGGAAAAATAGATGCACTGCGTGCCGCGTTGGGCAACCCCAAAATGTCCGAGATGGATGATCAACTATGAGTATGGAAGAAACCCGAACCCATTCCCGAGAGGACACCGCCAAGCTGCGTGGCCACCTGCATTCGGTGAAAAGCCCCGTGCTGGTCACCGGGGCGCCGGGTACGGGAAAAACCAGCCTGCTCATTGACACGGCGGTTGCGCATCTGGCCACCGGGCTTGACCCGCAGTCCCTGCTGATCGTTGGCCCAACTCGACTGACCGCAGCCTCGATCCGCGACGAGCTCAGCCGCCGAGCCGAGCGGACCTTCACCGAACCGGTGGTCCGCACCTGGTCGGCCTATGCCTTCGATTTGATCCGCCGTGCTCGCGTCGAAGGGCTCTTGCCCCAGCTTGAACGCGTTCCCCGACTGCTCTCCGGACCGGAACAGGACACCTTGATCGGGCACCTGCTGGAAGGCCATGCCGCGGGGCTTACCGAAGGGCCGCAGTGGCCAAGCGAGCTGGAACTGGCAGTGGAGACCCGCGGATTCCGCAAGGAAATCCGCGAGTTCTTCGACCGTGTCTCGGAGCTCGGTTTGGAACCTGCCGACATCGCAGACCTCGGCCAGAAAGCCAACCGCCCCGAATGGCACGCTGCGGCGCTGTTCTACCAGGAATACCGCGACCTGCTGGATTTGGGCAGTGCCGAGGCATTCGATCCGGCCGGACTGATTACCCGTGCAGCGGAAATCCTGGAAGACAACGAGGCCTTCCTGCACGCAGAACAGGATCGGCTGGCCCTGATCCTCGTGGACGACCTGCAAGAAGCCACCCTGTCGCAGCACCGCCTGCTGTCGCTGCTCGGCAAGGACCGCGCGCTGGTTGCTTTCGCAGCACCCGACAGCGTAGTCCAGGGATTCCGCGGTGCACGCACCGACGAATTGCACCGTTTCGCACAGAACTACGCGAGCACTGGCGAAGCAACGAGCCTTGAACTGACCCATGGTTATCGCATGTCTGGACCGATCACCGAGGCCTGGCAGCGCATCGTCAGCCGCGTACCGCTGGCAGCAGGCTTGAGCGGACGGGCCATCGAGCCGATGAACACCCCGGAGCATGCGCTCTGCCAGGGACTGGTCTTCGAGAATTCCACCTTGGAAGAACGGTTCATCGCCCAGCGGATCGTACAGCTTAACCTCTTCGAAAACCGCAGCCTCGCCGATATTGCGATCGTGGTGCGCAACGGCTCGCAGGTGCGATCCTTCAGCCGATTCCTTGAAGGCCAGGGCATCGCGGTGCAAGTGCCACCAGCTGAAATTCCGTTAAAGGACGAGGGGGCGGTTCGCCCGCTGCTCGACCTGCTGTCATTGGCGTTCAGTGATTCTGTTGCGGATGATCCGCTGCTGATGCAGAACCTGCTGCTCTCGCGCTACGGGATGAGCACCGCGTTGGAAATTCGGCGGATCCGCCAGCTATTGCGCCAGCAGGAAGCCACGGCAGGCGGACGCCGCTCTAGCCAGGAACTGCTTGAAACCTGCCTGCGTGAACCGGCCATGGCCGAGAATCTGGGAAAGCCGGGGTACGGGCTGCAGCGCCTGCTGAAAATGTACGCTGCCCTGCAAGCGGAACTGGCCAGCGGAACCGCTACACCGGAAACAGCGCTCTGGGCAATGTGGGAAGCTTCGGGCCGTGCCAAAGCCTGGCGCGACGAGGCTCTGGGGGCCGGAACCGCCGCCCGCCGGGCTGACCGTGACCTGGACGCTGTCCTGTCGCTATTCCAAGCCGCAGAGCGTTTCGTGGACCAGCTCCCCGGAGCCAGCGTCCAGCAGTTCATTGAGCACATCCTGCACCAGGAACTGCCCATGGACTCATTGGCCACCCGCGCCGCCGGAGGGCAAACCGTCACGGTGCTCACCACCGCGGCAGCCGCAGGAAAGCAATGGCCGGTGGTGTTCATTCCGGGACTGCAGGAGGGCTCCTGGCCCAACCTGCGGCTTCGCGGCGAGCTGCTCGGCTCCAACGCGCTCGCCGATGCCGCGGAACACGGCATTGATTTCCTGGCCACGCGAACGCCAACGCAACTGGTGCGCCAAATCCGCAACGACGAATTGCGCAGCTTCAGCAATGCCGTCTCCCGTGCCGCCGACCAGCTGATCTGCACTGCGGTGGACAACGAGGACAGCCAGCCATCCTCCTTCCTGGACCTGGTCGAGCCGCCGGGGCCAGACGGGCGGAAACCTACTGCGGTTCCGCGCATCCGCTCGCTACCGACCCTGGTGGCTGAGCTGCGCAGCACCGCCGAAAGTGCCAAGGCAGCAAGCCTCGGGGCTGTGCCGGCCCCGGATGACGCCGATGCCCAGGGCCTGTACCATGACGCCGTCCACGTGCTGGGGCGCCTGGCCCGCGCGCAAATTCCTGTGCGCGGAGCGCATCCCGACACCTGGTGGGGACTGCGCGAGCTGTCCACCCAAGGCCCGGTGATTCCGGAGGACCAGCCCCGGCGGGTATCGCCATCCAAGGTGGAAACCCTGGTCAAATCGCCGCTGAACTGGTTCGTGCAAAGCGCCGGTGGCACCGCCGCCCACGATTTCGCGGCATCCCTGGGCACCCTGATCCACTCCATTGCCGAAGAGCACCCGGAGGCCAGCGGACACGAATATGAGCAGATCCTCGAACAGCGCTGGCCGGAACTGGAAAAACCGGAAAACTGGGAGGGCCAACGGGACTTCGACCGCGCCAACGCCATGCTCAAGAAGTTCGCAGCCTACTGCATGACCATGCGCCAAGAAGGACGCGAATTGGTGGCCCGGGAAATGCCATTCCAGCTGGAAGTACCAGCCCCTGACGGCACGCAGATCCAGCTTCGCGGAATCATTGACCGCGTGGAAGCCGGCGCCGACGGGAACGTTCGGGTCGTGGACCTGAAAACAGGGTCCACCGCACCAACCAAGGACGCGACCTTGGAGCACCCGCAGCTGGGCGTCTACCAAACCGCAATCCAGCTGGGCGCATTGCAAGAGCACGAGGCAACTGCAGGGCTTTCCGATGAGCCGGCCGGCGCGTCCTTGGTCTACGTGGGTACCAGCACCAAGAGCGCCTCGGTGCGAGAGCAACCATCCATCGGCGAAGCGGACTGGGCCCGCACGCTCATCTTCGAAGCCGCCGCCCTGATGGGCAACAGCGAATTCATCACCCGGCACGTTTCGGGAGCCGCCGGGATCCTCGGCAACTGCACGCTGCCTGAAATCTGCCCGTTATGCGCCCAAGGACGACAGGTTACCGAACCATGAGCAATATCAGATTCACCCCGGAAGAGCTCTCAGCAGCGCTCGGCGAGCAATTCCCGCCCACCGCCCAGCAGTCCGAAATTGTCGCCGCGCCGCTGGAACCCATGCTGGTCATCGCCGGCGCCGGCTCGGGCAAGACCAAGACCATGGCGGACAAAGTCGTCTGGCTGGTCGCCAACCAGTTGGTCAGGCCGGAACAAATCCTCGGCGTGACCTTTACACGAAAGGCCGCCGGAGAGCTGTCGGTCCGCATCCGCGCCAAGATCGCCCAACTGGTGTCCACCGGGCTGCTCAGTGCCGAAGAAACCCGCGACTTCCTCGATCCTGCGGTATCCACCTACCACTCCTACGCCAACACGCTGGTCCAGGACCATGGGCTGCGGCTTGGCCTTGAGGAAGACAGCGCCTTGCTGGGCGCGGCCCAGTCGTGGCAGGTGGCGCACTCGGTGCTGGAACGGTACACCGGCAATTACGAGCATCTGAACAGCGCCACCAGCACGTTGATTGATGCCATCGTCTCCTTCAGTTCCGAAGCCTCCGAGCACCTGGTCACCGCACCACAGGCGCACCAGTGGATCGATCAGCTGGTGGCACGCCTGCGCAGCCTGCCGATGGACGCAGAAAAGCCGAAGAAGCCGACCCAGGCAGCCCTTAAGCTCATCGACAAGCTGGCCTCGCGTGCCACGATCGCCGAGCTTGCAGAGGAGTACGCGCAGGAAAAGAAGCGCCTCGGGGTGATGGACTATGGCGATTTGGTAGCCCACGCGGCGCGTATCGCCCAAGAGGTGCCGGCGGCTGCGCTCGCCGAACGGGAGAGCCACAAGGTGGTGCTGCTCGATGAATTCCAAGACACCTCGCACGCGCAGATGGTGCTCTTCTCGCAACTCTACGGCGAGGGCCATCCGGTTACCGCAGTAGGCGACCCCAACCAGTCAATCTACGGATTCCGCGGGGCCAGTGCCGGACAGCTGTTCCGATTCCCGGAAGTCTTCCCGATTGTCCGGGACACTGGCCGGGAAGTTGCCCATGTAAAGCACCTGACCATCGCATGGCGCAACACCGTCAACGTGCTTGCCGCAGCGAATAGCATCACCGCCGGCGGACCGCAGCATCAAGGTCCGGTCTCGGTCAAGCCTTTGGATTCCTCCGCGCATGCCAAGGCCGGCCGGGTGGTGCTCAACCGCTGTGCGACGGTTCGCGACGAAGCGGAAGCCATTGCGGACATGATTGTTGCCGAGAATCGGTCAACTTCCGAGCCGAAAACCAGTGCAGTGCTCTCGCGCAATCGCACCCAGCTGAGCATCATGGGCGAGGTGCTTGCCGAGCGCGGCATCAAGTACCAGCTCGTGGGACTTTCGGGATTGCTCAGCACCCCTGAGCTCACCGACCTGGTCGCATGCCTGCACGTGCTGGTGGACCCGCTGCGCTCGGATAAGCTCATGCGCCTGCTGGCAGGAGCCCGCTGGCGCCTGGGCGCCTCCGACCTGATGGCTTTCGCAGATTGGTCCCGCCAGCTGGAACGGCGGCGGGCCCGCGGCCTGCAGCCAGATCCGGCCGAAGACGAAGAAACGCCAACCCCGGACGAGGCAGCCGCTGAAGCTGCCCGCGCCGAACTCAACGATGCGGCTAGCCTTGTCGAAGCATTGGACTTCCTGCCCAAGGAAGGCTGGAAAAGCAATGACGGCCGGAGCATCAGCGCTGCCGGCTACGAACGGCTGGCTGCCTTGCGCGATGAATTGGCAAGCTTGCGGCTGCTGGCCAATGATGACCTGGAGACCCTGATTCGCGAGACCGAACGCGCCATGAACCTGGACATCGAGGTGGCCGCCCGCCCGTGGATTTCCCGAGACAAGGCACGCGCCAATCTCGACGCCTTCGCCGATGTGGTGCGCGAGTACTGCCGCAATGCGCCACGTGTCGAGCTGGCTGGATTCCTGATGTGGCTGGAACAGGCCGCCGAAAAGGAAAAAGGCCTCCCGCTGCCCAGCGAAGATGCGGATCCGGCCGCTGTACAGTTGCTGACGGTTCACGCTTCCAAGGGATTGGAATGGGACATCGTGGCGGTGATGACCCTGAACGACGGGGTGTTCCCGGGTGCCAAGTCGGATCGCTGGACCAGCGGCGACAAGGCGCTGCCCTGGGAACTTCGTGGCGATGCCCGCGACCTGCCCCAATGGGACACCGAGCAGCCGGCCTTGAAGGAGCTGCTGGAAGCCGAATCGATCTTCAAGGACCAGGTCGAGGACCATCATATTGCTGAAGAACGCCGCCTGGCCTATGTCGCGGTAACCCGCGCCAAGTCCTTGCTGATTTGCAGCAGCAGCGTCTGGACGAGCACCCGCACCAAGCCCACCGAGGCCTCGGAATTCTTCAACTGCCTGCTTCCGCTGGCCGAAGGCGAAGACCCCCAGGCTGAAATCGGCCTCTGGGTGAAGGATGAGGAAGCTCCGGAACAAAACCCGAGCACGTTGACACCCCTCGAAGCGCTGTGGCCCTACGACCCGTTGGAAGGCCCCGTGGTCACCGGGGGAGTGCAGAAGACTCCCTATCCGTACTCACGCCGCAAAATCATTGCGGATGTGGCGGAGGATCTTGAATCCATTCCCGCCGACTATGAGCCGTTGACCGGTATTGGCCAGCAGTGGGCTGAAGAAGCGGAGAAACTTCTAGGCCAGCGAGAGTTCTTGGCTGTTCGTGAGCGCAGCATCGAGGTACCAGAGCATGTGCGTGCTTCATTGTTTGTCGAGCTGGCCGAAGACCCGGTAGGCGTGCTGGAAAACCTCCGGCGCCCGGTGCCACGTCGCCCGGGCCTGGCAGCACGGCGAGGTACCGCGTTCCACGCCTGGATCGAGGAGTTCTACGAGAAGACCTCCATGCTGGATCTGGGAGACCTGCAGGAACCAGCCGATGGCTATCTTGACGAGGCACTGGACCTCGAAGCGATGAAGGAAGCGTTCCTGGCGAGCGAATGGTCCAAGCTGCAGCCCGCCTACGTCGAGGTGCCCTTGGAGACCCGTGTGGGTCCGGTCGCTGTGCGCGGCCGCATAGATGCCGTCTTCCAGATGGATGACGGGACCTGGCTGATGCTGGACTGGAAAACGGGCCGGGTACCGAGCGGCAAGGATTTGAGGAGCAAGCTGGTCCAGCTCGCAGTGTATCGCTTGGGCTGGTCACGCCTGCACGGAATCCCGCTGGAGGAGATCAAGGCCGCCTTCTACTATGTGTCGGCGGGCATCACGATCCACGCGGAGCATCTCTCCGATGAGCAAGAACTGGAACAGATGATCAGCAGTGCATTCGAACAGCTCAACGGCTAGCGGCCGGAGGATGCCGGGAAGTGCCTACTTCCCGGCATCCTTGGCAGGCTCGTTCTCGTCTCGAGCAGGCTTCTGCGCGTCGGCTGTCCCATCTGCAGACGGCTGTGCTTCCGCTGCCTCTTTCTCCTGATCGGCGTGCTTTTGTCCGGGCTCCTGCTTCGATGGGGTGCTGCTATCTGAACCAGCCTCGTCAGCATCCGCAGTTGGCTGATCCGCAGATTCTCCGGAATCCTGCTGGTCCTGTGGCGAGGCGCCCTGGGGCGTTGCGGACTTCGGCGGTTCGGCTGCCAGGGCAGTGACCTTGTCGGTGTTGATGCTTGGGGCGGTGATCGCCACCGGTTTTTCCGGAACCTTCTGGGACGAAGTTTCCGGCTGGGCAGCCAACGGACGCGGGGCCTCCACGACCGACAACGGCTGGCCGCCATACTCGGCAATGTTCTGGTCCAGTTCTCGAAGCATCTCCTCGGCCTCGGCGATGCGTTCGTAGTCCTTGGAATCCAAGGACTTCACTAGCCACTGCGCCAAAGCGAATTCTGCGGCCAGCGCGGCGCGGCGCATGATGTGCGGATCGGCGGCCTTCCCGCGAGCTTCGACGTAGGCGGAGAACACGCGCTCGCTGAAGCTCTGGTCTTCGATGGCTGAGAGCCAAGCGAAGTCATCTGCTGGGTCGCCGACATGCAAATCGGTCCACCCTTTGACCGCAGTGATGCTGGAATGCGAAATCTGCAACTGCTCTTCATCGAAGTCGCCGTGAACTACGGCAGCGTTGAAACGCCACAGTGCCACGTCCTCCATGGCGTGTTCCCAGCGGCGCAGCAAACGGCTTGGCACCTTGCCGGTCGCCGCTGCGGTATCCAGCTCGTTGAGCTTGCGCTGGCGGATCTCGTCGGCGGTATAGGTCGGCAAACCTGCAACTTCGACTGCTTCATCGGGAATCTGGTGGATGGCAGCCATGCAATTGCCCAAGGACTTGGCCAGGTTGCTGCCCACATCAACCAGTTCGTCGAGGCTAGGAACATGACCGGGCATGTCCTTGTAGACAAAGGTCCGCAGTGGGCCCTGGCGCACTGTACCGGCTACGGCTGGCAAGGAAAAAGGCAGTGAAGCGCGGACCTTGGCTGAAAAAGCGCGCAAGGCCGAAAGTTCGGCTTCCAAGCGCATGCTTGCTTCATCGTGGCGAGGTGAACGGACGCGCCAGCGATGCTTGAGTGCGTCGACGACCAATGCTGAATCAAAGTCTTCCGCATCGTCGGACAGCGCCGCGAAGCCAACCGGGGTCAATCCGGGGACGGCGGCGGTGGCAATTGCGGCGAGTTCCATGGCAGTGCGTTTCACAAGTTCCACCGTATGCGAGATTCTCTTTTCTATCGTTGAATGACGCACGGAATATGGCGGGATTCACCGGCAACGTTCAGAGTTGCGATGAATCTCATTCATCAACTGCAATCCACAATGAGAATGCATCAAGATTCTGGGGTGTAATGTGCATTAGGTTAGAGGTATGGCTCTGGCAGAAATTTATCGAACCCCGCTTACCGGACTTCACTTCGGGCAGTCGCTGATCGAGCGACCGCTGACCGAAAAGCAGGATCCGACGCTTGTGCCGAACCTGTTGAATCAACCCAGTACCAAGGTGCTGCTGATCAGTGGCGGTGGCGCGGCAACTTCCGGAACTGAACTCTTCTTCCTCGACGGAACGCAGTATCGTGCGAAAGACTCTGAACGCCAGGTGTATTTGGGGCGCGCGGCAGGCACCGAATACGTGTTGGCTATCGTTGATGCCGAAGATTATGCCACCAGTGGTATTGACCGCTGGGTGACCTTGCGTGAAAGTTTCACCGTGCTTCGCGAACTGCATGCAGAACTTTTCGTGGAAGCGCAAGCGATCGCCAACTGGATTCGTTCGGAGAAGTTTTGTCCGCGTTGCGGATCGCCAGTCGTGGCAGCCACCTTCGGCTGGGGCCAGCGCTGCGTAGAGAATGACCACGAGCTTTTTCCACGCACCGACCCGGCAATCATTGCCTCGGTGATAGACAGCCAAGATCGACTTCTGCTGGGATCCAATGCCGCCTTCAAGCACCGGATGTATTCGGTGCTGGCAGGATTTGTCGAGGCGGGGGAGTCCCTGGAGTCTGCCGTGCGCCGCGAGATTTATGAGGAATCTGGCGTGCGCGTTGGTGATGTCGCCTACCGTGGTTCCCAGCCTTGGCCAATGCCGCGTTCTCTGATGCTTGGCTTCGCGGCTGAAGCCCTGAGCGAAGAGCTGGTTCCCGACGGCGCAGAAATCATGGACCTTCGCTGGTTCACACGAGCTGAACTGCGTGAGGCCTTGGAATCAGGAACAATAGATATACCGCGTGGAGTCTCGATAGCCCACGCATTGATCCGTACGTGGTACGGCGAACCCCTTCCGGAGGCCCTGAGCAAGTGACCGAATACGACAATCCGCCAGCAACCGATTTGCTAGCGGGACTGGATGCTGAACAGCGGCAAGCAGCTGAAACCCTCAGCGGTCCACTGTGTATTCTGGCAGGCGCAGGAACCGGAAAGACCAGGGCCATTACCCACCGGATTGCCTACGGCGTGCATACCGGCATCTACAACCCGACCAGCGTTCTGGCTCTGACCTTCACCACTCGTGCTGCCGCGGAAATGCGCACCCGCTTGCGTCAGCTCGGCGCCCCCGGCGTGCAGACGCGAACGTTCCACGCGGCGGCGTTGCGCCAGCTGCAGTACTTCTGGCCGCAGGCCATTGGCGGAACCCTGCCGAACCTGGTTGAGCATAAGGCCCCGTTGATCGCAGAAGCAGCGCGTCGCCTGCGCATTTCCAGCGACCGTGCCATGGTCCGTGATCTTGCTGCCGAAATCGAGTGGGCCAAGGTGTCCATGCACACACCTGAGAGCTATGCCAAGATCGCAGCATCCCGCGAACTGCCCAACGGTCTTGAATCAGTCAGCATGGCTCGAATCTTCCAGACCTACGAAGAGCTTAAAGATGACCGCGGTGTGATCGACTTCGAGGATGTGCTGCTGCTGACCATTGCGATTCTGGAAGACAACGAAAAAGTCGCAGCCAGTGTACGCCAGCAGTACCGCCACTTTGTCGTGGACGAGTACCAGGACGTGTCGCCGCTGCAGCAGCGGCTCCTGGATCTCTGGCTCGGACAACGCAACGAGCTGTGCGTGGTGGGCGATGCCTCCCAGACCATTTACTCGTTTACCGGTGCGCGCCCTGACTACTTGCTGAACTTCAGTGCACGCTTCCCGGAGGCGAAAGTCGTGAAGCTGGTCCGCGATTACCGTTCCACACCTGAAGTGGTCAATTTGGCTAACAAGGTGCTGGCTAACCGGCGCATTGAATCCCAGGTCCCAGACCGCCATGTCACCTGGCCAGAACCGCTGGAACTCATCGCGCAACGCGACCACGGTCCAGCCCCCGAATTCTTTGAAGCGACTGACGACGAAAACGAAGCCGTTGAAGTCGCACAGCGGATCAAGCAGCTGCTCAAAAACGGCCAGGACATTTCCGAAATTGCCATCCTGTACCGCACCAACGGACAGTCCCAGGCCTTTGAGCAGGCTCTGACGGGACATTCCATTCCCTATGTGATGCGTGGCGCAGAACGATTCTTCTCCCGCCGCGAGGTGAAGGAAGGCATGCTCGCGCTGCGGGCCGGCTTGAGTGTTGCCGCGGATGCTCCGGTCGCGCAGATGGTACGCGATATCCTTTCCTCGCATGGCTACTCGGTGAACGCTCCGAGTGGCGGCACCGGTGCAGTGCGCCAGCGTTGGGAGTCGATGTCGGCACTGGTTCGCCTGGCCGATGAAGTCGTTGCTTTCAAGAAAGAACAGGACATCGATGCCACGCTGCACGATGTGGTCAAGGAGCTCGAAGACCGCGCGGCGATCCAGCACGCGCCGACGCTAGATGGCGTCACTTTGGCGTCCTTCCATGCGGCTAAGGGGTTGGAGTGGGACGCCGTATTTCTTGTCGGGTTGAACGAAGGCTTGGTCCCGATTTCCTATGCCAAGGATCAAGCGGGCTTCGACGAAGAACGGCGCTTGCTGTACGTGGGCATTACCCGTGCACGGAAGCACCTGTACCTGTCCTGGTCGCTTGCCAGGACGCCGGGTGGACGTGCGCACCGTTACCCATCGCGATTCTTGGATGGGATTAAATCAGTACGCCAAGCCAGCAGCAGGCAGCAGACCAGCTATCGCAAGCGTGAACAGAAAATCACGCCAGCCGTCTGCATGACCTGCGGCTCGTTCTTGACCAGTGCGAAGGAGCGGAAGCTCAAGCGTTGCGCCTCATGCCCGGCTGCTTATGATGAGGCACTGTTCGAGGACTTGCGTGAATGGCGATCGGAAGTTGCCCAGTCCAATGCGGTCCCCGCTTTCGTCATCTTCACCGATGCAACCCTCATGTCTATCGCGGAGCACCAGCCGGATTCAATCCAGGGATTGTCGAAGATTCCAGGAGTGGGTCGCAGCAAGCTTGAACGATATGGCGAGGCGGTATTGGCGGTCGTTGGCGAGCGCCGCGCCTAGGGTTCTCCACAGCCGGTGTACCAGAGGCGAAGTGCTTCGGGCCCCGGGCTTAGCTTAATGAGATGACTCAGTGGGTGGATAGGACGATCCGCTTCACTGCCATAATCGAGGAATGGGGCGCTGTGCCATGCCAGCTTTTCCAAATACTGTCGACTTCGTAGCGCCGGACGAAATTCCCGTGCGGATTCTCCGTTCAGCCAAGCGCAAGAAAACTATTTCATCCCAATGGCGCGATAATCGGCTGATTATCCAGGTTCCTGCGGCGCTGGACGAAAGAACGGAACGTGCCTTCGTTGAAGAGATGATCGCGAAGTATCGCAAGGGACGCCAGGCACGCACAGCTGGTCTTACCGATGACGCGCTGGCTCGCCGTGCTGCGTCACTCGACCAGCAGTACTTTGCCGGCAAGGCCGCGCCGCAATCGGTGCGCTGGGTAGCCAACCAGAACAAGCGCTGGGGCTCGGCTTCATATCGGCAGCGCAGCATCCGCTTATCGATCACGTTGCAGCATATGCCCAGCTGGGTGCAGGACTATGTGCTCGTCCATGAATTAGCGCATCTCGTGGCTCCTAGTGCCGGCCACGGACCAGGATTCCAGGCGTTGCTGAACCGATTCGAACGCAGAGCGCATGCGGATATTTTCTTAGAGGCCTTTCACGCCGGATACAACGCCCACGCCAAGGAACTGGGCCGTGACGAAGATGAGCTGTCCGGTTTCGGCCATGACGAGGAACAGTAGTCCAACACAAAAAGGAGGGGTGTGCACGTGTGCACATCCCTCCTTCGATGTCTTAGCCTAGTCAGCTCTTTGGATTCTCTGGCTTGCCAGGATCGTCGTCCTCGGAATCGGATTCGACATTGTCGAAACCGCCGTCCAAGAGCTTGCCCAACGCCGCGTCGAAGTCATCGAACTCGGTTGCGGCAACTTCACGGCGATGCGTAAACCCCTTGGGATCGGTGAGATCTTCTGCAGTAGGCATCAGGTCAGGGTGGTCCCATACGGCGTCACGGCCGTCGATACCACGCTCATCGTACAGATGCTCCCAGAGTGCAGCCGCTTCACGAAGCTTGCGCGGGCGCAGTTCAAGGCCAACCAGAGATGCGAAAGCGGTCTCCGCCGGACCACCGGATGCACGGCGGCGACGCATCGTCTCGCGCAGGTGGCCGGCAAATGGCAAGTTCTGGGCAGCCAAGGAAACTACGTGGTCAACCCAGCCTTCGATCAATGCCAACGTCAGCTCGAGGTTCTCAAGAGCTTTCTCCTGGGCTGGGGTGCGCTGCGGGGTGAATATCCCTTCGCCCAGCATCGACTGCAGGGCTTCCGGGTTGGACGGATCAATGCCGCGTACGGCATCTTCGATTCGCGACATGTCGATGTGGATGCCGCGAGCGTAGGATTCGACGGCGCCAATCAACTTGGAGCTCAGCCATGGCACCCGGTTGAACAATCGCGTATGTGCGTTCTCGCGGAGAATCACATACAGCAGGACTTCCTGCTCGGGGATTTCAAGGCCGTCGCCAAACTTGCTGACATTGGTCGCGATAATTCCGGGAGTGGTTCCTGCCAGCGGCAAGCCGATATCGGTGCCGCCAAGAACATCGGTTGCCAAGCCGCCCAAAGCAGTACCCAGCTGCATGCCGAACATGCTGGCCCCGAGGTTGCGGAACATGCCATCGGCGTTGCCGAGCATGCCCTTCATCTCTTCGGGAATCTGGTCTTTCATCGCGGTGGTGATGGCCTTGGCCACGGACTCGGCAACAGGTTCGGTGACCTGCTTCCACGTGGCCAAAGTCTTGTCGTACCATCGTTTGCGAGTCCACACCTCTGTCGCGTGGCCGTTCGACTCGAACACCGTGGCGTTATCCAGCCACAATCCCGACAGGTTTGAAGCATCGCTGATGGCGCTGTTCCGCGCTTCGGAAACAGCAGGATCATCGCTGGCATATGCCTGCAACGCTGTGTCGGATGCAAGCTTCCAGTTCACCGGACCAGAAGAAGCGTTATTGCTCATCATCGCGGACATCATGGCCTGGGCCTGCTGCATCATTTTCTGCATCGCAGCCGGATCGCCTTGAGCGCCAAGGGCATCACGAAGCTGCGGCGGGAGGTCATTCGGGTCGAATCCGCCACCGAAGAGCTGACCAAACATCGCAGAAAATGGGTCCTGCGGATTGTTTTCGTCGTCATCGCCGTTTGGGCGGTTGTTCGGGGGGTTCTGTGCCATGCCTTTAAAACTACCGCGAGCGCCTGATAGTTCCCATGAATCTGGGCTCCAGTTCGCTTTCGGCACATCGAATACGCCTTGGTGCTGATGTTTTTAGACCCATGGCTTCAGTAGGCTAAGAGTGGGGATGTCTGCGAGGACGGATCCGCGTATTTTTTGACAGTTGGCGGGAGCAAGATCAGTGCACGTACGGGAACCACAAGACTCGACTCAGGAGCCAGGTAATTCCGGCCGTGCTCCTCAAGGTTCCAAAACCATGAAACGCACCAGTTCCGGCATCGTTGCACTGCTCCTGATCGGCGTAATGATGTTTCTCCCCACGCATTTCATGATCCGATCGCCGGGCCCCGTGTTCAACACGTTGGGCGAGGACAATGGACACGATGTGGTGTCCATCAAGGGGGCCGAATCATACCCTTCGGACAGTGTCTTGGACCTGTTGACCATTTATGTCCAGGGTGGCGGGCAGAACCGGATTACCATTCCTGTCGTGCTCGAAGCACTGATTAATCCGGCCAAGGATGTCGTCCCCGAAGAAACGATTATTTCCCGTGGAGTCTCCTCGGAAGAAAAGAATGAGCAAAACGATTTCCTGATGACTTCTTCGCAGGACTTGGCTGTAGCGGCGGCGTTGACCGAGCTCGGCAAAGACTTCACCGAATGGCTGACAGTCGCGGACTTCTCCGCCGACACGAATGAAAAGGTGCTGGAACCGAAGGACCGCTTGCTGGAGTTCGAAGGGGAGAAGATTACTTCGCTGGAGCAGCTGAAGGAGAGCCTGAACGACCACGGGGCAAAACCAGCAACCCTTACCGTCGGCCGACCGGATAAGCATGGTGTCTACAGCAATGTGGACGTCACCGTCCATACCAAAGAGGCCGAGAATGGCGAACGCCAGTTGGGTGTCTTCTTGGGTAGTGAATACGAGTTCCCCATCGACGTGAGTTTCGGGTTGGAAAACGTAGGCGGTCCGAGTGCCGGGATGATGTTTGCCTTGGCGATCATTGACCGCTTGACTGAAGGCTCGCTGGCGGGGGACCACCACATTGCCGGCACCGGCGAAATTTCTGCCGGTGGTGCGGTCGGTCCAATCGGTGGCATAGCCCAGAAGATGGTGGCAGCCAAGAACAATGGGGCGACGGTGTTCTTGGCACCAGCCGATAACTGTGCTGAAGTCATTGGCCGAGTTCCCGCCGGACTCGATGTCATCAAGGTAGCGACCCTGTCGGAGGCCCGCCATGCCTTAGAGAAAATCGCCAAGGGGCAAGACCCGGCGACTTTCACGACATGCGAATAGATTTAGCCGTGCATCAAAGGAAGAATTGATGCAAGGAAACCAATCTCGTGCATAACGCCCGTTCATGAATTAGGTACACGAGTTCTCCCGTTGGAAACGGCGGGAAGAACCCAAAGTAAGGAATAGTATAGTGTCATTCGGATCGGATAGTCCGTTCGGGGGTCCTCCGCGACCCCAAGAGCCACAACGACCTTCCAACCCTTCAGGCAAGAAAGCGTCGCCGCTGACCCTGACCATCTTCGCGGTGGTCATCCTCGTCGCGGTCTTCGTTTTCTTGTCGAATTTCTACGCTGATATCCTCTGGTTCAACCAGCTGGGTTTCTCCGAGGTCTACTGGACTGAGCGGATCGCCAAACTAGTGATCTTCCTGATCGCTTTGGTGTTGATGGCAGTTCCCATGTGGTTCTCGATGCGCAGTGCCTACAAGCACCGCCCGGTCTATGCACCCAACTCGAACCGTCCCGATTCCATGTCGCGCTACCAGGCCCAGTTGGAACCAGTGCGCCGTTTCCTGATGGTGGGCATTCCACTGGTGATTGGCATTTTCGCCGCCGTTGCCGTGGCAGGACAGTGGCAGACGATCTTGCTGTTCTTCAACCAGGTCGGTTTCGGAAGCACTGACCCCCAGTTCAATATGGATCTGGGCTTCTTTGTCTTCTCCCTTCCCTTCATTGCGCTGGTCAACGGCTTCTTGATCTCGGTCGTGCTGCTCAGCGGCGTGGCCGGTCTGCTGACCCACTACCTCTACGGCGGAATCCGTGTCGAAGAACGCGGTGGCATTACTGTTGGCAAGGCTGCTCGCGTGCACACCGCAGTTGTTGTCGGAATCTTTCTGCTCTTCCAGGCCGTGAACTTCTGGATCGGCCAGTACGAGACCCTCACTGACCAGTCAGGCCGTGTCGCCGGTGCGCTGTACAAGGATGTCCATGCAGTCATCCCGGCGCAGATGATTCTGGCCATCGTGGCGATCCTGATCGCCATCACCTTCGTGATTGCGGCGATCAACGGGCGTTGGCGCTTGCCATTGATTGGCACCGCCATGCTGGTAGCAACGATGATTGTTGCCAGCGGCGTCTACCCGTTCCTAGTCCAGCAGTACAAGGTGGTCCCTTCGCAGAAGGCGCTGGAGAGCGAGTACATTGAGCGCAATATCGAGATGACTCGTTTGGCATTCGGCCTGGATGACGTGGAAGTGACCGACTACGACGCAAAGATCTCGACCGAGAAGAATGCGCTGGCGAAGGAAACTGCCACCACCGCGAACATCCGTCTGCTGGATCCGAACCTGGTTTCGGCTGCTTTCGCACAGCTGCAGCAGTTCCGTGGCTACTACACCTTCGCCGAGACCCTGAACGTTGATCGCTACGAGATCGACGGCAAGGTGGAAGATACCGTTATTGCCGCCCGTGAAGTGAACGTCGATCCAACCGACACCTGGGTGAACCAGCACATCAACTACACCCACGGCTACGGCCTGGTGGCCGCATACGGCAACCGTGTCGCTGCCGGTGGTCGTCCGGACTTCATGCTCGGTGGCATCCCGACCTCTGGTGATTTGATCACCGACAAGGAATACGAACCGCGGATCTACTTCGGTGAGAATTCTCCGTCCTATTCGATTGTGGGCGGACCGGATGAGGGATGGACCGACCAGGAGCTTGACCGCCCGGGTACCGGTGGCGAGAACCAGGACACCCGCTATACCTTCAAGGGCGATGGCGGTCCGAACGTTGGCAACTTGTTCAACCGCCTGGTCTACGCACTGAAGTTCGCCTCCACCGACCTGTTGCTCTCACAGAACGTCAATAGCGAATCGCAGATCCTGTACGATCGCGACCCTCGCGATCGTGTCAGCAAGGTTGCACCGTACCTCACGTTGGATTCCCAAGCGTACCCTGCCATTGTCGATGGCCGGGTGCAGTGGATCATCGATGGCTACACGACCTCGAATGACTTCCCATATTCCCAGCAGCAGCAGCTGGATTCGGCAGTGACCGACTCGCTGACCAACGCGCAGGATCTGTCGCTGACCGGTCGCGTGAACTACTTGCGCAACTCGGTGAAGGCCACCGTCGACGCCTATGACGGATCGGTCAAACTCTACGCCTGGGACACCGAAGATCCAATCCTGCAGTCTTGGCAGAAGATCTTCCCTACGGCCCTGAACCCGCTGGATGATATGTCCGCTGAGCTGATGGAGCACGTGCGCTATCCGGAGGACATGTTCAAGGTGCAGCGTGAAGTGCTGACCACATACCACGTGGACAACCCGGATGCGTTCTACGAGTCCAACGATGCGTGGGCCGTGCCGGACGATCCAACCTCGTCTGCTGCCGGCGTGAAGCAGCCGCCATACTTCATGTCCTTGAAGATGCCTACCCAGGACGAAGCGTCGTTCTCGCTGACCTCGACCTTCATCCCGGCTGCGGCAGCCAATGGCCAGCAGCGCAACGTGCTCTTCGGCTTCCTATCGGCGAATGCCGATGCCGGCTCCACGCCGGGGGAGAAGGCCGACGACTACGGCAAGCTGCGGCTGCTTGAGCTGCCACGAGACACTGCCGTTCCTGGCCCGGGTCAGGCGCAGCAGAACTTCGATACCAACACCCGTGTGACCACCGAACTGAACCTGCTGCGCCAGGGTGCCTCGGAAGTAAAGAACGGCAATCTGCTGTCCTTGCCAGTTGGCGGCGGTATCCTCTACGTCCAGCCTGTATACGTCCAGTCTTCGGGCCAGACTAGCTACCCTACCTTGCGCAAGGTTCTGGTTTCCTTCGGTGACAAGGTCGGCTTCGCCGATACGCTGGCTGAAGCACTGGATGAAGTCTTTGGTGGCGATTCCGGTGCGGTAACCGGTGAGACCGAAGGCGTGTCGCCGAGCGAAGACCCTGAGGGCGAGGCCGAACCGACCCAGACCGATACCGAGAAGCTGACTGAAGCTCTGGCGGATGCGAACGAAGCCATCAAGAATGGTCAGGAAGCATTGGCCAAGGGCGACTTCGGCGCTTACGGTGAATCGCAGAAGCAGCTGGAGGACGCCTTGAACCGTGCGATGGAGGCAGATGCTGCCATCAACGGCACCGAGGTTGAGGGGGACGTGAAACTGGACGAAGGCCAGAATAACGATGCCTCCCAGTCGCCAGCGCCAACCGATGGCGCTGAAGGCTAGGAATAGCAGTAACTGCCGATTTGCTTTCACACCGCGATGATGCAAGAATTGTCTAGTCATCGCGGGGTGGAGCAGTTCGGTAGCTCGCCGGGCTCATAACCCGGAGGTCAGAGGTTCAAATCCTCTCCCCGCCACGAATGGCAAAATGGAGATCCGAAAGGATCTCCATTTTGCGTTAACCTGAAACTCTCCAGCCACCGAACCCAGAAGACGCCCGGGAGGCAATTGGGGGCTGGGCTCTGGACGCGTCGCTAATCCGTACGCAGGGAGATCGTCTGGTGGCACAAGACAACGTCTCTCTGACGCCACCCCGCGGTCGATGAATGCCCGTTACACGGCTACGGGCAAGGACATCGGCAGATGCATTTGATTTCCCTGGTCCGAGCACGGCCGCTCGCAATCTTGCGGGCCGGGTGCAGTCAGTGCAAGAAATATGGGCAGCACCGCGGAATAATTCGGGTCAGGTGAGGCATTCGAGCGGAGTGGGATTAAGGACACGCTTTTCGATTCGCTATTGAGTTCAACAGTTGGTAATGTTGTATTTACCGACGCGGGGTGGAGCAGTTCGGTAGCTCGCCGGGCTCATAACCCGGAGGCCAGAGGTTCAAATCCTCTCCCCGCCACGAATGTGGAAACGGAGATCCGAAAGGGTCTCCGTTTTCTTTGTCTTGGCAGCTTGGCGCCGCCGCCGGATCACGGCCAGTCGTCGATCAGACCCGCGAAATCAGAAACTCGGATCTCTGCCCCGCCGCGAGTCGGTGCGATTGGCCACCTGGTTCCCGACAGCTAATTCTCTTGCAGGCCTACCAGGTGCATCTGAAAAGATCCTTCGTTACCCGCTCATGCTGTGTGGGACTGGTGCATTGCTCGATGCCTTCAGAGTGCTGGATCTTTGCGTGACCAAGCGCACTTCCTCAGGATTGGCCAAGTCATTCACCGATTGGTAAAGTTGTATTTACCGACGCGGGGTGGAGCAGTTCGGTAGCTCGCCGGGCTCATAACCCGGAGGTCAGAGGTTCAAATCCTCTCCCCGCCACGAAAGTGGAAACGGAGATTCGAAAGAGTCTCCGTTTCTTGTTTAATCATCAAAAGCAATTGGCTGGCATGCTTGCGCACTACCAGCCAATTGACTATATCCCGTTATTCGAGTTCCTAGCTCTCCAAAGTACCAGCCTGCTTGGCCTTCAGAGCCGCCAGACGAGCTTCAACTTCGGTCTGCTCACCCAGATCTTCCAAGGACTCGAACTGGGCGTCCAGGCTTGACGCCTGCAATTCTGCAGCACCGCGGACTCGGGCTTCTTCGCGGCGAACCTTTTCCTCGAAGCGGCCGATCTCGCTGGATGGATCCATGATGTTCACGGATTTGATGGCTTCGTTGACCTGGTTCTGAGCGTGAGCCGACTTGGCGCGGGCGACCAGCTCGTCGCGCTTGCTGGCCAACTCTGTGCGCTTTTCCTTCATCATGTTCAAACCGCTCTTGAGCTTGTCCACGATTTGGCGCTGCGATGTAATCGTTGGCTCTGCAGTCTTCATCTCGGACTCGGCCTGCATCTGGCGCTGGATGGCGACCTTAGCCAAGTTGTCGAACTTCGCGGCATCATCTGCCTTGCCTGCGGAGCGGAATTCCTCCGCCTTGTTGGACGCTGCCAGTGCTTTGGCACCCCACTCGGAAGCTGCCTGCTCGTCCTCGCGGTAGTCGTCTTCCAGCATGCGCAGGTTGCCGATGGTCTGGGCAATCGCCTGCTCTGCTTCAGCGATATTGTCATTGTAGTCGCGCACCATCTGATCCATCATTTTCTGAGGGTCTTCAGCTGCGTCGAGCATCGCATTGATGTTGGCCTTGGCCAGCTGGGAAATGCGTCCGAAGATTGACTGCTTGATCATGGTTGGACCTTTCTGTCCGTCAGGAAAAACATTAGGTACTTCAAAACAACTAGTGAATCTATTCCGGCAAACTAGAAATTGCCGCCTCCGCCGCCTCCGAAGTCACCTCCTCCGAAACCGCCTCCGTCGCCAAAGCCGCCGAAGCCGCCCCCGCCGAAGAATCCTCCGCCGTCGCCGCCATCCGAATGACCGCCGTGGCTTCCGCCACCGAGGATAGTGTTTATCAGGATGCCGCCGAGCATGGCACCGCCGATGCCATCAAACATCCCGCCACCGCGGCCGCGGCCGTAGTTGCCGTAATTTCCGTATCCGCGGGAGCCGCCAAAACCGTCAAATCCACTGACATCGTTTTCGGCCATCTGCGCAGCCTGATCAGCCAACTGAATTGCACGTTGCGCCGAACCCACGGCACGCAGCGGATCGCTGCCGGAAAGCGAACGGGCTTCATCGAAGGTGCGTTGCGCTTCAGCAAGACGGGTGCGCGCCGAGGAACGTACGCCACCGCGACGGGCACGGATGTAATCGTCCGTGCCGCTGATGCGTGATGCCGCCGTGTGCAAGAGAGAATCAAGCTGCGCACGGGCAGACTGTTCCTGCTGCGCCCGGTCACGCGAACTGGACAGGGCCTCTGAGAGCGGGCGCACGGCCTCGTCGAGCTGGGTGATCAACGCTAGCGGGTTGTATCGGTCGCTGTTCAAGGCTTGCTTGGTATTATTCAGTGCGCTTTCCACACCGGCCACGGCACTCGCCAACCCGGGATTCGAACCGTTTGCCATGAAAGCTTTCGCTTGGGCCAGGTCCCGTTCGGCTAGTGCCATTGACGACTTCAAGTCTTGCTGGGCTTGCTCCAAGGCTTCGCCGGCTTTGTTGATGGCTTTGAGCAACACGTCGGCTTGGTCCTGCGCTTCTTCCGCGTTTTGGATCAAGATCGCGGCATTGGGACGGTCATTGGCCAGTTTCTGCGATGCCTGCTTCAAGGCAGATGACGCAAAGGTCAAACGTTCTGCGGCTTGTTCGGCATTGTCCTTGATCTGTGCAACTGCGCTGGCATCGTATCGGCCAGCGAGGCGTTCCAAATCGGCAACTCTAGCCGAAAGCCTCTGATTGAGCGGTTCTTGATTCGCTGAAACCTCAGTAATGCGATCCTCCGCATTCTGCTCCAGCTGGCGCAACTGCTTGAACTCGTTGGCATGAGCCTGCAGGGAATGATTAACCTTCTGGCAACGGTCAATGATTTCATTCAGCCAAGAACGCTGATCCTGTTCGGTATCCGGGATATCGTCATCCAACTGCTGCTGCAAACGGAAGGATTCCGACAGGTGGGCCTTGGCCTGTTCGATATCTTCCAGATAGACCTGGACCGCTTGCCTCCCGTACTGAGCCTCGGCGAAGCCCAATTCCTGCTGGGAAGAACGAATCGAGTCGTCTGCTGCTACCAGCAATTGATCTGCCTGTAAACGGAGCTTGTCCAGCGGGATCAACTGTTGTCGCGGCGCAGGAGAGCCATAATTTCCAGGGTGTTGACCCGGGCCCTGGCCGAGTGAGGCGGTCTTCTTCTTGCTGCGCCGTGAAAGGAACAGGTACCCAACCACAGCGACTGCGCCAATGACCAGAACGACTGTTAGGAAACCCCCGCCAGAGGAAGAGCCATCGGGGCTGCCACCGCCTTCAACACTGCGCATGCCATCGATAGCGCCATCAACGGCGCCAGCCCAGTCATTTTCGCCGAGTGCTGGACTGATCTGGCTGCTGTAGATTTCGGTGGCGGCCGCGGCAATTGGGCCTCCCTTCGCGCCAGCAAAATATGCCTGCCGGGTCTGGGTAGCTACCACCAAGATGGAGTCGGCACTGCCCAGCCCCTTCTTGTTGGCAACCTCGGTGGCCCATTGATCAGCTTGGGCTGGGTTCGAGAACTCATCGACGAATACCGCAAATAGATTCAACCCTGTATCGCTGCGGAGCTCTTTGATTTCGGACTCCAAGCGCGACTCGTCCGAACCAAGCACACCTGAAGAATCGACTACGAAATCGCCGGGTGGAATAGTAACCGGCGATTCAGCGATTGCCGGTGCCGATAAGCCGAAAGAGGCTGCAGCTGCCAATAGTGCTCCAGCAATGAGCCGTCTAGCTTTCATACGCATGTCTTGTTTCCCGCCTGAAATACAACAGCCAATCCAAAGATCAGGAGAGGGCCGATCTGGCAATCCCCAGAGATTGGGTTCACACTTATGATTGATTCTATTTGCCCTAATGAACCACGTCTACGCCATTCAGCTGGCAGAATAGTTAACTCACAGCAGGTGCTCAGACACCACAATTCGATGCCACAGACCTGAGTTGAATAATTGAACTCAAGAGAATTCGACAGTTCGAAAGAGGCAAGCCATGAGCCAGACACCGAATGAGCCACGTGGGAACGATGCGGGCAATTCATCAGAACCAAAGGACAACAACACCGACCCAGTGGCTTCGAGTGAACCAACAGTGAGCTACCCGCGGGTGAACCCGGGCCCAAGCGCCAGCGAGCAGCCAACCAGCGCTTACCCAACGGCGGCTGCCGACAGCACGCAGAATTCGGCCCATCAACATGGCCAGCATTCCGATGCCCAGCCAGTCCAGAACGGATCTCCCTACGGTTCGAGCTACGCCATGCCGCCCAACGAGCCAGCGCACTACCCAGTCCCACCGGAGAAGCCTTCCCAGAACAAGAAGTCCTTCTCCGGCAGCACCCTCATCGCGGGAATGGTCGCGGCGGCACTGGTCGGCGGCGTCACCGCCGCTGGCACCACCTATCTCATGAATGACAATGCAGGCTCTTCCTCGGTCACGAGCTCGCCGCGCGAAGGAGTGGTGATCAACAATCCGGACAAAGTCACCGAAGTCACCGCCGCCGCCGCCAAGGCCAGTCCTAGTGTGGTGACCATCGAAGTATCAGGCAACGGCTCCGGCGGATCCGGCTCGGGCATCGTTTTGGATGACAAGGGAAACATTCTGACCAACACCCACGTGGTCACCCTAGGCGGAGAAGTTGCCAATCCAAAGATTTCGGTTCAGATGAACGACGGTACCGTGCATAGCGCCACTGTCGTCGGAACCGATCCGCTATCGGATCTGGCTGTCATCAACATCCAGGCCGATGGTCTGGTTCCTGCCACCTTGGGCTCATCGGCCGAACTGAACGTCGGGGATACCGCGGTCGCCATTGGCGCCCCCCTGGGCCTGAGCGGCACCGTCACCGACGGCATCATTTCCACCCTCAACCGCACTATCTCCATCGCGTCTTCGGCCGTGCCCGAGGAAAGCGACCAGAGCGATGGCGGAGACGGCAATCGGTTCAACTTCCAATTCCCCGGGCAAGAACAGCAACAGCAGCAATCAAGCGGTTCGATCTACGTGAATGTCATCCAGACCGACGCGGCGATTAACCACGGCAACTCCGGCGGCGCACTGGTTGATGCCAATGGTGAAATTATCGGCGTCAACGTCGCCATCGCCTCGGCTGGCAACAGCGAGGAAGGCGGTTCGATTGGCGTGGGCTTCGCTATCCCTATCGACTATGCAAAGCGTGTTGCCCAGGAACTGATCGACAACGGCGTCGCAACGCACGGTCTGCTCGGTGCCACGGTGACGCCACAGGGCGCCTCGGGATCCAACCAGCAGAACGCATCGGCCTTCTCGGTTGGTGCCCGCATTGTTGAAATCAGCCCCGACTCCGCAGCTGACAAGGCGGGCTTGAAATCCGGCGACGTGATCACCGGCGTCAATGGCCGCGCGGTCCAGGACTCGCAGACGGTGACGGCCGCCATTCGCGAGATTCCTGCCGGGGGAGAAGCGAAAATCACCTATCTTCGCAATGGCCAGGAGCATACCGCAACCGCAACGGTCGGGACGCTGTCAAATAACTAAACAAATCGTCATGATGACGCTGTGGATCAAGTGACGCAGGCTGGTGACCAACCAGCCTGCGTCACTTGATGTTCTCAGAGCGATAAACGCCCGGTGAACTGCATTGTGTCGATACGATAGAGGTTGAAGGAATAAGCCTGCGCCCGTGTTTTGCACCGGAGCGGGCATGGATGCTTGTAGGAAGGCGCGAATGAGCGAGGAAAGCACCACGCCACTGAAAATAGTGGTCCTGGTCAAACACGTCCCAGATGTTCAATTTGACCGTCACATCGATTCGGGGACGCTGCGCCTGGACCGTGCGGAATCAGTCCTCTCGGAGTTGGACGAATACGCTGTCGAAGCCGCCGTTTCCATCGTGGAAGCCAACGGTGGATTCGCGGCCGGGCATGAAGTCATTGCTGCGACCATGGGTGGTAAGGGGGCGGGCAACTCGGTCAAGAAGGCCTTGCAGATGGGCGCCAGTTCTGGCCTGCATCTCAGCGATGAAGCCCTGGCCGGCTCCGATACCGTCGCCACGTCCAAAGCACTTGCCGCTCTGGTTGATTATGTTGGCAACGTGGACCTGGTTGTTACCGGCATGTCCTCGACTGACGCAGAGACTTCGGTTGTCCCAGCTCAGCTCGCAGAGCGACTGGGCTTTGCACAGCTGACTCACGCGCTCGCCGTCGAGTTCGACGCAGCACAGCGCGAACTGGCGATCAAGCGCGATCATCTGGATCGTACCTTGACCCTGACAGCTAGCCTGCCTGCAGTGCTTTCGGTCACCGACCAGGCCAATGAGCCCCGCTACCCGAATTTCAAGGCCATCATGGCCGCCAAGAAGAAGACCGTTACCGAGCTGGATTTGGCGGCTATCGGCTTGGATGCTGCGGCTGTTGGGGCCATTGGTTCGAACACCGAGGTTATCGGAGCCGAAGCCCGTCCTGCACGTGAAGCTGGAACTGTCATCAACGACAGCGGCCAGGCAGGCATTGCCTTGGTTGATTTCTTGGCCGAACAGAAGCTGATCTAAGGAATATTGAACATGCCTTCAGCCCTTGTATTTTTCTCTGAATTTTCCGAAGCACCGTCCAAAGCCCAACGCGAACTGCTGACCCTGGCATCCGGCTTCGAGAACCCAGCTGTGGCCGTTGCAAGCGAAGTCAGCTCCGCAGCACAGGAAGTGCTAGCTTCTTACGGCGTGGTGAAGCTCTACACCGCCTCCAGCCAGGCGCAGGTTTTCGGACAGCACGAGCTTTCCGTGCTTGACGCAGCCCTACAGGCTACCGGCGCCGGATTGGTTTTGCTTGCCAACGACAACTTCAGCCGTGAACTCGGGGCCCGCCTGGCTGTCCGCCACAACGGTGCGATTATCACTGACGTCATTGGCATCACCGGTGACTTGGTGGCGACCAAGGACGAGCTGGCCGGAAGCTACAGCGTTCAGGCCAAGCCAACCAACGGGACTCTCTTCGCCACTTTGAAGCCAAACAGCATCGAGGACGCTCCTGCTGCTGCCAACATCCCGTTGGCGGTAGAAGAACTGGCGCTGGAGGATTCCAGCGATGCCAAGGTCCGTATTGCGGCCGCCGAGGCCAAAGCAGCCAGCGACCGCCCGGCACTGACCGAAGCGCGCGTCGTGGTTGCTGGCGGACGTGGTGTCAATGGAGACTTCGGGCCGGTTGAAGACCTGGCCGATGCTTTGGGAGCCGCCGTGGGCGCTTCCCGCGCAGCAACCGATGCCGGTTGGATCTCGCATGATGCGCAGATCGGCCAGACCGGCGTTACCGTCGCGCCACAGCTGTACATTTCTGCAGGCATCTCCGGAGCGATCCAGCAGAAGGCCGGCATGCAGACCAGCAAATTCATCATTGCCATCAACAAGGATGTCGACGCACCAGTATTCGAAATCGCCGACCTGGGCATCGTTGGCGACCTGGCCAAGGTCCTGCCGCAGGCAGCCGAAGAGATTCGACGTCGCAAGGCATGATCGATACAGCGCGATTCATTGGCGCAGGCTCCCAGCGGGTTCTGGCCTTCGGCGCCCACCCGGATGATCTGGATTTTGGGGCGGCCGGCACCATCGCGGCACTGACCGCTGCGGGTGCAGAAGTCCAGTATTGCATCATGACCGACGGAGACGCCGGAGGCTTTGATGATCGGGATCCCGAAGAAACAGCCAGGCTCCGCCATGAAGAGCAGAAGCAGGCCGCGGCCAAGGTGGGCGTGAAGACCGTCCATTTCCTCGGTGAACGCGACGGCTTCTTGGAAGCCAACCACGATGTCATGCGCAAGGTGGTACGGCTGATGCGCCAGGTGAGGCCTACTATCGTGATTGCCATGCACCCAGAGCGCAAGTGGGATCGGATCCAGGCCTCGCACCCAGATCATCTGGCTTGCGGTGAAGCGGTCACTCGCGCGATATATCCGGCGGTGGAGAATCCGTTCTCCTATCCAGAACTGCTGCATGCCGAAGGACTGGAACCGTACAAGGTGCCTTGGCTCTGGTTGTGCGGCGCTCCGCAGGAACGCGAGAATGCCTACGTGGACATCACCGAATTCTTCGGCAAGAAGATGGATGCCTTGCGTTCGCACTTCACGCAGCATCCGGACGTTGCGGCCATGGAAAACTATGTTCTGCAGCAGTGCGAAGAAAACGCCGTGCGGGGACAACTAGGAAAAGGCAAGCTTGCCGAAGCCTTCCACGCAGTGGCGGTGAACGCCAGCGACACGATTGCCGGGTTCTAGCGATCCGGGTGATGTGCATATGAAAAGAGCTCGGGGCGAAGATCATTAAATGGTCTTCGACCCGAGCTCTTTGCTTAGCCGGTGGTGAGTTGCTAGCTCGCGTCCTGCGTTTCCTGGTCTTGGGCCAGCGGAAGGTCCACTGAAGCTTCAGCATCTTCAGATGGCATGTCCGGGATCTTGGCACCCTCAATGGTGATGTGAAGCGCAATCACATCATCGGCTGGGGTCAGTCCAGCCGAGGCGTCTTCACCGGTGCTGGAAACGATCACCGAGACACTGCCGGACTCATGCACGGCCCAAGCAACGTACTGTTCCGACCCGTCCAAGGCCGGCAGCTCGGAAAGCTCGACACCCACAGCATTTTCGGACTCGGAGGAGCTGAGCACCGCTTGCCCGCCGCTCTTCAACTCGACGGTCTGGGTGACCGCATCATCGGCTTTGGATGCCTTAGATGCTTTCGTGCCTCCATTGAGCAGGGTGAAAATCACCAACGCTAGGACAACGATGATGGCAAGTCCTGTAACTGCGAAGATCCAGCGCTTGGGCTTTTTCTTCGCTGCACGTGAACTGCTGGCCACTTGGCTCACCAGGTCTAGACCCAGGTTCTCGTCCTGGGGTTCGTCGCGGTGCTGGGAATGGCTACCGTTCATGGTCTTGGAATCTCCCGAAATGTAGTCGGCACAGTTCAATACCCGTGAAACTGCGGGTACAGACTCGAGCCTACTTTATAAAGATTAGGTAAAGCTGTACGCGTGGCGTTGGCGAGCTGGTACTTTATGCGCCAGCGAAGCCGTGCTGGCGCCACGCTTCGAAGGCCACTACGGATGCAGTGTTGGCCAGGTTCATCGAGCGGCGTCCTGGAAGCATTGGCAAGCGGACCAAATCGGTGACGCGAGGATGCTGCTTATCCTCTGCGCTTAATCCAACAGATTCACGGCCGAAGAGCAGGATGTCGCTGGTCTCGTAGCTGATGTCCGAGTAGACAGTGGTTCCTTCGGAGGTGAAGGCGTAGACCCGGCCTTCGCCCAACGCATCAAAGGCAGCATCAAGATTTTCATGCACCGTGACGTTGGCCAGATCGTGGTAGTCCAATCCAGCGCGACGCAGGTTGGCATCCTCGAAGTTGAAGCCCAGCGGCTTCACCAGATGCAGTTCTGCGCCGGTGATGGCTGCTAGTCGGATGGCATTGCCGGAATTACCCGGGATCTCTGGGGCATTGAAAACGATACGAAACACTCAACTAGTTTAAGCTCTCGCCATGAAGATTTAAGCCATTGACCTTAGTACATCGCCTCACGCAACTTCGCCAGGGCCAGACGGTCAACAACATTTGGCGATGGACCGGAGCCCAGGAAGAGTTTCAACTCGCGGATCAATCCCGCGGCGTTGAGCACATTCGGCGTCGATGCCAGGGTTGGATCGGCATTGCGGCGGTACTCGATGACCGGTTCGTGATGATTGCCGTTGGCAGAAAGCACCAGGGTGAACGCGACAACGTTCATCTGCATGAACTGGCGTTGCATTCCGGAGATGGAGAACTGCGGAGGCTGCGTCAGCTTATTGCCGTGGCGCAAAACGTTGCCGTCAAAGGAATAATAGCCATCGGGCAACGTCATCGTGTTGATCACTGCCATGCGGTAACCTGCAAACAGCACATGGTCGTAGTGGCCGGATGCCGGCGAACGCAATCCATTGACCAAACGGGCCGCCGGCAAGATATTCATTACATTCTTGGCCAGCAAGTTGATGGTCTGGGCTTCGCGAAGCAGCCTCGATCGGTTGGAGAACAGGCCGCGCTTGCGAGGCTCTCCGTGTACCCGCTGCTCACAGATCTTCTTGTCCGGCAGCGCCAAGGAGGATTCTGACAATGGCGGTACATACTCGGTGGGCAACTGGGCCTTGGGTTGCTGTGGGCTCTTGCGCAAGCGCTCGTCGAACGGACGGGCGCTGAATCCGGCGCGCGGAGCGTTGCCCGGAGCCGGGAAGCTCTGCTCATAGTCCAGCGGAGCTGCCAGATCGTTCAGCTGCTGGAAAGCACGCTGCACTTCTTTGAACTTGTCTTCGCTGCCACCGAGATCTGGATGCGTGGCGCGAGCGGCTCTCCGGTATGCGATCTTGATCTCTTCCAAGCTCGCAGTGGGCGCGACACCAAGAATTTCATAGGGACTTGGTGTGCTCATTGAACGGAATAATCCTCTCGGTGCAAATGACCAGATGGCCAGTGCTTCCCATTTTAGCGAACGCAACCCAGCAAATTCTTTGTAGAAGCGTCAAGTTGCTAGGTAATCTCTATGCTCATGAGCTCGTTTGCGCACGCCGAAAAGATTCGAATTATCTTCCACCCGGCCTCAGGACGAGGACGGGGGAGGCGCCGTGCCCAGCAACTTGCTCAACAGCTGGGGGTTCTGGGACTGGAGCACGAGCTGGTTGATACCTCGGTTACCAGTGTGGAACAGGTCGGCGGTCGGCTCAGAGCTTCGCGGATCATCATCGTTATTGGCGGTGATGGCCTGATCCATCACTGCATCCAGCATGTTGCGGGTACTGCGATTCCCGTTGGGATTGTTCCGGCTGGCAGCGGCAACGACTTCTGGCGCATGACGGGGGACGCGAAGGCAGAAGATTCCTTGGCCAAGATGATTGCATTTTGCAGGCAACCGGGAGCAACGACGCCCATCGACCTGTTGGAACTGCGGTTTGACCAGGCCGGGGGATCACCGCGTTATGCGCTGGGTGCGGTCTCCTGGGGCTTTGAAGCCACCGTCAATGCGAAAGCCAACGCGCTGCCACGGCAACTCGGATCCTTGCGGTACATCGCCGGACTGATCCTGTGCATCCCGCAGCTGCGCGGATGGCACAGCGAGATCAAGGCCAATGGACTGGAATTTAGCGGGAGTGTCCTGGCCGCCAGTTTGGCCAATATAAAGTCCCTGGGCGGAGGAATCAGGCTCTTCCCGCGTGCCGAAATAACCGACGGCACCGCAGAATTGGCGATCGTACGGGGACCACGGATTCTGCGTGTCCTTCCGTATCTGCCGAGAATCCTCACCGGCGCACCACACCCATGGAAAGTCAGCGCACACCTTGCACAAGCCCGCGTGGAAACTAGTCGGAGCAGCTATGCCGACGGGGAATACGTCGGCGAGGGGCCATTCGACCTATCTGTTATTCCGGCTGGGATTCAGCTGATCTCCTGAACCGGTAGTCGCAGAAGAGCATGCTGCCCTCTTCGAAAAGGGAATGCAGCTCGAACTGGAGGAAAACCTGCTGCTCGTGAACCGCAATTCGCATGCCATCGCCTGCCACCAGCACCGGTGAGTGGCTGATGCAAGCCGAATCCACGGCGCCAGCGGAGGCGAACTGACCGAAAATATGGGGACCACCCTCGGCATGGATGAAGCCAAGACCTCGGGAATGCAGGTAGTCGACAATTTCCTGCGGCGCGCATCCCCCGTCCTTGTCAGAAACCTGCACGAGCGTGACATTGGGTCCGAAAGCCTCACGCTGTTCGTCAGATACGTTGACGCTGGTGAAAACCAAGACTGGAATCGGAGACTTGGCAAAGACCGGCGCAGTTGGCTCCAGATGCAATCCGTGGGAAACGAGCGCCAGCACAGGCTGTGGTGGCATCCCACGCTCGATTCGCCATGCCATATCCTCTTCGGATAGGAGCTGTCCTTCGTATCCCTCGGCACGCACCGTTCCCGCACCGACCAGGATTACGTCGGCAAGTCGGCGCAAGAGCGAAAAAATCCTTCGATCACCCGGTGAACCCAAACCGCCGGAAAGCCCATCAACCTGGGCGCTGCCATCGATGCTGCTAACGAAGTTGAAACGCACGAAAGGGCGTTGCCCGCTGGAGTAGCGTTCAAGCAGGAACTGGTCATCGACCTGATCAGAATGATGGGGGAGCAGGGCACGCATCTGGAGAACTCCTTACTTACTGGCTTCGCGTTCTGGGTGCGCAGGAGGATTGACATCCCCCATGTTGTGAATCTGGTAGGCAGGTTCCCGCCAACCCTGAGCTGCTTCTAGCAGGCGTACAGTCTGCACCGATTCAGGAATGTTGTGCATCCGCAGAATCCGGGCGCCATTCATGGCGCAGATTGTTGCTGCCACCATAGATCCGACCATGCGCTCGGCCTTCGGCAGGTTCAGCGTCTCGCCAATGAAGTCCTTATTCGAAACTGCAGCCAATGCCGGATAGCCCAAATCAGCAAAGGCCTGGAACCCGGCGGTCAGGTCCAGCGTGTGGCGGGTGTTCTTGTTCAGGTCATGGCCCGGATCGACAATGATCTTCGCTGGCGAGATACCAGCATCCAACGCGACCTGGACCTTCTCCACCAGGTACTGGCGGATTTCGTCTACCACATCGTCATAGTGCGGGCGCGGATAGACGGTGCGGGGCTTGGCCAGCGAATGGGTGATCACCACGTGCACATTGTTCTTGGCCACCACCTGGGCCAATTCCGGGTAGGAAAATCCTGTGGTGTCATTGATGACATCCGCACCGGCATCAATGGCGGCTTGCGCCACCTGGGGGTGGAAAGTGTCGGCCGAGATGATCACCGAACTGCGTTGGCGCACTTGGCGGATCACCGGGACAATTCGCGCCGCCTCCTCCTGCCACGGAAGCTCGGGGCCAGGGGAGAAGGGCACCCCGCCGATGTCCACCCAGTCTGCGCCCGCCTCAACCGCACGCATGGCAGCGGCTACTGCATCGTCCAAGCCAAAGGTCGACCCTGCATCGTAGAAAGAATCCGGGGTGCGGTTGATCACGGCCATCACCGCGATCCGCTTTGAGAAATCCAAGGAACGCTGTGAAAAATCATGGACGGGAACCAAGAAGTCAGGCTTGAACATGCAGGAAGGCTCCCTTAGCTGGTTTCGACAAGTCATCTGTTGTTCTTCTATTCATACCACCGACTATGGCAGAGAGACGGAATTCCTCTGCTGATCTCGCTAGGCTTAGAGCATGCAGTTTTCCCACCTCTCCGCAGATCACGGGCAATGGATCGCGTCCGCTTGCGCATCGGCCGACCCCAGCACGGTTGTTGCCCAAATCCCTCACGGCTTTGAACGCTACGTTCGCATCTTGCACCCAGCCCTGGATGAAGATGACCAACTAGTGCGCTGGGAGACGGTGGCGCAGAGCCGCAAGCACATCATCACCGCGGCCGATCTTTTCGAAACCGTGGCCGGACTGGACGCGCAAGGCCGTCCTGAAACCGAGGATGCCTGGGTGGATTCCGATCTGCCCCTTGACCAACTCCCGGAATCCCAATGGCATGCCCTGGCCGCAGAACTTGTCGCGGCTTCCCCGCAGGACCAGAAGTTCGTGGTGGGCTTGTGGGCAGGCTATGCCTTTATCGAAGGCGGTGATCGAATCCAGATTGAGCGCGAACCGGATCCTGCTTTGAACGATGAAGAGAACCAAAGGGAGTACGAACTGGCGCTCGCCGAAGCACAGAAGCCGGCCTTTGGCCCCGAGGTCATCCACGCGGACCTGCTGGAGCTGGGTGGCGGATACCGGAACTACCACCTGTTCGAAGCGGACGCCGAGTTCCTGGCGCGACCCGAATGGGCAATAACTGCCGACGGTGCCCAGCGCCAGCGCCCTGCCCTGGCCTTTGCAGCAGACCACTCGTGGATGCTGTCAACCGAACCCTTCGATGACTGCACTATTCTGGGCGGACCCGCGTCATTGATCGAATCGATCCTGAATAATCCGGTCCTGGAAGCCATTGAGGTCGGCCAATTCACACGGATTGGCCATTCTAACTAGGGCACCAAACCCCGTACCATTGAAGAGTTATGAATACTTCCGCCGTATACCTGGATCACGCGGCAACCACCGATCTGAATCCAGCAGCTCTCGCTGCGATCACCGAGCAATATTCCCGCACGGGAAACCCGTCGTCCTTGCACACGGCAGGACGTCGTGCCAACCGTACGGTGGATGATGCCCGCCAGGCTATTGCCAATGCCGCCGGGGCGCACCCCAGCGAATTGATCTTCACATCTGGCGGAACCGAATCGGATAACCTGGCGCTGAAGGGCCTTTTCTGGAACCGCGTAGCGGCCAACGAGCAGGCGCGCGCCATCGTGCTCACCGGCATCGAGCACCACGCGATCCTGGATACGGCAACCTGGTTGCAGGACCACGAGAATGCCACCTTGCTGTGGTTGGCCGTTGACGGGGACGGCGTAGTTGATCTCGATGCGGCAGAGAAGCTTTTTGCAGAGCACCACCAGCGCATTGCCTTGGCGACCTTGATGTGGGCCAACAATGAAGTCGGCACCGTGCAGCCAGTTCGTGAATTCGCCGCCTTGGCTGGCCGCCACGGGATCCCTGTGCACTCGGATGCGGTCCAGGCCTTCGGAGCGGTGGAGGTCGACTTCGCCTCCTCGAATTTGGCCACCATGGCGATCAGCGCGCATAAGATCGGAGGCCCGGTAGGTATCGGCGGACTGCTGGTTCGCAGGGATGTAGTGCTCACCCCTGTGCAGCACGGCGGCGGACATGAACGCAAGCTGCGTTCGGGCACCCTGAACGCCGCCCACGCGGCCGGCTTCGCCGCTGCGGCTACTGCGGTGCGTGCCGAATTGCAGCAGGAAGCCGCGCGGCTGAGCGAACTGCGCGAATACGCTGTCGAGAAGATCAGCGGCTTAATTCCAGAAGCCGTGCTGAACGGTCCACGGGACCAGGCCAACGAAGGCAAGCGGTTGCCCGGCAATCTGCACTTCACTTTCCCCGAATGCGAAGGGGATTCCCTGCTCTTCGGCTTGGATATGGTGGGCATTGCCTCATCCACTGGTTCGGCCTGCACCGCTGGCGTTCCGCAGCCTTCGCATGTTTTGCTGGCTATGGGACGCGATGCGCGCACCGCGCGCAGTGTGCAACGCTTCACATTGGGGCATACATCCACGCGCGCCGACGTTGACGCATTACTAGAGGCTTTGCCGCAAGCATATGCCCAGGCAAAGAAGGCTGGCATGGCAGCCGATGAAAGCAGCATCCACACGGCAGGAACAGGTTTTACACGATGAAAGTACTAGCAGCGATGTCCGGAGGCGTGGACTCGGCGGTCGCCGCCGCCCGCGCAGTTGAAGCCGGCCACGATGTGGTCGGCGTGCACCTGGCCCTGTCCCGCATGCCAGGGACCCTGCGGACCGGTTCGCGCGGTTGCTGCACCTTGGAAGACTCCAACGACGCTTGGCGTGCCTGCGACAAGCTGGGCATCCCGTATTACGTTTGGGATTTCTCTGACCGCTTCGCCGAGGACGTGGTGGATGACTTCGTAGCTGAATACGAGGCCGGCCGCACCCCGAACCCGTGCATGCGCTGCAATGAGAAGATCAAGTTCGCCGCCTTGCTCGAGAAGGCCCTGGCCCTGGGCTTTGATGCGGTCTGCACCGGCCACTACGCCAAGGTGCTGCGCGACGAGCAGGGCAACCCGGAGCTGCACCGCGCCGCGGACTGGGCCAAGGACCAGTCCTACGTCTTGGGCGTGCTGACCCACGAGCAGCTGGAGCACTGCATGTTCCCGCTGGCCGAGACCCCCTCCAAAGCGGAAGTCCGTGCCGAAGCCGCCGCGCGTGGCCTGACGGTCGCGAACAAGCCCGACAGCTACGACATCTGCTTCATCCCTGATGGGGATACCCGCGGATGGCTGGCTGAACGCATTGAGATGAAGCCAGGGGAGATTGTCGACCACGAGGGCAACCAGCTTGGCGAGCACGAAGGCGCGCAGGCCTTCACTGTTGGCCAGCGCAAGGGCCTTCGCCTGGGCCGTCCGGCTGCCGATGGAAAACCGCGTTTCGTGCTGGAAATCCGTCCGAAGGAGAACAAGGTGATCGTCGGTCCGGAGGCTCTGCTGGCCGTGGACCAGTTGCGCGGTATCCGCATTTCCTGGGCGGGCGTGCCAATCGCTGAAGTCTTCAGCGGAGACACCTTCGATTGCATGGTGCAGGTGCGTGCGCACGGCGATCCGGTGGCTGCTGTGGCTCACATGGAGCGCTCCGATGAGGGCCGTGACGAGCTGGTAGTCAATCTCCCTGAAGGCATGCGCGGAGTCGCGCCGGGCCAGACCATGGTCGTTTACCAGGGCAGCCGGGTGCTGGGCCAGGCAACCATCGATTCTGCCCGTTCCAGCGCCTGGGACTCCAGCAAGGTCAACTGATTATGCCGATGCAAAGAAGCCCTTGGTTCCATTCGAAAGAGAATGGAACCAAGGGCTTCTTTGCGTCATAGGCTCTTTAGCTTCGCCAAAGGGCAAAAGATGGGTTGTTGCGCCGCTCGCGGAATGTCCGAGCAGCCGGGCGAGCCAATTGAAACGGATGGAGACAGCTTCTAGTCCTCGTCGACAATGCCGAACATATGGGCCGAAATATCCTGGTACTCCACGCGGGTCTTGCCTTTTTCCAGCTTTGGCAGCTGCGCCGGGGAGTGCGTGTGGCAGTGCACGAAATCGAAGGCAGGCCACCACTTCTTGGGACGCTCGTATTCGCTGAAGCCGCAGACTTCGCAGACCAGGTGAATCCACACGGGCCGTTTGCCGGTGCGATTCGCACGCGACTGGGCCAGCCATGCAGGCGGGTTCGAATTCAGCTCACGAAACTCGGCTTCGCTCAACTTCGACGGGATGCCGTGCTTCTTGGCCATTTCAACTGGGATATCCAACGCGATTGCCGCGTCTCTACGAGTCATCATTGGTATCTAGCTTATGCCACCGGGCGAACGCCCGGAAAGCCATGCCAGCCCATCGCAACGGTGAGTTAGCGCGGCTATGGGCTGAAGCGCAAAAAGCGGGTTTTGAGACCGCGCTTTTGCAAATTTCCACCTCTTCCATTCGTATTTCGTGCCCTGCATCACATAGGCTATGTGAAGCATGTGCTAATCATCACAGTGCATGCATGTATCTAGACGAAGGATGACTCATGACTCGCAAGAAGAACGGACTGCGACTCGCAGCAGCCGTTGTGGGTATCTCTGCCCTGGCTCTGACCGGCTGCACCCAAGCTGCAGACAGTGGCAATGACGGCGGCGGCAATGGCGATGCCAGCGCCCCGATCACCCTGGGCACCACCGACAAAGTGACCTCTCTGGACCCTGCTGGATCCTACGACAACGGTTCGTTCATGGTCATGAACCAGATCTACCCCTTCCTGCTCAACTCCGAGCCGGGCAGCCCGGACCCATCGATGAGCCTTGCCGAGTCCGCAGAGTTCACCACCCCGACCGAATACACGGTCAAGCTGAAGTCGGGCTTGAAGTGGGCCAACGGCCACGACCTAGACTCCAAGGACGTCAAGTTCACCTTCGACCGCCAGCTGAAGATCGCGGACCCCAACGGTCCTTCCTCGCTGCTTGGCAACGTCGAGTCCATCGAAGCGCCAGATGCCACCACCGTGGTCTTCAAGCTGAAGGTCGCCAACGACCAGACCTTCCCGCAGGTGCTGACCTCTCCGGTCGGCCCGATCGTTGATGACGAAGTGTTCTCTGCGGACAAGGTCATGGACGACCAGGAGATCGTTGAGGCCAAGGCCTTCGGCGGCCAGTACGTCATTGATTCGTACAACAAGAACAACCTGATCTCGTTCAGCGCCAACGAGTCCTACCAGGGCGTGCTGGGCCCAGCTGCCAATGACAAGGCGGCGATCAAGTACTACGCCGACGCCAACAACCTGAAGCTCGAAGTCCAGGAAGGCAAGATCGACGTCGCATGGCGTTCGCTGACTCCAACCGACATCGAGGACCTGGGCAAGGATGAGAACCTCGTGGTCCACAAGGGCCCAGGCGGCGAGCTGCGCTACATCGTCTTCAACTTCGATTCCATGCCGTACGGCGCCAAGACCGATGACGCTGATGAAGCGAAGTCGCTGGCCGTGCGCCAGGCCGCCGCGCACCTCGTGGACCGCGAAGCCATCGCGAAGAACGTCTACAAGGACACCTACACCCCGGCCTACTCCTACGTGCCGCAGGGCTTCACCGGTGCGATTGAGCCGCTGAAGGACCTGTACGGCACCGACGGAAAGCCGGATGCCGCCAAGGCCAAGAAGGTACTGGAGGATGCCGGCGTCGAGACTCCGGTCAAGCTCGCACTGCAGTACAACCCGGACCACTACGGCCCGAACTCCGGTGACGAATACGCACTGGTTGAGAAGCAACTGGAAGCCGATGGCCTGTTCGACGTCGACCTGAAGTCCACCGAATGGGTGACCTACCAGAAGCAGCGCGTCTCGGATTACCCTGCCTACCAGCTGGGCTGGTTCCCTGACTACTCGGACGCCGACAACTACCTGTCGCCGTTCTTCGCCAAGGACAACTTCCTGTCGAACAACTACGACAATCCCGAGGTCGACAAGCTGATCTCCGAGCAGCGCGGCATGACCGACGCTGCCGAGCGCACCAAGGCCATCGAAGAACTGCAGACAATGGTCGCCGAGGATCTGTCCACGCTGCCGCTGCTGCAAGGTGCCCAGGTGGCCATTGCAGGCAAGGACGTCAAGGACGTCGACAAGACCCTGGACGCTTCGTTCAAGTTCCGTCTCGGTGTGCTGAGCAAGTAATTCCGCTCCAGCCTCGCAGACAGCAAACCTGAGGGGATCCGCCACGCGCCAGCATTGGCGCACGCGGTGGATCCCCTTGGCATGCGCCGTCAACGGCAACTCTCCACGGCGCATCGCCATGCATCCTGAACCAAAAGGACAGACGATGACTATCACGTCGCCACCGGGCCAAGAAGCAAGCCCGCTAGCAACACCCAAACCAGCAAAGCAGAAGGGCGGGGGATTCCTCCGCTACCTGATTACCCGATTCTTGCTGATCATTCCCACTGTCTTCATCCTCATCACAGTGGTGTTCTTCCTGATGCGCGTGACCGGCGACCCGATCACCGCGGCCCTGGGCGGACGGCTCACACCGGACCAGCTGGCCCAGCGCATCCACGAAGCCGGCTATGACCGGCCGATCCTGATCCAGTACTTCGAGTACCTGGGCCAGATCGTCACCGGAGACCTGGGCCGCACCATGAGCGATAACCGCGCGGTCACCGAAGTGCTGGCCACCTACGGCGCAGCCACCTTGGAACTGGCCATCAATGCGATAATCGTCGCGCTGCTGGTCGGCATCCCGCTGGGCCTGGTCGCCGCAAAGTTCCGCGACCGCTACCCCGATGCCGTGCTGCGCATCCTGGCCATCCTCTCCTACGCCACCCCGGTCTTCTTCGCCGGCCTGCTGCTCAAGCTGGTTTTCGGCGTGTGGCTCGGCTGGCTGCCCATCAGCGGACGTGCCGACTGGCAGACCGAACTCGAGCTCACCGGATTGCAGAGCCCCAGCGGCATCTATTGGCTGGACGCGCTGCGCAGCGGCAACATGGAAGCATTCGCCAACGTCACCGAGCATGCGATCCTGCCGGCATTGGCGCTGGGCCTGCTCACCGGCGGCGTGTTCCTGCGCCTGGTGCGCACCAATGCGATTGGCACGCTGGGCCGTGAATACGTCGAAGCCGGCCGCTCGCGCGGTGTCAGCGAATACCGGCTGACCACCAAGCACGCCTACCGCCCGGCACTGATCCCGATCATCACCGTCATGGGCCTGCAGATCGCCATGCTGCTCGGCGGCGCGGTGCTCACCGAGACCACCTTCGAATGGTCGGGGCTTGGCTTCAAGCTTGCCGAATACCTCACCGCCCGCGACTTCGTGGCAGTGCAGGGCATCGTGGTGCTGCTGGCCATTATCGTCGCCGTCACCAACTTCATTGTCGACGTGCTGGCCGCCTTGATCGACCCGAGAGTCAGGTACTAATCATGAGCACAGCAACCCTGCCCGCCTCGAACAAATCCTGGCTTGACCGGCTCCCGGTCATTTCCCACCTGCGCATGTCCTCGGGCCTGCAGCGCGGCATGCTGATTGCCGGCCTGATACTGTCCGGACTGTTCATCATCACCGCCTTGTTCGCACCGCTGATCGCGCCCTTCGACTTCGCGCAGTCCTCGGACGCCTCGGGCGACTTCCCGCGCCAGGCTGCCCCGGACAGCAAATTCATCTGGGGCACCACCGCCACCGGCTACGACGTGTTCTCGCGCACCCTCTTCGGCGCGCAGACGGCCATCTGGGTGATCTTGGCCGCGGTGGTCATGTCCCTGTTCCTCGGCGTGCTGCTGGGACTGGTCTCCGGCTACCTCGGCGGCTGGTTCGACCGCATCGCCGTGGTGCTGTCCGACGCGATCTACGCCTTCCCGTCCCTGCTGCTGGCCATCGTGATGTCCATCGTGATCTCGCAGGGCCAGTCCTCGCTCTTCGGCGGCGTGATGGCGGCAGCCATTTCCATCACCGTGGTGTTCATCCCGCAATACTTCCGCGTGGTCCGCGCCGAGGTGATGCGCCTGAAGGCCGAGCCGTTCGTGGAATCCGCCCAGGTGATCGGTGCCAGCCCATGGCGGGTGATGTTCGCCCACCTGCTGCGCAACGCCACCCGCACCCTGCCGCTGATCTTCACGCTCAACGCGACCGAGGCGCTGCTGACCCTGGCCGGCTTGGGCTTCCTGGGCTTCGGCATCGAGCCGACCAGCGCGTCGGAATGGGGCTACGACCTGAACCGCGCAATGTCCGATGCGACCAGCGGCATCTGGTGGACCGGCCTGTTCCCGGGCTTGGCCATCGTGCTAACCGTCATGGGCCTGACCCTGGTGGGCGAGTCCATGAATGACCTCAATGACCCGCGCCTGCGCCGCTTCAGCCGCAAGAAGGCCAAGCGCATCACCCAGTCCGGACAGGTAGGAGCAAGCAAATGACCAATAGTCCTGTCCTCAATCCAGAGGCCAACGCCGGCACCCCGGAGGTGCTGCGCGTCGAGGACCTGAACATCGATTTCGTCACCGACGCGGGCGCCGTGCCAGCGGTGCGCGGTGTCGACCTGCAGGTCAAGACCGGCGAGATCCTGGCTATCGTGGGCGAATCCGGTTCCGGGAAGTCCGTCACCGCGCGCACCGCCTTGGGCATCCTTGCCGAGAACGGCGCCTCGCGTGGCGGCGTCTACCTCAAGGGCAAGAACATGCTGACCCTGCGCGGCCACGAGCTGCGCGAAGCCCGCGGCCGGGATGTGGCCATGGTCTTCCAAGAGCCGTCCACGGCGCTGAACCCGGTGTACACCGTGGGCTGGCAGATCATGGAGGGCATCCGCGCGCACAACAAGATCTCCAAGAAGGAAGCCAAGTCGCGCGCCATCGAGGCGATGCGCCAAGTCGGCATCCCGGATCCGGAGCAGCGCGTGGACTACTACCCGCACCAGTTCTCCGGCGGGCAGAAGCAGCGCGTGGTCATCGCCGCGGCGCTGGCCCTGAAGCCGGAGCTGATCGTGGCCGACGAGCCGACCACCGCATTGGATGTCACTGTTCAGGCCGAAATCCTGCAGCTGCTGCGCGATTTGCGTGACGAGCTGGGCACCGCGATTGTCATCATCACCCACAATATGGGCGTGGTGGCCGATATCGCGGACCGCGTGATCGTGATGAACCAGGGGCAGATCGTCGAGCAAGCACCGGTGATCCAGCTCTTCGAAGCCCCGCAGGAGGACTACACCAAGTCCCTGCTGGCCGCCGTGCCGCACCTGGGGCGCGAAAGCGCCTCGGAAGGGCTGGCCGAACGCCCGCACCAGGATGCTGAAGTGCTGGTGGAAGCGGCGGGCCTGAAAGTGCATTTCCCCGGTCGCCTCGGCGCTCCGGGCTTCACCGCGGTCAACGAGGTGGACCTGAAGATCCACGCCGGGGAGGTCTACGGCCTGGTCGGCGAGTCGGGATCGGGCAAGACCACCATTGGGCGCAGCATTGCCGGGCTCAACCGCATCACCGGCGGCTCGCTGAAGGTGCTGGGCTACGAAATGGCCCAGTTCAAGGAACGCACCTTCAAGCCGCTGCGCGAGCAGATCGGATTCGTGTTCCAGGATCCAGCGGCGAGCTTCAACCCGCATCTGACCGTGGGCGAATGCGTTGCCGAGCCGCTGGCAGTGCACCGCGACCTGAATCCGCCGCAGACCCGTGCCAAGGTGGCCGAGCTGCTGGAGTCGGTGCAGCTGCCGGCCGGATTCGCGAACCGGTACCCGCACGAGCTCTCCGGCGGCCAGCGCCAGCGCGCCTCGCTGGCCCGCGCCCTGGCCCTGGAACCGAAGCTGCTGATCGCCGATGAGCCAACCAGCGCGTTGGACGTTTCGGTGCAGGCCAAGGTGCTGGAGCTGTTCCGCGAATTGCAGGCCGAACTGGGCTTCGCCGCCCTGTTCGTCTCGCATGACCTGGCAGTGGTCGACCAGCTGGCGACCTGGGTGGGCGTCCTGTTCCGCGGCAGCCTGCTGGAAGAAGGGCTGGGCTCCAAGGTGCTGGCCAACCCGATGCACGAGTACACCCAGCGGCTCATTGCCTCGCTGCCGGTGCCGGACCCGCGCGAGCAAGCCCAGCGCCGCAAGCTGATCGAGCGGCTGAACGGATCCTGAGCCATCGGCAATCAAGGAACCGCGGGCATGCCCCGGACACGGATTGGCACCGTGTCCGGGCACGTCACCTTGTGCGCAATCCGGCATGTGAACCCGTAAACTGGTGCCATGAACGAGCCGAAGAACACTGAGACCACCCAGTCATTCGACCCGCACGCGAGCTCGTTGCAGGGCGAGGTGAAGAATGAAGTCCTCGAAGAGCTGTACGCAATCCGCGGCAGCATCGACAACTTCGATGCCCAGCTGGTCTTCCTCTTGGCCGAACGCTTCAAGGCGACCCAGCGCGTCGGAATCCTCAAGGCCAAGCACCAGCTGCCGCCCAGCGATCCGAATCGCGAGAAGGCGCAGATCGAGCGCCTGCGCGCCCTCGCCCACGAAGCGCATCTTGACCCGGAATTCGCCGAGAAGTTCTTGAATTTCGTGATTTCTGAAGTCATCCGCCACCACCAGAACATTTCAGACTCGCACAACAATGCCTGAGCAAGAACTGCAGGTCGCTGAACGCCGCGATGTCCACGCCACTGCCTTCTGCCAGTTCCCGGGCACCGACCCGCTGGCCATCCATGAAGTGGTGCGCGGCGAGTTGGGCGAGCCCAACCTCGCGGTCTTCCCGCAGCTGCCCGACCGCGGTGTCGGTGCGGACGCGGTAGGCCGCAGCGCCGCGCTGCTGGCTGACCTCGGCTTCGATTTGCAGCCGCATGGCTGGAGGATCGGCGTCACCGACGGCATCGATGCCCGCCGGGCGCGCAGCATCCTGCGCAGCGACGAGAACCTGCTCGCCGATGTTCTGGGCGCCGAAGCCCGTCCTGCCCAGCGGCTCAAGCTCACCCTGCTCGGACCGTGGACCCTGGCCGCCAGCCTGTACCTGCCCAACGGGGAGCGCGTGATCAGCGATCACGGGGCCCGGCGCGATGCCATCGAGTCCTACGCCCACGGAGCCCGCGAGCAGCTGGACCGCCTGGCCCGCATCACCTCGCTGGCCGACTTCACCATCCAGCTTGATGAGCCGCTGCTGGGCGACGTGCTTGACGGCACCATCAGCACCGCCAGCGGCTACCGGACCCTGCGCTCGATTCCGCGCGCCGAAGTGCGCAGCTCCTATGAGCAGTTCCTCAAGGTGCTCGGCGGCGATTCCCAAGGCCAGCGGGTTGCCTCGCTGCTGAACCTGCCAACCCAGGACGAGCACTGGATTAAACGGGTCGATCTGCTGCACCAGGCCGGTGCCGGCGCGATGGTCATCGACCCTTCCGGCCTGACGCACCGCAAATGGGAACGGGTCGCCGGGCTGGTCGAAGGCGGGGATCGCGTCTTCTTGCAGGTGCTGGCCCCTTCAGAGCGGGCCCCGGGTGTTGTCGAGGCGGTGAACTCCATCCTGCGTCCATGGCGCCAGCTGGGATTGGGACTGGGTCAGCTCGGGGCGCTGACCCTGATGCCGCGCGGGGATTTCTCCCGCAGCAGCTCGGCCCAGGCCATCGAGAACCTGCAGCGGCTGGCCAGTTATGCCCAAGCGTTGGAGCAGACACGCGTCGATGCCTAGCCAACGCCCTGATTCCTGCCGGTCACAGCGGAAAAGGGCCGTTGATCATGTATCTTAGGAATAGTGGGGTAGCGGATCTACCCGGTTTGGCCAGTTGGCGGAAAACCTCAGACCTACGGTTTCAGGGGGACATGGGATGAAGGCCCGGATTTTAGTCGTTGACGATGACGAAGCGTTGTCGGAAATGATTGGCATTGTGCTGCAAAACGATGGCTTCGATGCCTCGTTCTGCTACGACGGTTCCGGCGCTCTCGAAGCGTTCCGCGAAGCCAATCCGGACTTGGTGCTCCTTGACCTGATGCTGCCAGGCATCGACGGCATCGAGGTCTGCAAGCAGATCCGTGCCGAATCCGATGTTCCCGTCGTAATGCTCACCGCCAAGTCGGACACTGCCGACGTGGTCCGCGGCCTGGAATCCGGTGCCGACGACTACGTGCCCAAGCCTTTCAAGCCAGCTGAACTGGTAGCCCGCGTGCGTGCACGCCTGCGTCCGAGCGAAACCCACGCCGCAGAGACTTTGCAAGTTGGCGAAGTATCCATCGATGTCGCCGGCCACCGCGTGACCCGCGGATCCGATGTTGTTTCGCTGACTCCGCTGGAATTCGATCTCCTGGTGACCATGGCCCGAAAGCCTTGGCAGGTCTTCAGCCGCGAGCAGCTGTTGGAAGCGGTCTGGGGCTACCGCCATGCGGCAGATACCCGCCTGGTGAACGTCCACGTGCAGCGCCTGCGCTCGAAGATTGAAATCGATCCGGAGAAGCCGCAGATCATCCAGACCGTTCGCGGTGTCGGTTACAAGGCTGGTTCGGCAAGTTGAGTTCGCACACGTCGGCCGGTACAGAGTTGGTTCCGGTCGATGTGCATGTCCATTCGCAGTCCAAGCCCGCGCGGTGGAGCAATATCGAGCAGTGGATCAAGCGCCCGTGGCACACGGCCAAGCTGCGCTGGCAACGCCACCTGCTGTTCCGCACCGTCATATCGACGCTGCTTTTCACCGCTTTGGCCCTGGTTGCGGCAGGCGCCTTCCTCTCCAACCAGATTGCGTCCACGCTCTACGAGGAGCGCGTCAACCAGATATCCAAGGAATCCGAGCGCGGCTTGACCCAGGCGCGCTCGATTCTTGAATCGGCATCCACCACCGACCGCGCCTCCACCCAGGCCCTGGTGAATTCCACCTTGGCTTCGCTGGAAGGCGATGGCGCAACCGTGGTGCGCGATTTCGTGCTGATGCCCATTGCCGGCGACCAAAGCCTTTATGTCGGTCCGATGGCTTCCGGTTCGCTGACCACCCGTGTGATCCCCGGCGATCTCGCGGAGCGGGTTGCAGGGGAGCAAGGCATCTATTGGCGTTCCATTGAACTGGGGGCCGATAACGCAACCAAGCCCGGACTCATTGTCGGCACCAAAGTCCTGATTCCGCCTGGCCGCGAATACGGTTTGTACCTGGTCTATGACCTTTCCAGCGTGCAGGACACCCTCGAATTCATCAACCGCGCAATGGCTTTCACCGGCCTCATCCTGCTGGCTGTAGTAGGCTTCGTCGCGTGGTCGGTGGCCCGCACAGTGGTCCGCCCGGTGGCCGATGCCGCCTACGTTTCGGAGAGGATTGCCTCCGGTGATCTGGACCGGCGAATGAAGGTCGCAGGCAAGGACGAGGTGGCCCGATTGGGTACTGCCTTCAACCACATGGCGCACTCGCTGCAAGAGCAGATCACGGCGCTGAATAATCTCTCGGCCATGCAGCAGCGCTTCGTCTCCGACGTCTCGCATGAACTGCGCACCCCGCTGACCACCGTGCGCATGGCGGCCGAAGTGATCCACGATGCCCGCGAAGACTTCGATCCGCTGACCGCGCGCTCGGCTGAACTGATGTACAACCAAATCGAGCGTTTCCAGCACCTGCTCAACGACCTGCTGGAAGTATCCCGCTTCGATGCCGGTGTTGCGGTGCTTGACCGCGAATCCACCGACTTGAACGTCATTGCCCGCAAGGTCATTGACATCGCCACCCCGGTAGCCGATGAATACGGTTCGCTCATCCGCCTGAACGCGCCGAGCGAAGGCTGCGTCGCAGAGGTTGATCCGCGCCGGGTCGAGCGCGTCATCCGCAACCTGGTGCTCAACGCGGTGGAGCATGGCGAAAGCAAGCCGATCGACATCACCATCGGATCCAACCAGAACGCGGTAGCGGTCACCGTGCGGGACTACGGCATCGGCATGACCGAGGAAGCATGCAACCATGTCTTCGACCGATTCTGGCGTGCCGACCCCGCCCGTGCACGGACGACCGGAGGCTCCGGCCTCGGCCTGTCCATCTCCATGGAAGACACCCGGTTGCACGACGGCCGGCTGGAAGCATGGGGCAAGCCGGGCATCGGATCGGTGTTCCGCCTGACCTTGCCGCGCAGCGAAGGCCTGGAAATCGTGTCGTCGCCGCTTCCATTGGAACCGCCAGTTCCGGAGAGCCTGGCTAGCGTCATACTGGGGGACAGCTTCCCGCTGACCGGCGAGGTGCCGAAGATCGGGTATACCCCGCTGGTTCTCGATCCGGATATGGATGAGGAACAGCTGCATGATGATGTCACCGATCCGACCCTGGGCAGCAGCGAACAGAAGAAGGAAGGGGAGAACTGATGAGGAAGAGAATCTTTTCCAGCCTCGCCATCATTCTCTCAGCGGCGCTCGCGCTCTCGGGCTGCGCTTCGATTCCCAGGACTTCCACTGTCCAGCAGATCGAGGCCGAGACCGATGCAAGCGGCGCCGAAAGCTACAGCTACGCGGCGGAGGGGCCTGCAGCAGGTGCTGACGCGCGGGCCATCGTCGAAGGTTTCGTCGAGGCAGGCCGCTCGGTATCCGAGGACTACGCGGTCGCCCGCGAATTCATGGACGCGCAGCTGAGCAACACCTGGCGTGGCGACACGCAGACGCTGATCTACGATGCCTTCAACGTGGTCAACGGCGCGGATGCGAACCAGTACACGGTTCAGCTCGAAATCACCGGCGAAGTCGATGAGCATGGCGTGCGCACCAACTACCCGGATCATTCCACCCGCGCCGTGGATATCGAGGTCGCCAAGGTGGACAATGAATGGCGCATCACCAAGGCTCCGGACGGCACGATGCTCGAAGCCTCGACGTTCACCAAGATCTTCGCGGCGCAGACCCTGTACTTCTATGACGCGAGCTTCGCCTACCTGGTACCCGACATCCGCTGGTTCACCTCGGGTTCGGGCACCACCACCTCGATGGTGGAGGCCTTGCTGGACGGCCCGGCGCCGTACCTGCAAAATGCCGTCATCTCCGCTTTTTCAACGGCCAGCGAGCTGGTGCGTTCCGCGGTGCCGGTGCGCGATGGCGAAGCCACCATCGACTTGAATTCCAATACCTTCGCGGAAGCCACCGACCGGAGCATCCTGCTGATGCGCCAGCAGCTGGAAACCACGCTGACCGGCCTTGCCTCGGTGGACTCGGTCAAGCTGCTTCGCGAGGAAAACGAAGTCAACCTGTCCACCGAGGACACGAATATCGAGCCGGCGAAGGTCAACCCCAGCACGCAGGATACATTGATCGGCATTTCGGACCAGTACCTGGTCTACGTCAAGGGGCTGTCGATCATCCCGGTGGGCGGGGTGCCGGATATTTCCGGCTACGACCCGCGCGACCCGGCCATGTCCCCGGTCGGCAATCGCTATGCCTTCCTCAATGGCCGCCGCACCCAGCTGTGGGGCATCGACGACAGCGGCCAGCTGCGGCTTTCGCTGGAAGGCCAGGAGCTGATCCAGCCGTCAATGGATCTGGCCGGCTGGACCTGGACCGCGGATAACGGGGCATCCACACCGATCAGGGCGGTCCCCGCCGACACCGAAATGAAGGGCGAGGCCCGTCCCATCGACGTGGCCTGGCTGGAAGGCGCCCAGATCGATTCACTGCGGATTTCCCGCGACGGCGCGCGGGCCCTGATCGTGGCCACCGAGGGCAACAGCACTTCGGTCTACGTCGCCGGAGTGATTCGCGATGCTGAAGGCGTTCCACGCGGGCTCACGGATTCGCCAATGAAGATCTATCCAGAAGTACCGGTTAACACCGCATTATGGGATTCCGACAGCTCCATCATCGTTGCCGAGCTCGGTGATGACGAAGCCGTTGAAGCGGCTCAGATTACCTTTGAAGGCGGCAGCGAGCACCTGCAGCTGCTGCTGGGCATGGTCGGCATCGCTACCGGGGTCGGCAACCGGCGCGAGGTATATGCCGAGACCAATGAAAAGCTGTATACCCGGGTCGGAAACTCATGGCATGAGCTTGACGATTTCGCCCAGGATGTCGCCTATCCAGGTTAAGCCGGGGCCGGTTCCACAGTTCGCCGGCGGCTAGTCCGGCCCAGTCGGATCATCCGCCATTCTGGCCGCATGGAGATTCCCCAGGAGTATTTGCGCTTCCTTGATGAGCTGTGCTGCAGCCGATCCCTGCGCTGGCTGGGATTCGGCACCAGGGAACTTGCCAACTTCCTGCTGCCCGCCAGTTGCGCGGTCTGCGGCCGAGCAGATTTTCGGCTTTGCTCCGAATGCCGCAGCGAGATCCAACGCCAGCTGAGCCTGCCGCCATTGCCCGACAACCAGCATCTCTACGTCGAGCTTCCGGCGCTCGGGCTGCAGCTCCCAGTGACGTCTTGCGGCACCTACGGCAAGGCGCTGGCTCGCGGATTACTGGCCTACAAGGACAAGCAGCGCTACTTCCTGGGCGCCGTCTTCGCCCCGTATCTGGCTGCCGCGCTGAACGCGGGGTGCATCCCCCAACGTCAGAACCTTCCTACTCTGGTGGTGCCGGTGCCCAGTTCCCTCAAAGCCACGGCGCAGCGAGGATACTCGCCGGTGATGACCATGCTGGAGCACGGACAAGCACGGGGGCTGCTCTCGGCAGCTCTCCAGTGCCGTTCGCTGCTTCACTACCGCCTGGGTTCCGCGCTGGGAGGTGCGCAGAAAACCAAGAGCGGCTCAGACCGGCGCGGCGGCCAAACCCACTTCGTTGCCGAGCGTGCCAGCACCATAGGCCAGCCGGTTATCCTGGTCGACGACGTGCTCACCACCGGTTCTACCTTGCGGCACGCGGCCATGGCCTGCCATGAGGCAGGATATGACGTCACCTGCGCCGTCGTTCTGGCATTGACGAAACCGCCCAATACCGGCCCTGAACAGTGATTACGCTAAACGCGATCGGAATTTGTGGGCCTGGATACTTGAATCTTGGCCACGGTGGCATAAGGTGAAGTATGGGTTGCATCACAGATGCAGCGAAAAGCCCATCTTCAGTCCGGAAGGATGGATCTTTCGGACTGTTGTGTCACCCGACTCTCTATTGGAGGACACCATGGAGCTGAACTACAGCGGACGAAACATCACCATTTCGGATCGTTTCCGTGAGTATGTTGATGAGAAAATCACCAAGGTCGACCAGCTGGCCACGAAAGTGCAGCGCATCGACGTCAAGGTCCTCAAAGAAGCACATGCTCGTGATCAGAGCACTGCACTGTCCGTTGAGTTGACCGTTGTTGGCCGTGGTCCAGCAATTCGAGCCGAGGCTCGTGGTGCAGACAAGTTCGCGGCTTTCGACATCGCGTTCGCCAAACTGCTTGAACGCCTGCGCAAGGCCCGTGATAAGCGCAAGGTCCACCGTGGCAACCACACTCCTGTAGCTGTCCACCAGGCAACTGGCAGCCTGCCAACTGCATCCAGCGGCAAGACGCTGGTTGAAGAAACCATTGAAGCCCAGAAGGCCGCGGAAGCTGCCGAAGCAGAGGCCAACGCCGAGTACTCGCCAGTGGTCATCCGCCGCAAGTCCTTCCCGGCTGAAGTGATGAGCGTGGATGACGCTGTGGATCGCATGGAATTGGTCGGCCACCCGTTCTACTTGTTCATCGACGAGGCCACCGGTGAGCACGCTGTGGTCTATGGCCGTACCCAGTACCAGTACGGTGTCATCACCCTGGACCCATCGCTGAACGCCAACGAAGAAGCCACCAAGGAAACTCGTGGCTATCGTGATAAAGCACTGGCTGCCGAAGGCTAGTCATCGCAACTGCAATTAGCATGGGCGGCCAACGCAACCTCAGCCTCTCACAGGCACGGAGAGTCGCGTTGGCCGCCCAAGGCCTGTCCAAAGGCAGGAAAGAACAAGCTGTCACCGCACGGAAAATCGCCACTGCCATTAGTGGCATTGCGCAATTGCAGATTGACTCGGTGAACGTGGTTCGCCGGGCCCACTACATGCCGATGTTCGCCCGGCTCGGCTCTTATGACACCGGCATCCTGGATCAGCTGTTGGCCAAGCCGCGCAGCCCGATCACCGAATATTGGGCCCATGAGGCTTCGGTGGTCAGTTCCGAGCTGATTCAAGACCTGCGCGTATGGCAGCGCCGTACCTGGGTAGACCGATCGGACGGGTTCTCCGCAGAACAGCTGGAGCTCTCGGATCGCGTCCTTGACTATTTGTCCGAGAATCCCGGCTCCAGCGCACGGCAAATCAGCCGCGCGCTGGATGTCGCCCCGGTCCAGGAAAAATCGCATTGGGGATGGAACTGGAATGACACCAAGTTCGTCACCGAATCGCTTTTCGCCCAGGCCAAGATCCTCTCGCTGGGACGCAACTCCCAGTTCGAACGCCGTTACGCACTGGCGGCGGATGTCGTTGGCGAGCAAGGAGAAGTTGATACGCCGCACCGGCAGGAAGCCCTCGCCCGTTTGGTCGCCCGCGCCATGGATGCCCTGGGGATTGCCACCGCTCACTGCGTCGCAGAATACTTCCGGCTGCCCATGCGCGCTGCCAAGGAAGAGCTCGCGCGGCAAGCGCACGACGGGCACGTCGAAGAAGTGGCCGTTACCGGCATCTCCGAGCCCTGCTACCTGCAGGCCGGGACCAAGATCCCGCGCAAGGTCGATCACGACCTGCGTTTGCTCTCGCCTTTCGACTCGATGGTTTTCAACCGCCGCCGGCTGGAAATGTTCTTCGGGTTCGAGTACCGTATCGAAATCTATGTGCCGGAAAAGCTGCGCCGCTATGGCTACTACGTCTTCCCGATGCTCTACGGCGAAGAATTCGTGGGTCGAGTGGATCTGAAAGCCGACCGGGCCAAGTCGGTGCTGCATGCTAAGCAGGTGCACTACGAACCGGGCATCGATGCCGGCATCGAACCTGAATTGCGAGCCGAGCTGGATCGACTAGCGCGCTGGCTGGATCTTGGAGAAGTGAAAATCGGGCTGTGAAAGGCCTGTTGCCCGGATCGCCGTTCGCTATAAGAACAGTGCAAACGGGATTGAAATAGACAAATGCGCTGTTTTCCTCACGTAGACTGAAGACGCCAGAAATTACTGTGCTTGAGATATTGGGAGCTACCACGTGGCATCATTGCTAGAACGTATTTTGCGTACCGGCGACAAGAAGACCTTGAAGACTCTTCGTAAGTACGCCGACACGATCAATACGTTGGAAGTCGAAATTCGCGAACTTTCGGACGAAGAGCTCAAGGGTGAAACCGACAAGTTCCGCGAACGTTTGGCTAACGGCGAGACGTTGGATGGCCTGCTCCCAGAAGCTTTTGCAGTGGTCCGCGAGGCCTCGGACCGTGTCCTTGGCATGCGCCACTTCGATGTCCAGCTCATGGGCGGCGCCGCCCTGCACATGGGAAACATTGCGGAAATGCGCACCGGCGAAGGCAAGACCCTGGTAGCGACCGCACCGGCCTACCTGAACGCCTTGACCGGCAAGGGCGTGCACGTGGTGACCACCAACGACTTCCTGGCCCAATACCAGTCGGATCTGATGGGCCGCGTCTTCCGCTTCCTCGGCTTGAGCTGCGGCTGCATCCTTTCGAACCAGAAGCCTGCCGAGCGCCGCAAGCAGTATGAAGCCGATATCACCTACGGCACGAACAATGAATTCGGCTTCGACTACCTGCGCGACAACATGGCGTGGAGCAAGGACGAGCTGGTCCAGCGCGGCCACCACTTCGTCATTGTCGACGAGGTCGACTCCATCCTCATCGACGAGGCCCGTACGCCGCTGATCATTTCCGGTCAGGCCTCGGGCGACGTGAACCGCTGGTACACCGAATTCTCCAAGATCGTTTCGCGCCTGAAGCGCGAAGACGATTACGAGGTCGACGAGAAGAAGCGCACCATCGGCGTGCTGGAGACGGGCATCGAAAAGGTCGAGGACTACCTCGGCATCGACAACCTCTATGAAGCCAACAACACCCCGCTGATCGGCTTCTTGAACAACGCCATCAAGGCCAAGGAACTGTTCAAGAAGGACAAGGACTACGTCGTGGTCAACGGCGAAGTCATGATCGTCGACGAGCACACCGGCCGCGCGCTGCAGGGCCGCCGCTACTCCGAGGGCATGCACCAGGCAATCGAGGCCAAGGAAAGCGTTGAGATCAAGGCCGAGAACCAGACCTTGGCCACCGTGACCTTGCAGAATTACTTCCGCATGTACGAGAAGATCTCCGGGATGACCGGCACGGCGCAGACCGAGGCCGCTGAATTCATGAGCACATACAAGCTCGGCGTGGTGGAAATTCCTACCAATAAGCCTGCTATCCGCATTGACCAGTCGGACTACATCTACAAGAATGAAGTCTCCAAGTTCAACGCTGTGGTCGAGGACATCGCCGAGCGCCATGCTACCGGGCAGCCGATCCTGGTGGGCACCACCAGCGTCGAGAAGAGCGAATACCTCTCGCGCCTGCTGTCCAAGAAGGGCATCCGCCACGAGGTGCTCAATGCCAAGCAGCACGCTCGCGAAGCTGCAGTCGTCGCGATGGCCGGCCGCAAGAACGCTGTCACCGTTTCCACCAACATGGCCGGCCGCGGTACCGACATCATGCTCGGCGGCAACGCGGAATTCCTTGCCGTGGCCGAGATGGAACGCCGCGGCCTGGATGCCGAGAACAACCCGGAGGAGTACAACAAGCTCTGGGACGAGGTCTTTGCCAAGGCCAAGGAAACAGTTGCCAAGGAGGCGAAGGAAGTTGCGGAGCTTGGCGGCCTGTATGTGCTGGGCACCGAGCGCCACGAATCACGCCGCATCGACAACCAGCTTCGCGGCCGTTCCGGTCGCCAGGGCGACCCGGGCGAATCGCGCTTCTACCTGTCGATGACCGATGACCTGATGCGCAGGTTCAACTCCGGCATGGCCGAACGCATCATGAACAACCCGTCCATGCCAGATGATGTGGCGCTGGAATCCAAGATGGTGTCCCGTGCCATCGAATCCGCCCAGGCCCAGGTGGAAGGCGTCAATGCCGAGCAGCGCAAGAACGTGCTGAAGTACGATGACGTGATGAACCGCCAGCGCGAAGCGATCTACGCTGACCGCCGTTCCATCCTGGAAGGCGGGGACCTCGAAGAAAAGGTCGGCAATTTCCTCGAGGATGTCGTCAAGGCCATGGTCCTGGAAGCAACCCAGGTTGGCGGCCCGGACGAGTGGGAGCTCAAGCAGCTGTGGACCAACCTCAAGCAGTTGTACCCGATTGGCATCACCATGGATGAAGTCATCGAAGAGGCTGGAGGCGTGGGGCACCTGTCCGCGCAGTTCCTGGAACGCGAGATCCTCTCGGATGCCCAGTACCAGTACGAAGAGCGCGAGAAGCTGGTAGGTTCCTCCACCATGCGTGACCTGGAACGCCGTGTTGTGCTCTCCACCATTGGCCGCAAGTGGCAGGAGCACCTGTACGAGATGGATTACCTCAAGGAAGGCATCGGCCTGCGTGCCATGGCCCAGCGCGACCCTCTGGTCGAGTACCAGCGCGAGGGCTACACCATGTTCCAGACCATGATGGAAGGCATCCGCGAGGAAAGCATCGGCACGCTCTTCAATTTGGAGATCCCCACCGGCGCCGAAGCGGCCGCCGCACCGGTGATCGACGAATCAGCGAAGCCGAAGAACCTGCAGTTCACCGGACCGGATGAAGATGGTGAAGCCAGCACCACCCGCGCCCAGGCTTCTTCGAGCAAGAAGAAGACCAAGAACAAGAAGGCGAAGCGCAGCTAGATCAGCTCCATATCCGTCACCTGCCACCGTCCGTGCCAAGGCTCAATTTTGAGGGCCACGGCACGGACGCGGTATTTAAATCCCAGGATAACTGTGCATTCCCAAGAGCCCGACAAGCAGCGATCCAGGTGCAAGGAGATGATCTGGCCGTGCGCTGTGCCCGGCAGCGGTTCGAGCGTGTAGCTCGCTGTTTCCAGCAGGGCACGTCGCCGGAGCTTGGCGATGCACGAAGGCTCCATCACGAATGCCAGCTGATTGACGGTACGATAACCGGCCACGATTTCGAACACTGCACGGGCTACGGCGTGGGAAATTTCTATGATCGCCCGGTGCTCGGTACGGTAAACGGCCGAGCGGTGGAAGATATTGTCCAAGGCTCGACGCAGGTGCGCCGGCGCTTGGCATGGGTCGGTTTCCGGAACGGTTTGCGCCGGGATCGGCTCGGTGTGATTGGCAGCGTAGACGCCTGGATTGTAGTAGCTGGTGTTGGCGCTACGCGGGCTGATGGCTATGGTGCTCATGATGACTCCTCAGTGGATTCGGGCGATGGTCGTGATGGCGGCTAGCTCGCTGGCGGCAGTTCAAGCACTGTGCCGATGCGCAGCAGGTCAGGGTCGGCGCCGATGGTCTTTTTGTTGTGCTGGTAGATCTTGGGCCAATAAGCGGAAATCTCTTCCACGGTGGCCTGCGCTCCCAGATGCTCAGCGGCAATGCTCCACAGGTTCTGCCCTTCGGCGACCACCACTTCGTTGCGCTGCACCGCGCGTTGGCGAGGATGGTTCGTGCCTGGGGATACGAGCGGGCTCAGCGGAACGCTCATGGCTTCGGGGAACCACTGCGGGCTGGGTACCGAGGTCTGCTGGCGGACCGGATAGCTGGCCAGCTCGTGGTTGGCTCTGTCGCTCGCCGGGGACTGTGCCAGCGAAGCTGGCAGGGGCTCGCCCGCATAGGCAACGGCAACCGAGGAGAAAGCAATTGAGGTTCCAAGCATTGAGCCGAGGATCCTCTTGCTCAGTCTGGGTGCGAATCGCTGGAAGAACCGCGTCAATTTCAGTTTCTTGTGGGTGAACGCCCAGCGGATCAGCTGGGCCAAGGCCATCCGCAGCAGGTACAGCGCGAGCAGGGTGAGGAACGAAAAGCTGACGAGAAGCCTGATGTAGTCAGCTGTGGTGCGCTGGTCGCCCACGGATTGGACGTAGCCGGTGATCCACTGGATTCCCACATAGATAATGACCATTGATGCTGCCGAGAAGAGCAGCAGCATGAATTTTCGTCGCTGGCGAGACACCTATACCATCTCCTTAAATGAGATTTGATGTCATTTGATAATGTTTGATTTTTATAGTTGCACTTAGAGATAGTTTTGTGAATAGGGTTACGCAAAAATGTTTAGTCTCGTACAGTTGGCGCATGCGGTGGGATTCGCTGTTCGATGACTTGGAGGCTCAGCTAGCTGAACAGAGCCGAGCGCAGTTGCGCGACGAAATTGCCGAAAACGTCAGGGCCGAACGGGCGACTGCAGAACTTTTGCCCACACTGATGCGGTTCCATGGACGTGAATTGTGCCTCAGGCTGGCCGGGGGAACGGAGCTTCGCGCAAAGCTCGGTCCATGCGCCGCAGACTATATCTGCCTTGAAACAGAGCAGGCGCAGTGGGTCGTCCGCAGTGCCGCAGTAGAGTCCTTCTCGCTTCCGCAGGGGCGCGTCACTGCTGCGGGACAACGCGCACCTGGCAGCGCGGTGAAGTTTTCCACCGTTCTGCGTGGGATGCTTCGGGATCGAGCTCGATGCCACGTTTTTAGCCGCGCGGGAGGCTCATTGGCTGAAGGAACGCTGACGCAGGTAGCCAGGGATTTCCTGGTAATTCTGGTGCATCCTCGCGATGAATTCGCCAGAGCGAAGCAAGCCTCATCGCAATTGCTGATACCACTCGATGCCATCGGATGGGTCGAAGCGATCAACCTCTCGTAATCCACAAGTGCGCTAGAGGTCTTTCCAGCAGGCCCAACTTGTCGTAGGCTCACCATCCATAAGCACCCATGCTGGCGGAAGGTCAATGCCTTGATCACAGAACAGATCGCCCAGGACACGCGGACAAACACTGCATCACGTGTGCGACGGCCCAGCTGGAAGGACCCGCGCTTAGCACTCGGTGCCGTGCTCGTGGTCGCGTCGGTTGCAGGAACCGTGTACTTGGTCGGTGAATTGCATCAGACCTCGACGGTGTACGTGGCCAGCACGAATATCACCCTTGGCGAGAAGCTGACAAACGAGAACATGAAAACTCAAGAAGTCCAGCTTGGCGGAACGCTTGAAAACTATCTGCACACAAATGCGGAGCTCGGCGAGGAAGCCCGCGCGAATACCTTTATCAGCGCTGGGCAATTGATACCTGTCACCTCAATTACGCACAGCGACCTCGGATCGCGCAGGCCGGTCAATGTCGAACTCCCGGCAGACCTCTCTTCTTCGATCACGCCAGGCAGCTTCGTCGACGTCTGGATTGCCAAGCGTGAAAGCAGCGGTAACACCTACGGAATCCCGGAAAAGCTTTCGTCCATGGTCGAAGTCGCTGCACGCGTTGAGAGCGGCGGGGGACTGGTGGGAACCCATGGCACCAACCTGGAACTGCTGGTCGAACCTAACCAACTCGAACCGCTGCTCCAGGCGCTGGCCAACGAGTCGAGAATCATCGTCGTCTACAACCCGGCAGGAACCGCGCAATGAGCATCTCGGTCGTGGTGCTCGGCGACCAGGAGAAAATCGTCCGGCAAATAGAAGGCTACCGTGGCGAACTGATGGTCACCCGGGCTTGCGCCGATATCGCTGAAGCCATCGCTGCCTGCGATACCGGAATGGCTGACGCGCTGATCATCGCGGACGCCCAACTGGTGCCACCCATGGAACAACTCGATGCGCTCTTGCTGCAGCAGACAGCAGTGGTGCTGCTCTTTGACCGGCCTGAAAACTGGCAGCCTTTGCCAGACGTTCTGCATTTGCCGGCCGCTTCAGCCATGGCCGAGCTCGAAGGACGCATCAGAACCGCTGTTCAGTCCCTGAATCATGCCGGAGCCGACGCCGCGCTCGGCGGATTCGAGCCGGAGGACTATGGCAACGGGCAAAGCGGCCGAATCGTCAGCTTCTGGAGCGCCCCAGGGTCTCCCGGGCGCAGCACCGTAGCACTGAACTACGCAGTGGAAGTTGCAGCAGCAGGAAAAACCGTGGTGCTTCTTGACGCCGACACCTATGCCGCCAGCATCGCCATTCAATTGGGGCTCATGGACGAGTCGGCTTCAATCGCGCAGTTATGCCGCGCCATCGACGCCGGTACTTCGGATGTGGCCCGGCTCGACGCCGCATGTTCCCTGGTCCAGGTCGGGGAGGCGACCATGCGCGTGGCTACCGGAATTCCACGTGCCAGCCGGTGGCCCGAAGTCCGTGCCTCGGCGCTGCGTCGAGCTGCGATGCTGCTCAAGGTCCACTACGACTATGTCGTACTGGATTTGGCTCCGTATACTGAACTCGACGAACAGCTCAGTTTCGATACTCAAGCACCACAGCGCAACGCTGTCACGGTGGAGATGCTGCAGTGCTCCGATGAGCTGTTCATGATCGTGCGCGCCGACAGCCTGGGAATTCCGCGTGCGCTTCGGGCCATCGACGAACTTGACGAAGCGCTGCCCGGACTGAAGCCGAGAATAGTCTTCAATCGGGTGGGTTCCAGCAGCACCGGACGCAACCCGAAACGCAGGTTGATCGAAGCGTGGGACAGGTTCGGTCCGACCCACGACGTCGCCGGGTACCTGCCCGAGGACCATGCCGTGTGCAACGCGTCTGTGCTCGGTGGAAGTCCGTTGCTTGAAATCGCCCCAAAGTGTTTATTGCGTACGGAAATACGGGCTTTGGCGGGCATAAAATCCACGGATTCAGCCAAGAAACGGAATAGTCGTCGAATTCGCACCGAAGCTTGAACCGCAGAGTTGAAAAACGAGTAATGTGGGTAAAACTAGATACCCGCAAAGGCGCGGGTTAATCGAACTTTGTTCTTGGAGGCGTTCTTTTGAACTCGTCGGAATCCAGCATGTCAGAATCATTCATGGATGAGACACTCACCTCGAAACTGGTGAGCGAGTACTACGGCCAAATTGCGACCGAAGACGTGGCGGCCTATCGGCCAGACGAACTCGAAGCTCGCGTGGCAGCACATCTGGAAATCGGGTATCAGCGTGATGCGGAAAATGCTAACGTCGCCATTACCCGCAACAACGGAATTTCAGTGGTCCACATCGTCACCGATGACATGCCGTTCCTTGTTGACTCCGTAACGGCCGCACTGGTGCAGCTGAAGTCACCGATTCAGCTAGTCGTGCATCCGACGTTCGTTGTATCACGAAAAACTGAGACCGGTGAAATTACCAAGATCAGCCACGCGGGCCTGCAGCACGTTGCCAGCGGCGACACCGCTGCGCTCTCGGATTTGAGTACGCTGATTTCGGCCGGTGCGGAAACCCGCATCGAGTCATGGATTTCAGTCGAGCTGGCTCGCGAACTCACCGATGCGCAGGCCAAGGAATTCGTTGAACGGCTTTACAGCGTTCTGGCTGATGTACGTGTCGCCGTGAAGGACTGGCCAGCCATGCTGGATCGTGCCAAGGAGATTGCGCAGAGCCTTCCGCAGACCCCCAAGGCCGAGGAAATTGCCGAGGTGCACCAGGCTGCGGAACTGCTGAACTGGCTGGCCGACGGAAAATTCACCTTCCTTGGCTACCGCGACTACTCGCTGGAAACCATCAACGGCGAAGACGTGCTGGTAGCCCGCCCGGGCAGCGGCCTGGGCCTGATGCGCGACCTGGCGGACCAAGGCCCGCAGCACCTGACCAAGCGCGGCCGGATCACCGCCCGTGACAAGCGCGCGCTGATCGTCACCAAAGCCAATTCCCGTTCCACTGTGCACCGTGGCGTGTACCTCGACTATGTCGGCGTCAAGAGCTTCGATGCCAACGGCGAGGTCAACGGCGAACGCCGCTTCATCGGACTTTTCTCCTCCAGCGTTTACACCTCCAGCGTGAAGACCGTTCCGCTGGTGCGCGAAAAGGTGGAAGCCGTCCTGAAGCGCACCGGCTTCGCTCCCGATTCGCACTCGGGCAAGGACATCACGACCATCCTTGAAAGCTACCCTCGTGACGAGATGTTCCAAATCTCCGTCGATGAGCTGACCAAGATTGCCCTCGGAATCCTGCGCCTGCAGGAACGCCGGCGCACCTCGGTCTTCCTGCGCAAGGACGATTACGGCCGCTTCGTCACGGCCATGGTTTTCCTGCCGCGCGACCGATTCTCCACGGCAGTGCGCCTGCGAGTGGAGCAGGAGCTGCAGCGCAGCTTCAACGCAGAATCCGTTGAATACGAAGCGCAGCTGGGTGCCGGCGCATTGGTTCGCCTGTTCTACCGCCTGCGCTTGCAGCGCCACGGCCTGGCACCGGTGGTCGACCGCAAGGCACTGGAAGATCGAATCGCCAAGGCGGTGCGATCCTGGTCCGATGCTATTGTCGACACCGCACGTGCGCGCCTGGAACTGGGCGATGCGAACACGCTGTCCAACGCCTGGGCCGAAGCTTTCCCGGCGTCCTACAAAGTGCAGTTCGAAATCGAAGATGCGCTGAAGGACATCGATCTGCTCGCCGAGCTGAGCGAGCAGGACGCCGATGGTCCGGTGGTCTCGTTCTACGATGACGAGAAGCAGGACGAGGATTCTGCTGTTTCCAAGCGCATGAAGATCTACGTGACCAAGCCGCTGCTGCTTTCGCGCATACTGCCAGTTCTGCAGCATCTTGGCCTCGACGTCGTCGATGAGCGGCCATATGAGCTGAATCCCGAAGGAATCGGCGAACGCTACATCTACGACATGGGCTTGAAGATCGATGAGGAGATCAATTTCGAGGCCGTGGAAGCCAAGTTGGCTGATGCCTATTGCGCAGTGGTGAGCAACCTCGCCGAATCGGACAGCCTCAACGCCTTGGTCCTGCACGAAGGGCTTACGTGGGAGGAAGTCGCGATGCTTCGTGCCTACGCCCACTACCTGCTGCAGCTCGGTGTTCCGAATTCCACCGGGTTCATTGCCAACACCCTGGTCGGCAACCCGTCGGTGACCCACGCCATCGTGGAACTGTTCCAAGCGACCTTCGACCCGAAGCTGAGCTCCGAGGAATCCGAAGCTGCTCGGGAGGAAGCGCACGCCAAGATCACCGAAGCACTGGAATCAGTGCCGACGCTGGATGCAGACACGCTGCTGCGCCGTTTCGTGAAGGTGATCGAAGCCACCAAGCGTACCAACTACTTCACCACTCACCAGGCGTTGGCATTCAAGCTCGCGCCGGAAGAGATCGACTTCGCGCCGTTCCCGCGTCCCAAGCACGAACTGTGGGTCTACTCGCCGCGTGTGGAAGGTACCCACTTCCGCTTCGGTGCGGTGGCCCGTGGCGGCCTGCGCTGGTCGGATCGCCGAGAAGACTTCCGCACTGAAGTGCTGGGCCTTGTCAAGGCGCAGATGGTCAAGAACTCCGTCATCGTGCCAACGGGCGCCAAGGGCGGTTTCTACGCCAAGCAGCTTCCTAATCCAGCCTTCGACCGAGGCGCTTGGATGGAAGAGGGCAAGGGCGCGTACAAGGTCTTCATCCGCACCCTGCTGGACCTGACCGACAATCTGGTGGCCGATGAAAACGGGGAGCACATCGAGGCGCCGGCCAGCGTGGTCCGCCGCGATGGCGATGATTCCTACTTGGTGGTTGCTGCCGACAAGGGCACTGCGAGCTTCTCCGATATCGCGAACTCGATCTCGGCCGACAAGGGACATTGGCTGGGCGATGCCTTCGCATCGGGCGGCTCGGTGGGCTATGACCACAAGGGCATGGGCATCACCGCACGCGGTGCCTGGGAGTCGGTCAAGCGCCACTTCTTCGAGCTGGGCATCGACACGCAGAAGGACGAGTTCACCGCCGTTGGCGTGGGCGACATGTCCGGAGACGTGTTCGGCAACGGCTTGCGCCGTACCCCAACCGTGAAGCTGGTGGCCGCCTTTGACCACCGCGACATCTTCCTGGATCCGAACCCGGATCCCCAGGTCGCTTTCGACGAGCGCCAGCGCCTGTACGACCTGCCGCGCTCCAGCTGGGCAGACTACAACAAGGAACTGCTGTCGGCCGGCGGCGGCGTGTACTCGCGCAGCCTCAAGTCCGTGCCGGTCAGCCCCGAGGTCCGCGAGGTCTTGGGCCTGGACGCCGGCATCACCCAGCTGAGCCCCAACGAACTGCTCAAGGCCATCCTCTCTGCGCCAGTGGACCTGCTGTACAACGGCGGTATAGGCACCTACGTGAAGTCGGCGGCCGAAACCCATGGCCAGGTCGGAGACCGTGCCAACGACGCCATCCGCGTCAACGGCGCAGATCTGCGCGTGAAGGTAGTTGGCGAAGGCGGCAACCTGGGCATGACCCAGCTGGGCCGTATCGAGGCAGCACGCAACGGTGTCCTGCTGAACACCGATGCCATCGACAACTCCGCTGGCGTCGACACCTCCGACCGCGAAGTGAACATCAAGATTTTCGTGGACCGCCAGATCAAGGCCGGAAACCTCTCCGAGGCCGAGCGCACCGAGTTCCTGCTGTCGATGACCGATAACATCGGTGACCTGGTGCTGAAGACCAACTTCGAGCAGAACGTGTTGCTGTTGAATGAAAAGCACGCGGCATTGACCTGGACTCCTGCCTATGAGCGCTTGATGCAGTGGTTGGAAGCCCATGCTGACTTGAACCGCGGCTTGGAGTTCCTGCCGAACGCGGAAGAGCTGGAAGAACGCCGTGCCGCTGGCGACGCGATGACCACTCCAGAGCTGTCGGTGCTTGCCGCCTACGCGAAGATCCAGCTGGCGAACGCGCTGGCCGAATCCGATCTGGCCGATGATCCGTACTTCAACCAGACGCTGCGCCGCTACTTCCCAACAAAGCTGGTGGAGCGTTTCGGGGATCAGCTCGAAAGCCACCCATTGCGCCGCGAGATCATTGCGACGGTGATTGCCAACGATATCGTGAACATGGGCGGCATCACTTACGTCTTCAGGGCCATGGAAGAAACCAGTGCCAGCGAAGTCCAGATTGCCAAGGTCTTCTGCGCCCTGCGTGAGATCTATGGCTTCGACCGCCAGTTCGATGCAATCAATGCACAGCCGGCCGGAACCGATCTGGAACATTGGGGACGCCAGCACCACGACATGCGTCGACTGCTGGATCGCGCCACGCGCTGGTTCATCAACCGCGTCGACCAGCAGCTGCTGGTCACCGAAGCGGTCAATCGCTACGAAGCGACCGTGACCGAACTGCGCGAGGCACTGCCAACCCTGGTCCGCGGCAACGACCTGCAGCGTTTCCAGGAATGGCGGGAAGAAGCCATGGCCCAGGGCATCCCGGAGCGTCGTGCCAGCATGTGGGCGACCCAGTTCGAATCCTACGCGCTGCTGGATGTGGCAGAGTACGTCCACCGCACCGGAACCGCTCCGGTCAAGGTCGCAGAAACCTACTACGTGCTCTACGACCTGTTCGGCGTGGACAGCCTGCTGAACCGCATCACCAACCTTCCTCGTTCGGATCGTTGGCAGGCGTTGGCCCGTGCAGCAATGCGCGATGATCTGTACACCACAATCATCGACCTGACCGCCAACATCCTGGATGCCCACGGCGATATTGCGGACCCGGCAGAGCGTGTTGCTGCGTGGGAAGAAGCAAACGCGGCTAACCTTGATCGTGCGAAGACTATGTTCGCGGAAGTGAACAGCCTGGAACGAGACGACATGGCCTCGCTTTCCGTGGCGCTTCGCCTCTTGCGTTCCATCGTCCGAAGGTAAACACCGCTAATGGCCCTCATCACCGAAGAACTACGTCAACGTGCCGCACTTGCACCGGGTGATGAGGATTGGCTCCATCTTCTGGTGGGGGACTGGCAGCTGGTCTCGGATCTCGCATTCGCAGACCTTGTGCTCTGGTTCCCCACCGGGGACGGCTCCTACACGGCCCTGGCACACGTGCGTCCTTCTACCTCGCATACCGCGTTCCATAGCGACTTCGTGGGCGAACGCATCCGCAAGGACCTGCGCATCATGGTTGACCACGCCTGGGAAACCAAAGAAGTGCAACGCTCTGCGGAACAGGCCGGCAAAGACATCATCATGGGCTTGACTACTGTGCAGGCGATTCCGCTGGTGCGCCAGAACCGCCCGGTTGCGGTGATCACCTCCCACTTCGACCCCAACCAGTCCCGCACGCCCAGCAACCTGGAATTGGTCTACCGGCAAAGCGCGGATGACCTGTTGCAGATGGGCACCCAAGGACTGTGGCCTGACTTCGCCAGCCCCACGGGATCGCGCCGAGGAGCGCCACGCGTCGGCGATGGCTTCATCCGTCTCGGTGTTGATGGCGCCGTCGAATTCGCCAGCCCCAACGCTGTTTCAGCTTTCCGCCGTCTAGGCGCAGCCGACGTACTGCAAGGCCAGCCGCTGGCTGACCTGACGATGGCGCTGGTCAGCGACCGACGCGTCGTCGATGAAACTCTTCCACTGGTTCTCCAGGGCAAGATGCCATGGCGTACCGAGGTGGAACACCGCGGAGTCACGCTTTCGCTGCGCGCCATCCCGCTTCGCAACGAATCAAAGCGCTGGGGTGCTCTAGTGCTCTGCCGCGATGTGTCTGAACTGCGCCGCCGCGAAAAGGAACTGGTTACAAAAGACGCGACAATCCGTGAAATCCACCATCGTGTGAAGAACAACTTGCAGACTGTCGCGGCGCTGTTGCGCATGCAATCTCGCCGGATGAGCTCGGAGGACGGCAAGCAGGGGCTGGAGCAGGCCATGCGCCGGGTCTCCACTATCGCTTCGGTCCATGACTTCCTGTCCAAGGGCCTGAACGAAACCGTGAAATTCGATGATCTGATGGATCGCCAGTTCCGATTGATCGTGGAAATTGCTTCTCCGGAACAAAGGGTCTCTACCCGCCGTGAAGGCGATTTTGGCATGCTTGACGCTGATTTGGCAACACCGTTATCGCTGGTGATCAACGAGTTGGTGACCAACGCGGTGGAACATGGATTGGCGCATCGTGATGGCGAGGTTGCCCTGGTCGCAGAACGATACAAGGGTGCCGATAGCAAAGATTGGCTGCGTGTTGTCATTGAGGATGACGGCCATGGCTTGCCGGAGGAACCGCGCCGCGAGGGTCTTGGGCTGCAGATTGTGCGAACCCTGGTGACTAGCGAGCTATCGGGTGAAATCCGTTGGCTGCAGGGCGAGAAAGGCGGCACCAAAGTGGTGATCGACATGCCGTTGGATCTTGACCGGCGTACAGCCTAAAGATCGGATCTAGCCGCAATACGAAGAGGCGAACCAAGCACTCTACGTGTTTGGTCCGCCTCTTCTGTGTCTTTTTAGCGGTAGTTCTTCATGTGAGCCTTGATGCTGGCTACATAATGCTTGGTGTCTTCGTACATGCCGTTGTTGCGAACGCCAGCCAACCCCTGGTAGTAGGATGCGATTGCATCGTCCAGGTTGTCGGTGTTGTCCAAGTTGTAGGCAATAACTGCGACGCCAGCAACGACGTTGTCGCGAGGGTTCAGGACATTCAGGTCCTGGCCAATGACCGATGCGATCCAGTCACCAGTGCTTGGCAGCACCTGCATGGCGCCCACGGCGTTTGCAGGGGATACCGCGCGCATGTTGAAGCCAGACTCCTGGTATGCGTGTGCCAATGCCAGTGCAGGGTCAACGCCCATGCTCTGTGCAGTGGAACGGATCAGGGCCTGCATCTCGCCCCGACTCGGCACATCGATCGAGTCAAGGTAATCCTTGTTCGAGTTCGCGTTGCTCACAACGTGGTCTGGATAGGTGCGACCAGCAAAGGTATTGCCGATCTTCTGTTTCTTGACCTCGCCAGACGGCGCAACCGACGAGCCCGATACCTTCAGCTTGGCGCCGATCTTCAGAGGCGAGCTCGCGCTGAACTCCGGGTTCAGATCAAGCAGCGCAGCCAGCTTCATACCGTGGCTGGTCGCGATGCCACTGAGGGTATCGCCGGACTTGACCGTGTAGGTCGAGCTCTTTGCTTTAGGCGCAGCGTTGCTCTTCGGTGTGGAGCTTGACGATGAACCGCCGGATACCTTGATCTTGGCGCCTGGGAAGATCGGCTTGCTGGCTGAAATGTCATTGATCTTCAGCAGATCGGACAGACTCATGCCGTGCTTAGCGGCGATGCCGCTGAGGGTATCGCCGGACTTGACGGTGTAGCTCGAAGGAGCAGACGAGGAGGACTTCTTCTGGGACGACTTCGGAGACGAGCCGGAGGAGGACGAACCCTTGACCTTGATCTTGTCGCCGGGGAAGATCACCTTGCTTGCCGAGATGTCGTTCTTGCTCAGGAGCGACGACAAGCTCATGTTGTGCTTGATGGCGATGCTTCCGAGGGTGTCACCGCTCTTCACGGTGTAAGTCGAAGAACCAGAGGACGAAGACTTCTTCGCATGGGTTGCACCGCTGGAGCTCGAAGCCGAACCCTTGACCTTGATCTTGTCGCCGGGGAAGATCACCTTGCTTGCCGAGATGTCGTTCTTGTCTAGCAGGTCCGACAAGCTCATATTGTGCTTGCTAGCAATGGCGCTGAGTGTATCGCCATTTTTAACCGTGTAGGTGGACGCCGATGACGTAGAGCTTGAAGACTTGCCCTTGGAGCTGCTCTTTGAAGCATGACCGGAGACCTTGAGCGTCTTGCCGGCAATGATCGAATCGTTCTTGAGGTTATTGAGCTTCTTCAGCTCGGATACCGTGGTGTCGTATTCCCGAGCGATACTCCACAGGGATGCGCCTGCTGGAATCTTGATCTCGGAAACATCTCGTTTCGCTGGCAAGCCCAACGTAGATACGCGCGAAGCGATCAGGTGGGCTTTTATCTGGTCCTCAGCAACCTTGATGGTCTCTGGAGTTACCGCCTTGGCAAAGCTTCCTGAGGTGTTAGGAATAATCGTCGGTGCTGCCTGCGCTGCTGGAGCCAAGGCGAGACTACCGATGACCGCAGCGGGAATGGCCGCGCCTGCTACAACGCCTAACGCATGCTTGGAAGCATGTTTGGATTCGTGGGCCATGAAGTCAATCCTCATTTATACGGTGAAAATAACGGGCTTTGCTCCGCAGGTAACAAAGGGAAATCGTTCCTCATGTTGTCTGTGATGCAATTGTTATCAAAGTGATACAAGAAAATTTACACTACTACTGTGACTGATGGGAACTGCTGAGGTGGGTTTCATCCAAATTTCTGCGCGGATCAGGAATTTGTGGGAACCTTGAGAGGTGAAGGAAACCGTAGAACTCGTCGGCCAGTGGCTGACCCTGCCCGATGTGGCTGAAGAATTAGAAGTAGACATTCGCCGTGTGCACCGCCTGCTTGATGAGCGTGCCATTGTTTCGTTGAGAATTGGCGAACGCAATGTCCGTTCGATCCCTGCAGATTTTCTCCAAGACGGCATCGTGGTTGAAAGCTTGAAAGGCACCCTCTCGGTACTGTCGGATTCCGGCTTCTCGGATGAAGAAGCCATTGTATGGCTGTTCACCGAGGATGAGTCGCTGCCTGGCACGCCAATGAATGCTTTGCGTACGGGGCGAAAAACCGAGATCCGCCGCAGGGCGCAGGCACTGGGCTGGTAGGTCCGAAACAAGTTGCCCCAGCATAAACAAAAGGTCTCAACCATCATCCTGACGGATGCATGGTTGAGACCTTTTGTTTAGTTTTGGTAACGTTTCGCTATTTACTTCTCTTTGTCACGGCGTCGCTAAGCTGTTGCATTCCCGCCAGGGCCAAGGGGGAGACCTGCAATGCTTCGAGCGCGAGATCTGATTGGGTAGTCAATTCGCTAATGCTCTGCTCCGTTGCCGCCAAAGCACCGCTATCACGCAGAATATTGCTGAGCCGTGCAACTTCCTCTTGAGAGAGATCCGCTGCGCCGAGACGCCCCTGAATGAAGTCCTGTTCGTCAGGAGTTGAAAGCAGCAGTGCATGGGCAATCAACTCAGTCCGCTTGCCTTCCAGCAGATCGCCGCCTGTCGGTTTGCCGGTGATTTCTGGATCGCCAAACACGCCCAGGACATCGTCACGTAGCTGAAACGCCTCGCCCAGTGGAAGCGCGAATTCAGAGTAGTGATTCAAAAGCACTTCACTGGCCCCTGCCAACGCGCCGCCAAGTAAGAACGGGTTTTCGGTGGAGTATTTCGCTGACTTGAAGCGCACGATGGTGCGAGCGCGCTTGACCGCTTCCTTCGGATCGTAGGCAGGACCTGCAGACTCTTCGAGAACATCGAGATATTGACCGGCCATCACTTGGGTGCGCATTTGATTGAAGATGGTTCGCGCCCGAGGGGTGAGGGACGTAATGCCCGAGAAAACTTCCTCGCTTAGTGACAGGCATAGGTCACCGGCAAGGATTGCGCTGGCCGTGCCGTAGCTCGAAGCGCTCCCTGACAGTCCAAGCTGCAGGTGCTGGGCCTCGAATCGCTTATGGACGCTCGGCTGGCCGCGTCGGGTATCCGAGTTGTCAATGATGTCATCGTGGATAAGCGCTGCACCCTGGAAGAGCTCCAAGGCGGCCCCGAGGCGAACAATGTCGCGATCTTCAGGTTGTCCGCCGGCGCCAAGGTAGCCCCAGAAAGCGAACAGCGCACGGAGACGCTTGCCGCCACGGGTCAGCGAGGTGATTGCATTGACGATTTCGATGGCGCTGCTGGTGATTTGACCAACTTCATCGCTTTTCGCAGCCAGAAACTCCTCCAGTAGTTGAGCAACATCAGAGGTGTAGCTGCGGCTCAAGCCCTGGGCTTCACTGCTGAGGGCCGGCACGGAATCAGGCATCGACATGCAAAATCATTTCTACGGGTAAGCAACTGGTGGTTAGCAACAACTCTACCGGTGATTCTCGTCTGGCAAAGAAGGCACTGCTGGATTCAGCTCGTGGGCTAAACTCGAATATACATTCGAGCACGCTGATGGCGCGGCCATAAGCAAGGGGAGAGGGTTGGAATGACGGAGCGAGCGATCCTGCATGTCGATATGGACGCCTTTTTCGTTTCCGTGGAACTGCGCGACCGCCCTGACCTGGTGGGCAAGCCAGTCATTGTGGGGCACCCTTCAGGACGCAGTGTCGTGCTCTCTGCCTCTTATGACTGCCGAGCCCGAGGGATCCATTCGGCGATGCCGATGAGCCAGGCCATCCCGCTGATGCCGGAAGCTACTGTGATCGAGCCAAGCCATCACAAGTACTCGGAAGCCTCAGCGCAGATCATGGCCTACTTCCACACGTTGACTCCCCTCGTTGAGCAAGTCAGTGTTGACGAAGCATTCCTGGACGTTACGGGAAGCATGCGCATGCTTGGCGGTCCGGTGCAAATTGCCCAGAAAATCCGCGAATACATACGCGCGGAAATGGGCCTGACAGCAAGCGTGGGCATCGCAAGGAACAAATTCGTTGCGAAACTGGCCTCGACCTACGCCAAGCCAGACGGATTGGCTGTAATTGCCCCCGAGAGAACCGAGGAATTCCTGCACGACTTGCCGGTGTCAAAAATGTGGGGCGTGGGAAAACGTACCGCCGACCAGCTCCATGCCTTGGGAATTGAGACCGTTGGGCAGCTTGCTACCGAGCCCGAAGCGCGATTGATCAGCCGGCTGGGGGAGCATGGCCGGGCCCTGCGCCTGCTCTCTCGGGGGATAGACAACCGTCCGGTGGAAGTTAGCAGGGATGAAAAAAGCATCTCCTCTGAACACACGTTCGCGGTTGACATCACCGAGTCGCAGGTGCTTGAGGGTGAGCTATTGTGGCTAAGCCATAAGGTCGGTCAGCGACTGCGGCAGCACGGCAAATCAGCCAACGGTGTTGGGATCAAGATCAAGTACAAGGACTTCTCTGGAATTACGCGTTCGAAGGCTCTTGCTGCCGCTACAGATTCATCTACGAAAATTAGCGAGTCCGCTCTGGCACTGTTGCGGAAATTGACCCCGTTGGCCCAACCAGTCCGGTTGATCGGAGTGAGAGCTGAAAGATTGCAAGATTACGAGTTGGGTCTGCAATTCAGCTTGGACCCGCGTGAAGAGAAAGCGCGAGAAGCAGAACGGATCGCTGACCAGATCGGACAGAAATTTCCGCAGTCCATTGTGACCCCGGCTCGTTTTCTGCGACCCAAGGAATAAACGCATTCTGTGTAGAACGTATGGATATCTGGACAGTGGTGAAGATCAACTAGCAGGGCGAGTGCAAAAGAGTCTATCCTTGAAGTAAGTTCAATCGAATCCGGGGAACTTTTCCCATTGGCGCGACGTTGAACTTGGAGACGGTGGACGACCGTCAAGTTTGCCTTTGGAAGGAGAAGACGATGCCGCTATCGGAGCACGAGCAGCGTTTGTTGGAGCAGTTGGAAAAGCAGCTGCATGAAGACCGTCGCTTCGCTTCCAGCATGAAGGGCCCATCGGGCACGGGGCGCCTGTCGACCCGCAATATTGTTTTGGGCATCTTGCTGGTAATCGCCGGCCTTGCGGGGCTCATTTTTGGAATATCCCAGCACATCATCATCGTTGGCGTCCTCGGTTTCGCCGTGATGTTCGCAGGTGTACTGCTCGCCTTGACAAAAACGGCTACCGGAAAAATCGGTCCTTCCAAGGGAGCGGGCGCAAAATCGGCCAGCAAGAATAATTCGCAGTTCCTTTCCGGCCTGGAGGAAAAATGGAACCAGCGGAAACGTGATCAGTCCGATAGCTGATCAGCAATAGATATTGAGGTGTGACCCTAAGGGTTGCACCTCTTTTTCGTTTAAGCTGTGCTCCTTGCGCCGCGGCAGCCCCTGTGCGCCAGATGCCGCGATGCGAGAGATTTGGCTTAGTGCCGAGAATGGTTGCCCTGGATACTCGGCATGCCAGCGTCGGGGGAACGCACCAAATTCTAGTGATCTTGAATTCTCTGCAGATTCCAAGGTTCGGTTCCACCTGGTTGGCCGAGACGGCCTCCACTTTCCTCCCCCGGGTCCTCCACTTTCCACCACAGCGCCTGAAATTAGCTATATTCCGGGTATTCTGCGCGTCAAATTTCTGAACGATGCTCGACCGGGCCGACTGCTGATCCAATTCCCTCCACCTGAGCATAGGCTGAGCACCCGCTAGATTCAGCTGTTTTTTAAGTCCATACCCTCGCGAAACCACTGAAATTGCATTGACAGTGGAGGGTTGTGGAGTAAAGTGGAGGCAAGTAGAGAAGAATGGGGCTTCCGGCCACTTCACGCGAAAGGTGGTGTGCATGTTCTTAGGAACCTACACACCGCGTCTCGATGAAAAAGGCCGGTTGATTCTTCCAGCTAAATATCGGGATGAGCTGTCCTACGGGCTGGTTCTCACCCGTGGCCAAGAGCGTTGCATTTACGTTTTCAGCCAGCGGGAGTTTGAGAAGCAGCACGAGCAACTGGCGCAGGCTTCCTTGACTTCTCGGCGAGCACGCGACTACGCACGTGTGTTTCTCTCAGGGGCCTCGGATGAAGTTCCGGATAAGCAGGGACGCGTAACGATTCCGCAAGTGCTGCGCACTTACGGAGGCCTGGATCGGGAGGTCACAGTTATCGGTGCGGGTAACCGTATTGAAATCTGGGATTCAACTGCATGGCAGCAGTACTTGGACGAACAAGAAGACGTGTTCTCCGATACCGACGAAGACTAGGCCCTCGGGCGCTAGGCCGACAAGACACACCGTTTGTTGGGATGAGATCTCCAGCCACCATGGGGTAGAAAATCGTCTGGCTTCACTTCCCCGGAGCCAGAAGATTGGATCGCCACTTGGTTGGAGGGGGATCTGATCTCAACAGCAGATCGAAAGCGAAAGGGGGCGCAGTGCCAAATCAGGATTCCCAACGACCAGCATCCGAACGCCACGTTCCAGTACTTCTGGACCGATGCGTTAATTTGCTAGCTCCAGGTATTGAGCGAGCCAATGCTGAAGGCCGTCGGGCAATTGTGGTTGACTGCACCCTCGGCATGGGCGGGCATTCCGAAGCCATTTTGCGACGGTTCGATAATTTGCACCTGATCGGTCTAGACCGTGACGAGCAGGCGCACGAACTTGCGGGTGCTCGACTCGCTCCGTTCCAAGACCGGATCGACCTCGTGCATGCCGTGTACGACGAAATTGCGGATGTCGTGGAAGACCTTGGATTCCCTGGCGTTGACGGCGTCTTGTTTGACCTCGGCGTATCTTCGCTGCAGCTCGACGAACGCGAACGCGGTTTCGCCTATTCCTATGATGCTCCGCTGGATATGCGCATGGACACTTCGGTCGGTCCAACTGCCGAGGACCTCGTCAACGACTTGGAACGCGACGAACTGCTTCGAATTATCCGGCAGTGGGGCGAAGAGAAGTTTGCCGGCCGCATCTCAACGGCAATCGTCGAGGCGCGTGCCAAGAACCGCATCACCAGCACCGCTGAACTCGTTGATGTGATCCGCAGCGTCGTGCCGGCAGCGGCCGCCCGAAACCATGGCCACCCTGCCAAGCGAACGTTCCAAGCCCTGCGTATTGCGGTGAATGAGGAACTTGACGTTCTGGAACGCGCCATCCCGGCTGCAATGGGGGCCTTGAACGTCGGCGGACGCGTTGTCGTCATGAGTTATCACTCTTTGGAAGACAAGATCACCAAACGGCACTTCGTCCAAGGATCAACCTCGTCGGCTCCTCCGGGGTTCCCGGTGGAACTGGATGAACACAAAGCTGAATACAAGGTGCTCACCAAGGGCACCGAGAAGCCAAGCGATCACGAAATAGCAGAAAATTCACGTGCAGCCTCAGCCCGCCTGCGTGCTGTGGAGCGAGTGTTGAAGAGGAGCTAGCATGAGCCAACGAGCCCAGCGCCGCGTGCAGAAGACCGCAGCCGTGAACAGCCAGCCGGTTGTCGACGGTAACACTGCGCGTGTAATGCGACCCGAGCCCGTCCCAGCTAGCAACCTGCCTAAAGGGGATTCGCGCCAGCGCGTAACGCTTTCGCTGGTTCCCAAAATGAACGAGACCAACAAGCGCTCCATGTTCACCATGTCTGCGGTGCTGATCTTCTTGGCCTTCAGCGTGATCGTCACGCTGGTGCTGCTCAATACTTCGGTAGCTCAGCGGCAGTACGACATTGTGAACTTGCGATCGCAGGAACGAGCACTCTCCCAAGAGAATCAGGCGCTGCTGAAGGAAGCACAGTCTTTGGCAGCACCGCAGGCGCTGGCCGCAAAGGCAAAGGACCTCGGCTTGGTTTCGCCAGGCGCTCCAGGGTTGATCAGCCTCTCCGAGGGCAAGGTTACCCAGGACGCTGAGAAGGCCGTCAAGGCCAAGAACAGCAAGCAGGAATATGGAACTATTCCGCTGCCAGGCGACAGCATCCGCAAGGGCGAAAGCAAAACCGATGCCAACGCATCAAACACGCCGAAGACCACTGTGGGTAAAGCCTCAGCAGATTCACAGAAGGAATCAGGAACGACTGATGGTTCCAAGGAACCTGAGGTGAAGGCCGAGAAAACCGAACGTGAAATCGACAAGGACGGCCGCCCAGTGTTCCAGGACACTGAGCTAAATGGGGGCACGATCCCTGCACCAAGCATCAAATCCCCAGCAGAGTAGCCAGCTCTTTCTAAGCTAGATACAGGTGGCTGCCGCTGCTGGAAAACCGCGCTGAGGGAAAGTTAGGTTCTTTTGTGAGCTCGACCGCAATCGACACTGCAAAAAAGCGAATGCGCTTAGTGCTGATCCTCTCCGTGGTTTTGCTGCTGGTGATCCTCGGGCGGCTTGTCTGGGTTCAGGGCATCAACTCGGCAACCATTGCCAACGCCGCGCAAGAGAATCGCGAACGCGTAGAAACCATTGCGCCCAATCGCGGATCCATTGAAGACCGTAATGGCACCACGCTCGCTGTCTCCGTGGACCGCTACGATCTGGTCATCGACCAGCGCAAGCAGGGCGAGACCATTCGCCGCGCAAAGCGGGACGGCACCAACGGCCAAGAACGCATTACATGGGACCAGGCCATTGATGAACTAGCCGAAACCCTGGACCAGGACCGCGAGGAACTGGCCAAGAAGGTGCGTCCGCAGGGGGACGCCGAGCCTAAAGGCTACGTCGTGCTGGCCAAGAGCGTGACCCCGGAAGTGCGCAACGAAGTCCTTGAAATTGGCATCCCGCGCCTTGCCTCTTTGCTGCGCAGCGAACGCCAATACCCGCAAGGCGTGATCGCCGGACCATTGCTGGGCTTCGTACGCAACTCCGAAGACCAGACATCCGTGGTTGGTGCCGAAGGCCTGGAATTGAGCCAGGAAGAACACCTCGCCGGTAAGGCAGGCAGCCGCAAATACGAGATCAGCGCCGATGGCGTGCGCATTCCTGTCACCGAGGTCGAAGAAACCCCGGCCGTCGATGGGCAGGATGTCATCCTCACCATCGACTCGGACATCAACTACGTCGCCCAGCGCGCAGCGGAAAAGAAGCAGGCCGAATTCAATGCCGAATGGGTTTCCGTGGTGGTCATGGAAGTCGACACCGGCAAGATTCTGGCCATCGGCGACTCCGCGGAATTGGATCCGAACGATCCAGGCGCCACCAAGCCCGAATTCCGCCGGTCCACCTCCATCACTCGTGCCTTTGAACCGGGTTCCACCGGCAAGGCCCCGATCTTCGCTGCCGCTATCGACCAGGGCGGAGTGGATCCGCTAACCGAGATGCGCGTGCCGCACAAGAAGACGTTCACCAAGGAAACCATCAACGACTCCTTGGAACACCCGACGTACGACATGACCGTTTCGGGCATCTTTGCCCGCTCCTACAACACCGGTACCGTGATGGTCGGCAACACGATGAGCAAGCAGACCCGCTACGACTACATGCGTGCTTTCGGATTGGGTTCGCCCATCCGCGTAGGGCTCAACGGCGCCAGCGCTGGTCAGCTCGCCCATCCCGAGAACTGGGACCGGCGCCAGCAGTACACCACCATGTTCGGCCAGGGCTATTCGCAGACCGTGCTGCACACCGCCTCGATTTTCCAGACCTTGGCCAACGAAGGCGTTCGGCTTTCACCGAGCCTGATTGAGGGCTACCGGAACGAAGATGGTTCGATCACCAAGATTCCGGCGCCTGAAAAGAAGCGCGTGGTCAAGAAGAGCACAGCTGAGGAAATGCTCAAGCTCATGGAATCGGTCGTGGACCACGGCACCGGCTACAAAGAGCGCATTCCCGGGTACCGAGTGGGCGGCAAGACCGGTACCGGCCAGGCGGCAAGCGCCAAGGGCTATGACGGATATACTTATTCCTTTGCGGGTGTTGCCCCGTTAGAGGATCCGCAGTTCGTGGTCGTGGCAACAATGTACCGGCCGAAGGGCAACTGGAAAGACTTCTCGGTAGCGGATACGTTTACCGATGTCATGAGCCATACTCTCAATACATTCAATGTGCCGCCGAGCACGACTAAATCAGAGGCGTACGACGTCTTTGTAGGTGAGGATCAGAAGAAATCTTGGTAGTCCAGAACCCCGACACTCCGCGTGAGCTAGAACGGTACCTACGCCCGGACAGCACCGCCGGCATTGGCTTCGACCAGCTCTGCGGAACAGCAGGTGCGGTGCGAACTGGAGCATTGCTCAACGCCGCTCCGCAAATTCTCGGTGTCAGCCTCAACCCGCAGATCGTCCAGCCAGGAGACGTCTTCCTCGGCATCTCCGGCGCCAAGCGCCACGGAGCCGAATTCGTGGACACCGCAATCGGCAACGGCGCAGTGGCGATGATCACCGATACCGCCGGACTCGAATTCCTCGGCGATGATCTCGCAATCCCGGTGGCTGTCGTGGCCGACGTCCGCAAATCTGCCGCAGTGATCGCGCAGGCCGTCTACGGAACGGACCAGCGCAGTCCGAAGCTGTTCGCCGTGACCGGCACCAACGGCAAGACGACCACCACCTTCATGATCCGCGCAATCCTGGATGCCCTGGGCGAAGAAACCGGCTTGATCGGCACCATCGAGATGTCTGCCCGCGGGCAGATCATCCCCAGCGTGCTGACTACCCCGGAATCCACCCAGCTGCACGGGGTGCTTTCGCGCATGGCCCAGCAGGAAGTGGCTTCGGTGGCCATGGAGGTCTCCAGCCACTCGTTGAGCTACGGACGGGTCGATGCCCTGCGCTTCGCCGTGTCCGGATACACCAACTTGACGCAGGACCACTTGGACCTGCACGGCACGATGGACGAGTACTTCGAAACCAAGGCCGAACTGTTCACCGCCGAACGCTCCGATCGCGCCGTGGTCATGGTCGATGACGTATACGGCCAGCGTCTGGCCGATCGCGCCCTGGTGCCCACCGAAACACTGAGCCTTGATGGCGATCATGCCACGGCGCACTGGCGGGTCACCGAGCTGGAGCACTGCGGCCTGGGCCACAGCTTCACCCTGGTCCACCGCGACGGGCGCCAGCTGCGGACCCGTACGCTGCTGCCAGGCATGTTCAACGTCGCCAACGGCGCCCTAGCGGCCCTGATGGTGCTCGCTGGCGGCGCAGACCTCGACGCCTTGCAGCGTGCCCTGGATTCCAAGGACCCGCTGTCGGTCGCCGTTCCCGGACGCATGCAGGTCGTAGGCGAGTCACCGGTCGCCGTTGTCGACTTTGCCCACAATTCAGATGCCCTGGCCAAGGCCTTGGATTCCATCCGCCCGGGGGAGCAGGGCCGTCGCATCGTTGTCTTCGGCGCCACCGGAGAACGCGATAAGACCAAGCGCCCGGATATGGGAGCGGTAGCGGCCCGTCATGCCGATATCGTGATTGTCACCGACGACGATCCCCATGGCGAAGACCCGGCGCCGATCCGCGACCAGGTTGCCTCCGGCGCACAGCACGTGCTCGAATCCGAGCGTCCGCAGGTGCAGCTGTTCAACATCGCGCCACGCGCCAAAGCCGTAGAGTTCGCTGTGAGTTTGGCCGGTGCCAACGATGCGATTCTGGTGGCCGGGCGCGGACATGAAGTCAGCCAAGACGTCGCGGGAATTGACGTGGAACTGGATGATCGGGTGGAACTGGCGAACGCACTGAATCTTCATGGATTTGTGACCAAATCCTAGAACGTACAAGACCACTATCGCCACCGCTCAAGTGTAAAGTCCTTATTGCCATGATTGAACTGTCTCTGACCGACCTGCTGGACATCACCGGAGGAAAAGCGACTGCCACAGCCGCCTCCGACACGGTGATCACTTCCGTGACCACTGACTCGCGCGAAGTCGTCCCGGGTGCCCTATTTGTTGCCAAGCCCGGAGAATTCTCCGACGGGCACGCCTTTATCGACCGTGCACGCGCCGCCGGCGCCGTGCTGGCCCTAGCCGAACGCGTGACCTATGACGAAGACCGCAGGGAGCACCCGGCGGTCATCGTTGACGATGCGGTGGAAGCGATGGGCGAAATCGCCGCCCGCATCGTTGCGCATCTCAAGGAAAAGAACGACGCCAAGGTCGTGGGAATCACCGGCTCGGCCGGCAAGACCACCACCAAGGACCTGCTCGCAGGCATCTTGTCGCAGGTGGCGCCGACCGTGTCGCCCATTGGCTCCTACAACGGTGAAGTCGGCGTACCGCTGACGGTTTTCAACGCCACCGAAGAAACCAAGTATTTGGTAATCGAGATGGGTGCTACCGGCATCGGCCACCTGACCTACCTCACCGATATGGTGCATCCGCAGGTCGGCGTCGTATTGTGCGTCGGCACCGCGCACGCCGGCGAATTCGGCGGGGTGGAGAACATCGAGAAGGCCAAGGGCGAGCTGGTAGAGGCGCTGGACGCCGACGGCATCGCCATCCTGAATGCCGAAGACCCTCGCGTGGCCCGCATGGACTCGCGTTCCGGGGGAGCAGTGCGCTTCTTCGGCACCGGAAGCAGCAAGCCGGAGAACGCTGGAGTCTGGGCCACCGACGTTGCCGTGAACAAGCACGGGCAGCCAGAACTCACCCTTGAGTTCCCGGGCGGCTTCAGCAAGCGGATCACCTCGGGCCTCTTGGGCCGCCATCATGTCACCAACATCCTCGCCGCTGCCAACGCAGCATTGGCGCTGGATGTTGCCCCGGAGCTGATCTGCGCCGGCCTTGAAGGCCGAGCCGCTGGCAGCCGCTGGCGGATGGAACGCATCGAGCGCCCTGACGGCGTGAGCATCATCAACGACGCCTACAACGCGAACCCCGAATCAATGCGTGCCGCGCTGGTGACCCTGGCCGAATTGGGCCTGGGCGCCGACGGCGCACCAGGCCGGCGCACCTGGGCGGTGCTGGGCGAAATGCTGGAACTGGGAGATGACAGCATCCACCAGCACGACCTGCTGGGCCGCATGGTAGTTCGCATGAACATCAAGAAACTTGTAGTGGTAGGCCGCGGGGCCAAGCCCGCCTACAACTCTGCTGTGCTCGAAGGCAGCTGGGGCGACGAGGCCTTCTACGTGGAAGACGTGGATGAAGCCCGCGCACTGCTGCAGGAACAGCTGCAGCCGGGTGATATCGCGTTGTTCAAATCGTCCAATGGGGCAGGCCTGCGTTTCCTCGGCGACGAGATCGCGGCATTCGCGAAGGAAGGCGATAACGCATGATCGCATTGATCCTGGGGGCAGGCATTGCCCTCGTGCTGACCATGGTGGCCATGCCGCTGTACATCCGCCTGCTCACCAAGAAGCAGTACGGCCAGGTCGTCCGCGATGACGGGCCGAACTCGCACGCCATCAAGTCCGGCACCCCCACCATGGGCGGGGTGGTCTTCGTGCTGGCCGTGTTCGTGGCGTACTTCGCCACCCATGGCATCCTTTCGCTGATGGGGCGCACCTCGTCGGGAATCACCGCCAGCGGCCTGCTGGTGCTGATGCTCTTCGGCGGCATGGGCCTGGTCGGCTTCCTCGATGACTTCATCAAGATCTTCAAGAAGCGGTCATTGGGCCTGCGCGCCTGGCAGAAGATCGTCCTGCAGGCTTTCTTCGGCATCAGCTTCGCCGTGCTGGCCTTGCAGTTCCCGAACGAGCAGGGCCTGACCCCCGGCTCCACCGCGATTTCCTTCCTGCGCGACACCAACATCGACCTGGCATTTGCCGGGCCGCTGCTGGGCATGGTGCTGTTCGTGCTCTGGGCAAACTTCATTGTTACCGGCGCCACCAATGGCGTGAACCTCACCGACGGCCTGGACGGGCTGGCCACCGGTGCCTCGATCATGGTCTTCGGCGCGTACACCCTGATGGGCATCTGGCAGCAGAACCAGGCCTGCAGCAACATCGACTCGCTGGATGTCTGCTACTCGGTGCGCGACCCGCAGGACCTCGCGCTGCTGGGAGCCACGCTCTCCGGTGCGCTGATCGCCTTCCTCTGGTTCAATGCCAAGCCGGCAAAGATCTTCATGGGCGACACCGGCTCGCTGGCCATTGGCGGCGCCGTGGCGGCCTTCGCGATCCTCTCGCGCACCCAGCTGCTGCTGGTGGTCATCGCCGGCCTGTTCGTGATCATCTCCCTGTCGGTCATCATCCAGGTGGGCTACTTCAAGATCTCGGGCGGCAAGCGCGTGTTCAAGATGGCACCGCTGCAGCACCACTTCGAGCTCTCGGGCTGGTCCGAGGAAAACGTCGTTATCCGATTCTGGATCCTTGCCGGCCTGTTCGTGGCCGCGGGCCTGGGTCTCTTCTACTCTGAATGGGTTGTCGCACTGTGAGCGCAAACGCTGGCAAATCACTGGACTCGCTGAACAGCTGGGATGCTGATTGGAAAGGCCTGCGTGTTGTCGTCGCAGGGTTGGGGCTCTCCGGATTCTCGGCAGCCGACACCCTCATCGAACTCGGCGCCATCGTCACCGTGATCGATGGCCGTGACGACCAGATGAACCAGCAGCGCGCCGAGACCCTGAAGATCGTCGGCGCCCACGAGGTGCTGCTCGGCACCGCCAACGTCCAGTCCCTGCCGCTGGTCGATGGCCAGCAGGCCCAGCTGGTGATGGTTTCCCCGGGCTGGAACCCCCGCAACCCGGTCATCGCGGAAGCAGAGTCCAAAGGCATCGAGATCTGGAGCGATATCGAGTTGGCATGGCGGGTGCAGAACCGTGCCGGCCACACAGCGCCGCAGTGGCTGGCCATCACCGGCACCAACGGCAAGACCACCACCGTGGGCATGACCGAAGCGATCCTGCGTGCCGAGGGGCTGAAAGCCGTCGCCGTCGGCAATGTCGGCACCCCGATCCTCGATGCGGTGCGCGAACCGGTGGACTACGACGTGTTCGCCGTCGAGCTCTCCAGCTTCCAGCTGCATTACACGCACAGCATCTCGCCGGTCGCCTCGGTGGTCCTGAATCTGGCCGAAGACCACGTGGACTGGCATGGCGGTTTCGAGAACTACAAGGCCGCCAAGGCGAAAATCTACGAACGCACCCAGGTGGCGGCGATCTTCAACGCGGCTGACGAAGTCACCATCACCATGGTGGAAAATGCTGACGTCATCGAAGGCTGCCGTGCCATCGGCTTCACGACAGATACCCCCGCGGTGTCGATGGTGGGCGTTGTCGAGGGCCTGCTGGTGGACCGCGCCTTCATCGAAGAGCGCAAGACCAGTGCGGTGGAACTCATCGCGCTGAAGGACATCGGCGAGATTGTTCCGCGCCATACCGCCGCCAACGCCGCCGCCGCCGCGACGCTGACCCGCGCCTACGGCGTGAGCCCGGAAGCAGTAGCTGAGGGCTTGAAGAACTTCGACTCCGGAGACCACCGGATCCAGGCCGTGGCCCGCAAGGACGACATCCTGTGGATCAATGACTCCAAGGCCACTAACCCGCACGCGGCCGACGCTTCGCTGGCGGCCTTCACCCGTGTTGTGTGGATCGCCGGCGGAGTGTCCAAGGGCGTGGAATACGGGGAGCTGATCGCCAAGCATGCCCAGCGCCTGGCCAAGGTGCTGCTCATCGGCACCGACACCGCGGGCCTGCGCGAAGCGCTGGCCACTCACGCACCAAAGGTCGAAGTCATCGACATCACCGGCGAGGCACAGGGCAACGACGGATCAGCCCCTAGCGGTGCGCAGGTCATGACCCGTGCGGTGTCCAAGGCCGCCGAAGTTGCCGAGGCAGGGGACACGGTGCTCATGGCACCGGCCGCGGCCTCGATGGACCAATTCAGTTCCTACGCCCAGCGTGGCAACGCATTTATCGCTGCCGTCAGTGATCTGATGGATAAAGCTGGCGAAGAGAAGTAGTCGAGAGCTGACCGAACAAACCAAACCAAGGCAGGAGGCACCGATGGCGATGAAATCGAGCAAGAAGCCAGCGGGATCCAAAGCCAAGATTCCTTGGTACGCGCGATTCGGCAAAATGCTCAGCACCGTGGAGAACTCCAGCCGGCGCATGGCCTCCACCGACTACTGGCTGGTGCTCGTGGGTTCCATCGCGCTGGCAGTCTTCGGCGTGATCATGGTCCAGTCATCGGCATCGGTGGAAGCGATCGCCAAAGGCCGGGACGGCTTCACCGTGGCACTGGCCCAGGGCGGCTTCGCCGCGCTGGGCATTGTCTGCATGCTGATCATGCAGCGCATCAAGCCGGAAGTGCTGAAACGGCTGGCGTGGCCCTCCGTGATCGCGGCGTTCACCCTGCTGTTCCTCGTCGCATTCACGCCACTTGGCCACACGGTACTCGGCAACCGGAACTGGATCCGCATCGGCGGCTTCGGCTTGCAGCCCAGCGAGTTCGCCAAACTCGCCTTGGCAGTATTCGCTGCATTCATGCTGGAAAAGAAGCAGCACATGCTTCACGACATCAAGCACCTGATCGTCCCCGTCGTGGCTCCGGTTGGCGTCCTCATCGTTGGCCTCGTAGTGGTCGGCAAGGATGTGGGTACCGCCCTGGTCCTGTTGATGATCATTGCCGCGGCGATGTTCCTTGGCGGCATCAGGATGAAGTGGCTCGCGGCGTTCTCCGCGGTTGGCGTCGCGGGCTTGTCCATAGCGATCCTGGCTTCGTCCAACCGCCGGCAGCGCATCCTCGCCTGGCTGGATACCGATTGCGGTCCGAGCAATGACCTTTGCTACCAGGCCAGCATGGGCCTGCATGCCTTCGCCTCTGGCGGTTGGTTCGGCGTGGGTGCCGGCCAGTCCCGCATGAAGTGGTCCTATGTCCCCGAAGCGCAGAACGACTTCATCTTCTCCATCCTGGGCGAGGAATTCGGCTTGATCGGCGTGCTCTTCGTCCTGGTCATGTTCATCCTGCTGGCCTTGGCGATGTATCGCATCGCTGCGCGCGCCAACGACCTGTACACCAAGGTGCTCATGGGCTGCTTGATGTCATGGGTAATCGGCCAGACCTTCGTCAACCTGGGTACCGTCACCGGAGTGCTTCCGGTGATCGGTGTTCCGCTGCCCTTCATTTCCTCTGGCGGCTCGGCAATGCTCGCGATCATGCTTGCCATGGGGTTTGTCCTCTCTTCAGCCAGAGCGCAGAAACGTGAATTCGAAGCGAAGCTGGAAGAGAAGCCGGCCAAGAGCAAGAAAACCAAATAGCGGGCCGCAACCGGCCGTTATCAGAAGCAGAGACCATCGCCGGATATGCGGTGGACATTGATCCTGCCCCAGGCAGGTCGAAGGAGTACAGCAACAAATGAGCGAAGCACTTCGCCTAGTGGTCGCCGGCGGCGGAACAGCCGGGCATATCTCGCCCATGCTGGCCATCGCTGATGCCGTGAAGACCGAGCAGCCTGACGCACAGGTCACTGCCCTGGGATCTCCCGGAGGCCTGGAAACGAAGCTGGTGCCCGAAGCCGGCTACCCGTTGGAATTCGTTCCGAAGGCACCGATGCCGCGAAGCATCAACGCCGATCTGCTCAAGTTCCCATTCCGTTTCATCACGGCAGTCAATAACGCCAAGAAGGTTCTGCGCGCCACCAAGGCCGAAGCGGTTCTGGGCGTAGGAGGATACGTCTGCACTCCGGCCTACCTGGCCGCGAAGCAGCTGAAGCTGCCGATCTTCGTGCACGAGGCGAACTCCGTTGCGGGCATGGCCAACAAGCTGGGCGCAAAGAACGCTGCATTTGTCGGAACCACCTTCGCCAACACAGGACTGCCCGGCGAGGTGCAGGTAGGCATGCCGATGCGCTCCAACGTGGCGACCATGGTCAAGGCGGAATTGCGCGAAGCAGCCCGCGAGCACTTCGGTGTCACCGGCGAGAAGCCAGTGCTGCTGGTTACCGGTGGATCTTCCGGAGCGCAGAGCATCAACACAGCCATTGCGCAGTCCCTTGACGAGCTGGACGCAGCTGGCATCCACACCATCCACATCACCGGACGCGACAAGCAGGTTCGCGATGCCGCGGGCGAGCAGCTCGTCCATGAGGGATACACCCAGATCGAATACGTGGATCGCATGGACTACGCGTACGCAGTCGCGGATTTGATGATCTGCCGCTCCGGTGCAGGCACCGTCTGCGAATTGGCCGTCGCCGGTACCGCCTCGGTTTTGGTCCCGCTGCCTATCGGCAATGGCGAGCAGAAGCTCAACGCCCGTGAACTGGTAGCCGCCGGGGGAGCGGTCCTGGTTTCTGACGCTGAATTCACAAAGTCCTATATCACCGAAAATGTCATCAATCTGCTGGCCGATCAGCATAAACTTGAAAAGATGTCTCACGCCGCCGCCTCACTGGGGCAGCGCGACGCCGCGCAGATCATGGCGCGACGGATTATTGAAGAAGTTTCAACCCGCCGCCGTGCGGGTCAGGAAGGCTAGAACCATGGCACTGCGAGCCGACGAACTGAACTCCGATCTGGGCAAGGTGCACCTGATGGGTGTAGGCGGGGTTGGCGTATCAGCGGTTGCACGGCTGATGCTCGACTACGGACTGACCGTCTCCGGAACCGATGCCAAGGATCTGCCGGTGCTCGACGGGCTGCGCGAGCGAGGAGCACGCATCCATGTAGGCTACGATGCCGCGAACCTGGGCGACGCTGACACCGTGGTGATTTCCTCGATCATCAAAGCAGGCAATCCGGAATACGATGAAGCCGTGCGTCGCGGACTGCGCATCCTGCACCGCTCCGAAGGCCTGGAAGCAACGATGCGCGGCCACGAGAAGATCGTGGCCATCGCCGGCACCCACGGCAAGACCACCACCACTTCGCTGACCGCGCACATGCTCAAGACCATCGGCGCACGTCCAAGCTTCGCGGTAGGCGCGAACATTCCAAGCCTGGGCACCAACGCCGAACTCGGTGCCGGATCCTACTTTGTGGCGGAAGCCGACGAATCCGACGCCTCCTTCCTCAACTACCGGCCGGACGTCATCATCGTGACCAACGTAGAGGCCGATCACCTGGACCACTACGGCACTGCTGAAGCGGTGCACCAGGCCTTCGTCGACTTCGCCCGGCTGCTGCCAGCCGACGGCCTGCTGATCTGCTGCGCCGACGATGAAGGAGCCAATGCCTTGGCGCACAAGATGCGCGCAGAGCGCCCGGATATCCGGGTCCAGACCTATGGCTTCAGTGAACATGCCGACCGCAGGCTGTCCGACGCCCGCGCCACCGACGATGGCCGGTTCACCGCGACCATCGAATGGGGCAGCGGACAGAGCCGGATCATGGACCTGGCAGTGCCCGGCCAGCACAATTTGCTCAACGCGGCCGCCGCGCTGTCAGTCGGCATCGACGCAGGCGTGGATGTCGACGAAGCGCTGCAGGCGCTCTCCAGCTTTTCCGGTGCAGCCCGTCGGTTCGAATTCAAGGGAGAGGCTGCTGGTGTCCGGGTCTACGACGACTATGCGCACCACCCAACCGAAGTGCAGGCTGCTTTGACTGCAGGTCGCACCGTGGCAGGCAACGGCCGGCTGCACGTTGTTTTCCAGCCGCACCTGTTCAGCCGCACCCAGGAGTTCTACCGCCAATTTGCGCAGGCCTTGTCCTTGGCTGATTCGGTAGCCGTGCTGGATATCTATCCGGCACGTGAAGAGCCGATCGAAGGGGTAACCAGCGAATTGATTGCCTCGCGCATCGAAGTCCCGTCGCAGGTTCTGGTGCCGGCAGCCGCGGTTGCGCATGCGGTTGAGCAGGCCGAGCCGGGCGATGTCATCATGACCATTGGCGCTGGAGATGTTACCGCGCTGGGCCCAGACATCGTGAAGTCCCTGAGCTGACAACTTCCGTCCAGAGTCCCGGGCCGCAGCGATCGGCCCCATTCCGTCTACCAAGGTGATCCATGGGTGAAGCAGCAAAAGTCGTAGAACTTCCGGAGAACCCGGAGAAGAAGCGGCGCAAGATCCTGATTATTGTCGCGGCCTGCATTGTCGTGCTCAGCCTCGCTGCAGTTCTGATCTTGAGCTTCTCGCCGGTGATCGCTGCCAAGAAGATTGAAGTCACTGGCACCAAGCTGGTGGATTCCAAGAAGTTGGGGGAGTCCCTGGAACCGCTGAAGGGCACCCCGCTGCCGCGGATCTCCGAAGCCAAGGTCCAGGAGCTCATCGGAGACCAGCCCGCCATCAATGAGATCGTAGTCAAGGCGCAGATGCCCAATACCTTGGTGGTGGAGGTGATCGAAGCCGTCCCGGTGGCGATCTTGCTGGAAGGCAAGAAGGAATACCTGGTTTCCGAGACAGGCAAGAAGCTTCGCACCGTCGGCAAGAAGGACAAGGACAAGCTTCCCAAGATTAAGGCCAGTGACGTCACTGCCGATGCTGAGCAGTTCAAGCTGCTGACCGGTATCTTGAGCACGGTTGACAAGAAAGTGCTCGAAGAAGTGTCAACCGCATCGCTGTCCAAGGCCGGCTTTGCCGAATTGGCATTGCCGAAGAACCGCACGTTGATTTGGGGAGACGCGAAGAAGGCGGCCCTGAAAAATGAAGTTGCACTGATTTTCTTGAAAGAGCTCGAGAAAAAGCATGCGGCCAAGACGACAATCGACGTCACCAACCCGGAAAATCCCGTGGTGTATTAAGTCGCGGCGCTCTGGGCGCGGGAAGACCAATAAGCCAAGAAATTCTGGAAAGATAGTCTTGAATAAGCGACACGCCTAGGCGGTCGTTGCAGAAAGACCACTCGACTCATAGCGTTTCTAATAACGACAGCTTGACAGATTCTTAACCTTAAGGCTAAAGGTTAAGGTTTTTGGCTGGAGTCGTGAAATATGTAGCACATCTAACAAGGGAAGCGGGACGTGGCAGCTCCACAGAATTACCTCGCGGTCATTAAAGTCGTCGGAATCGGCGGTGGCGGTGTAAACGCAGTCAATCGAATGATCGAAGTCGGTCTCAAGGGCGTGGAATTCATCGCCATTAACACCGATGCCCAGGCTCTGCTTATGAGTGATGCCGACGTCAAACTGGACGTAGGACGCGAACTGACTCGTGGCCTGGGCGCTGGCGCCAACCCGGATGTGGGACGCCAGGCAGCAGAAGATCACGTAGAAGAAATCGAAGATGTCCTGCGCGGCGCCGACATGGTCTTCGTGACCGCCGGCGAAGGCGGCGGCACCGGTACCGGTGGCGCGCCGGTCGTGGCACGCATCGCCCGCTCGCTTGGTGCGCTGACCATCGGTGTGGTCACCCGTCCATTCACCTTCGAAGGCCGTCGTCGTGCGAACTCCGCCGAGTCGGGAATCGAAGCTCTGCGTGACGAAGTCGATACCCTCATTGTTATCCCTAACGATCGACTGCTCTCCATTTCGGACCGCAACGTATCGGTGCTGGACGCATTCCGCCAGGCAGACCAGGTTCTGCTCTCCGGTGTTCAGGGCATCACCGACTTGATCACCACCTCGGGTCTGATCAACCTCGACTTCGCCGACGTGAAGTCCGTCATGCAGGGCGCCGGCTCGGCATTGATGGGCATCGGTTCGGCGCGGGGCGAAGATCGCGCAGTGAAGGCCGCCGAATTGGCTATCGCTTCGCCATTGCTCGAAGCTTCCATCGATGGCGCCCATGGCGTTCTGCTCTCCATCCAGGGCGGCTCGGATCTGGGCCTGTTCGAAATCAACGAAGCTGCACGTCTGGTGCAGGAAGTTGCCCACCCGGAAGCCAACATCATCTTCGGTGCCGTCATCGACGACGCCCTGGGCGATGAAGCACGCGTCACCGTGATTGCTGCCGGCTTCGACGAGCCAGATGTCACCAGCAAGCCAATGGCCCCGGCCGCAGCAAAGCCAGCTGTGTCCTCGCGCCCGGCCGAACAGGTGCCAGCAAGCATTCCTGAAACTCCGGCACCGGCTCCAACCGAAGCTGCGAAGCCGGCCCAGGCTGCCCAGGAGAAGCCAGCTGCCGCAGAGCAGTCCAGCTCCTTCCAGGACCTTCCAGATGTTGTCGACTCGGACCTGAACGGCTCCAACGATGACCTGGATGTCCCGGACTTCCTGAAGTAAAAACAGCAAGAAGCTGAGCAGTGCTACATTTCGCGTCGAACCTCGATCCGAGTATCCAACTGGCATTCACTTCGCAGGCCGAGGGCAACCTTGCCCTGCACGTGAACGACGATCCCCGCCTCGTGGCGGAGAACCGGGCCAGGCTGGAAGACTTGATCGGGGTTCGACGCTTCTCGCTGAACTTCATGAACCAGGTGCACTCCGCCGATGTCCATGAAGTGCAACCGGTGCAACGCACGTCCTGGCTGGAACCAGCAGCGCCAACTTGCGACGGCTTGCTGGACGCCACGGGTGCCCAACCCCTGGCGGTAATGGTGGCCGATTGCCTTCCGGTTCTGTTCGTTGGCCGGAACTCGCAAAGCGGGCAGACCCTGAGTGCGGCGACCCACGCCGGGCGGCGCGGTCTGCTCGACGGGATTCTGGAAAATACCGTCGAGGCCCTGAGAGCCCATGGTGCCGATGTGATGGAAGCTGTGATTGGCCCTTCGATCTGCGGGCGATGCTATGAAGTTCCCGAAGATATGGCCCAGGAATCCGAGCAGTTGAGACCCGGGATTCGCACCTCGACGCGCTGGGGAACTCCGGGACTGGATCTTCCGGCATCAGCCGAAGATGAGCTGCGCGGACTCGGAGTCGATGTCCGGCAATCCGGAGTCTGCACTTTGGAAGATGAGAACTACTATTCCTACCGACGCTCAAGCCGTTCCGGACGCCTTGCCGGTCTCATCTGGACCGCTGCGTAGGCGTGCGCGACACACCGCCAATAATTGAACGAATGAACGATGCCAGCATTATTTTGTGCGGTAGCGTCGAAGTTAGCGGAAGCATGCAATGGGGTTGCATGCATGGGATAAACGAGGAGAAACATCGTGGCTGACGGACTGCGTAAGGCAATGGTCTATCTCGGCTTGGCGGATGCCGTCGAGCAGGACGAGACCCAGACACAAAACGCTGAGCCCAAAACCCAAGTTCGGGTGGTTGAGGACACTGCTCCGAAGCGACCTGCCGAAGCCCCACGCCCACAGCCTGCCGCGAGGCCAGCTGCGCCGCAAACTCAAGCTAGAGAACCAGAGACGGAATACCGTGCTCCGGTCACCCCTATTAAGCGTGCCCCTTCAGTACGGGATGAGGATTCCGAATTGCGTCAGATTACTACCGTCCACCCTCGTTCTTACAACGATGCCAAGATCATCGGTGAGAACTTCCGTGACGGCATCCCGGTGATTATGAATGTCACCGACATGGGTGAAACCGATGCCAAGCGCCTCGTAGACTTCTCGGCGGGTCTTGTTTTCGCCCTGCATGGCTCCATCGAGCGAGTTACGAACAAAGTCTTCCTGCTCTCGCCGGCAACCGTTGAGGTTCTCGGTGAAGACCGCAAGCAGTCCGAAGCGCAAGCAACCTTCTTTAACCAGAGCTAAGACACCAGGAGCAAACGCACAAAATGGTGTTCGGGATCATCTATCTCGCGTTAGCCATCCTCCAAATTCTGCTTTTGATGAGAATTGTGTTGGATGTAACGGAAAGCTTTGCTCGCCACTGGCGACCCAAAGGCATCGCATTGATTGTCGCAAGTGCAATCGTGTCAATTACCGATCCTCCGCTGCGTTGGTTGCGCCGGAAGATCAAACCCCTAGATCTTGGCGGAATCCGCCTTGACCTGTCGTTTCTTGTGTTGTTTATCGTCGTAATCATTCTTAAAGCGGTGGTAGGTAACCTTGGGCTCAGTACAGGGATCTGATTAGGGCATTTCCGTGCTTCACGGGGATTGTCCTGAACAGTCAAAAGCTGTAGATTCAGAGAATAAGAGACTCGCGCGAAAGCTCGATTTCGTAATAATTGTCCAAATCGTTATATCCTTTAGGAAATGGTGCTCCGACTTCACCGGTCGCGACACTGACAAAAACGGTAAGTGTTTCGCAAGGCAAGACAATGGTCGTGCGGAAATGATCCCAGTATTGAGGTGACCCAATGGCTCTTACGCCAGAAGACGTAGTCAATAAGCGGTTTCAGCCGACCAAGTTCCGTGAAGGCTACGACCAAGACGAGGTAGATGACTTCCTCGACGAAATCGTTGTGGAACTGCGTCGCCTAACCGGTGAGAACGAGGCTCTGCGCAGCCGCCTTGCCGAACTCGGCGAAGATGCGGGTTCAGTATCGAAGGAACAGGCTGTTCCTGCGCCGGTATCGGCCGCTCCAGCTACTCCTGCTGCCAAGCCAGCTGAAGAGAAGAAGGCAGAAGCCAAGCCTGCAGAGCCCGCAAAGGCAGAAACCCCGGCTGCCAAGCCAGCCGAGGAAAAGAAGTCCGAAGCAAAGCCAGCTGCCGCAGAGAAGGCACCTGCAGCTCCGGCCGCGGCAGCGGCACCAGCTGCAGCTCCGCGCACCGAATCCGCAGAATCTGCCGCCAACGTGCTGTCCATGGCTCAGCGCCTGCACGACGAATACGTCGCCGCCGGTGTCGAGCAGCGCGACAAGATCATCTCCGAAGCGAAGACCGAAGCCAACACCTTGGTCACCACCGCTGAAGAGAAGAGCCGCAAGACCCTCTCGGCACTTGAGCAGCAGAAGTCGGTACTGGAGCGCAAGCTCGAGCAGCTGCGTGGCTTCGAACGCGACTACCGTGCTCGCCTGAAGACCTACATCGAAGGACAGCTGCGCGACCTTGAGTCCCAGGGTTCGATCGATGCTGGCGCAGCAGGCAAGACCAACTAGTCGCTGACAGTTCATGGCTTGATCTAGCTATCAAGTAAGATCAACGGTGGTGTACGGATTTACTCCGGTCACCACCGTTGACGTTTAAGAGGAAATCATGGGTACCACTGTGGACGCAGTTCAATCCGGGAGCACGGGCGCTAAGGCCAGGAAATACGTAGGCCTTGGCCTTGTGATCGCTCTGATTGCGCTGGTATTGGACCAATCGGTCAAGATTATCGTTGAGCAGAACATGCGGCTTGGGCAGTCGATCGAAGTGATTCCCGGGTTCTTCAACATCCACTACATCCTGAATCCCGGTGCAGCGTTCTCCATTGGCGAAGACTTCACGATCGTCTTTGCGATCCTGCAATCCGCTGTGGCGATCTATGTCATCTACCTGCTCTTCCGCAAGGTGCTAGCCAGAAGCTGGGCCATCGCCCTGGGCTGTCTGCTCGGAGGCGTGCTGGGCAATGTCGTGGACCGGCTCTTCCGTGAACCGGGTTTCGGATTCGGGCATGTGGTGGACATGCTGTCCGTCAACCACTTCGCGATCTTCAATGTCGCAGACTCGTTCATTGTCTGCTCCATGATCGCCGTGGCGTACATGCTCATCCGTGGCCGCAACCTGGATGGCAGCATTGGCGATCCTCCCAAGAAGGACCAGGCGGATAAGGGCGAAGCAGAACCAAGCGCATGATCTCGAAGGAAACCGCCATACACGAACTGCTGGTCGAACCAGCCGATGCCGGCACGCGCCTTGATGCCTATATCTCCCGATCCCTGCAGATCCCGCGAACCTTGTCCGCTAGCCTCTGCAAGGACTCGCAGATCCAGGTCAACGGGCGCACCATTACCAAATCCTTGAAAATCAAGGCGGGCGACCGGCTGGTTGTCACCATCCCGCCGCAAGCAGACCCATTAGAAATTAAGGTTGAGAAAGTGGAAGAGCTGAAGATTGTCGCGGACGACGATGACTATGTGGTCATCGACAAGCCCGTGGGCGTCGCAGCCCATCCATCCCCAGGCTGGGTCGGCCCGACAGTGGTCGGCGCACTCATGGCCGAGGGGTACAACATCACCACTTCCGGTGCCGCCGAACGCCAAGGCATCGTGCACCGCCTGGACGTGGGTACCAGCGGCCTGATGGTGGTAGCGAAGACCGAACGCGCCTATACCGAATTGAAGCGCGCCTTCAAGGAACGCACCCCGAAGAAGATCTACCACGCGGTAGTGCAGGGCTTGCCCGACCCGATGGAGGGCACCATCGACGCGCCGATCGGACGCCATCCGGGCCACGACTGGAAGTTCGCCGTCCTGGAAGGCGGACGCGACTCGGTCACCCACTACAAGGTCATCGAAGCCTTTGGCCGGGCCTCTCTGGTCGAGGTGCATCTGGAAACCGGACGCACCCACCAGATCCGTGTCCACTTCTCGGCCTTCGGCCATCCCTGCGCCGGAGACCAGACGTACGGCGCGGATCCCAAGCTGGGGGCCGCCCTGGGGCTGACCCGCCAGTGGCTTCATGCCAAGCGGCTGGGCTTTTCCCATCCGGTGACCGGCCAGTGGATGGAATACGAAAGCGAATATCCTGCGGATCTGGCAGGGGCCGTCGAGCTGCTTCGCGACGGCGGATACTAGCCTCCAAGGTGCTGCTGGCCACTGGCCGTCAGCACCCTGTGTCGCGCTAGCCACAGCACCGCGCCGAGGTGAGCCCAAGACCAGGATTGATCGCTAGACTGGTTGGGTGAGTGCTACACGTGACGGATTTGTCCATCTTCATACCCACACCGAATACTCCATGCTGGATGGTGCGGCGCGGCTTGGCGAACTCTTCGCTGAAGCCAACCGGCAGGGCATGGAAGCCATGGCGATTACCGACCATGGATATCTGTTCGGTGCCTTCGATTTCTGGCGCCAGGCCACCGGCGCCGGCGTCAAGCCGATCATCGGTGTCGAAGCCTATGTCACCCCCGGTACCGCACGCGATGACAAGACCCGCGTGAAATGGCGTACCGACGAATCGCAAAAGGGCGATGACGTCTCCGGTGGCGGCCTCTACAACCACATGACCTTGCTCTCGTACAACAACAAGGGCATGGACAACCTCTTCAAGGGTTCTTCCCGCGCCTCGCTGGACTCCGTTTTCGGCAAATATCCCCGCTGGGACCGCGAGCTGCTCAACGACCACCACGAAGGCATAATCGCCACCACCGGCTGCCCATCGGGTGAAGTGCAGACCAAGCTCCGCCTGGGCCAGTACGACGCTGCCAAGGCCGCCGCGGCAGAACTGCAGGATCTGTTCGGCAAGGAAAACTACTACTGCGAGATCATGGACCACGGTCTGGAGATCGAACGCCGCATCACCAAGGACTTGCTGCGCCTGGCCAAGGAACTGGACATTCCGCTGGTGGCCACCAACGACCTGCACTACACCCACGAATCCGATGCCAAGGCCCACGAAGCGCTGCTGGCCATCAACTCCGGATCCACGCTCGACGAGCCCACCTACGACCAGGGTGGCAGCCGCTTCGCCTTCTCCGGCACCGGCTACTACCTGAAGTCGGCGCGCGAGATGCGCGAGCTGTTCAAGGAATTGCCGCAAGCCTGCGACAACACCCTGGAGATCGCAGACCGTGTTGAAGTCTCCTTCGACACCAACGCCAACTACATGCCGAAGTTCCCCTGCCCGCCGGGGGAGGACGAGACCAGCTGGCTGATCAAGGAGGTCGACAAGGGGCTGCACTACCGCTACCCGAACGGCATCCCGGACGAGTCGCGCAAGCAAGCGGACTACGAGCTGGACGTCATCATCAAGATGGGCTTCCCGGGATATTTCCTGGTGGTGGCCGACTTCATCAACTGGTCCAAGGACCACGGCATCCGCGTAGGCCCGGGACGCGGTTCCGGTGCAGGTTCCATGGTCGCCTACGCCATGCGCATCACCGACCTCGACCCGCTGAGGCACGGCCTGATCTTCGAGCGCTTCCTGAACCCGGAACGTGTTTCCATGCCCGACTTCGACGTCGACTTCGATGATCGCCGTCGTTCCGAGGTCATCAAGTACGTGACCGAAAAGTACGGCGATGAGCGCGTATCGATGATCGTGACCTACGGCTCGATCAAGACCAAGCAGGCGCTGAAGGACTCCTCGCGCGTGCTCGGCTACCCATTCAGCATGGGCGAATCCCTTACCAAGGCGCTGCCGCCGGCGGTGATGGCCAAGGACATCCCGCTCAACGACATCGACAATCCGGAATCCAAGCGCTACTCCGAAGCCGGCGATTTCCGCAACCTGGTGGCAAATGACCCGGAGGCGGCACGCGTCTTCGAGACCGCCAAGGGCCTGGAAGGGCTGAAGCGCCAGTGGGGCGTGCACGCCGCCGGCGTGATCATGAGTTCGGACCCGATCATCAACGTCATCCCGATCATGCGCCGTATCCAGGATGGCCAGGTCATCACCCAGTTCGACTACCCGACCTGCGAAGGCCTGGGGCTGATCAAGATGGACTTCCTGGGGTTGCGCAACCTCACCATTATTTCCGATGCGCTGGAGAACATCGAGTACAACACCGGCAAGAAAATCGATCTCGAAACCCTGACCATCGAGGACCCCGAGGCCTACAAGCTGCTGGCCCGTGGAGATACCCTGGGCGTGTTCCAGCTCGATGGCGGCCCGATGCGTTCGCTGCTGAAGATGATGCGCCCGGATAACTTCGAGGACATTTCCGCAGTGATCGCGCTGTATCGTCCGGGCCCCATGGGCGCCAACTCGCACACCAACTATGCGCTGCGCAAGACCGGGTTGCAGGAAGTCACCCCAATCCACCCGGAGCTGGCCGAGCCGCTGGAAGAAATCCTCGGCGGCACCTACGGCCTGATCGTGTACCAGGAGCAGGTTATGGCTATTGCGCAGAAGCTGGCCGGCTACTCGCTGGGCCAGGCAGACATCCTGCGCCGCGCCATGGGCAAGAAGAAGAAAGCCGAGCTGGACAAGCAGTTCGCCGGCTTCAAGCAGGGCATGAACGACAACGGCTACTCCGATCAGGCCGTGCAGACCCTGTGGGACATCCTGCTGCCCTTCTCCGATTATGCCTTCAACAAAGCCCACTCGGCGGCCTACGGCGTCGTCTCCTACTGGACCGCCTACCTCAAGGCGCACTACCCGGCTGAATACATGGCTGCGCTGCTGACCTCGGTGGGCGACGACAAGGACAAGCTGGCGCTGTACCTGAACGAATGCCGCCACATCGGCATCACCGTGCTGCCGCCGGATGTCAACGAATCGGCATTGAACTTCACCCCAGTGGGCAAGGACATCCGCTTCGGCATGGGCGCGATCCGCAACGTCGGAACCAACGCGGTGGCCGGCATGGTCGAAGCCCGCACGGAGAAGGGCCACTACAACGACTTCAACGATTTCCTGGGCAAGGTCCCGGCCGTGGTCTGCAACAAGCGGACCATTGAATCGCTGATCAAGGCCGGCGCCTTCGACTCCATGAAGCATCCGCGCCGGGCGCTGGTGGCCATCCACGAAGAAGCCGTGGATTCGGTGATCCAGGTCAAGCGCAACGAGGCCGCCAACCAGTTCGACCTGTTCAGTGCCCTGGGTGCCGAGGAATCCTCCGAGTCCATGCATGTGGCGATCCCCGACATTCCCGACTGGGACAAGAAGGAAAAGCTGGCCTACGAGCGCGACATGCTCGGCCTGTACGTCTCCGACCACCCGCTGCAGGGCCTGGGCTCCGCCCTGGAGCAGTACGCCGATATGCCGGTCACGCACGTGCTCTCGGACGACGGTCCGCAGGACGGCCACATCATTTCGATCGCCGGCATGATTTCCGGCCTGCAGCGCCGCATCGCCAAGAAGAGCGGCAACCCGTATGCCCGCTGCGAGATCGAGGACCTCTCAGGCTCAATGGAAGTCATGTTCTTCGGCCAGGCCTACCAGCCGATCGCCGAGATCCTGGCCGATGACCTGATCGTAGTGGTCAAGGGACGCGTGCAGCGCCGCGATGACGGTTCGATCACCCTGAACGCGCAGGAAATGATGATCCCGGAAATTTCCGAGGACGCCAACGGGGGACCGGTAGTCATCGGCATTCCAACCCACAAGGCCACCGAAACCCTGGTGCAGAAACTCGGCGATGTGCTGCGCACGCACAGCGGCAACACCGAGGTGCGGGTCAAGCTCACCGGAAGCCGCGGCACCTCGCTGATGCGCCTGGGCATGAACTTCCGGGTCAACCCGAACCCCGCGCTGTTCGGCGATTTGAAGGTCCTGCTCGGCCCGCACTGCCTGGACGTGTAGGAACCCGAATGGCCGACCCGATGACCGGGGAAGGTAACTAATAAAACCTTCCCCGGCCATCAGCGTTAAACTAGGAAGGTGAGCACTATTCCAGAAACTGAATTCTCGGCACTCGCCACCCTCGATTGGCGCAACGAATCCCTGAGCTACGCGCAGCTGAAGGCCAAACTGCCCCGCCCGGCGGTGAACTCCCAGACCGCTGCCGACGCAGTGCAGCAGATCATCGACGATGTGCGCGCCCATGGCATGGAGACGCTCAAGGACCTTTCCAAGCGCTTTGACCATGTCGAGCTGGAACACACTCGCGTGCCGCAGCACGAACTGGACCGTGCCCTGGAAGAACTGGAACCGAAGGTCCGCCGGGCATTGGAAGAATCCATTGACCGCGCCCGCGTCTTCGCCAAGGCCCAGCGCCCAGACGACGCCGAAGTGCGCTACGCCAACGGTGCAACCGTCACCCAGCGGTGGGTCCCGGTGCGCCGCGTCGGCTTGTACGTCCCAGGCGGCCTGGCCGTCTATCCTTCCTCGGTCATCATGAATGCGGTGCCTGCCCAGGCTGCCGGGGTCAGCTCGCTGGCCCTGGCCAGCCCGCCGCAGAAGGAATTTGGCGGCCTGCCGCACCCAACCATCCTGGCTGCGGCCAAGCTGCTGGGCATCGATGAGGTGCACGCCATGGGCGGCGCCCAGGCTGTTGCAGCGTTCGCTTACGGGGTGGAGGTGCCCAACGACGAACGCGGCGGCATCGAACCGGTGGACGTGATCTCCGGCCCGGGCAACGTGTTCGTGGCCACCGCCAAGCGACTGGTGAAGGGCGTGGTGGGAATCGATGCTGAAGCAGGTCCCACGGAAATTGCCATCCTTGCCGATCAGGGAGCCGACCCGGGCTTTGTCGCCGCAGACATGATCTCGCAGGCAGAACACGATGCCAACGCTGCGGCCGTGCTGATAACCGATTCGCCGGACCTGGCGGCCGGCGTGCGCAAGGAACTTGAAAAGCAGGTAGCCGCCACGAAGCACACGGCCCGCGTGACCGAAGCGCTGTCGGGTACCCAGTCTGCCATCATTCTGGTCAAGGACCTGGAGCAGGGCATCGAGGTGTGCAATGCGTACGCTGCCGAGCACCTGGAAATCATGGTGGCCGACGCGGAAGCCACCGCCGCCCGCATCACCGCGGCCGGTGCCATTTTCGTCGGAGCCTACGCTCCGGTGTCCTTGGGCGACTACTGCGCAGGTTCCAATCACGTGCTGCCAACCAGCGGCACGGCGCTGCACGCCTCGGGCCTGAATGTGAACACTTTCCTGAAGGCCATCCAGGTAATCAACTACGACAAGGCGGCACTGGGCGAAGTGGCCGCTCACGTGATAAATCTTGCCAATGCCGAGGACCTGCCGGCCCATGGCGACGCGGTCGCGGTGCGAAACGCGCAATAGACGCTAAACTGATAGGTGACATGAGTTGATTCTTGCCGCCGCAGGTGCGCGAGAATACTTGTTGGGCTACAGATGGAGGTGCCGTGAACTGCCCGTATTGCCGTAATGCCGATTCCCGAGTGGTCGATAGTCGAGTGGCCGACGACGGCGTCTCAATCCGTCGCCGCCGCCAATGCACTGCCTGCTCGCGCCGTTTCACCACTACCGAAACTGCGAGCCTGAACGTGCTCAAGCAGTCCGGTGCCGTAGAACCGTTCTCACGTAACAAGGTCATCAACGGCGTCCGCAAGGCCTGCCAGGGCCGTCCGGTCACCGATCACGACCTTGCAATCCTGGCCCAGGAAGTCGAAGAGGCGGTCCGGACCTCCGGTGCCGCCGAAATCCCGGCGCACCAGGTGGGCCTGGCAATTCTGGAGCCGCTATCGCGCCTTGACGAGGTCGCCTACCTGCGCTTTGCCAGTGTCTATCATAACTTCCAGTCGTTGACTGATTTCGAGACGGCCATTGCACGCTTGCGCGACCGCCGGGGCAAGGTTCCGCAGGGAACCCAGCGTCCGCTTTCGGCCGACTAGCCGCCTTCGTACAAAGCAAAACGCCAGTGCCCATAGCCTTTCGAGGCTGGGGACACTGGCGTTTGCGCTAGGCTGGGCAGTCGCTTATGGCAGCGTGAGGATTTCGGCGCCGTCGTCGGTGACGAGCAGGGTGTGCTCGAACTGCGCGGTGCGCTTCTTGTCCTTGGTCGTCACGGTCCAATCGTCCTCCCACATATCCCATTCGATGGTGCCCAAGGTGAGCATCGGTTCGATGGTGAAGACCATGCCCGGTTCAATCAGGGTGTTGTAGCCGGGGGCCGCATCATAGTGCGGAATGATCAATCCGGAGTGGAAGGCTTCTCCCACTCCGTGGCCGGTGAAGTCCCGGACCACGCCGTAGCCGAACCGCTTGGCGTAGGTTTCAATGCTTCGGCCAATGACGTTGATCTCGCGTCCTGGCATCACGGCTTTGATGGCGCGCTTCAGCGAATTCTCGGTGCGCTCAACCAGCAGGCGGGATTCTTCATCCACGTCACCGACCAGGAAGGTGGCGTTGTTGTCTCCGTGAACGCCGCCAATATAAGCGGTGATATCGATATTGATGATGTCCCCGTCTTGCAACACGGTCGTGTCCGGGATGCCATGGCAGATGACTTCGTTCAATGACGAGCACAGTGACTTGGGGAATCCGCGGTAGCCCAAGGTTGACGGGTACGCGTTGTGATCCATGAGGAATTCATGGCCCAGACGATCCAGCTGATCCGTGGTTATCCCTGGCTGGCAGGCCCTGCCCACTTCCTGCAGCGCCTGGGCGGCAATCTTGGAAGCTATCCGGATGCGCTCGATGACTTCTGGGCTTTTGACTTCGGAAGCCGTGTTGGCGGCAGGTTCCTTCTTGCCAACGTATTCGGGACGTTCGATGTGTTTCGGTACCGGAAGTTCCGGGGATACCGTGCCGGCGGTGAGATTTCCAAGTGGTGCAGTTGAAGCAATAGCCATGCTTTTATTCTAGCTACAGGTATCTTCAGCCTCACCAAGAGATAGCCGAAAGAACTGGTGGTGTTGCACCTATTTTCCACCGGTTGGGATACCGTGGAAGCAATAGCAGGTTTCGAGATTAGAGGAGTTTTCCATGAGCTCAGTTGGCACCCCGGGTGAAGGCCAGTACTGGTACAACGTCTCAACCAAGACCGTGGAGAAGGGCCCGCAGTCTGATTGGTCGCAATTGCTCGGGCCATATGACACGGTTGCTGAAGCCGAAGCCGCGATGGCGAAGGTCCAGGCCCGCAATGAAGCCTGGGACGAGGCGGAGGAAGACGACCAGTAGTCGCTGAAGGCACCGGGCCCAGCGGTGCTGTGAATGGCAGGATGGTGCGCTTCCGGGTTGGGCAACCTGGAAGCGCACCATTGTGCTATGCGGCGTGAGCCAGTCTCATTCCTTGAATTCGTACTCTGCGGACGGGAAAGCGCCGGCTACGACGTCCTGGTGGTATTCGCGCACCGCGGTGCCGATAACCTCACGCAGATCTGCGTACTTCTTGACGAAGCGTGGGGTGCGGCCCCCGCCAAGGCCAAGCATGTCCTGCCAGACCAGGACTTGTCCGGTGGTGGAGTTGCCGGCGCCGATGCCAATGGTCGGGACCTTCAGCGCGGCATCGATTTCGGCGGCGACCGGGCTTGGCACCATTTCCATCAGGATGCAGAAGGCGCCGGCATCTTGCAATGCGACAGCGTCGTGCTTCATCTGCGCGACGGCGTCGCCGCGGCCCTGCACGCGGTACCCGCCCAATGCATGCTCGGACTGCGGGGTGAACCCGATGTGCCCGATGACGGGCACACCGGCAAGGACCATGGCGCGAACGTGCTCGGCGTATTGCGCGGTGCCTTCCATCTTGACCGCGTGGGCATGGCCTTCCTTCATCAGGCGCACCGCGGTGGCCACGGCCTGTGCCGGAGACTGCTCGTAGCTGCCAAACGGCAAGTCGGCGACGACCAACGCGCGCTTGGCGCCATTGGCAACAGCTTTGGTGAAGACGATCATTTCGTCGAGGCTGATCGGCAGCGTGGACTCGTAGCCGAGGACGGTATTGGCGGCTGAGTCGCCAACCAGCAGGATCTCGATCCCCGCCGAATCGAAAATTTCGGCCATCATGACGTCATAAGCAGTTAACATCGCGAATTTTTCGCCATTGTCCTTGGCCTTCTGCAAATGATGAAGACGGATACGGGACGGGCCTTTTTCAGGAATCCCTAGGTATGGTTGTGGCATGAAACGACTTTATCGCACTTGGACAGGGCGATGCAGATCGTGGGGACCGTCCTGACCCGATATAGTGTTGCCACAGGTCAATTTTCTTGCCGGTTGTAATCAGCGCCGGATATCAGAATCCCGAAGGTGGTGGAAAATGGATCGTCAGCAGGAATTCGTACTGCGCACCATTGAAGAACGCGACGTTCGATTTGTGCGAATGTGGTTTACCGACGTGGTTGGTTCACTCAAGTCCGTGGCCCTGGCTCCTGCTGAAGTTGAAGATGCTTTCGAAGAAGGTCTGGGCTTTGACGGTTCCTCCATTGACGGACTGTCCCGGATCTCGGAATCTGACATGCTGCTTCAGCCCGATCCTGCCACCTTCCAGATTCTTCCTTGGCGTGGCGAGGTTGAACCGACTTCCCGCATGTTCTGCGACATCCTGACTCCGGAAGGCCAGCCATCCAACGCCGATCCGCGCCAGGTGCTCAAGCGCCAGCTGGCCGAAGCCTCCAACATGGGCTTCACTTGCTACACCCATCCGGAGATCGAATTCTATTTGCTGCAGAACGATCAGCTGGATGCCAATGGCCGTCCGCAGCCGATCGACAACGGCGGCTACTTCGACCATGTGCCAGATGGCGTGGGACAGGACTTCCGCCGCGCGTCGGTGACCACGCTGGAAGCCCTGGGCATTTCGGTGGAGTTCTCCCACCATGAAAACGGCCCGGGCCAGAACGAAATCGATTTGCGCTACGCCGATGCGCTGCAGACCGCCGACAACATCATGACCTTCCGTACCGTCATCAAGGAAATGGCGATGCAGAAGGGAATCCACGCGACCTTCATGCCCAAGCCCTTTGCCGACCATCCGGGCAGCGGCATGCACACCCACTTCTCATTGTTCGAAGGCGATGCGAACGCATTCTTCGAAGCAGGCCGCGAATACCAGCTCTCCGACGTGGCGCGCTCCTTCATCGCAGGCATCCTGCACCACGCGCCGGAAATGACCGCCATCACCAACCAGTACGTGAACTCGTACAAGCGCTTGTGGGGCGGGGGAGAAGCGCCGAGCCACCGTTCGTGGGGACACAACAACCGTTCGGCACTGGTCCGCGTGCCGCTCTACAAGCCGGGCAAAGGCCAGTCGGCCCGCGTCGAATACCGCGGGATCGACTCGGCAGCGAACCCGTACCTCGCCTATGCAGTCTTGCTCGGCGCCGGCCTGAAGGGCATCCGCGAAGACTACGAGCTGGAGGAGCCGACCGAGGACGATGTCTGGAGCCTCTCCACGGCGGAACGCCGTGCTTCGGGCCACGTTCCGCTGCCCGGCAGCCTGCACGACGCATTGCGCGCTATGGAAGAGTCGGAACTCATGGCCGAGATCCTCGGCGAACAGGTGTTCAACTCGTTCCTGTCGAACAAGCGCACCGAATGGGAAGAGTACCGCCAGGTCATCACCCCATACGAACTGAACAAGTATTTGGGAATCCTCTAGAGACTTCGCCGCGTGAAGCTGCGCGGCGAAATGCGGGAGAACACGAGAAACCATGCCGGAAGTACCCTCGCGAGCATTGATCAACGCTGGCTTCAGCGACGTCGAACGGGCCAAGAATTTCCTTCAATCCAAGGAATTGTCCAAGATTGATCCCCACCTGATCGTGAGCAAGATGGCGCACGCGCCAGATCCGGATCAGGCGCTGCTGCTGGCGCTGAGGTTGGTTGACCGGCATCCGGAAGCCATCGACATCTTCACGCAGCCGGCCAGCTGCCAAGGGCTGGTAAGGCTCCTGGGCAGCTCGTCGGCGCTGGGCGAGTTCCTCATACGCTGCCCCGAGGCCTTGGATATCGTCCGCCAAGCTCCTCCAGGCGAATTCGAGTCCGTTCCCTCGGATCAACTGGTCGAGGACTTGCTGGCTTCCATCGAGGCCAATGAATCCGAGGGCGGGCACTGGGTTTCTTCCTATACCGGTGCTGAAGCACGCCAGCGTTTGCGCACCGCCTACCGAAAGGCCTTGCTATCGCTGGCACACCGGGACTTGGGATCCACCCAGCCGCAGCGCATCCTGCCCAAGGTTGCCGCCGAACTGGCCGACATGGCTGGGGCCGCGCTCGAAGGAGCCCTGGCCATTGCCCGGGCCGAAGCCGCCGAACAATATGATGCGGACGACGTCGACCGGGTGAAGATCACCATCATCGGCATGGGCAAATGCGGTGCACGTGAACTGAACTACATCTCTGACGTGGACGTTATCTATGTCCATGATTCAGCCCTGGGCATGGACGAAGATCTCGCCGCCGCGATCGCCACGGTCATCTGCGGCAACACGGCGCGTGCCCTGATGGTGCCAGGACCGGAGCCGATGCTGTGGGAAGTGGACGCGAATCTCCGCCCCGAGGGCAAGGACGGGGCGTTGACCCGTACGCTCTCTTCCCATGAAGCGTACTACCGGCGTTGGGCCCACTCATGGGAATTCCAAGCCTTGCTCAAGGCCCGCGCCATAGCCGGAGACAAGGAACTGGGACGCTCCTACGAGCGCATGGTCTCGCCCATGGTGTGGTCCAGTTCTGAACGCGAGGGTTTTGTCGAATCGGTCCAAGCGATGCGCCGCCGCGTCAGCGACAACATCGACAAGCAAGACGTCGCGTGGCAGATCAAGCTCGGCCCCGGCGGGCTGCGCGACGTCGAATTCACCGTCCAGCTACTCCAGCTTGTCCATGGACGTGTGGAACCTGCCATTCAGGTGGCAACAACCACCCTGGCGATCCAGGCCATGAGCGACACCGGCTACATTGGCCGTGACGACGCCACGAATTTCGATGACTCCTACCGTTTCCTGCGTTTGCTGGAGCACCGAATCCAGCTCAGCCAATTGCGCCGAACCCATTTGATGCCCCGGGCCGAAAGTGCCCAGCGCGTACTGGCGCGATCAATTCGCGGTGCCGGAGACCTGCAGCCGAGCAGCCCGGAGAAGCTGATGCGCCGGTGGAATGAAACCAAGCGCATGGTGCGTTCGCTGCACGAGCGTATTTTCTACCGGCCGCTGCTGGTGAGCAGTTCCAACCTCTCGGCCGATGATGTCAGGCTCACCGCAGAATCCGCGCAGGCCCGACTTCGCGCCCTGGGTTATCTCGACCCCAAGGCAGCGATGCGGCATATCGAAGCCTTGACCGGCGGGGTCTCGCGCAGCGCCTCCCTGCAGCGGCAATTGCTCCCGGTGCTCTTGGACTGGTTTGCCCGCGGGGTGGACCCGGACGCAGGTTTGCTGGGCTTCCGTAGGCTCAGCGAGGCGCTGGGGAAGTCCCATTGGTTCCTCGGCATGCTGCGCGATACGAATGCCGCCGCCGAGCGATTGAGCCATCTGCTGTCGAACACGCGCTTCCTGACTGATCTGCTGGCCAATGAGCCTGCCGCAGCCGCCTGGCTGGGCTCTGACGCCTCATTGGCGCCGCAGACCTTCGAGAACCTGCTGCAGCAGAACACTTCCATCATCCATCGCACAAAACAGCCCGAGGCGGCCATCCGGATGATCCGCATGGTGCGCCGCCGCGAGTTCTTGCGTGTTGCGCTGGCCGACGGAGCGGGCCTGCTAACTGTTGATGAAGTCGGCAATGCCCTGTCGAACATTGACGCCGCCATGGTGGACGGGGTGCTGAAGGTCCTTTTGGCTGACGACCAGGCCAAGCACGGGGAGCATGCGGTAATTGCGGTCATTGCCATGGGCCGCCAAGGCGGTCGGGAAATCGGGTACGGCTCCGATGCGGACGTTCTGTTTGTCCAGCGTCCGGTCCCCGGCGCCAAAGACCAAGCCGCCCAGGAACAAGCGCTTCGGGTGGTCACCGACCTGGTGTCGTGGACTTCGAAGCCTTTGAAGCCGGCGATTCCAGCGGAAGTGAAATTGAAGGTCGATTCGGATCTTCGTCCCGAGGGCCGCCAAGGCATGCTGGTCCGGTCGATTGACGCCTACGCCAGCTACTACCAGCGTTGGGTGGAAATCTGGGAGCGCCAGGCATTGCAGCGTGCCCGCCCGTTTGCCGGAGACGACCAGTTGGCCGCAGACTTCATGGAACTGATCAAGCCGGTGCGCTATGGCACGGGGCTCGAAGACACGGAGATTCGTGAAATCCGCAAGATCAAGGCCCGCGTCGAGTCTGAACGGCTCCCGCGCGGTGCCGACCCGAACCGCCACCTGAAGCTGGGACGCGGCTCGCTGTCGGATATCGAATGGCTGGTGCAGTTCTACCAGCTGCAATACGCGTGGAAACACGAATCCTTGCGCACCACATCCACGCTCAAGGCGTTGGAAGAATTGGCCAAACTGGAGCTCATCTCCGAGCAAGACAGCGAGCTGCTGGCGACTGCCTGGCGGCTGGCTACCCGGATCCGCAGTGCCGAGATCATCACCTCCGGACGTTCCAGCGATGTGCTGCCCAGCTCGGCGCGCGATATGGAAGCCGTGGCTCGCTGGTGCGGCTATGAGCCGAACACCGGCATGGAACTGGAAGAAGACTACCTGCGCGCCACCAGGCACTCGCGAGCCCTGTTCGAGCAGCTGTTCTACGGCTTCGAAGACTAACCCGGATGTCCCTGACACGGATCAGCGAGAAGCTGTGGAACCCCGAGCCCGGGCCCTACCGGGTGTGGCAACGCCAAGCCTATCTGGGCTCGGGCGAAGCATTCTGGGGGCAGGCCGCGGTCGCGCTGCTGCGCTGGGAGGTGAAGACCCGTAGCGGATTTCGCATCAGCGCGCAGGACAAAGTCCGCAGCGGAGCCAAGCCGCAGATCATCGTCCCGGTGGGGCAGGTGTCCATCCACGAGCCCGTTGAGGTTGTGGAAGTCCTTGAACGCAGCGATGTTGTGGGATTCGCCTATCGAACGTTGCCCGGGCACCCGGTCTCCGGGGAGGAAGCGTTCATCCTGCGTCGGCTGGGGTCATCAGTGTTTTTGGAAATCCGTTCGCTCACGGCCGCGTCGGATCGCCGGGCCTGGCGTTTGGTCTTCTGGCTGCTGCTCGGCGCGCAGAAGCTTACTCGATGGCGCTACCTACGGGCGCTACGCCAACGATAACTCTGGACATCGCCGCGCGCAGGGTGCGGTCGCCACAGCATCAATTTTCCGAAGTCCTCGCACCGGAGTCTGATAAGGGGATATGCTAGGCACTCAGATCCAGATTTCGGTTCGGCGTTTGCGCAGTGCCTGATGGCGCCGATGGTGCGAGGGGAGCAGGCCATGGATCCACAGCTAATGCAGGCAGCGGTCGACCAGTCGTTGCTGGCGTTGGGCAGCAACGACAGCGGCCCATTTGGTGCCGTAGTGGTACTGGACGGCAAGGTCATTGCCGCCGGCTACAACACCGTGGTGCATGATTCCGATCCGACAGCCCACGCGGAAGTCAATGTGATCCGCAAAGCCGGGCAGGAGCTCGGGACTTTCGATTTGTCCCAGTGCGAGCTGTACACCAGTTGCGAGCCGTGCCCGATGTGCCTCGGCGCCATCTACTGGGCCCGATTCAAGCACGTCTACTATGCCAACGACCGGCAGGACGCGGCAAGCATCGGTTTCGACGACAACTTCATCTACACCGAGCTGGAACTGCCCATGAGCCAACGCCGCATCCCCTTCACCAAGGTCGACATGCCTTCAGCCCTTGCCGCTTTCGAGGCGTGGACCGCCAAGGGCGACAAGCAGGAATACTAGCCGCCGCCGTATCAGCGCTGGACTGGTGCCAGCCGATGCTCCACATCAGGCCACGGGACATGGATGCGTTCGGCAGGCTGCAATGCCTTAGCCCGCTACGCATTGGCCAGCACAATGCCGCGGGGCGAGACCTCCACGATGGACAGCAATTCAGTAGCGTCGCAGGATCCGGCATCCAGCACCCAGGAATTCATCAACTCGCTGATGCCGCGCTCGACGAGCAGCTGTTCGCCGTCAAGGTAGTCGCAATCATCGGCTACGGCGTGGCCCAAGACATTGCGCGGGGTCACCCGCTGGTAGCGGGATCCGCTGGGTCGAGATAACCGACGGTTTCACCGTCTTCGCGCTGCACCCTGACCCAAGTTGTAATGTTCATGACGCCAGCCTACCCCGAGACGAAACAACGCCGGGTCCCGCCAACAGGCGGGACCCGGCGTTGAGCCGTTACCGTACGAGACGGTGATTAGCAGCCATAGTAGAGCTCGAATTCGTATGGGTTCGGGCGCAGGCTCAGTGGCTTGATTTCGTTTTCACGCTTGTACTCGATCCAAGTCTGGATCAGGTCCTCGGTGAAGACGCCGCCTTCGAGCAGGAACTCGTGGTCGGCTTCCAGAGCCTTCAGCGCTTCTTCGAGGCTTTCAGGTGCGCGCTGGATTTCCTTGGCCTCTTCGGCAGGAAGCTCGTAGAGGTCCTTGTCGATTGGCTCTGCTGGTTCGATGCGGTTCTTGATGCCGTCCAGGCCAGCCATCAGCTGCGCTGCGAAGGCCAGGTACGGGTTCGAGGAAGCATCCGGGGCGCGGAACTCGATGCGCTTGGCCTTCGGGTTCGAACCGGTGATCGGGATGCGGATGCCAGCGGAGCGGTTGCCCTGCGAGTACACCATGTTCACAGGGGCCTCGAAGCCCTTGACCAGACGACGGTAGGAGTTCACGGTTGGGTTGGTGAACGCGAGCACGGCGTCTGCGTGCTTCAGCAGGCCGCCGATGTACCAGCGAGCGGTGTCGGACAGGCCGGCGTACCCCTTTTCGTCGTAGAACAGCGGATCGCCGTTGGACCACAGCGACTGGTGGACGTGCATGCCCGAGCCGTTGTCGCCGAAGACAGGCTTCGGCATGAAGGTCGCGGACTTGCCCCAGGCGTCGGCCACGTTCTTCACGATGTACTTGAAGAGCATCAGTTCGTCCGCGGCGTGCACCATGGTGTTGAACTTGTAGTTGATTTCGGCCTGGCCGGCTGCGCCAACTTCGTGGTGGCTGCGCTCTACCTCAAGGCCTGCCTTATCCAGCTCAACGCAGATGGCGTCGCGCAGGTCGGCCTGCTTGTCGGTTGGTGCAACAGGGAAGTAGCCGCCCTTGAAAGCAGTCTTGTACCCCTGGTTGCCGCCTTCTTCCTTGCGACCGGTGTTCCAGGGTGCTTCGTCGGAATCGATCGAGTAGAACGCGCCCTGCGGCTTGGATTCGTAGCGAACGTCTTCGAAGATGAAGAATTCAGCTTCTGGGGCGAAGAATGCGGTGTCAGCGATGCCGGTGGATTCCAGGTATGCCTCAGCACGCTCGGCAACGCCACGTGGGTCGCGGTGGTAAGGCTCACCGGTGCGTGGGTTGATGATCGAGAAGTTGAAGGCCAGGGTCTTTTCCAGGCGGAACGGATCGATGAAACCGGTGGTGACATCTGGGATCAGCTGCATGTCGGACTCAGAGATGCCGGCGAAGCCGCGGATGGAAGAACCATCAAAGAGCTGGCCGTTGACGAAGAAGTCGGCATCCACGGACTTGGCCGGCACGTTGAAGTGTTGCTGTACACCTGGTAGGTCGGTGAAACGGATATCGACGAACTTGATGTCCTCTTCGGCAATATATGCCAAGACTTCTTCTGGACTGGTAAACATGTGCAGGTGACTCCCTGGTGAGATATGAGGTTTGGTAAACGGAACCCGTAGCCAGAATTATCTGCCTGGTCCTCTTGCTTACGTATCAAGCTTACCTATAATCCATTTCTGAATGGTGTCTCTATTGTTTCCAACCTGTTACAAGCGGAGAATCCGGGCGTGTCGTATCGATCTGATCTGCGCAGATTGCCAGCTGTAACAATCTGACTTGGATACTTGCTACCGCGTTATGGGGTTCTAACTGGCGCACAGAATCGCTGGATAGACTGTATAGGTGGAAAGAAAAGACTTCAGCTCGTGGCTTGAAGGGCCGCCGCAGCACAATACGCAAGAATGGCCCGGACAGGATATGGGACGCCCAGTCAAGGGTCCTGGCTCCGTTGCCAGGTTCCCGCGAAGGGTCGGCGCCCTGCTCCTGGACTGGGGACTGTCCATGCTGCTCAGCTGGTGGCTGTTCAATAGCCATGACCTGGCAACGCTGGGCCTGTTTTGTGCCGGGCAAATCATCGGTGTCGGGTTCACGGGGCACACGATCGGTCATCGCACCTTTGGCATGCAGGTGCAGGCGCTGGATGGAACCGCGATCAAGCCATTGCAAGGCTTGAGCCGTTCGTTGCTGCTTTGCTTGGCTATTCCGGCCTTCATTACCGACAAGGACCAGCGTGGCCTTCATGATCGGTTGCCGAAAACCATCTTGGTGAATATCTCCTAGCCTTCAGGTCCGGACAGCACTAAAGAAGCCGCAACAGGAAAATCCTGTTGCGGCTTCTTTAGTGCTGTCTTTAGCGTCCACGCATAGCGCGGCGGTTTGGACGTACGCGGTTTGGATCTACGCCCTTGGGGATGGGCAGACGGTTCGCAGTCAACGTGCTCAGACGCTTGTCGATTGCGCTGACTTCCAGCTTCGTAATCGACTTCGGAAGCTTCTTCATTGCCTTGCCAACTTCAGCCAATGGAGTCTGGCCTTCTTCGGAACCAGCGTTGATGATGTGCACAGGCACGTTCGGCAGAACACGGGCAATGCGCTTGCGCTCGGATGCGGCAAGTTCGCGAACGCGGTTCTTCGGGCCCTCGGTGACCAGGACGATGCCTGGACGGCCGATGCCGAGGAACACCAGATCCTGGTGGCGGTTGTAGGCAACCGGTTCCTGCTTCAGGATCCAGCCGCGACGCAGCACGCTCATAGCAGCGCCAGCGGCACCTGGGCGACCCTCAAGCTGCGAGAACGCAGCCTTCTCGGCACGGCGCGACATGATGAACATTGCAGCAAGAAGCGCCAACGGGATTGCGATGATCAACATCGTGATCCAGTTATTGATCAAGAAGCCGATAACTAAGCAGACAGCAATGACGGCCAAGGCGGCCAATGCCATCCACCACACGACCATAGGGTCGTTGCGGCGCGTCATCTGGAAGACCTGGCCAATTTGCTTCAGGCGGCCTGGTTCTTTGTTCTTCTTCTCAGCTTTTGGTTTACGCGAAAACAAGCCACGCTTAGGCGCGGCTGCGTCGTTGTCGGAGTTTTTGGCCATAGTGCCTTAATTCTACGCGATGAAGTTGATAGTTCTAAGCCGTGCTGGAACGAACATGGCATTTTCGGCTGAATTGTCCATGAACGGGCAGTGGAATGGCCCCGGAACCCGCGATGGTTTCCATCTGCAGGCCCGGGGCCATCGTCCAAACTGGTTCGCAAGAACCAGCTACTTGATCAGCGAAGCTGCTTCCTGGCGAGTGTTGCCCGAAGACTCGATATGCGACAGGGCCTCAGGGATTTCCCGGCCCTTCTTGCGCATGGCACCAGCCCAGAGACGGCCAGCGCGGTAGGAAGAGCGAACCAGTGGCCCGGCCATGACGCCCGAGAATCCGAGTTCTTCGGCTTCCTGCTGAAGTTCAAGGAACTCCTGCGGAGTGACCCAACGGTCAACTGGCAAATGCAGGTCCGTGGGGCGCAGGTACTGGGTCAAGGTGAGCAGATCGCAGCCGGCCTCATAGAGGTCGCGCATGGCCTCTGAAATTTCTTCACGAGTTTCGCCCATGCCCAGGATCAGGTTTGACTTGGTGATCAATCCGCGCTTGTGGCCGTGGGTGATGACATCCATGGAACGTTCGTAGCGGAAGGCCGGGCGAATGCGCTTGAACAGGCGGGGCACGGTCTCGACATTGTGGGCGTAGACCTCCGGCTCCGAATCGCAGATGACATCCAGGTTCTCGGGCTTGCCGCTGAAGTCGGGAATCAGCAACTCGACGCCGGTGTTCGGGTTCATCTTGTGGATCTGCCGCACCGTCTCCGCGTACAGCCACGTGCCCTCGTCTTCGAGGTCATCGCGGGCAACACCGGTGACGGTGGCGTAGCGCAAATCCATCTTCTTCACGCTCATGGCCACCTTGAAAGGTTCCGAGCGGTCGATGGCCACCGGCTTGCCGGTGGCAATCTGGCAGAAGTCGCAACGGCGGGTGCATTCGGAACCGCCGATGAGGAACGAGGCCTCGCGGTCTTCCCAGCACTCGAAGATATTCGGGCAGCCTGCCTCTTCGCAGACGGTGTGCAGCCCCTCGGACTGCACCAGGTTCTTCAGCCCCACGTATTCCGGGCCGATGTTGAGTTTCGCCTTGATCCACTCGGGCTTGCGCTCCACGGGAACGGCGGAGTTGCGCTTTTCGACGCGCAGTAGTCGACGGCCTTCTGGCTCGATGCTCATTGACTGCTCTTTCTGAATGAAGTGAGTGGTTGTCTAGACGACTTGCGGGGTAAGCAGACGCTCTATTTCCGCTTGAACTCGGTCAACGACGTCTTCAGGGGTGACGGTACGGCCCAGTTCTTCGGAAATGGTGGTGACACCTGCATCGGAGATGCCGCAGGGGATGATCTGGTCGTATGCGGAAAGCGCGTTCGAGCAGTTCAAGGCGAATCCGTGCATGGTGACGCCGTGGTTGATACGGATGCCGATGGCTGCAATCTTGCGGTCCTGCGCGCCGTCTTTGCCTGGTACCCAAACTCCGGAACGGCCCTTGATCTGGGCCGTTGGAATGCCAAGCTCGCTCACGACGTTAATTAGGGCTTCTTCCAGGGTCTCCACGTAAAGACGGATTGCGCTGATCTTGCGGAGCTTGACAATGGGGTAGCCAATGAGCTGTCCCGGGCCATGCCAGGTCAACTTGCCACCGCGGTCCACATCCACGACGGGGGTGCCGTCCAGCGGGAGGTCTTCGGGTTCGGTGCGCTTGCCTGCGGTATAAACCGCTTCGTGCTCCAGGAACAGGACTCTAGGGGTTTGCGTGTCCGCGGCTACCGCATCATGCAGTTGGATCTGATAATCCCAAGCTTCCATGTAGGGCACAAATTTTGAGCCTAGTCCGACTCGTTCGAATTCGATCGCCATGACGGCTAGCCTACGCTCTTGAACGATCGGTCGCTAATTCAGTGCCGTTCAGCTTGCCTGTGGATATCCAGCTTGCATTTCCTGTTTGTGGGATACAACGGAAACATGGATGAATCAACGAATGTTCTAGCGTGGCCGACGAGCCCTGGGCATGTGACTGTCAAGCCGCTAAGTGCCAAGTCACCATGCAAAGTTTGGCTGATCCGGAGGGAAAGCGACCAGATGTATCTGACGCTTAAACTTAGCCTGACTATGGAAAACATCACTTCTCTGCGCCAGGAAGAGTTCAGGCAGTCGCGGAAATATGTCGTCGATTTTTACGGAACCCTGCCGACTCAATTCGGTGAGGGGCTGGTCATGGAATATTGTCCCGGCGGGAGTTTGGCAGACCTCGTTTCCAGCCGCAGCGCCTTTGCGCTTGGTGAATGCGTGACTGCGTTGGCTCCCATTGCGCAAACTCTATCGGTCATGCATTCGCAGGGCCAACGCCATGGGGACTTGTCGCCAGCCAACATCCTGCTGACCGCCAAGGGCATGCCGAAGATCATCGACTTCCAGGAAGCTGCTTCGTCAAGTCAAGCGCTTACTGGTTCCGGCACACCCGGATTCGTCGCCCCTGAAATGCAGGCCGGGGCGATGGAAAGCCAAGCTGGAGAGCAGGACGTGTACTCGCTGGGCGCCTGCTTGTGGTTTCTCCTGTCGGGACGGGTTCCCGAAGATGAACTGATGCGTCCACCAGCTAGCGTGATGTTCCCCGGCGTCCCCTCGATCATTCATGAGCTCTTGATCGATTCCATGAATCCGGTGCCGCAAGCGAGGCCAACCGCCGACCAGTTTGCTCGAACCCTGTTCGCGAGTTGTCCAGCTGAGCCCATCCATTGGGAAGGCCATGTAGCTGCTGAAGCTACTCATCTGATGGAAACCATCCATCCAACCCGGGAATCGGGTGCTGCGCACAGGCGCTCAAAGCGTGCACGGGATGCCGCAGGAGGGCAGCGGAATAGCGGGAATGATCAATCCTGGCACAGCCATCGGTTGCGCAGAACACCCGGGGCCGTGAAGCTGGCTGGTGCTGCCGTCTTGGGCATCATGGTCGTGCTCGGGAGCATGGTGGGCGTCAATTATTTCCGGGCCGCTGTCGCGAACGAAACGACTGCGCCGGCAATGGCGCCCCCAGCAGAACAAGAGTGCCGAATCAAGGATGGTGCACAAGTGCCCGCCTGTGCGTTGAATCGAGAAACGGTAATATCGGCATTCTTGGCACTTTCACGAGAACGAGACAAGGCGATGGGGCAGCTGGCGGGGGAGAGGCTCAAGGAGCTCTACACTCCTGGTGCAGAGCAATTGCAGCGCGATCTGGAAACGATCGATCAGCTACGGGACATGGGTTTGGGACTTGAAGGTCTGCGCACAGGACTGAAGGATGTGACGGTATCCGCCCGCGGACAGGGTGACACTGTCATTCTTGCCGCGACTTCGACCCAAGAAGAATACCGTTACGTTGATGCTGAAGGGGCCACGATGCACACCGTCCAGGCTGCCGAGCCGCAGCGCATTGAAGTTGAAATGGTGCTGGAAGAAAGCGGCTGGAAGATCGGCAAGGTATTACGACGTTAAATGCATAATGGCGGGAGACGAAACCAAGGCTTGCTCAAAGCTGTTGGTTTCATCTCCCGCCATAACGGCTGCTGCGGATTAGATCCAGAGAACCGCAATCGCGATGTTGATGAAGGCCATGCCACCCACTGCATGGGCAATACCGGTAGAAACTTCCTCGCCGTTCTTCATCTTCTTGCGGCCAATGAAAGCTGCGACCAGAATGATGAGTGCAATCAGTGTCTTGATGCCAATCTTCATGTGGTTTGGCGAACCGTCGCCGGCCTCGAGAATCCCGACCATGGCCAGACCCGTTACCAGCTGCACGATGGCGCCGTACCACTGCCATACAGAGACCGTAGGGGTCTTGAAATTGGCCAGCCAGCCACCGAAGATGGCTGCTGCGCCCAAGATATGCACGAAAATCAGGAGAGAAAGAAGAATAGTCATGACACTAGCCTAATCTATTTTCGACTGTTCGTAGAAAACGCAGAATCGCCCCTGCCGAATCAACGGCAGGGGCGATTATCTACCTAGGCGACGAGGGCCGCAACTGGATCTTTACAGCCCCAGTTCGCCTTCGAAGGCGCCACCTTCAAGGCGAGCCTTGACGGTCTGCAGGAAGCGGCCTGCATCGGCGCCGTCAACCAGACGGTGATCGTAGGTCAAGCACAGGTACATCATGTGGCGGATGGCAATCGAATCGTTGCCTTCTGCATCGGTGACGACCATTGGACGCTTCACGATCGCACCGGTGCCCAGGATGGCTACCTGTGGCTGGTTGATGATCGGGGTGTCGAACAGTGCGCCAACCGAACCGATGTTGGTGATCGAGAAGGTGCCACCGGACAGCTCGTCTGGACCGATCTTGTTGCTGCGGGTACGTGCAGCAACATCAGCAATACGCGAAGCCATGCCTGCCAGGTTCAGATCGCCAGCGTTCGACACGACAGGAACCAGCAGGCCCTTGTCGGTGTCGACTGCGAATGCCAAGTGCTCGGCATTGTGGTAGGTGATCTTCTGGGTCTCTTCGTTGTACTCAGCGTTCAGCTTAGGGTGTGCCTTCAGGCCCTCGGCAACAGCCTTGGCGATGAATGGCAGGTAAGTGAGGTTCACGCCGTTGGTGGCCTTGAAGTTGGCCTTGGCCGCAGCTCGCAGCTTCACGATGCGGGTCATATCGATTTCGTGGACCTGGGTCAGCTGAGTCGATATGTCCAGGGACTCGCGCATGCGGCGAGCGATAACCTGGCGGATACGTGGAGCCTTTTCCTCGGTGCCTCGCAGCGAGGAAACCTCCACTGCAGGTGTAGCCGGCTTTGCGGCGGCAGGAGCAGCGGCGGCAGGAGCAGCTGGAGCAGCAGCTTCCTGGGCTGCAACAGCGTCCAGCACATCCTGCTTGCGGATGCGACCGCCAACACCGGTGCCCTTCACCGAAGCGATGTCGATGTTGTGCTGGTTAGCCAGGCGGCGTACCAGAGGGGTGACGTACCCGGACTCGTTGTTTGCCTCGGCAGCAGGTGCAGCTGGAGCGGCAGGGGCAGCAGGTGCTTCTTCCTTGGCTGGAGCTGGGGCGGCCGGAGCCTCTTCCTTGGCTGGAGCTGGGGCGGCCGGAGCCTCTTCCTTTGCAGGAGCAGCAGCTGGAGCCTCTTCCTTGGCTGGAGCAGCAGCTGGAGCCTCTTCCTTGGCTGGAGCGGCTGCTGGCGCGGAGCCAGCGGCACCGATAACGGCCAGTACAGCGCCAACTTCAGCGGTTTCATCCTCTGGAACACGAATTTCCAGCAGGGTGCCAGCAACTGGGGAAGGAACTTCGGTGTCTACCTTGTCGGTGGAAACCTCAAGCAGTGGCTCGTCGACGGATACCTCATCGCCAACTTCCTTCAGCCAGCGGGTAACGGTACCTTCGGTCACCGACTCGCCCAAGGCTGGCAGTGTAACTTCGGTACCCGAGGCAGCGCCACCGGCAGGTGCGGCTGCAGGAGCTTCTTCAGCTGCCGGTGCAGCTGGTGCTTCCTCTGCGGCTGGTGCCGCTGGTGCTTCTTCAGTGGCTGGTGCTGCTGGTGCAGCGTCGCCGGAGCCGGAGCCATCGCCGATGCGAACCAGTGGGGCACCAACTTCGGCGTCCTCGTCCTCGGCCACGAAGATTTCCTCGATGACGCCAGCTACCGGCGAAGGAACTTCAGTGTCAACCTTGTCGGTGGAAACTTCCACCAACGGCTCGTCTACCTCTACGCGGTCGCCGACCTGCTTCAGCCAGCGGGTTACCGTACCCTCGGTAACGCTTTCACCCAGTGCGGGTAGGTTTACGGTTTCAGACATCGTCCCGTATCTCCTTGTTTTATAAAGCTTGAAAAGTGGTGGGAGGCGTTGCCTCCGAGCCTAGTGCATTCAGGCAGCGCCTTATATCAACGCGCTGCCTGAATGACCAAAACGTGATTAACCGTGCAGCGGTGCGCCGGCCAAAGCCATTGCGGCTTCGCCCAGGGACTCGTTCTGGGTTGGGTGAGCGTGGATCAGCTGCGATACGTCCTCTGGGTATGCTTCCCAGTTCACGATCAGCTGCGCTTCACCGATCTGCTCGCCAATGCGTCCGCCGATGCCGTGAACGCCAACGATTGGGCCGTTCTTGACGCGGACCATCTTGATCAGGCCACTGGTGCCCAGGATCGAAGACTTGCCGTTGCCAGCCAGGTTGTATTCAGTGGTTTCGATCTGGTCTGCACCGAACTTCTCCTTGGCCTTTGGCTCGGAGTAGCCCACCGAAGCGATCTCAGGCTCGCAGTAGGTCACCTTCGGGATGTTGATGTCCTCGATGATGGTTGGCTTCAGGCCGTGGATTTCCTCGGCAACGAAGCGACCGTGCTGGTAGCCGCGGTGTGCCAGCTGTACACCTGGGACGATGTCGCCAATGGCGTAGATGTTGCCAACGCCGGTGTGCAGGCGCTCGTCGGTGATCACGAAGCCGCGATCGATGGTGATGCCCTGCTCTTCGAAGCCGAGGCCTTCGGTGACTGGACCGCGACCCACTGCAACCAGAACGATGTCTGCTTCCAGTACGTTGCCGTCAGCCAGCGAGACCTTGACGCCGTTGGCGTCCTGCTCGACCTTTTCGAAGAAGACGCCGGTGTTGAACTTGATGCCGCGCTTCTTGAAAGCACGCTCCAAGGTCTTGATGATGGCTGGGTCTTCGTTTGGAACCAGCGAAGGAAGGCCCTCGACGATGGTGACATCGACACCGAAGGAGTTCCATACGGAAGCGAACTCGACGCCGATGACGCCGCCGCCGAGCACGATGGCGCTCTTTGGCAGGTCTTCCATGTTCAATGCTTCGGTGCTGGTCAGTACGCGGCCGCCGATTTCCAGACCGAAGGTCTTGGAGGTGGAGCCGGTAGCCAGGATGATGTACTTGCCCTTGTATACGGTGCCATCAACGTCGATGGAATCTTGGGAGACAAGACGGCCGTTACCGGTGATAACGTTGACCTTCTTCATCTTGAGCAAGCCCTGCAGGCCCTTGTGCTTGCCAGCAACAATGCCTTCCTTGTACTTGCGCACGCCAGCCAAGTCGATCGACTCGAGCGTGGTGTTGATGCCGTACTTGGCACCCTCGCGAGCGTTTTCAGCCAACTCTGCTGCGTGCAGGTAAGCCTTGGTTGGGATGCAGCCGGTGTGCAGGCAGGTGCCGCCCAGCTTTTCCTTTTCAATCAATCCAACGGTGTAGCCCAGCTGGATGGCACGCAATGCTGCCGAGTATCCAGCGGATCCGCCGCCGAGGATGAGGACATCAAATTCTTGCGTTGCTGCCGAATCGGCCACGTGAACGCTCCCTCGTATTCGCTTAGTGAGGCCGGCTTTGGCCGACCAGGGGATCGGGTGTGGACTTTCTGGAGCGTGACACATGCTGGCGCGCACCTTTGATCCACGGTGATGTTTCAAAACTTACCTTAGTACCGTCGAATGGCTAGAGTCACCTTCGGGGCACTAAAAGTCAGGTATGTCTCTAATTTTGAGCTCATCCCGGCATCGGCCAATTGATTCTGGCGATACCGGGATGAGTTTCATGGCACTGCAGCTGCTTTGCCGCTGCGTTTAACGGCTAGTTCGCTGCGGCAACCTGTTCTGCGTAGGCAACCAGGGTGCGTACCTGCGAGCCGGTGCCGTTCTTCGGGGTGTAGCCCCAGGCGCTTCCCTCGTTGAAGGCCGGACCAGCAAAGTCGATGTGGGCCCAAGGGATCTTCTTGCCGTCGACTTCGCCGACGAACTCTTCGAGGAAGACGGCTGCGGTCATCATTCCGCCCATGCGTTCACCGATGTTCGCCAAGTCGGCGACCTGCGACTCGATGGATGGACGCAGCTCTTCCGGAAGCGGCATGGCCCAAGCCAATTCGCCCACCTTGTCCGAAACGGCAACCAGGTCGCTGGTGACCTGCTTGTCGCCCATGACGCCTGCAGTGCGCAGGCCCAGAGCCAGCATCTGCGCGCCGGTCAGCGTAGCGATGTCGATCATGACATCCGGCTTTTCCAGGCTGGCTGCGGCCAAGCCGTCAGCCATGACCAGACGGCCTTCGGCGTCTGTGTTCAGCACCTCCACTGTCTTGCCGCCGAACATCGTCAGCACATCGCCCGGACGGGTCGAGGCGCCGCCTGGCATGTTCTCCGCCAGGCAGAGCCACGCGGTGACCTTCACGTTCAGCCCTAGTTCTGCGACGGCGGCGACCGTCTGGAAGACTGCGGCGGCACCGGACATGTCCGACTTCATGGCGTGCATGCCTGCAGCAGGCTTCAGCGAGGTGCCACCGGTATCAAAGGTGATGCCCTTGCCGATCAAGGCAATGTGCTTGGCTGCCTTCGATGGCGCGTACTCGACCTTGACCAAGCGCGGCTGGCGAGCCGAACCGCCGCCAACGCCGATCAGGCCTCCGAAGCCGTCCTTGGCCAGGCGCTTCTCATCGAAGATGGTGACCTTCAGCGGCAGCGACTTGGAGTAGTCCTTGACCGCCGCGGCGAAGGTCTCCGGGTACAGCACGTTGGCGGGGGCATTGATCAGGTCGCGGGTGCCGCGGACCGCGCGGCCCAGGATTGCCGAGCGCTTGAGCACGGCTGGAAGATCCTTGGAAGTGGCCACCGAGGTGACGATCTGGGCTTCGGCCAGTACTGGCTTCTCGCTCTTCTTCGACCGGTGGTTCTCGTAGCGGTAGCTGCCCAAGGCGATGCCTTCAGCCACGGCGGCAACGCGCTCAACGCTGTCGGCAGGCAAAGCGAAAATGGCGCTCTTGGCGTTGCTCAACTGGCGGGCAGCCGAGCCAGCTGCACGGCGCAGCTTCTCTTCGGTCAGATCGGCCAGCTCGTCAACGCCAAGGCCGATGAACTGCAGGACCTTGGCCTTCGTGCCGTCCACGCCAGGCAGCGCGGTGATTTCGTCGGCCTTCCCGGCAACGCCCAAAGCCGAGAGCGACTGCTCCAGCGAGGTAGTGGTGTCGGCGGCGAAGGGGGATGCCGCGATGGACACCTTGTCGCCGTTCTTGAGTACGCCCAGGATGAGGGCGTCAGCGCTCTTGCGCTTGATGTCAGTGCCAATGGCGCTCAGAGTGAGATCACTGGAGTTGATCACAAAATCATTCCTTCTATGCCTTTGTAGGGTCTAAGGTCGCGACAGCCCAAGTGGTATTCCGGAGCAGATCCTGCCGGTGGGCTGTGCGTCTCCTGCATCTAGGTTATCCGAGGTTCCGCGTCATCGTGCGTTACTTCACAGCGAGCGAAAGCCAAGTAGCGATAGGATGGAGCATTGATCTGTTGCAGAAGTTCAGTCCTGGCCGATGGTTGCCGCCCTGCTGTGCCGGATGCCGACCCTGAATGAGGAGAAAATGTCCAAGGATTCGTTGATGACGCTGGTCGCAGACGATTTGGATGACTCGCGCCTTCAAGGTCTTGGCATGTTCATCTCGCTGAAGAGCATCAGTGATGCCGGGCATAATCACGCGCAGGTCTCCAACGAGCTTTTCGGCCGTCTGGAATCCGAACTCTTCGCCACTTTCGATGCCGACGAGCTGATCGCCTACACCTCCCAGCGCCCGCGCGTCTCTTTCCTCGGCGATCACTTCGCCGGATACCAGGCCCCGCGCATCGAGATCTACCTGATGACTGATGAGATGGACCGCAAGTTCTGGTTCCTCAACGGAGTTGAACCGGATCTGAAGTGGGAACGCGTAATCGCGGAACTGCAGTCTTTCATCGAGGCCTTCAACGTATCGCTGGTTGTTGGGACCGCATCATTGCCGATGCCGGTGCCGCATACCCGGCCGGTCGGTGTGACCGCCCACGGCAACCGCAAGGATCTGATCGAGAACATCTCGACGTGGAGTCCCACGGTTGAATCTCCGGCAGGCTTGGCCTCGCTGCTCGAAATCCGCCTGAGCGAAGCCGGTCGGGATGTCGTGGGCTACTCGATGCATACCCCGCACTACCTTGCCGAATCCGAGTACCCGGCGGTTGCCGTTGCGACGCTGGAGTATGTGGGCGCGGCGCTGAAGCTGGCTCTGCCGACCGACAAGCTGCGCGAAGCGGCCCGATTGGTTGACCAGCAGCTCGCCGAGCAGCTTCAAGCCAATAGCGACGTCCGCCAGATGGTGGACGGATTCGAGGAACGTTTCGACGCGCATGCCAAGGAGCACGAGTCGCGTTCGCTGTTGCTGGACGAAGATGAGCAGATGGCGGATGCCGAGGAACTGGGCGCCAGTGCCGAGCATTTCCTGGCCGCCATCGAGAACACCGAAGATTGGTTGAAAAACGGTCATATCGAACCGTTGCCAGGTGATCACGACCAGTGAGCCAAGCCCAGCTGAATTCGCCGAAATCGTGGCTCGTCTTCGGCTTCGCAATTCTTGCCTACATTTCTGCAATTTCCCAACGCACCAGCTTCGGAGTCGCAGGCATCCAAGCCACCGAACGCTTCGGTGCCAGCGCACAGATCCTGGCGACGTTCTCGGTCGTGCAGCTCGTTGTCTATGCCGGGGCGCAGGTCCCCGTAGGGCTGCTGCTGGATAAATTCGGGCCCCGCATCCTGATTACCTGCGGCGCCTTGCTGATGGCTGCCGGCCAAGCGTTCCTGGCGATTTCGGTCAACGTGCCCATGGGCTTGGCCGGGCGCGTTATGGTCGGCATGGGCGACGCGATGGTCTTCGTCTCCGTGCTCAAGCTCTTGCCCCTGTGGTTCTCCGGTTCGCGCATTCCGGTGCTCACCCAGCTCACCGGTACTTTTGGCCAGCTCGGGCAGCTGATCAGCCTCTTTCCATTCCATATGATCCTGCTTGGCGTCGGCTGGTCCGCGGCATTCTCGATCATGTCAGGGTTCGCTTTCGCCACCTTCATCACGACGATCGCCTTCGTGCGCAATGGGAAGAACTGGAATGGGCATGGCGCGGGGGAGCAGGAGACCGGCTCGCGGATCTCGCAGGCATGGAAGCAGCCAGGGACCCGCTTGGGTTTCTGGACCCACTTCACTACGGCCTTCATGATCAACACCTTCATGATGACGTGGGGCTACCCATTCCTTGTCGAGGGCCAAGGCATAGACGGCGCGTTAGCTTCGGGCCTGATGGCTGTATTCGTTGTCGTCGCCATCGTGCTGGGTCCGATCCTCGGCGCCTTGACCGCGCGCCATGCCAGCCAGCGTTCCAATATTGCGTTGTCCATCGTGGGCTCCATCTTGGCGCTATGGGCGGCCGTTCTGCTCTGGCCAGGACAGGCGCCGCTATGGATTCTGGTGCTGCTGATGGTCGTCATTGCCGCCGGCGGCCCGGCCTCAGTGATCGGTTTCGACTTCGCACGTACGTTCAACCCGCCGCGGGTTCTGGGAACTGCCACCGGCCTGGTGAATACCGGCGGATTCATCGGAGCATTCGTCACCATCTACGTCATCGGTTTCATCATGGACATGCTGCACAAGGCCAACGGCTCGGTCGGAGAACTCTACAACCTGCCGGCTTTCCGGGTGGCACTGTCCTTCCAATTCGTGATGGCATTGCTCGGGATGGCATTCATGGTCATCGAACGCCGCAAGGCGCGCCGATTCCTCGCCGAACAGTAACCGCCGGCCGCGAGGCCCGGACCAGAAGGTTCTCCACAGCTCGCACGCGTTGACGTCCTGTGCCAAGCGCCGCGATGCACCGTGGAGCCATGACAACTACACCAGAACGCCATCCCCTCTCGCTGTCCAGCTGCGAGGACATCCTGGCCTATGTGCCTCATGCCCTCGGCTTCTATCCGCAAAATTCTGCCGTGCTCATGCTGATCGACGAGGACCACCTGGAAGCGACCCTGCGTGTCGATTTGCCGGAAGAGGACACTTCGTCCGAGCGGGAGTCGTGGACCGCGCAGGTGCTTCGCCTCCTGGATCGCATGCCCCATATCCAAGGGGTGGTTCTGGTGGTCTACGCGCCGGAAGATTCGCTGGCCGAGGGCCGTATTCCGTACTCGCACATGGTTGCGCAGCTCGAACAGGGGCTGGCCGGCAAAAAAGTCCTGTTGCGCCACACCTGGTGCCGGCAGGGCCGATTCGTCTGGAACTACGCGACCGACGACTACGCAGAGCCGACCCCGGTGCGCCCGCTGGAAACCAACGAGACGCATCTGTCGCTGGTCTTTGCTGGATCAGCACCGTTGGATGTTCCATGGGACGGCAGTGGAATCCCTGAGTGGCCGCAGGCCGCCGAGATCCTGAAGATTGTATCCAGCCAGCAGCACAACGTGATCAACTGCCTTGAAGCATGGCTGCAGACGATGGACCTCGCCGAAACTGAAGCCCGAACTTGGATCCACGAAGAGCATGAGCACACCGCACTGCTGCTTGGTTCCCTGGAAGTGAAAATCGTCCGAGACCTGCTTCCGTATTTGGCTGGCCAAGGTCTGGACGCGGCATTGGATGTGCTGTTTGGCGTGATGCGCGGAGATCGGGAAGCGGCTGCCTCGCCCTTGACCAACTATTTGCTGGGCCGTGGTTGGCATGCGCCAGACTGGCAGCGGATTGACCGGCTGTGGTCGGTAGCCAGAGACCTGCTCGGTGTGGCCGAAGGCAACAACCGGCAGGCCCTGCTGTGCATTCTTGCCTGGATCGAGTGGGCACGAGGCCGGGGGACTATGGCCTTGTGCCTGCTGGGCAGGGCTGTAGAAGAAAACCCGAACTACGAGTTGGCGCGGTTGCTGCAGAAACTGATGTCCCATGGAATCATGCCCGAGTGGGCGACCGATAAATTGCGGGCTTGGCGTGCCAATTTCAGCTGAGCAACGGAGGCCGGAGTGTCTCAAGTGGTGTCCTGATGCTAATTCATGGATAATGGGACAACAGACCCGGTTAGGTTCGAATTGCCTAGGTCTTGAAATCTGTGGATTTCGGGAACATTAGGCGGGCTTGATGCGTTGATACCAATGTGCCAGCCCTAGGTGTTTAGTCAGCGACTGAGCACTATCGGACTTGACAGGGTCATAGTGGTGTTACCGGCAGGTGCATCCGGAACGCATCGTTAGAAAGGTTATTCGTGTCATCTTCTGAGACGAACGCTAATCGCATAGCAACTGAGGCCGAGGTCGACGCGGCTGAGGCCGAATCAGCCACCCCTGCAGCGAAGAAGCGCGCTACCAAGGCCAAGCCTCGGACTAAAAAGGTCGCTGCCGAAACCGCAGCGCAAGACGAATCAACCGGAGCGTTGGCTGACGCCGATGACGATGCTGAGCCAGGCACCGATTCGAAGGATGCGAAGTCCGACGATGAATCAAAGGGCTTCACACTTTCAACCGGTGATGACGACGCTCCGCAGCAGCAGGTCATGGTGGCCGGCGCGACCGCTGACCCGGTCAAGGACTACCTGAAGCAGATTGGCAAGGTTGCCCTGCTGAACGCCGAGCAAGAAGTCGACTTGGCCCTGCGCATTGAAGCTGGCCTGTTCGCAGCTGACAAGCTGGAGAAGGACGATGGTTCGATGGATCAGCGTCTGCGCTGGGACTACGAGCAGATTATCCATGATGGCAAGATCGCCAAGAACCACTTGCTGGAAGCAAACCTTCGACTGGTAGTTTCCCTGGCCAAGCGCTACACCGGCCGCGGCATGCTCTTCCTGGACCTGATCCAGGAAGGCAACTTGGGCCTGATCCGTGCGGTGGAGAAGTTCGACTACACCAAGGGTTTCAAGTTCTCGACCTATGCCACTTGGTGGATTCGCCAGGCAATCACCCGTGCCATGGCTGACCAGGCGCGTACCATTCGTATTCCTGTGCACATGGTTGAAGTCATCAACAAGCTGGCCCGTGTCCAGCGCCAGATGCTTCAGGATCTCGGTCGCGAACCGACCCCAGAAGAGTTGGCCAAGGAATTGGACATGACCCCTGAAAAGGTCGTCGAGGTCCAGAAATACGGCCGCGAACCGATTTCCCTGCATACCCCGCTTGGCGAAGACGGCGACTCCGAATTCGGTGACCTGATCGAAGACTCGGAAGCTGTTGTGCCAGCCGATGCAGTGTCCTTCACCCTGTTGCAGGAACAGCTGCATTCGGTGCTCGACACGCTTTCGGAACGCGAAGCAGGCGTCGTGGCAATGCGTTTCGGCCTGACCGATGGCCAGCCTAAGACGCTGGACGAAATCGGCAAGGTCTACGGGGTGACCCGCGAACGCATTCGCCAGATCGAATCCAAGACGATGTCGAAGCTGCGCCACCCATCGCGTTCCCAGGTGCTGCGCGACTACCTAGACTAAGAATCTGAGGATGTGGCCAGCAGTTTATGCAATGAACTGCTGGCCACATTTTTTATTGCCATTAATGCAAGAAGAAGGCGACCCAAAGCGGGTCGCCTTCTTTGATCAGCAGTTGGCCACGAGATTAGTCGTTGGCGTCTACCTTGGGCTTTTCGTAGAGCCGCGAGGACTCATCCTGCCATAGGGAAGTCTGCGGACGCAGTTTTTGCTCTACATCGCGGCTATGGTGAGCGCAGAAAAGCAGCTCACCGCCGGTCGAAGCCAGCACGGCTCGCACGTAGGCCTGTGCGCCGCAACGGTCGCACCGGTCGAGGGCGTTAAGTTCACGACTAGCGGTCGTAGTAGTCATTGCCAGCCTCCTAAAGTTGATGGTTACTCTATACAACCAGCTTGGATCCCGACTTTATCCCGAATTGGCTGTTCTTTCGCTCACCGCGTAGCGCATGTGGATAAGCTCATACCTGCCCGGCGTGCTCGCCAGCACCGGAAAATAGCGGGTATTCGAACACATTAACGATTAGAATATGAACCAAGACGTACTTTCTCATGCAAGTAGGAGACATCAGCTCAGTGGCTTCATCCGACAATTACAGTGCCCGGCACCTTTCCGTATTGGAAGGCCTGGAAGCAGTTCGTAAGCGACCAGGCATGTACATTGGCTCCACCGACTCCCGTGGCTTGATGCATTGCCTCTGGGAGATCATCGATAACTCTGTTGACGAGGCGTTAGGCGGGTTTGGGCAGGCCATTGATGTTATCTTGCACTCTGACGGCTCGGTCGAAGTCCAAGACGATGGCCGTGGCATCCCCGTGGATGTTGAACCCAAGACTGGGCTGAGCGGTTTGGAAGTCGTCTTCACCAAATTGCACGCCGGTGGCAAGTTCGGCGGTGGCTCCTACAGCGCATCCGGCGGCCTGCACGGCGTGGGCGCCTCAGTAGTAAATGCTCTGTCGGCCCGCTTGGACGTGGAAGTTGACCGCGGCGGCAAAACCTACGGCTTGCAGTTCCGTCGCGGCGAACCAGGAAAATTTACCGATAAGGGGCGCAAGAAAGCCGATGCGGCGTTCAAGGCCCATGAGACCGCAACGCCTCCGGGAATTATCGGCAAAGCCAAACGCGGCGTAACCGGAACGCGCATTCGCTACTGGGCCGACAGCCATATCTTCACCCCGGATGCGAAATTCTCCTATAAGGAATTGCAGGATCGCGCCCGCCAAACCTCCTTCCTGGTCCCGGGGCTGCGCATCACCCTGCGTGATGAACGCGGACTGCCGGACACCCCGGGCGCAGACGGACCCCATGAGGAAGTGTTCCAGCATGACGGCGGCATTAGCGAGTTCGTCGACTACCTGAGCAGCGATTCACCGGTTACAGACATCTGGCGTTTCCAAGGCAGCGGTTCCTTCCATGAAAAGGTTCCGGTCATCGACAGCAATGGCCGCAGCCATATTGAGGATGTGCAGCGCGTCTGCGAAGTGGACGTGGCGGTCCGCTGGGGGATCGGCTATGAAACCACCCTGCGCAGCTTCGTCAATATTATTGCGACGCCCAAGGGCGGTACGCATACCGCAGGCTTCGAGCAGGCCCTGCTCAAGTCCTTCCGCAAGAATATCGAAGCCAACTCGCGCAAGCTAAAGTTCGGCCAGAAAGACAAGCTGGAAAAGGACGACGTTCTGGCGGGCTTGACCGCCGTGCTGACCGTCCGATTGGCCGAGCCCCAGTTCGAAGGCCAGACCAAGGAAATTTTGGGTACCCCACAGGTGCGCCAGATTGTTTCCAAGGTACTGGAAAAGGCGCTCAATGATCGTCTGGGCTCCAGCAAGCGCAACGAAAAGGCTGAAGCCTCCACGCTGATGGAGAAGGTCGTCAACGAGATGAAGTCTCGTGTGTCGGCACGCATGCATAAGGAAACCCAGCGTCGCAAGACGGCTTTGGAATCCTCGTCGCTGCCAACCAAACTGCTTGATTGCCGGAGCAAGGAAGTCGGCAAATCCGAACTGTTCATCGTCGAGGGCGACAGCGCATTGGGCACCGCCCGACTTGCACGCTCCAGCGAGTACCAGGCGTTGTTGCCGATTCGTGGCAAGATCCTGAATGTGCAAAAGGCGTCGATCTCGGACATGCTCTCCAATGCTGAGTGCGCAGCGATGATCCAAGTGATAGGTGCTGGTTCGGGCCGCAGCTTCGACATCGAGCAAGCGCGATACGGCAAGATTATCCTGATGACCGATGCTGACGTTGACGGTGCGCACATTCGCACCCTGCTGCTGACGCTGTTCTATCGCTATATGCGTCCGATGATTGAGCACGGTCGCGTCTATGCGGCGGTCCCGCCGTTGCACCGCATCGAGGTAATTAATCCGGGCGCCAAGCAGAACGAAGTCATCTACACCTACTCAGAGACGGAAATGACCAAGCTGCTGGCCAGCTTGGAGAAGGAAGGCCGACGCTACAAGGAGCCGATCCAGCGCTATAAGGGCCTGGGTGAGATGGATGCAGACCAGCTGGCTGAAACCACCATGGATCCACGCCATCGCATGCTGCGCCGTGTTGGCATCGAGCATGCGCAGGCAGCCGAAGAAGTCTTCGACCTGCTGATGGGCTCGGATGTGGCACCGCGCAAGAAGTTCATCATCGACGGCGCCGACGATCTTGAACGGGAACGCATCGACGTTTAGAACCGCAGATGCAACGACGTCCTTGAGCTCCACTGGGGTTCAAGGACGTCGTTGCATGGGATCGAGCGGGTGCTACCAGTCCAGCAGCCGTGGCGCTATGAGCAGAACTGTCGGGCAGACCATCAGCATGATGGTGCTCAGCAGCACCAGTGCCCGTTGCGGGCGGCTCAGCGGATCTTGCGGGGAGAGCAAGCGCTTGAGCCTGCGGGATGATACTTCGCCATCGGGCATGCCAACCAGACCGGCGCTAGAGGCATGAGGCGTTGACGAGCGGTCATCCATGGTCGCTGCGGTGGCCACAGTGACGATGGCTTTGAGCAGCGTCTGCCGATTGGCCTTTTCCAGCGCTTTGTCGTCGGCCAGCATTTCGATCAGTTGGCGCACTGCATCGAGTCCAAGCCGTGAGGTCGGCAACCAGGGCAACGCTTCGTGCCAGGCAGTGAAGGCCAGGATTAGCAAATCATGGCGTTGATCCAAATGGGAGCGTTCATGGGCGATGACCGCCTGCTGCTCTTGAGCCGAAAGCTGGGTGAGCAATCCCCGTGACAGCACGGTCACCGACTGCGAGATGCCGGGCACGCAGTATGCCACGGGCATATCATGATCGATAACCAAGGTGTTCGCGCGCGTCTGCGAGGGGTTGCTCAACAGGCGAAGTAGCTGCCGGTGCTTGGCTCGTTGGCGGGAGGTGCGCCAAGCAGCGCGCATGAGGGTCAATACCAGGTGGAAACCGAAGAGCAGAGCTGTGCTCAAGGCGAAGAGGTGCACGATGCCGGGGTAGGGCACACTCGTGTCTCCTGTCAGTAGGAGCCATCCACCATGCAGCGCGGAGATCAGATCATCGCCCAGTGGGTCCAAGCCCCAGACAAGCATTGAGCCGATCATGGAAAGGCCACCGCCTAAAGCAATGGCTTGCCACAGGAGTACCGCTTGCACTGGTGAGCGCGCGGTCCAATTCGCCTTGGATAAAGCCAACGGCGTCGGCCACGCCAATGCGATAGCCAACGCCGCTAGGAAATATGAGGTGAGAAGCACTCAGTCCCCGAAGTTCATCTAAATTATGCGGACTTTACTGAGTCCAAGATAGCACGCAGGGAAGCTGCTTCGTCGGGGGAGATGCCTCCAATGAATCGTGCCAAAACTGCTTCACGGTCCTGAGCGGTGCCCAGTGCGTCGTTGAGCAGTCCAACGGTGTGATCCTCACGGGAGGATGAAGCTGCGTATCGGTGAGGGCGGGTAGTGCGCTCGCGCTCCACCAGACCCTTCTTCTCGAGACGTGCTAGTACGGTCAGCACCGTCGTTACTGCGAGTTCTTTCGCGTCGGTGCCAAGCACCGCCAAATCATCACGAAGGTCATTCGCGGTGAGTGGTTCTGCGGAATCCCACAGAAGATCCATGACGGAGCGTTCCAGATCGCCAAGGCTGGCCACTAGGTCGTACCTCACTTGCATTAGTTCTAACGCGGTTGCTTGCACTCAGCGAGAGCATGCAGACTGCTTGGGCTCTTAATTGTAGCCATCTTTCCACAATATTTCTACGGAGCGTAAAAGAGATGGGTGAGTACAGGCTTTAGCAGTTTCGCTGCGCGTTATGGGAATGTCCCGGGTGAAACTTGTTGACTTGGGTTTTTTAAGAGCCGTAGACACAACCCTGTCAATAGGCTTAGTATTTGCGCTCGCGCCCGCGGTGTTGAAATTTGCAGCCGGCAAAACCTGCTAATCCCGTCGATTTCTACAAGCTGTCGAAATCGTCTATTCTGGCCTTGGAGGTCTTTTCTACGAAACGTAGAAAAGCGGTTTACATTCCATCCCACGATAGTTGAGGAATCCATGGATGCTCTAGAGATTGCCCGCTGGCAATTCGGCATTACGACGGTCTACCACTTCTTGATGGTGCCCCTGACCATTGGACTGGGCTTGACCGTGGCCACATTGCAAACCATGTGGCATCGCACCGGCAACGAGCACTGGCTGCGAATGACAAAATTCTGGGGAAAGCTTTTCCTCATCAACTTCATCATGGGCGTTGCCACGGGCATCGTCCAGGAGTTCCAATTCGGCATGGCCTGGAGCGAATACAGCCGTTATGTCGGCGACGTATTCGGTGCCCCGTTGGCCATGGAAGCACTGCTGGCCTTCTTCGTCGAATCGACCTTCCTGGGGCTGTGGATCTTTGGCTGGAAGAAGCTTCCCAAGCGTGTCCACCTGGCTACGATCTGGTGCGCTTCCTTGGCAACGATTCTTTCGGCCTACTTCATCCTCGTGGCGAACTCATGGATGCAGCACCCGGTGGGAACGAAAATTGTTGACGGCCGCGCCGTGATGACCGACGCATGGGCGGTGTTCACCAACAACACTGCGCTCGTGACCTTCCCGCACACCATCTTCGGCGCCTTCGCCGTTGCCGGCGGCTTCCTGCTGGGCATCTCCTGGTTCCACCTCTACCGCCGCCGCAAGGAAGGCATCGACACCGTGGACGCCAACGGATATGTAGTCGTGGGTGAAGACCCAAACCGCGGCAAGAACCGCGACAAGACCGACTACCAGGTCTGGATTAAGTCACTGCGCATCGGTGCTTCGGTAGCCATGGTCGCCTTTCTCGGTGTTGCTCTGAGCGGGCACGAGCAAGCAAAGCTGATGTTCGAACAGCAGCCGATGAAAATGGCAGCGGCAGAGGCAGCTTGCCATGATGGTACCGGCTTCTCCGTGCTGTCGTTGGGCGATATCAACGCCCAAGGCGCAACCAACTGCGACAACGTCGTAGCTGTCTTCGAAATTCCGGGCATTCTCTCGTACCTGGCCAACGGAGATTTCACCACCGAAATCAAGGGCGTGAATACCCTGATTCCGGAATACCAGGAAAAATACGGCAAGTACTATCCAAGCGATGAGTCCTTCGGCCAGTACGCGGGCCAGGAAATCAACTACCTGCCCGTGATGGAAGTGACCTACTGGGGCTTCCGCTTGATGATCACTCTGGGCGGACTCTCGGCACTGGCAGCCGGCGTCGCGCTGTGGATCACCCGCAAGGGCACCGTCCCGGAAAGCAAATGGCTTTCGAGACTGGCGGTATTGGGCATCGCCGCACCCTTCGGCGCCAACGCCACCGGCTGGATTTTCACCGAAATGGGCAGGCAGCCGTTCACCGTTGCGCCTAACCCGCAGATGGGCGGGGTGGACCAGGTGTTCATGTATACCGCGGCCTCGGTCTCTCCTACCGTCAGTGCAGGTGAAATGCTGTTCTCGCTGATCTCGCTCACTGCAATCTATGGCGTGCTGCTGGTTGTGGAACTGGTCCTGCTCACTCGCTACATCCGAGGCGGCGTGGCATCGGCAATGCCGGAGCTCGAAGCGGCAGATCATTCGTCATCCGGGGGCCCTAAGGGGCCTGACAACGATGATGACGACGTACTGGCATTCGCCTACTAGCGGAACGGACGAAGGAGAATTTCAATGGATTGGCTTCCAACACTTTGGTTCGTTGTGATAGCGCTGCTCTGGTGCGGCTATCTCTTCCTTGAAGGCTTCGACCTCGGGGTCGGCATGCTCATCGGGCTTGGACGTTCCACTGAGAAACGCAAGCGCCTCTTGCTGAATACCATTGGCCCGGTCTGGGACGGCAACGAAGTGTGGCTGCTGACCGCCGGTGGCGCGACCTTCGCCGCCTTCCCGCACTGGTACGCTTCGCTGTTCTCGGCACTCTACATTCCGTTGACCATTGTCCTGGTGGCATTGATCTTCCGTGCTGTGGCCATCGAATACCGGGGCAAGGCGATCACCGCCGCAACCCGGAAAGCATGGGATCTGGCCCTGGGCCTCGGATCGTTGGTCGCTGCCTTCGGCGTCGGAGCCATGCTGGCGTTGACCACCTTGGGGTTGCCCTTGAATGAGAACGGGGACCGGATCGGCGGAGCCTTCGCCTGGCTGAATTGGCATGCCATTCTCGGTGGCGTAGCGGTGGTGGCGTTCTGCTGGATCCATGCATTGGCTTTCCTGCGGTTGAAAACCGACGGTGCGGTCCGCCACGAAGCAGGCAAGCTCGTAGGCCGCTGGCTGCCGGTAGCAATCCTGCCCCTGGTCGCGTGGGCACTGCTGGTGCTGCTGGATAACGACTCCGGCATCGCATGGGCAGTGATGGGCCTGGCGGTCATCGCCCTGGCTGCATCGATGATCAGCGGACGCGCTGGACGCGAAGGAGTTTCCTTCATCGCACTGGGAGTAACCCTGTTGGCCGGAGTCGCCGCGATCTTCACCGCCGCTTACCCGGTGGTGCTGCCGTCGACCATTGACTCGGCCTTCGATCTCACCGTGGCCAACGCGTCAAGCACGGCCTACACCTTGAAGCTCATGAGCATCGTCGCTGCCTTTGGCGTGCCGATGGTCCTGGCCTACCAGGCGTGGAGCTACTGGGTATTCCGCAAGCGCTTGCGCGAAGAGCATATTCCCGACACCCATCGTGTCGTCTCGATCATCAAGTAACTGCGTTTTCGACGGAAAGAGTAGCAATGCCAACCCCGCGATTCCTGCCGCGTGAACTGATCACGCCACGACAATTCCTGGTCCTGGCGCTGTTCTCAGCGCTCAAGGTCGCGGGGCTGGTCCTCGTCGCCTACGCCCTGGGCCAATGGATCGCCACCATGGCCGCGGGGGGCGCCAATGAACCGCAGTTGCTGGTCCTGGCATTAGCCGGGGCCGCGCTTCGAGCACTCAGCGCGTGGGGCTTGAATGCAGGAGCCCGGCGCATGGGCCTAGGCGCAAAGGAACGCTTGCGGTTGAACCTGGTCCGCAGGCAAGCCGAGCAGCCGGCCATCGTCCCCGCGGCACAGCAGCAGTCCATACCGGTCACCGCCACCCTGGCCAGCCATGGCCTTGAGAAGCTCGATGACTACTTCACCAAATTCATTCCCGCGTTCATTGGCGCCGTGGCCGTACCGCTGCTGCTTGGCATCTTCATCCTCCAGCTGGACTGGATCAGCGCGGTGGTGCTGGTCCTGACCATCCCGCTGGTCCCGGTGTTCATGGCACTGATCGGCCTGCACACCCAGGACACCCTCAATGAATCCCAGGCCACCCTCGACCGGCTTGCCCATCAGCTCTATGAACTGGCCCAAGGCCTGCCGGCGCTGCTGGGACTTGGCCGAGCCCGTTCCCACGGCAACGCCATCGCGGCCGTGAGCAACAAGTACCGGGTGGCCACCATGGCCAACCTGAAGACCGTCTTCATGTCCAGCTTCTGGCTGGAACTGATCTCGACCCTCTCGGTGGCGGTCCTCGCGGTGATGATCGGCGTGAGGCTGGTCGGCGGGAACATGGATCTCGCCTCCGGGCTGATCATCCTGATCCTGGCACCCGAGCTGTTCTCCGCACTGCGTGAAGTGGGCTCCGCCTACCATGCGGCTGATGACGGGCTGGCCGCCTACCAGAAGTACACGGCCCTCACCGCACCCACCCCGGCCCGTCAGCTGCGGGCTGGCACCGCAGCGAATCCGCAGAACGTCCTGGAAGTCTCGGATCTGCAGATCAGCTATGATTGCGAGCATCCAATCCACCGCGCCGTCGATATCCAGTTGCGCGCCGGCGAACGGCTCGTGCTGTCCACGGCCAGCGGCACGGGCAAGAGCACGCTGCTCAAGCTGATCGCCGAGGCGCACAGCAGCGACAACACGTTCGACCCGGCCTTGGCTAGCGGGCGGATCTTCATTGCCGGCCAGTTGGCCATGATCAGCCAGCATCCGCAGTTCAACGCAATGACCGGCAGCGAACAACTTGACCAGGATGCCCCGGCGGCACCTGCCGAATTGCGCGAGGAGCTCAGCACCCGGCTGTCGCTGCGCTCCATGCTCGACCGTCCAATCGGAGAATACTCGCCCGGCGAGCTGCGCCGCCTGGAAGTGCTGCGAGCCCTGCTGCGGGTCCACAGCGACGATCAGTGCACGGTGCTGCTGGCCGACGAGCCAACCGCGCACCTTGATGAGGCCAACGCCCGGGCAGTGCGCGAACTGCTTGGGGAATTGCCTGCCCGCTGCGCCATCCTGCTCGCCAGCCATGACCCAGCCTTTGGCCAGAGCCAGAATCCGGGACGTGCCGTTGAGGCTGCTGAAGCCGTGGCGTATGGGCAAGCCATGTGCCACCAGCAGCCGGATGCCTCGCAGACCCAGCCGGGGGCAACAGCCCAAGCGCCTGGGAACACCCGCTTCAATCCGATGCGCGATTTGCTTATGGGCTACAAGGCTGCCCCGAAAGCGGTGCTCTGGGGGACCGCGAGCGTGCTGTGCGCCGTGGCGCTCGCGGCGCTGAGCGGATGGCTGATCGTTGAATCCAGCTACCAGCCGGCCATTCTCCACCTGACCGTAGCTTTCGTCATGGTCCGCACCCTCGGCATCGGGCGAGCAGTCTTCCGCTACCTGGAACAACTGGCAATCCACGACGCGGTCCTGGCCTACGCTGCTGATCTGCGCGAGAAGATGTGGAACGCCATGGTGGCCAACCCGGCACGATGGGGCCTGCTCAGCCGTTCCTCGGTCATCCTGCGATTCTTGCTGGCCGAGGTGGATGAACTGCGCGACCTCTTGGCCCGCGTGCTGTTCCCGCCGCTGCAGGCAATCGCACTGTGGGTGGCCGCTGCTGCGGCCTTGTACATCATCCAGCCGGAGTTCGGTTATCTTGCCCTTGGCGCGTTCGGGGTGCTGGTCTTCCCGGTTCGTTGGCTTGTCCAGCGCATTGAAGGCGAGCACTTCGTGCTCCAGCTGCGCCACCGGATGCAGATGAACCAGAGCGTGCTGGGCATCTTGCGGCACAAGTCCGCGCTGCGCAGCAACCAGGTACTGGAACGCATCCTAGGCCGCTTCCAGGAAGCAGAAACCCGCAATACGCAACGCGCTCGCCGGCACGCACTAGGCCAAGGCAGCGCCACCGCCCTGGCCACGTTGGCCAGCGTGCTGCTTGCCATCGCCATCACCGCGCTATCGCACAGCAGCGCATCCCATACAGCGCTCGCCGTGCTCTTGAGCCTCGCGCTGGGGGAGAGCGCTGGAAATGCCTTGCTCGCGGTGCAGCAGGGACGTGCGCTGAAGGAACTGTCATCGAAGCTGGCCGAACGCGGCATGCGCAGCAGCCCGGCACCAGCGGCGCAAGGCAATGCTCCAGCCATGCCGCGAAAGATCGCCGGCTACGAAGCGCAAGATCTCAGCCTCGGATACGACGATGGTCCATCGGTCGTGGAGAATCTGAGCGTGCGCATTCCCGCGGGACAGTGGACGGCCATTACCGGGCCTTCGGGCTCAGGGAAATCCACATTGCTCACCGCCTTGCTCGGCGCGTTGCCTGCACGCTCGGGAGCGCTGAAGGGAATCGATGCCCACGGCAACCTGCTGGATCTGCAGCAGGCAAACTTGTCGTCGGTGGCGTGGTGCCCGCAAGAAGCGCACCTTTTCGACTCGTCGATTCGCCGGAACCTGATGCTGGGAGTCGATGACGACCAGCAGCGCAGCGATGCCCAGCTGGAAGCGGTTTTGGCGCAGGTCGGGCTTGCGGACTGGCTGGCAACACAGCCCGAAGGCCTCGAATCGCGCATTGGTTCCGGCGGGCACCAGCTGTCCGGCGGGCAACGCTGCAAGCTCGCCGTAGCGCGCGCCTTGGCAGGCGGCCACCAGGTCATCCTGCTCGATGAGCCGACAGCACACCTCGGCGTCGATGAGGCCCGAGAGCTGCTCTCGACCTTGCATCAGGCTCTTGCCGGGCGAACCGTCGTCATGATCACCCATGACCAGCAGCTCGCTGCGCAGTGCACCCACCGCATTGAACTGGGCAGCCAGAAGCCCCCCGTCTACGCATAGACCGGCGGCGCCGTTTCTATCTTGGCATGCAAGGTGGACACGGCGCCGCGTTCAATCCTGGCGCTGACGGCTCAGCGCATTTCAGTTCAGAGGATTACGCCGCCGTCATCGAAAGGCAGCGCATCTTCTCCCGGCGTGATGGCGGGAGCTGGCTTGGCCTTGGCCGGTTCGGGAATCAACGCTTCCTGTGCTGCGGCTGGGATGGGTTCCTGGGCAGCGGGTGCCGCCGGAGCTTCGTCTCCTCCGCTGATGGCTCCGCCAATGATGTTCACTGATTGGGCCAACGGGGCTCCCGAACCATCGCGTTTGCCGTATTCGGTAGGCAATGCACGCACCACACCCGCCGTGGAACTGGCGCGTGCCGGGCCCTGGCCGGCATAAGCCAGCTGCAGGTGGTCCTCGCCCTTGACGAAACGGTGCGCCCGCACGCCCGCGGTGGCGCGGCCCTTGGCCGGGAACTCGGAGAACTCGGTGAGCTTCACCGACTGGCCCGACGTCCAAGGAAGGGTTTGCGAACCGGCAGCGATGGTGGCTACCACGGCGTCGCTGGCACCGGCAGGGACCACTCCGAAGAAGATCACCTGGTCGTCGGCAGCGAGCTTGATGCCCGCCATGCCTTGGCCGGTGCGGCCCTGGGCGCGCACGGCCGAAGCGCTGAAACGCAGCAACTGCGCGTTCTTGGTCATGAACACCAGCTCGTCGGCGTCTTCGGCCGGTGCCGCGGCAATCACCACGTCCTTGTCCTTGAGCGTAATCGCCTCGAACTCGTCACGGTTCAGCGGGTAGTCAGGGCTCACGCGCTTGACCACGCCGTTCTGCGTGCCAATGGCAAGGACCCGGTTCAGCGGAACCAGCGCCACCGCGCTTTCGCCCTTGCCCAGCTTGAGGAATTCGGAGATCGGCACGCCATGGGCCAGCTGCGGGAAGCCGTGGGACTCGGGGAGTACCGGAACATCGATCAGCGAGATGCGGATAATGCGGCCGGCAGATGTCAGGGCGCCGATTTCTCCGCGGGCGCTGGAGGCGACCTGCGAGGTGAGCACATCATGCTTGATGCGCGCCGCGGCGTAATCCACGGCCTGCCGATCGGGGGTCCGGGCGATCTGCCCGGTGGCAGAGAGCAGAACCCAGCATGGGGTATCGGATACTTCCATCGCCAGCTTGGCCTTCTTGCCGGTTCCGACTTCTTCGGGCAGCGCGGTGCCCTTCAGCGGTGCCAGCTGGGCAGACTTCAGCAGCTTGGTCCGGCGCGGGGTGCCGAAGGTCTCGGCCATTTCACCGAGTTCGTTGGAAACCACGGTGCGCAGCAGCTCGTCGGACTCCAGGATGGCGCGCAATTCCTCGATTTCGTTGCGCAGCTGCTCGGCCTCGGTTTCAAGCTCCAGCTTGGAGAACTTGGTCAGCTGGCGCAGCCTCAGTTCCAGGATGTGGCTGGCCTGCGGTTCGCTCAGGTCGAAGACCGTCATCAGGCGTTCGCGTGCTTCAGCGGTCTGCTCGGAAGAACGGATGATGGCAATGACATCGTCAATATCAACGATGGCAATGAGCAGGCCCTCAACCAGGTGCAGGCGGTCCTCGCGCTTGGCCAGGCGGTGCACGGTGCGGCGGCGTACTACATCTATCCGATGGTCCACATACACGGTCAGCAGCTCACGCAGCCCCATGGTGCGCGGCTGGCCATCGACCAGGGCAACGTTGTTGATGCCGAAGGAATCTTCCATCGGGGTGTACTTGTACAGGCTGGCAAGCACGGCGTTCGGGTTGAAACCGTTCTTCAGCTCGATGACCAGCTTCAGGCCGTGATGCCGGTCGGTCAGGTCCACGACATCGGAAATGCCGGAGATCTTCTTGCTGTTGACACCATCCTTGATTTTCTCGATGACCTTTTCAGGACCCACGCCATATGGCAGTTCGGTGACCACGAGGCCCGACTTGCGTGCTGAAATCTTCTCCATGATCACCGTGGCCCGGGTGCGGAACAATCCGCGACCGGTGCGGTAGGCATCCTTGATGCCGTCCAATCCGATAATGCTGCCACCTGACGGCAGATCCGGGCCCGGAATGAACTTCATGAGCTCTTCGACGGTGGCTTCAGGTTCCTTGAGCAGGTGCTGCGCAGCGGCGACAACTTCGCCCAGATTGTGCGGAGCCATGTTGGTGGCCATGCCCACGGCAATGCCGGTGGTGCCATTGACCAGCAGGTTCGGGAACGCAGAGGGCAGCACTTCTGGCTGCATGAACTGGTTGTCGTAGTTCGGCACGAAGTTGACGACGTCTTCATCCAGATTTGCGGTCATCGCGACGGCAGAAGCTGCCAGGCGGGCCTCCGTGTAGCGCGGGGCTGCTGGTCCGTCATCGAGCGAACCGAAGTTGCCATGGCCGTCGATCAGCGGAAGCCGCAGCGAGAAATCCTGGGCCAAACGGACCATGGCGTCGTAGATTGCGGTGTCGCCATGCGGATGCAGCTTGCCCATGACCTCGCCGACCACGCGGGCCGACTTGACGTGGCCCTTCTCGGGGCGCAAGCCCATCTGGGCCATCTGGAACAGGATGCGCCGCTGAACCGGCTTCAGGCCGTCTCGGGCGTCGGGAAGCGCACGGGAGTAGATGACAGAGTAGGCGTACTCCAAGAAGGATGATTCCATTTCATTGGTGACGTCTATATCGACGATATTTTCAACGAAATCCGCTGGAATCTCTTCAGACTTCTTAGGAGCCATTACTCTGTTCGTCCTTCATCTACTGTCTTAGGGCCGGAACTGCCGAATCTTCGTGTTGCATCTGGGCGCAACGCCGAACTGCCGACTATCCTAAGCCTATGGTGGATCGTAAACTTTCGGCGGCATATCCGGCGCATTGGGAAGCAGATGTTGTGCTTCGCGACGGGACAACAGCGCACCTGCGGCCAATCACCCCGCAGGATTCCCAAGCGCTCCAGGACATGCACAAGCAGCAGTCCGAGACGTCAGTCTACCTACGCTATTTTACGTACAAGTCGTCGCTGACCCCCAAAGAGCTGGAGCGATTCACGAATGTGGACCATGTGAATCGCGTCGCCTTTACAGTGGTTCGTGGCGCAAGGATCATCGGTGTCGGCCGCTACGATCGCTTGGATGATCCGCGGGAAGCCGAAGTAGCTTTCAACGTCTCGGACGAGTACCAGGGAACTGGGATCGGCTCGATCCTGCTGGAGCACCTGGCCGCGGCGGCCCGTGAAAACGACATTGAGAAATTTTCAGCCGAGGTGCTTCCGGAGAACCGCAAGATGCTCACTGTCTTCTCCGATGCGGGCTACGCCGTCGCCCGCCATTTCGAAGATGGCGTGGTGATGCTCGAATTTTCCATCAGCCCCACCGAGAAGTCCCGCGAAGTGACCGAGGCGAGAGAGCACCGCGCCGAAGCGAGCAGCGTGGCAGCGCTGCTGGCGCCCAAGTCGGTGGCAGTGATCGGTGCCAGCCGCACCTGGGGCAAGCTCGGGCACGACGTGCTGGAGCAAATTATCGAATCCGGGTACACCGGTGCGGTCTATGCGGTGAACGATGCGGCCCTGGAAGTCGGCGGCATGGTGGCCTACGGAAAGGTCACCGAAATTCCAGGACCGGTGGATGTCGCCGTACTGTGCATTCCGCGTGAGGGGGTCAAGGACGCCATTGCCGACTGCGCCGCCCACGGGGTGAAGTCCCTGGTCATCATGACCACAGGATACGAAACCCTTGAAGGGCTGGGCGCACAGCGCGAACTTGTGGCGCTGGCTCGTGCCAACGGCATGCGCGTAGTCGGGCCGGGATCGGCCGGGTTGATGAATACCGACCCGCAGGTGAAGCTGTATGCCACTGGGAGCCAGCATGTCCCGGCCGCAGGAAACGTAGGATTCTTCACCCAATCGGCGGCCATGGGCACGATCATCCAGGGCGTCGCCCTGCAGCAGGGGGTAGGCCCCAGCAGCGCCATTTCCGCCGGCCTGCGCGCTGATGTTTCCGGCAACGACGCCATGCAGTTCTTCGAGGACGACCCGCGGACCCATGTGGTGGCGCTGTACCTGGAATCCTTTGGCAACCCGCGCAAATTCGCGCGCATCGCTCGGCGCCTGGCCCGCAGCAAGCCGGTAATCGTGGCCAAGTCCGACGTGATGGGCCGTCGCCTTCCACCCGGCCATTCTGTGCGCGTAGGGCAGGCAGCACCGGGGGCAATGAACGCAATTCTGCGCCAGTCCGGCGTGATCCGCGTCCGCTCCGCCGAAGAGCTCCTGGATGTCACCTCCCTGCTTTCAGTCTTCCCGCCACCCAAGGGCCCGAACGTCGCGATCCTGTCCAATTCCTTGACCATCGCCGAGGTGGTGTGCGATGTCGCTGAAGACCGGAACCTGAACATCACTGTGCGGGGCGACGAGCTGGATTACAGTATCGGCCAGTCCAAGGCCATTCCGGTGCTGCGCGCCCGGATCCAGGAACTGGTGGATGACCCGCAAGTCCACGCCATCATGTTGGCGCACCTGCCCTACTCGGAGCTGGATACCCGAGCGGTCCTCAAGGTAGCCAAGGAGTTCATCGGGCAGCCGAAACCGGTGGTGGCCCTGGTTCCGGGGCTGGCGGATACGAAGATTACCGGAGGCCTGAAGCAAGGAATTCCGGTGTATACATCTCCCACCACGGTGATCGGTGCCCTGGCCAAGGCCTATGGCTACCAGCAGTGGGTGGACGTTCCCTACGAGCCGATGAGCGACCCGGATGGCATCGATGTCGAAGGCGCGGCAGAGTACTTAGATGAGTTGGTGAAGACCATTTCAGGGACCAACTTGCTGGAATTGAACGACGAGCAGGTGCGGAAGCTTCTGGACTTCTACGGCATCAAGTTCCTTTCCCACCGGGTGGTGCACACAGCCGAAGAAGCCGTCGCGGCGGCCGAGCAGCTCGGCTGGCCGGTCGCCTTGAAAGCCAACGACCCCGATCTGCGGCAACGCCTGGACCTGGGCGGCGTGCGCTTGAGCATCCCGGACAAGCAGAGCCTGGAGGCGAACTTCGCGCACATGAAGTCGCTGATGGCCGCATACGGCGTGGACTCCCTGGATGTGCAGAGCATGGCGCCAGCCGGGCAGGCTTGCGTTGTCAAGGCCATGGAGGACCCGTTGCTGGGTCCGGTTATTTCCTTCGGGCTTAGCGGCGATCCGGTCAACCTGCTCGATGACTGGGCCCACGGCGTGGCGCCGTTCTCCACCCATGACCTGGAACAGCTCATCCGCCGTCCGCGCAGCAGCGTGCGTCTATTCGGCTACCAGGGATTGCCGGCAGTGGATCTGGAGGCCTTGAAAGACTTCATCACCCGTGTCTCGCTCTTCAAGGACAACCATCCTGAAGTGACAGTTGCCAAATTCGCGCCGATCACTGTTGCCACAGATTCGCTGAGTGTGCTGGCAGTGAGCATCCAGATCAGCAACGCAGAGCAGCGCACGGATAGCGTCCGCCGTGCGCTGCGCAGCTGAGTGCAAACGCCGAAACGTGAATTGCCGGTGGCGACTGAGTAGAATTGGGGGCATGAGTTCTCCAACGTATTCGACCACTCCTGGCGCTGAGCTTCAGCATGACTTGGTCCGTGCGGGTTTTTATCCGCAGATGGTCCAAGATGTCCTGGCTGAGGCCATGATGGGCCAACCGGTGCTTGACCACTATGTGCATCTGGAAACTCACTTCGACCATACCGAGGTCCACCGCCACATCACCGTCATGGTGATGAGCGAAAAGGTGCTTTTCATCTTGCACGTAGATGACCAGCAGCTTGATGACCATGGCAAAGATGTCATGGCGCAAGTATCAGTCGAGATGATTTCGTTGGCGCGCATCGCTTCGGTTGCCACGAGCTTCGTCTATCACCAGCCGCAGCATTACTCGTCCGCTGACCCAGTCAAGGAACTGACCTTCGGGCTGTCCTGGGACGGAACCAAGCGGATCGACCTGGCCCCTGCTTCCTGCGGAGATCCGCAGTGCGATGCTGACCACGGGCTGAATGGCACCTCGCAGCCTGAGGACTTGGTCATCCGCGTCAGTGCCGAAGCCGATGGCCAGCAGGCCGTGAACAAGGCCCGCGAGTTCGCTGTGCGCCTGCGCCTGGCCACGATCGCCTGAGCATGATCGAGGAACAAAAGCTCAGCAGCCTGCCTGAACCGCCGCAGAAAATCCCGGAAGCACCCAAATATGGCCAGGCTACGCTGTCGGAGATTCTTCCCTCAGCGGCAGCGGCAATGGGGGTTGACGGCTATCAGAATGCCTTGGGCTTCGCCCCAACCAAGCGAGTAGCCCTGATCATGGTTGATGGACTGGGCTGGAACCAGCTTAAAAGCCATCTCGGGCATGCGCCCTTCCTGCGCGGCCTGTTCGAGAAGGGGCAGAAGCTGGGCACTGGCTTCCCTTCGACCACCGCGACATCCCTGAGCAGCCTGGCCACGGGCTTGGCTCCTGGCGAGCATGGAATGGTCGGCTATGACGTCATCGACCCGGCCAAGCGTCGTGTGGTCAACCAGTTGGGCGGGTGGCCTGGGGACTTGGACCCCGAAACCTGGCAGACTCGCCCGACCGTTTTCCAGAAGATCGCCGAGCACGGCATCCACGTGGCGACCGTGTCGATCCCCATGTTTGCCAAGTCGGCGCTGACCCGTGCGTCCTTGCGCGGGCCCAAATTCGTGCCGGCCAACCAGCCGGCAGCGCGCGCACGTGCCACCCGCACGATCTTCGACTCGAACCGCAACGCGCTGGTCTACACGTACTTCAATGAATTGGACAAGGCAGGCCACAAATACGGCGTCGACTCCAGCCAGTGGCGGGACACCCTCGAAGAACTGGACTACGTCATCAAGACCCTGGTGTCCAAGCTGCCGGAAGAAACCACGGTGCTGATCACCGGCGACCATGGAATGGTGGATATTCCAGCGTCGCAGCGCATCGACTACAGCCAGCAGCCTGAGCTGGTCGAGGGCGTCGAGCTGACCAGCGGTGAACCTCGTGGCGTCCAACTGACCTTCGACCCGCAGGCCGATGACGCCTGCCGGCTACGGGTCCGCGAGGCCTGGCAGCGGGCCTATGGCACCAAAGCCTGGGTGATGACGCGCGAGGAAGCCATAGAACGCGGCTACTTCGGCGCCATCACCGAAGAACATGCGGCACGGCTGGGCGATCTGATGATCTTGGCGGCCGAAGCCATCGCATTCTATGACGGCCGACGCGTCGCACCGATGGCCTTCGACATGGTGGGGCAGCACGGGTCGCTCACTGCGGGGGAGCGGTTCGTGCCATTGCTGGTGCACCGCACCAAATAGCCGGCAACGCAAAGGGAGCGGGAACAGCATTGCTTCACTGCTGTTCCCGCTCCCTTGTGCTCTCCAGTGTCAGCTGCGCACTAGGAGTCGGTGTCCTTCTTGCGCTTGCCGAACATGATGTCATCCCAGCTGGGAACGGACGAGCGCTTGGCCTTGCGCGGAGCCGACTCCTCGGCAGGCTGTTCAGCCGGCTTGTCCTCGGCACTGCCCGAACCGTCGTCCTCATTGGTGACGACCACCAGCTGCGAGGTGCGCGCGGAAATCCCTTGCGGAAGATGCGGCAGCGCGTCCTCGTCATCGGTGTCGTACTTGCTCATGCTGCGTTCGATGATCTCGTTGTAACGAGCCTCGCCTTCCGGATCCTGGTCCTTAGTGCGCTGCCCGCGGCGAGCGTTGAGCAAGGTGACCAGTTCTTCGGTCTCATCGGGCTCCGGAGTGCTGGCTGCGGCGGCCGGTTCCGCCTCTGGCTGGTTCAGTGCAGAGACCGGGCGAAAGTATTCAGGAGCTACCTGCTCGCTTAGGGTCTGGGCCCAGCGGTTCAGGTTCTTCAACGTCTTGCGCGCGGGAGTGAAAGCCCACCGTGCAATGTTCTCGGCAGCGGCAGTCGAATCCGAATCCAGTGACTCGACATTCTCGGTCGGCAGCGGGGAATCGAACTCCACGGTGACGATCCACTGGCCTTCCGGATCTTTCCAGGCATTCCAGCGCGCCGACTCGGCATCGATGTGCAGCTGGTGCAGGCGGTGGACCACCATGGAACCGAGATCGGCCGGCTCTTCGCCGAACACCTCGCGGTATTCGGCGTCGGTCTGCGGTCCGGAAACCTCGACGCGGCGTGCCAGCTCGGCGATGTGCTCGCGTTCAGCCAGTACCGGGCCTTCGTACTTGACGATATCCTCGACGGGGACATCCCATTCAAGCGACAGGTCGTAGGCGGACGCGCCAGCGCGCACTCGTGCCTGGATTTCGCGCGGCGAATGGACCGAGGACTCCTCACGGTTCCTCGGAGCCCTCGAACGGGCGATTTCAGCCATTGCACTGCGCAGTGCATCGTCAACAGGCAGCTCGAAGCTCATCCCGTCGTCACTGCTGACCTGCAGGCTGGAACCATTTTCATGAATTCCCACCAGTCTCAGCTGACGCATTTCTACCCTCCACACGCTCTATTTCCTGTGTAAAACTTTGCCACCTTGAGGCCCGAATTCCTACCACCACGCAGGGTGTGGCGCAAGATTAGTCCTCAACTTCACGCCGTAATTCCTCGAACCTTGCGCCCATGGCATAGCGTGGCAGGAACGGGAATGGATTACCCGGAAGAACGTTATACTTCTATGCCGGTACAAGTTTCCACCTCGTGGAGCAGCCGGCTAGGACGAAGACCTGCAGGAAAGAGCAAAAACGATTATGGCAAGTGAATCTGCTGCACCCGTGGCAATGTCAGAAGCGGAACGAGCCAAGGAAATCGCTCAGCTCAAAGCAGGCAAGACCGCAGCCATGGCCAACCTGGTTGACGAAGCGGAAACCCCCTTGGCTGAAGAGTACGTTCTGCCCGGCGGCGAGGCGCCGCAGGAGGAAGCGAGCGTCGAAATCCTGCCGGAACAGGCCGATGAATTCACGTGCGCGTCATGCTTCATGGTGCGCCACCGCACGCAGCTGGTCCGTGAGGACAACGGGCAAAAATTCTGCAGCGAGTGCGAAGGATGAAAACCCGCGCAGCAGTTCCGAAAAGCGCATGGCGCCCAACCAGAAGGTTGGGCGCCATGCGCTTTTCGGGCTCCAAGGCAGTCAACGCTATTCGCCGGCAGCGTCTTCGGACTGTTCCAGCTTGGCTGCTTCTGCCTTGCCTTCGTCGGTGAATTCGTACATCACGCCCGAGAGGGCGGCCGCCAGCTCTTCGGGACGCCGGGTAGACGTCAGCCAGTACGGCGTGGTGTCACGCTCGTCGGTGACCTCCATCCGCACGACTCCGTCGATCCAGCCGCGCAGCAGCATGTAGGCCAGGCCGTGCAGTTTCTGCCCACGCTGCTTGAATGCCTCATCGCCGCGGTAGCCGACAACCTCCCCGATGTACTTGCGTTCAATGCTGGCCCGTCCAACGGTCACCAATTCATCGGTGACCTCGATGGTCGGCGTGCGCAGCAGGAACACCGCGATCAGCGAAAGCAACACGACGGCACCGGCAATCCATCCAAGGATGCTGCTGATCGGAGCTAGCGCAATACCTGCGGTGATGGAAATGATGATTGGCCAAATCCAGGTGCTGGCCGATGGCCAAAGCTTTTCGCTGTACTGGACGTTCGAACCCGCGGGGCTGGAATTACTCATGGTTCCAAGTCTAGGCAATAATTCTCCGATTCAAGACCTCGAAGCCGGTTGGCAGGCCATTGGACGGCGTGCGCGATAGAGTTAGGCACGAGAAACTATCGAGTGACCATTTCACAAGACTCCGGGGGAAGACCTACATCGATGAGTGAGCCATCAATTTCCATTGCCATCAAGATGCTTGACACCGATTTGCCGGTCCCCAGCTACGCGCATCCTTCGGACGCCGGTGCTGACTTGCATGCTCGCGAATCCCTTGTGCTGGAGCCAGGTGCCCGCGCGCTCGTTCCTACCGGCATCGCGCTAGCCATCCCGCATGGCTACGTTGGTCTGGTGCACCCACGCAGCGGCTTGGCAACCAAGCACGGCATTACCGTGGTAAATGCACCGGGTACTGTTGACGCTGGGTACCGGGGTGAGATCATGGTCACCTTGTTGAACACCGACAAGTCCGAGTCCTTCGAAATCAGCCGGGGCGACCGAATTGCCCAGCTGGTTATCCAGAAAGTCGAGCAGGCGGCCTTCATCGCAGTGGATTCGCTGGAGGACAGCGCCCGCGGCGCAGGCGGATTCGGTTCGACCGGCGGATTCAACTCCAAGTAAGTACCCTTGAGAGCAAGACAAGATTTTCTAAGGACACCATGATTTTCAAGCGCAAGAAGGCCAAAGAGCAGCCAGTCGCCGAACCAGCTGAGGATGCAGCCCAGAACGAGCAGGAGCCGAAGACCGGCCCGTTCGACTATGACGACATCGAGAATACGCAGGAGTACCTGGACTTCGGCTCAATCCTGATCAAGCCGGTAGCCGGCTTGAAGGTCCGCATGGACGTTGAAGAGTCCAACAAGCGTGTTATCGCGGTGTCGCTGGAGATCGCCGAGTCGCGGATCCAGTTGATGGCTTTCTCGTCTTCGAAGTCCGAGTCGCTGTGGCCAGGCATCAGCGACAAGATCAAGAGCGACATCAGCGCCCAGAACGGTGAAATCTTCACCCGTGATGGCGAGTACGGCCAGGAGCTGCTCGCCAAGGTGCCGCAGCAGCTGCCAGACGGCCGCGCCGGGCATGTTGCGCTGCGCTTTGTCGGCATCGATGGCCGCCGCTGGTTCCTGCGTGCAGTCATTGGCGGCGCGGCCATCGGCAACGAGGAGGCCGCCAACATTGTCGACGGGATTCTGCGTGACGTCGTGGTCAATCGCGGCGACAAGCCGCTGCCTCCGGCTGAACTTCTGCCATTGAGCGTCCCGTCCAATGCCCAGGCCCGTCCGGCAACCCCCGAGCAGAACCCTGAGCTGAAGCGTCCAGAACGCGGACCAGAGATCACCCAGATCGGCTAGAGAATGTCGCTGAAGGACAAACCCGTCACTCCGCAGCTCGGCCCCTCGGGCCAGAAGCCCACCTACCAGCGGCTGGACAGCCTGGAACAGCTGCCATCCAAGGGGCGGGTCGAGCACACCGGGTACGTCCAATCGGTGAGCTACTCCGCGCCGAATGTCGCCCCGGGGCTGACCGCTGTAGTGGTGGATCGGCTCGGTACCGTGTCGGCCCGTCGCGGAACTGTGCCGCATGTTCGCTTGGCGTTCATGGGACAGAAAACCGTTCCGGGCATCAAGCCGGGCGTGAAGGTGGAGTACTCGGGAATGGTTGCTCCTGTGGATCAGATCCCGACGATCTTCAATCCGCGCTACGTCATCGTGCCGGAAGCCCGTCGATGACCGGCGACGGCCACTCAAGGATTCGAGAACGCCAGCCAGCTGGCGTCTAATTGGAAGTAGGCATGGTGAACAACGACGCATCCCGTCCGGACGATGATTCCGCACCGGAAACTAAGCATCCGAGTTTCGCCGAGATGATCGGCTCGAACTCCAACATCACGCAAAACGCTGACGGCGGAATTGACTTGCTCACCACCGTTGGCGGCGTGCGCGGCATCCTGGAAACCGTGCTTCCCGGTTTCGTGTTCATCATGGTCTTCGCGCTTACCAGCAATCTGGGCTGGGGGCTGATCGCCTCGATCAGCCTCGGCATCGTGTTCATGATCATCCGCCTGGCCAAGCGCTCGACGCTGATCCAGGCAGGCTCTGGGCTGATCGGCATCCTGATCTGCGCCTTCGCCGCACGGACTTCGGGCAATGCCAAGGACTACTACATTCCGGGGTTCTACGTGTCTGCCGCCTATCTGGCGGGACTGCTGATTTCGGTGATGGCCCGCTGGCCGCTGATCGGCCTGCTCTTCGGATTCATCCGCAATGAAGGCACTGAATGGCGCAAGAAGCCCGAACGCCTGCGCCGTTACCAGGTGGCTACCTGGATCATCATTGCTGTTTTCGCGCTGCGCCTGGCGGTGCAGATCCCGATGTACATCGCAGATGATGTCGTGGCCCTGGGCTTGGCCCGTGCCCTGATGGGAGTGCCGCTGTATGCGGCGGGGCTGTGGTTCGCGTGGCTGGTCTCGAAGCCGGCGGCCGTAGCCGGCGACGAGACCAGCACGCCCAAGCCAGCGGCCTAGCGGGTGGCGTCGCGCAACGTGCGGCGCAGCAAGGGTTCTGCGTGCGGGGTGGTGATGAAGAAGATTTCATCGCCACCCTCAATCACATCATCGGCACTGGGCGGGAACGGCGTCTTGTCGCGGACCACTGCCATCATGGTGGTGTCTTCGGGCCACGAGATGCGCCCGATGCTGCGGCCGATCAAGGCCGAATCGTGCGGGACTGTGAACTCGACCATGTAGACCTCGCCGGTCTTCAACGTCAGCAGCCGCACCAGGTCCCCGACCTCCACGGCTTCCTCGACCAGCGCGGTCATCAGCCGCGGCGTGCTGACCGCAACATCGACGCCCCAGGCATCGTCGAACATCCATTCATTCTTCGGATTGTTCACGCGGCCCACAGTGCGGCGGATGCCAAATTCGCTCTTGGCCAGCAACGAGACCACAAGGTTGACCTTGTCGTCGCCGGTCGCCGAAACGACCACGTCGTACTCTTCAAGCTGCGCCTGCTGCAAGACAGCTAATTCGCAAGCGTCGCCAATCAGCCACTTCACCGCTTCAAGATCTGCGCGTTCGGCCATTTCCGGTTGCAGATCGATCAGCAGGACTTCGTGGTGGTTGATGATTAGTTCACGGGCAATGGAGGAACCGACCGAGCCGGCCCCGGCAATCATGACCTTCATGGGATGCCTCTCAGGTTATTCGTTGGTCTGCGCCGCTGGCGGGCTGGCAAGGATCTTTTCCACGTCTTTGGACTCGTCCAGCCGCATCATCACATGCACCAGGTCGCCGCCCTGCAGCCGGGTGCGGTTCTCCGGGATGGTGCCTTCGCCGAAGCGGGTCAAATAGGCCACGCGCACCCCGGCGGCGGCTTCCAGCTCCTTGACCAGGTGGCCATACCAGTCGCGGTGCAAGGCCACTTCGGACAGCACCAGGCGTCCCGAGGGCTCCCGGAAGTCCCCGCGCATCGAATAGTCCGGCAGGATCCGGCGAAGCACCTGATCGGTGCTCCAGCGGACCGCTGCCACGGTGGGGATGCCCAGTCGCTGATAGATCTCCGCTCGTCCTGGGTCATAGATGCGGGCCACGACGTGGGGCACGTTATAGGTTTCGCGCGATACGCGAGTGGCGAGAATGTTGGAATTATCACCGCTGGAAACAGCTGCGAACGCGTAGGCCTCGCCAATTTTGGCAGCGTCCAGCGTGTCCTTGTCGAATCCCATGCCGGTCACCGTGGTGCCGGAGAAATCCTTGCTCAGCCGGCGGAAGGCATGCGGGTCCTGGTCAATGACTGCCACGGAATGCCCCGCCGAATCCAGCGTGTGGGCCAGCGCGACACCGACGCGTCCGCACCCCATGATCACGAAATGTGCCACCGAGAACTCCTTGGTTTTGCTGCTTGCCGCGTGCCGCTTGGCGCCCACGGGCTGTGTGCTACGAATGCAACAATAGCGCTGATCGCGCCCAGTTTATCGATGGTGAAGCACGCCCGCGCCGTGCACCCTGCGATAACGTTGTGTCGTGCCTGCATTATTTGACGGTTTGAAGCGGATCCTGGTGGGCCGGCCTTTCAGCACTGAACAGCTGAAAAAGAAGCCGTTGCCACCCAAGGTCGCGTTGCCGATTTTCTCCTCCAGCGCCCTGTCGTCCTTGGCGTACGCGCCGGACGAGATCCTGCTGACCCTGGCCATTGCGGGCATCGCCGCGACCGCGCTCTCGCCAATGGTTGGACTGGCGGTCCTCGCGGTGCTGGTGGTGCTGGTGCTGTCCTACCGCCAATCGGTAATGGAGTACCCTTCCGGTGGCGGCGACTATGAAATCGTGAAGAAGAACCTCGGTGCACGTCCGGGCACTGCGGTGGCCGCGGCGCTGCTGGTCGACTTCGTGCTCACCGTTGCTGTTTCCAGCTCGTCGGCGGCCCTGTATCTTGCCGCCATTTTCCCTGCAGTGGCCGAATACAAGGCGTGGGTGGCCGCCGCCCTGGTCGCCTTCCTCGTGGTCGGCAATTTGCGCGGCAAAGGGCAAGGCCGCTGGACGCTGGCCATCCCGGTCTACCTTTTCGTCATCGGCATGCTGCTGCTGGTGGCCATTGGCGGCGTGATGGCGCTGACCGGTTCCCTCGGGCTCGCCCCGAGTGCGGACTTCACGATTGTGCCGGAGGCCGAGTTCGCCAATGGCCTGCATGGCGTTGTCGGTGCGCTGCTGATCCTGCGTGCCTTCAGCACGGGGTCGGCCGCGTTGACCGGCATCGAGGTTCCGATCTCCAACGTGCAGACGCTGGCCAAGCCGCGGGCGAAGAACGCGGCGCGGATCCTGCTGGTGCTGGGCCTGCTCTCCGGCGTGCTGACGCTGGGCACGCTGATGCTTGCCCGGGCCACCGGCATCAAGGTCGTCGCCGATCCGCAGGCCTCGTTCCTGCTTCACGGCGAGCCGATCCCCGAAGGCTTCGTGCAGATCCCGGTGTTGGGCCAGCTGGCCCAGGCGGTGTTCGGCGACTTCACCTTCGGCCTGGTGATCGTCTCGGTGCTGACCATTGCCGTGCTGCTGCTGGCCGGCAACCAGGCCTTCAATTCCTTCCCGCTGCTGGCCAGCCATCTGGCGACCGACGGCTTCCTCCCGCGCCAGCTGCGCACCCGTGGCGATCGCCTTGGCTTCTCCAACGGCATCCTGTGCCTGGGCATTGCCGCGATCGCGCTGGTGCTGCTGTTCCAAGGCGATGTCACCTTGCTGGTCCAGCTGTACGTGGTGGGCGTATTCGTTTCCTTCACCCTGAGCCAGCTGGCCATGCTCAAGCACTGGAAACGTGTTCTGGTGCCCATTGCAGACCGCAAGATCCGTGCGGCCAAGCAGCGCAAGCGGCTGCTGAACCTGCTAGGCCTGGTGCTCTCGGCGCTGGTGCTCGTGGTCGTCTTGGCCACCCGCCTGGTCCATGGTGCGTGGCTGGCCGTGCTGGGCATTGCCGTCCTGATGGTGATCATGGATTCGCTGCAGCGGCACTACCAGAAGGTCGACGACGAGCTGGCGGTCGACGAGGACTCCGCCGTCACCGCATTGCCCTCGCGCGTGCATGCGCTCGTGCTGGTATCCACCGTGCGCAAGCCGGTGCTGCGTGCCCTGGCCTTCGCCCGCGCTTCGCGTCCCTCGAAGCTTGAAGCGATCATCGTGGACGTGGAACGCGGCAAGACCGAAAAGACCCTGCAGGATTGGGAACGGCTGCAGATCCCGGTGCCGATCACTGCGCTGGCCTCGCCGTATCGCGATATTCCCGGAGCGCTGATTGAGCATATCCGTTCCATCAAGCGTGAATCGCCGCGGGAACTGATCGTCGTGTACATTCCCGAATATGTCGTGGGCCATTGGTGGGAACAGCTGGTGCACAACCAAACCGCGCTGCGCGTGAAGAACCGCCTGCACCATGAACCGGGAGTAGTGATTGCCTCGGTCCCGTGGCGCCTGCTCAGCGCCTCGCATGCCCTTGGCGGAGGCCCGACCGAAGAATCCTCGGCGCACCGCTGAATTGACTGCTTCTGAAGAAGGACTGGAACGATGACTGACACTCCAATGCTCACCGTCCGCTTGGGCAAGATTGCCCATGGCGGGCACACCGTCGCCCGCCACGAGGGCCGGGTGATCTTCGTGCGCCATGGCATTCCCGGCGAACTGGTCAAGGTGCGCCTGACGGACAGCGCGCCGGAGGCCAAGTTCTGGCGTGCCGACGTGGCCGAAGTGCTCGAAGCCAGCGAGCACCGGGTGCCGCACTTCTGGGATGCAGCTGATGCCTTGAAGCACCGCGATCCGGTGGGCGGCGCAGAGTTCGGCCACATCATCCTGGAGCACCAGCGTGAGCTGAAGTCGCAGGTGGCTGCCGAGCAGATGACCCGGCTGGGCGGCCTGAACGCGGAAGACTACAACTTCCCTGCGGTGCAAGCGGTCAAGGGCTCGGTCGATGGCCTGGGCTGGCGCACTCGGATGTCGTATTCCGTAGACGCCCAGGGCAGACTGGCAATGAGCGCATTCCGCAGCAACCAGTTGACCGGCATTGCGCAGATGCCCTTGGCCCATCCGGCCATTGAAGCCACCGGGCTGTACTCCGTGGACTACACCGGCATTGAACGTGTCGAAGCCGCGGTATCCAGCCAGGATGACCGAACCGTGCTGATCTTGCTGGCCGAGGCCAAGCCCGGCGCCGCGGCAAAGGTTGCCAAGCAATTCGCCGAGGGCGTCAACGTCGCCTCGTTCAGCCAGCAGGGCGGCTCGGCGGCCGACGGCAAGGGGCGGCTGCAGGTTCTGGCCGGTTCGGCGTACCTGACCGAAAAGGTGCTGGGGGAGAAATTCCGGATTACCGGGGAAGGCTTCTGGCAGGTGCACCGCGAGGCGGCCAGCCTGCTGACCCGGCGCGTGATCGAGCTGACCGAGCCGGCCGCCGGCGAGCAAATCGCCGACCTCTATGCCGGTGCCGGCCTGTTCTCCGTTCCGCTGGCCAAGGCGGTTGGCCGCGAGGGCCGCGTCTTCTCGATTGAGGGTGCTCCGGGCACCCATGCGGATGCGAAGAAGAACCTGCGCTCCTACTCGCAGGCCACGGTGATCCGCGGCCGTGTTGAGCGAGTGTTACGGCAGGTCGCCCGGGACGCTTCGCTGGATGCGGTGGTGCTTGATCCACCCCGTACCGGAATCGACAAGCAAGTCGCCGCGGAGCTGGCCGCCAGCGCTGTTTCGCGGATTTGTTACGTGTCCTGCGACCCTGCGGCTTTCGCCCGCGATACCGCGCGCTTGATGGCCCGAGGCTACGAATTAGAGCACATGGAGATTCACGATTTGTACCCGCACACCCACCATATGGAGTCCATCGGGCTGTTTGTGCGCCGTTAAGCACCTGAAAGTGTCCGTTTAGACACGAATTTGGACCAAAATTTATTCCGAGGAGTCTTTTTGCGGGCTTTGGCGATAGACTGTTTTTAGCTCTGCCGCGCTAGGAGCCTGACTATCTCAGTTAGGAACTCCTAACTGGAATTGAAGTGTGCGTGTGCAACAGAATGAGTGTCTGGCGAGAGGAGTCCCACGTGAGCAATGTGGACAGCTTCGGTGCCAAGGGCGTACTTGACGTCAATGGAACCGAATACGAAATTTACCGACTAAATACGGTTGAAGGCTCGGACAGCCTTCCTTACAGCCTTAAGGTTCTTCTTGAGAACCTGCTTCGCACCGAAGACGGCGCGAACGTAACCAACGAGCACATCAATGCACTGGGTCAGTGGGATGCTTCGGCTCAGCCGAACACCGAAATCCAGTTCACCCCCGCTCGTGTCATCATGCAGGACTTCACCGGTGTGCCTTGTGTCGTCGACCTTGCCACCATGCGCGAGGCCGTCAAGGACCTGGGCGGCGACCCGACCCGCGTGAACCCGCTGGCACCGGCCGAAATGGTCATCGACCACTCCGTGCAGATCGACACCTTCGGCTTCGAAGGCGCCGTCGAGCGCAACATGGAGATCGAATACCAGCGCAACGGCGAACGCTACCAGTTCCTGCGCTGGGGCCAGACCGCGTTTGACGACTTCAAGGTCGTTCCTCCGGGCACCGGCATCGTGCACCAGGTCAACATCGAGTACCTGGCCCGCACCGTCATGACCCGCGAGGTAAACGGCGTGCTGCGCGCCTACCCGGACACCTGCGTGGGCACCGACTCGCACACCACCATGGTCAACGGCCTTGGCGTGCTGGGCTGGGGCGTCGGCGGCATCGAGGCCGAAGCAGCAATGCTCGGCCAGCCTGTCTCCATGCTGATCCCACGCGTTGTCGGCTTCAAGCTGTCTGGCTCGATTCCAGCTGGCGCCACCGCAACCGACGTGGTGCTGACCATCACCGAAATGCTGCGCAAGCACGGTGTTGTCGGCAAGTTCGTCGAGTTCTACGGCGACGGCGTGGCCGAGGTGCCGCTGGCAAACCGCGCCACCATCGGCAACATGTCCCCGGAATTCGGCTCGACCGCCGCCATGTTCCCAATCGACGATGTCACCCTCGACTACCTGCGCCTGACCGGCCGCAGCGAGGAGAACGTTGCACTGGTCGAGGCCTACGCCAAGGAACAGGGCATGTGGCACGATCCAAGCCGCGAGATCCGCTTCTCGGAATACCTCGAGCTGGATCTGTCGACCGTGGTTCCATCGATCGCCGGCCCGAAGCGCCCGCAGGACCGCATCGAGCTGTCCTCCTCGAAGGAGCAGTTCCGCAAGGACCTGCACAACTACGTATCGAACGCCGACGACACCCAGGGTGCTGGCCGCCCATCGGTAGCCGTCGAGGTCACCAAGGAAGATGGCACCCAGTTCACCCTGGACCACGGCCTGGTTTCGATCGCTTCGATCACCTCGTGCACCAACACCTCGAACCCTTCGGTCATGCTGGCCGCAGCCGTCCTGGCTCGAAACGCCGCTGACAAGGGCCTGACCTCCAAGCCATGGGTCAAGACCTCGGTCGCCCCAGGCTCGAAGGTTGTCACCGAGTACTACGAGAAGTCCGGCCTGCTGCCATACCTGGAGAAGCTCGGCTTCTACGTGGTCGGCTACGGCTGCGCCACCTGCATCGGCAACTCCGGCCCGCTGGACACCGAGATTTCCGAGGCTATCCAGGCCAACGACCTCGCAGCAACCGCAGTGCTCTCGGGCAACCGCAACTTCGAAGGCCGCATCAACCCGGACGTGAAGATGAACTACCTGGCTTCCCCGCCACTGGTCATCGCCTACGCCCTGGCTGGCACCATGGACTTCGACTTCGAGACCGACGCACTGGGCCAGGACGCCGAGGGCAACGATGTCTTCCTGAAGGACATCTGGCCATCGCCAGTCGAGGTCCAGGAGATCATCGACTCGTCGATCGACAAGGAAATGTTCGCCAAGGGCTACGACGGAGTCTTCGAGGGCGACGCACGCTGGAAGGCACTCGACACCCCAGAGGGTTCGACCTTCGCATGGGACGAGAAGTCGACCTACGCACGCAAGGCACCGTACTTCGAGGGCATGACCGCTGAGCCTCAGCCAGTCCAGGACATCAGCGGCGCCCGCGTGCTGCTGAAGCTGGGCGACTCGGTCACCACCGACCACATCTCGCCTGCAGGTTCGTTCAAGTCGGAAACCCCGGCTGGCCGCTACCTGATCGAGAACGGCGTGGATCGCAAGGACTTCAACTCCTACGGCTCGCGCCGCGGCAACCACGAAGTCATGATCCGCGGCACCTTCGCCAACATCCGCATCAAGAACCAGCTGCTGGACGGCGTCGAGGGCGGCTTCACCCGCGACTTCACCCAGGAAGGTGCTCCGCAGGCCTACGTCTACGACGCTGCAGAGAACTACAAGGCCGCCGGCACCCCGCTCGTCGTTCTAGGCGGCAAGGAATACGGCTCGGGCTCCTCGCGTGACTGGGCTGCCAAGGGCACCGCACTGCTGGGCGTCAAGGCCGTCATCACCGAGTCCTTCGAGCGCATCCACCGCTCGAACCTGATCGGCATGGGCGTTCTGCCACTGCAGTTCCCAGAGGGTGAATCCGCTGATTCGCTGGGTCTGACCGGTACCGAGACCTTCGCAGTATCCGGCGTGACCGAGCTGAACAACGGCACCACCCCGAAGACCCTGAAGGTTACCGCCACCGCTGAAGACGGCAAGGTAACCGAGTTCGACGCCGTTCTGCGCATCGACACCCCAGGTGAAGCTGACTACTACCGCAATGGTGGCATCCTGCAGTACGTGCTGCGCCAGATCGCCGCTGCCAACTAGCAGATCCACCTCGACTACGGTCGAAGCGAATCTCTAAGTAGCTCCGCATCGCGCGAAGACCTGAGACCCAAGGCAATTGCCTTGGGTCTCAGGTCATTTAAGCACGCTTGTGCGCGCTCAGATGGCCATGGGTGCGGGCAGCAGGCCGGGTGCGAGTGGCACCTTCCAGCACGCCAAAGCCCGACCGTTCGAGGATCTCGCCCAGTTCCACGGGCGGCCAATACCAGGCGGGGGCGACCTGATGGCCAAAGACTTCCAGCTGGTCCCCGGCAAAGAAGCCGAGCAGCAGCTTCCCGCCAGGCTGGAGCACGCGGGCCAACTCGTCCAATATGGGTGGAAGATCTGCCGGGGCAGCATGGATCACCGAGTACCAAGCGAGCACCCCGGAAAACTGCTCGTCGTCGAATGGCAGGTGCGCCAGATCGGCGCGCAGGAAATCGGGCTGCTGGAAGGTGCGCCGTGCGAAGTCCAAGAACTCCGGCACCAAGTCGACGCCGGTGGCCGGCCGATTGCCATCGGCAATGAACTGCGTCCAATGCCCGGGACCGCAGCCAGCGTCCAGGACTGGTCCGTGCAGCTGTGCGGCCCACGCCGCAATCAGTTCCCGGTCCTCAGCCACCGCCTGCTCCGGTGAACCGAACAGATCGATATACGCCTCGGCCACCTGCGAGTAACGAGCGGCGGTTTGGCCCGAGCGTTGCGATGCTTCCATGCGACAAGCCTAGCGAGCCGCAGGGGCCTGGAGAACAATCCTTGCTAGGCTCAGGAAAAATACCAGTCATGGAGGTTGCATGGAAGATCTGGCGGCGAATCGCCCGTCTCCTCGTCAATCTGGGGCCAGCACGTTCCGGCACGGACGCCAGCGATGAATGCGCTGAGCCTTGATGCCTTGGTGCCAGCACCACACGCGCAACGGATACGGCAGTGGCTGGGTGACGTCGAGGTTGTAGCCGACATGTCGTGGAATCTTGGCGACACCAAAGTGCTGCACCTGCAGGCGGGGACGAAGCACGTCGTGGCCAAGACCGGGGGAGAAGAGAACCACCACATAGTGCGTGAGCTGCTGGCGCACCGCCGCTACACGGGGCCGCTGATAGAAGCCGGGCAAGCAGCCAAGCTGCTGCACGCCAGCGATTCCTTGCGCTTGATGATTCTGGACTTCCAGCCAGGCGAGCTCAGTGCGGGCAGGGAATATGAATTCGACCCGGAGTTCCATCGTCAGGCCGGCGCGGCGCTGAAGCTGCTGCATTCGCAAGCGCAATGCCTGGATCCCGGCTATGAAGCTCGGCTGACGCAGAAGTTTCTCGCGCTCCTGGAACGCGAACATCGGATCGAGCCAGCGGCTTGCCGGCAGATCGAGCAGATGCTCAGAAGCTATGAACCGCAACCAGCCGTCTTGGTGCCGACCCACGGGGATTGGCAACCGCGCAATTGGCTGGCCGATCAAGGCGAACTGCGAGTTATCGACTTCGGCCGCTTCGAATTCCGCCCAGCTGCCAGCGACCTGGCCCGGCTGGCTGTCCAGCAGTGGAGGGTGCGTCCAGATTTGGAAGCCGCTTTTCTCCAGGGATATGGCCACGATCCACGGGAAGGCGAAGCCTGGCGGATCATGCAATTGCGCGAGGGACTTGGAACGGCAGTCTGGGCTCACCAAGTTGGCGACAGGGACTTCGAAGCCCAGGGGCTCGAGATGCTGGCCGAAACGCTGGCGCAGGCATGAACCAGCTAAAGCGCATGCCTTGACCCGGCAGGGTAGCGAACGTCATTGCCGGGAAATTAGCACCAGCAGGAACGTTGGCGGATAATGAAAGAAGCCTTGGACGCGGTAAACTGGGTATTTCGCATGGGCTTTCCAGCCTATCGTCGGCGAATTTGTGAAGGGGATGAACGTGTCTTTACTGAAGACCATCAAGAAACCAAGCGACCTGCGGGCGCTTACCCTTGAACAGCTCGGCGACTTGGCAGAGGAAATCCGCAGTTTCCTCATCGACAATGTCGCACGGACCGGCGGGCATCTGGGCCCGAACCTCGGCGTGATCGAACTGACCCTGGGCATCCACCGCGTCTTCGATTCCCCCACCGATTCCATCGTCTTCGACACGGGGCACCAGTCGTACGTGCACAAGCTGGTGACCGGACGCCAGAACTTCGAGACCCTGCGCCAGCAAGGCGGGCTGTCCGGCTATCCCGACCGCGGTGAATCGGAACACGACGTTGTCGAGTCCTCCCATGCCTCCTCTTCGTTGTCATGGATTGACGGCATTTCCCGCGCGAACAAGCTGATGAATCACAATGACCGCTACGCCGTGGCGCTGGTCGGCGATGGCGCCCTGACCGGCGGCATGGCCTGGGAAGCGGTCAACAACATCGCTGCCGACAAGGACCGCAAAGCGGTCATCGTGGTCAACGACAACGGCCGCTCTTACGCCCCGACCATCGGCGGCCTGGCCAACCAGCTTTCCGGCCTGCGCCAGCAGCTGGACAAGTTCCGCACCCACCCCGCGTACGAGAACGCCATGGACAAGCTCAAGGTCAAGCTCAAGGGCTCGGGTCCCATCGGCGACTTCACCTACAAGTCTCTGCATGCCACCAAGAAGGGCATCAAGGACTGGTGGGCTCCGCAGGGATTGTTCGAAGACCTTGGCCTGAAGTACATCGGCCCGATCGATGGGCACAACCAGCGTGCCGTAGAAGAGGCGCTGCAGCAGGCGAAGCAGTACGCCGGCCCGGTGCTGGTCCACGCCCTGACCGAGAAGGGCCATGGCTACGCCCCGGCACGCGCCGATGAAGCCGACCAGTTCCACGCTGTTGGCGTAATCGATCCGGTCACCGGGCTGCCAGTGTCCAAGCCCAGTGCACAAAGCTGGACGAGCGTCTTCGGCGAGGAAATCGCCGCTGTGGCCAATGAGCGCGAGGACATCGTGGCGATCACCGGCGCCATGCTGCAGCCGGTGGGCCTGAAGCAGATGTCCCAGGAGCACCCCGACCGCGTGATCGACGTTGGCATCGCCGAACAGCACGCCATGACCACCGCGGCAGGCCTTGCCTTCGGCGGCCTGCATCCTGTCGTCTGCGTCTACGCGACCTTCTTGAACCGCGCCTTCGACCAGCTGCTGATGGACGTGGCCCTGCACAAGGCCGGAGTCACCATCGTGCTGGACCGTGCAGGAGTCACCGGCCCGGACGGCGCCAGCCACCATGGCATGTGGGATATGGCGCTGACCCAGATCGTGCCGAACCTGCACCTGGCCGCACCACGCGATGCGGACCGCTTGCGCGAAGAACTGCGCGAAGCCCTGGATATCGACGATGCGCCGAGCGTCGTGCGGTTCTCCAAGGGCTCGGTGGGAGAGCCGGTGGAAGCCGTGGATCGCCTGCCTGATGGCGTGGACGTGCTGGCCCGGCTGGGGGACCGGTCGGCGCCGGATGTCCTGATCGTTTCGGTCGGTGCCATGAGCGAGCTGTCGCTGGATGTTGCCCAGCGCCTGAACAGCCAGGGTGTGTCGGTCACCGTCGTCGACCCGCGCTGGGTTCTGCCGATGCCGAAGTCGGTGATTTCTCTGGCTGCCCGCCACCGCATCGTGGTGTGCATTGAGGACGGCGTGCGTGCCGGAGGCGTCGGTTCGCGCCTGCGCACCGAGATGCGTGCTGCGGGGGTGGACACCGCGTTGAACGAAGTGGGCCTGCCTACGGAATTCCTGGCTCACGGCACCCGTGGAGAGGTGCTTGAACGCGTCGGCTTGACCTCCAAGCAGGTAGCCCGCGATACGCTCGCACAGGTGCTCGGTACCAAGGTGCCTTTCGCCCGCCCGCTGCCTGGCCAGGACCTTCCCACCGGACAGATCCCGAAGCTGTGAGCACCTTGAGAGGTTGCCCGGCAGATCTGCCCCGCAGCCCTGAGAACATCGGCTTCGGCGCGCTCGTTGTCGCGCGCGCGTGGAAGTTCGACGGGAGTCCGCACTGGGTTGTCCCGGGCTTCTACCTTGGACAGGACGAATTCGGCCACTGGCTGCATCAGCCAGCCGGTTCCCTGGTCGCCCGTCCAGGAACCGCCCACCTGGCTGCCACCAACGCGTTGTGCCTGATCCCGCATCGTGGAGACTGGGTCGCCACGATGTATTCGGATGCCTCAGAGGATTTCGATGTCTACATTGACCTGTCCAGCAATGTCGGTTGGTTGCAGATGAAACGTGACGCGTGGGAAATCAACTCCATTGACCTGGATCTGGATGTCATCCGTTCCCGGAGCAAAGGCACGTTCCTTGATGACGAGGACGAGTTCGCAGAGCACGCGCTGTCGATGGGGTATCCGCAAAAGCTCCAGGATTCAGTTCGCGATACCAGCGAACAGCTCTTGGAATCCGTGGCGGAGAATTCGCCGCCGTTCAACCATGCTCATCGGGAATCATGGTTAGCTAAAGTCGCGGGCCTCCCGACAGCCTGAAGCTGTCCAAGAATTTCATACTTGAATGATTCACTGACCTGAAAAGGGAAAACCTATGGCGATTGTTCGCACCTACCGTTTGGATGAGAAGAACGTACTGCATTTCCGTGAAGCGTGGTTCCAGCAGTTCGAGAACGAAGAACTGGGCCAGTTCGTGATCAACCACGGCTCCGTTGGCCATATGTCGCAAACCAGCGATGTGCAGGACGTCGACAACGATCGCGCGGACGAGTTGTTCGCCGGCTTCATGGAAGCCTGCGCAGAAGCTGGCTACAAGGAAATCGAAGCGGAAGACCAGTCGTGGGTGATCGTCCAGTATGCGCTGAAGTCGGCCAACGGCACCGAGCGTGACCACTACCTTGAAAAGAAAGCCAAGGAAGCATTGACCGGCCACCTGGCATGGCGCGGACTGGGCACCGTGGAGTCCAGCGATTTCGGCAACCGCAAGCTGAACATCAGGGTACTCTCTCCAGCGCCAAAACTGGCAGTTGCGGCGATCAAGACGTGCATCCGCGAAGCGAAGCTGGACTTCACCAAAATGAGCATCGGCGTCGCACCCTACGCTGAAGTGAACAAGCTGAAGATGGCCCACCCAATGCCGTCAAAGCCCATGTCCATCGACTAGCCGCAGATGGGACTGGGCATTCCCGCGCCGCAACCGATGCGGGCAGTGGACTACCCGGCCATCCGCAGGCTGTCCCAAAGCTTGGGGCGCCATGCAGAACCTGAACTGTGGGGGAGCTGAGAGTGCCAGCTGGTCATCAAGAACCTGGATGGCCAACTGCTTGGCTGGTCCCGTGCCCATTGGTGGGAACCGGCTGATGCCACAGCTCCAGCTGGTTATTACCTGGCTGGGATCGAGGTTGCCCGCGGATGCCGGCACCAGGGAGCGGGTCGGAGCCTGACGGAAGCACGGCTGGACTGGATTGCCCAGCGCGCTTCGAGCGCATGGTGCGTGGTCAATGCGCAGAACGCCGCGTCATTGGCGCTCCACCGCTCCCTGGGCTTCGAGGAAGTGGCCCGGGCTGCGCAGCTGGGTACCGTGGTTTTCAGCGGCGGCAGCGGCGTGCTGCTGTCCAAGGATTTGGTGTCTTCGCGCAGTGCAGCGAAGGCGCAGGTTTGAACGAGCAGGATACAAGGAGAAATGATTCCACAAGAAGACCGGGACGAAACCCCTGGCGCTCAGCGTAAGACGCCGCGGATGGGCGCAACCCGCACACCGCTGCACCTGGTGTTCCAGGCCTGCGTTGGCGTCATTATCGGCATCGGCATCACCTCGCTGTTCTCCGGGGCCGGCCACGCGCAGCTGGCTCTGGCTGGCGTCATCGTGGTGATCGCAGCCTGGATCGTCGAGCAGGGTTTCCGCCTGCCAGCACCGAACACCACTTCCGGCGCCCGCATCCGGCTGGTGCTGCGCCTGGTCTCGCTGGTCGGCTTCACCATCGCGGTCAGCCCGCTGCTGCAGCTGATCGAGGCCTAGCCTTGGGGCGTCGGGCGCTCCAAGCTCCAGCGCACGTTGCGTCCGATGCTGTGGCCTGCTGCCCAGGTGCTGATTGGGTTCGCTGCCGGGATCGTGCTGGCCAAGACGATGACGCTGCCCGAGGAGCAAATCGCGTTGATCGCCACCGTGATCACGCTGGTTACCTGGTTGACGGATGAAGCGGTGAAGCTGAGGGCCAAGGACACCCGTGTGGGAACTGTGGTGCACGGAATCCTCAGGTTCCTCCCGCTGGTCGGGTTCATCATGGCCCTGCACTCCCTGGCCGCGCTCAACGGCCTGGCCCCTCTAAGCCCCTGCCGCCCGGCTGCAAACCGGGCAGTGCCCTGGCCTCCTGCACAAGAAAAAGCTCGGGCGGATCCTTCCAGTCAAGGAAGGATCCGCCCGAGCTTTTCAGCGCTTGGGGCGTGAGCCCGCGAGCTTAGTCGGTGCCTGCGTCGAAGGCAGCAGACTCGATAGCGCGGTCGGTAGCCAGATCGTCGCTGTCGACCTGGGTAGCGTTCACGATCGCGTCGGCTCCGCCGGCTTCCAGCGAGCCGACCAGCTTGGCGGTGGTGCCGCCGACCAGTCCCATGTTGGCGTACTGTTCCAGGCGGCCTCGGGAGTCGGCGATGTCCAGGTTGCGCATGGTCAGCTGTCCGATGCGGTCAACCGGGCCGAAGGCTGCATCGCCTACGCGCTCCATGGACAGCTTGTCCGGGTGGTAGCTCAGGTTCTCGCCCTCGGTGTTGAGGATGGTGTAGTCGTCGCCGCGGCGCAAGCGGATGGTCACGGTACCGGTGATGGCCGAGCCGACCCAGCGCTGCAGCGATTCGCGCAGCATCAGGGCCTGCGGGTCCAGCCAGCGGCCTTCGTACATCAGGCGGCCCAGGCGGCGGCCTTCGTTGTGGTAGCTGGCCACGGTGTCTTCGTTGTGGATCGCGTTGACCAGGCGTTCGTAGGCGATGTACAGCAGCGCCATTGCAGGTGCTTCGTAGATGCCGCGGGACTTGGCCTCGATGATGCGGTTCTCGATCTGGTCGCTCATGCCCAGGCCATGGCGGCCACCGATGATGTTTGCTTCGTTGACCAGGGCAACCGGATCGGTGAATTCCTTGCCATTGATGGCCACCGGGCGGCCGGCGACGAAGGAAATCGAAACGTCTTCGGTCTTGATCTCGACGTTTTCGTCCCAGTACTTCACGCCCATGATCGGCTCAACGGATTCGATGGAGCTGTCGAGCAGTTCCAGGGTCTTCGCCTCATGCGTCGCGCCCCAGATATTGGCGTCGGTCGAGTAGGCCTTTTCAGCCGAGTCGCGGTATGGGAAACCGTGTTCCTGCAGCCATTCGGACATTTCCTGGCGGCCGCCGAGTTCTGCAACGAAGTTCGGATCCAGCCATGGCTTGTAGATGCGCAGCTTCGGGTTGGCCATCAAGCCGTAGCGGTAGAAGCGCTCGATGTCGTTGCCCTTGTAGGTCGAACCGTCGCCCCAGACGTCCACGCCATCTTCGCGCATGGCGCGAACCAGCAGGGTGCCGGTGACGGCGCGGCCCAGCGGGGTGGTGTTGAAGTAGGTCTTGCCGCCGGTGCGGATGTGGAAAGCGCCGCAGGCGAGTGCTGCGAAGCCTTCTTCAACCAAGGCAGGCTTGCAATCAACCAGGCGGGAGTTCTCTGCACCGTACTCCAGCGCACGGCCAGGTACTGCATCGATATCTGGCTCATCGTACTGGCCGAGGTCGCCAGTGTAGGTGTAAGGAATGGCGCCTTTGTCGCGCATCCAGGCTACTGCGACCGAGGTGTCGAGGCCACCGGAGAAGGCGATACCGACGCGCTCGCCTACAGGGAGATTGGTAAGAACTTTAGACATGTCTCCATCCTAATGGATAAATATGCAATGCAGTGAATTGTGCCGTGAAATGTTGAGCACATGTACCTACCAGATAGCCTAGGGGTATAACGCCGCTCAGTGAAGCGGATGAGTAAACCAACAGATGAGGTGTCCATGGAATTCCGTCAGCTAGGCCGCAGCGGCCTGAGCGTTTCCGTCGTCGGGCTAGGCTGCAACAACCTTGGCCGCGCAGGTACTGCAACGGAATCCCAGGAAGGAACCGACGCAGTGATTAAGGCGGCCCTCGATGCGGGCATCACGCTCTTCGACGTCGCGGACATCTATGGCAAGGAACCGGGGCTTTCCGAAATCCGCCTCGGCAAGGCGCTGGGTCCTGCACGCAAGGACATCGTGCTGGCCACCAAGTTCGGCATGGATATGCAGGGCGTGAACGGACCGGACTTCAACGCACGAGGCTCGCGCCGCTATATTGTCAGAGCGGTCGAAGCGTCGCTCAAGCGACTGGGAACTGACTACATCGACCTGTACCAGTTCCATACGCCGGATGCGAAGACCCCTATTGAGGAAACCTTGCGGGCCCTGGATGATCTGGTGTCTAGCGGCAAGGTTCGCTATATCGGCCATTCGAACCGCTCCGGCTGGCAAATTGCCCAGGCGGAGTACGTCGCCCGTGAGTTGGGAACCGAACGCTTCATTTCGGCGCAGAACCACTACAACCTGATTGACCGCCGCGCGGAACTCGAAGTGCTGCCGGCTGCTCGTGAATTCGACCTGGGTGTTTTGCCCTATTTCCCGCTCGCGAACGGGCTGCTGACCGGCAAGTACTCCAAGGGGCATGCCCCGGAGGGCACCCGCCTGACGCATGCGCGCCAGCACCTGGTGGAAACCAGCGATTTCGAGCAGCTGGACCGGTTCAATGCCTTCGCTGCCGAACGGGATCTGACGCCGGTCGAATTGGCGTTCTCGTGGCTGGCCACGCAGTCGCCTGTGGCCTCGGTGATTGCGGGCGCTACTCGTCCCGAACAGATACGCGCCAACGCCGCTGCCGTTCGCTGGGTTCCGACGGAGACCGAGCGGGCCCAGATGGACGAGCTCTTCCCGGGTCCGGAAAAGGTTGCCTTGTTCTAGCGGCATCTGGGCCAAGCGCGAAGGGCTGAACCCTGTGGGGTTCAGCCCTTCGCGCTTGATTAGAGCTGGGAAACTACTCTGCGGCGGTGACGTAGGCGATGATGTCGTCGCCTTGAATTGCCGCAGCGTATCGTGGCAAGGCAGCGATAGCTGGACCATCGGTTACGGTTCCGTCAGCGGGTGCAAATCGTGAGCCGTGGCAGGCGCAGTAGAAATCTTCTTTGCTGGATTTAGGGGTTACCGCGCAACCCTGATGGGTGCAAACGTTCGAGTACGCCAATACGGTCTTCTCATCCTTTCGGAAAAGCAGAATGCCGACATCCTTTCCGGACGGATCCTTGGCCGGTGCCAAGGCGCGTGATCCAACGGGCAGATCCTTCGTCTTCATGAGCGCCTGTCCTTCGCCGGTTGGTTCCGGGATCGGCAATGCCTCGGGGGTGTCTGCTTCAGAATGTCCATCACCGCAGGCGGTCAAAAGAGCGGCGGAACCAAGTGCTGCCGAAGCGCACATGAATGTGCGGCGGGCTGGTCGGGCAATGTCAGTCATGATCCCATTCTGGCAGAGATCTCTGTGCTGGCGCTAAGCGCCGAACGCCTGTGCTTGGCGATCGCCGCGTTCGTGGAATGCAACCGGCAAAGGCGCTGTTCATTTGCCGTTCACCTATCCGGCTATCGAACCTTATGCATATTTATGCATCAGCGTCGAATTCACAGCGTGGGCCGTTGGGGGCCGGTCTCGTTGGATGCGGCTTGAGCCCTGGGTTCTGCCCATGGTTAGTAATCTAGGTGGGGTTTTACCTGCGCGTGAAGCTTCGTCGCAATGCCGCCTAGCAGTTGGGCTGGAAGTGGCCAAATCTAGATATTTTCCTGCTGAGGTTTTCCTGTTTTTGTGCGCGCCGTTACGCGCGAATGAACGCCGTCTGGTAATTGATGCAGGAGATGGATTGATTTGAATGGCTTGGTTCGCGCTTGGCGGGCTGGTCGGCTGGCTCACTGCCTGGCGGCTGATAGTTCGGATATCTTTGCATTCATGCTAATATTTGGATAGCTAGTTGAAGCTAACATTTTCGGAGAGTGCTTTAACTGTTCACCTGTCAGGCATATTGACGCCGACCGAGATACTCCGCGCGGTGATCGCGTGTTGAGTTCCGGGTAGCAGTCCTCCGATGGAAAACAGGCGGTATTCGCCAATGCGAATGCCACGCCTGTACTGACCCGAAGCGCCGTTACGCGCAAGGCTGGATAGCCGCAAGCGAGATGCAGGCGAGCCAGGGGTCTGGATTCACGTTGTGAAGCCAAAACACCAGGTTCTGGAGTGAATCCAGAAGATGGTGCTCCCCGTTACCAGGGATGAACGATACGAATGAGAAACGAACGAAACTTGAGTGTAGGGAAGTGATTCATGGGCCCAGGGGCTTGTGCGCGTCAGCTGAAATTTACCCCTTGCGATGACATCTCGCGGGAAGACGTGCAGGACAAGTCGCCGGTTGAGCAAATAGCTCCCGGCGCGGATCTCATCACTGTCTAAAAGAGGGAGGTGGCGCGTGGATAACGAAATCGTGCAATTCAGCGCCCTAACTGTTGTCTTGCTTTTGGTGCTCTTCTACGGAGGAACCTTTTTAGTTTCCACCCGGATCGGGAAAAAGAAGGAAAACGCCGACGATTACATGACGGCGGGAAATAAAATCGGATTCGGCATTTCTGCTGCGAGTATGACCGCGACGTGGATTTGGGCTTCGTCGATGTATGCCTCGGCCACGTCCGGCTACACCTACGGAATCTCCGGCCCCATCCACTACGGTCTCTGGGGTGCGTTGATGATTCTGTTCATCTACCCATTCGGCAAGCGGATCCGCAAGGTCGCGCCACGCGCGCACACCCTCGCCGAGGTCATGCACGCACGCCACGGCCGCTCCAGCCAGCTGATGCTGGCCGGATCCAATATTGTCGGTTCGGTCATCTCCCTGATGTCCAACTTCATTGCCGGCGGCGTATTGATCTCGATGCTCTCGCCCTTCAACTTCATCCAGGGCGTGCTGGCCGTCGCCAGTGGCGTTCTGCTCTACACCCTGTGGTCCGGGTTCCGTGCTTCGGTGCTGACCGACTTTCTCCAGGTCGTTGCGATGCTCGGCGCCGTGGCGATTATCGTGCCAGTCATCTTCTTTGCCGCAGGCTTCCCGGCCGCGTTCGAAACCGGCGCAAGCAACCTGACCCCGCAGCAGTCCAACTTCTTCTCTTCCGAAGCATTCCTGGGCCAGGGCGCACCGTATATTGCCGCGGTACTGGCCTACGCAATCGGCAACCAGACCATTGCCCAGCGTCTGTTCGCAGTGCGCGAGGACCTGATCAAGCCGACGTTTATCACCGCAACCGTCGGATACGGCGCGATGGTCATCGGCGTGGGCATGCTCGGTGTGCTGGCCCTGTACCTCGGATTCGAACCATCCGGTGGCGACATGAACAACCTCATTCCTGAGATGGCAGCCAGCTACCTGCCCGGTGTTCTGCTGGCGCTGTTCTTCATCATGATTATTGGTGCGCTGTCGTCCACAGCCGACTCTGACTTGGCGGCACTGTCTTCGATCATGATGGCTGACGTATACGGGCAGAACGTCGCCGGCAAGGACAAGGCTGATCCGAAGAAGATGCTGCTCATTGGACGTGCGACCATGGTCGTTGCCACGGCCCTGGCAGTCGCTTTCGCGAGCATGCAGCTGAATATCCTGGACCTGCTGGTCTTCGTTGGTGCCCTTTGGGGCGCACTGGTATTCCCGGTTTTGGCCAGCTTCTACTGGAAGAAGGTCACGAACAAGGCCTTCACCGTCTCGGTACTGGTTGCCCTGGCGATCTTCATCCCGGTTCGCTTCGAACTGATCCCAATCAACGGCATCACCGGATTCCTGATCGAGTTGCTCGCGGTGATTGGCATCGGCGTGGTCCTGGCATTGATGAGCTTCGGCTTCTTCGGCCTGCGCGTCGCCAAGATTGTCGGAGTCGTGGCAATCCTGGGCAGCGCTCCGTTCGCCTTCGGTTTCCTCCGCGATTACACCACCTTGAGCGCGTCGCTGGTGGCCTACTCGGTCAGTACCATCGTCTGCTACCTCATGTCCTTCAGATCCAAGATGGAATTCGACTTCGATGTGATCGCGATACGCACCGGCGACTTCGACGTAGTTGAGGCGCAAGCCGAAACCGCAGAATCCGGACGCGACGCACAGAGCCTGGGAGGCAAATAATGACGGCGTTTTTCTTGAGCCTGTATGTGCTGGTATGGCCAGCGATCGTGGCAGGAGTGCTGTTCTTCATCAGCAGGGGTTTTATCCAGGAATGGCTGGAAGCCCGTCGCAACGGCGAGGACATCATCTAGCTGCTAGCGGGCGCAGCTCCTCAGAACGCGCGAACCCCGTACAGCGGATCCAGCTGTACGGGGTTCGCGCATCTTCAAGACAGCAAAGAGCCGAGACCAGCTTCCCGATGGGGAAGAGTCTCGGCTCCTTGCCTGGTTCCACCGCCCAGGGAAAAGCGATGCAACCAAAAACGGCCGGTTGGGTACTAGCCGTTGAACTTCTTGCCGTTGACGCGTTCGGAGGCGCCAACCTGGTCAAGATACGGGGTAATGCCGCCCAGGTGCATCGGCCAGCCGGCACCGGTGATCATGCACAGGTCAACGTCGGCGGCTTCGGCAACGACGCCTTCATCCAGCAGCAGTCCGATTTCTTCGGCCAGCGCGTCCTGGACACGGGCCAGGATCTGTTCTCCGGTCGAGGGCTGATCGCCGAAGGACATCAGCTTTTCAGCTTCAGGGTTGAGCACCTGGTTGCCTGCCTCGTCCTTGACCCAGAGGGTCGTGATCTTTGCATCGATCAGCTTCTGCAGATTCCCCGAGATGGTGAAGCGATCGCCGAAAGCGGCGTTCAGCGACTCGTTGACGTGCTGCGCGACCGGCAGGCCCACCATGGCCAACAGGGTCAGCGGGGTCATCGGCAGGCCCATTGGGGCCAGTGCCGAGTCAGCTGTCTTCGCGTCGGTGCCCTCATCGAAAGCTGCCTGGACTTCGCTCATCAGGCGAAGCAGTACGCGGTTGACCACGAACGCGGCTGAATCCTTGGTTTTCACCGCGGTCTTCTTCAGCTTCTTGCCCAGCACGAACGCGGTGGACAGCGCGGAATCGCTGGTCCATTCGGTAGCGGCGATTTCCAGCAGCGGCATCACTGCGACCGGGTTGAAGAAGTGGAAGCCGACCAGGCGTTCTGGGTGCTCAAGGTCGCGCCCCATCTCGGTGACCGAGAGCGAGGAGGTGTTGGTCGCCAGGATGCACTCGGGGGAGACCACTGCCTCTACCTCTGCGAAAACCTGCTTCTTCACGCTCAGTTCTTCGAAGACTGCCTCGATGACGAAATCGGCATCGGCGAATGCCTCCTTGGTGACCGAGCCGGTAACCAGGGCCTTGGTGCGGTTCACCGCATCCTGGCTCATCCGGCCCCTGGCGTGCAGCTTGTCGATCTCGCCGTGGATGTAGGCCAGTCCCTTGTCCACCCGCGATTGATCCAGATCGGTGATCACCACCGGCACGTTCAGCCGGCGGACGAACAGCAGGGCCAGCTGGCTGGCCATCAGGCCGGCGCCGACGACGCCCACCTTGGTGACCGGGCGGGCGAGCTTGGGATCCGGTGCGCCGGCCGGACGCTTTCCGCGCTTCTGGACCAGGTCCAGGAAGGCGTACACGGTATTCTGGAACTGCGGGGTGCGCATCAGCCCGGTCAATGCCTCGACCTCAAGGGCGGCCGACTCCTGCTGCGAGATGGCCAGGCCCCGGCGGAAGACCTCAAGCACCTTGTACGGCGCGGGGGCCGCGCCGGAAAGCTTTGCGTCGACGAACTTCTCGGCGGCATCGGCCGCCTCAAGCCAGCGGCGGGCAACTTCGGGATCGCTGGGGTCAACGGCGTTGGGGCGCTTGACCTCGGTGGTTCCGGAGATGACGCCGTCAGCGAAGGCAATTGAATGCTCGATGAAGTCGGCCGATTCGAATAGGGCATCGGCAACGCCCATCTTCGCGGCGGCCGGACCGGAGAGCGTACGGTTGTTGTTCAGCGGGTTCTCGATCATGACCTTCAGCGCGTTCTCCGGGCCGACCAGGCGTGGCAGGCGGTAGACACCGGCCCAACCCGGGATCAGGCCGAGGAAGCCTTCCGGCAAGCCCAGTGCGCCGGCGGTGGTGCTGACCGTGCGGTAGTTGCAGGCCAGTGCGATTTCCAGGCCGCCGCCGAGCGCCAGGCCGTTGATGAAGGCGAAGGTGGGGACGCCCAAATCGGCAAGCAGCTCATAGGTGTAATGGCCCAGCGAAGCCATGGCCGTGGCCTGGCTCGGTTCGCTCAGGCGGGTGACGGCCGACAGGTCGGCGCCGGCGATCAGGAAGAATGGCTTGCCGGTGATCGCCAGTGCGTGGATCTCGCCGTTCTTCGCGCGTTCTGCCTGGACTTCAAGCGCAGCGCGCAATTCCAGCAGGCCGTTGGGCCCGAGCGTAGTCGGCTTCTTGTGGTCCAGCCCGTTGTCCAGGGTCAGCAGCGCCATGGTCTTGCCGCTGGGCAGTGCCACATCCTTCACGTAGGAGTGGGTGACGGTCTCGTCGTGCATCAGCTGCGCGACAGCCTGGAAATCTTTGCTCAATGCAGTCATTGTCTCTTCCTTATGCCTTGCTGCCGAAGTCCGCGTGGTTTGGATTTTCCCAGATCACTGTGCCGCCCATGCCCAGGCCGATGCACATCGTGGTGATGCCGTAGCGCACCGAGTGGTCCTCGGAGAACTGGCGGGCCAGCTGGGACATCAGGCGCACGCCGGAGGAGGCCAGCGGGTGGCCCACCGCGATGGCCCCGCCGTAGCGGTTCACCCGCTCATCGTCTTGGTCGATTCCGTAGTAGTCGAGGAAGGAGAGCACCTGGACGGCGAAGGCCTCGTTGATTTCGAACAGGCCGATGTCGTTGATGCCCAGGCCGGCCTTGGCCAGGGCTTTTTCGGTGGACGGAACCGGTCCGTAGCCCATCACATCCGGTTCCACTCCGGAGAAGGCGAAGGAGACCATGCGCATCTTCGGTTCCAAGCCCAGTTCGCGCACTGCGGCGCCACTGGCCAGCAGGGCGGCGGTGGCGCCGTCGTTCAGGCCGGCTGCGTTGCCTGCGGTCACGCGTCCGTGGGCGCGGAATGGGGTGCGCAATTCGGCCAGCGATTCCATGGTGGTTCCCGGCCGCGGAGGTTCGTCAACCGTGTTCACGGCCCAGCCTTCGCCCGGGCGCTTGGCGGCCACGGGGATCAGGTCTGCCTGGATCTGCTGGTTCTCGTAGGCCTTGGCCAGCTTTGCCTGGGATGCGACGGCGTACCGGTCGGCGCGTTCCTTGGTGATCGCCGGGAAGCGGTCGTGCAGGTTCTCTGCGGTATTGCCCATGTTCAATGCCTGAGGGTCGACGATGCGCTCGGAGAGAAAACGCGGGTTCGGGTCGGCTCCGGCGCCCATGGGGTGGTTGCCCATGTGCTCCACGCCGCCGGCGACGACAACGTCGTAGGCGCCGAAGGCGATGCCGCCTGCGGTCGCGGTCACCGCTGTCATGGCCCCGGCACACATGCGGTCGATGGCGAAGCCGGGCACGGACTGGGGGATGCCGGAGAGCAGGCCGACGGTGCGGCCCAAGGTCAGGCCCTGGTCGCCGGTTTGCGTGGTTGCGGCGATGGAGATTTCGTCGATTTTCTCGGCGGGTACTTCAGGGTTGCGTTCCAGCAGGCCGCGTACCGCCTTGACGGCAAGGTCATCGGCGCGGGTACCGTGGTAGATTCCCTTGTCGCCGGCTTTGCCGAACGGGGTGCGTACCCCGTCGATGAAGACGACATCGCGGTCGTCGAGCGATGGGTGCGCGCTGTTGCGCACGGTCGAAGCGTTGGCAGTCACCGTCGGGCTCCTTGGGTTGGTTCATGCTGCCCGTGGAGTACAGGGCAGTGGCCAGCATCACTGTGACCTGAACCATACGTTACTCAGGAGTAACTTGAAGTGCAAGTTGCCGATCCCCGCGAATCGGTGAACCTTCGGCGAATTACTCTGCGGATCCGCTCAGGCCTGCTTCAATGCCGCGGCCAGCTTGTCCGAAAGCAGTTCACGCTGCCATTGGCGGGCACCGAGGTTTTCCAGCATGTCCGCCACACTGGCTTCGCTGATCCGCGCCGGTGCATTCCAGCACACCTCGCGCAGGTACTTGGGAGTCAGCAGATTCTCGCCGGGAATGTTCCACTGCTCGCTCACGTCATTGACCACTTGCTTGGCAGCTTCCAAGCGGTTCGCGGCATCAGGGTTCTTCTCGGCCCAGGAGCGGGGGTGCGGCAGACCGTTTTTGGGTGCCCGCAGATCGGGCAGGTCGCGGGTGCTGTTGCCGCGCTGGATGGCATCGACCCAGCGCGCGGCATCGCGCTTGGCATTGCGTGTGTGGAACCCCGGAATCTGCAAGAGCGCCGGAACGCTGGTGGCGCGCTGCTCCACAGCTGCCATGATGGCGCGATCCGGGATCAGCCGGCCTGGGGCCACGTCGCGGCTCTGGGCCAGGGATTCGCGCGAGATCCACAGTTCGCGGGCTACCGCGAGGTTGCGGCGGCTCTTGAGCTTATGGATGCCGGATAATTTCCGCCACGGCGTTTCTGCCGGGACAGGGTCGGGCAACGTGCGCTCATGCTCGAATTCCTGTCGGGCGAACTCCAGCTTGCCCTGCTCTTCGAGCACCTGGGCGATGGCCTGGCGAAGCTCTTCGAGGACTTCCACATCCAGCGCGGCGTAATTAAGCCACGATTCGGGTAGCGGGCGGGTGGACCAGTCGACGGCCGAATGCTCCTTGGCCAACTGCAGCCCGAGCAATTCGCCGACCATCGTGCCCAGGGAAACTCTGGGGAATCCTGCGAGGCGGCCAGCCATCTCGGTGTCGAACAGCGAGGTCGGTGACATGCCTAATTCATGCAGGCAGGGCAAATCCTGGGTGGCGGCATGCAGGATCCAGGGCTGCTGGTTGACGAACTCGCGCAGCGGCGCCAAGTCATCCAAGGTCTCCGGATCGATCAGCCATGTTCCTGAGCCGTCTCGGCGGATCTGCAGCAGGAAGGCGCGCTGGCCATAGCGGAACCCGCTGGCTCTTTCGGTATCCACGGCCAAGTCGCCGGTGCCCGCTTCCAAGGCACGTACTGCACGGCGCAACGCTGGTGCGGTGTCGATGACTTCGGGGATCCCGTCGCGCGGTGCGGCCAGCGGTGTCAGAACCGGCGCGGCAGCCTCTGCGGCGGGAGTGGATGATGCGGGAGCGGAAGAGTCAGAATTCGGCATGATGCTTCCATTCTAGGACTAATCGGCGCCACCGCAGCGATGATCGCTAGCTCAGGCGGCGGTGGGGCAGTTGCTGCACACCTTCGGGCAAGGGCGGCAGTCCGGCAAAAGTGCAGACCATATCTGCCCACGCGCTCAGGTGCGCGCCGAGATGATCCGAGTCCGGCGACCATGAAGCGCGCAGCTCGATATCGATGTGGTCTTGTTCCCCGGCTAGATTGCCGAAGGACTCGGAAATCACGCGGGTCGCGGTGCCGCCTGCTGAATGGTAGGCGGCGTCGCGCTCGCGCAGAGCTTCTTCGAGCCACGACCACGCGACCGAAGCCAGCATGGAATCCTGGCCCATTTCATGATCCAGCCGGGCGCGAATATAGGTGACGATGCGGAACTGGCCATTCCATAGTTCTTGGCCCGCCGGGTCGAAAAGGAGAATGAAGCGACCGGTGGCAAGCTGCTCGGCTGGTTGCAGGAACGGGGTGCGGCCGATTTCCTGGCCCTGGGGTCCGTGTCCGGGGGCAACCACATCCATCACATCGCCGCTGAGCGCCAGCGCGAAAGGAGCCAGCCTGCCGGGGGCCGGGATTTCGGTGAATTTCAGTTCCTTGCGCACCTTGGCATGCGACAACTCGTCAAGGGCCTTGGCAAAGGCCTTCGGAATGGCGGAAGCAGGGCGATCATTGGTCACAATTTGAGTCTAAGCGTGCCGTACCCGCGCATGGGTACGGCACGCCGACCGGGACTGCATGCTATGCGGCGGCGTAGGCGCCCATCAGCTCGCGCAGCTTCGCGATGAACGCGGCAACATCTTCCTCGGTGGTGTCGAAAGAGCACATCCAGCGCACCTGGCCGGCCGCGCGGTCCCAGTCGTAGAAGCGGAAGTGCTCGCGCAGCTGATCGCTGACTTCGGTAGGCAGCTGGGCGAAGACGCCGTTGGCCTGGGTGGGGTAGACCAGCTGGACGCCATCAATTTCGTCGACTGCCTGCGAGAGCTTGGCGGCCATGGCATTGGAATGGCTCGCCAATTCGCGCCACAGATCGGTGCCGTAGAGCTCGATCAGCTGGGCGGAGATGAAACGCATTTTGGAACCCAGCTGCATGTTCATCTTGCGCAGGTACTTCAGATCCTTGGCCAGCTCGCTGCGCAGGGTCAGGATGCCCTCGCCGAGCAGGATGCCGTTCTTGGTGCCTCCGAGCGAGACGATATCCACGCCGGCATCCGTGGTCAGCGCGCGCAGCGGAACGCCCAGGGACGCCGCGGCGTTGGACAGGCGCGAGCCATCCAGATGCACCTTCATGCCCAGCTTGTGCGCATGGTCGGTGATGGCCTTGATCTCCTCGGGCGTGTACAGCGTGCCCAGCTCGGTGGCCTGGGTGATCGACACGGCCAGCGGCTGCGCGCGGTGCTCGTCGCCCCAGCCCCATGCTTCTTGGTCGATCAGCTCCGGGGTGAGCTTGCCGTCCGGGGTATCCACCTGCAGCAGCTTGAAGCCGCCGATGCGCTCGGGCGCACCGTTCTCGTCCACATTGATATGCGCCGACGATGCGCAAATGACCGCGCCCCAGCGCGGCAGCAACGACTGCAGCGCGATGACGTTGGCACCGGTGCCGTTGAACACCGGGAAGATCTGGGCTTCGGGGCCAAAGGTATTGCGGGCGACGTTGCCCAGTTCCTCGGTGTACTGGTCTTCGCCGTAGGAAATCTGGTGGCCGCCATTGGCGCGGGCAATGGCATCCATGATCCGCGGGTGCACGCCCGAGTAGTTATCCGAAGCGAATCCGCGAACCGAAGCGTCGTGGGTAAAAGTCATGCTGAGGTGGTCCTTAGTGGTTCAAGGGGTGAAGTGGTGTGCGATGCCAGGTCGCGCCTGGGTGCGTGTCCTGGCCAATCATCAGGCCTTGGGCAAGGCGATGCGGGCGCCATTGAACTCGCCGGCATCCTGCTCCAGCAGGTCCACGGCGGCCTGGGCGAGGAATTGCACCGGGGTATGCCCGGAAGGGGCTTCCTCAGGTGACTTGTCGCTCAATGCCTTGACGACCCAACTCACTGCGGCGGCGTTTTCGGCCTGCTTGGCGAACAGGCGGGCGATCGCATTGACCCAATGCTCCGCGGCGGCCTTGATGGCTCCGTAGTTGGCATTGGACGGGGTCGGGTTCAGCACCGCTTCGGCGCTCACGATGGCCAAGCGTCCTGCGGGGGAAGAGACCAGATCATCGACGAACGCGCGGGAAGTGTTGCGCAGGGTGGTCAGCACGCTGTGGTGCAGGAACTCCCAGTCCTCGTCACTTTGCCCGGTAATGGATTTGCCGCCGCGCCAGCCGCCGACCAGATGGATCAGCGCATCGATGCTGCCGTGCTCTTCATGGACCTGCAGCGCCAGTTGCTTGACCGCGGCGAAGTCGCCCAGATCGCATTCATAGCGTGCATGGACGAACGGCAGGCGCTCATCGAGCCGGTCTTGGTTGCTTCCTACCGCAAGCACCCGCGCTCCGGCATCAACCAGCGCGGTGGCGCTGGCAATGCCGGAGGCGGAAGTAGCGCCGGCAAGGAGCACTAATTTGGATGTCTCGTTCAAGGAGATGCTTTCTCTGCTCACATTTTCCAGCCTAGAGGAAAGGCTAGATTTTCGTTGCCCCGGTCATGCCCTTGGTCGATTCGATGACGGAGGCCATCTTCTTGTTCAGTGCTTCATAGAACATCGACAGCGGGAATTCGTCGTCCATGACCTGGTCCGTGATTTCGCGCAGCGGTGCGGTCAACGGCAGGGCCTCGGGGCCCTTGGCCCAGACCGAAGCGGGGTTCGGGGTGACGGTGGCAGAAACCAGTTCGTAGGCTGCAAGCCAGTGAGCCAGCTTCGGGCGGTCGATGGACTTCCAGTACAGTTCGTCGATCGCATCCCCCAAGGCTGCAACCACTTCGGGCACCTGATCCCAGTCAATGCTCAGCTTGGTGTCGGTCCAGTGCAGCACATGGTGCTGGTGCATCCAGGCGAACAGCAGCTGGCCGCCGAGGCCGTCGTAGTTGCGCACGCGCGAGCCGGTGATGGCGAAGCGGAAGATGCGGTCGAAGATCACCGCGTACTGCACGAGCTTGGCCATCTTGGCGCTTTTCGCATCCGAATCCGGATTCGCGGCGATCTTCATGCATTCGCGGAACGCGGTCAAATCGCAACGCAATTCTTCCAGCGAGTACAGGAAGAAGGGCATGCGCTGCTTGATCATGAACGGATCGAACGGCAGGTCGCCACGCATGTGGGTGCGGTCGTGGATCAGGTCCCACATGATGAAGGTTTCTTCGGTCAGGTGCTGGTCCTTGAGCAGCTCTGCTGCGTCCGCAGGCAACTCGAGGTTGGTGATGCGGCTGGCTTCCTGAAGGACCTTGCGGAAGCGCACTGCTTCACGATCCTGGAAGATTGCGCCCCAGGTGAATGACGGGGTCTCGCGGATCGCTACGGACTCCGGGAAGAGCACGGCGGAATTGGTGTTGTAGCCTTCGGTGAAGTCGATGAAGCGCAGCGGCACGAACAGCGCGTTGGTGTAGTCCTTGGCTTCCAGGTCGGCGATGAACTCGGGCCACATCACCTGCACCAGTACAGCTTCGAGGTGGCGGTTGGTCGAGCCGTTCTGCGTGTACATCGGGAAAAGCACCAGGTGCAGCAGGCCGTCGATGCGCTGGGTCTGCGGCTGGAACTGCATCAGCGAATCGAGGAAGTCGGGCACGCCGAAGCCGGCATCGGCCCACTGGCGCAGATCCGCGACCAGCTGCTCGAGGTATTCGGCATCGTGCTCGAAGTGCGGGCGCAGGGACTGCACCGACTCGATGATGGAATCAACGAGTTGGACGGCCTTCGGTGCGAAAGCGCTATCGGCCAAGGAACCGTCCTGAGCCTGCAGTCCCTGGAACTCGGTGGCGGCAGACTTCAGCTTCAGCCAAGCTTGCGAGTTTGCGATCTGCAGTACTTCTGCGTCGGTGGCCGGTACTGGCTTGGAGGAAATCTGAGTCATTTCATACACCTTCTTTTTCATGTTTTGGGGCAGCGTTCAAGTGCTTACCTTGAACGCTACGCCCAAACAACAGAAAAGGTGATGCTAAGACCTTAGTGAATAAGCAACTCTTGCTCTAAATGTGATCCACGCCTTGCCACCGTCAAGGGCATTAGCCCTGGGCCGGGCGCAGGGTCAGGCTCAAGGAGTTCATGCAGTAACGCAAATCAGTCGGGGTCTTGAATCCTTCGCCCTCGAAAACGTGGCCCATGTGCGAATCGCAATTGGCGCAGCGCACCTCAACTCGCTTCATGCCCAGGGACTCATCGCTGATGTAGCGCACCCGGTCCTCGGCCAAAGGCGCGAAGAAGGAGGGCCAGCCGCAGCCGGCATCGAATTTCGTGGTGCTCGCGAACAGTTCCGAACCGCAGGCCCGGCAGGAATACACGCCCTCGGTCGTGGTATCCCAGTACTCGCCGGTGAAGGGGCGCTCGGTCCCGGCTTGGCGCAGTACATGGAATTCCTCGGGAGAGAGGATCTGCTGCCACTGCACATCGCTGCGCGCGGCCACCTCATCTGGTGATGTTGCTGATTGGTTTACCGATTCATCGCTCATGCAATATAAAACGCTTGAGCAGGCTGGATGATTCCCGGGCCTGCTCATGGAAAGATGAAAACATGGCTCGGAACATCGTAGATACCTTGCAACCCCGCAGCGCAGTGCCTGCAACCCTGATTGGGGTGGGACTGGGACTGGGCGCCGGTTCCTTGGTCGCCGCCAGCGTCTCAGCGCTCGCCGGATACTTCGCCCGACGCGTAGTGACCCCGGAAGAACGCCGCACCGGCAACAGCATCATTCGTGAAGTCGTTACCGATGCCGAGGGCAAGCTCTGGCTGCATTTCACCAAGGATTCCGATACCAGCGAACCCGGGCCCTGCAGTTTCCTGACAGAATTCGATTCCTGCGCCCTGCGGCTTTCCGCGCCGGAACCGGTCCCGGGCAAACCTCGGCTGGTGGCGCGCAAGATCGAGAAGGTCTACCACGGCACCCTCCAAGGGGTGCGCCGCGGCAACCTGTCCGGTGCCATCTACGAGCATCCCTCCGACCTGGGCTTCGATGCCGAAGATGTCGTGGTGCCGTTGGAAGGGGGAGACGGGCCGGCCTGGCTGGTGCGCGGCTCCGCCAACGAGGACATCTGGGTAATTGGCGTGCACGGCCGTGGGGCCCGGCGCAATGAGACCATCCGTGCGCTGCCTGCCTTGGGCGAACTCGGGGTCACCACGTTGCTGATGAGCTACCGCAATGACGGCTTGGCTCCCGGCGCGCCAGATGGACGCTATGGTCTGGGTGATACCGAATGGCATGACGTGGAAGCGGGCATCCAATTCGCACTGGATAACGGAGCGAAGCGGATCATCCTGATGGGCTGGTCCATGGGCGGCGCCATCAGCCTGCAAACCGCCGATCGAAGCGAGCTCGCCCGCCATATCGATTCACTCATTCTGGTTGGCCCGGTCATCAATTGGGTCGATGTGCTTTCGCATCAGGCTCGGGCCAACAAGATCCCGCAATCCGTGGGCCTGTTCGGCCAGTGGCTGCTGTCCAACAAGGCGGGACGCTGGGTGACCGGACAAGCGGCGCCAGTCAATTTGCGCCGGCTGAATTGGGTGGAGCGTGCGGATGAATTGAAGCTGCCAACGCTGATCATGCACAGCCGTGATGACGAATTCGTGCCCAACGGCCCGAGCCTGAAGCTGGCGGCGCTGCGACCGGACCTGGTCACGCTCAAGACATTTTCCAAAGCCGGGCACACCCGGGAACCGAATGTGGATCCGCAGGGTTTCGCGCAGGCGATTACCGGTTTCCTGGGCAAGCGCATGGCATTGCTCGAAACCATTTAGCCGCAGATAGCCAAGGGCCCTGTCCGCGAGATGCGGACGATCAACGGATCGCCGGCTCGCAGGCAGGGCCCTTGGCTTGGCTAGCAAAACATCAGCTGGTGGCGATCGGCGCCCAAATGGCACCGGTCGCCTTCGCTGCATCCTGCGGAGCGATCTCCAGGCTGAAACCGCGACGACCTCCGGAAATGAAGATCGTCTCGAACTGCTGGGCGCTGGAATCAATGACGGTATCGGTTTTCTGGCGCTGCCCGAACGGGGAAATCCCGCCCAGGACATAGCCGCTGCGCCGCTGCGCGGCAGCCTTGTCGGCCATCTGGGCTTTCTTCGTGCCCAACGCGATGCCGATCGCCTTCAGATCCAGCTTCGAATCCACGGGAATCACCGCCACGGCCAGGTCCTGGGTGGCGTTGGCTCCGGTGGAAACCATCAGGGTCTTGAAGACCCGGTCGCCGCTGGCTCCCAATTGCTCGGCCGCTTCGGCGCCGTAGCTCTCGGCCGAGTCGCTATGCGTGTAGCTGTGCGCCACATAGCTGATACTTGCGGCGTCCAGCGCGGCGGTCGCCGGGGTGGACGCGGCCTGCTTCTTCTTGCCCACGTGCCTGGGGATCCTTCTCTGTTGCTATTTGGTGCTGCGCGGCGCTTGGGATTCGCCCCTAGGCAGCCAGCTGCTCTGAAATCTGGCGCTTGATGCGGCCGAGCATGGCCGTCATGCCGCGCATGCGCAACGGCGACAGCGCACGGGTCAGCCCCAGCTGCTGGGGCATGTCATCCGGGACTGCGAGAATCTCTGCTGCTTTGGCGCCATCCAGGCCCGCAGCCAGCACCGAAGCGAAGCCGCGGGTGGTGGGAGCTTCCGGGGGAGCGGAGAAGAACAGGCCTACCGGGTTATCGGCTTCGGCCGAGACCTCCACGACGAGGAACAGCGGGGACTGGCACTCGACGACCTGCTCGAAAAGCTCGGGATGATCAGCAAGGCGTGCCGGCAGCTCGGGCAGCTCGCGCGAATACTCCAGCAGCAGCTCCAAGCGGTCCGCCTCGGGAACCTCGGAGAATTCCTCGACGATCTCGTTCAATGGCTCGGGCAGCTGGCTCATGCGCGGGCTCCACGCTGTGCAGGCACTTCGCCGGCAGCTTCGCCGCGGACGATTGGCACACCCACCGCGTTGCCCCACTCCGTCCAGGAGCCGTCGTAGTTGCGCACGGTTTCGAAGCCGAGCAGGTGCTTGAGCACGAACCAGGTGTGGCTGGAGCGTTCGCCGATGCGGCAGTAGGCCACAACGTCATCGCCCGGCTTCAGGCCGGCGCCATCAAGGTAGATGGCTTCCAGTTCCTCGCGCGAGCGGAAGGTGCCGTCCTCGGCCGCCGCCTTGGCCCAGGGCACCGATGCGGCGGTGGGGATATGCCCGCCGCGCAGGGCGCCCTCTTCCGGGTAATTCGGCATGTGGGTGCGTTCGCCGGTGTATTCCTCGGGCGAACGCACGTCGATCAGCGGGTTGCCCAGGTGGTTCAGGACCTCCGGGAGGAACGCACGGATTTCCGAGTCGACACGCTCGATCACCGGGTATTCGGTGGCGGTGACGGCGGGCTTCTCGGTGCTCAGCTCGCGGCCTTCAGCGATCCACTTGTCGCGGCCGCCATCCATCAGGCGCACGTCTTCGTGGCCGAACAGGGTGAAGACCCACAGCGCGTAGGCTGCCCACCAGTTCGACTTGTCGCCGTAGATGACCACGGTCGAATCGCGGGTGATGCCCTTGGCGGACATCAGCTTCGCGAATCCCTCGCCGTCGACGTAGTCGCGGGTGACCTCGTCGTTCAGCTCGGTGTGCCAGTCGATCTTCAGCGCACCTGGCACGTGGCCGGTGGAATACAGCAAGATGTCTTCATCCGATTCCAGTACTACGAGATTCTCGGCTCCGAGGTTGTCAGCCACCCATTGGGTGGAAACCAGGCGTTCAGGGTGAGCGTACGCTGCATACTTCTCGTTGGACTCGACGGGCAACGACATTCCTAATCACGATCCTTGCGGGTGTCAGTTTTTGCCACGCTGGACACAGCGGGCAACGGGCGTTGCTTCTAGCCTAGTCCCCATCTATGGCGAACACAGTGTGGGCTACGACATTTTCGGCAATGTATCGCCGCGTTCAAGGTAAACTGGCCGATGGGCAAGCCACGGCTTCCCGACCATTTCCTGAGCAATCAACTGAAGGACTCCCACAGCCAATGGCGACGATCACCCACCTGAGCGAGACCAAGCCGAATCTTTCAATCGAAGAACTGCTGGCCGGTTTCCACCCGTCCTACCGCTTTGGTGAAGTATCCTTCAATACCTATCGCCCGGATCCCAACCAGCCGTCGCAGGCCGAAGCGGTCACCAAGCTGAAGGCCTTCGCCGAGTCCGTGGGCAAGAACAACTCCGGTTCGTTCCTCTCCAAGCTGTTCGGGAAGAAGAAGGAAACCAAGAACGGCATCTACCTCGATGGCGGCTTCGGCGTGGGCAAGACCCACCTGCTCGCTTCGCTGTGGCATGCGGCTCCCGGCCGCAAGGCCTTCGGCACCTTCGTCGAGTACACCAACCTGGTCGGTGCGCTGTCCTTCCGCCAGACCGTTGAAGTGCTGAGCCAATACTCGCTGGTCTGCATCGATGAGTTCGAGCTGGACGATCCCGGCGACACCGTGCTGATGTCCCGCCTCATGCGCGAGCTGTCCGACGCCGGCGTGAAGCTCGCTGCCACCTCCAACACCCTGCCCGGCGCACTGGGCGAGGGCCGCTTCGCGGCAGTGGACTTCCAGCGCGAGATCAAGACCCTGTCCGAGCAGTTCGACGTGCACCGCGTCGAAGGCGAGGACTTCCGCCACCGAGGCCTGCCCGATGCCCCCGAGCCGCTGGAAGATGCGCAGATCGAAGCCTTCGCCCAGGACCGCTACCCGGACAAGACCCTGGCCGTTGACAACTTCGATGATCTGTTGGCCCACCTCTCGAAGGTGCACCCGTCGCGCTACCGCCAGCTGGTGGCCGAAACCGATGTGCTGGTCCTGCACAACGTGGACACCATCACCGACCAGGCCATCGCCCTGCGATTCGTGGTTCTTGCCGACCGCCTGTACGACAAGGACGTGCCGATCGTGGCCTCGGGCAAGCCGTTCAGCGAGCTGTTCACCCCGGAAATGATGTCCGGCGGCTACCAGAAGAAGTACTTCCGTGCCGTTTCCCGCCTGACTGCCTTGGCCCGCGAGGGCCAGGTCGGGGAACCAGCCATCTAGGCTGGAAAAGCTGCTCTTGCCACTTCATCGTCGAGCGTTGCGCTCGACGATGAAGTGCGTTAAAAGCCCTGCGACCAAGGCCCAGAAAGCTCCGCCGATCCCGAAGAGCGTGAGATTTCCGGCGGCGACCAGCACCGTGGCCAGTGCACTCAGCCGCCACGCGCTATCGGCCATCGCCCCGAGCAGGGCATTGGCGAGCGTGGCCAGCAAAGCCAAGCCGGCCGCCGCCTGGAACAGTCCCTCGGGCGAGGCGCTGGCCACAGAGACGATCAGTGCGCTCAAGGCCCCGAAGACCAGGTAGAACACCCCTGAACTCGCCGCGGCCCGCCAACGCAGCCGGGGATCTGCCCCGGCTTGCTCCCCGGCAGCCAGAGCCGCGGTGATGGCCGCCAGGTTAATTGCATGTCCGCCGAAGAGCGCCCCGCCTGCCGAGCCCAAGCCGGTCACCAGCATGGTGGATCGCCAAGGGGCCGTATACCCGAAGGAGCTGAGCACAGCCACTCCCGGGATGTTCTGCGACGCCATGGTCACCACGAACAGCGGAACGCTGATGCTGGCAATCGCCTGCCAGGAGAATTCGGGGCTGACCCACTGCAGCTGCGGCAACGCCTCGATCGAATCCCACGCCTCGGTGCGGCCAATGTGCCAAAGGCCGAAACCCACTGCGGCCAGCATGCTCAGCGCGACGGCAAATTTTGGAAGAATCCGAAGCCCGATGAAGAACACCAGCAAAATTCCCAGCGCGGGAAACGGGATGCTGGCCACTGCAGTAAAGGGCTTCAGGCATAGCGGGATCAGGACTCCTGCAAGCATGCCGTGGGCAATCGGCACCGGAATCCGGGTGAGCAGCCGGTGCAAAGACGGCACCAACCCGGCCGACATGATGAGTATTCCGCCAACGATGAATGCCCCCACCGCCTGGTTGAACCCGAACTCCCCGGGCGCCAGCGCGGCGAGCATGGCCGCCCCGGGAGTGGACCAGGCGATGCTGATCGGCAGGCGATGGCGCCAGGACAGAGCAATGGTGCTCAATCCTACAGTGAGGGATAGGACGAGCAAGCCCGAGGCAGCTTGTTCGCGCGAGGCGCCGACCTGGAACAAACCGGCCAGAACGACTGCGAAGGATGCGACGAACCCCACCATCGTGGTAATCAATCCTGCAAGGACCGATTGGGAAAGGGCATTTCCAGTCGTGGGAGTTTGACGAGCCATACTCTTTTTCTACAGGGTGGCACCGGCCGGTCGAAAACCAGAGTGTATTAATTCCACGATATGACACTAAAGCGAAGGTTAAAGCAAAGAAGGTACCGACCTCAGTCGGTACCTTCCATGGATGCTCGGGCAAGCCGAGGGGAGTACTGCGAGGGGATTAGCCCTCGTTGTTCTCGCCTTCGCCTCCACCAAGGCCGTTCAGGTAGTCGTTAGCGCCGTCCTGGACGCCGTCTACCTGCTCTGCGAACTTGCCGCCGGTCTTATCATCGATAAAATCGCCAGCCTGCTCGATACCCTGGGATACCTGCTCTGGGTTCTCTTTAGCGAATTCCTCTGCCTTGCCACGCAGATCATCAAATCCTGCCATGCTGCACCTCCATTCGTCTGTGGGAACCCCTTTAGCTCCACAACTACTAACCACCCTAGATGCTCTTGCCAATGCGTGGAAGCATAAAACGAAAATTTCCCCCAGCTATCTAGATGTTTTGCTGGTGTCTGTCAGGCAGTGCACAGGTTGTCCGCTCACGCGGCATGCTGATGGTGGTGGCTGGAAAGGATGGTTAAAGCAAAGATGGGAATCACGAAAAGTGATTCCCATCTTTATCTTGAGCGGTCAACGAGGTTCGAACTCGCGACCTCAACCTTGGCAAGGTTGCGCTCTACCAGCTGAGCTATGACCGCATGTATTCAATTATTTGGAGCGGTCAACGAGGTTCGAACTCGCGACCTCAACCTTGGCAAGGTTGCGCTCTACCAGCTGAGCTATGACCGCATGTATTCAATTATTAGATCCATGGTCTGGTGAACCATGAGTCCGTGCGCGATACTGGGATCGAACCAGTGACCTCTTCCGTGTCAGGGAAGCGCGCTACCGCTGCGCCAATCGCGCCGAAGATCCACAATGAATCTCGACAGAATCCAAATTCAGAATTTGAATTCACAGAGCGGTCAACGAGGTTCGAACTCGCGACCTCAACCTTGGCAAGGTTGCGCTCTACCAGCTGAGCTATGACCGCATATATTCAATTATTAGATCCATGGTCTGGTGAACCATGAGTCCGTGCGCGATACTGGGATCGAACCAGTGACCTCTTCCGTGTCAGGGAAGCGCGCTACCGCTGCGCCAATCGCGCTAAAAAGATCAGCAATCTTCATTGCGAGGTGGGGACGGGATTCGAACCCGCGTATACGGCTTTGCAGGCCGCTGCCTCGCCTCTCGGCCACCCCACCATACTGACCGGAGTCAGAATGACTAGTTTTACCTAGTCGGTGAATCTTTTTGCGAGCGGACAACGAGGTTCGAACTCGCGACCTCAACCTTGGCAAGGTTGCGCTCTACCAGCTGAGCTATGTCCGCAAAATGTGTTGTTTACTGAACGTTTCCGTTCGCTCCAACGAGTAAAAACTCTATACGAGTTTTCGCATCCCCACAAATCGAAACGCTGAGATCTGGTTCACACGCCCGAAAATCCGCGGAACTACGCGGAAAATTCATTTTTCCGGTACGACTAGGAGCGAAGCAGGCCGAGCGCGTGCCATGATCGTGTGCATGACGTCACCAAAACTGGCTATTCAAACAGACCTGGGCCGCATGTACTGCCGACAAGTCGGAGGCGAAGCGATTGTCCCATCCATCACCACAGTCATCTCCATGGACAAGCTGGACCTGTCAGGTTGGGCCGGGTACATGGCGGCCAAGGCACTCTCGGACGATCATCGACTGGTGCACGCAGTGGGTGACCGTGGCCAGTTGCGTTCCCTGATACGCGATGCCGCCGGTGCGGCCGAGGCCTATCGGGACTCCGCCGCGGCCCGCGGTGATCGAGTGCATAACTACGCTGAGCAGCGAGCACTGCGGGCGCTGGATCTGGAACATGATTTGGAAGCAGCCCAAGCCGCGCTCGAAGCGAACAACGAGTTGGGGTTCGCGCGCCACTTTGACCAATGGTGGGATGACTACAATGTCCAGCCCATTGCCGCAGAGGTGACGGTATGGAATCACAGCGTCGGCTACGCGGGCACCATTGACCTGGTCGCACAGATCGGCGGCCGAACCTGCCTCGTGGACTACAAGACCAAAAACACCGATCGGGACGGCTTCGTCAAGCGCCCCGATGACAAAGTCATCATGCAGCTGGCGGCCGCTTGCAAGGCAGAAGAGCAAGTCGTGGATGCCGAGCGCGGCGCATGGAAAGAGTGGGAATACGGCATCGACACGATGCTGCTCGCTGTGGCCCTTGGCGAGACCGGTTCGCGGACCTTCATGGCACCGCCGCCGGCATTGCCCGACTACTGGGCGAAGTTCTATGCCTTGCGGCGGAACTGGGAAGCTGCATTCAAGATTGCCCAGTCGCGTGCTTCACTGGTCGAAATCACGCCGCCAGCTCAGTAAAGCCCTCCCTTCACCGCGTAGACTGGAACGGTTAGCTTTCGGCATTGCGAAACCTAATACCAATATCCACGGCAGGGAAGGTACCAGCGGATTATGGCGATTTTGGGAATTCGGATCATCGGAGACCCCGTTCTACGCACCCCAGCGCAGGAGGTGACCGACTTTGGCCCGGAGCTCCAGAAGCTCGTCGAAGACATGGACCAGACGATGGAAAACGTCACAGGTGCAGGCCTCGCCGCGCCTCAAGTTGGCGTGTCCCTGCGCGTCTTCACCTACCAAATTGGCGAAGAACGCGGACATATCGTGAACCCGGTGCTGGAGCTCAGCGACGATTACCAGGACGACCAGGTAGAAGGCTGCCTGTCCATCCCGGGCATTGCAGCGCCAGTTCGACGCCGGCGCCACGTCAAGGCGACCGGCTTCGACAAGTTCGGCAATCCGGTGGAAATCGAAGGTTCCGACATGCTCGCCCGCTGCTTCCAGCACGAAACTGATCACCTGGACGGCATTCTGTTCCTGGACCGGCTGGAACCAGAAGAAAAGAAAGCGGCGTGGCGCACCTTGCGGGCCAACAACTACTCGCAGACCGCCAACGCCACGGTGAAAAAACGATCAGGGGCCCTCGGCTCCAGCTTTGGCGCAGGATTGGGGTTCTAGCTCATGCGTATTTTGTTCGCCGGCACGCCACAGGTCGCTGTCACCTCCCTGGACTACCTGCACGAAGCCGGCTTTGAAATTGCCGCAGTGCTCACCCGTCCCGATGCTCCGTTGGGTCGAAAACGCGTATTGACCCCCTCGCCGGTCGCTGCCCGAGCCGAAGAACTTGGCCTGCCGATCATCAAGGCCGCCAAGATCACCGAAGAAACTACGGCTGAACTTGGGGCGTTGGACCTTGAAGCCGCGGCCATCGTCGCCTACGGGGGCCTAGTGCCAGAAGCGGCCTTGGCCGTCCCAACCCATGGTTGGATCAACCTGCACTTCTCGCTGTTGCCGCACTGGCGGGGCGCAGCTCCGGTGCAGCATTCCATTATCAACGGCGACGACATCACCGGCGCAGTCACCTTCCAGCTGGAAACCGGCCTTGATACCGGACCAGTCTTCGGGCAAGTCACCGAGAGCATCGGTGAGCTGGACACCGCAGGCATCATGCTCGAACGGCTCAGCCGTTCCGGGTCGACGCTGCTGGTGCAGACCCTGCAGGCATTGGCTTCAGGCCAGGCCGTTGCCGTTCCGCAGTCCGGATCGCACACCTACGCACCGAAGATTACCGACGTGGATGCGGAACTGGACTTCACCCGGACCGCCACCGAAATCCGCCGGCGCGCCCACGGAACCACTCCTGCCCCTGGTGCCTGGGTCAAGGTCGAGGACAAGCGTTTCAAGTTCGGCCCGCTGCGTGAGCACCGTGAGATCACCGACCTTGCACCGGGCGAAGTGCGCATCGAACCGGGAAAGCAGCCGAAGGTTTACATCGGCACCGCCACCTGGGCCTTGCAACCCACCGAAATCCAGCCTCCGGGCAAGAAAATGATGAACGCCAGCGACTGGGCACGAGGAGTGCTCACCCAGGGAACGGAAGTGAGCTTCGCATGAGCGGGCAGGAACCTCGCGGTGGACACCGCGATAACGTACGCCGCAACGAGCAGGGACGTACCCGCAACCGCGGCCAGTCCGGCCCGCGCAAGTATTCAGCAGCCGCACCCGGGCAGCGCAAGCGCGCGGCCGATCCGGCACGCCTGGTAGCTTTCAAGACCCTGCGCGAAGTATCCAGTGCGGATGCCTACGCCAACCTGGTGCTGCCGAAGATGATCCGCGAATACCAGCTCGACCGCCGCGACGCGGGCTTCGCCACCGAACTGGCCTACGGCGCCCTGCGTGGCCAGGGCTTCTACGACGCGATCCTGGCCACCTTGGTCGACCGCCCGCTGGCCGAGCTGGATCCGGCGATCCTCGATGCGCTGCGCCTGGGCGCCCACCAGCTGCTGGCTATGCGCGTGCCCAAGCACGCAGCGTTGGATGAAACCGTGTCGCTGGCCCGTGCGCAAATTGGCGCCGGCCCATCCGGCCTGATCAACGCGGTGCTGCGCCGCGTGTCCGCCCAGGAAGCCGCTGCATGGACCGAACAGCTGGGCAACGCCGCCGCATCGGATTCCGAGCGCCTGGCCATCGAGCACTCGCACCCGGACTGGATTGTCCGCGCCCTGCGTGGCGCACTGATCGCCCATGGCCGCGACGCGAGTGAACTTGAAGCCCTGCTGGAAGCGGACAACCTGGCCCCGGTGGTGAACCTCGTAGCCTTGCCCGGCCTGGGCGATCTGTCCGGAGCGCTGGAATCCGGCGCAGAGCGAGGCACCCTGCTCGCGGATTCTGCCACCTACAAGCACGGCGACGTCTCACGTGTACCTGGTGTCAAGGAAGGCACCGTGCGCGTCCAAGACGCCGGCAGCCAGGTCATGGCCCGCGCCCTGGCTGCTATCGAATTGCCCGAAGCCGGCGAAGACCGCTACTGGCTGGATATGTGCGCAGGTCCAGGCGGCAAGGCTGCACTGCTCGCGGCGATCGCCGTGCAGCGCGACGCCCGCCTGACCGCCAATGAGCCGGCCCCGCACCGTGCCCGGCTGGTCGAGAACTCCTTGGATGCTGTTCCGCATGACTACTGGATGGTCACCGGCGACGACGGACGCATCTTTGGCGGCGAGGATTATGCGGGGGACTACGACCGCATCATGGTCGACGCGCCATGCTCCGGACTGGGTGCACTGCGCCGCCGACCGGAATCACGCTGGCGAAAGGCACCACGGGACATCCCTGAGCTGACCAAATTGCAAGGCGAGCTGCTCGACGCCGCCTTCAACGCGGTACGCGTCGGAGGAGTCATCGGCTTCGTCACCTGTTCGCCGCATCAGGCGGAAACCCGCCTGGTTGTGGAAGACTTCTTGAAGCGTCACAAAAATGCTGCTCTGCTTGATACCAGCGCCGCCGTTTCCGCGGTGATGCATCAGGACGCCCCACCGGCAGGACACGCGCTGGCCGAGGGGAGCACCGTGCAATTGTGGCCCCATGTGCACGGCACCGATGCCATGTTCATGGCTATCCTGACCAAAAAAGCCTAGCCAAGCCCGAGTATTCCGAGGAGCATCCATGCCTAACGCGCGGATCAACCCGTCGATCCTGTCCGCAGACTTCGCCAACCTTGCCAGCGAGCTGGAACGCATCCACACCGCAGACGCGGTTCACGTGGATGTCATGGACAACCATTTCGTGCCCAACCTGACCCTCGGATTGCCGGTGGTTGATGCGCTGCGCAAGGTCAGCAAGCTGCCCATCGACGTGCACCTGATGATCGAGAACGCGGATCGCTGGGCGCCGGAATACGCGCAGCTCGGCGTGGACTCGGTAACTTTCCATGCCGAGGCATCGGCAGCCCCGATCCGCTTGGCCCGCGAACTGAGGTCGGCCGGCGCCAAGGCTTCCATGGCCCTGCGCCCGGCAACACCGATCGAACCCTACCTGGATATGCTCGGCGAGCTGGACATGGTCCTGCTGATGACCGTGGAACCAGGTTTCGGCGGGCAGAAGTTCCTGGATCTGGTCCTTCCGAAGATCAAGCGCGCCCGCGCAGCCATTGACGGCAGCGGCAAGCCGATTGCGCTGCAGGTCGATGGCGGCATTTCGCGCGACACGATCTTGCGTGCCGCCGAAGCCGGAGCGGATGTCTTCGTTGCCGGTTCCGCGGTGTACTCGGCAGAAGAGCCATCGGTGGAAATCGACGTATTACGCAATCTTGCGCTGGGTGGTCACTAGGACCACGCAAAGTGTGCCAGAATGTTTTCAGTAAACACGAATACGTGCTCCGGGGTCGGTGAAAGTCCGAACCGGCGGTCATAGTCCGCGACCCGCAACCAAAGCCACAAGCTGAGGGAACGGTTGAACTGGTGGAATTCCAGTACCGACAGTTAAAGTCTGGATGGGAGAAGCACGAATTTGATATGCCTTTTGGTACTGCCGGTAGCCCTCACAGGGGCTATCTTCTAAAGCAGAGCCACAGGCCCATCAAATGCACACCCCCGGAGCCGCCGCTTCGAGAAGGGTGGAATGATGGATTTCCTGCGGTGGCTCATTGAAGCTTTCAACTCACAAATTGCGATCGGCTCGTCGGCACTGCTGGTGCGCGAAGTCGTAGGCAATATCTTCGGCCTGGCCAGTGCCGTGGGCGGCATGCGACGCAAAGTCTGGGCCTGGCCCATTGGCATAGTCGGCAACCTCCTGCTGCTGACGGTCTTCTTGGGCAGCATTTTCGATACCGGCTACACAGCCAATCTCTGGGGCCAAGCAGGCCGCCAAATCATGTTCATTGCCGTATCGGTCTTCGGCTGGTACCGCTGGAAGCAGGCCAAGGACGGCACCGGCAGCGCGGTGACCCCGCAATGGGCGTCCGGCAAGACCCGACTGGGCCTGATTGCCGTGCTGATCCTCGGCACCGTCGCACTGACCCCGATCTTCCGCATGCTCGGATCCTATGAGCCGGTCTGGGCGGATGCCTGGACCTTCGTAGGCTCGTTGCTCGCAACCTACGGCATGGCCAAGGGCTGGGTGGAATTCTGGCTGATCTGGGTTGCCGTCGACGCAGTGGGCGTGCCCCTGCTGTTCTCCGCCGGATACTACGCCAGCGCCTTCATGTACCTGTTCTACGGCGCATTCACCCTGGTCGGCTTCTTCGTCTGGGCCAATTCCAAGCGCGGTGCCAAACCCCAGATCGAAACCGAAATGCTCGATCCGACTATTTCGCGCAAACGCTGAAAGGAATAGCACCATGATCACGACCCAGCAGCTCGACGCGGCATTGCGCACTGCGCTGGAAACCGCCGGTCGGGGCCACCGCGGAGCGAACCCGCTGGTCGGCGCCTGCGTTTTGGATGCAGAGGGAAATATCATTGCCACCGGTTTCCATATCGGTGCCGGGCACCCGCACGCCGAGATCGATGCACTGCGCCGACTGGGCAAGATGCCTGCGGCCAAGGCCCGCGAGCTGACGATGGTAGTAACCCTCGAACCATGCAACCACACCGGCCGAACCGGTCCCTGCGCCCAGGCCATTGTGGAAGCCGGCATTGGCCACGTGTACTACGCTGTCCCCGACAACACCGCCGCCAGCGGAGGCGCCGACTACCTGCGCAGCCACGGAACCCAGGCCACCCAGCTGGCTGATTCCTCCGCCGCGAAGCAGCTGAACCACCGCTGGTTCATCGCCAAGGAGGAGGGCCGGCCGTACATCACCGTCAAGATCGCGCAGTCGCTCGACGGCCGGATCAACGCACCGGACGGCACGAGCCAGTGGATCACGTCCACGGCGTCGCGCAATCACGCGCACGCCCTGCGCTCGCGAGTCGATGGCATCCTCGTCGGCACCAGCACCGCGATCATCGACAACCCGCGGTTGACCGCCCGAACCCCCGATGGCCAGTTGCAAGAGCACCAGCCCTTCCGGCTGGTCATGGGCGAGCGGGATCTGCCGGCTGATCTGGCGCTCGCCCAGGGTGATGACTGGGCGCAGGTCCGCAGCCACGACGTGCACGAGGTTATCGCCCGGGCCAATGAGCTGGGCCTGGCCCATTTGCTGGTTGAAGGCGGCGCCACAGTCGCCTCGGCCTTCATCGCAGCCGATCTGGCCGACGAGATCTACTGCTACCAGGCGCCGCTGCTGATCGGCGCAGGCAGCTCATCGGTCAACATGCCGAACACCACCACGCTTGCCGATGCGCGGCGCTTCCGGCTGGATTCGGCCAGCAACGAGTCTTTGACCAGGCTGGGCGACGACATTGCCCTGCATCTGGAACCGCTGCCCCGCGACTGATCGCCGGCAACCCCAAAATTTTCAAGGAGTAAACATGTTCACCGGAATTGTCACCGGCCAAGGCGTCATCGAAGGCATCGAGACCTTCACCGGCAAGGACCTGGCAGTATTGACCCTGCGCGCCCCGGGCCACACCGACAACCTGGGCCTGGGCGGCTCACTGGCCGTCAACGGGGTCTGCCTGACCGCCACCGAGATGGACGGGGAAAAGCTCAGCGTCGACGTCATGGGCGAAACCCTGCGCCGCACCACCATCGGCGCCCTGAAAACCGGCGACCAGGTCAACCTGGAACGCTGCACCCCAGCCGGCGGCCGGCTCGACGGACACGTGGTGCAGGGCCACGTGGACACCGTCGGCACGGTGCTGGCCCGCGAAGACCACGGCCAGTGGACCACCTTCCGCATCGGCATCGACGACGCGTACGCGCCGCTGACCGCCGAAAAGGGCTCCATTGCGCTGGACGGCATTTCGCTGACCATCACCGCGGTCTCCCCGGCAGCGGATGCCGGCAACCACTGGGTCGAGGTCGGCATCATCCCGATCACCCTGGCCGAAACCACCATGGGCACCCGCCAGGTGGGCGACAAGATCAATATTGAGGTCGACGTGCTCGCCAAGTATGTGGCACGCCTGAATGAATTCGGAGGCCAGCAGTAATGGCTACGTCAACGCTTGATTCCATCCCAACCGCGCTGGCGGCCCTTGCCGCGGGTCGTGCAGTTGTCGTTGTCGACGACGAAGACCGCGAGAACGAAGGCGACATCATCTTCGCCGCCCAGCACGCTACGGCCGAACTGATGGCCTTCACCATCCGCTACACCTCGGGGGTGATCTGCGTGCCGCTCGGCGCCCAACGTGCCGACGCGCTGCGCCTGGCTCCGATGGTCGGCATCAACCAGGACGCCAAGGGAACCGCCTTCACCGTCACCTGCGATGCCGCCGAAGGCATCACCACCGGCATTTCAGCCGCCGATCGTGCGCTGACCAGCCGCCTGCTGGCCGACCCGGACACCCAGCCGTCCCAGCTCTCCCGACCGGGCCACATCTTCCCGCTGCGCGCCGCAGCCGGGGGAGTGCTCGAACGCCGGGGCCACACCGAAGCAGCAGTGGACCTGTGCCAGGCCGCCGGGCTGGAACCGGTGGGCGTGATCGGCGAGATCACCAAGGACGACGGCGAAATGATGCGCCTGGATGACCTGCGGGTCTTCGCCGCCGAACACGACCTGCCACTGATCTCCATTGACGACCTGGCCCGCTGGCGCCGGGTCAATGACGAGATCGAGCTGACCGACCCGATCAAGCTGCCTACCGCCTTCGGGGACTTCACCGCCAGAGCAGCCACCGCAGAGAACCACGAGCACATCGTGCTCAGCCATGAAGGTCCCAATGGCGGCGCGCCGGGTAACCTGGTGCGCATCCATTCGGAATGCCTCACCGGGGACATCTTCGGCTCGTACCGTTGCGACTGCGGCGAACAGCTTCATGCATCGTTGGAAGCCATCGCCCGCGAAGGCGGCCACATCATCTACATCCGCGGGCATGAAGGCCGCGGCATCGGGCTGGCCAACAAGCTGCGCGCCTACGCGTTGCAGGAAGACGGCATGGACACCCTGGACGCCAACTTGCATCTGGGATTCCCGGCCGACGCCCGCGAATACTTCGCCGTCGCCGCAATTCTCAAGGCAATGGGCCTGGACGAGATCCGCTTGCTGAGCAACAATCCGGACAAGCAGCAACAACTGAACGACGCGGGAATCAAGGTGGCCGAGCTGGTCGGCCTGCAGATCGCGCCGCGCGAGCAGAACTCCGCCTACCTGCGGACCAAGCAGATTCGCTTCGGCCACCATCTGGACCTGCCCGATACCGACGATGACCAGCAATCCGACGCCTACCACGGCGCCTGAACACGACGAATCCAGAAGAACCAAGGAGCATCAAGATGAGCAAGCATGGCGCACCAACCGACGTCAGCGAACAGCTGGCCGCCCTGGCCAGTGACGAGAAGTTCTCCCAGCTCAAGGTGGCCATCGTAGCCGCCAGCTGGCACGAAGTGATCATGAACGGACTGATTGACGGTGCCCAGCGCGCCGCCAAGGACGCCGGCCTGGAATCCAGCACCACCCTGATTCGGGTACCGGGCACTTTCGAGTTGCCGGTCGCGGCTTCCACCCTCGCAGGGGACTACGACGCGGTCATCGCGCTGGGTGTGGTCATCCGCGGCGGAACCCCGCACTTCGACTATGTCTGCATGGCAGCGACCAATGGCTTAACCAATGTGAGTGTGGACACCAAAACCCCTATTGGTTTCGGCGTGCTCACCTGCGATAACGAAGAGCAGGCCCTGGACCGCGCTGGCTTGGAGAACTCCAGTGAGGACAAGGGCTATGAAGCCTACTCGGCTGCCGTCATGACAGTAGCCGCACTGCCTTAGCCGCGGGGCGGCCCTGTCACAAAGGGCCACCAGAATACGGCACCGGAAAAGAAAACAGCTAGGATAAGTTCCGTGAAAACTTTTGACGAGCTCTTCAGCGAACTATCGCTCAAGGCACAATCCCGCCCGGAAGGCTCACGTACCGTCACCGAACTCGACTCTGGTGTCCACGGCATCGGCAAGAAGATCGTCGAGGAAGCCGCCGAAGTTTGGATGGCTGCGGAGTACGAAACCGATGAGGCCGCGGCGGAGGAAATCTCCCAGTTGCTGTACCACCTGCAGGTTCTCATGATCGCCAAGGGCATGACCTTGGCCGACGTTTACAAGCATCTATAGCCGTCGCGCGACTGCGGCCTGATCCATTGCCGATCAGGCCGCAGTCAACGCACGGCGGCAGAAACAACGGCCAACGAATTAATCCTTGGCGCTTGTTTATGGCTAATCGCCGCAGCGCCATTCATGACGAAACGAGTCAAAAATGCTCCGCGTAGCCCTACCCAACAAGGGTGCCTTGTCCGAAATCGCTTCCACCATGTTCAAGGAAGCTGGCTACCTCCAGCGCCGCGATTCCCGCGAACTGGTCCTGGTCGACGAGGACAACCAAGTCGAATTCTTCTATCTGCGTCCCCGCGATATCGCTGTCTATGTCGGCCGCGGAATCCTAGACGTAGGCATCACCGGTCGCGACCTGTACCTCGATGCAGATGTCGACGACGCTGTCGAAGAGCAGCTCTCGCTGGGCATCGGCAAGTCGACCTTCCGCTTCGCTGCCCCGGTTGGCGCATTCAACGATGCCCAGCAGCTCAATGGCAAGCGCATTGCCACCAGCTACGACGTGCTGCTGCGCCACTACCTCGAGAAGTCCGGCATCGAAGCTTCAATCGTTCGCCTTGATGGCGCCATCGAGTCCTCGGTCCGCCTCGGCGTAGCCGATGCCATTGCCGACGTCGTTGAAACTGGCAACACCATCAAGGCCGCAGGCATGGAGATCTTCGGCGATCCGCTGCTGAACTCCGAAGCGGTCATGATTGGCCGTGTAGGGCACAAGCCATCTGGCCTGGATGTGCTGATCCGCCGCCTCAATGGCGTGCTCGTTGCTCGCCAGTACGTCATGCTCGACTACGACGTACGCCGCGAGTTGGCCGACAAGGCCTGCGCACTGACCCCAGGCCTGGAATCGCCAACCGTGTCGGACCTTGCCAACTCCGAGTGGGTCGCCGTGCGCGCCATGGTCAAGAAATCGCAGACGAACAACATCATGGACGAACTCTATGACGTTGGCGCACGTGCCATCTTGGTCAGCCAGATCCACGCCTGCCGCATCTAAGTAGACAAGGAAATTCCGCTGATGAGCGTTGCAATTCGTGTTATTCCTTGCCTCGACGTCGATGCCGGACGAGTCGTCAAGGGCGTCAACTTCGCGGGCCTTCGCGATGCTGGCGACCCAGTTGAGCTTGCCCGCCGCTACAATGACGCAGGTGCCGACGAGCTGACCTTCCTCGATGTCACCGCATCGAGTTCGGACCGTGAAACCACCTACGAAGTGGTCCGTCACACCGCAGAAGAAGTCTTCATCCCGCTGACCGTGGGCGGTGGCGTCCGCACTGCTGAAGACGTCGATCGGCTGCTACGCAACGGTGCCGACAAAGCCTCGATCAATACCGCGGCGGTGAACCGTCCCGAGGTCATCAACGAGATCACCCAGCGCTTCGGCTCCCAGGTGCTCGTGCTGTCCCTGGACGCGCGCCGCACCGATGATCCGTCGATCGCATCGGGCTACGAGGTCACTACCCATGGCGGTCGTACGGGCACCGGCATGTGCGCCGTAGCCTGGGCGAAGGAAGCTGCCGAACGAGGCGTGGGGGAGATCCTGCTGAACTCGATCGATGCTGATGGCACGAAGGATGGTTTCGATCTGGAAATGATCCGTGCGGTTCGCGCTGAGGTCTCGGTTCCGCTGATCGCTTCTGGCGGCGCGGGAAAGCCTGAGGACTTCCCTCCAGCGATCGAAGCGGGTGCCGACGCAGTATTGGCAGCCTCGATTTTCCACTTCGGACCGAAGGACATGATCGCCACGGTTAAGCAAGCGATCCGCGAAGCTGGTTACCCAGTTCGCTAGGATCCAAGCATGAGGCCCAGCACCACAAGGTGCTGGGCCTCATGCTGTACTTGGCTAATCGTTGGCAATGAGCTCCTTCTCAGTGCGCCAAACGTCGATTTCAATCGGTGTGCTTGCGACGGCGGCTTGACCGGGGATAGCTTGCCACGGACCGCCATCGAGGCTGAATTCTCCCCGGTAGAGAGTAATGACTCCTACCTTGAACTTGCCAGTCTCACCATAAGAATGACTTGTGGGGGTCTCATCTCTCAATGTATGGTTCGGCGCTGGTTCACCAGGGAAATTTAGATTCCGAGTGGTACCGTCGCCATAGTTCCAATTCCATTGAATTGGTATCGCCTTTATACGTGCCAAACTCTGCCCTATCTCCAAGTCGAAATATTGAACTTGGCTTGTTGCCCAGATATGAGTATGACCATTTCGCAAGGAAAAGTTTGCAGGAGAACTACTGATATCCGAAGCAACAATTGGAAATGATCGGAATTGTTCGAGCGTTACCGTGACGGATTCCTTGTTAATTTCCTCTATTCTTTGATCCTTCGGATCTTCTGGGCAAACTCGGAAAGAATCCACTATGTTGCCTTTGTTATCTCCTTCCACCACTAAAATTTGACGAATTATAGGGTAGGAACCGTCGTCGCAGACTCTTAGATCTGGGTTTGAACGGCATTCCATAAAGGAATCATTTGTAGGGTTGCATGAATCAAAATCACGGTAATCGTATTTAGGCCCCTGACGCTTTTCCTTGATCGGTTGTTTATCTCGATGGTATCCGCTGTCTTTGTCCTTCTTGGGGCAAAGTGACCATTTCACTCTTACATCCGTCTGACCGAGTGATTCTTTCTTTTGGCAAGGTATGAGATTCAACTGTTGCTCTGTTACCTGTACGGAATTAATTGAGGTAAAGAGTAAAAGTGAGGCTATGGTCAGTCGAAAATAAAGCATGAAAATTATTCTTCTTCTACAAGCAAATCTTCAACTGACCAGGACGAGTCAAATGACAACTGAAAAGTCGACAGAGTTGTTTTTACTTCTGAGTACTCCGCGACTACAGAATCAGGCTCTAAATACGTTTTGAAGGGTTCTGCAGAGAATCTAGCGGTGACGATGGCCTTTCCCGGCGCAGAAATATAAGAGTCGATCACTGATGCTTTGTATTCGCCGCCAACTTGCCATTCGCCTACGGAGGCACTCTCGTCAGCCGAGTCGATAATCGCTTCGGCGCATAATTTGCAACCGCGGGAAGTCACGTTCTTAATCGGATCGGTTTTAGTTGTTTCGACCGTGTAATTGATGAGGTCGAAGTAATAATTGGTGAATGCTGCTGCGCCTTCTTCTGAGTTTATTTTGGCGGCGGACGGTAGCTTTGGAATCGGAACGTTTTCCGCTGGCCCCTTCGCTGTGGCGGGTCTGTATTTATCAGACTCGCTCGGAGGAGGGGTAGTTGTCGGTGGACTCGATGCTGAAGGTGATGTGGAATTTTTAGCCGTTGATTCGGATGCTCCTTCGGTGTTCCCTGTGCTGCAGCCTGACAGTGCGAGTGCAACTGCAGCAACCGACGCGATAACTGCAACTTTCCGAGATTCCATCCGAACTCTCCATGATCATCGGGAATGCGAGGTTGTGCGCAATCCTATGCCCGTGTTTCAAGAAAGTGGAGAGTTTTCGATGAATCTGTGGAAAACCTGCCACAGCCTATTTCAGATCCTCTGTGAACTTCCGCCACTATTGATACGGCTCATACGTGCAGAGAGCAACCTCCTGGCCATCGGCTGCCGGCATGGCGTCAGCGTAGAACTTAGCAGTGTAACTGGTTCGAATGAATCCAGGCTCAAGTGTCGCGCCGTGTTGCTGAACGTGGATTATCAAGCGAGACGTCAGAGACTTTCCACCCGGTGTCGGTATATTCAAGTCCTACGGTGATCTCACCCAGATTTTGTTCTTCGAAGAATATGACTTCCTGATCTGGTCGTAGCAGGGAGCGTGGGGACAAGGTGAGCTCTCCCATCAGGTAGGCCTGGTTTCCGTCGAACTGGACGATGTAGTCCGTGCGGAGATAGTGGTAGCCACCGATCTGGCTGTCTTCTGGCCCTTTTCTCAGTTCGTCTTGATCTTGGAACGTTTTCCAGCATTGCTCCAATTCGCATTTGCCAGTAACTATCGGCGCGAAATCGGCGGGGGAGCGATAGAGGATTTCGTAATCGAGAAATCGGAAGAAGCGCCGTGCAGCTTCGAGCGCCCGTAATCCGATTTTTCATACAGAAGGCTTGCCGAGTCTGGAGGCTCCGGTTCGCTGGGTGGCGTCGCCTCTGCGGTGCAAGAACCGGTCGTCGATGAAGCCGAAGATTCGGCTTCGGCCGGTGCAACGGACACGATCAGCGCTGATGCCAGGGCGACCAGGACGAAAGCGGGGACTGCAGCGATAGCAGCACTAGAGTAACGGCGAACAATTTTCTGGGTGTTCATGTTCAAGCTCCGAAGCCGTTGGATATCGATTGCTCGAAATCCTAGGCCGGTGCGAAGCGAACATTGATGGCCCACCCACGAATGTGGATAAACGGGAGGGAGTGCTACAGCCCCGGCTTGAATCCCTTGACGATTTCCAAAGCGGTTTCGCCGCCCTCGAACAAGACCAGGCTCTGGTCGATGCGGCCGAACGAGTACATCATCAGTTCGGTCACCGGTCCGGTAATGGACACAGCGTTCGGCGCCTTCTTGGCAACATGGCGCTGGCCATCGGGACGCGTGAGAATAATGCCGATGGGCGCGTGGCGAAACAGCAGCCGGGACATGCGGGTCAGCGACTGCCAGAGCAGTTCTGTGTATTCCTTGTCCAGCACCCGCGGAGCCCATTGGCCGCGGGCCCGGCGAACATCCTCGGTATGGATGAAGAACTCCGAGAGGTTCGCCGACTGGTTGACCTTGTCGATGGCGAATGGCGAGAACGCGGGCGGACCCGAGCGGAAGCTGCGGACCAATTTCGCGTAGCCTTCCGGGGTCTGCGCCGCGACCACCATCTGGTTCAGTTTCGCTTCAAGCTTCTTGGAAAGCGGCTTGAAGAACGTACCAGCGGAAAGCAGCGAGCTTTCGCGCAACACGAGGTGCGCGGCGAGATGGCGGGTTTGCCAACCGTCGCAAAGGGTGTCGGCGGTAGGTCCTGCCGCAAGCAGGGTCTCGGCCAACGCAAGTCTGGAAGCCTGAACTAAGTGCATCACTTCTGAAACTAGCACGCTGCAACTGACTAATTGTGCAAGGCGAGAGAGGTGTCGCCCAGTCGGCATGGCGCGTCGACGAGCGGTACGTCACAGGTCTCAGGATTCCGCGGAAAACCAGTATGCTAATGGGGATGCCTACTTCTAACGACGGCTCGATTCCGAGCCCTGAATCCCACAGCCTCGACCCGGAGATCGCCTCTCGCCTCAAGCGCGATGCCAATGGCCTGTTTGCCGCCATCGCGCAGCAGTACGATTCCGGTAAGGTCTTGATGCTCGGCTGGATGGACGATGAAGCGCTGCACCGCACGCTGACCACCGGCCGGGTCACCTTCTATTCGCGTTCCCGCCAGGAGTACTGGCGCAAGGGCGACACCTCCGGCCACTACCAGTTCGTGAAGTCCGTGGCCCTGGACTGCGACGGCGACGCGCTGCTCGTCCAGGTCGACCAGGTGGGCGCCGCTTGCCACACCGGCACCGAATCCTGCTTCACCGATCGCGAATTGCCGGCCGTGGTGGGCCACCGTCCCGAGTAGGACTGCCGACGCACCGGCACCAGCAGCAGGCGGGCGCCGCGAATTCCGCACCCAGCTGCGCGTTGCCGCACCGGCTCGAAGAACACGTAGAAGAAGAACATTGATGAAAACCCTTGGCAAGATTTCCCCGTCCCGCGAGTCCTTCCGCGCCATGGCCGCGAACCGCCGCGTCATCCCGGTCACCATCACCGTGCTGGCCGACTCGCTCACGCCGATCGGCCTGTATCGCACGCTGGCACAGGGGCGGCCCGGAACCTTCCTGATGGAGTCGGCGGCCCCGGGCGGCGTCTGGAGCCGCTACTCGTTCATCGGGGTGAACTCTCCGGCCACGCTGAGTACCCGCGGGGGTGAAGCCTACTGGCAGGGGCACGCTCCTGACGGCCTGCCCACCGGCGGGGCGGGCGTGGAGGTGCTGCGCGACACCGTGCGTGCGCTGAAAACCGAACCGGTTCCCGGCATGCCTCCGCTGACCGGCGGCATGGTCGGCTTCATCGGCTGGGAATGCGTGCGCCATTGGGAGAAGCTGCCGAACCCTCCGGCGGACGACCTGAACCTGCCGGAGCTGAGCATGAACCTGGTCGCCGACATGGCGGCCCATGATGCGGCCGAGGGCACGGTCACGCTGATCGCCAACGCCATCAACTTCGATGGCAGCGACGAGAACGTCGATGCGGCCTACGACAGCGCCGTCGCCCGCCTGCAGGCGATGCTCGACCAGCTCGCGGTGCCGGTGGATTCGGCCGCGGCGGTGCTCACCGGCACCGATGTGCCGCGCGAAACCCTGATGGACGCAGTCACCCATTCCTGGGACGAGAACGAATACCTGGCGGCGCTGGCCAAGTCCAAGACCGCGATCGTGGACGGAGAGGTCTTCCAGATTGTCGTTTCGCGCCGCTTCGAGCTGGAAACCCAGGCCGACGCGCTGGATGTCTACCGGGTGCTGCGCGCAACCAATCCGAGCCCGTACATGTACCTGTTCAACTTCGTCAACGAGGACGGCGAACGCTTCGAGATCGTCGGCTCCTCGCCAGAAGCGCTGGTCACGGTGAACGACTCGCACGTGGTCACGCACCCGATCGCTGGCTCCCGGCCGCGCGGGGCCAACTACGAGGACGACCAGCTGCATGAGAAGTCGCTGGTCAACGACGAGAAGGAACGCGCCGAGCACCTGATGCTCGTGGATCTCTCGCGCAACGACCTTTCGCGGGTGTGCAAGGCCGGCACCGTGGAAGTCACCCAGTTCATGGAGGTCGAGCGCTTCAGCCACATCATGCACCTGGTCTCCAACGTGGTCGGCAAGACCCGCGACGACGTGGACGCCTACGACGTGCTCGCCGCGACCTTCCCGGCCGGCACGCTCTCCGGAGCGCCGAAGCCCCGCGCCCTGCAGCTGCTCGACGAGTACGAGCCGTACCGCCGCGGCATCTATGGCGGCGTGGTCGGCTACCTGGACTTCGCCGGCGACATGGACATGGCCATCGCCATCCGCTCCGCCCTGCTCAAGGGGGATCGCGCCTACGTGCAGGCCGGCGGCGGCATCGTGAACGACTCGAAGTTCGCCGACGAGGCACTGGAAACCGTGAACAAGGCGGCCGCCCCGCTGCGCGCCGTCTGGGCCGCGCAGTCCATGCGTGCCGCCCACACCATCAACACCGAATCAGGTGAAGCGAAGTGAAGAAATTGACCAGCGCCCGCAGCCTTGCACTTTTCGGCCTGGCCGGCGCACTGATCGGCCTCTGGTCGGCCACCCGGACCTGGATCACCGTTGATGTGGCCTCCAGCTCCGTGCAGATCCCGCAGATTGTCGTTGACGGGGCGACCGCGGCCGCCTCGGTCACCGCGGTCTGCGTGGTGGTGCTGGCCGGTTCGCTGGCGCTGCTGATCGCCGGGAAGATCGCCCGCTACATCATCGCGGCGATCTGCCTGCTCGCCGGCGCCACGGTGATCACCGCCGGCATTGGCGCGCTGCGCGACCCGCAGGCCGTGGCCTCCACCGCCGTGGCCGAAGCCACCGGCCTGGCCCAGAACGCCGGCGAGTACGCGCTCACCGCGTGGCCGGCGGTAGCGGTGATTGCTGGCGTGCTGATCGTGCTGCAGGCGGTGCTGGTGCTTGTCTTTGCCGGACGCTGGCCCGCGAAGGCCAGCAAGTACGACCGGCAAGCGGCCAAGGCCAGCGTGGAGCCCAAGGACCAGTCCTCGCGCAATATCGCCAGCTGGGAGCAGCTCTCGCAGGGCGAAGACCCGACCGCTGGCGGGAAATAGCCCAGGGCCGAGCGTGATTCGCACCACCGGCGCGCAACGAAGGCCCCTGGAATAGGAGGTTCTCGCGCGCAGGTGGCAGAATGGAACCTGAAGACCAACGTCCTTCGGCAGCAACGCCCTGCCGGGGCGCAGAATCACAACATGAGGAGACATCGAACATGTCGCAGAACACCGAGATCGATCCGGTTTACACCGAAGAGATTGGCCACGGCAACTCCATCGCAGCGTGGGCCTGCGTGCTGACCATGATTGTCGGTGCAATCGTGGCAGGGATCGCCTTCGCCTACCTCGCCTGGTCCATCGTCTGGGTCGGTTGCGGCATCGTCGTAGTCGGCCTGCTGCTGGGCTGGATCCTGAAGGCAGCCGGTTTCGGCGTCGGTGGCGCTCGCAGTGGAGCATCGCACTAAATTGACTGTTCTTGATGACATCATCGCGGGCGTCCGGGAAGACCTGGGCGCCCGTCGCGCAATCACCAGCCTGGAAGCGATCAAGCAGGCAGCGGCGGCAACCGCCCCTGCACGTGATGCGTTCGCCGCGCTGGGCGGCCACACCGATCAGGCCGCCCGCGACACCACGCTGCGTGTAATCTCCGAGGTAAAGCGCAAGTCCCCGTCCAAGGGCGCGCTGGCCGACATACCGGAGCCCGCCGTCCTGGCCGCCGAGTACGAAGCCGGCGGCGCCTCGGTGATTTCCGTGCTGACCGAAGCGCGCCGCTTCGGCGGTTCGCTCCAGGATCTCGATGCGGTGCGCGCCGCCGTGCAGATCCCGGTGCTGCGCAAGGATTTCACGGTCGACGAGTACCAGATCTATGAAGCCCGCGCGCACGGCGCTGACCTCGTGTTGCTCATTGTTGCGGCGCTGAATGATGAATTGCTGGCATCTTTCCTAGAATTGACTCACCAGCTGGGAATGAACGCCCTGGTGGAAACCCACACCGAGGAAGAGATCGCCCGCGCCATCAAGGCCGGGGCGAAGATCATCGGCGTGAATGTGCGCAACCTGAAGACGCTGGACGTCGATCCGGCCACCTTCGGCAAGCTCGCACCGCTGCTGCCGTCCGAGGCGGTGATCGTCGCCGAATCCGGTGTGGAATCCACCGAGCAGGTTGCCCAGTACGGTGCGGCCGGCGCCGACGCGATCCTCGTGGGCGAGGCGCTGGTGAAGCACGCCGATCCGCGCGCTTCGGTCGCCGCGTTCATCCAGGCCGGCACCGACGCCAAGCCGCAGCGCTAGCCGCGCACGGCAGCGTCGGACGCAGAATTGCATTTCGTGCCCCGCAGGAGCTTCCGGCGGGGCACGAGACTTACCACGAATCAAGCTTCGTACGAGAAAAGAGGGAATCGATGAGCACTCCGGAGAACTCCGAGCACAGCCAGTCGATCGATGCACAGTCGCTGAGGCACGCAAGCGGCCCGTACTTCGGAGCGTATGGCGGACGATGGATGCCCGAGTCCCTCATGGCCGCCATGGACGAGCTGAACGAGACCTTCGAGGCGGCCAAGAACGACCCCGAGTTCATCGCGCAGGTCAAGGACCTGAACAAGAACTACTCCGGACGCCCCTCGCTGCTTACCGAAGCCAAGCGCTTCTCCGAGCAGTACTGCGGAGGGGTGCGGATCTTCCTCAAGCGCGAGGACCTGAACCACACCGGCAGCCACAAGATCAACAACGTGCTCGGCCAGGCGCTGCTGGCCAAGCGCATGGGCAAGACCCGCATCATCGCGGAGACCGGCGCCGGCCAGCACGGCGTCGCCTCGGCCACCGCCGCGGCCCTGATGGGCCTGGAGTGCGTGGTCTACATGGGCGCCGAGGACACCCGCCGCCAGGCGCTGAACGTGGCGCGCATGCGCCTGCTCGGCGCCACCGTGATCCCGGTGACCGTCGGCTCCCAGACGCTGAAGGACGCGATCAACGAGGCGCTGCGCGACTGGGTCGCCAACGTCGAGACCACCCACTACCTGCTGGGCACCGCCGCCGGCGGCGCGCCGTTCCCGGCGATGGTCCGCTACTTCCACGAGGTCATCGGCGACGAGGCGCGCGAGCAGATCCTGGCCCAGGCCGGGCGCCTGCCCGACGCCGTGACCGCATGCATCGGCGGCGGCTCCAATGCGATCGGCATCTTCCACGGGTTCCTCGACGACCCGTCGGTCGAGATCTACGGATTCGAGGCTGGCGGCGACGGCGTGGACACCGACCGCCACGCCGCGACCATCACCCTGGGCCGCCCGGGCGTGCTGCACGGCGCGAAGAGCTACCTGATGCAGGACGAGGACGGGCAGACCGTCGAGTCGCACTCGATCTCCGCCGGTCTGGACTACCCGGGCGTCGGCCCGGAGCACGCCTACCTGGCCGACATCGGCCGCGTCACCTACGAGCCGGTCACCGACACCGAGGCGATGGACGCGTTCAAGGCGCTGTGCCGCACCGAGGGCATTCTGCCGGCGATCGAGTCCGCGCACGCGCTGGCCGGCACCATCCGGTTGGCCGCCCGCAAGATCGCCGAGGGCGCTGTGCCGCAGGAGACGATCATCATCGCGAACCTCTCCGGCCGCGGGGACAAGGACGTGGGCACCGCCGCCGCCTGGTTCAACATGATCGACGAAAAGGACGCCGAGGCCGAAATCAGCGCGGCCAACGCGCAGAACTCCGGCTCGCAGAACTCCGAGGAGAAGTAGATGACCCGCGTGACCAGCGCCCAGAAGATCGCCGCAGCCCGCGCCGAGGGCCGTCCGGCCCTCATCGGCTACCTGCCTGCCGGCTACCCGGACGTCGCCACCAGCATCGAGGCCGCCGTGGCGCTGGCCGAGAACGGCGTGGATGTCATCGAGATCGGCATCCCGTACTCCGACCCGGTCATGGACGGCCAGGTCATCCAGGAAGCCACCGTGCAGGCGCTGGCGAACGGCTTCAAGGTCCCGCAGATCTTCGAGATCGTGCGCGGGATCACCGAACGCACCGACGCGGCCGTGATGGTCATGACCTACTGGAACCCGGTGCTGCGCCTGGGCGTGGACGAATTCGCCCGGCGCTTCGCAGAGGCCGGCGGGGCCGGGCTGATCACCCCCGACCTGGTGCCCGATGAGGCCGCCGAGTGGATGGAAGCCAGCGAGAGGCACGGCCTGGAGCGCGTGTTCCTCATCGCGCCGTCCTCGGCCGAAGCCCGCGTGCAGCGCACGGTCGACGCCTCTTCCGGGTTCGTCTACTGCGTGTCGCTGATGGGCGTCACCGGCGCCCGTTCCGAGGTGTCCTCCGCCGCGCAGGCAGTGGTCGACGCCGCCCACAACGCCGGCGCCGAGAACGCCTGCGTGGGCCTGGGCGTCTCGCGCCGAGAGCATGTGGAAGAAATCGGCGCCTACGCGGACGGCGTGATCGTCGGCACCGCGCTGGTCGCCGCTTTGCGCAACGGGGGAGTGCCGGCAGTCGGCGCCCTGGCCGCCGAACTGAGCGGACGCGCCTGATGGCTTTCGCCATGCAGCTGGCCCTGGCCCTGCCGGCTTCGATCCCGTCTCCGCCGCCGGAGTTCTCGAAGATCTCGCTGGGCCCGCTGACCATCCACGCCTACGCGCTGTGCATCCTCGCGGGCATCCTGATCGCGCTGTGGCTGACCAACAAGCGGCTTTCCGCCCGCGGCGGGAACTCCGACATGCTCTGGGACATCGCGATCTGGACGATCCCCTTCGGCATCGTCGGCGGACGCCTCTACCATGTGCTGATCACCGACCCGATGTACTACTTCGGGCTCGGCGGGCAGAGTGCGCATCTGGCTGAGATCCCGCAGATCTGGCTCGGCGGGCTGGGCATCATGGGCGCGGTGTCGCTCGGCGCGCTCGGAGCCTGGATCGGCTGCCGGAGGGCCGGCATCCGGCTTTCTGCATTCGTCGACGCCGCCGTGCCCGGCCTGCTGCTGGCGCAGGCGGCCGGACGCTGGGGCAACTGGTTCAACCAGGAGCTCTTCGGTGCGCCGACCGACCTGCCGTGGGGCCTGGAGATCGACCCGGACAGCTACAACTTCCCGGCCGGGCTGCCCGCGGACACGCTTTTCCACCCGACCTTCCTGTACGAGTCGCTGTGGAACGTGCTCGGCGCCTTCGTGCTGATCGCGCTGGATCGGAAGTTCAGGCTGCGCCGTGGTGCGCTGTTCTGCTGCTACATGATCTGGTACGGGATCGGCCGCACCTTCACCGAATCGCTGCGCCTGGATGCGGCCGAGGTCATCGCCATCGGGCCGCTGGCCCTGCGCGTGCACCAGTGGCTGGCGATCGGCATGGTCATCGCCGGCATCCTCGCGCTGATCCTGGTCCTCGGCAAGCTGCGCGGCCAGCAGGCCGATGCGTTCTACCTGCCAGGAACGGCGCCCGCGCTGGCCCCGGCAGAAGGCGGCAAGCCAGCGGAAGGCACCGGTGCCCAGGACACGTCCGAATCGGGAACCACGTCCGAATCGGAAACCGCGTCCGAAAAGGGAACCGGCGCTGATCCGCAGAACGAGAAGTAGCGGCAGCGAATCCATAGCCCCATTGCGGTGGCCGGCAAGCATTCATGCTTGCCGGCCACCGCTGGTTTAACCCGTCCCGCGGCCTCCAGGATCGGCTTCCATGACGAGCCAGAGACGCAATATGGCGAAGAAGCGCGAAAAATTTGGCGGGATGCCGACGCGTGTGCGCAACATGCTTGAAACATTGGGCGGCTTTCAAAATCGGCTGGCGAAAACGGTTTTCGGGCGTTCTCCACCAAAAAACCTGGTTTTTCCGCGGGAACTGGGACAAAAGTTTTTAACATTGCGGAAACAGAAGCACGCGCATGGGAGAAACAAAACCTGCGTAACGTGAGATCCACGCACCGAACTGGTTGATCGACCCCTGGAATGGCCTGCCGGTGCAGCACCACAACGAGGTGGGAAATGTTCGTCCCCGAAACCTCGATGCGCAAGCAGACCCCGCTTAGCACTGTCGAAAAGTTTCAGCTAGATGAAACATCCAGGCGGCCGGAAGCCCTTGCGAAGAATTAGCCCTTTACCGGGGGCTGCCGCGCGCCTATCCTGCATGAACCACAGAAAGGCACGCTCATGAGCATGACCGGAGTCCAGATGAACGCCTCGCCAGGTTTTGGCGAGGAAGTCCCCTCGCCCTACACCCGTTTCTCCGCGCTGCCCGGCGCGCAGGGGCTGTACGATCCGGCGGCCGAGAAGGACGCCTGCGGCCTGGCGATGATTGCGTCCCTGAAGAACGAAGCCAGCCACGGCATTGTCGCCCATGCGCTGACCGCCCTGCGCCGTCTGGAGCACCGAGGCGCCATCGGCGCCGACGAGGGCACCGGCGACGGCGCCGGCATCCTGCTGCACCTGCCTGATGCATTCCTGCGCAGCGTCACCGCATTCGATCTTCCCGCCGCCGGCTCCTACGCCGTGGGCATGGGCTTCCTCCCGGCCGACTCCGGCGAACGTGCCTTCGCCCAAGAAGAGCTGGAAACCATGGCCGCCGAGGAAAACCTCGCGGTGCTCGGCTGGCGCGAGGTACCGGTCAACGCCGACGTGCTCGGCGCCTCTGCCCGCAAGGTGATGCCCTGCATCACCCAATTCTTCATCGCCGCCCCTGCCGGCGCCCCGGCCGCCACCAGCCGCGAGCTGGACGCCGCCGCCTGGCGCATCCGCCGCCGCGCGCACAACAAGATGGGCGTGTACTTCGCCTCGTTCTCCTCGCAGTCCATCGTCTACAAGGGCATGGTCTCCACCGCGCAGCTTGAGCCCTTCTACCCGGACCTGTCCGATAGCCGCTTCGCCAGCCGCTGCGCGATCGTGCACTCGCGTTTCTCCACCAACACCTTCCCGTCCTGGCCGCTGGCCCAGCCGTTCCGCACCATCGCGCACAACGGCGAGATCAACACGGTCAAGGGCAACCGCAACTGGATGCGCGCCCGCCAGTCCACCCTCGCCTCGCCGCTGCTCGGCGAGGTGCCCGAGGAACTGTTCCCGATCTGCACCGCCGGCGCCTCCGACTCGGCCTCCTTCGACGAGGTCGCCGAAATGCTCATGCTCTCGGGGCGCAACGTCGCCGAGACGATCATGATGATGATCCCGCAGCCGTGGGAAAACGACGACCAGATGGACGCGGATTTGCGCGCCTTCTACCAGTACCAGTCCATGCTCATCGAGCCGTGGGACGGCCCGGCAGCTGTCTGCTTCACCGACGGCCAGATGGCCGGCGCCGTTCTTGACCGCAACGGCCTGCGCCCGGCCCGCTGGTGGGTCACCGACGACGGCCTGGTGGTGCTTGCCAGCGAGGTCGGCGTGATCGACACCGACGAAGAGCACATCGTGGCCAAGGGCCGTGTCGCCCCGGGCAAGATGTTCGCGGTGGATCTGGCCGGCCAGCGCATCGTCGAAGATGCCGAAATCAAGGCTGAAGTGGCCGCCTCCAAGCCATGGCGCGACTGGGTGGCGCAGAACCTGAAGACCCTGGACGACTTCCCGGATCTGGAGCATGTTCGCCACAATTCGGCTTCCGTGGCCCTGCGCCAGCTGACCTTCGGCTACACCACCGAGGAGCTGCGCGTGCTGCTGGCCCCGATGGCCGCCGCCGGCGCCGAGCCGCTGGCCGCCATGGGCACTGACACCCCGATCGCCGCCCTCTCGCAGCGCCCGCGGCTGCTGTTCGACTACTTCACCCAGTCCTTCGCCCAGGTCACCAACCCGCCGCTGGATGCGATCCGCGAAGAGCTGGTCACCTCCATGGGCACCGCGATCGGCCCGGACGGGAACCTGCTGTCCCTGGACCGCGTCGAGCAGACCCAGATCGCGCTGGACTACCCGGTGCTGACCAACGACCAGCTGGCCAAGATCGCGAACCTGCGCGACGAATCCGGCGCCAAGTACACGCTGAAGGTGCGCGGGCTGTACCGCCCGGCCGGCGGCGAATCCGAGCTGCGCGCCCGGCTGCAGGAAATCTGCGAGAAGGTCTCCGCCGCGGTGAACCGCGGGGTGCGCTACATCGTGCTCTCGGACCGCGACTCCTCGGCCGCCTGGGCGCCGATCCCGTCCCTGCTGCTGACTTCCGCGGTGCACCACCATCTGCTCAAGAGCTCGAACCGCACCCGCGTCTCGCTGATCATCGAGTCCGGCGACGCCCGCGAAGTGCACCACATCGCGCTGCTCATCGGCTACGGCGCCAGCGCGATCAACCCCTACCTCGCCCTGGAATCGGTCGAGCAGATGGCCGAGAACGGCGAGCTGCCCGGCGTCGACGGAAGCCAGGCCAGCGCCAACCTGATCAAGGCGCTGGGCAAGGGCGTGCTGAAGATCATGTCCAAGATGGGCATCTCCACGGTCTCCAGCTACTGCGGCGCGCAGACCTTCGAAGCCGTCGGCCTGTCCCAGCGCGTGGTCGACCAGTACTTCACCGGCACCGCCACGAAGCTCTCGGGCATCGAGCTGGACGTGGTGGCCGCCGAAGCCGCCGCCCGCCATGCGCGCGCCTACCCGGAGATCGACGGCGGCGCCCAGCCGCTGGAATTGGAGACCGGGGGAGAGTACCAGTGGCGACGCGAAGGCCCGCCGCACCTGTTCAACCCGGAAACCGTCTTCCGCCTGCAGCATTCCACCCGCACCCGCCGCTACGACGTGTTCAAGGAGTACACGAAGGCGGTGGACGACCAGGCCGCGCAGCTGAAGACCCTGCGCGGGCTGCTGAAGTTCAAGACCGAGGGCATCACCCCGATCAGCATCGACGAGGTGGAACCGGTCTCCTCGATCGTCAAGCGGTTCTCCACCGGCGCGATGAGCTACGGCTCGATCTCCGCCGAGGCGCATGAGACCCTGGCCATCGCGATGAACCGGCTGGGCGCCAAGTCCAACACCGGCGAGGGCGGCGAGGACCCCGAGCGCCTGCTCGACCCCGAGCGGCGCAGCGCCATCAAGCAGATCGCTTCGGGGCGCTTCGGCGTGACCAGCCTGTACCTGACCAATGCGGATGACATCCAGATCAAGATGGCGCAGGGCGCCAAGCCCGGCGAGGGCGGCCAGCTGATGAGCGAGAAGCTCTACCCGTGGATCGCCAAGACCCGGCACTCCACCCCGGGCGTCGGGCTGATCTCCCCGCCGCCGCACCACGACATCTACTCGATCGAGGACCTGGCCCAGCTGATCCACGACGCGAAGTGCGCCAACCCGTCGGCCCGCGTGCACGTGAAGCTGGTCTCCGAGTCCGGCATCGGCACCGTCGCGGCCGGCGTGGCCAAGGCCAAGGCGGACGTGGTGCTGGTCTCCGGGCACGATGGCGGCACCGGCGCCTCGCCGATGAACTCGCTGAAGCATGCCGGCACCCCGTGGGAGATCGGCCTGGCCGAAGCGCAGCAGACGCTGATCCTCAACGGGCTGCGCGACCGCGTCACCGTGCAGGTCGACGGCCAGCTGAAGACCGGCCGCGACGTGCTGATCGGTGCGCTGCTCGGGGCCGAGGAGTTCGGTTTCGCCACCGCCCCGCTGGTGGTTTCCGGCTGCATCATGATGCGCGTTTGCCATCTGGACACCTGCCCGGTGGGGGTAGCCACGCAGAACCCCACGCTGCGCGAACGCTTCACCGGAAAGGCCGAATTCGTGGTGAACTTCTTCGAGTTCATCGCCCAGGAGGTGCGCGAACTGCTCGCCGCGCTGGGGGCCCGCACCCTGGACGAGGTGATCGGCAAGGTCGAGCTGCTGGACACCGATGCCGACCAGATCACCGCCCACGACAAGGTGGCAGGGCTGGCCCTGGATGCGATCACCCATGTCCCCGACGTCGAGCTGGCCGCGCGCCGCCGGCGCATCGGCCAGGACCACGGGCTGGACACGCACCTGGACCAGCAGCTGCTCGCCGCCGCCGCGCCGGCGCTGGCAGACCGCCTGCCGGTGAGCATCGACGCGAAGATCGTGAATACCGACCGCTCCACCGGCACGCTGCTGGGCCACCACGTGACCAAGACCTTCGGGGTGCAGACCCTGGAGCAGGACACCATCAAGGTGAACCTTTCCGGCCGCGCCGGCCAGTCCCTGGGCGCGTTCCTTCCCGAAGGGATCACGCTGAAGCTCTCCGGCGACGCGAACGACTACGTGGGCAAGGGCCTGTCCGGCGGCCGGATCGCGATCCACCCGCCGCACACCACCCTGTCCAAGCCCGAAGAGCAGGTCATCGCCGGCAACGTGGTCGGCTACGGCGCCACCAGCGGCCAGCTGTTCATCAACGGCATGGTCGGCGAACGCTTCGCGGTGCGCAACTCCGGGGCGAGCATCGTCACCGAGGGCATCGGCGAGCACGGCTGCGAGTACATGACCGGGGGACAGGTGCTGATCCTGGGCGCCACCGGCCGGAACTTCGGCGCCGGATTCTCCGGCGGCACCGCCTGGGTGCTGGACTTCGATCCGGCCAAGCTGAACCCGCTGGCCGCCGAGCATGGCGACCTGCTGGTCGCCCCGGTCAGCGACGCGGAAGCCGAACGCATCCGCGAGCTGCTCACCGAGCACATCGCGTTGACCGCGTCCCCGCTGGCCTCCCGCCTGCTGCTGGACTGGGAGAACACCCGCGGCCGGCTGACCAGCATCACCCCGCGCGACTTCGCCGCCGTGCAGCAGCTGCGCAGCGATGCGGTGGCCAGCGGGCAGAACCCGGACTCGCCGCAGGTATGGAACAAGATTTTGGAGGTGACCCGTGGCTGATCCACGCGGATTCCTGAAGGTGGCCGAACGCGTCACCCAGCCCAAGCGCCCGGTCCCGGTGCGCCTGATGGACTACAAGGAGGTGCTGGAGCGCCAAAAAGCCGGCACCCTGAAGGAGCAGGCCGGCCGTTGCATGGACTGCGGCGTGCCGTTCTGCCACAACGGCTGCCCGCTGGGCAACCTGATCCCGGAGTTCAACGACCTGACCTACAAGGGCCGGATGGACGACGCGGCAGCCCGGCTACTTTCCACCAACAACTTCCCGGAGCTGACCGGCAAGCTGTGCCCGGCCCCCTGCGAGGCCTCCTGCGTGCTGGGGATCAACCAACCCGCGGTGACCATCAAGCAGGTCGAGGCGGAGCTCGCCGGGCACCTGATGGATGCCGGCGGCTTCGAGCCGCAGCCGCCAGCCAGACACACCGAGCACCGAGTGGCGATCGTCGGCTCGGGGCCGGCCGGCCTGGCCGCCGCCCAGCAGCTGACCCGCGCAGGGCACACCGTGGCGGTGTACGAGCGCGACGAGGCCATCGGCGGCCTGCTGCGCTTCGGCATCCCGGATTTCAAGCTGGAAAAGCAGGTCATCGACCGCCGCCTGGAGCAGATGGAAGCGGAAGGCACGATCTTCCGCACCGGCATCGAGATCGGCAAGGACATCAGTTGGAAGCAGCTGCGCCGCGACTACGACGCGGTCATCGTGGCCACCGGCGCGACCGTGCCGCGCGAGCTGCCAGTGCCGGGCAACCACCTCGACGGCGTGCACCACGCCATGGAGTTCCTCACCGATAACAACCGCGTGGTGGCGGGGCTGAAGTCCGAGCGCTCGATCGACGCCAAGGGCAAGCACGTGATCGTCCTCGGTGGCGGCGACACCGGTTCGGACTGCATCGGCACTGCTCTGCGCCAAGGCGCCGCCAGCGTCACCACGCTGGCCATCGGCAAGCAGCCGGGCACCGAACGCCGCGAGGACCAGCCGTGGCCGATGATGCCGGTGCTGTTCGAGGTGCAGACCTCCCATGAGGAAGGAGGCGAGCGGACCTACCTGGCCTCGACCGTCAACTTCATCTCCGGCGAGGGAACTGAGCAAAACAAGGTGATCGGTGTTACAGTTGCAGAGACAGAATTTGTTGCTGGCAAGCGCCTCCCGAAGCCTGGAACCGAACGCGTAATCAAAGCGGATCTGGTCCTGCTTGCCCTCGGGTTCACCGGTCCGGAAGTTTCCGGATTGGACGAACAGGTCAGTATCGAATTCGACAACCGGGGCAACGTCGCCCGAGATGGCTACTACATGACGAACACCGAGTCGGTATTCGTCGCCGGAGACGCCGGTCGGGGACAGTCGCTGATCGTGTGGGCTATCGCCGAAGGACGCGCTTGCGCGGCCGCGGTCGACAAGTTCCTCACGGGATCGACTACCCTCCCTGCACCGGTTGCTCCAACCGATAGGGCCATCAGCATCATTTGAGTGACATAGGCTTGAATGCGGCGCACCCGAAAACCGGGTGGGCCGCATTTTGCCTATGTGAACATGAAAGGCATTTGGCTGACGGAATGAGACGCGCAAAGATTGTGGCAACCTGGGGCCCGGCCCTGGCAAGTTATGAAAACACTGTAGCGGTACTGAAGGCGGGCGTGGACGTCGCCCGCTTGAACATGAGCCATGGAGACCACTCCATGCACGCGCAATCCCTGGCGAATGTGCGCAATGCGGCCGCAGAGGTAGGCCGTGCTGTCGGCATCTTCGCCGACCTGCAGGGTCCGAAGATCCGCCTCGGCCGCTTCAAGGACAACGCCAAGTACATCCTCGAGGCCGGTGAGGAATTCACCATCACCATCGAGGACATCGAAGGCACCAGGAACCTGTGCTCGACCACCTTCAAGGGACTTCCCACCGATGTGCAGCCAGGCGACTTCCTGCTGATCAACGACGGCAAGGTCAAGCTCAAGGCGCTGGCTGTTGACGAGACCTCGGTGCGTTCGGAGGTCGTCGTGGGCGGCGAAGTGTCCAACAACAAGGGCATCAACCTGCCTGGCGTGGCCGTGAACGTGCCTGCGCTGAGCGAAAAGGATGAGGACGACCTGCGCTGGGCCATCCGTGCCGGCATCGACATGGTCGCCCTGTCCTTCGTGCGCAACGCCGAAGACATCCAGCGTGTCCACGAGATCATGGATGAAGAAGGCCGCCGTGTGCCGGTCATCGCCAAGATCGAGAAGCCGCAGGCCGTGGCGGCACTGGAAGAAATCGTCAACGCCTTCGACGCGATCATGGTCGCCCGAGGCGACTTGGGCGTCGAGTTGCCATTGGAAGAAGTTCCACTGGTGCAGAAGCGTGCGGTCGAGCTGGCTCGCCGCTGGGCGAAGCCGGTCATCGTCGCCACCCAGGTGCTTGAATCGATGATCGAATCGCCAACCCCGACCCGTGCCGAGGCTTCGGACTGCGCCAACGCGGTGCTCGACGGTGCCGACGCGGTCATGCTCTCGGGAGAGACCTCCGTAGGCGAGTACGCGGTGGAAACGGTGGAGACCATGTCGCGGATCATCTCTTCGACCGAAGAGCACGGACTGGATCGCATTCCACGCCTGGGCTCCAAGCCGAAGACCCGCGGCGGTGCGATCACCCGCGCCGCAGTGGAAATCGCCGATCAGCTCGATGCGAAGTACATCGTGGCCTTCACCCAGTCCGGCGACTCGGCGCGGCGCCTGTCGCGGCTGCGCCCGAAGAAGCCGGTGCTGGCCTTCACCCCGCTGCAGCAGACCTACAACATCATGACCCTGATGTGGGGTGTGCAGGCACGCTTGGTGGCCTACGCCGATCACACCGACAAGATGACTGCCCAGGTGGACGAAGCTTTGCTCTCCGAGGGACTGGCTGACCTCAACGACCTGGTCTGCATCGCAGCCGGTTCCCCTCCAGGGCAGGCCGGCTCGACCAACTCGCTGCGCGTGCACAAGATCGGCGACCTGGCAGATGCCGGCCAGCTGGTCGATGGCAAGCCGATGCCTGCACGCGAGAAGGTTGGTCCGTGGGATCCGGAGAACGTCTCGGCTCCGAAGAACCTGTAGTCTCCGCTACCCTCTAGCCCAAGCGTATCGATCCGTCCTGTCCCAGAAGCTGGGGCAGGGCGGATTCTGCTTGGGTCGGCGAATGCGGGTTGTGAACTCGAGCACAGCCAATCGACAACCCATCGGCCGGGGGCGCGAAAAAGGCCGTTGGACCGGAAATATTTCCGGCCCAACGGCCTTGAAGCTGGTGCCCAAGGTGGGACTCGAACCCACACATCTTTCGATACCGCATTTTGAGTGCGGCGCGTCTACCGATTCCGCCACTTGGGCTGGCACTTTGACTACTTTACTAGAGGTTTTCCAGATTTCCTAATCAGGATCCTCGCGTCTTCGCCTGAACAAGAGTACATGCCAGTAGGCTTAGAAGTGAAACCGAGGCAACGTGGCTTCGCTGAACCTAAACCACCTAGATGCCGCCCGCGCAGCGGGCAGGAACTCTGACCATGGAGGAAGGCGCCAATGAGCGAACTACCTGAAATCACCCGCATCCCATCCGAGGTGCAAACCACTCCGCGTCGCGTGGTCGTTGCCGAGGACGAAACCCTGATCCGCCTGGACATCGTCGAAATCCTCCGCTCCGAGGGCTACGACGTCGTCGCCGAAGCCGACAACGGCCAGGCGGCTCTGGAAAAGGCCCGCGAGCTGAAGCCCGACCTGGTGCTCATGGACGTGAAGATGCCGGTCATGGACGGCATTACCGCCGCCGAAGCCATCGTCAAGGAACGCATCGCCCCGGTGGTCCTGCTGACCGCCTTCAGCCAAAAGGAACTGGTGGAGCGCGCCCGCGAAGCCGGGGCCATGGCCTACGTGGTCAAGCCGTTCACCCCTGCAGACCTCACCCCGGCAATCGAAATCGCGATTTCCCGCAATGACGAACTGCGCGCGCTGGAAGAAGAAGTCAGCAACCTGGCCGAGCAGTTCGAAACCCGCAAGCTGGTGGACCGCGCCAAGTCGCTGCTCATCACCAAGATGGGCCTGACCGAGCCGGAAGCGTTCCGCTGGATCCAGAAAACCTCCATGGATCGCCGCTTGAGCATGCGCCAGGTCGCCGAGACGGTCGTCGACCAGGTCAAGTAGGCACCGCCAGCCACAAGAGTGTGCGCCAAACCACGTATGGTTTGGCGCACATTTTTTATGCCCTCGACCGGCTGGAACGGCGTTCGACTGGGCGTTCACCGTTCCGTAACCTTTTGTTCACCCTTTTTTCCGCTGAATGGGGTTGCAATCCTGGATTGACGTACTGCGTGGTGGGCCTAAGATGGAAATTGCGCCGAGAACGAAGACCCGCACGCCATTACCCTCCGCAGGACCCTTCTTCATGGCCCGTTCACTTTTCCTTGCCGTTCGACCCCTCAGGCTGGTATTCAATGGATTTGACGCTTATCGTCGTCCTGGTCATTGCCTTGGCGTTGTTTTTCGACTTCACCAATGGTTTCCATGACACGGCCAATGCGATGGCCACTCCAATCGCAACCGGAGCAATTTCCCCTAAGAAGGCTGTTGCCCTCGCCGCAATTCTGAACCTCGTCGGCGCTTTCCTCTCCACCGAGGTAGCGAAGACCATTTCAGGCGGCATCATCAACGAAGACCCGACCACGGGCGTAGCGATCGGCCCGGCGATGATCTTCGCGGGCCTGATGGGTGCCGTGATCTGGAACCTGTTCACCTGGCTGCTGGGCCTGCCATCGAGCTCCTCCCACGCACTGTTCGGCGGCCTCGTTGGCGCCGCGATCGTCGGTGCGGGGTTCGCATCGGTGAACTACAGCGTGCTGCTGTCCAAGGTGCTGCTCCCGGCCATCTGCGCGCCACTGATCGCGGGCATCTCCGCGTACCTGTGCACCAAGCTGGCGTACGCCATCACCAAGCGTGAAAACGGCGCCTCGCCGAAGCGTGGCGGTTTCCGCTACGGCCAGATCTTCTCCTCCTCGCTCGTTGCACTCTCGCACGGCACCAACGATGCGCAGAAGACCATGGGCATCATCACCCTGACCCTGGTGGCTTCGGGCCTGCAGGACTCCGACTCCGGAGTGCAGTTCTGGGTGGTCGCCACTTGCGCCTTCGCCATCGCACTGGGTACCTACACTGGCGGCTGGCGCATCATCGCCACCATGGGATCGGGCCTGACCGACGTGAAGCCTGCGCAGGGCTTCGCCGCTGAGATGTCCACCGCTTCGGCGATCCTGACCTCCTCGCACCTGGGCTTCGCGCTGTCGACCACCCAGGTGGCTTCCGGCTCGGTGATCGGTTCGGGCATGGGCCGCAAGGGCGGCGAAGTCCGCTGGGGCACCGCCGGTCGAATCGCCCTGGGCTGGCTGTTCACCCTGCCGGCTGCCGGCATTGTCGGCGGCATCGCCGCCGCCATCACCCACCTGGGCAACATCGGCATCGTGATCGTCGCTGTCGCTGGTACCGGTGCGATGCTGGCCATCTGGTTCATTTCGCGCAAGCAGCCGCATGACCACGAGTCGAACATCTCCGACATCGACAACTCCGGTGCAGCCGTGAACATCCTGTCCAAGAAGGAACGCCGCGCCAAGGCCAAGGCGGAAGCCAAGCAGGCCAAGGCCGCCGCCGCGCAGAAGGAAGCTGATAATTCATGATCGACTGGACAGCATTCCTGGTCGTCGCCGTCGTCACGTGGGTTGCCGCGTTGGCCATTGTGGCCGCCTACTCCTTCGGAGTCCGCCTGCTTGCGGTTGCCAAGGATGGCGGCCGCAGCCAGGGCGTGAGCAAGGCCGGCGCTTACGCCTGCTTCGTGGTGTGCGGGCTGATCGTCGCCTTGGGCGTCGTGCTGATCGTGCCGCAGCTGAGCGAGGCCATCCTGGGCATCTCCTCAAGCCACTAGAGCCGCGCTCGGCATCCGGCGGATCCGACACGAATCCGGGCTCCCCGGCCAACTTGATATCGCCTTCGATGGAGGCACCCCTAGACTGGAGCCATGACTAGCTTCAAGTACTACGTGGGTGCCTCCATCGATGGTTTTATCGCCGATCGCAACGGCAGCGTGCAATGGTTCACGCCCTATGCCTCGCAGCCGGGAGTGAAAAAGCATTTCGACGAGTTCTTCGAGACCGTCGGCGCCGTAGTGATCGGCGGCAAGACCTATGAGAACATCGTCCGCGACGCCACAGAGGGATCCGTGCCGTGGGTGTTCGGCGACAAGCCGGTATGGGTCTTCACCCACCATGAACTGCCGACACTACCCGGAGCGGACCTGACCTTCATCCGCGGCGAGGTGGGCTTCTGGAGCCAGGACATCGCCCAAAGCGCAGGGGCTGGCGACGTGTGGGTGGTCGGCGGAGCCGACCTGGCCGGTGCCTTCGTCGAGGCCGATGCGCTCGATGAGCTGCTGCTGGTCACCGTTCCGGAAGTGCTCGGCGGCGGGGCGAATCTCTTCGGCCGCGCGATCAGCACGCAGCTCTCCTCCCTGGAGGTCACCGACCTGGGAGCGGACATCGTCCTCTCGCGCTACGCGATCGGCTAGGCGGCGCCGGAGCCCGGCCGAAAACGCGGCGGCACTCCAGGAACGCACGGCTTGCCCGGAGCGCCGCTTGCACGGATTGCTAGTCGACGGGCAGCAGCATGTTGGTGATGCGGGCGGTGGCTACCCGCTGGCTCTGCTCATCGCTGATCACGATCTCATGGCAGGTGCTGCTGCGGCCCAGATGCACCGGGGTGCATACCCCGGTGACAACCCCCGAACGGCCGGCCTTGTGGTGGGTGATGTTCAAATCAACGCCGACCGGGTTGGCGCGGCCGGCGCCATGCAACGCGGCAGCCATCGAACCTAGGGTTTCGGCCAGCGCTGCGGACGCCCCGCCATGCAGGATCCCATAGACCTGGGTATTGCCCGCCACCGGCATCGTGGCCGCCACGCGCTGGGTTTCGAACTCGGTGAAGACGATGTCCATTTTCTCCACCAGCTCGCCCACGCCATTTTGCCGCAGATGGGGCCACATGCTTTCGGGGATGCCATGGCGCGATAGCTGCGCGGCAAACGGATGTGCCGAAGATTGCGTGGTTTGAGAAGTGAAATTGTCGCTCATGGCAACTAGGCTTTCAGGTGTGAGCGAAACAACCAAACCGACTGCTTCGTCGGACAAGAGACTGCTGATCATCGACGGACACTCCATGGCATTCCGCGCGTTCTATGCGCTGCCTGCAGAGAACTTCGCAACAAGCACCGGCCAGCACACCAATGCAGTGCACGGGTTCGTGTCGATGCTGCTGACGATGATCCGCCAGCAAAAGCCCAGCCACGTTGCGGTGGCCTTCGACTTGGACACCCCGACGTTCCGCTCGCTGGAGTACACCGAGTACAAGGGCGGACGCAATAAGACCCCCGAAGAGTTCTACGGGCAGATCGACCTGATCAAAGAGGTCATGAAGGCGATGAACATCCCTTCGATCACCTTGGAAAGCTTCGAGGCCGACGACATCCTGGCCACGCTGGCCACCCAGGGCGAAGAAGCCGGGTTCAACGTGCTGGTGGTTTCCGGCGACCGCGACGCCTTCCAGCTGATCACCGACAAGACCCTGGTGCTGTACCCGAAAAAGGGCATCAGCGATATCCCGCCGATGGATGCCGCCGCGGTGGAAGCCAAGTACTTCGTGCGCCCTGAGCGCTACTCGGATTTGGCCGCGCTAGTGGGCGAAACCGCCGACAACCTGCCAGGCGTGCCGGGCGTGGGACCGAAGACCGCCGCGAAATGGATCAACCTCTACGGGGACCTCGCCGGGATCCTGGAGAACATCGAGAACATCAAGGGCAAGGTCGGCGACTCCCTGCGCGAGCATGTGGACAATGTGACCCGCAACCGCCGGTTGAACCAGCTCAAGCACGACCTGGAACTGCCGGTCACGCTCGATGAGATGGAACTCGAAGCCCCGAACCGCGAAGAGATCGAGAACCTGTTCGACGCGCTGGAATTCAACACCCTGCGCAAGCGGCTGTTCGACCTGTTCGCGGCCCAGGAAGAGGAAGCGGCGCCAGAGGTTGCCGAATTCTCCCGGGTGCTCGATGCCGATGCCGACGCGCTGCGCGGATTCATCGAGGCCGGGAAGGGCGCGGCCATCGCGATCCAGCCCGCCGTGGCTGGCGGCGAAGCCGTGGGCCTGGCCCTGTTCCGCGGCGCCGAAGCGCTCTGGCTGGAACTGGCGGACCTCGATCAGGCCACCGAGGCCGTGCTGGCGCAGTTCCTCGCCGATGAGAACGCCCCGAAGCGCTTCCACGACGCCAAGGCCGTCATGCACCTGCTCATCGAAAGAGGGCTGGAGATCGCCGGCATCAGGGACGACACCCTGATCAGCGCCTACCTGATTCAGCCCGATCGCCGCAGCCATGACCTGGTTGACGTGGTGCAATACCACCTGAAGTACACGGTGCCGGTACACCAGGCCAACAAGGGTGAACTGGATCTGGGACTGGCCTCCGAGCTGGCCGAACCGGCCCTGGCCCAGGCGCAGGCCATCCACGACCTCTCCGCCTACCTGGCCTCCAAGCTGGCGGAGAAGCACGCAGACAAGCTGGCCGCCGAGATGGAGCTGCCGCTGATTCCGGTGCTCTTCGAGATGGAACGCGCCGGCGTCGCGGTGGACGTGGACAGGCTCAACGAGCTGCGCGCCCACTTCACCGAACAGGTGGACCAGGCGACCAATGACGCGTTTACCGCGATCGGCCACGAGGTCAACCTCTCCAGCCCGAAGCAGCTGCAGGTGGTCCTGTTCGAGGAACTGGATTTGCCGCGCACCAAGAAAATCAAGACCGGTTTCACCACCGATGCCGAGTCGCTGCAGGATCTGCTGGTCAGGACCGGGCACCCGTTCCTGGTCGCGCTGATGGCCTACCGCGATGCGATCAAGCTGCGCCAGACCGTCGACGGCCTGCTCAAGGCCACCCACGACGATGGCCGGATCCACACCACCTATGCGCAGACCGTGGCCGCGACCGGGCGCCTGTCCAGCCTGAACCCGAACCTGCAGAACATTCCCGTGCGTTCGGAAGAAGGCCGGCGCATCCGCGACGTGTTCATGGTCGGCGGGGGCTACCAGAGCCTGCTGACCGTGGACTACTCGCAGATCGAAATGCGCATCATGGCCCACCTCTCCGAGGATGCAGGGCTGATCGAGGCCTACCAGAACGGCGAAGACCTGCACCGCTACGTCGGTTCGCGCGTGTTCAACGTCGAGCCGGAAGACGTCACCAGCGAGATGCGCTCCAAGGTGAAGGCGATGAGCTACGGCCTGGCTTACGGGCTGAGCAGCTTCGGGCTCTCAAAGCAGCTGAAGATCGGCGTGGACGAGGCCCGCAAGCTCATGAAGGACTACTTCGACCGCTTTGGCGCCGTGCGCACCTACCTGCGCTCGGTGGTCGACCAGGCCCGCAAGGACGGCTACACCGAAACCATCTTCGGCCGCCGGCGCTACCTGCCGGAGCTGAACAGCTCCGATCGCCGGCTGCGCGATATTGCCGAGCGTGCCGCGCTGAACGCCCCGATCCAGGGATCGGCCGCCGACCTGGTCAAGGTGGCCATGCTGCGCATCGCCGAAGGCCTGGAAGACGGCGGGTACAAGTCCCGGATGCTTTTGCAGGTGCATGACGAACTCATTCTGGAGATCGCCGAGGGCGAGCTGGAACCGGTGCAGGAGCTGGTGACCCGCGAAATGGGACAGGCAGCAGACCTGCTGGTGCCGCTGGATGTCCAGCCGGGCATCGGCCGGACCTGGCACGACGCCGCGCACTAGCGCGCTGCAACCAGCAGGGCAGGAGCACTGCGTCGTGCTCCTGCCCTTTGGCATGACCCAAAGGCTTGATGAAAGAGGCGGACGTGGAGCAGTATTCGCGGCGTTGGGCGCTGAAAACCGGCAGCCTGGGGCTCGGCGCGTTGGCCGCCGGGCTGATCTCCGGTTGCAGCGCAGTTGCCCCCGAACAGCGGTCCACGGCCCCGGCAGCCTCGGCAACCCCACCGCCTTCCGCCGCGGCTTCGTCCCAGCCAGCGTCCGTCTTTTCTGCGGCATACCCGAGCCGGAACCAGGTGATCGAAAAGTTCAAGGAGGTTCCGGCCGGGCAGTTCGGGCTGGATATCCCGGGCATCGAGCTGGGCTTGCCTAAGGGCAGCGAATTCGCGACGTTGACCTTCGATGCCTGCGGGGGACCAAACGGCTCCGGCGCGGACGAAACCCTGCTGGATGCCTTGCGCGAGTTGCAGGTGCCGGCAACCCTGTTCGTGAACCAGCGCTGGGCTCGGGCCAATGCGCGGCTGCTGGCCGAACTGGCCAGCGACGAGCTGTTCGAGATCGCCAACCACGGTACCAGCCATGCCCCGCTGGCCACCGGGGGCCAGAGCGCCTACGGCATCATGGGTACTGGATCGATCGCCCAGGCCTACGACGAAGTGATGGGCAACCAGCTGTACCTGGCCGAGCGGTTCGGCATCACCGCGCAGTTCTTCCGCTCCGGCACCGCCCACATGGACGAAGCCGGCGCGGCGCTGTGCCGCGAACTGGGCGTGCTGCCGATGAACTTCACAGTCAACCTGGACGCCGGGGCGAGCTTCGACGCGACGACCGTCGCCGTGCAGGTTAGCCAGCTGCGCGCCGGGGATGTCGGCATCGGGCACTTCAACCAGCCAGCTTCGGGCACGGCGAAGGGCCTGGCACTTGGGCTGGTCCAGGCGCTGGATTCAGGCTTGCGATTCGCCAAGCTCTCCGATGCCTGGTGAGGCCTTCCCCTTGCAACAGGCCAGCAGGGGCATAGACTGTGACCAGCCGACTTCCACGCCAAGGAGCACGATGAGACCAGAGCCCCAGCCGCAGCTGGAAACCCGGACCTTCCAGGCCGATGCGCGAAGCGGGGAACTCGACGAAGCGATCAAGCTGTTCCATCGGGCCACCGGGATCGGCTTCTACGAGCAGCTGCCGGACGAGCCCAACTGGAAGAACTACCTGGACCTGACCTACGCGCAGAAAATGCGCTTCTGCCTCGTGTTCGACCCGCACGCCGAACCGCACTCGCGCCATGCAACCGAACCGGTGCACACCTACGGGGCATTTCCCGGGCTGCTCAATGCCGGAGGCGGCGAACCGGTACCGGCGCACAAGATCACTTCGGTCACCGTGGCCCCGAGCTATCGGCGGCGCGGCGTGCTGGGCAGGCAGATTACTGCCGATCTGGCCTATGCCCAGCAGGAAGGATTCCCGCTGGCCGCGTTGACCGCATCGGAAGCGACGATCTATGGCCGGTACGGTTTCGAACCGGCCACCTTCCAATGCCGTTTCACGCTCAAATGCGCCGGCGGGTTGAAGCTGCGAGTCCAGCTGCCGGGCAAGGTGATGGATGCCGATCCTGCCCGCCTCGAAGCTGACTACTCCGCGCTGGCCGTCCGCGCGTTCGAGCGGACCTTCGGCTCCGTGGACAGCACCGAGTACGACAATGGCTACGCCCTGGGCCGCTGGGACAACTGGGAGACCTTGGACAAGCCGAAGAACCTGCGCTTTGCCGCCTACTACGACGATGCCGGCCAGCTCGGCGGGTTCGCCACCTACAAGTTCGGCGGCTGGGACGAACCAAAGGCGAAGCTCGTGGTGCACAAGCTGATCGCCACCAGCGATGCCGCCCGGATCAAGCTCTTCGAATATCTGGGCAACCATGATCTGGTGGAGGAAGTGCATGGCCAAGGTCCGGTGGCCGATCCGCTGCGCCAGGTGCTGGACAACGTGCGGGACTACCACGTGCGTTCCATCGACGATTCGCTATGGCTGCGCGTGCTGGATGTTGCCGCCGCTTTCCAGGTTCGCGGTTACCAGCATGATGCCCGGTTGCTGTTGCGCGTGAACGACCGGATGGATTTGATTTCCGGGACCTACCTCTTCGACGTGGCCGATGCCCGCGCCACGGTGACCCGAATCGACGAAGGGCAGTCCGATCCCGACCTGCCGCTGGTCGCGCTCTCTGAAAGGGAGGTGGCTGGCCTCTATCTCGGGACCGTGCAACTTGATCAATTGCTGGATTCCGGCCGTGCAGAACTGGTCGGCGGGGCAGGCGCAGGGAACTGGCGGCGAGCGTTCAGCGTGGCGCGCGAGGGATTCACGCCACACGGTTTTTAGCGGGATGGGGGGGCGAAAACCGGATATTATGACGAAGTTCACAAAATGCTGGCGTGGATGTTAGCGGGTTACGCTTTGACCCGCGGTGTGGTAGGCGCGTAGACTTGAACAGCGTGCCATGGCTTTGCCGTGTCCGCAATCAAGTTTTACCCCCTTCGAAATTCCGGGACTTCCGGGGTTTCGACTGATCAAATCTATCCACATCGGAGTCCCTACTACATGACCATCACCTCGAACGAGAACAACAGCGCACCAGTCGTCGCAATCAACGACATTGGATCTGCTGAGGACTTCTTGGCCGCAGTCGACGCCACCATCAAGTACTTCAACGATGGTGACCTCGTCGAAGGCACCGTCGTCAAGGTTGACCACGACGAAGTTCTGCTCGACATCGGTTACAAGACCGAAGGTGTCATCCCTTCCCGCGAGCTTTCCATCAAGCACGACGTCGACCCAGGTGAAGTTGTCACCGTTGGCGACAGCGTCGAAGCCTTGGTCCTGACCAAGGAAGACAAGGAAGGCCGCCTGATCCTGTCCAAGAAGCGTGCACAGTACGAGCGCGCTTGGGGCGACATCGAAAAGATCAAGGAAGAGGACGGCGTCGTTACCGGTACCGTCATCGAGGTTGTCAAGGGTGGCCTCATCCTGGACATCGGCCTGCGTGGCTTCCTGCCAGCATCGCTCGTCGAGATGCGCCGTGTGCGCGACCTGGCTCCATACATCGGCCAGGAAATCGAAGCCAAGATCATCGAGCTGGACAAGAACCGCAACAACGTTGTGCTCTCCCGCCGTGCATGGCTCGAGCAGACCCAGTCCGAGGTCCGCTCGACCTTCCTCAACAAGCTGGAAAAGGGCCAGGTTCGTCCGGGCGTTGTTTCCTCCATCGTCAACTTCGGTGCCTTCGTGGACCTGGGCGGCGTAGACGGCCTGGTACACGTTTCCGAGCTGTCCTGGAAGCACATCGACCACCCATCCGAGGTTGTCGAGGTTGGCCAGGAAGTCACCGTCGAGGTTCTGGAAGTCGATCTGGACCGCGAGCGCGTTTCCCTGTCGCTGAAGGCTACCCAGGAAGATCCATGGCAGACCTTCGCCCGCACCCACGCACTGGGTCAGGTTGTACCGGGCAAGGTTACCAAGCTGGTTCCATTCGGTGCGTTCGTACGCGTCGAAGACGGCATCGAAGGCCTGGTTCACATCTCCGAGCTGGCAGTTCGCCACGTTGAACTGGCCGAGCAGGTTGTCTCCGTGGGCGACGAGCTGTTCGTCAAGGTCATCGACATCGACCTGGAGCGCCGCCGCATCTCGCTGTCGCTCAAGCAGGCTAACGAAGGTGTTGACCCAGAGGGCACCGAGTTCGACCCAGCACTCTACGGCATGGCTGCAGAGTACGACGAGGCCGGCAACTACAAGTACCCAGAGGGCTTCGACCCAGAGTCGAACGAATGGCTCGAGGGCTTCGACGCTCAGCGCGCTGCATGGGAAGCACAGTACGCTGCTGCCCAGGAGCGTTGGGAAGCACACAAGAAGCAGGTTGCTGCCGCAATCGCCGCCGATGCAGAAGCAGAGCCTGCTGCTGCCGGTGGTTCCGAGCCAGCTCCAGCTTCGTACTCCTCGGAGGCACCAGCCACCGATGCAGGCACCCTGGCTTCGGACGAAGCACTGGCTGCACTGCGCGAGAAGCTGACCGGCAACTAATTCCGGCTTCTGCCACGTGCGGAAATCGTGATTAGCTTTAGCTGATCTACGAAGGTCCAACCCTGCAAGGGTTGGACCTTCGTTCGTTAACCCGTGGATATGTCCGGTTTATCGCTGCGGCCAGTCTTCTTCGTAATTATTTATGCTGACGGTGGCCGGCCAGAAATAGCTCCCGAGGAGCACTGAAATTAATACCTGCTGACGCTAGACTAAAAGTGTACCGATCAAGTAGATTCGCAAACGACAGGTATATGCACATGGCAACGGCAAGGAATTCGCAGGCAGGCTACGCGGCAGGTACCGTTGCCGGGCGTCAGATCCCGATGCGCCAGGTCAGCCACGAAGAATGGGCGTCCGTTCCACGCACCATTCCCAATTTCTGGGTGGCGGCAGCCACCTGGCTTCCACTGGTTGCTTTAGTGGTCCTCGTCCGTCAAGATCTTCTGCATTCGCCGTACCTCGACCAGGGTTTCTGGCATATCGCGTCCTTTTCGATGATCGCTACCGTCCTCGCCATGATCTTCGGCGGCGGCCGGCAAGCACCGTGGATGGGATTGGGTGTAGCAGCTGGAGTTTATTTGCTGCTGGCCCCTGCCGGGGATCTGCAACGGATGCTGATGCTGTCGATGGCCTATTTCCTTCTGCTCTCCCTGACCGTAGGCATCCTCGATGCCCGGCTCAGACGCCAGCTGAAATCCTGGAAACGTGAAGCAACAGGCGGCATCGAACTGGCCGCGGGTCAGGAACGCGATTTCGGAATCACCAAGCAAATGCCGCCCACGGTCTGGAAACTGGCGTTGGGCGCCCTGGCTTATCCAATTCTCCGGCTGGGCTGGGAACTGATCAGCACAGAAGTGCATTCGTTGCATGACTTGGATGAAAGATACCGGCTTGACGTGTTGGCTGCGGTAATCCTGTTGGGCATCAGCTTGCTGATCAGCGTATTGCGCTGGATGCACCTGCAAGCAATGGGCCTTTTCGCACTCGAAGTGCCAGCGGATCACCGGATCGGCCCAACCTCTTTACGGGCCTGCGGAAACGCGATCCTCATCGACACGGATGAAACCGCGAATTGCCTGTGCCGGAACGACGACATGAACGGATCCAAGACGGAATTCGAAGATCCGCGATTCATTTTCTGTTCCGAGGTTTGCCCCGAGCACGGGGTGCATGCGGTCAATCAGCTCTCCCACGAGGAGTTCCTGGGCATTGCGGCCCAGCCCTGGGTCTACGGGGAGAACCTGAATGGGAAACTGCTTGAAGGAACCGGCCAGCGTTTGGTCATCGCGGGATTAAGCGGTTGGGGCTCGCGCCCGATTGCCGTGCGGGCATCCTGGCTCTATGGGGGAGGGAAACAGGCGAGCGCCTACTACTCTCCGGAATCCGCACGCGAACCGCTGAACCGCAGCAAACGACGCCTGGCGGTTAAGACGCCGAATGGCGACTCAGTTCTTGGCGATGACTTCGACAATAACAAGCGGGCCGAGATCGACCGGATCGACCTGCATCCCATAGGTATCAACGCCCATGCAGTGCGCGTGCACGGTGGGCGCCCATTCTTGATCTAACCGGGTATGGATGCCGTAGGACCGCGAGCTAGGCGGCCGCTGCCATGTGGTAGTTGTTGCGTACCGGTTGCTGGGCAGGATCGATGAAGCTGGGCAGGATGACCTTGGGCACCCCGCCATCGGGAATGACCTTGATCAGTCCGGCATGCACGTCATGATGATGCGTGTCGCAGAGCATCGCGCTCCAATAGACCGCGGTGACACCGCCCTCGGACCAGAACCAGATGTGGTGGATGTTGCAGCGCTCGGGATCCATAGTGCACCCGGGCACAATGCAGCCGCGATCGCGCACGGCGATACCCAGCCGCATGTATCCCGGATGCTTGCGTTGGCTGCGGCCGATATCCAGCAGCTCGCCCTTGCCGCCGAGCACCATCGGGATGATGCGTGCCCTGGCGAGGGTCTGGCGCAGGTCGGTAGCGTTGAGCTTGAATCCATGCTGGGTGATGCCGTGGGTTCGTGCCCGGCCTTCCAGCTCATCCAAGGTCAGCAATACCACGATTTTCGGCGTGATGGCGGGGACCTTGACGGAGCCGTCAGCAAGATCTTCGGTGCCCTGTCCGGATTCTCCGTTCTGCACTGCGTGGAGCAACTCCTGCAAGCGTTTCGAATTGATCTCCAGTAAATTCATCAGGCCGTTGAGACGGCGTGCCGCGGGAGAAAGTGGCTCAGGGCCAGGTTCTTCGCTGGCCGCGGCTTCTTCATCGGTGACGAAGTCCGGATGGGTTCCACTGCCTGGCTGGTAGAAAGTGCCGTCTCCAGTGTCTTGCCCTGGATCGTCTTGCAGCGGATCGGTGAAAGCTTGGCGCGCGGCCTGGCCCGGTGCAGAGCGTGGATTGTCGATTTGCGAGATGCCCGACTCGAAGAGCTCCGCACGGGTGGGGCGCAGGGCGAGATCGTAATGGACCAGCCCGTCGCGTTCACCTCGCCGGAACACCCCTTCCAGCGCTTCGGGCCGCTTCTTGCCGAGTCGTTCTTTCTGGGCCTTGAGGAAGTTGCCGACCAAGCGGCGGCGGGTGCCCGGATCAGGCTCATCCAAGTGCTCATCGACGACGGATTCAAGCAGCTCGCCGTCTTCGCTGAGCGCCGAGGCAGTGGCCGGTGCGGCGAATTCGTCCAGAGTGGGTTCCAGCGCGGCCAGGCGCCGGGCCGCGCTGAGCACTTCGGCTGGCGGCTGGTGCGGGTCATTGAAGCGCTCGGCCAGCAGCGGGAACTGTGCAGGGTGCCTCTGGTGCTGGTAGTCGTATTGCGCGTAGACGTGGTGGGCGGCATGGACGCGGCGTTTGGCCTCGAAAGGCTCGGTACGCAGCCAGGAAGCCAACAGCGTCGCGGGCCCGGGGGAGCCGGGCCGTGCTCCGGTGCGCGTGGCGGGAATGCTGAAATCGCTCCGGTTCTCGCGGGCCGCGGCCAGCTCTTCCGGGATGAGGGTGTGGGCGGCGGTGTCCTCGATGAGGTGGGCCGCGTAGATCTGCAGGCGCTGTCCCTGGTGGGTTGCTGCCTCGGCGGCGGTGGCCAAGGCCAGGGCATAGCGCGGGTCGTGCAGGTAGTGCGGCACGGAGCCGGCGGACGGAACATCGGAGGGCTGGGTGGACGAAGTGTCCGGGAGCAGGGTCTGCTGCAGGCGAGGGAGGAACGCGGCCAAGGCCAGTGCGTCGTCGACGTTGAGGGCCGGCGTGTCCTCGATTGCTTGTGCCAGCCCGGCGAGGGCTTGGCTGATTGTTCCGCTCATGGACCCAGCATGCGGCTGGTCGCGCGCGGCGTGCCGGGGCGGGACGCGGGCTGTGGAAAAGCTAGCGCGCGCGGGTGGATGCGGTGACGGTGAAGGTCTTGTCGCGGGCCAGCTGCCTGGTGGGGCCGACCCGGCGAACCAGTTCGCTGCGGTAGCGCAGGTGCGAGTTGAACACGCACAGCAAGGTGCCGCCGGGGGCGAGCACGCGGGCGGCGTCGTCGATCAGCTTGAACGCGATGTCGGCAGTGACGGTGTTGCCGATGTGGAAGGGCGGGTTCAGCGTGATGAGTGTGGCGCTGGCGTCGGGCAGGCGGCTCAGGGCATCATCCTGCACGGCGGTGATGCGGCCGGCCAGCTGGTTGCGCTGCGCGGCGGCCAGCGTGGAGGCGACGGCGGAAGCCGAATGGTCCGAGGCGTCCACGCGCAGCTGCGGATTGCGCAGGGCAGCGAAGATGCCGATCGAGCCGTTGCCGCAGGCCAAATCGACGAGCGTGCTGTGTTCGGACAGATCCGGCAGGTTTTCCAACAGCAGCCGGGTACCCGGGTCCAGCCGCGCGTTGCCGAAGGTCCCGGCACCGGCATGCAGGGTGAAGCTGGTGCCGCGCACCTGGTGGGTGGCGGTGGCCGGAAAGCTGCTGGAGGGCTGCTCGGCGCGCGGGCTGCTGGCGGTGAGCACCCGGGACTTCTGCCGGGCGTGCGAGACGTCCACGCGCTCGAAATGCGCCGCGAGCACCTCGTTCATGGAACGGCTCATGTGCTTGATCCGGCCGCCGGCGAACAGCCGTGCACCGGGGGCGGCCACGGCGGCCACCGCGGCGGCCTGCTCGCCAAGCACGTCCAATCCGCGGGGCAGGGCCAGCAGGACGACGCTGGCCTGTGCAGCGACCTGCTGGAGCGGGAAGAAGTCGAGGCGCTCGGCCGCTTCGGGCATCAGCCGGGCCAGGTTGGCCTCGATGGCGCGGCGGGCGGTGAGCGAATCGGTGTGCACGCGCACGCTCGTGCTGCCAAGCGCCAGCGAGCCCAGTGCCAGCGCGCCGTAGTGGTCGCCGATCACCGCGATGGATGCCGGCCAGGAGCCGGTTCCGGACGCGGCGGCGCAGGAGTCAAGGATGAGCCGGTCCGAGGCATCGGCGGCGAAGAGGTTCGGCGCTTCGACATCGGGCCAGCGGCGCAGCGCCGGAAGCAGGGCCTGCAGCGCGCTGGCGCCCTCGTCGGCGTCGTGGGAATCAGCGGCAGTGTTCAAATCAGGTCAACCCATTGCGTGTTGGCGGCGGCCAGTTCTCCGGCGCCGGAAGTGAGCGTGGCGATATGGGTGCGCAGCTGGTCGGCGGCTTCCGGGGTGTCCGGGACGCCGATCTGCACGATCGCGGCATCGGCCTGCCAGGCGGTCGGCTCGATTTGGTAGCCGGCGGCGCGCAGGTCGTTCTCGTAGCGGGCCGCGTCGACGTGGGAGGCGGCGAAGGTGTGGATCCGCATGCGCTGGCGCAGGTGCAGCTGCGCCTGGTCCAGTGCGGAGGACACCGCCTCGGAGTAGGCGCGGACCAGCCCGCCGGCGCCGAGCTTGATCCCGCCGAAGTAGCGGACCACCACGGCCAGCACGTCCGAGAGCACGCTGCCGTCGGCGATTTCGCGCTTGGCCAGGGCATCGAGCATCGGAATGCCGGCGGTGCCCGAGGGCTCGCCGTCGTCGTTGGAGCGCTGCGCCATCCGATCGGGGCCCAGGATGAACGCGCTGCAGTGGTGGCGGGCATCGAAGTGGCTCTTGCGCAGTGCGGCAATATGCTCGCGGGCGGCCGCCTCGGTCTCGACCCGGTAGAGGTAGGTGATGAAGCGCGAACGCTTGATTTCCAGCTCGTGCACGCAATCGCTGGTCAAAGTCGTGTACCGGGTCGCGGCCGAGTCGTTGGTGTTCATCCCCCTTAGTTTATAGGGTGGAAGCATGAAGCATGTGGGACTGACCGGGGGAGTGGCCTCCGGAAAATCGGCGGTCGCGGCCAAACTGGCATCATTGGGCGCCGTCGTCATCGATGCCGACGCATTAGCCCGCCAGGTCGTGGAACCCGGCACGCCCGGGCTGGCTGCGATCAAGGACACCTTCGGCGAGGGGATTCTGCTGCCCGACGGATCGTTGGACCGGCCCGCCTTAGGCGCGATCGTATTCTCCGATGCGGCGCAGCGGGCCAAGCTCAATGAGATCGTGCACCCGCTGGTGCGCGACCAGGCAGAGGCCCTGCGCGAGGCCGCGGCACCCGGTGCGCTGGTGGTGGAGGACATCCCGCTGCTGGTCGAGTCCGGGCAGGCGGACCGCTTCGATGCCGTGATCGTCGTCCAGGCCCCGCATGATGAACGCATCCGCCGCATGGTCCAGGACCGCGGCTGGAGCCGCGACGACGCCGAAGCCCGGATGGCCGCTCAGGCCACGGACGAGCAGCGGGCGGCAGTGGCCGACTACCTGCTGGATAATTCCGGCAGCCTGGAAGAACTCGAGGCCCAGGTCGCCTCCCTCTACCGCCAATTGGCCCCAGCACAGGAGTAGCAATGTACAAGATCTGCAAGTGGACCACCCTGCTCGCCTTTGCCGCAGCACTGGTGCTGTGGCTGGGATTCGGCGGCCGCGAGGAATTCGTCGCCAGCGAATCCGGGCCGTATTCGCCGGTGGTCTACATTTCCGGCTGGCTGGGCCTGATCGGCCTGGCCGCCGCGACCGTCATGACCGTCGGCTTCTTCGGCAGCAGCATCCAGCGCACCGTCAAGCGCAATGCGATCCGTTACGGGATGCGCAAGTAGCACCCGGGCATTAAGCTGAAAGCTGGCTCGGGCGAGCGGCCATCGGCAGGTGCAAGTGGATATGCTGGAAGCATGAGTCTTGCACAGCCCATCAAGCGCGTGGTCGCCCCTTTCGAAGTCATCAGCGAGTACGAGCCTGCCGGCGACCAGCCGCAGGCCATCAAGGAGCTGACCGAGCGGATCAACGCCGGCGAGAAGGACATCGTGCTGCTCGGCGCCACCGGCACCGGCAAGTCCGCGACCACCGCCTGGCTGGTCGAGCAGGTGCAGCGCCCCACCCTGGTGCTGGTGCAGAACAAGACCCTGGCCGCCCAGTTGGCCAACGAATTCCGCGAGCTGCTGCCGAACAATGCGGTGGAGTACTTCGTCTCCTACTACGACTACTACCAGCCCGAGGCCTACGTCCCGCAAACCGATACCTTCATCGAGAAGGACTCCTCGATCAACGAGGAGGTCGAACGGCTGCGCCACTCGGCCACCAACTCGCTGCTCACCCGCCGCGACACGATCGTCGTCGCCACCGTCTCCTGCATCTATGGCCTGGGCACCCCCGAGGAATACGTGGCCGGAATGGTCACCGTGCGCCAGGGCGAGGAACTGGACCGCGACGCGATGCTGCGCCAGTTCGTCGCCATGCAGTACACCCGCAACGACATGGACTTCCACCGCGGCACCTTCCGGGTGCGCGGCGACACCGTGGAGATCATCCCGATGTACGAGGAGCAGGCGGTGCGCATCGAGTTCTTCGGCGACGAGGTGGAGGCCATCTACACGCTGCACCCGGTCACCGGCGAGGTGATCCGCGAGGAAACCGAGATGTACATTTTCCCGGCCAGCCACTATGTGGCCGGCGCCGAGCGGATGGGCAAGGCCATCAAGTCCATCGAGGACGAGCTGGCGGTGCGGCTGAAGGAGCTGGAGTCGCAGAACAAGCTGGTCGAGGCCCAGCGGCTGCGCATGCGCACCACCTATGACCTGGAAATGATGGAGCAGATGGGATTCTGCAACGGCATCGAGAACTACTCGCGGCATATTGACGGCCGAGAGGCAGGTTCCGCACCGCACTGCCTGCTGGACTACTTCCCGGACGACTTCCTGCTGGTCATCGACGAGTCGCATGTGACCGTGCCGCAGATCGGCGCCATGTACGAGGGCGACATGTCGCGCAAACGCACCCTGGTGGAGCACGGCTTCCGCCTGCCATCGGCGATGGACAACCGCCCGCTGAAGTGGGACGAGTTCCTGGAGCGCATTGGGCAGACGGTGTACCTCTCGGCCACCCCGGGCAAGTACGAGCTGGGCAAGTCCGACGGCTTTGTCGAGCAGATCATCCGCCCGACCGGCCTGGTCGACCCGGAGATCATCGTCAAGCCGACCAAGGGGCAGATCGACGACCTGCTCGACGAGATCCGCACCCGGGTGGACCGCGACGAGCGCGTGCTGGTCACCACACTGACCAAGCGCATGGCCGAGGATCTGACCGATTATCTGACCGAGCACCAGGTCCGGGTGCAGTACCTGCACTCGGATGTGGACACCATCCGCCGCGTGGAGCTGCTGCGCGAGCTGCGCATGGGCTCCTTCGACGTGCTGGTCGGCATCAACCTGCTGCGCGAGGGCCTGGATTTGCCCGAGGTGTCGCTGGTGGCGATCCTGGATGCCGACAAGCAGGGCTTCCTGCGCTCGGCCACCTCGCTGATCCAGACCATCGGCCGTGCCGCGCGCAACGTGTCCGGCCAGGTCATCATGTATGCGGACAAGATCACCGATGCGATGGACCAGGCAATCGAGGAGACCAACCGCCGCCGGGCGATCCAGGAAGCGCACAACAAGGAGCACGGGATCGACCCGATGCCGCTGCGCAAGAAGATCGCCGACATCACCGACCAGCTGGCGCGCGAAGATGCCGATACCCAGGAGCTGCTGAACAACAACCGCTTGGCGAAGAATGCCAAGCGCAGCAAGGCCTCCCCGGCGGTGCGCAAGGATGGCCTGGCCGCGGCTCCGGCCGAGGACCTGCTGGGCCAGATCGAGGAAATGACCGAGCAGATGCATGCGGCGGCCGCCGAACTGCAGTTCGAGCTCGCTGCCCGCATTCGCGACGAAGTGTCCGAGCTGAAGAAGGAACTGCGCCAGATGCAGGCCGCCGGCCACGCGTAACCAGGGTGCTGTTCAGCGCAGTGTGGCGACATCCACTGACCCTGTGCGGTTCCTGTGCGCTACACTTGATCACTGGACGTAGGGGAGTATCCCAATGCTGTGAACGTCAACACGCGGACCAATGATGTTCCGCCGGGCGCAGCAGCCGACCAGCACTACGGGTGCCACGAGATTTCGGGCACCGTGCAGGCGGCGGAGAGACTTGCGGCGATTTTGACATACCCTCCAACGAAAGGTCGCTCGTCCGTGGGCACTTCTGGAATTAGCCTTCAATTCGAGATCATCGCACTGGTAGTCCTGTGCGTGGTCTTGGCCGCTGACTTACTGTACGTAACGAAGCGTCCGCACATTCCTTCCATGAAGGAAGCTGGCATCTTCGTCAGCATCTACATCGGCTTGGCTATCGCCTTCGGCGGCTTGATCTGGTGGCAGGCCGGCCCGCAGCTCGGCCAGGAATTCTACGCCGGCTGGATCACCGAATACGCGTTGTCGGTGGACAACCTGTTCGTCTTCATCATCATCATGGCCCGCTTCTCGGTACCGCGAAAGTACCAGCAGGAAGTGCTGATGTTCGGCATCATCATCGCGCTGATCCTGCGCGCGATCTTCATCGTGCTCGGTGCCGCAATCATCGAGCAGTGGTCGTGGGTCTTCTACATCTTCGGCGCCTTCCTGCTGTGGACCGCATGGAACCAGCTCAAGGACGAGGACGAGGACGAGGAAAGCGGCCTGGTCAGCAAGCTGACCAGCAAGCTGCCGATCTCCAAGGACTTCGATGGCGCCAAGCTGCGCACCGTGGTCGACGGCAAGAAGCTGTTCACCCCGATGGTGCTGGTCTTCGTGACCATCGGCATGACCGACCTGCTGTTCGCCTTCGACTCGATTCCGGCGATCTTCGGCCTGACCAAGTCCGCGTTCATCGTCTTCACCGCGAACATCTTCGCGCTGATGGGCCTGCGCCAGCTGTACTTCCTGCTCGGCGGGCTGATGAACCGCCTGGTCTTCCTGAAGCACGCACTGAGCTTCATCCTGGCCTTCATCGGCGTGAAGCTGGTCTTCCACGCCCTGCACGAGAACCAGGTGCCGTTCATCAACGGCGGCGAACCGCTTCACTACGCGTGGCTGGACATCTCCGTTGGCCTCTCGCTGCTGGTGATCCTCGGCGCGATCGTCATCGCCACCGTGCTCTCGCTGTGGAGCCCGTGGGGCAAGCGCGCAGCCGCGAACGCCGAAGCCGCCGCAGTGGCCGACGCCGCTGAGCTCGCGAAGCACGACTAACCCCGGGTAGCGCGAATAACAGCCCGCCGGGACCGGTTCATTTGAACTGGTCCTGGCGGGTTTTGCGTACCCGGATAGTGTGCCTATGCAGTTCTGCTAAGGTGATTCCCATGAGCGATCCATCAACAGAAGCCAGCGATATTGCCACCGGCGTGGCACTCGCCTCGGGCACCATGTCGCGGCTGCTTGGACGCGCGGCAGGGCAGGGCCGATCGGTCACCGCGTGGCGGGTGCTTTCCACCCTGGACCGCTTGGGTCCGCAGCGCGTGGGAGACCTTGCTGTTGAGCAGCGTGTAGCGCAGCCGACCATGACCGGCCTGGTCATCCGCATGGAGAATGACGGGTTGGTGCAGCGCCAGCCGGACCCGAAGGACGGCCGAGCCAGCCTGGTCAGCCTGACTGGCGACGGCAAGGAAGCGATCGAAGCCTACCGGCAGCGCGCGATCGCCTCGCTGGCAGGCGGCATCGATTCCTTCAGCGCCGAGGAGCGGCAGGTTATGGCGCAGGCGGTGCCGCTGCTGCAACGGCTCAATGGCCAGGTCGCCGCGCAGCTGGACACCCACGGACAGCAGGCTTAATCGGCAACGCGCTTGAATCCTCGGCGGGATTCAAGCGCGTTGCCTGTTTGCCATCTCAGCTGACGGATCGGCTCCCTTGTCTAGTCGTCGTTGGACGCGGCCTGGGGTTCCTCGCCATTGGCCATGGCCAGCAGGCGGCGGAAGATCGCCGGGCCGTCATCGCCGATGCCGTCATGGTGGTAGTCCTCGGTCACCCACACCTGCAATCCTGCCACCTGCGAGGCCGTGCGCAGCGAAAGCTCGCGGTCCACATAGACATCGTCGTGGTAAACCGCCGCGGCCACCGGCACCTTGTTCTTGGCCAGCACGTCCAGGTCGTACAACGGGCCGAAGCCCTCGTGCTCGGCCAGGATGCGGGCCACATCCTCCAAGGGGCGCAAGGCAGGATCCTCGGAGAAATGCCAGCCGTAGATCATCTCGCCGGTCAGCAACGGGGTCGCCGCGTGGTATGTGAAATCCGGGAACTCCGGCAAGACCTGTTCCGCGGCGAAATTGGTCGCCTCGCCTTGCGCGTAAATGGTTTCGTGCATCAGCGCATAGAGCGGGTTCGATGCGAACGAGGACTGCGCGTTCAGCGCTTCGAGGAAGGCGTCCGAGAGGCGTTCGCCGCCCGGGGTATCGCTGAAGGCCTCCTCGAAGATGTGGTGCAGCAGGTGCACCCGGGTGTTGCCGCCCAGGTACATGCCCAGCATCTGCACCAGCGGGACGGTGACGCGCTGGCCGTTGGGCAGGCGCTCATCGTCATTGGTGCGCACATGCTCGTAGATCCTGTGCAGCGTCTCATAGTCCTCGGGATACCAGGAGAAGTACTCGCGGTTGCGTTCGGCCATGCGCTGGTAGGTGGCACGGTAGACGGTCTTCGCATCGGCATCCAGCGAGGCCAGCCCACCGGTGACCAGGCAGCGGGTGAGCGACTGCGGGAAGAGCGAGAGGTAGGTCAGGGTGCAGAACCCGCCGTAGCTTTGGCCCAGGGTGCTCCATTGCGCGATGCCCAGATGCTCGCGCAGCGCCTCGGCATCGCGCACGATCGAATCGGCCCGGAAATGCGTGAGGTAGCGTGCCTGGGCCGCCGAGTCCCCGCGCAACGGAAGGGTCTTGCGGTTGGCCGGGGTGGACAGCCCGGTGCCGCGCTGGTCCAGCAGCAGCACACGGAAGTGCTTGGTGGCCTCGGCCAGCCACCCGGAGAGAGACCCCGGGCGCGGGGACTTGCCGCCTGGCCCGCCCTGCAAGAACAGCAGCCAGGGCTTTGATGAGTCGGTGCTGATCTCGCGGGCGAAGACCGAGATCTTCTCGCCCTGCGGGTCCGCATGGTCCAGCGGGACCTCGATGCGATGGTCGGTGACGTCCATGCCGCGGTAATGCCGCATTAGTTTGCTCCTCGAGTGCCAAGTGCGTGCAGTGCTTCGCCGTCCAGGCGGCGTGTGGTCCAGCCGTCCATGGAACCAGCGCCGATCGCGTCGTAGAACTTGATCGCCGGTTCATTCCAATCCAGCACCGACCATTCCAGGCGCTTGTAGCCGCGCTGGACGCAGATCTGCGCCAGGGTGCGCAGCAACGCGGTTCCGGTGCCCGAACCGCGTCGCGCTTCGCGCACGTAGAGGTCTTCGAGGTGGATGCCGTGCCGGCCTTCCCAGGTGGAGTAGGTCAGGAACCACAGGGCCATGCCCTTCAGCTCGCCGGATTCATCCTCGGCCACGTGGGCGAAAACTTGGGGATTGGGGCCGAAGAGGTGCTCTTGCAGATCAGCTACGGTGTTGTGCACCGCATCTGGTTCCTTCTCGTAGTCGGCCAATTCCTGGATCATCTCCAAGATCTGCGGGCAGTCGCCCGGAACAGCTTCACGCACAATACTCATGTGTTCCAGCTTACCTCCGTCGCACCGCTAAAACGTCGGTGACCAGACCTAAGGTTGAATGCATGATGGGTGGACACCACGCGGTGAGCGGCGCAGCCGCATGGTTGGCAATAACGACTCCGGTCACCGTGGGATCGGTGAACCTAGGGCTGGGCACCTTCCAAATGGACCGCTGGGAAACCCTGGCCGGAGCGATCGTGTGCGCAGGTGCCGCCCTGCTGCCCGACGCCGATCATCATTCGGCCACGATCGCCCGTTCACTGCCGCCAATTTCCAGCATCTTCACCCGGATCATCGGTTCGGCTTCCGGCGGGCACCGCAATGGCACCCATTCGCTGATCGGCATCGCCTTCTTCATCTTCCTGGCCTGGCTGGCCAACGGCTGGGATGTGCAAACCGCGGCCCTGGGGACGGTTTATCCGGCGGCGGCGCTGTTCGCGATCCTGCTGATCTCCTTCGCGGTGAAGACCATGAAGTTCATGCCGCCGCTCTTGTGCTGGATTATCGCCCTGGCCGCCGGCACCTTCGTGGGGATGAACACTCCGGCGGAGAACCAGTGGTTCCTGCTGGCGGTGGCCATCGGCGTGATCGCGCACGTGGTGGGGGACATGCTGACCATCGGAGGCTGCAATCTGCTGTGGCCGATCAAGATCGGCTCCCCGCGCTGGTTCCGCCGGATGCCGGTCATCGGCGGCTGCTGGAAGTCCAACGGCCGGTTGGCGCTGCCGATTCTGGGCGAAACCGGCTCCACCTCCGAATGGCTGCTGGCCACGGGACTGACCACCTATGTGGGCATCGCGCTAATCGTCGCCTAGCTGCCCGCAGGCACGCCAGAACATTTTTGGGAGATGGCCTAAGGCCATGGCATGATCCAAACCATGGTGATCCACTACACGCAGCGCATCAGCTGGCCAGATCTTCCTGCCGAACTGCGCGAACTGATTGAATCGCACTTGGGATCGCAAGTCATCACGGCGCATAGCCAATACGGCGGGTTCTCTGCGGGCAGCGCCGACCGGCTGCTCACCGCCGCAGGGCAGAAGGTGTTCGCCAAAGCTGTCAGCCACGGGCTGAATGGCCCGGGCGCCGCCCTGCATGCGCGAGAGGCGGATATTGCAGCGATGCTCCCGGCTTCGATGCCGGTTCCGAAATTCCTGGGACGGATTCGCTGGGATGACTGGGAGGCGTTGATTTTCGACCAAGCGCCAGGGGGTAACCCGCAGCTTCCCTGGGGTGCCGACGAGCTTATCCGGGTGCTGGACACGCTCGCGCAGCTGGCGGATCAGCAGCCAGCTGGAATCACCAGCTTGCTTCCTGCCCTCGAAGTAGATCTGCGCGAGGACGCCAGCGGTTTTGCTCGGATCATGGCTGATGAATGGATTCCTGCAGACCCTTGGTTGGCGCAAAACCTGGAAGCACTCCATGAACTGGCCATCGAAGGAATTGGGGCGCTGGCCGGAAACCAGCTGGTGCACACCGATCTGCGCTCGGACAACATCTTGCTGGGCGAAGATGGGGGCGTGCTTCTGGTCGACTGGCCGTGGGCTTCGCGTGGAGCCGCGTGGTATGACGCGTTGACGGTGCTGGTTGAGGCCAGGATTTTCGATCCGGCACTGGATGCGGACGCCATTGCATCATCCCACCGGATTTTCGCCTCGGCGAGCTCCGATGCTCTGACTGGAGTGCTGGCTGGTTTGGCTGCCTACTATGTTGATGCCGCGCGCAGGCCAGAAGTTCCGGGGCTGCCCACCCTGCGCAGCTATCACGCCAAGCAGGCAACGGCCTGCGTAGCCTGGCTCAAAGCCCGATTGGGGTAATGCTAAGACCTGTTGCTAGCCGGACCCGGGCATCTCGGCGTTCTCCCCGCGGTAGATCAGGGCAAGGCCGAGGAATATCAGGCCGAGTTGGAGAACGGTCGCGACCCATGCGCCGGAAGCAAAGAGTTCCGACCAACCGCTGAGCAGCCCTATCAGGACCAGCAGCAATATGCCTGCTCCAAGCAGGCGCAGCTTGAATCCATTCATGGCCACACCCTACGACAATGCCCGCAACATTGCTACCGGTTTCCGGCAGGATGTTGCGGGCATTGTGTGCGACTAGTCCAGACGTTGGGGCTGGGGCGTTTCCGTGCCGAATCCCATGGAAAGGATCGGCGGCAGGTCGGAATCCAGCCTGGAAAGTACCAGATCTTCCTGTTCAACGAGGTTATCCGGAAGGGCATCCAGCGGGAACCAACGCAGCTGCGCGGCTCGCTCCGGCTCCATAAGTCTCGGTACACCATCCCACTGGCTGGTGCGGAAGAAGAAATCCACGTAGCTGCCAGCTTGCTGGTTACGATGCACCGTGCACAACGGCTGAAGCTGTGCCGGATCGATGTGGATTCCCAGCTCTTCGCCGGCTTCACGCACGGCGGCGGCCTGGGCAGCTTCGCCGGGCTCAACATGCCCGGCGGCCGCAGTGCTCCAGTGCCCGTCCATGTAGCCGGTTCCTTGGCGCAGCTGCAGCAAAACCTCATCGCGGTGTTGCAAGATGACGTAGCTGATCGCCCGCATCAGTTGTCCAGACGGCCCACGGAGGTCACGGTAACCACCGGTTCGCCTACCTCGTCCGAGTCATCCAGCGAGATGGTCGCGGAAATACCCCAGTCGTGGTGCTCGGATGGATCAGCGAAGACCTGGCGTACTTCCCAGATGCGGTTAGGCAGTTCCTTGACGATGAACAGCTTGGAGCTGCGTCCAACCGGACCGTCATCGATGTCATCGTGCTCATCGAAGTAGCCATCCATCGCATCGGCCCAGGTGTCCGCATCGAAGCCACTGTGCTCATCGAGTTCGCCCAGCGCCTTGTCTTGCTCGTCAGCGAAGAGCTTCACGCGGCGGAACATCTCGTTGCGGACCATCACCCGGAAGGCCCGGACATTGCTGGTCAGCTTTTCCGGTGCCGGAGGCGGTGCGGTTTCGGTTTCCTCGTGCAGCTCGCCGCGGGAGAGCTCTTCCCACTCGTCGAGCAGCGAGGAGTCGATCTGGCGGATCATTTCGCCCAGCCACTCGATGAGGTCTTCGAGATCCTCGCGCAGCGCATCCTGCGGGACGGTCTGGCGCAGGGCCTTGTACGCGTCAGTGAGGTAGCGCAGCAGCACGCCCTCGGAGCGGGCCAACTGGTAGTACTGGACGAAATCGGAGAAGCCCATGGCGCGTTCGTACATGTCGCGGACGACCGACTTGGGCGCCAGCTCGAAATCGGCCAGCCACGGCGCACCGGAGCGGTACTGCTCGAACGCGCTCTCCAGCTTCTCCGCCAGCGGCATCGGGTAGGTGACCTCATCCAGCGCGTTCATGCGGTCGTTGTAGTCCATTCCTTCGGCCTTCATCGCGGCAATAGCCTCGCCGCGGGCCTTCTTCTCCTGGCCGGAGAGCACCTGGCGCGGCTTTTCCAAAGTAGCCTCGATCACCGAAACCACATCCAGCGCATAGCTGGCCGAATCCGGGTCCAGCAGGTCCAAGGCGGCCAGCGCGAAAGGCGAAAGCGGCTGGTTCAGCGCGAAGTTCTGCTGCAGGTGCACGGTCAGCTCATACCAGTTGCCGTATTCGTCGGGCTGCTCCCGGCGCACCACCACCTCGGTGGCGATCAGCTCGCGCAGGATGCCGATGGCGCGCTTCTTGAGCTTGCGCTGCGCGGCCGGGGTCTCGTGGTTTTCGCTGAGCAGGCGCACAGCGGCCTCGAACGCGTTGTCTTCGCGTTCGAGCAGGTTCAGCAGCATCGAGTGCGAGACCTGGAAGGAGGACTTCAGCGTTTCGGGGGCGGCCTCGACGATCTTCTCGAAAGTCTTCTCGCCCCAGGTCACGAAGTTCTGCGGCGGCTTCTTCTTCGGGATCTGCTTGAGCTTGGACGAGCCCTCGCCATGCTTCTTCAGGGCCTTTTCCATGGCCTTGTGGTTCTCGATCGCATGCTCCGGGGCCTGCACCAGCACGGTGCCTGCAGTATCGAACCCGGCGCGTCCGGCGCGGCCGGCAATCTGGTGGAATTCGCGGGCATTGACGATGCGGGTGCGGGTGCCGTCGAATTTGGACAGGGCGGTGATCACCACGGTGCGGATCGGCACGTTGATGCCCACGCCCAGGGTGTCGGTGCCGCAGATGACCTTGAGCAGGCCTGCCTGGGCCAGTTGTTCGACCAGACGGCGGTACTTGGGCAGCATGCCGGCGTGGTGGATGCCAATGCCGTGGCGGACCAGGCGGTTCAGCGTCTTGCCGAATCCTGCGGCGAAGCGGAAGCCGCCGATCATTTCGGAGATCTTTTCCTTCTCCTCGCGCGTGGCCACATTCACGCTCATCAGCCCGGTCGCGCGGTCGATGGCATCGAGCTGGGAAAAGTGCACGATGTAGATCGGGACCTGCTTGGTCTTGATCAGTTCCTCCACGGCTTCCTGCACCGGCTCCATGGAGTAGTAGAAGTGCAATGGGATCGGACGCTCGGTGTGCGCGACCGTGACCGTGGTCTTGCCGGTGCGTTCTTCGAGTTCCTTCTCGAAACGGGTGACGTCGCCCAGGGTTGCGCTCATCAGCAGGAACTGCGCCTGCGGCAGCTCGATCAGCGGAACCTGCCAGGCCCAGCCACGCTGCGGATCGGCGTAGAAGTGGAATTCGTCCATGATCACGCAGCCCACGTCGGCCTTGGAGCCTTCGCGCAGGGCGATGTTCGCCAGGATCTCTGCGGTGCAGCAGATGATCGGGGCGTCGGCGTTCACCGAGGAGTCGCCGGTGACCATGCCGACGTTCTCCGCGCCGAAGATCTTGCACAAGTCGAAGAACTTCTCGGAGACCAGGGCCTTGATCGGCGCAGTGTAGAAGCTGATCTGGTCTCGGGCCATGGCATAGAAGTGCGCAGCGATGGCAACCATGGACTTCCCCGACCCGGTGGGGGTGGCCAGGATGACATTGTTGCCGCCGGCCAGCGCCATCGACGCTTCGTCCTGTGCGGGGTAGAGGCTGATGCCGCGCGTCGCCACCCACTGGCCGAAAGCCTCGTAGATTTCGTCGTCGGATACGTTCTTGGTGTCTGCTGGCAGATAATCGGTGAGCAACATGATGTTCCTAGCCTATCGGTTGAGAACTACGACTGGGGGCTGGATGTTGCCTGCGCCTCGGGTTTAGGCTCAGGAACATGAAATGGGATCCGACGAAATACACTGAATTCTCCGACTACCGCGGCCGCCCATACAAGGATTTGCTGGGACAGCTGGCAGGGGTCGAGGCGTCGAAGATCATCGATCTGGGCTGCGGCCCGGGAAATATGACCCGGCTGCTGGCCCAGCGCTGGCCGCAGGCGAAGGTCACCGGACTGGATTCCTCGCCAGAGATGATCGCGCGGGCTTCGCAGAGCGAGCACGAGAAGAATCTGGGCTTCGCACTGGCCGACGCCACGCAGTGGATCCCTGACGCCGATACGGACCTGTTGTTCTCCAACGCCATGCTGCAGTGGCTTCCTGGGCATCGCGAGTTGCTGGCAGGATGGCTGGTCAACCTGAGGCCCGGTGCGAACGTGGCTATCCAGGTCCCGGGCAATTTCGGTTCACCTTCGCATGCGGTAATGCGCGCAGTCGCCGACAGCCCGAAGTGGTCCGGCAAGCTGGCAGGGGTGCTGCGCCATGACGACGTGGTCGGCGAGCCGGATGAATACCAGCGGATCTTCCTGGACGCGGGGTTCCAGGCAAATGTCTGGGAGACCACGTACCACCAGCTGCTCGCAGGCGAGGACCCGATCCTGAACTGGGTTCGCGGTACCGCGTTGCTGCCCGTTCGGCACGCGCTCAGCGACGAAGACTATCGGGAGTTCGAAAACGACTACCGGGCCGAAGTCTCCGTCCACTACCCTTCATTCACCTCGCAGGACGGAACCATCTTGACGAACTTCCCGTTCCGCCGGATCTTCATGGTCGGCCACAAGCTCGGCTGACACCGCTCATCCTGGACGCTGCGGGGCTGCAGGCTCTGGCGTCCACGGAGCCAAACGGAGCATACTTTCTGCACGCACGCGTACGATGCCTTTCTTGCGGGACCGGAGCACAGCCTGAACCTGGCCCGCTTGCAAGCGGACTTCAATCGGGAATTCGATTCGCCATGCCCACCGGTTGCGATGGTTGCACGGCGCTTGGAGGCCATGCTGGCAGGAGACCAGTGTTTCGCCATCGTCGCGGGGAATGGGCGCGGCTTGGTCGGGCATGCCCTGGTCACGCTGCGACCCACAATCTATTTCGACGGGCCGCTGGCCGTGCTTGACGAACTCTACGTGCAACCCGCATTGCGTGGCCGGGGCATCGGCTCGGCCCTCGTCAACTGCCTGCTGCAGGAACTGGCGCTGCGCGGAAGCCTGGAACTGCATATCAACGTGGACGAGGACGACACCGCAACTCGGCGCTTCTACGAACGCCACGGGTTCGCCAACAACTTTCCGGGAAGCGACTGGCGGATGCTGTTGTACTACCAGGAGCTGCCGCCGACTAAATAGCCGGCGGCAGCTGCTGCAAGCTCCTACCAGCCGCGCTCCAGCCACTCGGGCAGCGAGGGGCGTTCGGCGCCCAGCGTGGTGCCATCACCATGGCCCGGAAGGATCACCGTCTCATCCGGGAACCGGTCGAAGATGCGGGAGGTGACATCGGCATAGAGCGACGCGAAACGCTCTGGATCCTTCCATGTGTTCCCTACGCCTCCGGGGAAAAGACTGTCCCCAGTGAGGATGATGTGCTGTCCGGAAGAATCCGCGAGCGCGAATGCAATGGAGCCAGGGGTGTGGCCACGCAGGTGGATTGCTTCGAGCGTGACCTCGCCCAACTGGATTTGATCGCCATGGGAGAGCGGGTGCGCCACCTGCACTCCGGATTCCTCCAGGATGCCGGCGACATCATCGGCCCCCGCATAGGTAGGGACCGGGTAGGCGGCCACCGCGTCGGACAGGGCGCGCACGTGGTCCCAGTGCTGATGGGTCGTGGCGATCGTGGCGACCTGCACTTCGCCCTTCGGCGTGTCGGCCGCAGCCGCTGCCAGCAAGTCCTGGATGGCCGGGAAGTCATCCGCGGCGTCGATCAATATTTGCTGTCCGCTGGCCTTGTCGGTCACGACGTACACGTTGTTGGACATGTCCGAAACCGAAATCCAGCGAACACTGAAGTCATCTAGCTGTAGTTCATTCATTCCTCCAGACTACGGTGAAACCGGTCCGCCACACGATAGGCTCAAGAGACATGAAGCACACGACGAAACGGAACATCGCATGACCGAGTTGCCCTTCCTGCGCGTGGACACGGAATCCACGGTGGCCCCGTACCAGCAAGTCCGCGAGCAAATCCTGACGGCAGTGGCCGAGGGCAAGCTTGCTCCGGGCACCAAGCTTCCCTCGGTGCGCGCGCTCGCCGGCACCCTCGGTTTGGCGGTCAATACCGTGGCCAAGGTGTACAAGGAGCTCGAACTCCAGGGTGCGGTCGTCACCCGCGGACGCCACGGCACGGTCATCCAGGCCGCCGAGGACCGGGCCGAGCAGGAAGTCAGCGATGCCGCCGCAGACCTGGCGCGGATCGCGCAGCAATGGTCGGTGGATGAGGAAACCGCGGTGAAGTACCTCAGGGCAGCTTTCAGCTCGCTGCCCCAATAACACGTCCGCATCGACCGGATCCCAGCAGCGATTCTGGTCGACTGCACGCAACACAACGCACATCACGCGTCCGCACCTGAGAATGAGCTCAGGATATTCGGGAGTTCGCCCATGAGCACTTTCAACACCGCACACCGCCAGCGCCAGATCGGCGCCACTCTGGGTGCCGCCCTGCTCTTGGGCGCCCTGGCCGGATGTTCCGCCACTGAGACCGAACAGCCCGTGCAGCATCTGGGGCAGGAGCAAGTGCGGACCGCAAGGACAAGCTGCTCTCCGAAGCCCACGTCGACGAGGCTGGGAATGTCGTGCTTGCCGACACCCTGGTGGGCAAAACTCCCTATCTCGTAGCCCGGGACCTGGCCACCGGGGAAGAAGTCTGGAAGCGGAAGTCCGAAGTCGGCAACACGCCGTCCAGCATTGCCTTCGAGGTCAGCGTAGTGGAAAACAACGGCAAGAAATACGTGTCGTTGCTGCAGCTGGTGGAGAAGGATAAGCTGCGGCCCGCGGTGCTCGATCTGGAAACCGGGCAACGCGTCTCCAAAGGATCCAGGATCCCTCTACGACATTGACCGCCCCAGCAAATGCGGCAATACCTGGTGCATGTTGGCAGCAAGCCCTGACACGGGAGGTAACGTCGACTACTACTACTACGACTGGCCTTCGAACAGCTGGAAGAAGGCAAGGAAGCCCATCGAAATGCCTGATCCGAAGAAAAATCTCGAGGACTACTACCTCGGTGAAGGGCTTTCCATCTCCAGCGACCAGGAATCCGGCAGGTCGGTCCTGAGCTATGCCCATGAGGGGGCTCTGGCGTGGAACAAGGACTGCGAAGAAATCTACGATGAGCACTACTCCACGGGCGGCGGCTGGGCTTAGGAGACCTTCGATGGGGAACGAAGTACATTGGTGGGCTCCGGCAATCGCGCCTTCTACCAGTTTGAACTCGGCGGGAGGGAGTTCGAGTGGGATATGGCAACGGATTCCATGCTGGTGGGGCTTGACCCGCAGACCGGCGATGGCCGTTGGTCGTTGCCCGGCGCGGATTATTCCTGCTTGGGCATCATCGATCTGCACGGCGTTCACACCGACAGCACCCTGGTGACCTGCCAGATCAATTCCGGTACTGCCGAGGCTAATGCCCAAGATGATGGCACTGCCAAGCTCGGCGGCATCAAGAATTTCGAGGGAAATTTCGTCGGCATCGAGCAAGGGTTGGGGCAGACCGTGTTGTGCACCATGGAACTTGACGGCGTCGACGCGCAACGCTCGGGCAATGACAAGGACATCGCGAACCTGTTGCCGGCAACGGCAGTCCAGTCCTGCGACCGCGATACTCGCACGAAGAGCGATCAATTGCCGTTGTTCGCCGAATTCCAGCGGGCCGGCTACCAGGAAGGCGCCACCGTGGTCCTGGAAGGCGAAAGGGCTTGACCGCTTACACCATGCCGTCTGCCACCGATCCAGCCCCGGAATCCGTCGATAACTAGTGTCCAAGGCGCCGTGCTTGGGATGCCGAATGGAGGTGGCGAACTGCCCGCGAGCGAACAGCCCAGCAGTCATTCGCGGGCAGTGCCTTGTTGGCAGTCCAGCGCCTGGACTTGTTTAGGCGGTGGCGCGGCGCCCTCTCCAAGCACCGGATCAGGGGTTTCCAGATTTAACTGTGAGTTGCATCCATTCGTACATGTATTCGAAGCAGTTTTCGATTAGTATTGCTTCGTGGCTATTACTGCAGAGAGCAAGAGAACAGATCTGACTCGCCTGGTCGTCAAGGGGGCCCGCGAGCACAACCTGAAGAACGTGGACATTGATCTGCCGCGTGACGCGATGATCGTCTTCACCGGCCTGTCCGGTTCGGGCAAGTCCTCCTTGGCCTTCGACACCATCTTCGCCGAAGGCCAGCGCCGCTACGTCGAATCGCTCTCCGCCTACGCCCGCATGTTCCTCGGCCAGGTGGACAAGCCCGATGTGGATTTCATCGAGGGCCTGTCGCCAGCGGTGTCCATCGACCAGAAATCGACCAGCCGCAACCCGCGCTCCACCGTGGGCACGATTACCGAAGTGTACGACTACATGCGCCTGCTCTGGGCGCGTGTGGGCCGTCCACATTGCCCGATCTGCCACGAACCGATCTCCAAGCAGACTCCGCAGCAGATCGTCGACCAGCTGATGGAGCTTCCGGAGAAGACCCGCTTCCAGATCCTCGCCCCGGTGGTGCGCTCGCGCAAGGGCGAATTCGTCGACCTGTTCGCCGAGCTTTCCTCCAAGGGCTTCGCCCGTGCCCGGGTGGACGGTGAAACCATCCAGCTGAACGATCCGCCGAAGCTGGCCAAGCAGGTCAAGCACACCATCGAGGTGGTGGTGGACCGCCTGGCCATCAAGGAAGACGCCCGCCAGCGCCTGACCGACTCCATCGAAACCGCCCTGGGCATTGCCGAAGGCCGCGTGCTGGCCGACTTCGTCGACCTGGACGCGGATGACCCGAAGCGCGTGCGCGCATTCTCCGAGAACCTGGCCTGCCCCAATGAGCACCCGCTGGCCATCGACGAGATCGAACCGCGCACCTTCTCCTTCAACAACCCGTTCGGAGCCTGCTCGGCCTGCTCCGGCATCGGCACCAAGCTGGAAGTCGACGAGCACCTGATCGTCCCGGACACCGAGGTCACCCTGGCCGAGGGCGCGATCGCCCCATGGTCGCTGGGCAAGGCCACCACCGAATACTGGAACCGGCTGATCGAGGGCCTGGGCAAAGAGCTCGGCTTCACCATGGACACCCGCTGGCAGGACCTGCCGGCGGCCGCCCGCGAAGCGATCCTCAACGGCAAGGACCACAAGGTGGTCGTGCAGTACAAGAACCGCTTCGGCCGCGAACGCAAGTACTCCACCGGCTTCGAGGGCGTCATCTCCTATGTGCACCGCAAGCACCAGGAGACCGAATCCGACCACGCGCGCGACCGCTACGAGCAGTACATGCGCCAGATCCCGTGCCCTACCTGCGGCGGCGCGCGCCTGAACCCGGCATCGCTCTCGGTCCTGGTGGGTGGGCGCTCCATCGCCGAGGTCTCCGCCATGGACCTGCGCAGCGCCGCGGAATTCCTCTCCTCGATCGAGCTCAGCGCACGCGAGGCGCAAATCGCCGCGCAGGTGCTCAAGGAAATCGACGCGCGAATGAAGTTCCTGCTGGACGTCGGGCTGGAATACCTGACCCTGGAACGCGCCGCCGGTACCCTGTCTGGCGGCGAGGCGCAGCGCATCCGCCTGGCCACCCAGATCGGCTCCGGCCTGGTGGGCGTGCTCTACGTGCTCGACGAGCCGTCCATCGGCCTGCACCAGCGCGACAACCGCCGGCTCATCGACACCCTGTTGCACCTGCGTTCGCTGGGCAACACCCTGATCGTGGTGGAGCACGACGAGGACACCATCGCCGAAGCCGACTGGATCGTGGACATCGGCCCGGGCGCCGGCGAGCACGGTGGCGAAGTGGTGCATTCCGGTTCCCTGGAAGACCTGAAGCAGAACACCAAGTCGCTGACCGGCGACTACCTTTCGGGCCGCAAGCAGATCGACATCCCAGTCAAGCGCCGCAAGGTCGACAAGGACCGCAAGCTCAAGGTGGTCGGCGCCAGCGAGAACAACCTGCAGAACCTCTCGGTGGAGTTCCCGCTGGGTGTGCTGACCGCGGTGACCGGCGTGTCCGGCTCGGGCAAGTCCACCCTGGTCAACGACATCCTCTACAAGGTGCTGGCCAATAAGCTCAATGGCGCCAAGCAGGTGCCGGGCCGGCACACCCGCGTGCAGGGCCTGGAGCACCTGGACAAGGTGGTCCACGTGGACCAGTCGCCGATCGGTCGCACCCCGCGATCGAACCCTGCCACCTACACGGGCGTTTTCGACCACATCCGCAAGCTGTTCGCAGAGACCAATGAGGCGAAGCTGCGCGGATACCAGCCGGGCCGCTTCTCCTTCAACGTCAAGGGCGGGCGCTGCGAGGCCTGCTCGGGCGACGGCACGCTGAAGATCGAGATGAACTTCCTTCCCGACGTGTATGTGCCTTGCGAGGTCTGCCATGGTGCCCGCTACAACCGCGAGACCCTGCAGGTGCTGTACAAGGGCAAGAACATTGCCGACGTGCTGGACATGCCGATTGCCGAAGGCGCCGAATTCTTCAGCGCGTTCACCCCGATCGCCCGCCACCTGCGCACGCTCGTGGACGTGGGCCTGGGCTATGTGCGCCTGGGGCAGCCGGCCACCACGCTCTCGGGCGGCGAAGCCCAGCGCGTGAAGCTCGCTGCCGAGCTGCAGAAGCGGTCCAATGGCCGCTCGATCTACGTCCTGGATGAGCCGACCACCGGCCTTCACTTCGAAGATATCCGCAAGCTGCTCAAGGTGCTGCAGGGGCTGGTCGACAAGGGCAATACCGTGCTGACCATCGAGCACAACCTGGATGTGATCAAGTCGGCGGACTGGGTGATCGACTTGGGTCCGGAAGGCGGTTCGGGCGGTGGCACGATTTTGGCCACTGGCACCCCGGAGAAGGTGGCCAAGGTGGCCGATTCGCACACCGGAAAGTTCCTCGCCGAGATCCTGTAATGCCTCGCGGAGAATGTTCGACATATGCAATTTCAGTTATGGATTGCTAACCCGCGTCCGCTTCATGGGAAGATGGCTAGGTGAATATGTCGGTAACAAGCGTGCTCTTTGATCTGGATGGGACCCTCGTGGACCCTGCCGGTGCCATAACTTCGGGTATCCGCCACGCGGTGACCTCCCATGGTTTGGCCGATCCGGGCGAAGCCCGGGTCGAGGCGCTGGTGGGCCCGCCCCTGCAAATCGGCTTGCGTACGCTCGACGGGGTGACCGACGAGAACATCGGCTCCATAATTGCCGCCTACCGCGCCCGGTATGCGGATACGGGCATGGCCGAATCGGTGATCTACCCGGGCATGGTGGCGCTTTTGGACGCATTGCGATCGGCCGGGATCCACGTCGCGGTGACCACTGCCAAGCCGATCAACATCGCGCGCCAGCTCATCGCCCGAAAAGGGCTGGATGCGCATCTCGACGCGATTCACGGCAATGCGGACGAACACGGGAGCATGGGTTCGAGCAAGACGCACATCGTCGCCGAGGCTTTGGAACACGGCCAGCTGGACCCGGAGCGCAGCGTCGTGGTGGGGGACCGGCACTATGATTGGGATGCTGCCCGCGAGAATTCGGTGGCATCCATCGGTGTCGCCTGGGGCTTTGCCCAGGGCGATGAACTGCAGCACGCGGACGCCATAGCCGTGACCGCCCGGGATCTGGCCGTGCTGCTGCTCGGCGCGGAACGGGCAAACACCATTAACTTCGACGAAGACTTCATGCAGGAAGGTGCAAAGTAGATGAGCATCTACACCATGACCCGTTCGTCGATTCGGGGCATCATCCACGGCGTCTGCCGTGCGGAAGTGACCGGGCTGGAGAACGTCCCGAAGGAAGGTGGCTTCATTGTCGCCTCCAACCACCTGTCTTTTTTCGACTCCTTGATCATCCAGGCGCTGACCCCGCGCGACGTGGCGTTCTTCGCGAAGGCTGAATACTTCACCACTCCTGGCCTGAAGGGCAAGATGATGAAGACCTTCTTCGAATCCGTGGGATCCATCCCGGTGCAGCGTGGCGAGCAGGCGGCCTCCGTGGCGGCGCTCGACTCGCTGGTGGAAATCATCGAGGGCGGCTCCGGCATCGGAATCTACCCGGAAGGCACCCGTTCGCGCGACGGCAAGCTGTACCGGGGACGCACCGGCGTGGGCTGGCTGGCGCTGACCACCGGTGTGCCAGTGGTCCCGGTCGGGCTGATCGGCACGGAGAAGCTGCAGCCTGCTGGCTCCAAGGGCTTCAAGCCCGCCAAATTCCAGATCCACTATGGCGAGCCGCTGTACTTCGACCAGCTGGGACGCAAGCACCCGTTGCCGCAGCGCCGCCAGGCCACAGACCGGATCGTGGATGCGATCGCCGAACTGTCCGGCCAGGAACGCGTCGATTCCTACAACCAGCTGCCGCCGGACGCGAAATAGGCCATGGCTGATCCGGCAAGCTACCGTCCGAAGACCTCGGACATCCCCACGAAACCGGGCGTGTACCGTTTCCGCGACGAACACGGCCGGGTCATCTACGTCGGCAAAGCCAAGGTCCTGCGCAACCGCTTGACCTCCTACTTCGCCAACCCAGATCGGCTCACGCCGAAAACCCGGGCGATGGTCTTCACTGCCGGGTCCGTGGAATGGACCGTGGTGGGGTCCGAGCTGGAAGCGCTGCAGCTGGAGTATTCCTGGATCAAGGAATACAACCCCCGGTTCAATATCGTTTTCCGCGACGACAAGACCTACCCGTACCTGGCTGTCACGCTCAATGAGAAGTACCCGCGCGCCCTGGTGATGCGCGGTGACAAGCGCAAGGGCGTGAAGTATTTCGGCCCGTTCTATCCGGCGAAGGCCATCCGCGAAACCCTCGATACGCTGCTGCGGGTCTTTCCCGTGCGCAGCTGCGCACCCGGCGTGTTCAAGCGTGCCGAAGCCTCGGGCCGTCCGTGCCTCTTGGGCTACATCGACAAGTGCTCAGCTCCCTGCGTCGGACGGATCAGCGAGGAAGACCATCGCCAACTGGCCGATGACCTCTGCACCTTCATGGGCGGCGAGGCGACCAAGTTCACCAAGGCGCTGACCGTGAAGATGCAGGAAGCCGTCGCGGAGCTCGAATACGAGAAGGCCGCCCGCTATCGCGATGACATCGCTGCCTTGAACCGGGTCTTCGAACGCAACGCAGTGGTCCTTGACGACCGGACCGAAGCCGACATCTTCGGCATCCATGGCGATGAGCTGGAGGCCGCCGTGCAGGTCTTCCATGTCCGCGACGGCCGCATCCGCTCGCAGCGCGGCTGGGTCGTTGAAAAGGTCGCAGATACCACCGACGCAGAATTCGTCGAGCAGCTGCTCACCCAGATTTACGCCGATCACGCAGACCGGATTCCCAAGGAAATCCTGGTTCCGGCACTGCCCGAAGACATCGAGGATGTCACCACCTGGCTTACCGAGCTGCGCGGATCCAAGGTCTCCCTGCGCGTCGCCCAGCGGGGCGATAAGGCGGCTTTGGCAGCCACCGTTGTGGAGAACGCGGAACAAGCGCTGCGTCTGCACAAATCGAAGCGCGCAGGCGATATCACCACGCGATCGCTGGCCATGCAGGAACTGCAGGACGCCCTGGGAGCGGAGCAGGCGCTGCTGCGCATCGAATGCTATGACGCGTCGCATACCCAGGGAACCAACGTGGTCGCTTCCATGGTGGTCTTCGAAGACGGGTTGCCCAAGAAGAGCGAGTACCGCAAGTTCTCCATCACCGGCGAGGCCGCACGCGACGATACCGCCAGCATGTACGACGTGATCTACCGCCGCTTCAGCCGCTACCTGAAGGAGAAGGTCGACCCGACGAGCTTCGCCACCGGGCAAGTGGATGAAGCCACCGGCGAGCAGGAAAAGAAGAAATTCTCCTACCCGCCTTCCCTGGTGATCGTCGATGGCGGCCCGCCGCAGGTGGCCGCCGCGCAAAAGGCCATGGACGATCTGGGAATCGATGATATTCCCGTCGTCGGCTTGGCCAAGCGCCTGGAGGAACTGTGGCTGCCGGATGATCCGTTCCCGGTGATCCTGCCGCGAGCTTCCGCCTCGCTGTATCTGGTCCAGCGGCTTCGTGACGAGGCCCACCGTTTCGCGATCACCTTCCATCGGGCCAAGCGGGCCAAATCGATGATCGCTTCCGATCTGGATGCGATCCCGGGCCTGGGCAAGGCCAAGCAGGCCGCCCTGCGCAAGCACTTCGGGTCGATGAAGAAGATCCGGGCCGCAAGCGTCGCCGAACTGATGGAAGTGCCCGGCGTCGGTGAAAAACTTGCTACTTCCATCAAAGAGTCCCTAGAAGACGCTTCATTAACCGGTGTGAATATGACTACCGGCGAAATTGTCGACTAGCCTTGTGATATGACCGCTGAGTATGAAGCAGTAAAACCCCCTGAGTCCGAACTCGTGATCGTGACAGGCATGTCAGGTGCCGGTCGCACCACCGTCGCGCATGCTCTGGAAGACCAGGGCTGGTACGTGGTGGAGAACCTTCCACCGGCCATGCTCGGACCCCTGACCGAGATGATGAGCCGCTCGCAGGGTTCTATCCCGAAGATGGCTGTCGTGATGGACGTGCGTTCCAAGGAAATGTTCCCGGAGATCCGCGACGCGTTGGCGAACCTGACGGCCAGCGGAGTGAAATTCCGGCTGGTCTACCTGGATGCCAGCGACGAGGTGCTGATTCGCCGCTTCGAGCAGGGACGCCGGCCGCACCCGCTGCAGGACGACGGCCGCATCGTCGACGGCATCAAGCGCGAACGCGGAATCACCGACCAATTGCGCGAAGCCGCCGAAATCATCCTGGACTCCACGACCATGTCGGTGCACGACCTGGCGCGTGCAGTCAATGAGCTGTTCAGCGAATCCGGGCCGATCATCCTGCGCATCAACGTCATGAGCTTCGGCTTCAAGTACGGCTTGCCGGCAGACGCCAACTACGTGGCAGACGTCCGCTTCATTCCCAACCCGCACTGGGTTCCTGAACTGCGCCCGCAGACGGGCAAGGACAAGGAAGTCTCGGACTATGTCCTCAGCCAAGAAGGCACCAGCGAGTTCATCACGAACTACCTGAAGGCGCTTGAACCAGTCTTCGAGGGCTACCGCCGCGAGAATAAGCATTACGCGACCATCGCCGTGGGCTGCACCGGCGGCAAGCACCGCTCGGTGGCAACCACCATCGAGCTGGGCCGGCGGCTGGCACAGTTCCCGAACGTACGGGTGAACATCAGCCACCGAGATCTGGGGCGTGAGTAGGAGCAATGGCCTTTGCCACAGGTCCGATCCCGATCCAGGGACTGACGCGAAGCGATGATTACCGCAACCCATCGGTGGTTGCCTTGGGCGGGGGACATGGCTTGTCCTCCTCGCTTTCTGCCCTGCGTCGCCTGACTACCGACCTCACCGCCATCGTTACGGTGGCCGATGACGGCGGCAGCTCCGGGCGCCTTCGGGGCTCGTTCGATGTGCTGCCCCCGGGCGACTTGCGCATGGCCTTGGCCGCGCTGTGCGATGACAACGACTGGGGTCGGACCTGGCGCGATGTCATGCAGTACCGCTTCGAATCGACCGAAAACATCGAAGAGCCCTTGAACGGCCATGCCGTTGGCAACCTGCTGATCCTTGCCCTCTGGGAGTTGCTCGACAACCCGGTAGCTGGGCTGCGCTGGGCCGGAGCGCTGCTCGGTGCCCGCGGCCAGGTCCTGCCGATGAGCACCGTTCCGCTGTCCATCCATGGCGAGGTACTCGAATCGGACCCGGTGAACGACACCTTGGTGCGCCGCCGCATCGATGGGCAGGCCAAGCTGGCCCGCGCCGGTTCTGGCGGTCTGGTCACCAATGTCTATCTGGAGCCATCCGATGCGCCGGCCTGCTCCGAAGCGCTGGAATCCATCGACCTGGCGGACTGGGTGATTCTTGGTCCCGGATCCTGGTACACCTCGGTGCTGCCGCATCTGCTGCTGCCAGATATGCGCCAGGCTCTGGCATCGACAACAGCCAAGAAGCTGCTGACCATGAATCTGGCCTTCGACACCGCCGAGACCGCCGGGATGGATGCCGCCGCGCACTTGGAGGTGCTGGTCCGCTACGCACCCGAGATCAAGTTCGATGCGATTATTGCCGACGAATCCAAGATTCGTAACAAAGAGCGATTTGAGCTGGCAGCGCAAAAACTCGGCGCGCGGGTCTTTTTTAGTACAGTAGGAGTATCTGACGGTCGTGCCGTGCACGACCCGTTGCGACTAGCGGCGGCCTATCATGAGGTGTTTACCGCGATCGGATCTTAGGAAGATCCAAGTAAGGGAGTTTGATTCATGGCATTGACGGCTTCCGTCAAAGACGAGCTGTCGCGGGTAGAGATTCGCAAGCCGTCGGTCCGCAAGGCCGAGGTTTCGACCATGCTGCGCTTCAGCGGCGGACTGCATATTGTCTCCGGGCGAATTGTCATCGAAGCAGAAGTGGATCTGGCAGCGACCGCCCGGCGGTTGAAGATCGCTATTGGCGAGCTGTACGGGCACGATGCCGAGATCGTAATGGTTTCCGGTTCTGGCATCCGCAAGGGGAGCCGCTACATCGTGCGCGTGTCCAAGGATGGAGAAGTGCTGGCCCGCCAGACTGGCCTGCTTGATCAGCGCGGCCGGCCGGTACGCGGCCTGCCCTCGGTCATCGTCAACGGTTCCACCGCCGACGCCGAAGCGGTATGGCGAGGCGCATTCCTGTCCCATGGTTCGCTGACCGAACCAGGACGCAGTTCCGCATTGGAAATTACCTGCCCTGGACCGGAAGCAGCATTGGCCCTGGTCGGTGCGGCTCGCCGCCTGGGTCTAACGGTCAAGGCCCGCGAGGTGCGCGGCGTTGACCGCGTAGTGATCCGTGATGGCGATGCCATCGCCCAGCTGCTCACCCGCATGGGCGCCCACGATGCGCTGATGGTCTGGGAAGAACGCCGCATGCGCAAGGAAGTGCGCGCCACCGCCAACCGCCTGGCGAACTTCGACGACGCCAACCTGCGGCGCAGTGCCCAGGCGGCGGTCGCTGCCGGGGCGCGCGTCGAGCGTGCGCTGGGAATCTTGGGCGACGAGGTTCCAGAGCACCTGCGCTATGCGGGGCTGCTGCGCCTGGAGCACAAGCAAGCCTCCTTGGATGAGCTCGGCCGGATGGCCGAACCGCCAATGACCAAGGACGCCATCGCTGGCCGAATTCGCCGCCTCTTGGCTATGGCGGATAAAAAGGCGAGCGATCTGGGAATACCAGGTACGGAGTCCAGCATTCCAGGAGAAGAACTGGAACACTAAAAATGTCCCCGCGGGAGCCCTCCCGTGGAGATTCAACCAATTGAGAAGATTGAGGAGAATCATGGCTGTTTATTCACTGCCAGAACTGCAGTACGACTACGCCGCACTGGAGCCGAACATCTCGGCTCGCATCATGGAACTGCACCACTCCAAGCACCACGCAACCTACGTTGCAGGCGCAAACTCGGCACTGGAGCAGTTGGCTGAAGCTCGCGAAAAGGGCGAATTCGGCAACATCCCGAAACTGTCCAAGGACTTGGCTTTCCACCTGGGCGGCCACACCAACCACTCGATCTTCTGGAACAACCTGTCCCCAGAAGGCGGCGACAAGCCTGAGGGCGAGCTGGCAGCTGCCATTGACGACTTCTTCGGTTCGTTCGACGCATTCCGCGGCCACTTCACTGCTGCTGCCATGAGCCTGCAGGGCTCGGGCTGGGCAGTCCTGGCCTACGACGCACTGGGCGGCCAGCTGGTCATCGAGCAGCTGTACGATCAGCAGGGCAACATCCCAGTGGCAACCACCCCGCTGCTGATGCTGGACATGTGGGAGCACGCCTTCTACCTGGACTACGTCAACGTCAAGGCAGACTACGTCAAGGCCTTCTGGAACATCGTGAACTGGGCAGATGTCCAGGCGCGTTTCGAAGCCGCACGCAACGGTGCAGCATCGCTGATCGTACCAGGCAAGTAATACTTATCTGGTAAGTTAGCTCACATTCTCCGCTGATATAGCGTAGTATGTTTCTAGTGTGTTGCGGATCCCAGCTCCGGCTGGGATCCGCAAGCACGGCACAACGGAGTGTCCTCTTAAAGAAGGCCACCTCCGCTAGTGCGCGGTCGTGGCATCATCATCCCATTTAGAGGAGATAGTCACGTGACAACTCGTGTTGGAATCAATGGTTTCGGTCGCATCGGACGCAACTTCCTGCGTGCAGTACTGGCCCATAAGGCAGACATTGAAATCGTCGCCGTCAATGACCTTGGTTCAATCGATTCGCTTGCTCACCTGGTGAAGTTCGATTCCGTGCTCGGCCCAGTGGGCGAGCCGGTATCCGTAGACGGCGATACCATCGTCGTGGGAGAACGCCGCATCAAGGTTCTGTCCGAGCGCGAGCCGGCCAACCTGCCCTGGGGCGAATTGAAGGTTGATGTCGTAATTGAGTCGACCGGATTCTTCACCAACGCAGAAGACGCCAAGAAGCACGTAGCTGCTGGCGCGAAGAAGGTCATCATCTCGGCTCCAGCCAAGAATGAAGACATCACCATCGTGATGGGCGTCAACCAGGACAAGTACGATCCTGCAAACCACGCCATCATCTCGAACGCATCCTGCACCACCAACTGCCTGGCTCCAGTGGCCAAGGTGCTGAACGACGAATTCGGCATTGTTGACGGCCTGATGACCACCATCCACGCCTACACCGCCGATCAGCGCCTGCAGGACGCGCCGCACAGCGATCCGCGCCGTGCCCGCGCCGCAGCGCTGAACGTCATCCCTACCTCCACCGGTGCCGCCAAGGCCATCGGCGTGGTGCTCCCAGAACTGAAGGGCAAGCTGCACGGTTACGCTATGCGCGTACCAGTTCCCACCGGCTCGGCCACCGACCTGACCGTGAACCTGGCCCGCACCGCAACTGTGGAAGAAATCAACGCGGCCTTCGAGAAGGCTGCCGCCGAAGGCGCATTGAGCGAATACCTTGAGTACTCAACCGATCCGCTGGTTTCCTCGGACATCGTGACCAATTCCCACTCGGCAATTTTCGACTCCGGCCTGACCACCGTAATGGGCAACAGTGTCAAGGTCGTCGCGTGGTACGACAACGAGTGGGGTTACTCATCACGGCTCGTCGATCTCGTTGAATTCGTGGGATCCAGCCTCTAGTCGATAACCTAGAGACATGTCTTCTCACACCATTGACGAATTGATCGCTGACAACGGCGTCCGCGGACGGTACGTTCTGGTCCGCAGTGACCTGAACGTGCCGCTCGACGGTGCAACTGTGACCGATGATGGCCGCGTCCGCGCGTCGCTGCCAGTCATCAGCAAGCTGGCCGAGGCCGGCGCAAAGGTCATCGTGATGGCCCACCTGGGACGCCCCAAGGGCCAGGTCGATGCCAAGTACTCCATCGCTCCAGCAGCGAACCGCCTGAACGAACTGGCTGACTTCGACGTAATTGTCGCCGAAGACGTGGTGGGCGACTCTGCCCGCCAGGCTGCGGCAAACCTCGAAGAAGGCTCCGTTCTGGTTCTGGAGAACGTCCGCTTCGATGCCCGCGAAACTTCCAAGGACGATGCGCAGCGCGCGGAGTTCGCCAAGGAGCTGGCTGCGCTGACCGGCGAGAACGGCGCCTACGTGAACGACGCTTTCGGCGCCGTGCACCGCAAGCACGCTTCGGTCTACGACATTGCCAGCCTGCTGCCGAGCTACCAGGGCGACCTGGTGGCTACCGAGGTCAAGGTCCTCAAGACCCTGACCGAGGCGTCGAAGCGCCCCTACGTGGTGGTGCTTGGCGGGTCGAAGGTCTCGGACAAGCTCGCTGTCATCGACAACCTGCTGGGCAAGGCTGATCAGCTGCTGATCGGCGGCGGCATGGCGTTCACCTTCCTCAAGGCGCAGGGCCACGCCATTGGCGGCTCGCTGCTTGAAGAAGACCAGATCGCCACCTGCCAGGAGTACCTGAAGCGGGCCGAGCAGCTCGGCTGCGACATCATCGTGCCTAGCGATGTCGTTGTGGCAAGCAAGTTCGGTGCCGATGCTGAGCATGAGGTGCTGGCGGCAGACAAGATCGAGGAAGCCAGCTTCGGCTCCAACGGCCTTGGGCTGGACATCGGTCCGAAGTCCGCTGAACTGTTCGCAAGCTACATCACCAGCGCCAACACCGTGTTCTGGAACGGCCCAATGGGCGTCTTCGAGATTCCTGCTTTCGCTGAAGGTACCCGTACCGTCGCGCAGGCTCTGGCGGACTCGGAAGCGTTCAGCGTAGTAGGCGGTGGCGATTCGGCCGCGGCTGTCCGCGCGCTGGGTTTCTCGGAGGATGACTTCGGCCATATCTCCACCGGTGGCGGTGCTTCGCTGGAGTACCTCGAAGGCAAGACCCTGCCGGGTGTTGCCGCATTGGAAGGCTAGGAATGACCATTTCGCAGAACGGCGCTTTTGTGCGCCAGCCGCTGATTGCCGGCAACTGGAAGATGAACATGGACCACGTCCAGGGGATCACCCTGGTGCAGAAGCTGGCGTGGACCCTGAAGGACCACGAACACGATTACGATCGTGCCGAGGTCGCTGTGTTCCCTCCGTTCACCGACATCCGCGGCGTGCAGACACTGACCCTGGGCGACAAGCTGGACATCGTCTACGGTGCCCAGGATCTGTCGGCGCAGGATTCAGGCGCGTACACCGGTGAAATCTCGGGCCAGTTCCTCAAGAAGCTCGGTTGCACCTACGTTTTGGTAGGCCACTCCGAGCGTCGCGAGTACCACAACGAGACCAACCAGGTGATCGCCGCCAAGCTGGCAGCCGCGTACCGCCACGAGCTGACCCCGATGCTCTGCGTCGGCGAAGGCCTGGAAGTGCGCAAGGCCGGCGAGCACGTGGCTTTCACCTTGGAACAGTTGGCGCAGTCGCTGGAAGGCGTTACCGCTGAGCAGGCCGCAAACCTGGTCATCGCCTACGAGCCGGTGTGGGCCATCGGTACCGGTGAAGTTGCGGGACCGGCCGACGCGCAGGAAATGTGCGCCGCGATTCGCGGTGCGCTGGCCGAGCGCTTCGGAGCGGAGATTGCCGAGAAGACGCAACTGCTCTATGGCGGTAGTGTTAAGGCAGCAAATGCCGCATCGATCATGCGCGAACGCGATGTCGATGGCGTGTTGGTTGGCGGTGCCAGCCTGGATGCCGAGGAATTTGCTAATATTGTCAGGTTCGAGCATCATCTCGTCACCGACTGAATCTAACTAAGGAACCGTCGACTTGGATATTATCAAGATCATTCTGCAGGTATTGCTGGGCATCACAAGCGTCCTGCTCACCCTTTTGATCCTTTTGCACAAGGGACGTGGTGGCGGTATGTCCGACATGTTCGGCGGCGGCATGACCAGCTCCATGGGATCTTCAGGTGTTGCCGAGCGCAACCTGAACCGGATCACCATCGTTCTCGGTCTGATCTGGGGTGCCGTGATCATCGGCCTTGCCCTGGTGCTTCGATTCAGCGTCGAAGCCTAGGCAGCGCCCTTCCGCAGCAGCCAAGAGGCGCCTTCCACATCACGTGGAGGGCGCCTCTTGCGCGTCATCAGGCCAGTTGCCCGAATTTCTCCGTATCGGCAATCGAGCCGAGCACGAGAATCTTGTCTCCAGTGCTAAGGACGGTGTTGCCATCGGTGTTCTGCCATTCGCCGGCAGCATTGGTCGTGGCCGCGATGGTCACCCGGTACTTGTTGCGCACCGCCGCATCGCTGAGCTTCACCCCATGCAACGTGGCTGGCGCGCTCATTTTGACCATGGCATAGCCGGGATCGACCTCCAGGTAGTCCATCATGGATCCGCGCACCAGGTGGGCAACACGCTTGCCCATGTCCTTCTCCGGGTAGACGATGTGATGGACCCCCAGCTGCTCCAGGATCAGTCCATGCCGATCATCTTGCGCCTTGGCCCAGATCTGCGGGATCCCCATGCTGACCAAGAGCGAGCAGCACAGGATGGATGACTGCAGGTGGCTGCCCACGGCCACCACCACACGGTCGAATTCGTGGATCGATAGCTGTTCCAGGACTTCGCGGCTTGATGCGTCGGCACGGACCACCTGGGTCAATTCGCCATTCAGCGACTGGACGTTGTTCTCGTGCACGTCGATGCCCAGAACTTGGGTGCCTGACTTCATCAGTTCCAGGGCAAGGGATTCTCCGAAGCGCCCGAGCCCGATCACCGCCACGGAGTGAGCTTTGGGCAGTCCCTTGGCATCATTGCGAAAATTCAGTAGCTTAGCCAATTGAAGGCCTTTCCTTGGGGAGTTCATAGAGCGCTTTTCGATCGCGCAGGGCAAGCGCGGAACCCAGCGAGAGGACACCGATGCGGCCGAGGTACATCAACGCGATGAGAATGCCTTTGGCGGGATCCGGCAAGTCCGGGGTGATGCCCGTGGACAGCCCGACGGTGCCGAAGGCCGAGGTGGCTTCGAAGAGACAGCGGTCCAGGGAATAGTTGGTGAGCAGCAGCAGGCCCATCGTGCCGGCGAACACCGCCGCGACGCCCAGCAGCGCCACCGTGATGGCTTGGCGGTGCACCGAGCGGGAGAGCCGCTTGCCCAGGACGTTGACTGCGGTCTCGCCGCGCAGCTCGGTCATGATGATGAACAGCAGGATCGCGGCCGTGGTGATCTTGATGCCGCCGGCGGTGCCGGCCGGTCCGCCGCCGATGAACATCAGCACATCCATGCCCAGCCAGGAGGCTGGATGCATCGCGCCGATGTCGATGGAGTTGAAGCCTGCGGTGCGCGTTTGCACAGATTGGAAGAATCCGGCCAGGATCCGCTGCGCAGGTTCGAGCTCGCCGAGAGTCTTCGGATTGGTCCATTCCATAGCGGTGATGAAGATGGTGCCGCCAACGAGCAGCAATGCGGTCATCAGAAGAACCAGACGGGTGTTCATGCTCCATTTCAGCGTGTTCCGCCAGTGCTGCCTCAGCTGGACCAGGACCGGGAAGCCCAGGCCGCCAAGGATGATGGCGAGGCTGATAGGGATGCAGAGCCACGGGTCAGCGACGAAGTCCATCAGGTTATTCGAATACAGGGCGAAGCCCGCGTTATTAAAGGCCGAGACTGCATGGAATGCGCCATGCCAGATCGCACCGGCTGGATCGTCGCCGTAGGCCAGCCCGAAGCGGATGGCTAAGATGGCCGCCACGACTGATTCGATGGCCAGCGACAGCTTGATGATCATCAATGCGGCGGTGCGCACATCTTCGCCTGATACCGCGGAGCTTTCGCGTTGGGTGGAAAGCCGGGTGAGGTAGCCAATGCGGCCGATGACCAGCATGCTCAGCAGCGAGGCAATCAGCATCAGGCCCAGGCCGCCGGCCTGGATCAGGATGAGGATGACGAGCTTGCCGAAGAGGGTGTAGTGGGTTGCGGTGTCCAAGACAGTCAGGCCGGTCACGCACACCGCTGACGTGGCAGTGAAGATCCCGTCGACCAAGGATGTGAAGACGCCTTGGGTATTGGCTGCCGGGGAGGACAGGAGCAATCCGCCAACGAGAATCGCACCGGCGAAGGCAAATGCTACTGCGCGTGCCGGTTTGGCCAGCACGCTGTGCTGCGCGGCCGGCCGGGGCGCGGGAAAATTCATGGAGATCGCAATCGTAGGAATAACGTCTCGCGAAACCGTGGGACGAGGAGTACGAAGGAAATACTACGCCCGGAAAAACGGGTGTCAATGGTGATTCCCGTCACCGATGGCAGTGCCGGCCAGGCCGCCGCGGGAGAGCTTGAACCGGCGGCCGCGCAGTATCTGCGCGGCTGCCGGCAAGCCGAGGGCATCGCTAGCTGCCGAGCAGTTCCACGACGCGCTGCGCGGTGCCCCAGGACAGGGTCACGCCGGCGCCTCCATGGCCGTAGGCGGCAATGACGGGCACCGCATGCCCCTCGATGCGCTCCAGGCGGATCGTCTCGCGTGCCGGGCGCAGCCCCACCTTGTGCTCCAGGATCTCGCAGCCTTCCAGTTCCGGGACGAGGCCGATGGCGCGGCTGAGCATCTGGCTGGCGGTCTGCGGGTCGGCTTCGAGGTTGAAGTCGTGGTCCACGTCGGTGCCGCCAACGATGATGTCATCGCGGCGCGGAATGATGTAGCTGACGCCTTGCGGATGCTCGTCGTAGCAGAGCCAGTCGGACAGTCCTGCGGTGTTGGCCAGGCGGATCACCTGGCCGCGGATGGGGTAGACGCTCTGGTCGTCCCCGGTGAGCTCGCCGCCGCGCAGGCCGGCTGCCAGCACGACGGTGTCGGCATCGTCCTTCAGCTCGTCGAAGGAATCGACCGTGCGCCAGATGAAACGCACGCCCAAGGCCGCGGCCTGGTCCTGCAGCCAGGACAGGTAGGTGGGCATGGTGATCACCGGAACCGTGGCATGCATTCCGGCGGCCGCAATCGGCGGGATCGCTTCTGCCGGTGCCTCGGTGGCGTTGGTGACGATCTTCGCCCAGGAGCGGTCCTCGTCCGCCGAGCCCTCCAGGTTCAGTCCGTAGCGCAGATCGATGCCGGTTTCCGCGATGCCCGACAGCTGCTCGAAGCGTGCCAGGGAACGGGCGAGCAGCAGGTCGGCAGCTTCGGAGTTCTCCGAGTGGTAGGGGAACCAGATGGCGGCGGCCACCGCGGAGACCGTCTGCTGCGGCTGCTGGTCGGCGATCACGGTGACCTCGTGGCCGGCGGCGGCCAGCTCGTGGGCGGTGGACAGGCCGATGACCCCGGCACCGATCACGGTGACCTTGCGGGGCTGCGCGGCTTCGGGCAACGGTGCGGAAAGCATGGAATCCTCTCGGGCAGGCGGTGCTGGAAAAGCGAAGGCCGGTGCCGCGAGCCCGCCATCGGCAGGATCGCGGCACCGGCGATGAGGTGTTGGCTAGAGCAAGGTGGCCGCGGCGCGGTCGATGATCCAGCGGGTAGCTTCGGTGCCGTGCACGGCCGAAGCCGGGACGGCAACCTCGTTGACCTCGTGCTGCGCGGCGGCCAGTGCCGGGGCCTTCTCGGCGCCGGCCACGAGCAGCCACACCTCTTTGGCGGTATTGATCGTGCCCATGGTGAGCGTGACGCGGTCCGCCGGCGGCTTGGGGGAGTCGTGGACTGCGATGACTCCTGGCTCATCCGACCGGGTGTGGTTGGGGAAGAGCGAGGCGACATGCGAGTCCGGGCCCATGCCGAGCATCAGCACATCGAAGGCCGGATTCAGCGCGCCTTCTTCGGCTTCCTCGGCCAGCTCCCGGGCGTAGGCTGCGGCGGCCTGCTCTGCTGTCTCGTACTGGTCCCTGGCGCCCATGGCGTGCACGGTGGCCCGGTCCAGCCCCAGGGTGTCCAGCGCCTCGAACAGGGCGGCCGCCTGGCGCACATTGCGGTCAGCCGAATCGGAGGCGACGAAACGCTCGTCGCCCCACCAGAAGTGCACCTGCGACCAATTGACCGAGGTCTTGGCGGGGTTGGCCGCGACGGCTTCCAAAGCGGCGATGCCCAGCGAACCGCCGGTGACCACCACATGGGCGACACCGCGGGCCGCCAGCGCATCGGCGATCGTGGTGATCAGCCGGGCGGCGATGGCGTGGGCGGTAGCCTGTGCATCCTCGTGGATGAGAATCTGCCTAGCGATCACTGGATCTGATGCTCCTCAGGTTGGTCAGGGCCAGGCCCTTCGTGATGACCTCGCCGAAGACGTCGTCGGCGTCCAGGCGGCGCATCTCCTCGGCCAGGCATTCTGCCACCGAACGCCGCGGCAGCGAGATGCGCTGCGGCGCGCTGCCGGGCAGGTACAGGTGGGCAACCGCGCCGGAGGGGCGCGAGAGCTCCACGTCGCCGTCTTCGCGGGCGAGCCGGACGCTGGAGAGCCCGCCGTTGGACTTGTCCGCGGCGATGGTTACCGGGACGTCCAGGCACAGGGTCAGCCAGGCCGCCAGCAGGGTGGTGGACGGCGAATTGTCCGAGCCCTTCACGGTGATGGCAGTCAGCCCGTCGGTGCCGATCAAGTCGATGATGCTCGCCAGCTGGGCACGCCACAGGGTCAGCCGGGTCCAAGCAAGGTCGGTGTCTCCGGCCCGGTAGGTGGCAATGCGGCTGAACAGCGCGGCGGTCGGGTCCTCGGTCTCCGCCGAATCCGTGATGCGGCGGTGCGCCAGCCTGCCCAGCGCGGTGCCGGCCGGATCCTGCGGCACCCCATGCGGCCACCAGGCCACGATCGGTGCATCGGGCAGCAGCAGCGCGGAGATCAGCGCCTCGTCGGCCACGACATCCGGGCCGTAGGTGCGCATCACGATCACTTCGGAGGCGCCGGCGTCCCCGCCCACGCGGATCTGCACGTCCAGGCGGTTGGCCTCGGACTTGTTGCCGCGCACCACCACGATGATCCGGCAGGGGTGCTCGCGGCTGGCCAGGTTGGCCGCCTCGATCGCGTTCTCGGCGAAGCCCTCGCGGGTGATGACCACCAGGGTCAGCACGCGGGACAGCGCCACCACGCCGTGGGTGCGGCGCGAGGAGATCAGCTTCTTGGCCACCTTGGAGGTGGTGGTGTTGGGAAGATCGATCATCATGGTCGTCGCCACGTCCTTCCATCCTTGGCCATCAGCTCGTCGCTGCTTTCAGGTCCCCAGGAGCCCGGAGCGTAGGGATCCGGCTGGGTGGGCAGCGAGGCCCAGTACTCCTCGAAAGGATCCAGGATGCGCCAGGACTGCTCGACTTCCTCGTGGCGCGGGAACAACGGCGGTTCGCCGAGCAGCACGTCGAGGATCAGCCGTTCATAGGCTTCGGGGGAGGACTCGGTGAAGGCGTTGCCGTAGCCGAAGTCCATGGTCACGTCGCGGATCTCCATCTGGGTGCCGGGCACCTTGGAGGAGAAGCGGATGGTCGCGCCCTCATCGGGCTGCACGCGGATCACGAAGGCGTTCTGGCCGAACTCGTCGTCCTCATGGTCGGTGAACAGCAGGTTCGGGGCCTTCTTGAACACCACCGCGATCTCGGTGACGCGCCGGCCCAGGCGCTTGCCGGCACGCAGATAGAACGGCACCCCGGACCAGCGTCGGGTGTTGATCTCCAGCTTGACCGCGGCATAGGTCTCGGTCTTGGACTTCGGGTTGAAGCCCTCCTCGTCGAGGAAGCCGACGACCTCTTCGGCGCCCTGCCAGCCGGAGGTGTACTGGCCGCGGGCGCTGGCCGCCCCCAGGTCCTCGGGCAGCTTCACCGCGGTGAGCACCTTTTCCTTCTCGCTGCGCAGGTGGTCGGCGTCGAAGGAGATGGGCTCCTCCATGGCAGTCAACGCCAGCAGCTGCAGCAGGTGGTTCTGGATGACGTCGCGGGCGGCGCCCACACCGTCGTAGTAGCTGGCCCGGCCGCCGATGCCGATGTCCTCGGCCATGGTGATCTGCACGTGGTCCACGTACTTGTTGTTCCACAGCGGCTCGAACATCTGGTTGCCGAAGCGCAGCGCCAGCAGGTTCTGCACCGTTTCCTTGCCCAGGTAGTGGTCGATGCGGAACACAGCATCCGGCGGGAACACCGACTCGACGATGGAGTTCAGCTCGCGCGCGCTGGCCAGGTCGTGGCCGAAGGGCTTCTCGATGACCACGCGTTCCCAGCCGGGGTTCTTGTCCTGGGCCAGCTTGTGCTCCGAGAGCTTCTGGCAGACGACCTCGAACCAGCTTGGCGGGATCGAGAGGTAGAAGGCGTGGTTGCGGCCGGTGGAGCGCGATTCGGCCAGCTCGTCCAGGGTGGCGGCAAGCTGCTCGTAGGCGCCGTCATCGTCGAAGGCGCCGGAGATGAATCGCATGCCGGCCGCCAGCTGGGCGAAGACTGTTTCGTTGAAGGGGGTGCGGGCGCTGGCCAGGATCCATTCGCGGGCCTGGTCGGCGAAGTCCTGCGCCGTCCAGTCGCGGCGGCCGAAGCCGACGATCGCGAAGTTCGGGGGCAGCAGGCCGCGGTTGGCCAGGTCGTAGACCGCTGGCATGAGCTTCTTGCGGGCAAGGTCGCCGGTGATTCCGAAGAACACCAGCGCGCCCGGACCGGCAATGCGGTTAAGCCGCCGGTCGCGGGCGTCGCGTAGTGGATTGCTCATTCGTGCCTTACTTCGCTGCCTCTAGCAGGGCGGCGATTCCCGCCGCGCGGTCCGTGAGGTTCACGCGCAGCACCGGACGGTTGTGCTCGGCGTCGGCCAGCACCGCGCCGTCGCCGATCGCCTGGGCGGTGATCAGCCCGCCGAAGGTGTACGGACGGCCAGGAATCTCAAGGTCTTCCTGGTGATCCGCGGTGACCTGCAGGAACACGCCCTGTGCCGGGCCGCCCTTGTGGTACTGGCCGGTGGAGTGCAAGAAGCGCGGGCCCCAGCCGAAGGTGACCGGACGGCCGGTCTTCTCAGCCAGAGCATCGCGCAGCGCTTCGAGCTGCTGGTCGGCGGTGCGATCCAGGTAGGCCTGGATGGCGAGGTAGCCATCGTCCGGCAGCTGCGCGGTGAGCGCATCCAGGGCTGCTTCCAGGTTCGCGGCCTCGGTGCCGTAGAGCTCGACCGGGCCGTCCACGGCATCCGGTGCGCTCTGCGCCGGCGCTTCGAGCATGGAACGCGCGGCCACCTTCGCGGCCTCGACATCCGGCTGGTCGAACGGGCTGATGCCCAGCAGGTAGCCGGCCACGGCGGTGGCGTACTCGAAGATCATGAACGCGGTGCCCAGCGGCGCGCTGAAGTGCACGGCGGTGGAGTCCTCGTCGATTTCCTCCGGCAGCTGCTCGTAGATGAACAGCGGCAGCACATCCTGCGCAGGGTTCTGCAGCTCGGGCGCATCCACATGGGCGGCAACCGGCAGCACGCCCTTGCCGTCCTTGCCGGTGGATTCGGCGATCAGCTGCTCGGCCCAGTCGCCGAAGCCCGGCAGGGCATCGCCCACGCAGGCGATGAGCAGCTTGTCGCGGCCGGCGGTGGCCATGGCCGCCCCCAGGTGCAGCGCGAGGTTGTCCTCGTCGTCCATTGCCAGCACGTCGTTGATCAGTCCGGATTCTTCCACCAGCGCTTCGATGTCGGCGCCGGCCAGGCCCGAGGGAACCAGGCCGAAGGCGGTCAGCGCCGAGTAGCGGCCGCCCACATTCGGGTCGGCGTTGAAGACCGCGCGCACCCCTTCCGGGTTGTCCATCGGCGAACCCGGGTCGGTCACCAGCACCAGGCGGGTGGCCGGGTCGATGCCGGCCGCCTCGAAGGCTGCGGTGAACGCACGGCGCTGCGAATCGGTCTCCACCGTGGAGCCGGACTTGGAGGCGACCACCACGACGGTGTGCTCCAGATCGGTTTCCACGATGCCCTTGACCATCGACGGATCGGTGGTGTCGCAGATGACCAGGTCCACCTCGTCATGCGCGGTGATGACCTCAGGGGCCAGCGAGGATCCGCCCATGCCGCACAGCACGATGCGGGTCAGTCCCTCCTCCTGCAGCTCGTCGCGCAGATCCAGGATCTGCGGGATCAGCTTGCCGGCCGCCTCGAAGGGGTTGACCCAGCCCAGGCGGATGGAGGATTCGGCCTCGGCCGCCGGACCCCAGATGGTGGGATCCTGCGCGGCAATGCGGCTGCCGATTTTCGCGTCGATCAGCTGCGGCAGCAGCGCATCGACGGAGGCCAGAGCCTGTCCGGAAGTTACCAGGCCAAGTTCCATCTATTTGGCTCCCTTCAGGGCCTCGGCCATGTCCTGGAGCAGCTCGTTCCAGGCGATGTCGAACTTCTGCACGCCCTCGACCTCAAGCAGGTTCACGACCTCGTTGTAGTCGATGCCCAGGGCGGCGAGCTTGTCCAGCACGCGGTTGGCGGCATCGTAGCCGCCGGCGATCGCGTTGCCGCGGATCTCGGCTTCGGCCGCGGTGGCATCCAGGGTCTTCTCCGGCATGGTGTTCACCGTCTGCGGGGCGACCAGTTCGGTCACGTACAGGGTCGACGGGTAGGCGGGGTCCTTCACGCCGGTCGAAGCCCACAGCGGGCGCTGCACGTTGGCGCCGGCAGCGCTCAGCACCTCGTAGCGGGCCGAAGCGAAGGACTCCTCGAAGACCTGGTAGGCCAGGCGGGCGTTGGCCACGCCGGCCTGTCCGCGCACGGCGGCCGCGGCTTCTGTGCCGATGGCATCCAGGCGCTTGTCGATCTCGGTGTCCACGCGGGAGACGAAGAAGGACGCGACCGAGTGGATCTTGGACAGGTCCAGGCCGGCGGCATGGGCCTTCTCCAGACCCAGCAGGTAGGCGTTGATGACCTCGCGGTAGCGTTCCAGCGAGAAGATCAGGGTCACGTTTACCGAAATGCCGGCGGCAATGGTTTCGGTGATGGCTTCCAGGCCTTCGATGGTGGCAGGGATCTTGATCAGCACGTTTTCGCGGTTCACGCGCTCGTACAAGGCCTTCGCCTGGGCGATGGTCGGTGCGGTCTCGTGCGCCAGGCGGGGGTCCACCTCGATGGACACGCGGCCGTCGAAGCCGTTGGAGGACTCGTAGATGCCCTTGAACAGGTCGCAGGCCGCTGCCACGTCGTCGCTGGTGATTTCCGTGATCGCGTCCTCGACGGAGCGGTGCTTCTGCTCGGCGATCGCCTCGCCGTACACCTCTGCCTTGGACAGCGACGCGGCGAAGATTGCCGGGTTGGTGGTGACGCCGACGACGTTCTTCTCTTCGATCAGCTTGGCCAGGGAGCCGCTGGTCAGGCGCTCGCGCGAAAGGTCGTCCAGCCAGATGGAGACGCCGGCGTCGGACAGGGCCTGAGTATTCGGGTTGCTCATGATATGTACTTCAGTTCCTTAATTGGCAGCGTTGTTGATGGAGGTTTCGGCGGCAGCGATCACTGCCTCGGTGGTGATGCCGAATTCCGAGTACAGCTTCTTGTAGTCGGCGGACGCGCCGAAGTGGTCCAGCGAGATGATTTCGCCGTGGGCGCCAACCAGTTCGCGCCAGCCCTGGGCCACGCCGGCCTCCACCGAAACGCGGGCGGTGATCGCAGCCGGAAGGACCTCTTCGCGGTAGGCGGCATCCTGCTTGGCGAACCATTCCAGCGACGGCAGCGAGACGACGCGCGCCGCGATGTCCTTGGCCGCCAGCGCTTCGCGGGCCTCGACGGCGAGCTCGACCTCGGAGCCGGTGGCCAGCAGGATGACATCCGGCGTGGTCTCGGCGCCGTCGCGCACGGCCTCGGCCAGGATGTAGCCGCCCTTCAGCGTGCCTTCGGCGCCGCGGAAGCCGGTGGCCGAACGGTCGTAGATCGGCAGGTTCTGGCGCGAGAGCACGATGCCCGATGGGGTGGTGGACAGTTCCAGCATTCCGCGCCAGGCGTAGGCGACCTCGTTGGCATCCGCCGGGCGGACAACGTCGAAGTTCGGGATGATGCGCAGCGAGGCGAGCTGCTCCACCGGCTGGTGGGTCGGGCCGTCTTCGCCCAGGCCGATGGAGTCGTGGGTCCAGACGAAGATCGACGGGACGCCCATCAGCGCGGCCAGGCGGATGGCCGGACGCTGGTAGTCGGAGAAGATCAGGAAGGTGCCGGAGAACGCGCGGGTCGGGCTGGAGAGCACGATGCCGTTGACGATCGACGCGGCGGCGTGCTCGCGGATGCCGAAGTGCAGCACACGGCCGTACGGGCTGGCCGACCAGGAATCGGTGGAGCGGCGCTCGGGAGCGAAGGACTTCGCGGTCTCGATGGTGGTGTTGTTCGAACCGGCCAGGTCGGCGGAGCCGCCCCAGAGTTCTGGCAGCTCATCGGCGATCGCGTTGATGACCTTGCCCGACGCGGCGCGGGTGGCCATGGTGGAACCAGGCTCGAAGGTAGGAAGCTTCTCGGTCCAGCCTTCTGGCAGCTCGCCAGCCTGCAGGCGTTCCAGCAGGGCGGCCTCTTCCGGGTTTGCAGATTTCCAGGCGTTGAAGGTCTCGTTCCACGAGGCGTGCAGCTGCGCTCCGCGGGTTACGACTTCGCGGGCGTGGGCCAGCACGTCATCCTCGATCTGGAAGTTCTTCTCCGGGTCGAAGCCCAGCACCTTCTTCAGGCCGGCAACTTCCTCGGCACCCAGCTTCGAGCCGTGGATGCCGCCGGTGTTCTGCTTGGTTGGCGATGGCCAGCCGATGATGGTGCGCAGCGAGATGATCGACGGGCGAGAGGTCTCGGCCTTGGCGGCGCGGATGGCGGCGTCCAGTGCGGCCATGTCCTCGACGTATTCGCCGGTGGCGGACCAGTCAACGCGCTGGGTGTGCCAGCCGTAGGACTCGTAGCGGCCCAGCACGTCCTCGGTGAATGCGATGTCGGTGTCGTTCTCGATGGAGATCTTGTTGTCATCGTAGATCACCACAAGGTTGCCCAGTTCCTGGTGGCCGGCCAGCGAGGAAGCTTCGGAGGTGACGCCTTCCTGCAGGTCGCCATCGGAAGCGATGACGTAGACAGTATGGTCGAAGGGGCTGGTTCCGGCTTCGGCGGCTGGATCCAGCAGGCCGCGCATGCGGCGCTGGGCGTAGGCGAAGCCAACGGCGGAGGCCAGGCCCTGGCCCAGTGGGCCGGTGGTGATCTCGACGCCGGCGGTGTGGCCGTACTCAGGGTGGCCAGGGGTCTTCGCGCCCCAGGTGCGCAGCGCTTCGATGTCTTGCATTTCCAAGCCGTAGCCGGAGAGGAACAGCTGCAGGTACAGGGTCAGCGAGGTGTGGCCTGGGGAAAGCACGAAACGGTCGCGGCCGATCCAGTTCGGATCCTTCGGGTCGTGGCGCAGGTGCTTCTGGAAAATCAAGTAGGCGGCAGGAGCCAAGCTCATTGCGGTACCGGGGTGGCCATTGCCAACCTTTTCGACGGCGTCGGCTGCCAGGACACGGGTGGTGTCGATGGCCTTACGGTCCAACTCGGTCAGTGAGAATTCTTCAACTAAGGATTCAGTCGCCACAGCGGCGTTCCTTCCATTCAGGCTTGGACGGGAGATGCCTCCCGCTGACACGCAATACGCCGTCGCCTCCCCATGCCTCCGATATTGCTTAAGTTAGAGGAATGCAGGTCGCGACGGCGCAATCTGAGTCAACTCTATCGCGAAACGGCGCCTTCGGGCGCTGGATTTAGCAAGATGACACATAATTATTCGGTTTGCGCAGGGGTGCGACCCGATGTGACCTTTCATGCCTTGGCCTGAGCCAAGCGCTCAGTCATTCTGCGCAATGGTGCACAGGTCGTTGCAGGTGTGTCCCGGATGGCTGTGTACCCGGAGTTGCTGACGCGTTGCCCTGGAGAGGTGTACAAAAAATCAATCTTGTTTCCAGGTTGCTTACAGCTTGTGGAATTTGTCCTGGTGCTGCGGGTGCCAGGAATATCTGACGTCTATTAAAGGCCGAGGTCCTGTGGCCGCTGCCTCGGAGGCTGCCGCCTGTGCAAGTGGCCGGTGCGTGAACGGGCGGGGCTCTTGGCCCCCGCCTGCTGAACTGGAGGTAATCGCAGTTGTGAGTGAAGGACCGGCCCGGATAGCCGATTCGAACGCCGGAGATCGATCTGAGCACCCATCGGGTGCGGCGCTTGGTACGTAGCCGGTTTGGGCATTGCAACTATTTAAATTGAGCCAAATCACCCTTTTTGAATGTGATCCTCTCCGTGGGGAGTTTCAATCAATTTCTATCCAGCGTAGAATGAATGTGTCTGTCTTGTACCCGTGAAGAACTGAGTGCGTTTAATTGAAGACTCAAAGTGTCGCCGCAGCATCAGTGCCACGCGCATCGCGTCAGCCTGATGAAACTGCCGGCGACTTTCTGAAGCGCAAGGCCAATGCGTATGTGGCGTTGACGAAGCCTCGCGTTATCGAGTTGCTGCTAGTGAGCACCCTTCCGACCATGATCTTTGCCGAGCGGGGCTTTCCTTCCGTCTGGCTGATGATTTCCACCCTCGTTGGTGGAGCTATGGCCGCAGGCGCATCCGGAGCATTCAACTGCTATATCGATCGCGATATGGACAAGTTGATGAAGCGTACCAAGGGGCGCCCTTTGGTGACTGGTGACCTGACCCCGAAGGAAGCCTTGGTCTTCTCTTGGGCCCTGGCAATCGCATCCTTGGTGATTCTCTGGGTTGGCACGAATCCGCTGACGACCGCGTTGGGCCTGGCGGCCATTCTGCTCTACGTGGTGTTCTACACTTTGATCCTCAAGCGCCGGACGGCTCAGAATATTGTGTGGGGTGGCATCGCCGGCTGCATGCCAGTACTGATCGCTTGGGCTGCGGTGACCAACACAATTGAGTGGCCAGCGATCATCCTGTTCCTGGTGATCTTCCTCTGGACACCGCCGCATTACTGGCCGCTGTCGATGAAGTACGCGGATGACTACAACGCGGCTTCGGTGCCAATGCTTGGCGCGATCGCCAACGCCCGCCGCGTTTCGGTGCAGGTCGTGCTTTATGCCTGGGCCACCGTCGTTTGCTCGATGCTGTTGGTTCCACTGGGTGGCGCCGGCATCGTGTATACCGCAATCGCGGGCGGCGCAGGTTTGTGGTTCGTCTACGAGTCTCACGTGCTTTACCGCGAGGCGCAGAACGACCACAAGCCGGCTGAGATCAACCGCAAGGCCATGAAGGTCTTCCACATCTCCATCACCTACTTGTCGATCGTGTTCTTGGCATTGGCCATTGATCCGTTCGTGGGCAGCCCGCTGTTCGGCTGAGTTCAACTCCGCAACGAAGCTTCACAAGCGCCTTGCTTGGAACCCAAATTCGTTTGGATTCCAAGCAAGGCGCTTTTCTTTAGCTTATGCACGCCGGTCTCTAGAGCATTGGATGCATCTGGGCCATTCATTCAACCGGAGCAGAAACTGGGTCCTTTGATAATTCTGGCTTAGGCAACGCAACTCCCGGTTGTGCCTGTCCAGCACCAAAGAAGTCATTACCCGCCATTCACTGGCGGGCTGCCGATCTCTATGCGCTCGGTTCCAAAACGGACAGTGATGAATGCGGCACGGAACTTGCTGCAACCTTTGATCTCCTGGAGGGTAACTCCGTTGCGGGAGCTCGTATTCTCTGTTTGCGGCGATGATCAACAGCGGATTGCTGGATACCCGTCGCTCGATGAACTCACCGCCAGAGGCACGTGATTTCTCTGAAGTCCATCAAGCTATCAGGCGAGAAATGTGGCAACGTCATGGTAGCGGTATAGGTTATCGAAGACGGCGAGGCTTTGGCAGCAGAGCGCTGTGAAAAAGAAGGACGGGAGCGGCAAGTCGAGGATGGCGTGCCGTTGCCGGTTTGATGAAGCGAGAATGCAGTTGCAAGCTGATTCGAATTGCCAGGGGCACTAGCTTGCTTTCGATGGCGGAGATCTTGGGTGCGGGTCGTTTGCTGACCGGAGCTGCCTACCTATAGGACTCACTGGATTGCTGGGGTCGTAGACCTCGGAACAACAAGAAGATAGTTAAAGCGATTCGGGGGTTGCCGTGCACTTTGAGTGCAGGGCAACCCCCGAAACGTTTACGCAGAATGCTATGAAGCGATGACCCTGTATCCCGGAAGGATAGCGGCCCGGTCCCAGACGTTTGCAGAAGCTGAGAGCAACAAGCTGGCGCCGAGCATGTGAGAGAGAACCAGGGCAACCGGCAGGCCATTGAAGTGCTGGATGTATCCGATCGCTGCCTGAATCGCGATAGCGGCCACGAGCCACCAAATGGCGTTGCGAAGCTGGCTGTTTCCGCCCTGCTTGTAGGCCAGGATGAGAACAACAACGGTGGCGGCGACCAGCAAGTACACCGGAGCCGTGTGCAGCCGGGTCACGAACAGTGGATCGAACAGGTGACGAGGAGCATCGGCATCACCAGCGTGCGGTCCGGTGCCTGTTACGACAGTTCCGAACGCGACAGCGAGCAGCGAGAAGATCCATGCGGCAAATGAAATCTGGCCGATGGACTTGGTGCTCCGCGGAATCTCCCGGCTTTTCAGTTCCTTGGCCGTACGGTTGACCTGGAACGTGGCCATGATGACCAGAGCCCCGGAAATCAGGAAATGCACCGACACAACCCAGGCATTCAGGCCAGTCCATACGGTGATGGCGCCGACAAGGGCCTGAAGTGCGATGCCGGCGAGCAAGCCGACGGCCAGTTTGTACAAGGTACGGTGCGTCGGGCGCATCTTCCAGATGGAGACCAGGAAAGCAACGGCGATAACCAGCAGGACGAAGGTCAGCAGGCGGTTGCCGAACTCGATGATGCCGTGGATACCCATTTCCGGAACAGGAGTCATCGAGCCGGGGACGCAGTTGGGCCAATGTGAGCAACCGAGTCCCGACTCGGTAAGCCTTACGGCCCCTCCGGTGACGATAATGCCAATCTGCGAGATCAAGGATGCGATCGCCAGACCATGCACGAGGCGGTTTACCTTCGTGGGCAACTTATCGGCCCAGCTCTGTTTGGCTTGGACTGAAGTCAAGGAAATCTCCCTCTTGGAATTGAGTGGTGGTTAGCTCCATTTGAACAGCTTGATGGCTGCAAAGGAGCCGGCTGCTGCCCAGAGGATCAAGAAGATCAGTCCAGCGATGCTGAACTGGCCATGGATGAGGGCATCGCGCATGGCATCGCCCAGCGCTGCCGAAGGCAGTGCATTCAGCGTCGGCTGTGCCCAATCTGGGGCCATGCTCAAGGGATACAGGACACCGCCGGCGCCGGCCAGCAGGATCCAGGCAAGGTTGGTGATGGCCAACGTGGCTTCAGGGCGAACGGTGCCAGCAATGAGCAGGCCCAGCGCGGTAAACGCCGCTGCACCCAAGAGCAGGAAGAGGATACCCGGGAGGATTCCCCAGGGGTTCGGATGCCAATCCAGGAACAGCAGCGCGACTGAGCAGATCAAGACGACCTGGATCAACAAGACGGACAGCACTGCAATGACTTTGCCGAAAATCAGTCCGGTTTTCCCCAATGGTGTCGTTGAGAACATGGTCAGCACGCCGTAGCGGCGGTCAAAACCTGTCCCGATTCCCTGTCCGGTGAAAGCCGTTGAAATGACGCACAGGGCGAGCACGCCGGGTACAGCTGCATCAATGCTTCGGTCGGCCACGTCATTGACGAGATCGGTGAGGGTAAGCACGAACAGCGCAATGAGCGGCATGACAACAGCGAGAATGAGTTGCTCGCCATTGCTGAGCATCTGGATGGATTCGTATCTGCCTTGGTTCAGGATTCTGCGCAGTGGCGAGGCAGCATTGGAGCGCGTGAGTGCTTGGCTCATGCTTTTTCCTCCTTGATCGCGATTTCGAGGAAAACGTCTTCGAGGCTTCGAGACTGGAGATTAAGCTCGATTGGCAAGATGCTTTCCTTCAGCCACCACTGCGTGAGCCAGTTCAAGTGTTCGGGGGAGTTGACCCCGTCGAGGCGGTACTGGCCGGAGGCGGTTTCTGCCAGACGCAATCCTGCCGGCGGTTCAGGCAGCCGCAGGCCAGCTGGGGCCGAGAAAGAGACCGGGCGGGTGTCCTGGTCTTCGGCAGCGCGGGCAGTCAGCTCTGTAACAGTGCCCTGCGCCACGGTGCAGCCCTTGTCGATGATGTAGACATAGTCGCTGAGGCGCTGTGCGTCGTCCATGAGATGGGTCGTCAAGATGATGGCCTTGCCAGCATCGCGAAGTTCGGCAATGAGGTCGAAAACCACCTGGCGCGACTGCGGGTCCAATCCGGCGCTTGGCTCATCGAGGAAAAGCACTTCCGGATCTCCGGCCAACGCGACTGCCAATGCGACGCGCTGTTTTTGGCCGCCGGATAGACGCCGGATCGTGCGGGTGCCGAATGACTCGAGATCAAGGCGTGTGATTAACGCATCAATGTCAATGGGCTTCTGATAGAGGGATGCGACATGCCGCAAGAGCGGAATCGGGCGCATTGACGGAGGCAAACCGCCATCCTGGAGCATGACTCCGACGCGGGAGCGCAATTCGGGGTTGTCGCCGAAGGGATTCTGGCCCAGGAGTTCGACTGTGCCGCCTTCGGGCTGAAGCAGCCCCTGGGCACAGGCCAGAGTCGTGGACTTGCCGGCTCCGTTAGCTCCTAAAAGCGTGGTGACCTGACCGGGAAAAGCTTTTAGGGACACCGACTCCAGGACTCGCAGCATGCGATTGTCCAAGGCGGGGACTGGACCTAAATCTTTGGCCAGCTCGTTGATGACGAGGCTGGGGGATACAGAAGACACTAGAACATTCTACGACATGTCGAACTGGCTGAGTTGAGTGGTTGGTCACCAAGCCTCGAGTTCCGCTTAAGGGGGCGAGACAATGGAAGTGCAAGAGGTTTGAGGCAGGCAACGCCCTAGTCGGGCTAGCTTGCCCTTAGTAAGTCCTTCCTTACTAGACCTAGAGTAAAAATTTACGCATGATTGTGTTGTGTATTCATCAAATTCAGAATCAGCTAGTGGCTCCGCTGCCGCGACGGTTGGCGCAGTTGGGGATACCGAGGAGCGCACGCGTGACCGCGTCCTATACGCAGTATTAGAGGACGGACCGGTCAGTGCCGCCGAGCTTGGAACCAAGCTGGGCTTCACGCCTGCTGCGGTCCGCCGCCACCTGGACGCGCTCTCGAAATCGGGACTCGTCGAGGTAAAACTGGTAGCCAACCAGAAGACCGGTGCTGGACGCCCGTCTCGCCGCTACGTGCTTTCGCACCGCGGCCAGACGAAGCTGGGCAACGACTACTTGGAGATCGCTTCCGATGCATTGAAGATGCTCGGGGATGCGGCTGGCGAGGACGCGATTCGCAAGTTTGCGCGTAATCGATTCGCATCCATGGAGGAGCGGTACGCCAAAGCACTGGTCGGCGTTGAAGGTTTGGAAGCACGAGCCGAAGTGCTGGGCAACCTGCTCAGTGCCGATGGATTCGTCGGATACACCCGAAAAGTGGATACCAAAGTGGCATCTGCTCTGATGCATAGCGTGCAGCTATGCCAGGGGCACTGCCCGATACAAGACTTGGCACGAGAGTTTCCGGTGTTTTGCGACATGGAAACTGAAATGTTCGCCCGCTTGCTGGGCGTCGACGTTCGACGACTGTCGACACTGGCCGGCGGAGGACACGTGTGCACGACCCACATCCCTGTGGGGCGTGAAAAGGCGCCAATGCGCGCCGAGAAGAGAACTCGAATTCAGTTCACGAAGCAGGAGAGGCCGCGATGACGGATCAGATTGCACAGGAGTCTGCCGACCCGGGTGTAATTTCCGAGATTCTGGAGAAGAACCCCGAACTCCACGGAATCGGCAATTACGAGTACGGCTGGTCAGATAAGAACGACGCGGGTGCAAATGCGCGCCGTGGCGTTGACAAGGACGTAGTGGCGAATATTTCTGCCCTGAAGTCCGAGCCAGAATGGATGCTGGAGCGTCGCCAGAAGGCGCTGAAGTACTTCGATCGCAAGCCAATGCCTACCTGGGGTCCAGACCTCTCGGGTATTGATTTCGACAACATCAAGTACTTCGTGCGTTCCACCGAGAAGCAGGCAACCTCGTGGGAAGATCTTCCAGAAGACATCAAGAACACCTACGACAAACTGGGCATCCCCGAGGCTGAAAAACAACGCCTGGTTTCCGGTGTTGCCGCCCAGTACGAGTCCGAGGTCGTCTACCACCAGCTGCGTGAGGACCTTGAAGCACAGGGCGTCATCTTCCTTGACACCGATACCGGTCTGAAGGAACACCCGGAGATCTTCCAGGAGTACTTCGGCTCGGTCATTCCAGCAGGCGACAACAAGTTCGCTTCGCTGAACACCGCCGTATGGTCCGGCGGCTCGTTCGTGTACGTCCCGAAGGGCGTCCACGTGGAAATCCCGCTGCAGGCTTACTTCCGTATCAACACGGAAAACATGGGCCAGTTCGAACGTACCCTGATCATCGCCGATGAGGGCTCATACGTGCACTACATCGAGGGTTGCACCGCGCCGATCTACCAGTCGGACTCGCTGCACTCGGCTGTTGTGGAAATCATCGTGAAGAAGAACGCCCGCGTCCGCTACACGACGATCCAGAACTGGTCCAACAACGTGTACAACCTGGTGACCAAGCGTGCTATCTGTGAAGAAGGCGCCACCATGGAATGGGTCGATGGCAACATCGGCTCAAAGGTCACCATGAAGTACCCGGCTGTCTACCTGGTGGGCGAGCACGCCAAGGGCGAGACCCTGTCCATCGCCTTCGCCGGCGAAGGCCAGCACCAGGACACCGGATCCAAGATGGTCCACATTGCACCGAACACCTCCTCGGCAATTGTTGCCAAGTCGGTAGCCCGCAATGGCGGCCGTTCGGCCTACCGCGGCCTGGTACAGGTCCAGGAAGGCGCCAAGGGCACCAAGAACTCGGTGGTCTGCGACGCATTGCTGGTTGACCAGATCTCGCGTTCGGATACCTACCCATACATCGACGTCCGCGAGGACGACGTGACCATGGGCCACGAGGCAACGGTTTCCCGCGTGTCCGAGGAACAGCTGTTCTACCTGCAGTCCCGCGGCCTGGCCGAGGACGAGGCCATGGCAATGATCGTGCGCGGCTTCGTCGAGCCAATTGCACGCGAGCTGCCGATGGAGTACGCGCTGGAACTGAACCGCCTTATTGAACTTCAGATGGAAGGATCGGTCGGCTAAGAATGTCGGAGACCACCACCCATATCCCAGAAGAGAAGGCGCGCATCGGCGCACCATCGATTCCTGGTTTCACCGAAGAGGGCGAAGACCTTTCGCCGATCAACGACAACGGCGGCTCGCCGCTGGCTGGCGCCTCCACCAAGGCGCACAGCCATGGCGGCGGCGTTGGCGTTCCGGATTCGTCGCGTGCTGGTCGACTGACCAGCACCAACGTTGATGATTTCGCCAAGCTGACCGGCCGTGAAGAGGACTGGCGCTTCACCCCGCTCAAGCGCCTCAAGGGCCTGCATACCGATGAGCTCACCGGCGCAGCTCCGAAGATCGAGCTGACCGGCAACGACATCGCCAAGCTGTCGGTTGTTGCGGCTGACGATGCCCTGAACGGCGTTGCGCACACCCCGGATGACCGCGTGTCGGCAAACGCCTGGAAGTACGCTTCCGAGACCCACGTGGTTACCATCCCGAAGAATGCCGAGGGTGCCAAGGCAACTCTGCGCATCACCGGCGAGTCGCTGGCAGCGGCAGCCCAGCACGTGATCGTTGTCGCCGAGGAGAACTCCGAAGCTACCGTCGTGCTGGATCACGTAGGTTCGGCAGTGCTGGCCCAGAACGTCGAGTTCGACGTCCAGGCCAACGCACGCCTGACCGTGATCTCGCTGCAGGCTTGGGAAGATGACGCAGTCCACGCGTCCTCGCAGCAGGCACTGGTTGCAGCTGGCGCTTCCTTCAAGCACATCGCCGTGTCCTTTGGTGGCGACCTGGTTCGTGTGAACCCATCGGCCCGCTTCACCGGCGAACGCGCTGAGATCGAGCTCTACGGCCTGTACTTCGCTGATGCCGGCCAGCACCTGGAGCACCGCCTGTTCGTTGACCACGCGGTGGCCAACTGCAAGTCGAACGTGCTGTACAAGGGTGCATTGCAGGGCAAGGACGCGCACACCGTCTGGGTTGGCGATGTGCTGATCCAGAAGGCTGCTGTGGGCACCGACTCCTACGAAGCAAACCGCAACCTGGTTCTGACCGATGGCGCCCGCGCCGATTCGGTTCCAAACCTGGAAATCGAAACCGGCTTGATCGATGGCGCTGGCCACGCATCGACCACCGGCCGCTTCGACGACGAGCACCTCTTCTACCTGATGGCTCGCGGTATCGATGAAAAGACCGCTCGCCGCCTGGTAGTGCGCGGATTCCTGAACGAAATTGTTCAGCAGATTGGCGATGAGGCTCTGGAGGAGCGTCTGACCGAAACCATCGAAGAAGAATTGGCTGCAACTAGCAACTAGCTAGTGCCTGCTTCACCAGCTTTTTAGCCTTAGCGCTTTTTAGAAAGAAACGGAACGACGTATGTCTACTCTGGAAATCAAGGACCTGCACGTCTCGATTGACACCGAGCAGGGCGAGAAGGAAATTCTCAAGGGTGTAACCCTGACCATCAAGACCGGCGAAACCCACGCAATCATGGGCCCCAACGGCTCGGGCAAGTCGACCCTGGCATCGACCATCGCTGGCCACCCGCGCTACAACGTCACCTCCGGCTCCATCACCCTCGACGGTGAAGATGTCCTGGAGATGAGCGTTGACGAGCGTGCAAAGGCTGGACTGTTCCTGGCTATGCAGTACCCGGTAGAGGTGCCAGGCGTAACCATGACCAACTTCCTGCGTACCGCAAAAACCGCAATCGACGGCGAAGCTCCTAAGCTGCGTACCTGGACCAAGGACGTCAAGGAAGCGATGACCAAGCTGAAGATCGATGCCGACTTCGCGCAGCGCAACGTGAACGAAGGCTTCTCCGGTGGTGAGAAGAAGCGTGTCGAAATCCTGCAGCTGGAACTGTTCAAGCCTAAGTTCGCAGTGCTGGACGAGACCGACTCAGGCCTGGATGTCGACGCTCTGAAGGTTGTCTCCGAGGGCGTCAACCGCGCGCAGGCCGAGAACGAGATGGGCACCCTGCTGATCACCCACTACACCCGCATTCTGCGCTACATCAAGCCAGAGTTCGTGCACGTGTTCGTTGACGGCAAGGTAGCCGAAGAGGGCGGCCCAGAGCTGGCTGACCGTCTGGAAGAAGAAGGCTACGACCGTTACCTGAACGTCAAGGCCTAAGGGTACAGTCATGAGCGAATCGACCGAACAGAGCACGGGAGCCGCTACGACTCCTCTGGAAGACGTTGAGGAAGCGCTCAAGGACGTCATTGACCCGGAATTGGGTGTCAACATTGTCGACCTGGGCTTGCTATATGGCCTGAAGTACGCTGATGACGGTGTGCTTTTGCTGGACCTCACGTTGACCACTGCCGCCTGCCCGCTCACCGATATCATCGAAGAGCAGGTTGCCAAGGCGCTGGAGAGCGTTGTAGACGACCACCGTCTGAACTGGGTCTGGATGCCGCCTTGGGGTCCAGAACGAATCACCGATGACGGTCGCGATCAGATGCGAGCCCTGGGCTTCAACATCTAATCACGCCTGAAGAGAACAGAACCGCGTATCACCGAAAGGGTACGCGGTTTTGTTCGTTAATGCTGAGCCTCTGCTGTATTCGCCCTGAGCATCCTGCTGAAAGGGTCGAAAAATCAGAAAAACGTGCGTAAAGTTGCGTTTAATTAAATTAGGCATACCTCTAGGAGGATTGAGATGTCCAGCATGACTGGAACAGCACCAGATGCGAGTGCCCACGCAGCACGTCCGCTAGGAGAAATCGAAGAGGCGCTCAAGGACGTAATTGACCCCGAGCTGGGAGTCAATATCGTTGATTTGGGCCTGCTCTACGGGTTGCGTTTTAGCGACGACTCCGTTCTGGACATTGACCTGACATTGACAACTCCTGCGTGCCCGCTGACCGAGATTCTTGAAGCGCAGATCGATGAAGCACTGAAAGATCTCGTCGATAATCACATTATTACCTGGGTTTGGACGCCGCCGTGGGGTCCTGAGCGCATCACCGATGATGGTCGGGATCAAATGAGAGCGCTAGGGTTCAATATCTAACTTAACAGTCATTCAAATCCAGATGAAGGGTTGACTCGAATGCAAGGGCGCTTCCGGTACCACCGGCAGCAGCCATGAGGGCTATGGCTTGCTGGCCATCCACTTGGGCCTGCTGCGACTGCCAAAACAAGCGTGTAGTCAGAATTGCACCGCTGGCACCGTATGGATGGCCCAATGCCAAGGCCCCGCCATTGAGATTCACGTTTTGCTCTGGAATTCCCAATTCATCGAGGCATGCGAGCGCCTGAACGGCAAAGGCTTCATTGAATTCAATGAGGGGAGTGCCGGATGCGGTGGCAGACGGCAAGAGGCTGATCAGCTTTCGGTAAGCCGGCACTGCCGTCATTCCGAGAACCTGGGGATCGCAAGCACCGTGCGCTGAGGCCAGATATCGCAGTGCAAAGTTCGCGTTCAGTGCCCGGCGCATTTGTCCGCTGACCAAGATCACCGCGGCCGCCCCGTCATTGATCGGGCAGGAGTTTCCCGCCGTGACCGTGCCACCGGGTACGAAGGCGGGCTTGAGTGCTGCGAGCTTTCGGAGTGTCAGCCCGGACCTGGGGCAGGTGTCAGACGCGATTCGTCCGCTACTCGTGCCGACGGAAACGAGCTCATCCGCGAAGAGTCCGGCAGATTGAGCGCGCAGGGCACGTCGATGGCTGCGCAAAGCGAACTCGTCTTGACGTTCCTGGGTAATCGCCTTGGACTGGGCGATGGCTTCCGCGGCAACGCCCATGTCGGGATCTGGATCGGGAGCCGGGGTGAATCGCGCACGCGAGTATAGCCTTGGCGGATCGACAACGGATGATTGCTTTTCGACGCGCCACGGAGCCGTACTCACGGACTCCACTCCGCCTGCCACAACAACATGGGCTTCACCGCAGCGGATCATTCGGGCACCGGCTGCAATGGCGTCCAATCCACTAGCGCATTGGGCATCAATGCTCGTCGCGCCGACAGTGTTCGGCAGTACCGATGCCAACGCAGACACGCGGGCAATATTTCCTCCCGGACCAGCCGCGTTTCCGGCAAACACATGGTCGACTTGAGCAGGAGAAATTCCGGTTCGTTCCAATAGCGTATTGATCACCTGCGCAAGCAGATGATCAGCACCAACCCGGGAGAATTCTTTGCCTGCCCTGACGATCGGGGTACGTGCCGCGTCAATGATGTATGCCTTGTTCATCTGAGCCAGTCGCTCCGTTCGATGTCCAAGTCCTGGTCATTCAACGCCGCGGTATTCAATTTGCCGCTGAAGGTTTCCGGCCACGATCTCAGGTACGTAATCCGGTGAGGGATCTTGTATCGCGACAAATGTTGCCCGAGGCTGGAGAGAAGCGTGGACCGACTGCGTGGTGGCGAAACGGTGTACGCCACCATTTGGGGTTCAGGACCCGATTCATCTAGTCGTACGATGGCGTTGGGCAGTCCGACGGATTCCAGTGCTGTGCTGACTTCACCGGGGTGGATATTGTTGCCGTTGAGATTCATCATCTCGTCGTTGCGGCGAGCGAGCACGACGCGGGCTGAACCCGACGCCAGCATCGCACGATCTCCGATGCCGATCGACTTGCCGCATCGGGAAACGGACGCTTCCGAGCTGGCATCGTAGCCTTTGGCATTGAAAGGGCTATCGATATAGAGCAGGCCGAAACCGGTAGCAGAATCTTTGCCATGGATGTGTGCCCGTACTCCTGGAAACAACTGGCCTTCGAAATATGGTGATGCGGGCTGGTCGGGTTTGCGTTCGCGATAGGCGATGAGGCTGTGTTCGCTGCTTCCGAAGTATTCAACGCAACGTGCCATAGGGGCGATCTCATGAAGCAATTGCACTGTTTCTTGGTGCAGCGCCTCGCCGCCACTGACAACTACTAGCAGGTTGGACAGAAAAGTCGGCTCGGCCAGCTCAAGCACCCTCCTGAGAATTGTCGGGACACTGACGATGCGGGTGCAACTGGACTGAGAGAGCAACGACCTCATGCCGTTCAGATCCCATTTTCCGGTAGCCAAGAATGTGCCGCCAGAATGAACGGATTCGACCATCGCGTACAGTCCCAGGCCATGGGATATTGGACTCGGGCAGAGCGTGGCCTGATCGAGCGAAGCGCCCAGGATTCGGGAACCTGCACTCAAGGATTCTTCTTCCCAGGAGCCAACCGTCCGGACTACCGGTTTGGGCCGCGATGAGCTTCCCGAAGTGCATATGACTAGCAAGTCGCGGGAACCGGATAAGTTTGCCGCGGACGCGACGTAGTCGTCGTCCGCCGGCGACTCTGGAAATGCCATGAGCCTTGATACCCCGGGCAATGTCGTCAAATTGGGAGATTCAATCATGTACTTGCAGTGAAGGCTCGCTGCCATCGTGCTTGCCAAATTCTCGGGCCAAGCGGGGTCAATGACAACCAACGTTTTGCCACTGGCCGCAATGGCGTAGAAGGCGATGGCCATTTCTATTGGGTCGCTGGTACGCGCACCAATGCGAGTGCTCTGCAATGAATCCAGCTGCCGGGCGATAGCGCTGCTTCTCCTCTTTAGCTGCCCGTAGGTCAGCTGTCTTCCAGGAGTCAGCACGGCAAGGCGATCCGGTTGTTGGTCGGCCCACCTCGCCAGCGACTGCCACAGTTCCACGGAACTAGCCCATCAACCCGCGGTAGCTGCGATGCACGGTCAATGCCACCAATGTCGTCACGACAGCCTTGAAGACGTCCCCTGGCAGGAAGCCGAGCGAGCCCAGCAGCGAAGTTCCCAGACCAAGCCCGGTAGTAGCCGCGGTCCACGGAACTCCGAACAAGTAGATGACAACGACGCCCCCGAGGAGCACCGAGATCAGTCCGGACACGAATCGGACACCCTTATTTTCATTGCGCAGGACCCAGTATTTGAAGAGTGCTCCGATAACGAGGGAGCCGAAAATCCAGCCAACGAGGTAACCTCCGGTCGGCCCGAAGAGGACGCCGAGCCCTCCGCGTCCACCAGATAACAGGGGCAATCCTGCCAATGACAGGACAACCACCACAAGTGAGGCCAATGCTCCGCGCCACGGCCCAAGCAACGCACCGGCCAGCATGACACCGAGAGTTTGCAGGGTAATCGGCACAGGGATGATTCCCAGCGTTATGGGCGGGAGGAGCCCCATAGCGGCGATCATTGCGGCAAAGACCGCTACATAGACAGTGTTGCGCGTCTGCGATGTTGAGTCGGTTTTCGTTGGCATAAGAATTCCTTGTCAGTGCGAGTGAGGTTGAAGGACAAATGGACTAGCGTCGGTATGGAGCTGAATCGTAGCCGCGGGCGTCGAGCGCCTCAGCTGTTTCGTCTGCGATTTTTAGTGACCTGATCACTAGCGGAACGCTCACGGCCAACGGGTTGTTGCCCAGGCCACGAGCATGCTGTGCCTCGCGAACTTCCAGATATACCTTTTTCAATTCCGGAATGAAGCGAATAGTCATGGATAAACCCAAGGCGATTTGCGCAGGATTCGCCCCGATGAAACGTAGGGGAGATGCAACCTGCTGGAACAGTTCCAGCATGGCGTCGAAGCTTGTGGTCAGGCTGACAGAATACGCAAACAAGCACATGGTCAGGAGCCGCAGAACCGAAACTATGGCATTGCCCCAATCTGTTTGCAATCCCAGGAGAACAAACACCACGCTGAGGATCATGGCCAACGACATCAATGGCATGCGCAGTTGCTTGAACCCAACCTTGGCCGACAACAGCAGGACAATGCTCAGTATGAATGACAGCAACAAAAGTTGCCACGAGTCAATCAAATAAAGGCTGATGCTCAGTACCAATAGGGCTCCGAATTTCCATCCGGGTTTTATGCGAGCTAGGTACGAAGAATTTTTGGAAGCGATCATGCGTGGCTCCATTGGCGGTAATTCGCGATCGCTTCATCAGGTCGACCATCGAATGCGATTCGGCCATCGGTGACAACGAGGACTCTGTCGAAATCCTCGAGGATTTCCAAATCGTGCGTCACCACTATCGCGCGTTGCTCCAATTTCGCGATCTCACGTTGGAAGGCAAGGCGGTTGCGCAGATCCAGCATCGTGGTGGGTTCATCGAACACAATGGTTCGAGGCTGCATGGCCAAGACGGAAGCGAGCGCAACCATTTGCTGCTCACCGCCCGAAAGCGTGTGGCTTTCACGGTCCGCAAGATGAGAGATGTTCAGCTCTGCCAGAGTCTCGTGTACACGCTTCTGCCTTTCGGCTTTTGGAAGCTGCAGATTCTTCAGGCCGAATGCGATGTCCTCTGAAACCAGAGGCATGATGATTTGATTTGCCGGATTCTGAAAGACGAAACCCACATCGCGACGTATTTGCTTTGCATGCTTTTGCGTATCCCGGTCGCCAACAAACACGGCTCCTTGCGTGGGCAGTACAAGTCCATTGATGAGCCGCGACAGCGTACTCTTTCCAGCGCCGTTTGCCCCGATAATTCCGATGCGTTGCTCGTTGAGCGTAAGGCTGACATCTTTGAGCACGTCGCGCTCTTCAAAGCTGACCGTGACGTTTTCGAATCGTATTGGCGGTAGTTCCACGAATGCTCCAGCGCGAGGATCATAGCTTGAACATCTGATTCGTTGAATGGGCAGTAGTTCATGCTTGCGTTATCGATGACCGGAGTGCCATCGATAACGAGCATACTTGATCACCGTTCAATTGTCTTGATCAGTGTTCAATATATTTCCTATGCGACGAAGAATTGCTCGTAGATCAGGCCTGCGGAAAGGAGGATCATGATGATTCCGGAACACAGTGTTACCACGCGGGCCGCCATCGGCCGTGAGCGGAGCAGTGCGCTCGCGGCCAATGCGACGAGGAAGTAGACGGGGATTGAAACCGAGAAATGCGTCAGTCCAAGCAGGCCTGTTTGCAAGGACAGCGGAAGCGGCTGGGACGAATCCAAGTACTGGGGTATGAGGGCCACATACAGCAATAGGGCCTTGGGATTGGTGCCACTGGTGAGCAGGCCTTTAATGAATTGGCTGCGAGGTGACCGTTGTTCAACTTTATCGAGCAGGGCCACAGACCCCTTGGACGGTTGAGGCAAGGATTGAGAAGAATTTCCGGTCAGCGCTTCAGGTTCTGGGAGTGAAGCCGCATCAGGATTAAAGAATCTCGCGGTCTTGCAGGAACGCAGCGTCGCGACTCCCAGCCACAGCAAATAGAGCGATCCGGCCGCGGTCAGCCACAAGAGAATGGATGGGGAACTCGCTACCAAGGCAGCAATTCCACACACCAAGAGGGCTGTATGAACCAAGTAACCTGCGAGTAATCCCCATACGGCTGGGCGAAAGCCCGCTTTACCAAGTGCCGAGGAAATGATGTATGCCCAGTCTGCGCCGGGCGTGCAGGCCAAGGTAACTGATACCAGGAGGAATCCGGCGAACTGTGCGAGGTCCAATGCTTCTCCAAAAATCCATATTTCAGTGATGTGGCAACCTTAGGCAAAAATTTGTGAAATGTGCTTGCTGAATTTCTGGGGATATCCGTCCGGAAAGCAAGAAAAATAGTACCTGAATGAGTTCTGCGCAAATTATTTGTGCAGTAATCTGAATTCATGGATGATTTAGATCGAGCGATTTTGGCCGAACTGCAGAACGACGGGCGCATGAGCGCGACTGCCGTAGCGGCGAAAGTCGGACTATCTGTGGCTCCCTGCCATCGACGGATCAGAGAACTTGAACGCAAGGGGGTGATCAGCGGATACCAGGCGGTAATTGACCCCGAGCTCATAGGTCTGGGGTTCGAAGCTCTGGTTTTCGTCACCTTGAAGGACCGAGCGCAGCTGAAGCACTTTGAATCAGCCGTAGAGCGTGAGGAGCTAATAGTTGATGCTCAACGCCTTTTCGGCGAACCAGATTTCTTGCTACGTGTCTTCGCCACTGACCTGCCGCATTACCAGCGGGTATACGACGAGGTGCTTGTGGAGTTGCCTGGAGTGGAAAAGCTGACAAGCACCATCGTCATGCGGAATATCAAGGAGCGAGCCATGCTGCCGGTTTAGGAGTTCTTGTCCGCCGGCTTGCCAATGCGAGTTACCGCAGGCGTCAACAGCAGAGAAGTAATGAGCACAATCGCGCAGATCCATAGTGCCTGAGGCAGCTTCAGCGTATCGACGACGAAGCCGATAAAAGGCGGCCCACCTAGCATCGCGCCATAGCCAAAGGCGCTCACGATGCTCACAGCCTTGGGTCCAAGCCGTTCACCGCGGGAAGCGGCAATGCTCATTCCAAGGGGGAATCCCAGTGAACTGCCCAAGCCCCACATCATTGAGCCGAGGCCCACGAGGTACGGGTTTGTTCCGGTGATGAACAGGGCAACACCGAGCAGGCCGATAAGTCCCATGATCAGGAGAGTGTTCTTCGTACCGAGCCGGTCCACTAGTCGACCACCGACAAAGCGTCCCAGCGTCATTGCGGCGACGAATAGGGTGAACATGAGCGCACCGATTCCATGTTCGAAGCCGTGTCCGTCAACTGAAGTTACGGCGATCCAATCATTGGCCGCACCTTCTGTGAAGCTCAGTCCGGCAACCATTACACCCAGTAATAGCAATAGCCAGTTCTTCCTGGTGGCCTGCGCCGGACCTTGGCGGGCATCTTGGTTGCTAGGAACGAAGTTCTCGTTTTCCCAGCAGGTGACGCCCCTATGGGCAATGTAGGCGAGAATGGCAATGAGTACTGAAACTAGGGAAAAGTGCCAGACGCTAGGAATGTGCATCGAGATGGTTGCAGTTGCCAGACCGGCACCTAGTAGTGTTCCCAAGCTGAAGAAGCCGTGAAGGGAAGGCATGATGCTACGCCCCACTCGTCGCTCTACCTGCGCTCCGCTGACATTCATCATGATGTCCAGGCAGCCAAAGGTGATCCCGTATAAGAAGAGTGCAATGTAGGCAAGCGCGGCATTCGACGTTATGGAGATAGCTATGCCGAGCATGACTAGGCATGCTGCGAGTCCAATGGGTAGGCAGCACAATAATCGTCGCGTCGGTACAAATTTGCTGATAGTTGGAATGAGAGAGATGCCGAGCAGCGTGCCGACGGTGCTGCAGATCAAGAACGACCCAAGGCTTAGGCCAGAGAAGTCGAAAACGGTATCGATGATCGATAGGCGGCCCGCCCAAGTCGCAAAAGATAATCCTGCCAGAAGGAATATTAGGTTGATGCTGGTACGTTCCGTGATTCGCTGTCGCGCGAGGTGGGCGACCAGTTGGACCATCAGAGACTATCCCTTTCGATTTCTACAATTCCTAGAGTTTATCTCAAAATAGCGGGATAAGTTACTGTTCAGTCCGGATTCCGTTTGATTATGCGCCGTTGCACCGCTGGTGGTCATGAGATTCACAGAATCAAGGGCCAGCACAGGGCAAAGGAATTGGTTCTCGGGAAGCAATCTGCGCCAGTCAGGTGCATGGGGACGGAGCGTATAGCCATGGTGACTTTGCTCACCAGCAAGTAGGCTCTAGGTAAATAATCGTTCACTACATACCATCCGAGGTGGCAATAATCCGATGGGGTCAGAATTTGGCAGTGTAGTGATAATCGGTGCGGGGCTGGCTGGATTGGTGGTTGCAGCCGAAGCACTTGATGCCGGTCTAAAAGTCCGGATCCTAGATCAGGAAAACTCGGCGAATCTTGGCGGCCAGGCCTACTGGTCTTTCGGTGGATTGTTTTTGGTTGACACCCCGGAACAACGTCGTTTAGGTGTCCGCGATTCATTTGATCTTGCGTGGTCGGATTGGCAACATAGCGCTCAATTCGACCGCCTGGGAAATGAGGATGTGTGGGCGCATCGGTGGGCGAAAGCTTATGTCGAGTTCGCGGCCACTGAAAAGCGATCTTGGATCAAGCGAAAAGGTATTGATCTGACACCAGTAGTGGGCTGGGCTGAGCGCGGCGACGGTCGTGCCGAGGGCCATGGGAATTCGGTACCGCGATTTCACATCGCGTGGGGAACCGGGACTGGCGTATCAGAACCATTCGCCGACAGGATCCGCGAAGGACTGCGCATGGGGCAAGTTCAATTGCTCAATCGCCATCGAGTCACCGAGCTGGTGACTACTGGCCGCTCGGTCACCGGTGTTCGTGGCGAGGTCCTGTCGCCAGATGACGCTCCGCGGGGACAGGGTTCCACCAGAACCGTCCTGGGCCAATTCGAATTTTCGGCTGAGGCAGTGGTCGTTGCGACTGGTGGAATTGGTGGGAACCACGACCTGGTGCGAAAATTCTGGCCGTCTAGGCTTGGCGATGCACCAGAACACATGATCACCGGGGTTCCGGAATACGTTGATGGAAGCGGTATCGAGCTAGCGCAGGCATCTGGTGCACGTTGGGCCAATCAGGATCGAATTTGGCATTACACCGAGGGAATTCAGAATTGGAACTCGATTTGGCCGTCACACGGAATACGAATCCTGCCTGGTCCCAGTTCCATGTGGTTCGACGCAGAGGGAAACCGGCTCAAAGCGCCATGTCTTCCGGGGCATGACACCCTGGGCACGCTGAAGTATCTTCGAACGGATCCAATTGCGCGAAAGTACGACTACTCATGGTTCGTGCTGAACCAGCGAATAGTTGAGAAAGAATTCGCTCTGTCCGGCTCGGAACAGAATCCGGACCTGACTAATCGGGACAAGGCCGGGGTTGTGAAAGACCGGATCTTCGGCAAAGGGGCGCCGGCGCCGGTTCGAGACTTCTTGGACAAAGGCGCTGACTTCGTTTCGGCTACTACCGTGGAAGAACTTGCTACGAAGATGAATTCCATAGCGCCAGAAGCATTTGTTGAGCCGGAGCGTCTCCGCCAGCATTTGCTTGTTCGGGATTCACAAATTGAGAACCCATTCAGCAAGGATCAGCAAATTCAGTCGATCCGCAATGCGCGCAAGTACATTGGCGACCGTCTCACCCGGGCGGTAGCTCCTCACAGGATTCTTGATCCTACTGCCGAGCCGTTAATTGCAGTGAAGTTGCATATTCTGACGCGAAAATCCCTAGGGGGATTGCAGACGGACCTTTCCGGAAGGGTTCTCAAGGAAGATGGAAGCATTTTTGACGGACTCTATGCAGCCGGTGAAGCCTCTGGGTTCGGTGGGGGTGGGATGCATGGATATAACGCGCTCGAGGGCACTTTTTTGGGAGGGTGTTTGTTCAGTGGACGTCAAGTAGGTCGAGCCCTGGTAGGAGCGCTGCAATAAGGAATGGAAACTGTGGTCAAACTATGGTCAAAAACCTGTTTCCGAGTAAACAAAAAGAAACCGCAGTTCACTTGTTTGACCAAGTGAACGGCGGTTTCTTGTCCGTGCCCCCGGCGCGACTCGAACGCGCGACCTAGAGATTAGAAGGCTCTTGCTCTATCCAGCTGAGCTACGGAGGCATAACCGAAAATAGTTTAGCTCATTGTTCCCCAAAAATACGACTTGAGGCCGTTAGGCTGGTGAGATGTACGCGCATCATCATCTGATCTGGGGTAGTTAAGTTGCCGAAATTGAGAATCGGTGGCATTTTGAGCATAGTTTGCTTCTGTGTACTCAGCATGGCGCTGGCCTGGGCGGTTGCACTTCCACTTTGGCGAGGAGATGGCATTAACGATGCCAGGTTGCCGGGCATCGCCACGGCCATGATGTTTACCCCGACAGTAGCTGCTCTAATGATCGCAATTGCAGAGCGACGGGTGAAGAGCTTCCCCGCGGATGTCGGGCTGTGGCCTATCAAGCGACCTGGAAAGTTCCTAATTGCTCTGGTGCTGTCTTACATGATTCCGCTAGCTCTCATTCTCCAGGCGCCGCTCGTCGGAACGTGGCTCGGCGTATTCCCCGGGGATCTGGAGAGCTTTACAGTTCTGCACTTCGTTTCCGGCGAGGCCGGACCAGCCAAGTACCTCCTAGGGCAAGCCGGGGTGATAGTTATCGCCAGTCTCTTCAACACGCTGTTCGCCTTAGGCGAGGAGGTCGGGTGGCGTGGTTGGCTTTGGGTTCGGTTGCAATCGTACGGACAGCTCCCTGCCATCTTGATATCCGGCGCTATCTGGGGCGCTTGGCATGCGCCGCTGGTTCTGTTGGGGTACAACTATCCGATGGCGAAGGGGCCATGGGGTGTCCTGGCCATGTGCGGCATGTGCATCGTATTTGGTGCGTTCCTTGGTTGGTTGCGAACTTACAGCGATTCCGTGTGGCCAACGGCCTTAGCACACGGCGCATTCAATGCGAGCGCCGGACTCGTCTCGCTATTCATGGTGCTGGGAGTACCACTGGATGCAACAAAGGGATCTATTTTAGGGTGGTCCGGCTGGATACTCCCAGGTCTGGTCATAGCAGTAATGATTTCGTTCGGGGCTTTCAAGCAGCAAAGAACAAAGAACTTATCCCCACTCCGCTGATTCCAATACCATCGTCACTTTTAGTGGGCCACCATCAGATTCAATGGCAGAAAAAGTTTCTGGCATTCGGGTCAAGAAGGAGACAGGTTCATGAGTGACCTTGTGACAATCCGAGGCATTGTTGGAACGGAGCCTCAACTCAGCATTACGCCGAAGGGCGTTTCAATCCTGAAATTCCGCGTAGCTACACATGAGCGTAAACGCGACCTTGAAACCGGGCAGTGGGCTGATGGGCCGACCAATTGGTATGCCGTCTCGGCCTTCCGCACGCTGGGGGAGAACTCCATGGAATCGTTGGCGCAAGGCGACCACGTTATGATTTTTGGAAAACTGCAGATCCGGGACTTTGAACGCGCCGATGGAACTCGCGGAATCAGCGCAGACATCGAAGCGTATTCAATTGGTCACGATCTTCGTTTCGGGACCAGTTCATTCAGCCGAGTGCGGGCAGACACTGGCGAAATCGATCGAGTTCAGCATCCATCACGCTCGGCGGACACCGAAGGAAGCTGGCAAAACGATGATGGGGAAGCGGCCTAAACAAGCACGCTTTGGTGGTGTTCGATGGTTTCGTGTGAATCCGGGCACCACCAACTCAAAATAGTGGTGTGTGGATTCGGAAATGACCACGGTAACCGACTAGCCTTAAAGGTATGGCGGAATTCATTTACACGATGACCAAGGCCCGCAAGGCCGTTGGTGACAAAGTCATCCTTGACAATGTCAGCATGTCGTTCTTCCCCGGTGCCAAAATTGGTGTCGTGGGCCCAAACGGCGCTGGTAAGTCAACGATCCTGAAGATCATGGCGGGACTCGATACCCCGTCGAACGGTGAAGCACGTCTTTCACCCGGCTACTCGGTAGGCATCCTCCTGCAGGAACCACCACTAAATGAAGAAAAGACCGTTCTGGGCAACGTCCAGGAAGGCGTCGGAGAAATCTACGAAAAGATCACCCGATTCAACGAGATCTCTGAAGAGATGGCTCAGGAAGGCGCCGATTTCGACGCGCTGCTGGAAGAGATGGGGAAGCTGCAGGAAGCGATCGACGCAGCCGACGCATGGGACATCGACAACCAGCTAGAGCAGGCAATGGACGCCCTGCGCTGCCCACCGGGCGACGAGAAAGTCACCCATCTCTCCGGTGGTGAACGTCGACGCGTAGCATTGTGCAAGCTTCTGCTGCAGAAGCCGGATCTGCTGCTGCTCGATGAGCCCACTAACCACTTGGATGCCGAGTCCGTCCTGTGGCTGGAACAGCACCTGGCATCGTACCCAGGTGCCGTATTGGCCGTAACCCACGACCGCTACTTCCTGGACCATGTCGCCGAATGGATCTGTGAAGTTGATCGTGGTCGCCTGCACCCATACGAGGGCAACTACTCCACTTACCTGGAGAAGAAGCGCGAACGCATGGAAGTACAGGGCAAGAAGGACCAGAAGCTTGCTAAGCGCCTGGCAGAAGAGCTTGAATGGGTTCGTTCGAATGCCAAGGGCCGTCAGACCAAGTCCAAGGCCCGTTTGGCACGATACGAAGAAATGGCAGCGGAGGCCGAGCGCACCCGCAAGCTGGACTTCGAGGAAATTCAGATCCCACCAGGCCCGCGTCTTGGCCAGGTAGTCATCGAGGCCGAGAACTTGAAGAAGGGCTTCGGCGATCGTGTGCTGATCGATGGCCTGTCGTTCTCTCTTCCTCGTAACGGCATCGTTGGTGTCATCGGTCCTAACGGTGTTGGCAAGTCGACTCTCTTCAAGACCATTGTTGGACTTGAAGAGCTTGACGGCGGAACGCTCAAGATCGGCGACACCGTCAAGATCTCCTACGTCGACCAGAACCGCGAGAATATTGACCCTGAGAAGTCGTTGTGGGAAGTAGTCTCGGATGGTCTTGACTACATCAACGTCGGACAGGTTGAGATGCCGTCGCGTGCCTACGTTTCGGCCTTCGGCTTTAAGGGTCCAGACCAGCAGAAGAAGGCAGGTGTGCTCTCCGGCGGTGAGCGCAACCGACTCAACCTGGCCTTGACCCTTAAGCAGGGCGGCAATCTGTTGCTGCTCGATGAGCCTACTAACGACTTGGATGTCGAAACTCTTTCGTCGTTGGAAAACGCATTGCTCGAGTTCCCGGGCTGCGCTGTCGTGGTCTCGCACGATCGTTGGTTCCTGGACCGAGTCGCGACCCACATCCTGGCCTACGAGGGCACTGAGGAAGATCCGGCGAACTGGTACTGGTTCGAGGGCAACTTTGACTCCTACGAGAGCAACAAGGTTGAACGACTGGGCGCCGATGCGGCCAAGCCGCACCGCGTCACCCATCGCCGCCTGACCCGTGATTAATAGCAGGTCATAAAATTAGCCGCCACGAATGTGGCGGCTAATTTTATGCCCTGTGTGGCCCGCATCTGTTAATTCGATGCGGAAGCAGCACGCAATTCGGAGAGCTTCAGATACTCTCGATCCTGGTAGACCAAGTGTTGCTGCAGCCGTTGACCGTGGAGGACTTCGTGGACTTCAGCCGCGATCAGTCGGGAACCTCCAATGCTGATCGAAGAATGAATGCTGGCCCGAAAGGCAACCGGTGCTTCAATAAAGTGCGGTTCACCGGTCGGGAGGATCCGGAAGTTCTGATCACGCGTGAATCGCGGGGCACCGGGCTGGGCAAAGTTGCCAGCCAACTCTTGCTGGTCTTCTCCAAGTAAGTGGATGACGAAGCTTTGTGCAGCAAGTACGGCGCCGGCGGCTCCTGATTCTTTGGCCAGCGAAAACGAAACGGCAACTGGATCGATTGACAGCGACGCCAGAGAAGAGATCGTTAAGCCGTAATATGCCTGGTCGATGGTTGCTGTTATTAGTGCTACTCCAGCCGGGTGGTGACGGAAGGCTGTGCGGAAGTCACTTGATAATTCGCTCACTGAGTACCTCCTTTGCCTGAAGTTAGAGTGCCAACCCCAGTAACTGATGCAAAAGCCCGAGCCTTTGCCAACAACTTTGAATACCTCTACCCTAAGACCTCAAGTAAACTTGAGGTCAAGAAAGGGGCAGGTGATGCTTCACACAGCGGAACATGGCGATTGTGCAAATGAATATCCCGGGCAAGAGCTGCTCAGTATCGGTCAAGTCAGTGACCGCACTGGCGTGGCCAGGTCCGCTCTGCACTACTACGAAGAAATTGGCCTGATCGCGGCTACACGAACGGCTGGAAATCAGCGACGCTTTCCCCGCCACCTGTTGCGGCGGATCTCTTTGATCACTGTGGGCAGCAAATTAGGTATTCCACTCAGCGACATCAAACGTGCCTTGGCGCAAGTGCCTATGGGGAAAATCCCTACAGAAAACGATTGGTTGCGGGCAACTGAAGAGTGGAAGAAAGTTCTCGAAGCGCGGCGACGTGCTATTGAGGAACTAGAAGATCGGCTTATGGGGTGCATCGGATGCGGCTGCCTATCGATGCAGGCCTGCAGCCTGCTGAATCCGGAAGACCAATTAGCGCATGAGGGCGCGGGAGCGCGGCGATTGGAAACTCCTGGAGCTGTTGCGAACGAATCGGAATAGCAGCAGGCCAGGCCTTGAAGCTGGCTCGAAATTTCCATGAATGCGGGGTTGACTTCGATGCGACCCGTTCCGAATTCTCGCAATGAACCCAGATCTAGCTAGAATGCCACCATGAGGATTGCTCAAATATTCCGTTTCCCTATTAAGGGGTTGCCGGGCGAAAAAATTGACTCGGCGGCCGTGAGAAAAGGAAGCGGTCTGGAAGGCGACCGTCGCGTTGCCTTAGGCAATGGCACCATCATGCATCGCGAAGACCAGTGGGAGAGCTGCCTTAGCTTCACGATCCTAAAGAACAACAAGAGCTTGCAAAAGTGGCGGGTCCATTCTCGGCCTCCGCTGATCACCATGACAGCCCCTGCTTCGACCGGTGCGGCGCCTCTCAGCTTTGACGTGAATAACCAAGCTGACATGGATGCCGCTCGTGCGTACCTGTCGAAATACTTGCCACCGCAGGGACCTATTCCGCGGAAATTAGTGTCGGCCCCGCAAGGAATGTTCGATTCCCGTCTGTCTGGCATTTCGATCATTAACCCGAATACGGTTGCGGAACTATCGAGAGTATCAGGTGTGCACATGGATCCGCGCCGGTACCGGGGAAACCTGTTGATTGAGGGGGTGCCAGCCTATGCCGAGTACGGGCTAATTGGAAAAGTGCTGCGCATAGGTGATGTCCGTATTGCTATCACCAAGTCGATCGCTCGTTGCTCAGCGACATCTGTAAATCCGGTGTCGACCGAAGTGGATACGAATGGACCACGTTTGCTGGCGACTTACTTTGGCCATATCCACTGTGGCATTTACGGAACTGTCTTGGTACCAGGCGTCTTGGAGACTGGCGCTGAGATTCAAATAGAAGACGATCCATCCGGAGCTGAAGAACTCGTGCCATCCAAGGTTTCGCCACGGTTCATGACCGTATTGCGGAATCAGGAGTTGGGTGCCGGAGTGGTCGAACTCCTGCTTGAGGATCCCTTCGGATGGATTGACGGGCACTATGAAGCCGGGATGCACTTGAGGGTTCACCTGCCGGACCCTCTGTGGAGAAATTACACCATTACATCCGTGGCTGGCTCGAGGATTGGTATCGCTGTACGTGTCCAGGGCGAAGCCTCAAGCAAAATCGCACAATTGGATGAGGGCGAGCAAGTTCTTGTTTCGGGGCCCTACGGGGTCTTGACCTCGACCAAGGTCCTGGGAGCCTGCACCGCGATTGTCAGCGGAGGCATTGGCATTACCCCTGCCTTGGGGTTGCTCGGCGATGCGGCCGCGGCCAATGACAGCCGCAAGTTGCGGATCATTCATGTTGAACGTGGAAGAGCCAGCGCTCTGTACTCCCGTTTGGAGCAGATGGCTTCTGAACTGAAATCGTCAATCTGCCTGAACCGAATCGACACAACTGAGGGCAGGCCCGGGCCTGCTGAGATAGCGCAGTATCTACAGGGTTGTGACAGCGTAGTGGTGTGCGGACCGGAAAAATTCACCAGTATGGTTTTTGAGGCATGCGAACGAGCGGGAATTCCGGCTTCGCAGATTCACCGTGAAGTCTTCGCCTCGCCCACTACTGATCTGGACAGGTTATTCGAGGACTATCCATCCGCGGAGGTCACTTGTCGTGACAGCCGAAGGTCATTTACTTGGAGTGCCAAAGACGGCGTATTGCTCGAAGCACTCGAAGATCAAGGCGTTGAACCTGCAAGCCTTTGCCGTTCGGGTTCGTGCGGCGAGTGCGCTGTGAAGCTTCTGAGGGGCAGAGTCTCGTACCCGTTAGAGCCAAGCGCCCGCGTGGAACAAGACCAGATCCTCACCTGCATGGCTGTGCCAGCGGGCGACATTGAATTAGGAGCATGAACTGCACGGGCGCTGCGCTTCAGATAAGTAACTAGTGTCCGTCCGAGAACTCGGGCAGGCGAATCATGCCTTCTTGGGCGACGGTAGCGACCAGCTCGCCGGCTTTGTTGTAGAACTTTCCAGTTCCAAGCCCACGGGCTGAAGACGCCGATGGAGAATGAAGTACGTAGAGCAGCCATTCATCAACACGGAAATCTCGATGCCACCACATCGCGTGGTCGAGGCTGGCGATGCTCAACCCGCGATGAACCCACGGCACACCATGGGCTCTCAGGGCGGGTTCAAGCAACATGTAGTCGCTGGCATACGCCAAAGCTGCGCGGTGAAGCGACAAGTCATCTGGCATTGCCGACGTAGTGCGGAGCCAGACCGCGCTATCGGCGATCTTGCTCGAATTGCCAGGTAGATAAATCGGTTCGGAAACATGACGTACGTCGAAGGGCCGTTCGAATGCCCATTCCTTGGCTACCGGGTGGTCAAAGTGGCCCACGAGATCCGCTGTCGTCGGAAGCGACTCCGGCTCTGGGACATCGATGGGCATCGGATCATGATGCTCCAAGCCGATGGCAGGCTCTTGGAACGAGGTGATCATCGACAAGATCGGTTCGCCGTTTTGGTAAGCGTGCACTCTGCGAGCGGAGAATGAGCGGCCATCGCGCAAGCGCTGTACGCCGAAGGTAATGGTCTGGTTCGGATCTCCCGGGCGCAAGAAGTATCCGTGCAGGGAATGGATGGCACGGGTCGGCTCGATGGTGCGCGTGGCAGCGATTATGGACTGGGCTAGAACCTGTCCTCCGAAAACGCGGGGTCGATTCTGAGCAGGGGTATGACCGATGAAGATATCCTCATCTGTGCGCGCCTGGTCTTCTCCATCCAGGTTCAATAGATCCAGCAGGATCTGGGTGGTGCCTAAGTCTTCGGTCACTGTGCGGGCTCCTCGTCATGCGCTAATGGAACTGAACCAGGGTCAATGTTACTTGAAAGTAACAATTTCTCATGGAAATTCGGTCTCATAGGAAAACTATACGTATCCTCGGTCGATATCACGCCATGAGCAAACTCGCCGCACATCGCTGTGGCTACGTGAGATTATGAATGTATGGCGAGTGATGCAGTGAACTTCGACGACAGCAATTCAGTAAGCGACTTAGCGAACTTTATTAGCCGCGCGAAAACGATTGAGGATGGCGCGGCCCAATTCGTCGCCCGAAAGACGGCTTTAGCAGTCTATGTACCGATTCTTGTCCCTGCTGATCTAGGGCAGGGTGGTTACACCATTCTCGGGATGCGCGTGCATCGCCTGGCCCAGCCTGCGGAAGTCAATGCCAGTTACTCTCTGGCTTCCATTCAAGATCGCCTTGCCCGCATGGGGGAGACGTCCGTTGAATTCTCCCTCCCGCCGGTTGAAGAGAATCCAAAATGGGCCGGGATCTCAGTTCCCGTTTCCGGTTGGGAAGACGCTGGGGCCGTAGCGAACGACACATTGTCGTCCTCAGCTCAAAGCGGCATCGACGCCGTGGCCCAGGCGTTGCCCGAAAACCCTGGATTGCCGGTGCTAGTGCAGGTGCGCCAGCGAATCTGGTCGACACAGGTGCCAGACGTGGGAATGGAAATTCCGATGGGCGCTGCATTTGCCATGCATGCGCTGGGATTCTTGATTCCTGGCGGACAGTGCCGAGTCCTTCGCAACGGCAGCTGGACTCGACTGAGCAACGAACGAGGGCACGTCCTGGTGCGCAAGGCTTCACTGCTCGTCTAAGCCGAATTAGAGAAATGGGCTAGAATTCGCCGTTTGGCGGTTCTAGTCCATATTTTCTAGAGCAGGCTCTGGTGTCCGTCCGGAGTGTTCAGCAACGAGTGGGCTGCGCGCTCAAAATAATCGCGCAAAGTATCTGCTTGCAGCATCGGCAGCTCGAGTTGGTCGATAGCCTTATTCATGTGGCCCAGCCACACGTCACGATAGTGGCTGTTCACTGGGTAGTTGGCATGGCGCATGCGCAGTCGCGGGTGACCACGATGCTCGGAGAAAGTCGTTGGACCGCCCCAGTATTGTTCCAGGAACAGCTGGAGTCGAACCTGTGCAGCATGAAGTTCCTTTTCCGGATACATCCGCCGGAAGTCTGCATCTTCGGCAACTGAACTATAGAAATTCTTCGTTAACTGCGCGAATACCTCACGGCCGCCGACTTCTGCATAAAAGGTTCCCGGGAAGTCGGCAACATCAATCGGTGCCTCTGCGGCATCCAAGAACTCTTGGCTGGAGCGGCCTAGAACCAACGGATTGCTGAAGGGATCCTTCTTGCGGTCGGAGGCCGTGGGCTGGTTTTCAGTCATTCGTAAATTTCCTCAGGAGGCGCTAGGGGCAACCGGCTCGTGGAGAACCGGGAAGTTGACAGACCGGGCGATGAAGCAAACCTTGTTTGCTTGGGCGTGGAGCGAATCGGCAAGCTCGCGCTGGGATTCATCGGCAAGATGGACTGTGGGCCGCAGCATGACCTGGGTGAACTCACCGCTGTTATCTCGGTTAAGGCGCAAAGTTCCATAGGCATCATCCGTGTAAGCGGTCACATTCACGCCATGGGTGACTGCTACATGGAGGTACGAGAGCATGTGGCATTGGCTTAGGGCAGCTAGCAAAAGCTGTTCTGGATTCCAGCGATCGCGATCCCCGTGGAAGGTTGGATCCGCGGTGCCTGGCAATTCTGGCAACCCCAATGCACGCAATACATGGTCGCGACCGTAGCTTCGGTAGCTTTCGGTTCCGGTTCCACGATTGCCGGTCCATTCGAGGCCCACCCGGTATTCATGTTGCGAGAGGTCCATGAATCCATTCTCCCACTTTTAACCACAAGGTGGTGGCTACTTCCGCATTGAGCGGAAGAAGCCACCACCTGAACGACCCTAGATTCCTGGAACCAACGCATCGGCCTTGCGTGCGGCTAGCGCGCGGACGACGTCGGCACGCGACTCCACCAGCAATCGGCGCATCGCGGCGTGCTTGGAGCCCAAGGACTCCAGGAATTCATCCGTCTGCTTCAAGGTTTCCTCCGAAACGTTGGAGCTAGGGTAGAAGCCCAGCAGGATCTGCTTGGCCATCTCGTGGGAGTAGGATTCCCAGGCATTGACGAGCAACCCGAAGTACTCCTCTGCGTAGCCGGCGATCAGCGTGTTGTCGTGCACGTTGTTGAAACCGTTAATAACTGCGCTTTGCTGATCGTTGGACAGGGTGGCTGCGGTTGCAGCCGCGAATGCCTCTGCTTTCGATTCAGCAGTGGGTCGGGAAGCCCGCGCTGTGTACCACGACGCCTTGCCCTTGGCGGTATCGTCGTTGGCCAGAACGGCGTCGAGATCGGCATCGCTCATGTAGCCGCCAGCACTCAGCGCAATGGCCAAGGACCAACGCAAATCGGTGTCCACTACGAGGCCTGCCAAGCTTGCCGAGCCGTCGAACAGGCTTTTGACCTGGTCCAGCTGCGCGGTGGTGCGCGAGCGGTGGGCAAAGGCCTTTACGAACTGCAGCTGTGCGTCCGAACCGGCTTCAGCCTCGGAGGCAAGTTGCCACAGACGGTCTGCAGCCTGAACCGAAAGCTCTTCGCTGTGTTCGGGCGCGACGTAGAGGTCCAGTGATGTGTTCAGCTGGCGCAGCAGCACCATGATCACGGTGGAATCTACTTCGTGGCCAATGTTGTTCAGCAGCAATTGGACGAAGGTGCTCGCAGGCGCTTCGGCATCGCGCACAGAATCCCAGGCCGCAGACCAGACCAAGGTCCGGGGCAGCGACTCTTCGAAGTCCTTCAGATGCTCGGTGGCAGTAGCCAAGGAAACTTCATCCAAGCGAATCTTGGCATACGTCAGGTCATCGTCGTTGAGCAGGACCAAATCTGGACGTTGCCGGCCTACAAGCGCTGGAACTTCGGTGAGTTCGCCATCGATATCAAGTTCCTCGCGGTGCACTCGCTGCAGCACGCCAGCCTCGTCCAGCGAGTAGAAGCCTACGGCTAGACGATGCTGGCGCAGGGTCGGATACTCCGCCACTGCGGACTGGCGGATGGCGAAGGAAGAGATGGCGCCGTCTTCATCGATAGCCATCTCCGCCTTGAGCGTGTTCACTCCAGCAGTTTCCAGCCATTGAGCGCCCCAACCGCTCAGATCGCGGCCGCTGGCTGCTTCCAATTCCCTGAGCAGATCTGGCAGCTCGGTGTTTGACCAGGCGTGCTTGGAGAAGTACTCGCGCACGCCTGACATGAATTCTTCCTGGCCCACGAAAGCTACCAGCTGTCGCAGAACGCTAGCGCCCTTGGCGTAGGTGATGCCGTCGAAGTTGACCTCGACGTCTTCCAGATCATTGATCGGGGCGACGATTGGGTGGGTGGATGGCAGCTGGTCCTGGCGGTAGGCCCAGTTCTTCTCCAAGGTGTTGAAGGTGGTCCAGGCACTGGTGAACTCGGTGTTCTGCGCTGCGGCCAGCGTGGACATGAACTCGGCGAATGATTCGTTCAGCCACAGATCGTTCCACCACTTCATGGTGACCAGGTCCCCGAACCACATGTGGGCCAGTTCGTGCAGGATGGTGATTGCGCGGCGTTCCACCATGGCGCCGGTGGGCCGGGACCGGAAGACGTATTCTTCGAGGAAGGTCACCGCTCCCGCGTTCTCCATGGCTCCGGCGTTGAACTCCGGCACGAAAAGCTGGTCGTACTTCTCAAACGGGTACGGAGTGCCGAAGTTCTTCTCATAGAACTCGAAGCCCTGTCGGGTGATGGTCACGATGTTCTCTACGTCCAGGTATTGCATCATTGATGCGCGGGCGAAGACGCCGAGCTCAATGGTGCGTCCGCTGGAGGAAACCAAGGAATCGCGGGCCACTTGGTAGGGGCCAGCAATCAGGGCGGTGATGTAGCAGGAGATGCGCTGGGTCGGCGCAAAGTCCCAGGTAGCGGAATCGCCGTTTTCGATTGGCTCGGGAGTAGGTGCGTTGGAGACTACGTTCCAGTATTTTGGTGCGGTTACCGAGAACTGGAAAGTGGCTTTCAAATCGGGTTGTTCGAAGACAGCAAACATGCGCCGGCAGTCCGCAACCTCGAACTGGGTATACAGGTATACCTCCTGGTCCACTGGGTCAACGAATCGATGCAGGCCCTCGCCGGTATTCATGTACAGCGCGTCTGCGTCAATCACCAGCAGGTTTTCTGCAGCGAGGTTCGGCAATTGAATGCGGATGCCATCGGAATGCTCGGCAGGGTCCAGCTCTACTCCGTTGAGATTGATCGAGCGTACCGAATCGGTGACTGCATCAATGAAGGTCGACGCGCCGGCAGTGGCGGTGAAGCGAACAATAGTTTTTGAAGAAAAGACGCGCTCACCCTGAGTGAGATCCAGGCTTACCTCGTAGCTGTCAACGTTGAGCAGATTCGCGCGTTCGCTGGCCTCCGCGCGAGTGAGGTTCATTCCTGGCATGGGTTCTCCAATTCTTGGTGATGGTTATCCATCAGCGGAAGTTGTGAAACGAATATTGAATATCTGTCCATTGTGTCACTTGCGACGGGGCATTGCGCAAGTCATTGGGCCGAACAATTTACTCAATTTTCCAATAACTCCCGTAAATTGCGTGCTTTGGGACGAGCGCAAGACTTATTGGGTTAATACTCCAAGGTGTGAGGCTGCGAAGTAGCGAGAGTGTGTGCTGCGGTCGCTATCCTAGATAGGACAGTAAAAGACCCCTCCCAAGTAAATGAGGCAATAGATTATGCGCGTGCATATCGCCACTGACCATGCAGGACTCGAGCTCAGCGACTACCTGGTGAAGCACCTGACGGCCAAGGGCTACGAAATGGTCAACCATGGGCCGAAGTCTTACGACCCAGAGGATGACTACCCGGCGTTCTGCATCAACGCTGCCTTAGCGGTCGTCGAAGATCAGCGTGCCGGCGTGGACGCGCTGGGCATCGTTTTGGGTGGATCGGGAAATGGCGAACAGATTGCGGCTAACAAGGTCGAGGGTATCCGTGCTGCACTGGCATGGAACTTGGACACCGCCAAGCTCGCCCGTGAACACAACAATGCAAATGTCATCGCTGTAGGCGGGCGCCAGCACTCGGTGGAAGAAGCAGCAGAACTTATCGAGGCCTTCCTTGCGGAGCCATTCAGCGAAGCTGAACGCCATGTACGCCGCATCAGCAAGATCGCAGCATACGAGACTACCGGCGAGGTCATCGAGTAGTCGTGCCGGAAGGACATTCCCTTCACCGCCTTGCCCGCCAATTCGACGATGTCTTTGGCGGGCAAACGGTTCTCGTCTCGTCCCCGCAAGGCCGTTTCAGTTCTGATGCGGAACGAATCGATGGCCACCAGCTAGAGCACGCCTTTGCCAAAGGCAAGCAACTGTTCTGCCGTTTTTCCAACGATTTGTATCTTCGCGTGCATTTAGGACTCTATGGTGCTTTCAGCTTCGGCGGCGATCAGCACTTTACTGGTGCCTCGTCGATCGGTGCGCCACGGAAGATTGGCGAAAGCGAAACAGGCACCACTTCCGACGCTGAATCGTACAACGGGCCGCCTGCGCCGGTTGGCGCAGTACGGGTACGAATCGTTTCCGAGCATGGTTGGGCGGATTTGCGTGGGCCGACGGCGTGCGAGGTGTTGGATCATGACCGGGTTCAAGCACACCTGAATAAGCTGGGGCCGGATCCATTGATTGGTTCTGCGGTTCGGTTTAGAGCTGCCAAGGGCCACGCGGACATCGCGGACTCCGAAACATTGCTTGAAGCAGGGCGCAAAGAATTTCGTGCCAATCTGTTGAAGACGAAGACTCCCATCGGCGTCGCGCTAATGAATCAGTCTGTCATCTCCGGCGTTGGGAACATTTACCGTGCCGAAGCGTTATTCCGGAATCGTATTTCTCCGGCGCTGCCAGCGAATGAGCTAAGTGCTCAGAAAACCAAGAAACTTTGGTGGGACATCGTCTCCGTCATGGAAGACGGTGTTCGCGATGGCAAGATCATTACTACCTTGCCCGAGGACCGGGACCCTCAGGGCGTGATTTGGCCGGACAACGCGTATTACGTTTACCAACGGCAAGGCATGCAGTGCCGTAAATGCTCGGCCCGGATTTCCCTGGCTGAAGTCGCGGCTCGGAAGTTGTATTGGTGCCCACGCTGTCAGAAGAGGCCTCGTCAACGACACTCGACTTAGTCGGTAAGTGCCACGATGAGACGGATGGAATTCTTTTCGTTCCGACTTATCGGCGTGTTTTGCCGGCCAGTCTTTCGTACGGGTGCTAGGGGAGAGGACCCAAGTGAGACGTGGAATCCTCGATTTGCAAAGCAAGAGTTTTATGGTCTAGACTGAATCTTGTTCGAAGCGCAGGTGCTTCGAAATGGGGATGTAGCTTAATGGTAAAGCCTTAGTCTTCCAAACTAATGACGCGGGTTCGATTCCCGTCATCCCCTCCGTTTGAAAAGGTTCCGCTGTGCGGGACCTTTTCGCATACCCGGCAGAAAATCGGTTCTTCCAAACTTTTTATTCTGAGGTGCCGGTTGTTTTAAACGGACTGCCCTTATCCGATCGACGTCTCCAAATGATCGGCCCTGGATGTTGCTTCGCGGTTTTTCTGGCGAGGTTATCCATCGACTGCTTGAAATACGCTTTCGATTGCTTGAGCATTTTGCCGGTTTGCCAGATTGCGAACCGGGAATCACCAGCGTGCCTCGGTGCACGGCAGTTGCCCATGGTTACTGCCGGCTTTTTTGAAGGCGCAGCGTACGTGCACAAATCTCTGGAATATCGATTTGGCTATGCCTATGGCTCTGGCAGTGGGTTCCCTTGAGGGATCTCGGTGTCCGTTGGCCCGGGAACGAGGATTCCGGAGGTTGAGAATACACTTGTAATTCAACTCACGAATATGCGATTTCTGGAACGAATCCGGCAGGTGAAATGGGGAAAACCGCGGAATTACGCGGATGTCATTGTGCTACTTGCAAAATCCTCGATTTTGCTTTTGGTTCGAACCCGTGTAACTTAGTTTCTTGTGATCAGCACGGGAAACAAAAAATTCCCGAGCCGATTACAAAGCGGTTTGTCCAGATGAAACAAGCTTTCTTCTGAACTTCACCGGGGTGTAGCTCAGCTTGGCTAGAGCGCGCGCTTTGGGAGCGTGAGGTCGCAGGTTCGAATCCTGTCACCCCGACTTTATGACTGGAGGAGTCTGGTCATGGAATTGAGATTTGAGAAATCAAGTCTCGTGAGTAATGGCGATTGAGAAATCTTCACTATTCAAGCAACACGGTTAGTTGGAAGCAGTCATCCTAGGATGCAGCTTCCTGGCTAATCGGGGTGTAGCTCAGCTTGGCTAGAGCGCGCGCTTTGGGAGCGTGAGGTCGCAGGTTCGAATCCTGTCACCCCGACTTTGCGAGTGGATATCTTCGGATGGAGCCCGTGAAAATTGAGAGCTAAATATAATTTAGATCTTGTGATCACTAAGAACCGCAAAAGGTAACTAGTAAGCATCACAAACGATTAGTGGATACAGGATGACTCGGGTTAGACTGTTCACTGCTAATCGGGGTGTAGCTCAGCTTGGCTAGAGCGCGCGCTTTGGGAGCGTGAGGTCGCAGGTTCGAATCCTGTCACCCCGACTCTGTCGAACAACCCCGCAACGCCACCATGTTGCGGGGTTTTTGCAGATTAGACCTAATATTAGACAACTCAGGAGTACAACGCTGTGAAGAGCGCCGTCGAAAACGTCAACCCGACCCGGGTTAAGCTGACCGTTGAAGTTCCTTACGAGGAACTGAAGCCCCGCGTCGATGAGGCGTACAAGACCATCGCTCAGCAGATCCAGATCCCCGGCTTCCGCAAGGGTAAAGTTCCTGCAAAGCTGATCGACCAGCGCGTCGGCCGTGGCCACGTCATCGAGACCGCTGTTAACGAAGGTCTGAACGAGTACTACCAGAAGGCAATGGTTGAGAACGAACTCACCCCATTGTCCCGCCCAGAGGTAGACATCACCGAACTGCCATCCCTCGAAAAGGAAGGCGAAGGCCAGCTGGTCTTCACCCTTGAGGTAGACGTACGTCCGAAGGTTGAACTTCCGGACTACAAGGGCATCGAGGTTTCTGTTGAAGCCAAGGAAGTTGCTGACGAGGACATCGAGAAGGCTCTCGACGACCTGCGCGGCCGTTTCGGCACCCTGAAGGAAGTTGAAGCTCCAGCAGCTGCAGACTCCTTCGTAACCATCGACCTGACCGCTTCCGTTGAAGGCGAAGAAGTCGACTCCGCACAGGGCCTGTCCTACCAGATCGGTTCCGGCAACATGCTTGAGGGCATGGACGAAGCCGTTACCGGCCTGTCCGCTGGCGAAGACGCAACCTTCGAAACCACCCTGGCTGGCGGCGAGCACGCTGGCAAGTCCGCAACCGTCAAGGTCGTAGTCAACGCTGTGAAGCAGCGTGAACTGCCAGAAGCTAACGACGACTTCGCTCAGCTGGCTTCGGAATTCGACACCATCGCCGAACTGCGCGAGAACCTGGCAAAGGACGCCGCAGAGGGCAAGGTCGTCGAGCAGGGCGTAGAGGCTCGTGAGCTGGTTCTGGACAAGCTGGTTGAGCTGGTTGAGGTCCCTGTTCCTGCTTCGGTTATCGACGAGCAGATCGAGCAGCACTTCAACGCTCCGAACTCCGAAGAGGGCCACGACACCGAGGAGCACCGTGCAGAGGTTCGCGAGAACACCGAGCGTGCCTTCAAGAACGAAATCATCCTGGACGCAGTTGCAGATGCTGAAGAAGTTGGCGTCGAGCAGTCCGAGCTGATCGACTACATCGTCCAGACCGCAGGCCAATACGGCATGGAGCCAAACCAGTTCGCACAGATGCTGGACGGCGCAGGCCAGGTTCCGATGCTCATGGGCGAAGTTCGCCGCCGCAAGGCACTGGCAAAGGTTCTCGAGTTCGCTACGGTCACTGATTCCAACGGTGCCGCAGTTGACCTGACCTCCTTCGTCAAGCCAGCCGGTGAAGAAGAGGCAGCTGAGGTTGAAACCGAAGAAGCCAAGTAGTCTTCACTAAACTCTGATGGCCGTCGGCCGCTTGTTCAACGCAAGCCGCCGATGGCCATTTTTGTTCGCTTCAGGCGTGCATCATGCGCCGTGAGCGAAACAGGGGCATGAAACGGCCCAAGATCGCCTTGAAGTAAGTAATCTCAAAGTAACCAGTTGCAGCTATGGGATTAGAAACAGAGATTCCAGAAACTGATCTACACGTTTGGAAGAGGTAGAGAACATGTCAAATGATTCGCGCACTCCCACTATGGCAGCCGCAGAGCCGGCCGGCCGTGATGACTACATCTACAACCGCCTGCTCAAGGAGCGCATCATCTGGCTGGGCTCCGACGTCCGCGACGACAATGCGAATGCCATTTGCTCGCAGTTGCTGCTGCTCTCGGCAGAGGATCCTGAGAAGGACATCTACCTGTACATCAACTCGCCAGGCGGCTCGATCACCGCTGGCATGGCCATCTACGACACCATGAACTTCATCCCGAATGACGTGGTGACCGTAGCTACCGGCCTGGCAGCATCGATGGGCCAGTTCCTGCTGTCCTCGGGCACCCCAGGCAAGCGTTTCGCCACTCCGAACGCACGCATTCTGATGCACCAGCCATCGGGCGGCATCGGCGGTACCGCCTCGGACATCAAGATCCAGGCTGAACTGATCATGCACATGAAGAAGGTCATGAGCGAGCTGACTGCAGAACAGACCGGTCAGACCGTGGAGCAGATCCTCATCGACAACCAGCGTGATAAGTGGTTCACCGCAGAAGAAGGCCTGAAGTATGGCTTCTTCGATCAGATCGCAACCCACGCAGGCTCGGTCACCGGTGTTGTAGGCGACGACGACAAGTAGTCGTACCGCACCGCTTGATACCCAAAGATTTGTCCAAGGAGAAAACCATGAACTTCAATCCGGAAGCCGTTAGCGGTCAGATGCCGTCGGCCCGCTACATCCTGCCACAGTTCGAAGAGCGCACCCCATACGGATTCAAGCGCCAGGACCCTTACGCAAAGCTGTTCGAGGATCGCATCATTTTCCTCGGCGCCCAGGTCGATGACGCATCGGCTGATGATGTCATGGCCCAGCTGCTGGTCCTGGAATCCATGGACCCAGAGCGCGACGTCACCCTTTACATCAACTCGCCAGGTGGTTCCTTCACCGCGATGACTGCAATCTATGACACGATTCAGTTCATCCGCCCAGAGGTGCAGACCGTCTGCCTCGGCCAGGCTGCATCAGCAGCAGCAGTACTGCTCGCAGCTGGCACCCCGGGCAAGCGTTTAGCACTGCCTAACGCCCGCGTGCTGATCCACCAGCCAGCAATGGGTGGCGGCGAACGCGGTACCGCGACCGACCTGCAGATCCAGGCCGAGGAAGTCATGCGCATGCGCAGCTGGCTGGAAGAGACCATTGCGTCCCACTCCGGCCAGAAAGTTGAGAAGGTCCGCGATGATGTGGAGCGCGACCTGTTCATGACGGCGAGCGAAGCGAAGGTCTACGGCATCGTCGATGAGGTATTGACTCCTCGCAAGCTGAACCGCGCCCAGCTGGGAAGCTAGCGAATACGTGGAATAATCCAGGATGAATGGCGGTTTACCTAGTTGCCGGTCTGTCCAAAGGCAGATAGGGCGCAACACAGGTAAACCGCCATATTCATCTAATTTGGGGGACAACTAGCCTAGAATTGAGTAAGTCCACAGCTACTCAAGTAAACGGGAGAATGGTGCGATGGGACGCATGGGTGAAGGCTCGGATCTGTTGAAATGCTCTTTCTGCGGAAAGAGCCAGAAGCAGGTTAAGAAGCTAATAGCAGGCCATGGTGTCTACATTTGTACTGAATGCATCGAACTCTGCAATGAAATCATCGCCGAAGAGTTTGCTGAAGAGCAGGTGCATGAGGAGTTCTCCCTGGCCAAGCCACGCGAGATCTTTGATTCGCTGCAGGAATACGTCATCGGCCAAGAGAACGCCAAGCGGGCGCTCTCGGTTGCTGTCTACAACCATTACAAACGCATCCACGGCAACCAGGACCACGGTCCCGTTGCTGCGCTGACTAACGAAGACCCACTGGATGATGTGGAAGTCTCGAAGTCCAACATCATGCTTATCGGTCCTACTGGATGCGGCAAAACCTATCTGGCTCAGTCGTTGGCGAAGAAGCTGAATGTTCCGTTCGCAGTCGCCGACGCAACGAGCCTTACCGAAGCTGGCTACGTGGGAGAAGACGTGGAGAACATTCTCCTCAAGCTCCTCCAGGCCGCCGATTATGACGTCAAGAAGGCTGAAACCGGTATCATCTACATTGACGAGATCGACAAGATTTCCCGTAAGAGCGAGAACCCCTCGATCACGCGAGATGTCTCGGGCGAAGGTGTCCAGCAGGCACTGCTGAAGATTCTTGAAGGTACAGTTGCAGCCGTGCCACCTCAGGGTGGCCGCAAGCACCCGCATCAGGATTTCATTCAGCTCGACACCACCAACATTCTTTTCATTGTTGCCGGCGCCTTTGCAGGCTTGGAAGAGATCATTTCTTCTCGCGCAGGACAGAAAGGCATTGGCTTTGGGGCCCCGCTGACCGCGCTGAAGTCCGAAACTGCTTCCTATTCGGATGTTCGGCCTGAGGACCTGCTCAAGTTCGGACTGATTCCAGAATTCATTGGACGCCTCCCGGTGATCACTACGGTGGAGCACTTGGACAAGGATGCGTTGGTTCGAGTGCTGACCGAGCCGAAGAATGCACTGCTCAAGCAGTACCAGAAGATGTTCCAGATGGACGGCGTAGCATTGAGTTTCGACCAATCCGCTCTCGACGCCATCGCGGAACTGGCTATTGCACGTGAGACGGGCGCACGTGGCCTGCGTTCAATTCTTGAAGAAACTCTTGGCGGAGTGATGTTCGATTTGCCAAGCCGCGACGATGTAGCTGAAGTGGTAATCACTCGCGCCACCGTAATCGACCGCGAAGAGCCCACGCTGCTCTCGCACGCGATGGTCGCCAAGCGCGACAAGAAGTCTGCATAGACCACGTCCATAAAATTTTTTTCGGAAGAAAGTTGGTAGTTCATGGCTGAACGTCAGCAAGTTGATTTCTGGTTCGACCCAATCTGCCCATTCGCATGGGCGACGAGCCGCTGGATCAAGGAAGTAGAAAAGGTCCGCAACATCGATGTGACCTGGAATGTCATGAGCCTTTCAATGCTTAACGAAGGACGGGATCTTCCCGCTGACTACCGTGCGATGATGGACAACTCATGGGGACCGGTACGTGTGATCACCCGTGCCGCCCAGGAGCACGGCGATGACGTTAAAGACAGCCTGTACACGGCAATGGGCGAGCTGTTCCATTACGAAAAGATCGAAGACCGTGGGGAAGTGATTTCCAAGGCTCTGGCGAAGGTCGGACTCCCAGCAGAACTCGCTGAGGCGGCGGATACTGACGCCAATGACGCGGCCTTGCGTGCCAGCCACGAGGTTGGAATTGGCAAGGTGGGCCAGGATGTAGGAACTCCAATCGTCGCCGTTGATGGTGTTGCCTTCTTCGGGCCGGTTATCACTCGCATTCCAACCGGAGAAGATGCAGGAAGGATGTTTGATGCCGCGGCGCAACTCGCATCGTTCCCATACTTCTTTGAAATGAAGCGTACCCGCACCGAAAGCCCAATTTTCGACTAAGCGAAAATTCATTTCCCGAAGGACGTTGTCTCATGGAGAGACAACGTCCTTTGTGCTTAGCAGGGAACTCAGCGGCAGCGTCAGCGTGGATCTACCGACCTTCCGCGCTTCGATTGATGCAGTTATCCATCCGATGTGCTCCTTGTGCGGCGGAGAATTGGCCACACTGTCCTGAGGGGTTGCGTCGATCATTTCACCGGATCTTCGTGGAGCGCGGAAACTGGCTCACACATTGCCGGCGAAAATGATTCCAGGCAGCCATTCTCATTGGCCGGCGCTCGCTAACGGATGCTTCAGGTAATCGGCGCGCGAGGTTCGACGGAATCCTTGGGTCGATTTCGCCGAAAAGAACGGACGGCCGATGACTTAGGCCATGCGCCCATCGTTTTGGTGGTGAGCCCGAGATGCCCCTGCAGGGACCTGCGAACGCAGAACGCGGTGTCGCAGGAAGGCCCCTGGTGATCCAGGCGTTGGTTCCGTGTTGTGCTCAGACGCGTGAATAAGTCCATTTTCGACATCTAATTAACTCATATTTTTTCCTTCTGCCCAGCCATCGTACTGCCGAAAAGTACCTGTTACCGAAGTTTCCGTTTCATATATTCGCGGTTGCTGGCCCGCCGTTGAAAGATGAATTCTGGAGATCCAATAGTGATTTGATTCACAAGTAATTTTGGGGTCGAGCCGAAACCGGCTGATCTGGCTGGGCTATCAGCGGGGGAGCGGGCAACGTGCGCGGACGAATTAAAGTATCTGTTCCAGGCTAATTTCGCTTCACAAATTGAGTGCCGCAGGCGAATCACGACACGGTCGACGGAGGGAAAGATTCCTGTAGAAAATGCTTGAAGTGTGTGTTTGACTATTTCCCACGAGTGCAACCGCACCCCCATCGATAGTGGCAAAGAAGCCTCTGGACAAGGAGTTAAATCGTGCAGATTCGTTCTCTAATTACGGATTCATCCAAGGGCAGAGGGCGCCGCAAGCTGGCAGGCGCCGCAGTCCTTGCGAGCGCACTGATGCTTAGCGCGGCCCCAATGGCCTCGGCAACGCCGACGACAACGGGCGGAGAGATCGAGTCGATCACGATCTCTCAGCAGAAGGCTGAAGCTGCGGTGGACTACTGGACCGCAGACCGGATGAAGGCCGCAAAGAACGCAGATTCACTCGTTGCTGGAAAGTCGGGCTCGGCCGCCAAGGTCGAAATCGGCAAGCCTGCCAAGGTGGCTGGCCATGGAGCTGAAGTTGCCGCGGGCAAGCAGACGCAGAAGAAGGGTGGCAAGACCCGCGCAACCCAGGAAACTCCGGTCTCGCACATCGGCAAGGTCTTCTTCACCCTTGGTGGATCAGACTATGTCTGCTCCGGCAATGCTGTGGTCTCCGCCAATGAGTCGACCGTCTCCACTGCAGGGCACTGCTTGAACGAAGGACCGGGCGCATTCGCCACCCGTTGGGTATTCGTCCCGGCCTATGAGAATGGCAACGCACCGTACGGCTCCTTCGCAGCGACCGAGCTGGTGGCGCCAACCGAATGGTCCAACGGCGGTGACATCTCCTATGACACCGGCTTCGCAGTCGTCAGCACGAGCGGTGGTTCGACCCTGACAGATGCCGTCGGCGCATCCGGCGTTGCATTCAACCAGGCACGCGGCGAGCAGTACACCGCGTACGGCTACCCAGCTGCCTCGCCATTCAACGGCGAGACCCTGCAGTCATGCACCGGCTACGCGAGCGACGATCCCTTTGGCCAGTCGCAGTCCCAGGGCATTCCATGCAACATGACCGGCGGCTCCTCGGGCGGACCATGGTTCCTGGGCAGCGGTTCGGACGGCTACCAGAACTCGGTGAACAGCTTCGGATACAGCTCCGTGCGCGACACCATGTTCGGGCCATACTGGGGTTCGGTGATCCAGCAGGCTTACCAGAACGCGCAGAACTAAACGCTCACTCGCCGGCGGCTGGACATTGATGGGGATCCAGCCGTTGGCATGGAGCAGAAGGGAAAGATGATGGCCAATGGAGATTCGCCAGCTGACCGGTCCAAGACTCCGGTCCAGAGGCATCGTCTTGAGAACAGCGCCGAAGACCAGCTGAAATACTTCACCGACCAACGTCGACGCGCAGCTCGTCCCATAGAAAAAACCCGTGAATCTCCACTGCAGAAGGACCGTCCAGATCCGGGGGAGAAAGAGGAATAGAAACGGAAAAACCGGTTGCCATCCCGTTGAGGGGATGGCAACCGGTCCTGTTTATTGGCGCTTATGCCTCTTCGGCCGGAGCCAATTCGACGTTGGCGACAGTCAGTTCGCCTTCGGCTTCAACCAAGGACAACTCGCGGGCATTGGCTGCGGACTTCAAGTCCTCGAAGCCTGCCTTGAGCTGGGCAACCTGGGCTGCAGGCGCGTGGATCTCGCCCGAGAGCACCTCGGTGCGCTGCTTGACCTTTGCATCGGACTTGGCCTTGCGGATTCCCGAAAGGGCTACGCCAACCAGCGGCAGTACTGCAGGGTCGGCGCCCTCGACTGCTGCCGACAGGTGCTCGGTGCTTGGCCACTGGGTCAGGTGCACCGACCCGTTGCGCCACCAGCCCCACACTTCTTCGGTGGCGAACGGGAGGAACGGAGCAAACAAACGCAGCACCGAATCCAAGGTGGTGGCCAAGGCAGCCAGAACAGAAGCCTGCTCGGCTTCTCCATGGCCACCGTATGCGCGGTCCTTGACCAGTTCCACGTAGTCGTCGGTGAACGACCAGAAGAACGACTCGGTGATATCCAGAGCTCGAGCATAGTCGTAGTTGTCGAAAGCGCGCTTGGCATCTTCGATAACGGTCGACAGGCGGGCGAGCAGCGAGCGGTCAAGGCCGTTGGTGACTACCGAAGCATCATCGGTCAGCACATTGGCCTCGGTGGCACCCAAGTTCAGCACGAACTTCGAAGCGTTCAGGATCTTGATGGCCAAGCGGCGGCCGATCTTCATCTGGTTCACTTCATAGGCGGTGTCGGCACCGAGCTTGGCACTAGCGGCCCAGTAGCGGACGGCGTCCGCACCGAACTTGTCCAGGACTTCGTTCGGAACCACCACGTTGCCCTTTGACTTGGACATCTTCTTGCGGTCCGGGTCCAGGATCCAGCCCGAAATGGCGGCGTGCTTCCACGGAGCGTTGCCATGCAGGGAATCTGCACGCACCGCGGTGGAGAACAACCAGGTGCGGATGATGTCGTGGCCCTGGGGGCGCAGGTCGAACGGGTAGACCTTCGCGAAGAACTCGTCGTCGCGGCCCCAACGGCCCACGATCTGCGGGGTCAGCGAGCTGGTTGCCCAGGTGTCCAGCACGTCGGCATCGCCAATGAAGCCGTTGGCCGCCCCACGCTGGTCCTCGGTGTAGCCGGTAGGCGCGTCGGCCGCCGGATCAACCGGAAGCTGGTCGATGGTCGGCAGCAGCGGTGCATCGTAGTTCGGTTCGCCGTGCTCATCGACTTGGTACCACACCGGTACCGGTACGCCGAAGAACCGCTGGCGGGATACCAGCCAGTCCCCGTTCAGGCCCGACACCCAATTCTCGTAGCGCGAACGCATGAACGACGGGTGGAAATCAATTTCCTGGCCGCGGGCGATCATCTGGTTGCGGCGCTCTTCGTCGCGGCCGCCGTTGCGGATGTACCACTGGCGCGAGGTCACGATCTCCAGCGGCTTGTCGCCCTTTTCGAAGAAGTTCACCGGACGGGAGATCTTCTTCGGCTCGCCATCGAGCAGGCCGGCTTCGGAAAGCATCTCAACGACGGTTTCCTTGGCGGAGAACACGGTCTTTGCCGAAATCTGGGCGTAGGCTTCCTTGCCGGCCTCGGTGGTGATCCACTCCGGGGTCTCGGCCAGGACGCGGCCGTCGCGTCCGATGATCGGACGGGTTGGCAGCTGCAGTTCGCGCCACCAGGTCACGTCGGTCAGGTCGCCGAAGGTGCAGACCATGGCAATGCCCGAACCCTTGTCGGCCTGGGCCAACGGGTGCGGGTGCACGGTGACTGGAACGCCGAAGAGCGGCGAGGTCACGGTCTTGCCGAACAGGTGCTGGTAGCGTTCGTCATCCGGGTGCGCCACCAGGGCGGCGCATGCTGCCAGCAGTTCCGGGCGGGTCGTCTCGATGAAGACCTGCTCGCCGTTGTCCGCAGAGAATGCGTAGCGGTAGTAGGCGCCCGGCATTTCACGGTCTTCGAGTTCGGCCTGGGCCACGGCGGTACGGAAGGTCACGTCCCACAGGGTTGGGGCCTCGGCCATGTAGGCGTCGCCCTTGGCCAGATTCTCCAGGAACGCACGCTGCGAGGCCGCACGCGAGTTGTCGTCGATGGTGCGGTAGGTCATGCGCCAGTCAACCGAAAGGCCCAGGGTGGTGAACAGCTGCTCGAAGACCTTCTCGTCCTCGACCGCGAGCTCTTCGCAGATCTCGATGAAGTTCTTGCGGCTGATGACGTCCCAGTCGCGCTGGTTCTTCGCCGGCTTTTCTGGTGGACGGTAGCCCTCGATGTAAGGCTTGGTCGGGTCGCAACGGACACCGAAGTAGTTCTGCACGCGGCGCTCGGTCGGCAGCCCGTTATCATCCCAACCCAGTGGGTAGAAAACGTTCTTGCCGTTCATGCGCTGGTAGCGGGCCAGTACGTCGGTCTGCGTGTAGGAGAACATGTGTCCTACGTGCAGCGAACCCGAAGCAGTTGGCGGGGGAGTGTCGATGGAGTACACGGCTTCGCGAGTCGTATCCTCATTGAAGTGATAGGTGCCCTCGGTGCGCCACCGGGAGGAAAGACGTTCCTCCAAGCCTTCCAATGCTGGCTTGTCAGGAACGGAAACCGTTGCGGGCGTGTCTGTGCCCAAGTTTTCTTCTGCCATGCCTCTATTCTTTCATGTTTTGCCCGGTGCCAAGACATTGTTGCCCATGGCTTGCACCACGCGGCGCCCGTGGCGAGTACCATCTTGTGCATGGAGCGACGAAGAGCACCTCGAATGCCGCCACCGGCCATTGCAGCAGCCGCGATGGCTGCACAACGGCTGCTGGTTCCCGAGGTGCGTTCATCAACCGGGTTAAAACTCATGGCCGGGCTCTTGGCCATTGGCGGTGCTGGCCTTGCCCTAGGCGCAGGACTCTCTTTCCATGCCGCCAAGACCACCGCGAACCCGCGGCGTCCGGAGAACAGCACCGCTTTGGTCACGACGGGACTCTTTGCCCGCACCCGCAATCCGATGTACCTGGGAATGGTTGCCGTATCCACCAGTTATGCCATGTGGCGGGGCTCGCTACTGGGGCTTGTTCCCAGCGTCGCGCTCGCCTGCTGGCTCGACCAGTTCCAGATACCCGCTGAAGAAGATGCACTGGCGCAGAAATACGGACAGGCGTATTGGCAGTACCAGCGGGCGGTGCCGCGCTGGATTCCTTCCACTGAGCGCGGCAAAACCCATGCCAGATGAAACGTAAGAGAAATTCATGCCTTACCAACTGGTAATCATCTAGTTCTACAGTTGTTGCATGACTACTACTAATAGCACTTCATCCCGTTCGGCCGTCGTGACCGGAGCTTCCAGCGGAATCGGGCAGGCAACCGTACGCGCTCTGCGCGCTCAAGGGTGGACCGTCTTCGCGGTGGCCCGCCGTGCAGAACGTTTGGAAAGCCTCGCTGCCGAATGCGGCGCGATCGCCGTTCCAGCAGATGTCAGCGTGCAGGCTGATGTCGACTCGTTGGCGGAAACCGTGCTCGCCCAGGGCGGCGTCGACACGCTGGTCAACTGCGCTGGCGGTGCCCGGGGAACGGAGACCTGGGCGGATGCGATTGACGAGAACTGGGAATTCATGTGGCAAGCCAATGTAATGGGAACCATGCGCCTGACCCGTGCCCTGCTGCCGCAGCTGCGCGAGGCGCGCGGCACCGTCCTGAACGTCACGTCCACGGCGGCACTGGCCAGCTACGAAGGCGGCAGCGGCTACAACGCGGCGAAAGCTGCAGAACGGGCCATGACCCAGGCTCTGCGCCTGGAAGAAGTCGAGAACGGGTTGCGCGTTATCGAGATCCTGCCTGGCCTCGTGCAGACAGAAGAGTTCTCCCTGCGCCGGTTGGGCAGCCAGAGCGCTGCCGATAACGTCTATGCTGGCGTGGATCATCCGCTGACCGCCGAAGACGTTGCCGAGGTGATCCGCTATGCGGTGAGCGCCCCGGCCCATGTGAATCTCGATGAGATTGTCATCCGCCCGCAGGCGCAAGCCGCGAACCACAAGCTCATCCGCAATGCCAAATAGGCGCCCAACTTCATCCATGAGGACCAAATCATGAGCCAAAAGACCCAGCAGACGATCCATGTCGTGGCCACATCGCATGGCACGGACAACCTCCACGGGCAGCAGCTGATCCACGATCTGCGTGCCGATCTTGAACGCATGAGCGCACAGCAATTCCCGGGGCAGCTTCTCTGGCACGAAGCCTATGTGGATGTCCAGGAACCCCGGCTCGAATCGGTCATCGCGGCACTGCCCGAAGGCGAGCCGGCAGTGGTCCTGCCATTGCTGGTCTCAGACGGGGTGCATACGACCGACGATATTGCGCAGGCTGTCGCTTCACGCCCCGGCACCTTAGCCGCACCGCCGTTGGGCCCGCTGCCAGAACTGGCCCAAGTTCTGGCGCAGCGTGCCGCCGGGCACCTGGAGAAAGGCCCGCTGGTCATCGTGGCCGCCGCGGGCACACGATTGGAAGTCGGCCAAAACCAGGTCGAGAACCTGGCCGAGCAGGTCGCGGGCCTGCTGGAACGCGAAGTGCTGGTGGGATATTGCGCGGGCGCGCAGCCGCGGATCGCTGAGCTCGTGGGCGGCGCGGCCGGTCGTCCGGTGCTGGTGCTCAGCGCGTTGCTCGCCGACGGATACTTCCAGCAGAAGCTGGCTAGCACAGGCGCCGACGTGGTGACAAGCCCACTGCTGCCTGACGTCATGATCACTCAATGTTTCCTTGTGCGACTGCAAAAGGCCCTTCAAGAAGGGCTTTTCATGTCTCCAGATGACGAACTCCTAACCCGTTAGTCAACGCGTAGCCATGTGACATCAGCAGGTTGCTGACCCCCTGGGGGCAGTTCCTAGGCTGATGGGCATGACGCAGACAACCACACCAGTTCGCCCCAAAAGAGCGGCCAAGCCCAACGGCCAATGGAAGGTCGATGGCACTACGCCGCTGAACGCCAACGAGGAAATGAAGGCCGCCGACAACGGCCTGAACGTGCGCCAGCGGATCGAAGAGATCTACTCCGTGCAGGGCTTCGACTCCATCGACCCGGATGACCTGCACGGGCGTTTTCGCTGGTGGGGCCTGTACACCCAGCGTGCCCAGGGCATTCCCGGCGGCAAGACCGCCACGCTGAGCCCTGAAGAGCTCGAGGACCGCTACTTCATGCTTCGCGTGCGCATCGACGGCGGGGCGCTGACCACCGAGCAGCTGCGCGTCATCGGCCAGATCTCGAAGGACTTCGCCCGCGACACGGCAGACCTCACAGACCGCCAGAACGTGCAGCTGCACTGGGTGGACGTCGTCGATGTTCCAGAAATCTGGCGCCGCCTCGAAAGCGTGGGGCTGCACACCACCGAAGCCTGCGGCGATGTCCCGCGCGTCATCCTCGGTTCCCCGGTAGCTGGGATCGCCAAGGACGAGATCATCGATCCCACCCCGGTGATTGCCGAGATTTCGCGCCGCTACATTGGCAATCCGGAGTTCTCCAATCTTCCGCGCAAGTACAAGACCGCGATCACCGGCCACCCCAGCCAGGACGTAGTCCACGAGATCAACGACTTCGCCCTGATCGCGGCCATCCACCCGGAACTCGGCCCCGGCTACGACCTGTGGGTCGGCGGGGGACTGTCGGCCAACCCGCGGCTCGGCGAGCGCCTTGGCGCCTTCGTCTCCCAGGAACAGGCCGCCGACGTATGGGAGGGCGTCACCTCGATCTTCCGCGATTACGGGTACCGCCGGCTGCGCAACCGCGCCCGCCTGAAGTTCCTGCTGGCCGACTGGGGCACCGAGAAGTTCCGCCAGGTGCTGCAGGACGAGTACCTGGGCTACGCGCTGCCTGATTGCGAACTGCCGGCCCAGCCCACCTCGGCAGGTGACCACAGCGGCGTGCACGAGCAGAAAGACGGCCGTTTCTACGTCGGCCTGACCGCCCCGGCAGGACGCGTCTCGGGCAGCACGCTCGTGGCCCTGGCCGACCTGGTCGAGGCGCACGGCTCCACCAGGCTGCGGACCACGCCGCACCAGAAGATCCTTGCGCTGGATATCGCCGAGGAGCAGGTCAAGGAATTTGTCGGCGCAGCGCGCGCCCTCGGACTGGAAGCATATCCCGGACTGCTCAAGCGGTCGGCTATTGCCTGCACCGGCATCGAATTCTGCAAGCTGGCCATCGTGGATACCAAGGACACCATGATCGACGCGGTAGCGAAGATCGAGGAACGCCTGGCCGATCACCAGGGCAAGCTGCCCCGGGCGTTGGCGCTGCACGTCAACGGCTGCCCGAACTCCTGCGCCCGCATCCAGACCGCAGACCTCGGGTTCAAGGGCCAGCTGATCACCAATGAGGCCGGCGAGCAGGTGCCAGGTTTCCAGGTTCACCTGGGCGGCACCTTGGCCGGCCGGGAAAACGGCGAAGCGACCATGGGCCGTACCGTACGCGGCTTGAAGGTGGCTGCCGATGAATTGCCCGACTACGTTGAGCGGGTTGTGAAGAACTATTCGGCCTCCGCGGACGACGGCGAATCCTTCGCGGCCTGGGCCCACCGAGCTGAAGAGGACGAACTGAAATGAGCGAGCAGAACCCCGTGCGAACCCGCAGTGAAGCCGAACTGCGGCGGATCGCCAAGCTCGGCGCCGATGAGTTGGGCTGGGAGGCCACGGCCGAGCAGGTCGTCGCCTTCGCCGCCGAGCACCTGGGCGCCGATGAGGTGGCGGTGGCCTGCTCGATGGCCGACGCAGTGCTGCCGCACCTGGTCGCCGCGCAGCTGCCGAAGGTCGACGTGCTGTTCCTGGAGACCGGATACCACTTTGCCGAAACCCATGTCACTCGCGACGAGGTCGCCCGCACCCTGGACGTGAACGTCGTGGATGTGCTGCCTGAGCTGAGCGTTGCCGAACAGGACGAGAAGTTCGGCAAGGACCTGTTTTCCCGGGATCCGGCCGCCTGCTGCCAGCTGCGCAAGATGGACCCGCTGGCTCGTTCGCTGTCCGGATACAGCGCATGGTTCACCGGGGTGCGCCGCGACGAGGCGCCGACCCGCAGCAACACCCCGCTGGTCGTTTTCGATGAGAAGCACGGACTGGTCAAGTTCAATCCGGTCGCCCCATGGAATTTCGACCAGCTGATCGGCTACGCCACCGAGCACCAGGTGCCGGTGAACCTGCTGCTGTCCAACGGCTACCCATCCATCGGCTGCCAGCCGTGCACCCGCCCGGTGGCCGAGGGCGAAGACCCCCGGGCCGGCCGCTGGGCCGGCTTGAGCAAGACCGAATGCGGAATCCACGTCTAAAGGAGCGAATCATGACCATTACCGCTAACGCCCCCGCCGGCACCCAGCGCAGCGTCCTGGACGCCCTGGAAGCCGAATCCATCCACATCATCCGCGAAGTGCTCGCAGAGTTCGACAAGCCCGGGCTGCTGTTCTCCGGCGGCAAGGACTCCGTCGTGGTGCTGCACCTGCTGGCCAAGGCCGTCTACCCCAGCCGCGTCCCCATCCCCGTGGTGCACATTGACACCGGCCACAACTTCGCCGAAGTCCTGAACTTCCGGGACGCAGTGGTGGAAAAGTACGGCCTGAACCTGGTGGTCGGCTCCGTGCAGGACTACATCGACCGCGGAGAGCTTGCCGAGCTGCCCGACGGCACCCGCAACCGGCTGCAGACCCGGGTGCTGCTGGACACCATCGAAGCCAACGGCTTCGACGCGGTGTTCGGCGGGGCCCGCCGCGATGAGGACAAGGCCCGCGCCAAGGAGCGCATCCTGTCGCTGCGCGACGAGTTCGGCGTCTGGGATCCGCGCAACCAGCGCCCGGAAATCTGGAACCTGTACAACGGGCGCCACGAGCCGGGCTGGCACGTGCGCGCCTTCCCGATCTCCAACTGGACCGAACGCGACATCTGGGCCTACATCCAGCGGGAGAACATCGAGCTGCCGCCGATCTACTTCGCGCACTGCCGCCAGGTGTTCGAGCGCGACGGCATGTGGCGGGCGCTGACCCCCGTCAGCCAGCCCACCGCAGAGGAGCCGGTGGTGATCAAGCAGGTGCGCTACCGCACCGTGGGCGATGCCAGCTGCACCGGCGCGGTGCTCTCCGCCGCCGACACCGTGGCGAAGGTGCTGGACGAGCTGGCCGTCGCCACCATCACCGAACGCGGCGCCACCCGTGCCGATGACCGAATTTCCGCCGCGGGCATGGAAGACCGCAAAACCGAAGGGTACTTCTAAGATGACCACCACACTTTTGCGCATCGCCACCGCCGGCTCGGTGGATGACGGGAAATCCACCCTTGTCGGCCGCCTGCTCCACGACGCCAAGGCCATCCTCGCCGACTCGCTGGACGACCTGGCGCGCACCAGCGCCGAACGCGGCTTCGGCGGGGCGGCCGGAAGCCTGGACCTGGCGCTGGTCACCGACGGGCTGCGCGCCGAACGCGAGCAGGGCATCACCATCGATGTGGCCTACCGCTACTTCTCCACCGGCAAGCGCTCCTTCATCCTGGCCGATTGCCCCGGGCACGTGCAGTACACCCGCAACACTGTCACCGGCGCCTCCACCGCCGATGCGGCCATCGTGCTGGTCGACGCGCGGCACGGGGTGCTGGAGCAGACCCGCCGCCACCTGGGCGTGCTCGCGCTGCTGCGGGTGCCCCAGCTGGTCATTGCGGTGAACAAGATGGACCTGATCGACTGGGACGAGGAGGCCTTCAGCAAGATCGAGGCAGAAGTGCTGGCGCTCGCCGAGCAGCTGGGTGTGCAAGCCACCACCGTCATCCCGGTCTCCGCCCTGCAGGGGGACAATGTCGTCGAGCCTTCGGCCAGCGCCGACTGGTACGCCGGCCCGACCTTGCTCGGACTGCTCGAAGACCTGGAGCCGGCGTTGCCGAAGGGCACCGCCCGCCTGGATGTGCAGTACGTGCTGCGCCCGCAGGGAGCGCTGGCACCGGGGCTGGACCCGGAAGCGTTCCGCGACTACCGCGGCTACGCCGGAACCCTGGTGGACGGGACCCTGAACGTGGGAGACCAGGTGCAGGTGCTGTCCAACGGGCAACCGCTGGTCACCCGCATCAAGTCCATCAGCACGCCAGCCGGCAGCACCGCCCAGGCGCGGCCCGGCGACGCGATTGCCGTGGAACTGGAGGACGAGTTGGACATTGCGCGCGGCGACACGCTGGTCGCCGGCGAGCTGCCCGAAGCCCAACGGGAGTTCCAGGCAAATATCTGCGTGCTGGATCCAGTGCAGCTGGGCAAGGGCCAGCGGGTGCTGATCAAGCACGGCACCAAGATCGCCGCCGCGAAGCTCGCCGACATCAACTACGTCATTGATATTGCCGACTACTCGCAGCTGCCAGCCGACAGCCTCGGGCTCAACGATCTGGGACGGATCACCGTGCGCAGCTCGGCCGCGGTAGCCATCGAGCAGTACAGCACCTCGCGCACCGGCGGCAGCTTCCTGCTGATCGACCCCGCCACCGGCCGCACGCTGGCGGCCGGGATCACCGAGGCCGAGCATGCAGCGGCCTGATGCCGGCACCCGGATCAGCCACGGGGCACGAATCCGCCTGTCCGCGGCCAGCCCGGCGACCGGGTTCCGCGGGAGGATCGCTGGCCTGGCCGGCGTCGTTGCACTTGCCGCGCTGGCGGTGCTCACCACCGTGGTGCCCGGACCAGGCCAGGCCCCGGCGCATGCGGCGGACCTCGGCCCGGCGGCAGAGCTCAAGCTGGGCTATTTCGCCAACCTGACCCACGCCCCGGCCCTGATTTCCACGGGCCAGGGCTTGCTTGCAGACCAGCTTGAGGCTGATGGCACGAGCCTGGAAACCCAGCTGTTCAATGCCGGTCCGGCAGCGATCGAGGCCTTGAACTCCGGTGCCATCGATGCGGCCTACCTGGGCCCCAGTCCGGCGCTGAACAGCTACCTGGCCAGCGGGGGGAAGTCACTGAAAATCGTCGCCGGCGCCTCATCCGGCGGTGCAAGCCTGGTCGTGTCCCCGGATATTTCCGAGCCCGGCCAATTGGCTGGCACCGAGCTGGCCACCCCGCAATTCGGCGGAACCCAAGACGTGGCGCTGCGCCATTATCTGGCCGAGCACGGGCTGGATCAGCAAGCCACGGTGACGCCCAGCTCCAATGCCACCCTCACCCAGCTGTTCGGGCGGGGCGCCATTGACGGGGCGTGGGTTCCCGAGCCCTACGCCTCCTTGCTGGTGGAGAACTACGGGGGTCATCGATTAGTGGACGAATCCACGTTGTGGGAGAACGGGAAATTCCCTACGACCGTTCTGGTCGTCTCCCAGGACTACCTCACCGAGCATCCGCGAACCGTGGAAAAGCTCGTGGCCGCGAACTCCGAAGCCATTGGATGGCTGAACTCGGCAGATCAGCAGCACAAGGCCGCGGCAGTCCAGGAGGCCCTGGCCGCAGCGAACGGCAGCTCCTTCGATGAGACGGTCATTGCCGCTGCACTGGAAGAAGTTTCCTTCGACGAGGACCCGCTGGCCGATACCTACCAGACGCTGATCGACCATGCGGCGCAGGTTGGCATCGGGCAGACCGGTTCGGTTGACGGCTTGGTGGACACCCGTTTCCTTGCAACGCAGGAGCACTGATGGGCGTATTGATCAATGAAGTCTCGCTGAGCTATCCGGGCACCGGGCTGGTGATCGACCGGCTGAGTACTGAGATCGACGACGGCGAATTCATCGCGGTGCTGGGTGCCTCGGGATGCGGGAAGTCATCGTTGCTGAACATGATCGCCGGGCTGCTGGCCCCAAGCTCCGGCTGGTTGGAAGTCCCGCACGACGGGGCGGCATTCATGTTCCAGGATTCCAATCTGCTTCCGTGGCTGACCGCCGGGCAGAACGTGGATTTGGCGCTCAAGCTCGCCGGCTATCCGGCGGCCCAGCGGACCGCGCGCACCACCGAACTGCTGCAGCTGGTTCAGCTGGGGCACGCCATCGGGAAGAAGCCTCATGAGCTCTCCGGCGGCATGCGGCAGCGCGTCGCCCTGGCCAGGGCTCTGGCGCAGGACCGCCAGGTCTTGCTGATGGACGAGCCGTTCGCCGCCTTGGACGCAATCACCCGGGACATGCTCCACGAGCAGCTGCGCGCCCTGTGGGAGCAAACCGGCAAGACGATCATCTTCGTCACCCACAACGTCCGCGAGGCGATCCGGCTTGCCGGCAGGATCCTGGTGCTTTCCTCGCACCCCGGCAGGATCCTGGAAACCCGTCAGATCACCGATCACCTGCGCAACGATCCGGCGCAATCAGCCGCACTGGCCAACGAACTGACCGCGATACTGCGAAAGGAGCAGCGAAAGCATGAGCTCACTGACCCAAGCGCCGGCTAAGGCCGCAACGCCGGCACAGGCGAAGAAGCGCACCCGCAGCAAGCTTGATGCCGTCGTCGCTCCGATTCTTACCGTCCTGGTGCTGCTCAGCCTGTGGCAAATTGCCTCGTGGGCCAGCCCCTTGCGCGAAGACCTGTTCCCCGGACCGGTCGCCGTGGCCGGCAGGCTGCCTCAGCTGCTGGCCGACGGTTCACTGGTTCAGGCCGTAGGCACCTCGCTGTTCCGCGCCGTGAGCGGATTCGGGATCGCGGTGCTGATTGCGACTCCGCTGGCGCTCTTGCTGGCCCACCAGCCGCTCTTGCGCCAAGGGGTTGGACCGCTGGTGTCGGCCATGCAGGTCCTGCCGTCCATTGCCTGGGTGCCAGCGGCGATCATCCTCTTCGGGCTCTCCGACGCGACGATTTATACCGTCCTGCTCCTGGGCGCGATCCCGTCGATCATCAACGGCCTGCTCTCGGGAATCGACATGATCCCGACACAGTACAAGGCGCTATCCAAGGTGCTCGGCGCCTCCCGGCGCGAGCACATCCTGTACATCGAACTGCCCGCTGCTTTGCCCGGTTACGTGGCAGGCCTGCGCCAAGGCTGGGCTTTCGCCTGGCGCTCCTTGATGGCGGCCGAACTGATTGCTGTCGGCGGCTCGCTGGCCTTGGGCGTAGGCTCGCTGCTCCAGCGCGGCCGGGACCTCGCCGATCTGCCGCTGGTGATGTTGGTCATATTGACCATCTTGCTGGTTGGCGTACTTATCGAACTTCTATTCTTCGCCCCGATCGAACGCAAGCTGATGGCCGATCGAGGAATGACCCGGACTGGAGAGAACAATGGCTGATGGCCGCATCACACTGATTGGCGGTGGGCCGGGGGATCCCGAGCTGATCACCGTCGCCGGATACAAGGCCTTGATGGCCGCAGACGTCGTCCTGGCCGACAAGCTGGGCCCCACCGCGCTGCTGGCCGAGCTGCCTGAGGACGTGCTGGTTATCGATGTGGGCAAGTCGCCTGGATGCCATGTCAAAACCCAGGATGAAACCAATGAATTACTGGTCAAATACGCTTTGGAAGGCAAGCGGGTGGTCCGCCTGAAGGGCGGCGATCCGTTCGTGCTGGGCCGCGGCGGCGAGGAAATGCTCTACGTCGCGGAATATGGCATTCCTGTACGCGTGATTCCAGGCATTACCAGTGCCGTCTCGGTGCCCATGGCTGCCGGCATTCCCGTCACCCATCGGGGCATTGCTGCCGGGTTCACCGTGGTCAGCGGGCACGGGGAACTTGCTGATGTGCCGATCCGGTCCGATCACACCTTGGCGGTGCTGATGGGAGTATCGAATTTGCCGCAAATTGTTGAGACATTGCTTACCCGTGGTTTACCGTCAAGTACCCCAATTGCGATAGTTGAGCGAGGTTACTCACAGACGCAGCGCACAACTATCGGTACGCTAGAAGGGATTGTAAAGCGCGCCCGCAAGGCCGCAGTGGCGAATCCGGCCGTTATCGTTATAGGTGACGTCGTTCGGCTAGCCCCGGAAGCCTCCGACCAACTGGTAGACCTCCTGCCGCTAGTGAATGCCGAAGCCACCGCGCCGGCCTCATTCGTTGACTAAGAAAGAGAAGTTGTTTGATGAGTGAAATTACCGTCCCTGAGCACCTCACTTCCCGGGCGCTGCGTGTTGCCATCGTTGGTGCCGGTCCAGCTGGCATCTACGCCGCCGACCTGCTGAACAAGAGCCAGCCAGTCGCCTCCGGCGAACTGAAGCTGCACGTTGACCTCTTCGACGAGCTGCCGACTCCCTTCGGATTGATCCGCTACGGCGTTTCGCCTGACCACCCACGCATCAAGGGCATCATCAATGCCCTGCACAAGGTGCTCGACAACGACTGGATCGACTTCTACGGCAACGTCGGCCTGGGTCGGGACATCTCGCTGGAGGACCTGCGCACCCGCTACGATGCAGTGATCATCTCGACCGGCGCCCAGAAGGACGCCGACCTGAATATTCCGGGCATCGATCTTGACGGCTCCTTCGGCGGCGCCGACTTCGTTTCCTGGTACGACGCGCACCCGGATGCCGACAAGAACTGGGACCTCTCGGCCAAGGAAGTTGCCGTCATCGGCAACGGCAACGTCGCCTTGGACGTCGCCCGCATTCTCTCAAAGCACGCTGACCAGCTGCTGGAAACCGAAATCCCGGAGCACATCTACGAGCAGCTGAACGACTCGGCCGTCACCGACGTGCACGTCTTCGGCCGCCGCGGTCCGGCACAGGTCAAGTTCACCCCGCTGGAACTGCGCGAACTCTCGCACTCCAAGGACGTGGACATCGTGCTGTACCCGGAGGACTTCGAATTCGACAAGGCCTCGGACGAAGCCATGAAGACCAATAACCAGACCAAGACCATGGTCTCCACGCTGACCAACTGGCTGATCGAGCAGGAAGAACGCGAAGAAGCTCCAAGCGCCTCGCGTCGCCTGCACCTGCACTTCCTGCAGTCCCCGGTCGAGGTTCTGGGTGAGGATGGCAAGGTTTCCGGTCTGAAGGTTGAGCGCAATGAGCTTGACGGCAATGGTGGCGCACGCGGTACCGGTGAATTCATCGAGTACCCGCTGCAGGCCATCTACCGTGCAGTCGGCTACTTCGGCTCAGCGGTCAATGACATTGAATACGACGGTGCCAAGGGCGTGCTGCCAAACGCTGAAGGCCGTGTGCTGGATGCTTCGGGCAATCACGTTCCTGGCCTGTACGCCACCGGCTGGATCAAGCGCGGCCCTATCGGCCTGATTGGCCACACCAAGGGCGACGCCTTGGAGACGATCACCCACCTGCTTGAAGATCTCACCAAGCTGGCACAGCCGGATTCTTCCCAGAAGATCGCCGAGCTGCTGGAAAGCCGCGGCGTGAACTTCTCCAACTGGGAGGGCTGGAAGAACCTGGATGCCCACGAGAAGGAGCTGGGCGCTGCGGCCGGCACCGTTTCGACCCGTTTCGGCGAGATCACCCGCGACCGCATCAAGGTTGTTGAGCGCGAAGCGATGATGGAATTCTCTTCGGCAAAAAAATTGGTTGAGAGCCTGTAAGTTTCACCCCGGGCTCTAGCACGCAATGGGCAGGGTCCCTCGGCAAATCTGCTGAGGGACCCTGCCCATTGGTGTTTTCAGCCCGCAACTTCTTCGACTTGCTACCGGCCGAATCAGTATCAGCTGCCATGAGCAGCGCTGCTGCCAGGGCCACCGCGCGATGTTCAGACCCGCCCAGCCAGCCAGTTCACCGGCCAGCCGGGAACGGCAAATCGACGACGGGCCGATTGCCTAGCCCTCGACTGCCCGCTTCCGTGGGGCCTTCTGTTGATCACCGGCGCCGACACTGCGGCGGAGCATGATGAACAGCAGGATCATGCCTGCAGTGATCGACATGTGTCCAAGGCCCGCGATGCCGGAGACCATCTTGGAGGACTCGATGCCCAGCACGGTCATGATGCCGTGGGTGAGCTGCATGCCCGCAGTGAGGAGCACACCCGCGTTGTAGGTTCCCATGAACCATGCGAAGAGCTTGCGATGCTGGCTCAGGACGAAGGCCTTCTCCAGCAGGAGCACCAGCAGCAGGATGATGAAGCCGAGGACGAGCAGATGGGTATGGACTACCGATAGCTGGGTCCACGCTCCCTCCGGGAAACCGTTCATCTTGGTGAATTCCCGGTAGAAGAGACCAGAGGCGACTCCGAGGATCATGTAGGTGAAGGAGAAATTGACGAGCTTACGCATTGATGTTGCTTTCTTTCTGAGTGGTTGGTTCTGCAGATGCTTCCGCAGGGGAGGAAACGTGGCCGAAGACCGGGCGCTTGGCCGAACCCAGGACCGCGAACAGCGCGGGCAGCAGCAAGGTCCGAACAACGAATGTGTCCAGCAGGACGCCGAGTCCGACGATCAGGCCGAGCTGGCCCAGGACGGTCAGAGGCAAGGTCGCCAGGGCGGCGAATACTCCGGCGAGCACGAGCCCGGCACTGGTGATGACTGATCCGGTGCGGCTTGCTGCCAAGGCAACTGCTTCATGCAGTTCCAGCGCCTGTGCATCCTGGCGCACGCGCTGGGTCAGGAAGATCGTGTAGTCCACGCCGAGCGCTACCAGGAAGACGAAGGCCAACAGCGGCACTTGGACATCCAGCGCGTCAGCCTCGAAGACGACTGAGGAAACCAGCGAACCCAATCCGACAGCAGCTGCAGCACTGAGCAGGTTCACCACTCCCAGAGCCAGGGCAGTGCGCCATGAACGGGTGAGCCAGCCGAGCATCACGAAGCAGATCATCATGATCAGCGGCGCAATCACGTAGAGGTCTCGCAGGTGCATTTGATGTGAATCCAGTTGTTCTGCGCTCTGTCCGCCAATCAGCACCTGCCCGTCTCCTCCACGGGCTGCGGCATCACGCAGCTGCTGCACAAGATCCTGGGCCTTCGCCGAGTTGGGATCAACGTCGAGAATCACCGAGAACTCCTGCCACGCGGTAGTGCCGAGCTGGCTTGCCTCGCCGACGCGTTTCACGTTCTCAAGGCGAGCGAATTCATCTCGCAATGGGCCAGTCCCTGCACCCTGCGCCAAGACGGTGACCGGCTGGGTTTCCCCGGCGGGGAAATGCTCTGCCAGCAGGTCCATGGCACTGGAGGATTCGGTTGCCGTTCGGAATTGCTGGGTTTGATCCAGGCCAATACGCGTACCGGTGAGTGCTCCGGCAAGCACCAGAAGCAATAGTGCCATCGCGGTGAGGTTCAGTCCCGGACGGTTCATCACGGAGCGAGCTGCACGGCCGAAGAAATTCTCCGTCTTGGCTTCCTGTCCTGGACGGGGAATCAATGGCCAGAAGGCGTTGCGGCCGCACATGGCCAGGATCGGGGGTAAGAGGAACAGCGCGAAGATCGCCGCGATCAGCAAGCCGACGGCGCAAACGATACCCAATCCGCGCGTATCGTCCATGACTGCCAGGCCCAGGGTGAGCAGAGCCAAGACCACGGTCAGGTTTGAAGTGAGAATGGCCTCGAAGCTGGATGCCCAGGCTTTAGCCAGCGCCTGGCGGTGATCAGCATGCTTATGCAACTCATCGCGGTACCTGGAGATCAGCAGCAGGGCGTAGTTGGTGCCTGCGCCGAAGACCAGGACGCTGAGCACGCCGGAATCGAAGTGCAGGTCGAAGGCATTGCCCAGCAGGTTGGCCACCAGAGAGGCGCTGCGGTCGGCGATGGCAACGACCGCCAACGGGATCAGCCAGAGCACCGGCGATCGGTAGGTCAAGACCAGCAAGACAGCCACGATTGCCACGGTGACTGCCAAGAGGGTGAAGTCGGCACCGGCAAATGCATTGGTGACATCGACTGCAAAGGCGGTAGGCCCGGTGACCTGAAGCTGCAAATCTGCTGATGGATGATCCTGGATCCAGCTTCGAATCGACTTGAGCGTTTCCCGGTCGGCCGCATCGGACACGGTATTCCAGGAGAGCGGAACCATGGCTGCCTGCTGATCCTCGCTGGCCATGGTGCGGCCAGCGGTGACGTTCGCTGCGTGACCCAAGGCATCTGCCTGGCGATCAATCATTGCGCGGTCGTTGTCGCTGAGCGCGTTGCCGTCGCCACGGCTGGCCACCAGCAGGGCCGTGGCTTCGGACTCGTTGGAGTTCGCATCGATGAGCTGGGCGACCTTGGCCGAATCCGAATCGCCAACCAGCGAGCTCGCAGACCGGGCCGGAGCCTGGACGCTGCTCAGCGCGCCAAAGAGGACGAGAATTGCTGCGACGATGCCGACGGCCCACAGGCGAGCGCCGCGCCGGCTGGTCAGCGAATCGCCGACCCGGGAAATAACTGGAACTTTCATAGTTCCAGTTAATGATTTTTTGCAGGTCAATCCATCGTGGAAAAGGGCGAATAAAAGTTCAACCGAAAGGTTGAGGCGGTTACCGGCGTGTCTTCCGAATGCCGGAAGAACTTAGAGCAAACCGTGCTCTGTCGCCTTGTTGATGGCATCTGTGCGGCTGGATGCTTGGAGCTTGTCGAAGATATGCACCAGATGGGTCTTCACCGTTGCCTCAGACACGAACAGCGCCTTGGCGATCTGCTTGTTTCCGGCACCGGTAGCCAGTTGGGCCAGCACGTCTTTCTCGCGTGCAGTCAGCTCGATCTTCGGCCGACGCATGCCCTCGACAACCCGCAGGGTCATCTCTGGGGCCAGCACCATCTGGCCGGCCGCTGCTTGGCGAATGGAATCCACGATGGTTTGCGCACTGACGTCCTTGAGCAGATAGCCGGCGGCTCCGGCTTCGATGCAGGCCAAGATTTCCGAGTCCTTGTCGAACGTGGTCAGGATCAGCACGTGGGGAGGCTTGGATAGCTTGCGGATGGCTGCCGTGGTCTGCGCGCCGTTCATCCCGGCACCGAGGCGCAGATCGCACAGCACGACATCAACCGGGTTGTCCTTGACGAACGCTAGCGCTTCCTCGCCGCTGGAGGCCTCGCCGATCACTGCGATGTCTCCGAAGTTCTCAAAAAGCGCCCGCAACCCGGTGCGAACGATGGGATGGTCATCGACTAAGAGGATGCGGATCACGATTTGTCCTTTGCGACGTTGATCGGAAGATGCGCGCACAGTGCTGTGCCTTCGCCTGGGGAGCTTTCGATGTCCAGTCCGCCGCCGAGCTCCCGCAGCCGCTGGTTCATGGCTTTCAGGCCGAACCCGCCAGCCTCGGTGCTGGTTTGCGCGGGACCGGAATTCGGCGTGAACCCAACACCGTCATCCACGATATCCAGGCGGACTTCGTCGCCACTGCTGCTCAAGCTGATAGCAACGATTGAAGCGTGGGCATGGCGAAGGACGTTAGAGAGCGCCGACTGCGCGGTGCGCAGCAAGGCAATCTGCACGCTGGGCTCCAGGGCGGGCAAACCCGGCTCGATGTCCAGCCGGGTGCCGACGTTCGAATCAGCTTCGAAATTCTCCAGTATCCGGTTCAATGCGCCGGCCAGTGCCTGCGAATCCAGTTCAGCGGGTGCGAGCGCGGCGATAATGCGGCGCAAATCGGTCAGCGCCTGTCCGGAAAGCTCATCAATGCGAACCAGTGCTTTCTCGGCTGCGTCCGGTTCCTTGGAGGCCTCTGCCGCCTTGGCATGCAGGCCGATGGAGGACAGCTGCTGTGCGACAGTGTCATGGATTTCGCGGGCCAGGCGCGTGCGTTCCGTTGCGATGCCCGCCTCGTGCTGCGACCTCGCAAGTTCCTCTTGGAGGTCGGCCATTTCATGCTGGGCGCGGACCAGGGAATTCACGAGCGAAGTGCGCACTTGGGCATCGCGTTCCATCTGCAGGTAACCGCGGGAAATGCCCCAAGCGAACAAGCCGCCGACTAATGGACCGGCTATGGCCGCAATGCTCAGTCGCCCATGGTGCAGATACGGAGCAAGCAGCGTAAAAGCGTAGACGACCACCGACCACAAGATTGAGGGTAGGAACGGCAGCTGGTGGCCCAAGAGCAGCCACAGACTGAAGGCGAGCCACATGAATTCGGCCGAAACGAAAAGGCTTGCTACCCAAATCCCGAGCAGCAGCGCCAGCCACCATGCGCGCACCGCGAAGGCGCCAGCCTTGGAATGGGCAATGAAGCCTGCGCTGTACCAGCCAGCGAAAAGCACTGAGACGAGGATGGCAGGCAACGCGGCATCCTGAGTTGCTAGCTGTCGCAGCAGCGCAATGGCAAGGAGAATCGCCGTGACCAGATGCTGGCCCCAACGCAGCACGCTTGGTGAGGCGAAGGCGTGCTGTTGATTCCGGGTTTCCAACCGTTGCGGTTCGGCAGTGCTCATGGAAGCCAGCCTACTAAAGGCTGCCCGATGGTCGTTGCTCGGCCAATATGACCAATTGAGCTGTCGCTCGGGTCATGGCCACGTACCGGCGTACTGCGCCGCGCCGGGTCTGGCCGAAGTTCTCAGGTTGGCAGACGAGCACCAGATCGAATTCCAGTCCCTTGGCGTGTTCAGGAGTCAGCACGCTGACTCGTTCGGAGGCGGGGAAACCCGGAAGCCCAATCACCGCAGCGGTGCCTTCATTATTTTCGGCCAGCCATTGGTCGAGAATCTTCTTGAGGTGTGAAGGATGGGCGTAGCGTACCGGTGCACCGTTTGCTCGCAGCGATTGCGGCACGTTGGCCTCCGGCATCTCCGGCAGGATCTGCGCTGCTGCGGCTTCCATGATCTGTGCGGTGCTGCGGTAGTTGACCCGCAACCGGGAGATGGAGATGTCGTGAATGCCTATGCTTGCTAGCCGCTGTTCCCATGACGTGCTGAAACCGTCAACGGCCTGGGCCCTGTCGCCGACAATCGTCAGGCTGCCCGACGGGCAACGGCGTTGGATCATTGCCCATTGGGCATCGGTCAGGTCTTGGGCTTCATCGACGACGACATGCGAGAAGGGCCCGTCGAAACTTTCCTTCGCCAACGGGGTCTCCAAGCTATGGCTGAGCAGATGCTCCTGGAGATCGTGGTGCATGAGCTGAGATGCCAGGTCTTCCTTGTCATCAGCCGAGGCCATCAGATCGTCTATGACGTTCGTCCATCGGTTTCGCTCTGCATGGATTCGAGACTGCTCGTCACGATGGCTGGTCTCGCTGTCCTGGTCTCCGATCAGATAGCGGGAATAATCGATCAACGGAATATCTGATGTCGTCCATGCGACTGGACGTGGGGCGGACAGCAACTTCTCGATCTGGTCGTCAGTGAGTTCCGAGCCGCTGTACCGAAGCAATGCGGGCGTCGAATACAAAGCCTTCAGGAGATTCAGCGGATCCAGGATGGGCCAGTATTCATTGAGCAGCGCTCCGAGTGCAGAACTTCGTGCCGCATCGGCGCGAAGTTGCGGTTCAGCGGCATTGCTGCCTGCTAGCTGGGGGAGCAGCAGGTCAACCAGAGCTTCGCGCAATTGGATGCGCGCTTCGTTGTGCGGAGTCTCGGAGTCGATCATGCCCACCGCGTCGCGCCATAGTTGCGCAGTGGCCTTGGCTTGGAATTCACCGATATCGAGCACCACCTCGGTGGCGGGCGGCTCTTCAAAGACCTCGACTGCTTTCTTCAGCGCACTCAGCATGGCGGCACTGGATTTAATGCGCTGGACTTCGGGATCTTGTTCGGCAGGGAGATCTTGCCCTATCGAAACTATGTTCGAAAGAGTGGCAATGAGAACATCATCCTCTCCCAAATTCGGCAGGATATCAGAGACATAGGAGGAGTAGGCTTCATGCGGACTCACGACCAGCACCTTGCCTCCTTGGCTGCGCAGGCGCTGATCCGCGTAGAGCAAGTACGCGGCGCGGTGCAGGGCGACGACCGTCTTGCCGGTGCCTGGCCCGCCGTCAACCACCAGTGCGCCGCGCGAGCTGCTGCGGATGATCGCGTCCTGATCGGACTGGATCGTCGAGAGCACGTCCCGCATTTTCGGTGTGCGCTTGCTGCCAAGTGACGCGAGAAAAGATGAGTGGTCATCCAGGCGGGTATGGGATTGCAGCTGGGAGGAATCGAATACTTCGTCCCAGTAGTCGGAAATGCGCTGCCGGCGCCAGCGGTAGCGGCGACGCATCGACAGCCCGTAGCTCTCTTCATGCGTGGCAGCGAAGAATGGTTCGGCCGCCGGTGTGCGCCAGTCCACCATCAGCTGCTTGCCTTGGGCATCGCTCAAGCCGGCTCGTCCGATGTAGAGGCGCTCGCCGGTCTGGGCGAATTGCATGTACCCCAAGCAGGCGTATGGTCCCATGAGGTCCAGCTGGCGCAGCCGCTGAGCCAGTTCGTTCAGCTCGACATCGCGCTGCAGGGATTGCTGGAGGGTGCCGGCCCGGTCCTTGCCGCGTGCAGCGATGCGCTCAACCGCTTCGCAGCGGAGCTGCTTGATGCGCGCGGCGATCTCTTCCAGCCGTTGCTGGTCCTGCGCGATGTCTTCCGCGAGTTCGGGTGTGGCATGTTCGTGGATGGAATTGAAGTAGCTGGTGTTAGAAGTTGCAGCAGGCACGCAGGCTCCCTGATCTGGATGGTTCTCGTGGGGAAGGTATCGATTATGGGCCATGGGTGGGGCCTTGCGGCAAGGCCCCCTCAACGCGCTATCCTGAAAATGCAGGCAACGGAGATTTCCCTGCATCAGCCCCTTTCCTCGGTGCTTGGGCCACAAGGCTGTGAGCCTGAACTCATTGCCATCTTGGGTGATCTGGGAATTTTCACCACGCGCATCACGCGGTACGATATAAGGACTGCGACTTCGATCCGGCTATCACCGGTGAGTCTTCGGAAGAACCGCGAACCTCGGGTTTGCCCAGTAGAACCGAACGGGACCAGCCCGTCACAGCTGATGATAAGTGGTTCTCCGCGATTTAGGCGGGGGATAAGCGGGGTGGTACCGCGGCATTATCGCCGTCCTCGTAGGCAAGGATTTATCGACCCTACGCTTGAAGGACGGCCCATTCGATGAGCTTCTACCCGAAGGTCACTACAGACCCAACCGGTTCGACCCCGGCTTCACCGCGATTCCCAGAACTTGAGAAGCGCGTCCTCGAATACTGGAAGAACGACAACACGTTCCAGGCCTCCATCGACCAGCGCGAAGGCGAAGAATTCGTCTTCTACGACGGACCTCCCTTTGCCAACGGCCTGCCGCACTACGGCCACCTGCTCACCGGCTATGTCAAGGATCTCGTCGCCCGCTACCAGACCCAGCGCGGCAAGCGCGTCGAGCGCCGCTTCGGCTGGGACACCCACGGCCTGCCAGCCGAGCTGGAAGCCATGAAGCAGCTGGGCATGACCGACAAGAAGCAGATCGAAGCCATGGGCATCGACAAGTTCAACGACGCCTGCCGCACCTCGGTGATGAAGTACGCCGACGAGTGGAAAGAGTACGTGAACCGCCAGGCCCGCTGGGTCGACTTCGAAAACGACTACAAGACCCTGAACGTCGAGTTCATGGAATCGGTCATCTGGGCATTCAAGCAGCTGTCCGACAAGGGCCTGACCTACCAGGGCTTCCGCGTGCTCCCGTATTGCTGGAAGGACGAGACGCCGCTGTCCAACCACGAGCTGCGCATGGACGACGACGTCTACAAGAACCGCCAGGACCAGACCGTTACCGTCGGCTTCACCATCCTCGCCGGCGAAACCGAGGCCTCCAAGGCCCTGGCCGGCGTGCAGGCCCTGGCCTGGACCACCACCCCGTGGACCCTGCCGACCAACGAGGCGCTGGCAGTGCACCCGGACATCGAGTACGTCGTTCTCCCCGCCGGCGAAGCTGGCGTGAAGGCTTCGGCCGCCGCCGGCCCATTCCTGCTGGCCCGCGACCTGCTCGGCTCCTATGCCAAGGACCTGGGCTACAAGGACGCGAAGGAAGCCGCCGCCGCGGTCACCGCCAGCTACACCGGCGCCGACCTGGCCGGCGTGCGCTACGCCCCGCTGTGGGACACCTACACCGACACCGAGAAGTACGGCACCGAAAACGCCTGGCAGATTCTCACCGCCGACTATGTCACCGTGGCCGACGGCACCGGCATCGTGCACCAGGCTCCGGCCTACGGCGAGGATGACCAGAAGGTCTGCGAAGAGCACGGCATCCCGGTGATCCTCTCGGTGGACGAGGGCGCCAAGTTCCTGCCGGTCTTCGCTGGCGGGCCGCTGGCCGACATCGTCGGCGTGCAGGTCTTCGATGCGAACAAGACCATCACCAATGTGCTCAAGGACGAGGCCAAGCTGGTCAAGCAGGCTTCCTACGAGCACTCCTACCCGCATTGCTGGCGCTGCCGCACCCCGCTGATCTACCGCGCGATCTCCTCGTGGTACGTCGAGGTTTCCAAGTTCAAGGACCGCATGGTCGAGCTGAACGAGCAGATCAACTGGATCCCGGGCAACGTGAAGCACGGCCAGTTCGGCAAGTGGCTGGAAAACGCCCGCGACTGGTCGATCTCGCGCAACCGCTACTGGGGTTCGCCGATCCCGGTCTGGGAATGCTCGGGCGCCGAGTGCACCCACCGCGAGGTCTTCGGGTCGCTGGCCGAGCTGAAGGACTTCTTCGGCCGCCTGCCGGTGAACCACGAAGGCCAGCCGGATCTGCATCGACCGTTCATCGACGAGCTGACCCGCGCCCACGAAGGCTGTGCCGAAGGCGGCACGCTGACCCGCGTGGAAGACGTGCTCGACGTCTGGTTCGACTCCGGCTCGATGCCCTACGCCCAGGTGCACTACCCGTTCGACAACCAGGAATGGTTCGATTCCGGCCACCACCCGGCGGACTTCATCGTCGAGTACATCGGCCAGACCCGTGGCTGGTTCTACACCATGCACGTGCTGTCCACCGCGCTGTTCGACCGCCCGGCCTACACCAACGTGATCTCCCACGGCATCGTGCTCGGCTCGGACGGGCAGAAGATGTCCAAGTCTCTGCGCAACTACCCGGATGTCACCGAGGTCCTGGACCGCGACGGCTCGGATGCGATGCGCTGGTTCCTGATGGCTAGCCCGATCCTGCGCGGCGGCAACCTGGTGGTCACCGAGCAGGGCATCCGCGATGGCGTGCGCCAGGTGCTGCTGCCGCTGTGGAACGTCTGGCACTTCTTCAACCTCTACACCAACTCCGCCAACAACGGGGCCGGCTACGAGGCCAAGTTCACCACCGCTTCCACCGACCCGCTGGATGCGTACATGCTGGCCGCCACCGGCCAGCTGGTGCGCGAGGTCACCGAGGCGCTGGATTCCTACGAGGTTTCCGATGCCACCGAGGCGGTGCGCCACTACATGGACACGCTGACCAACTGGTACGTGCGCCGCTCGCGCCAGCGCTTCTTCGACGAGGACACCCAGGCCTTCGACACCCTGTACACCGCGCTGGAAACCCTGGTGAAGGTCACCGCTTCGCTGCTGCCGCTGGCCAGCGAAGAGATCTTCCGCGGGCTGACCGGGCAGCGCTCGGTGCACCTGGCCGACTGGCCGGATGCCGAGCAGTTCCCGACCGACGCCGCGTTGCTGGAAACCATGGAAACCACCCGCAAGATCTGCTCGGTGGGCTCCTCGCTGCGCAAGGCCAAGAACCTGCGCGTGCGCCTGCCGCTGGCCGAGCTGAAGGTTGTGCTCACCGATGCCGCCCGCCTGGAGGGCACCTACGCATCGATCATCAAGGACGAGCTGAACCTGAAGGCAGTGACCCTGATCGACGCCGAGGGCGTGGACGCTGCCAGCTACGGCATCAGCCAGCAGCTGGTGGTCAACGCCCGTGCCGCCGGCCCGCGCCTGGGCAAGAACGTGCAGCAGGCGATCAAGGGCGCCAAGTCCGGTGACTGGTCCGTCGCCAACGGTGTTGTCACCGCCGGCGGCCTGGAACTGGCCGAGGGCGAATACACCCTGGACACCGTGGTGGATGCGGCCGGCGAGATCGCCGCGGCGGTCATCGATGGCGGCTTCCTGGTGCTGGATACCGAGGTCACCGAGGCGCTGGCCGCCGAGGGCACCGCCCGCGACATGATCCGCTCCATCCAGTCCGCCCGCAAGGACGCGGACCTGCAGGTTTCGGACCGCATCCGCACCGTGATCACCGCCAGCGCGGCCACCATCGCGGCGCTGGAAGCCAACCGCGAGCTGGTGGCCGGCGAAACCCTGAGCGCGCAGCTGGAGCTCGTCGCCGACGATTCGGCCCAGGGCGAGCAGGTTGCCGTGGCCAAGCTGGATTCCGGCAAAGTCGAGGCCAACTAGTGAGCGAACTGGACCGTGTCTACGCGCAATTGCTGTCCCGGGCCCCGGAGAACAAGATGGAGCCGCGCATGGCTCCGATGTTCCGGGCCATGGAGATCCTCGGCGAGCCCAACAAGGCCTGCCCGGTCATCCACATCACCGGCACCAACGGCAAGACCTCGACCGCACGCATGATCGAATCGCTGCTGATGGCGCACGATCTGCGCACCGGCCGCTACTCCTCGCCGCACCTGATTTCGGTCACCGAGCGCATCGCCATCGACGGCGCGCCGGTGGATGACGAGACCTTCGTGCGCGTATGGGATGAGATCAGCCCGTTCCTTGAGATCGTGGACGCCGAGCTCGTCGAGCGCGGGGAAAACAAGCTGACCTACTTCGAGGCTGTCACCATCCTCGCCTTCGCGGTCTTCGCCGAAGTCCCGGTGGATGTCGTGGTGCTCGAAGTGGGCCTGGGCGGCATCACCGACGCCACCAACGTGGCCGATGCCGATGTTTCGGTGATCACCCCGATCTCGCTGGACCACACCGACCTGCTCGGGGACACCCCGGGGGAGATCGCCGAGGAGAAGGTCGGCATCCTCAAGCCCGGAGGCTACCTGGTCTCCTCGGTGCAGCCGGTGGACGCGGCCGACGTGCTGCTGGCCCGTGCCCGCGAGCTCGACGTGCCGGCGGCCTTCGACACCCTGGACTTCAAGCTGCTGGATCGCCAGCATGGCGTGGGCGGGCAGCTGCTGTCCATCCAGGGCCAGGCTGCCCGCTACGACGAGATCTTCCTGCCGCTGTTCGGCGCCCACCAGGCGCAGAACGCCACCGTGGCCTTGGCCGCGGTGGAGGCATTCCTCGGCGGCGGACAGCGCGAGCTGAACGCCGACCTGGTCCGCGACGGCTTCGCCGCGGCGACGAGCCCGGGCCGGCTGGAACTGCTGCGTGCGGCCCCGAGCATCCTGGTGGATGCCGGGCACAACCCGGACGGCATCCGCGTCACCGCGGAAGCGATCAAGGAATCCTTCGGCTTCACGCGTCTGGTCCTGATGGTCGGCATCCTGCAGGAGAAGGACGCCGAGGCGATGCTCTACACCCTGCGCGAGGAATACGGGGACATGGTCGAGGACATCTGCATCACCCAGTCCTCCTCGCCGCGAGCCATTCCCGCCGGCGAGCTGTCCACCCTGGCCATCGATGCCGGCTGGCCGGAAGCTGACATCCACGTCACCGAAAACCTGGAAGACGCCATCGAGTGGTCCGTTGGCCGCGCGGAGGCAGGCAACGACCTGTCCGGCGGAGTGCTGGTCACCGGTTCGATTACACTGGTGGGCGAGATTTCACTATTGCTCAAGGGAGGCAAGTCCTAATGGCCAAACTCACCCGTGCCCAGCGCGAGTGGCGACCTGGGATGAAGAAGAAGCAGCGTTCCACGAAGATGATGTTCGCATCAACCGTGCTGGTCTGCGAGGCGCTGCTGGCGGTGTTCGTCACCCTCGCGGCCTTCGGGCTCAAGCGCGGCGAACCCGCAGTGGTGCTCAGCCTCGGCGCTGCCGTGGCGCTGCTGTGCATCTTCAACTGCGCCCTGCTGGGCAAGAAGATCGGCTACATCATCGGCTGGATCCTGCAGGTAGTGTTCTTCCTGAGCGGCTTCATCCTGGTGGACATGTTCTACCTGGCCGCGGCGTTCGCCCTGTGCTGGTGGTTTGCGCTGTCCAAGGGCGAGGAAATCGACGTGGAAAACAAGCGCCGTGCCGCCGCCCAGGAAGCCTGGGAAAAAGCCAACCCCGAGCAAGCCTAAGATTCCAAGAAGTACATCAACGATACGAAGAGGTAGTCACATGACTGAACGTACCCTGATCCTGGTCAAGCCAGATGGCGTCAAGCGCGGCCTGACCGGACAGATCCTTGCCCGCATTGAAGCCAAGGGCTACACCATTGCCAAGCTGCAGCAGCTGGAAGCTACTCGAGAGCTGCTCGCCGAGCACTATGCAGAGCACGAAGGCAAGCCGTTCTACGAGCCGCTGGTGGAGTTCATGCTCTCCGGTCCAGTGGTGGCGATCGTGGCTGAAGGCCAGAGCGTCATTGCAGGCTTCCGTTCGCTGGCCGGCACCACCGACCCGACCACCGCAGCCCCAGGCACCATTCGTGGCGACTTCGGCCGCGACTGGGGCCTGAAGGTCCAGCAGAACTTGGTCCACGGCTCGGACTCCGTTGAGTCCGCAGAGCGCGAGATCGGCATCTGGTTCGGCAAGTAAGCTGATACGCAAAAATCCCGGCAGCCATGGGCTGCCGGGATTTTTTGATACCTGAAAGCGGAACCTAGAACCAGTCATCCAAACTGTCCTGGGCGAGCGCGGACGGTTGCTGTACCGAACTTCCGGACGCCTGCGCGGCCGAGTCCAGTGGCAGCTGCTCCGCGGCACCGATCCTGACCACCTGATGGCGGTCGGCGATTGGGCCGACGGTCAGCGAAAAATACTTATCTGCTCCGTCATTGCTGGATTCCAGCACGTGGATACCTCCCAGTCTTCAGTACGCGTTAGCGCATTGATTGCGGGCGAAGCATGGCGCGGGATTCTCCCTGTTGGGGAAAACGAAGACATGCTGCAAAACTTCTCAAGGTGCTTGCGCATCCCGCGTCGCTCCACTTCCATCACTTCAGTCACATTAAACACAGAAACAACACGCACGGCAACGCGGGATTAGCCATCCACGCTCTGCTCCCAGCGTGAAAACCCTGGAAATTCGGGGCTGGGAGGGCGCATGAACTCCTTGAGAATTATTTGGAAATAATTCGAACGACAGCATTAAGTGGCGTAAGAAAGGGGCGCCCCTGCAATGCAGGAGCGCCCCCACTGGCGACAATTACGCAGAATCCTGAGGGGATTCCATGTGCTGTTCCCTGTGCTTCTCCTTGGCTTCGAGCTTTTCGATAGCCGCGTCCTCTTCGCTGATTTCAACTTCGGACTTGATGTCTTCACTGGCTTCAGCCACCGCATCGGACTTGTCGCGTCCGGTCCACACCTTGATCACCGCCCACGCTGCCGCAACCAGCGGCACCGCCAGGACGGCGCCAACGATGCCAGCGAGGACGGTGCCAGCGGTCAGCGCCATCAAGACGACCAGCGCATGCAGGCTCAGGGCATTGGCCATGACGACCGGCTGGAGGAAGTTGCCCTCCAGCTGATTCACCAAGATCACCGCGGCAAGCACGATTAGCGCAATCACTGGACCGTTGGTCACCAAGGCGATCAGCGTGGCCAGGATTCCGGCAACCGTAGCACCGACCATCGGGACGAAGGATCCGAGGAAGACGATGACACCCAGCGGGATGGCCAAGGGCACCTGCACGATCAGCAATGTTGCGGTGATGCCCAAGGCATCTACCGCGGCCACGGTGGCAGTACCGCGGATGTAGCCGCCGAAGGTGCGCAGGGCCCGATCGCCGGAGAGAATCCACTTGTTGCGGTAGTGGCGTGGAGTCCACGACACGGCAAAGGCCCAGATCTTGTCTCCGTCCTTCAGGAAGAAGAACAGGATCACCAGAAGCAGGATCAAGCCAGTGACGAAGCTGCCGGCGGCGCTCAGCGTGTTCAATGCACCGGTGCCAAACTGGGAACTGGTCAAGAATCCGGTGATTGTTTCAACGACGCTATCGATCTGGCTCTGGTCGATGTTGAACGGCATCGTGCCGATGAAGCCCTGGACCATCTCATTGAGCTGGTTGAAACCCTCGACAGCTTGGTCAACGAGCTTTGGCCATTCCCTGATGACCGAGAAGACCAGGCCGGTGCCGATGCCTCCTAGGATCAAGAGCGAACCGAGGAATACGATCCATGCTGCCAGCATCGGTGAAACGATTTTGCGCAGTTTGACGACAAGTGGCCATAGCGCGCAGGAAATGATGACGGCCAGCAGTGTCGGGATCACGATCATGGTCAAGCGGAGCATGCCGATGATGAGGAATGTTGCCAGAGCGCCAACGATCAATAGCTGCGCGCTGCGGATGCCCAGTCGGCCTAGCAAGTCGGTCCACAAGCTGGTGACAGTGAATTCTGGTTTGGCGTCCTTGGCCGGAACGCGGTGGTGCTCGGCAGGTGTCGGCTTGTCATCTTGAGACTGGTTCTTCGACAACGCGGCGAGCCTGACCTTACGGAAAAAAGCCATAGTCGCTCCTTGTAGCTGGTTCTGATAGCTCTAACAATAGGCTAACGACTTGACAAGGTTCCGGGGCAACACCGCGAGACTGATTATTTAGTGTTGGCTAGGCCAATAGAACCTGCTTCTGCACCATTAAGCCGAAGATTCCTGCAACTATTGGCTGATTTTACAAGCGCTCTGGAGGCAAGCTCATGCAAAGCAACGGGGCCGCGCGCTGCGCGGCCCCGTTGCTTTCAAATCTTGTTCGCTGCCTCTCCGGGCTATTTGGCGCTGAAGTATTCCTTGGCCAGCAGCCCCATGATGATCTTGTCGTGGAACGAGCCGTCGTGGAATCCAGCTTGGCGCACCCTGCCCTCTTCACGGAATCCTGCGCGGTTGAAGGTGCGTAGCGCGCGCTCGTTGTATGCCCAGACGTTCAGGCCGATGCGGTTCAACCCCATTTCGCGGAAGCCGTAATCGATGATCATCTTGATGGCCATTGTGCCGTAGCCCTGGCCAACATTGGATCCGCCGATCATGATCATCAGCTCGGCAGAACGCGCTGGAGCGTTGTATTCGTACAATGCTGTGTGCCCAATCAGCGTATCGTCGGGAAGCGTGATCGACAGTCCAACGCCGTCGGTGGTGCCCCGGTTGATGCTCCGGGACTTGAAGAGTTCTGCGGCCTCGGTGACCGGGTGGGGAAGTACCAGGTTGCCTTGCAGGGCCATGAACTCCGGACTGTTCCACCATTGGGTGAGGAATGCAAGATCTTCCTCTTGCAGTTCACGCAGCCGTATGTGTTCGGAAATTAGCAGATTAATTCCGTAGTCTTGGGCATTTTCTGTGTTCCATATGTCACTTGCCATGCATCCAATCTACCGGGTCTAGCTGAGCGGTGCCCGGAAAATCGTTGTTGGCGAAGCCGTGCAGGCGCCGCCATGTGTCCTATAAGCGCTAGTCGCAGCGGGAATTGGGATTCCTTTGCGCATTGGCGCGTCGGGGGCAACAAAAAGTGGTACAAGGTCTGGACATGACCTATTTGGCCGGCGGGGTGGGGCGGAATGCCGGGAACAGCAGTGCGGGGCCGTCACCGAAGTGGCGGCCCCGCAGGTACGTGAGGAGATCTGGAGTTTTTCTAGCCGAAGAAGGCGTGCGGGAAACGCAGGACGACCGATGCGGCGAGGAGCACCCAGATGATAGCGGTGATGATCCAGCTCCACTCGCTGAAGAACTTCTTCACGCCGGGGCCTGCGGGAATCACGCCGGTGAGCACATTGCGTGCGGTAGTGAAGACGAACAATGGAATCGTCATGACCCAGACGACCATGCAGTATGGGCACAGTGCATTGATTTCGTAGAGGGCCTGGGACCAGAACCAGATCACCAACCCCATGGCCGCCGTCACGCCCAGCTGGAAGCACAGCCAGAACCAGCGCTTCAGGTTGCTTGCGCCGGCAAGCAGGGCGAAGCCGATCGTGATTACCACTGCGAAACAGACAATCCCGAAAAAGGGGTTGGGGAAACCGAAAATGCCTGCTTGCTCGGACTTCATCACGGTGCCACAAGAGATCCAGGGATTAACATCGCAACTGGTGATGTAGTCGGGGTTCTTGTAGAGCTCCAAGCGTTCCAGAACCAGGATTCCGGCGGCGAGCCAAGAGACCACCCCGGTAACGATGATGAACAGACCGAAGCCGCGTTCCTTAGCCCACCAGGGCAACACGCCCGAGCCGCGGCTATTTTCTAGTGATGAAACCATGTTTTGACTATTCCATAAGTTCATAGGAAAGCGGGTAATTCCGCCGTGGGCTTTTTCATCCTAGGAAGCGTTTCTGTGCAACAGGTGAGAAGCAATGAACAAGGCGTGAACGAAATATGAGAGAATGTAAATGGTTGTTCGCGGATCCACAGTCTGCTTTCAACCCGACGACAGACTTTTGAAACGACAGATCGACAGGCGATGCATCGCTTCGGTTGAGTGCCCAATATGTGCGCCTCCCGAGGGAATACCGCGGATCGTAGGGCTGCAAAGGAAAGCAGCCGGTTTTCTTAGGCCACGTTGATCCGTAGGATTTGCGCATGGTTCAGAATTTTGGACCTGCGTTGAACCCGCGGAAAATAGCGAGCTTTTGTGTCCGGCCTACTGGAAGTCAGGTAGGCCAAGCGACACGTGATGATTGTAGTTTCAGCGACGGCGCCGTCTGTGGAGGATGCCGAAGCGGGACATAGTAGGAGTACGCGAATTTAAATGAGCGCAGCAAATCAACGAAAGGGTGGAGCGCAAGGTAATAAGCGGGGCAACCGTTCAACTCGAGCCCGCCGTACCAGTGTTTCAACCACGCCTGCGCGGCCACTGCGTCGCGCCATGACCTTGGCCGAACTCAATGCCGCTGCCGGTGTCGAGGAAAGCCCATACCGCTGGCGGGCCACCCGCCGCACCCAGGTTTCCACGCCTGATTCCACCAAGCGGGCCAGCCGCCAAGCAGAACGCCGTGCCCAGGCGGCACGCGATACCGCCAATGACGCGGCCGTCGAGCTTGCCGCAGCCAAGCATGAAGACGCACAGGCGCAGAACGCCGAAGCAGCTGAAGCCGCCGAGCAGGAAGCTGCCCCGGTGGAAGAGGCGAACGACGTTGACCAGACCGGCATGCTGCTGGCCGAACACGGCAGCAGCATGATCCTCAATCCGTTTGCCGTGCCGGAAACCGCCCAGGCTGTGCTGGCCGCAGCCGTCGCGAAGAAGCAGGAACCTGCCCGCCGTGCCGCTGCCTCGAATTCCGCTGAAGACGCCGATTCAGACGACGTGACCTCGCGTCGCCGTCGCCGCCGTCGCCGTGGCGACGTGGATCTGGAGCTCGAAGGCGGCTCGCAGGATGATCCGCCGAACACCGTCACCCGCGTACGTGCTCCGCGTGGAAGCATCGAGAGCCACAGCTCGGTCAACAACAAGGTCGCCTCGGTGCGCGGTTCCACCCGTCTGGAAGCCAAGCGCCAGCGCCGCCGCGAATCGCGCGAAACCGGACGCCGCCGCCAGGTGATTACCGAGGCCGAGTTCCTGGCCCGCCGCGAGTCCGTCGAGCGCAAGATGATCGTGCGCCAGCGCGAAGACCGCATCCAGATTGGCGTGCTGGAAGACGGCGTGCTTGCAGAGCACTTCGTCTCCAAGACCCAGCAGGATTCGCTGATCGGCAACGTGTACGTCGGCAAGGTGCAGAATGTGCTGCCCTCCATGGAAGCCGCTTTCGTGGATATCGGACGCGGCCGCAACGCCGTGCTGTACGCAGGCGAAGTCAACTGGGATGTGGCAGCGCTCGAAGGCGCGCCACGCCGCATCGAGAACGCATTGAAGGCCGGCGACTCGGTCCTTGTCCAGGTCACCAAGGACCCGGTAGGCCACAAGGGTGCCCGCCTGACCAGCCAGATCTCGCTGCCGGGCCGCTACCTGGTCTACGTGCCGGGCGGTTCGATGACCGGCATCTCGCGCAAGCTGCCCGATGTTGAGCGCCAGCGCCTGAAGAAGATCCTCAAGGACCACCTGCCGGAAAACGCTGGCGTCATCGTGCGCACCGCCGCCGAAGGCGCCTCCGAGGAGGAGCTGACCAACGATATCAACCGGCTGCGCGCGCAGTGGGAAGGCATCGAGGAACAGGCGAACTCCACCAAGACCCTGGCTCCGGAACTGCTGTACTCGGAACCGGACCTGACCATCAAGGTAGTCCGCGACGTCTTCAACGAGGACTTCACCAAGCTGATCGTCTCGGGCGAGCACGCCTGGGACACCATCGAGGCCTATGTCATGTACGTGGCCCCGGATCTGATGGGTCGCCTGGAGAAGTGGGAAGCCGAAGAGGACATCTTCGCCAATTTCCGCGTGGACGAGCAGATCGCGAAGGCACTGGACCGCAAGGTCTTCCTGCCTTCGGGCGGCTCGCTGGTCATCGATCGCACCGAGGCGATGACTGTCATCGACGTCAACACCGGCAAGTTCACCGGTTCGGGTGGCAACCTCGAAGAGACCGTGACCAAGAACAACTTGGAAGCGGCCGAGGAAGTCGTGCGCCAGCTGCGCCTGCGCGACATCGGCGGCATCATCGTCATTGACTTCATCGACATGGTGCTTGAGTCGAACCGCGACTTGGTGCTGCGCCGCCTGGTCGAGTGCCTGGGCCGCGACCGGACCAAACACCAGGTGGCCGAAGTGACCTCGCTGGGCCTGGTGCAGATGACCCGCAAGCGCATGGGCACCGGACTGCTCGAAGTCTTCGGCGAAGAGTGCGAGCACTGCGCTGGTGCTGGTGTCATCACCCACGACGAGCCGGTCGAATCGCGCAAGTCCTTCAACTCGCATGGCGAAGCGCATGGCAAGAAGTTCAACGACAAGCCGAGCCGCAATTCCCGCCGCCGTCGCGGCGGCGAGAAGGACGAGCAGAAGCCGGTTGAGAAGCAGGACCAGGCAGCAGGGGAGAAGGACGAAGCCACGCGCAACGCCCTGGCCAGCATCGCCGCCGCCTCGCACCTTGACGGCCCTGCTGATAACGCAGTGAGCATCGAGGGCGAGCAGATTCCGGTGACGAAGTCCGTGGTCCCCGCACAGGCCACCGCGGCCCCTGCGCAGGCCGCCGAGGCTTCGGTGACCCTGGAGGCCCTGGAAGCCGCCTTGCCTGGCAAGGAAGAGTCCAGCGAAGAGCACGATGGCAGCCGCAAGCCGCGCCGCCGTTCGCGCTCCCGCGGACGCAACCGCAACCAGGCCGAGGAAAGCGGTTCGACCAACGAGGACGCACAGGCCAGCCAGGAACAGCAAGCTGCTCCTGAACCTGTTGCTGCCCCGAAGTCCGAAGAGCAGCCTCGCAAGCGTTCGCGCCGTGCATCGCGTCCGCAGGAGTCGGCGCAGCAGGACCAGCCGGTGCTTACCGGCCTGGCCATGCCAGCTGCCAGTGCTCCTGCCGCTGCAACTGCACCTGCTTCCGCTCCGGCTGCCGCCACGGCAACCCCGCAGATTTCCACGAAGCCAAAGCGCCGCAGTCGTCGGGCCACCTCGGTCCAGGGCGATGCGACGGCAGAGGTCCTCGTGGCAGAGGTATCCGCCGCTACCGGTTCGGTAGTCCAGATGGATGCCTCCGGTTCGAAGAAGGAAAAACCAGCTGAGCCTGCCGGGAATCCGGTCATGCTCGGTGTGGGTGTTCCGGTACGCGAACTGAAATAGATGAACTTGATCACGCTTCCCACGCTGGGGCAGTTTGTATTTGCTCCAGCGGTGGGGACTAGCGTAATCTAGTTGATCGGTGCTAAACGCCAAGATCACGGACTTTTGGTCCGCTCGGCGTCAAGGCACAAGCGCATGAGATCCCCGGATCGCATCCACTATGTGGGTGTTCGGGTCGATATCTGCGCCGGTAAGACAATAAACGTCGAGTAGAAGTGAGTACCCACGTGGTGTACGCAATTGTCCGCGCAGGCGGCCACCAGGAGAAGGTTTCCGTAGGAGACCTCATCACCGTTGACCGTCTTCAGGCTGCCCCAGGCAGCTCCATCGAGCTTCCAGCTTTGCTGTTGGTAGATGGCGAGAAGGTAACTTCCGCAGCTGCCGATCTGGCTAATGTCAAGGTCACCGCTGAGGTTGTAGAAAACCTTCGCGGCGAGAAGATCGTTATCCAGAAGTACAAGAACAAGACCGGTTACAAGAAGCGCCAGGGCTTCCGTGCCGCTCTGACCAAGGTCAAGGTCACCTCGATCGCCTAATTCAGGCAATCGTAGAATCCATTTTTTGTAGCGAAAGAGGCTAAAAGGCATGGCACATAAGAAAGGTGCGAGTTCCACTCGCAACGGTCGCGATTCCAACGCACAGTACCTAGGCGTAAAGCGCTACGGTGGTCAGGAAGTCAAGGCAGGCGAAATCATCGTTCGCCAGCGTGGCACCCACTTCCACCCAGGCGCCGGCGTAGGCCGTGGCAAGGATGACACCCTGTTCGCATTGGCTGCTGGCGCAGTCGAGTTCGGCACCCGTCGTGGTCGCCGCGTGGTGAACATTGTGGCTGCTGCCTAATTCAGGTATCAGGCAAATTTTTTAGTACACAAGGGGTGGGCCGATTTCGGTCCGCCCCTTGCGTGCATAGTTAGACTTTTAAGCGAGTATCCCTCGCAACCCCGTACTAGGAGTAGATGGCCCCGTGGCTGCATTCGTTGATCGCGTAACCCTTCATGTCACCGCAGGTAATGGTGGCCACGGTTGTGTGTCCATCAAGCGTGAGAAGTTCAAGCCGCTTGGCGGTCCCGACGGCGGCAATGGAGGCAAGGGCGGCGACATCATCCTGCGCGTCGACCCCCAGGTCACCACGCTGCTGGACTTCCACCATCTGCCGCACCGCAAGGCTGGCAACGGAGAACCGGGCAAGGGCAGCCTGCACCCGGGCAAAAGCGGCGAGGATCTGGTCCTCGGCGTACCTGCCGGCACCGTCATCAAGACCAAGGACGGCGACATCCTCGGCGACCTGGTCAATCCGGGCGACGAATACATCGCAGCCATCGGCGGCATGGGCGGCCTGGGCAACGCAGCCATCGCCTCGGATAAGCGCAAGGCCCCGGGCTTCGCATTGCTGGGCATCCCTGGCACCAGCCAGGACATCGTCCTGGAATTGAAGTCCATGGCCGATATCGCCCTCGTGGGCTACCCCTCGGCCGGCAAGTCCTCGCTGATCGCCGCCCTGTCCGCGGCTCGCCCGAAGATCGCCGACTACCCCTTCACCACGCTGGTGCCCAACCTGGGAGTGGTCGAAGCTGGCGAAACCCGCTTCACCGTCGCCGACGTGCCTGGCCTGATCCCGGGCGCTTCCGAAGGCAAGGGGCTGGGCCACGAGTTCCTGCGCCACGTCGAGCGCTGCGCGGCGATTGTGCACGTGCTGGATTGCGCGTCGCTGGAATCGGACCGCGACCCGATCAGCGACCTGGAGATCATCGAGTCGGAGCTGGCCAATTACGAGGCCGATTCCACCTTCGCCGGCACCGATGGCACCATCGTGCCACTGATCGACCGCCCGAAACTGATCGCGCTGAACAAGGTCGACATGCCGGACGGCGCTGACATGGCCGAATTCGTTCGCCCGGAATTGGAGAAGCGCGGCTACCGCGTCTTCGAGATCTCCGCGCTCTCGCGTAATGGATTACGCGATCTGTCCTTCGCTATGGCTGAATTGGTAGAGCAGGCCCGTGCCGAACAGGTGGTTGAAGCCCCTGTCGTCGAGGTGCCTGTGATCCGTCCGCGCGCAGCCAAGCGCGTCGAATTCACCATCCGCCGCGAGGAGCAGAACCTTGAGCCGATGTGGCGGGTGATTGGCGAGAAGCCGGAACGCTGGATCATGCAGACCGACTTCCGCAACGATGAAGCCGTAGGCTACTTGGCCGACCGCCTGGCCAAGCTGGGCGTCGAGACCCAGCTGTTCAAGTCCGGCGCCAAGCCGGGGGACGCGGTGATCATCGGCGCGGAGGACGACGCAGTGGTCTTCGACTGGGAGCCGACCATGGCTGCCGGTGCCGAACTGCTCGGCGGCAGCCGGCGCGGCGAGGATATCCGCCTCGAGGAGCGCGGCGATCGCAAGACCCGCGAGGAGAAGCGCGCCGAGCACGAGGAGCGCAAGGCCGCCAAGGCGGCCGCCCGCGCCGAGCTGGAAGCCGAGCGCAAGGCCGGCATCTGGACCGAATCCGTGGACGCCAAGTACGGACGCAAAACTGCTGAACCAAAGGCAAACCAGGAGGAAAATTAAAGTATGAGTGAAAGCGCCACTAAGACAATTTCAGCCATTACCTCGCCCCACCAGCTGCCGCAAGCCAAGCGGCTGGTCATCAAAGTGGGATCCAGCTCGTTGACCACGGTCAGCGGCGGGATATCGCACGAGCGGCTGAAGTTCCTGGTGGACACGCTCGCTGAAACCTTGCGCAACGGAACCGAGGTCATCCTCGTTTCCTCCGGCGCGATCGCCGCCGGCCTGGCCCCGCTCGGGTTGGCCAAGCGTCCCAAGGACCTGGCCACCCAGCAGGCCGCCGCCGCCGTCGGCCAGGGCCTGCTGCTGGCGCAGTACACCCAGCTGTTCGACGAGTACGACCAGCGCGTGGGCCAGGTGCTGCTAACCGCCGATGACCTGATGCGCCGCTCGTCCTACACCAACGCGCTGCGTTCCCTGGTCCGCCTGCTGAACCTGGGCGTGCTGCCCATCGTGAACGAAAATGACGCGGTAGCCACCCGCGAAATCCGCTTCGGCGACAACGACCGGCTCGCCTCACTGGTAGCCCACCTGGTCAAGGCCGACGCACTGCTGCTCTTCTCCGACGTGGACTCCGTCTACGACGCGCACCCGGACGACGGCGGCAGCCGCATCACCACCATCGAGCACCCCGACGAGCTCGAAGCCGTGGACCTGGGCACCCCGGGTGCGGCCGGGGTGGGCACCGGCGGCATGATCACCAAGGTCGACGCCGCGACCCTCAGCTCCTCGGCAGGCATCCCGACGCTGGTGACCAGCACCGACAATGCGGCCAAGGCGCTGCGCGGAGAGGACGTGGGCACCTGGTTCGCCGCCCGCAACTCCCGGCGCTCGGCCCGCGACGTCTGGCTCGCATACCTGGCCAACATCGAAGGCAAGCTGATCCTGGATGCCGGCGCGGTCAAGGCCATCGCCAGCGGCACCAACTCGCTGCTGGCCGCCGGCATCACCGCGGTGCGCGGGGAATTCGAAGCCGGCGACGCCGTCGAAATCTGCGATGCCAAGGGGACTCCTTTCGCCCGCGGGCTGGTGAATTTCGACTCCCACGAACTGCCCGACATGCTGGGTCACAGCACCACAGAGCTGGTGGAAGAACTCGGCGCAGGTTACGACAGGTCGGTAGTGCATGTCGATGATCTGGCTTTGATCGAACCCATTTTCTAGAATGAGGAGCATGAGTATGGACGCCGTAAACACCGAAGCAACGACCACCGACGTCACCACCTCGGTCCATCAGCTGGCCGATCGCGCACGCCGCGCCTCGCGGATCCTCAAGCGCGCCAACCGCGACTGGAAAGACCGCGCCCTGGCCGCCATGGCCGCGCGCATCGACGAGAATCGCTCGATGATCCTGCGCGCCAACGAGCAGGACTTGGCCTCGGGCCGCGCCAATGGCACCTCCGAAGCACTGCTTGACCGGCTGAAGCTCGATGGCCCGCGCATCGACGGCCTGATCGCCGCGCTGCATGAGCTCGCCGGGCTGCCCGACCCGGTAGGCCGCGTGGTGCGCGGCGAAACCCTGCCCAACGGCCTGCGCATGCGCCAGGTCAACGTGCCGCTGGGCGTCATCGGCACCATCTACGAAGCCCGTCCCAACGTCACCGTGGACATTGCCGGCCTGGCGCTGAAGAGCGGCAACGCCGTGCTGCTGCGTGGCGGCTCGGCCGCGCTGAACTCCAACCAGGCGCTGGTCGCGGTGATCCGCGACGCGCTGGAGTCCGTCTCCCTGCCGCGAGACATCGTGATCTCGGTCGACGAGTTCGGCCGTGCCGGCGCCGACGCCATGATGGGCGCGCGCGGAAAGATCGACGTGCTCATCCCGCGAGGCGGCCGCGAGCTCATCCAGCGCGTGGTCACCACCGCCAAGGTCCCGGTCATCGAAACCGGCGAAGGCAATGTGCACATCTTCCTCGACGCGAGCGCCGACGAGGAAATGGCGGTGGACATCCTGCTCAACGCGAAGACCCACCGTCCCAGCGTCTGCAACACCGTGGAAACCCTGCTGGTCCATAAGGACGCGGCAGCCGCCCCGGCAGTGCTGCAGGCCCTGTCCGCGGCTGGCGTGAGATTGCACACGGACGATCGTGCCGCCGCACTGGTTCCGCAGCTGCAGACCATCCCCGCGGGGGAGGAGGACTGGGGCAACGAGTACCTGGACCTGGACATCGCGGTGAAGGTCGTCGACGGCATGGACCAGGCCCTGCAACATATCCGCGCCTACTCCACCGGCCACACCGAGGCGATTGTCACCTCTTCGCTGGCCGCCTCCGAGCAGTTCGTCGCGGAGATCGACTCGGCGGCCGTGATCGTCAACGCCTCCACCCGGTTCACGGACGGCGGGCAACTGGGCCTGGGCGCCGAAGTGGGCATCTCGACCCAGAAGATGCACGCCCGCGGCCCGATGGGCCTGGCCGAACTGACCACGACCAAGTGGATCGTCCAAGGCGACGGACATATCCGGAAATAGTTTCTGACCGCCCTTTTCGGTACGATGTAGAAGAAACGTACCGTTACTTTTCGAGCCGCTGCTCCATCCGCCCAGGCTGATGGCACAGCGGGCTCGTGAAAACGACTGGAGAATTATCTTGAACGCGCTGATTTTGGCTTCCGAAGCCGCTTCCACCGGCATGGACCCTCACACTTTCGCTGTGATCATCGGTGGTGGCATCTTCGCAGCACTGATGATCCTGCTGTTGATCACCGTGTCCTACACCAACGTAGGCAACCGCCACGACGCCAAGCCTGAGCCAGAGGACACCCACCGCCAGTTCAAGACTCACGTACCGCATAGCCACTAGTCTTGGCAGAGCAAAAGCCTCAAGACCGCCCATTGCGCCTCGGCGTGATGGGCGGTACTTTTGACCCCATCCACAATGGCCACTTGGTCGCCGCCAGCGAGGTAGCTGCCGAATACGACCTGGATGAGGTTGTTTTCGTACCCACCGGCCAACCATGGCAGAAGGCCGATCGCCAAGTCACCAGCGCCGAGCACCGCTACCTGATGACGGTGATCGCCACCGCGTCGAACCCGCGCTTCACCGTAAGCCGCGTCGACATCGACCGCGAAGGCGCCACCTACACGCGGGACACCTTGCTCGATCTGCGTGCCCTGCGCCCGGACGCGGAGCTGTTCTTCATTACCGGTGCCGACGCGATGAGCCAGATCATGAGCTGGCGCGACATCGACCAGGTCTTCGACCTCGCCCACTTCGTTGGCGTGAGCCGTCCTGGTTACGTCATCGCGGATCTGGGCCGAGACAACGTCTCGCAATTGGAGATTCCCGCTCTGGCAATTTCCTCCACCGATTGCCGGGAACGTGTCGCCGCAGATAAGCCGGTTTGGTATCTGGTGCCGGACGGTGTGGTGCAGTACATTGCAAAATATGGGCTGTATACCGAGTCGTAACCTCACATAGGGTGGGGTAACACGGCATAATCTCTAGGTAAGGGTGACGGTATTTGTCTATGCGGTCGGGAGAAGTATCAGGATGAGCGATAACTCGCAGCCGGTTTCAAGCAGGCGAGCTCTGCGCGAAAAACGACGTGCTGAGATGGAAGCATTGCTGGCCAGCAGCAAGGCCGAACAGGAAGCCAAGGAACTCGCGTCAAAGGACACGGCCGAGGATTCGGCGAAGCCAGCGAAAAGCGACGCGGCCCCGCAAGCCAAGCCGGCACCCAAGGCAGAGCCTGCAAAATCGGCGTCGGCCAAGGAGCAGGCACCCAAGCCTGCCGCCAAGGAGTCCGGCGCCAAGCCGGAAGCGGCCAAGTCTGCCCCGCAGGCACCTGCCGCCAACGCCGTTCAGGCCAAGCCGCAAGCGGCGAAGCCTGCTCCGGCCAAGGCTCCCAGCGCCAAGCCGGCTGGTGCACCGCAGGCCGAAGAACCTCTGGGTGAGCGCGCATCGCTGCGCCGTGCCCGCGACCGTGAGGCATTGCGCGAGCGTCGCCGTCTTGAAGAAGAAGTCGGCGCGCTGACCACCAACATTCCAACCGTTGCCCCGGCCGAGGAGCCGAAGCCGCTGACCCGCCGCCAGCTGCGCCTGCAGGCGTTGGCTGATCAGGGCAAGGCCGAGCAGGAACCCGCCGCTGCGAAGAAGCCTGCGCCAAAGGACGACGCCCCGGAGACTACCGTCATGAGCGTCGAGCAGGCGTTGGCCGCACGCCGCGCCCACGCGCCCAAGGCTCCGGTTGATCCGAACCTGCTGGGGGAGGACGACTCCGAGATCGATCTCGAGGTTCTCGCCCACCAGCGTGAAATGGCCGCTCGCGCAGCCATCATTTCCCGCCGTGCCGCGGAGCGCGAACGACTGCGCGTGCAGAACGCCAACCAGGGCAAGGACGACCAGGCTTCCGACCCGTTCACCGGAGCCATGGGCAACATCCGCGAGGTCGAGGACCGCATCGCCAAGACCGGCGTGCAGGGCCCGAAGACGCAAAGCGTCTCGCTGGACTTCACCGCAGGATCCAAGAAGGACGAAGCGGCACCAGCGGCCAAGAAGCCGATGGCCAAGCCGGCACCCAAGCCGGCGGCGAAGGCTCCAGCGAAGCCTGCGGCCAAGGCCTCGGCTAAGCCGGCTCCGAAGCCAGCGGCGAAGGCTCCGGCCAAGCCAGCGCCCAAGGCCCCAGCCAAGCCCGTTGCAAAACCGGCAGCCAAGCCAGCGGCAGAGGCGCCGGCCAAGCCCAAGCCGAAGGCCGAGCAACCAGCTGCTGACGTCGACATGCCACGCATCGACGCGGTCAACGCGCAGGGTCTGCAGCCGCTTGACGTGCAGGCCCACGGTCTTCGCCGAGCCAACAACATGCTGATCGCGATGATCGTCGCCCTCAGTGTGGGCGGTGCCGCGTTAGTCGCTGGCCTGATCATGTTGCTTGGCAACTAGTTTTCGTAGGACAATTAGGTTCTCGATCTACACCTCTATAAGGAGACACTCCACTCAATGGGAGCACACGCAGAATCAATCGCCCTCGTGAAGGTCGCCGCGCATGCGGCTTCCGAAAAGCTGGCAGAAAACATGGTCGCGCTGGATGTTGCCGACCGCCTGGGCGTCACCGACGCTTTCTTGATTGTTTCTGGTGGGTCAGAACCTCAGGTGAACGCGATCGTCGACGAAATCGTTGCCGAGGTGCTCGACAAGTACAGCATGCGCCCGATCCGCCGCGAAGGCTTCGGCCTGGGCCGCTGGGTACTGCTGGACTACGGCGACGTCGTCGTCCACGTCCAGCACCAGGAAGACCGCATCTTCTACGCGCTTGAACGTCTTTGGGCCGACTGTCCAGTCATCGAGCTGCCTACCGAAAACTCTGAAAACCAGAAGTAGCCCTCAATTTGCATCCTGATCAGGTAGTCATCTATGATTATGGAGTTGCCTGATCAGGGCAGCAATCCTTTTGGGGGTATGGCGCAGTTGGTAGCGCGTCTGCATGGCATGCAGAAGGTCAGGGGTTCGAATCCCCTTACCTCCACCAAATTAGTAGTATTCCAACAATTGACCGAGTAAACATCAGATAATGATGTTGCTCGGTCAATTGTCATTTCAGACCCGTTTTCGTCGCCAAGGTTCCCCCCAAGTATGGCGGTGAGGGATTGCCCTTGCCTACGGGCGTTCCAGGCGTCTTTGGGGGCTATAGGCAATAAATGGTGTCTGGCCCGGGTGTGTCACCCGGGCCAAACCCCGTTCTAGGACCAATTTCTAGCGAGTTCTTCCAGCCCAACCAGCCCTGGAATACAGTCCTTCCTCAGCCGTTGCGGTGGTCCCGTAGAGCTCCGGACCAACAGGGTCTTCCGCAGCTTTCTGCTTTGCCTCTGGCTGTTCTTGTTCGTAGGCCTTGTTGGCCTTGATCAACGCCGGCAAGGTCGGCCGTGAGCTCTTATCCGCGTGCGTCCAGCAGAACCATTCGCACGCCCGCCTCCGGTGCTCAATCGGCATCCCGCGATGGTTGCGGATCATCTCCCGGATCCCGGAGTTGATCGCTCCTTCGATCATGTTCGTCGTCGCGTTGATCCCTAATCCTTCCAAATCGTGGTCGAGGTAGGTGAACAGGTGGCCACGCCGCAGCGCCCGGTTCATGCTTTCATAGGCCTTGCGCAACTTGTCGTGCGTGTACCACCAGGTCCGGGTCTTGCGCAGCCCTTTAGACCGTGGACCGGCCCAGTCGCGAGCGTAGGTGCGTTCAGCGAGCAGGTCCTGGTGCTCGGTGTGCCATGCAGCGAACGCGGCCATCCATGCCGTGGCTTCTTCTTGGGTGCGGATACGCGTCAGTTGCAGGCTCAACTGGCGCAACGCCTTGCCTGCGGCCAGGCGTGGGTTCAGGGTCAGGTGCGTGCGCACGTTGCGCTGGATATGTACCAGGCACCGCTGGACCTTCACCTCGGGCCAGAGGTTCTTCAAGGCTTTCATCAGTCCTGAGCCGCCGTCGGTGACGATGACTTTCGGTTCCGGAAGATGCTGCAGCAGCGCGGTCCATGCTGCTGCTTTCTCGTGGTTGCACCATTGCCAGGAGATGACTTTGCCGTTGGCGATGGCGATCAAAAGGCACCAGCCGCGGCGCAGGTAGATTCCGTCGACTTGGATCTCGTCGAAGACTTCTCCGGTGTGGTTCAGATAGGGGTGGGTGTTCCAGCACCATTGGGTTTGGTGGTGGAAGGTTCGTCCGGTGCCGCCGGCGTGTTCGGCTTGGGTGAGCTTGCCCATCAGCCAGGTGATGAAGCTTGCCAGCTGGTTCCGTGCGGTGAGGTCAGGGCGGTTGTGTGTGGTGGAGGCGTTGCAGTTGGTGCATCGCCAGCGTTGCTTGCCGTTGCGTTGCCTGTTCTTCTTTAGAGGGCTTTGGCAGATACTACATAGGTGGGTGTTTTTTCTATTAAGGGTCACGCCTATGGGAACAACATCCATAGTCGACTTGATTCTGCCCCGGGATTCCGGGGCAGGATCAGGTCGCGCGACACCACTTATTGCCTATAGGCCCTATACGCTCTTGTTCGGGTGGCTTGAGTGAATGAATTCTGATTAGATCGAAGACCCGAAGGAGATCGACTTCGCAAGTTTTTGTACTGACTGCGATCGCTCTGTTTCTGCGTCGATGTCTTTACGAAATTGAGTTTCGGTCATGTCTTGGTAGTGCTGGAACTTCTCGCTTTGTTGGGCAAGCGCGCAGGCAATTGCAAAGGCTAACCCGTCACGGAGCTCTTCGAGAGAGGTATTTGATATCTCTAACCGTCGGTTAGCGATACTGAGTTTGATGTCAGCGTAGCCAGATGACGCAAGTTGTTCCTGAACCTCGGAACTTAGGATATTTCGAATCTCTTCTGGTTCAGGGCGGCGATTAAACACTGCTGCAACCATATATTTTTCGGGTGCATGCGCAGTAAAGAGGGTTCCAGGAAGCGAATCCACCAGTACGTCACCCACAGTTAGAGGCTCGTGATTTGTTGGGAAACGTTGTGATTGATGTTCCATAGGTCATCATCTCTCGTATTGGGAATAGGAAGCTCCAAGATCAGTTGCATTGACTGGGTACGGAGCTGAAGGTTGTGGGAGGACTAGTTCGGATTTGACTCGGGACCCAGATGAGGTTCTTGAGCGCTGTAGGCTACGCGATGCCAGCCACAGAAAGTGCAAGTCCACATCACTTCTCGCATCGTCACTTCTACGTCTTGATGCATTCCTTCGTCATGGCCTCCGTCGTTGTCCCAGCGACGTAGTTGATTTTCATCGTCTTGGTAGCGACGGGTTTCCGTTTCCACCAGTGATTTCCTGAGGCATCGTGGGCATCGCTCGGGCTTTTGCATGACGTTGACACTGCTCCTTCCGAGCTAATTGCTGCGTGTTCACGAAGCAACCGGATGTATAAATTTCGGGTGGTCTCATACCATGCAGCTTCGACGAATCATCCTTTTCGCTAGGTCCAGACGCGGATCGTTGCGGATAAGACGGAGCAGTCTGAACATACCAGGCCACAAATTCGTGGCAGGTGGTTGAACGAGCTCGATGGATCTCTTCTTGGAAGACTGCTATAGACGTGGAATGAAGCGTGCATCGCGCTATTTTTGAGAGCCCAGTAGAAAATTTGCTCTCTGGTTGGGGTGCAACCGGTTCAACACTGTTGCTTTAACCTGAACGTCGTCTGTCAGAAGGAGACGGCACAAGAGTCATACGCCGGTGAAGAACCCCGGAAACGGCATATATCGGTAAGGGAGTGCTTCAATACCAGTGTACGCCTGAATAGCTGACAAAGTCATGGCATATTTAAGTTGGTTAGATGGTGATCAGATATTGCCCATGCTTGACCACGCCCATGTGAACTAGAAGAGTACACGATTTTGTAGCCTGTAGTCTACGGAGACTTCAAGCCCATGACTATTAGGAAAATTCCGACAGCTAGGCAAATGAATGCTGCTATAGATCCCAGCATGGTACTACTTCCAACTGCATAGAACAGTATCCACAAGCTGATTAACGACATGAGGATCCCAGCTATGCATAGACCAATGATTGCTGCACCCTTAGAATCCATTGTCGTTTCCAGACACTCTCGAACATTCGATACTTTGCCGCGGATTTCGGTGAGAGCGGTAGTTTAGAAGGTCCTATAGGAAGGAATAACGCGCTTGTGCTCTCGGACTAGTGATTTTGTAGACAGGTCGCCATAGGCCAGAGTTAGACCTCGAAAATGACATCCTCGATAAAACACCAGATGCCAAAAACTTCGCCAATGTCATCTTTGGCGAGGACATAGATCAGCCCGTGTGTTTTTACGACGGCTTCTGCTTCGACGTGCAGGGAACTAATAAGGACGGGCAGCTTAACAGAAACTGGCTTATGTGGGCTAAATGTGGTTGCCGCAGCGTTGAAGTCTGGGCTAAAACGCATGAGATCGTATTCCACTCCGTGGTGTGTGAACTTTCGGGCTGGGAATTTTGAGCTAGGAGGGGGTCTGCGAGTGTTATTCATGGTGCAACTGTAGTCCTATTGTTAGGCTTAGGACCGGCACCGGTCTGAAATGCTTTCGAACCTTGTCCCATTGAAACCTTGTTGATTCACCGACTGTAGATGTACCGGTGTCATTGTTCTTACTGGGTTGGACATGATGTTTAGTTACCGAAAATCATTCACTATTGAATTGAGTATAATTTTTCCTGCTTCTAATAGTCGCAGGAATTTAGATTTTCTGGTTGTTATCACGTGTCAGAAAATCAACGCTCTATCTGTCTTCGTGACTTCTTTGCGAAGCCACGAAGGCTAGTTCCAATAGGCTGAACTATGCTCAACTTGCCAGAGCGATGCTCAAAGATGCAATGAAGGAGGCGATGAAAGCGCAAAAGAAGTCACTTGGAGCGAGTGGAGAATCCGTTTCGGAGGAGTAGATTCCGTACTGCACTAGCTGAGACGCCGATGCGTTGACCAACCTTGGCGAGTGACATACCGTTTCGATACAAGTGGATTGCAAGTCGTTGGTTCTCGATAGAGATCCGACTATTTTGAATGCGTACAGCGTTCTTGCGTAACAATTCAATGACGCTGGTTTTTGAGATACCGAACTCGATTCCCAATGCGGCGGAGGATTTACCTTGTTTGTAGCCGGTGATGAGGGACTGAATTTGTTCAGCGTTTATCCTGCGATCCACTCGTTGTGGTTGATGTTTTGGCTTTCTGCTGACTTGCTGCTTCGCGCCAGATATCTGATGCTTATGCATGATTTCCACTAACCGCAGGAGACGATTTTGGTAGTGGCGGCCCCTGTTGGAGTACTCCTGAACAGCCTCCACAAATTAAAATCCTGCGAGTCGGCTCGGGCGGAATCGCAGGATTTTTACTTTTCCACAGTCTGGCCGAGCCCGCCTTTGTGCACTCTGGATTCAGTGCAAGCTGTATCCATGACCACCGACACCGCCAAAGCACTGCAACAGCTCGCTGAAGCCTTCGAGCTCATCGGCGCAGCCACCGCTGTGCTTGGTGCGGGCAATATTCCCGCCGGTCATGCTGCCTGCTACGCCAAATTAATCGAGCGTATCGCCCAGCAAACGTCCCGAGCCCAGATTCGCGCTGCGCACGCGTTGCGCCGCACCGGGGCCCACAAGCTCGACCAGTCTTCCTTCCAGGCTATCGAAGAAGCCACCGAGCACCCGACGCTGCAGAACATCGAAGATGCAGCCGGCTGCACCATTACCGGCCGGACCCACTTCAGGAACACGCGTGGAATGATGCGCGACTGGCTGGATATCCCGCTGGGCACCGCCAGTGAACGGCCCATCCTTGCTGACTGCTTGCTTGGCGGCGTCGATGAGGCAGGACTGCCGAGGCCCCCGTGGCTGCCCCAGCTTGCGACCGAGTTCAATGATCCTGCGTCAGACCCACGTCTGGTCCTTGCTGCCAGCAAGAAACTGCATTCGGCACGCAAGGACTTGGGCGAGGGGGAGGCCGGTCAGGCCAAGAAGGCGCAGCTTGAACGAGATTCCTTGACATTCATGCATGCAGAGCCCAAATCGGCCCGAAAGCATATCAGCGACTTGGTGGCGCAGGTGAAGGCCGGTAAGCGTTCGATCAAGGCGCTGCTGGAAAGCATCGGAATCTTCAAAAAGGGACTTCGCCATGGCCTCATCGAATATGTGGTGAAGGCGTTGCCTTCCCAAGCAGCGTATATCGAGGCGTTCTTCGCTTCGCTGGACAACCCGGCGACCGTGGCGGGCAACCGCGAGGGCTTGAAGGATGCCGAAGCGCAATTCACGGGAGAAGAAGCCCGCGATTGGGACGATAAGCAGTCCATGCCCGATTGGGCTCAAGATCATGCCGAAGGCACCGAATCCGATGACGACGATGCACAAGCGGACACCGAGGCACCCGAAGCCACGGACCCAGACGATGCAACAGGTGCCGAAACCGCGAATGAGCATGAAACTACGGAACACCAGCAGGAACCAGGCACCGAATCGGCCCCTTGGGAAGATCTGAAACCTGAACGCCGGAGGCTTATCGGGTTCATGGCACTGCTGATGAGCGATCGAACGGCAAGCCCGCCGGACAAGCAACCGGGACTAGCCACTCCGCAGGTGAGCATCATCCTGAATTACGAGCGGATGCTGGCACAGGCATCTGATTTCGCGGTCACTTCTTCGGGAATTCAGCTATCGCCGGGCGAAGCCAGGGCAGCGTTGTGCCAAGCAGGGATCTATCCGGTGGTACTGAACGGCAAGAGTCTGCCTCTCGACTTGGGCCGGACGCAACGGTTGTATTCCAAGGCTCAACACAGGGCGATACGGGCAGCTTACCGGGGCTGTTCCTATCCTGGGTGCAGCATGCCTGCCGAACGGTGCGAAATCGATCATCTGGACGCATGGGAAAAGGGCGGGCGCACGGATATCAGGAATGCGGCCTTGAGTTGCCTGATCCATCACACGGCCCGTCATTGCGGACTGTTTCATGCGGTGAAGATCCCGCAAAGCAGACCCATGGTGCTGCTGTCACCCGAATTGGATCCCGAGCAGAAATTGCGAATCAATACCTATTTCATGACACCGGCAGAGGCGATGGAAGCTGAAGCGTTGGCCGATGAGACTACGGAACTGTGGCGCGCCGGAAAGCTGGATGCAGAAATCGTCGCCCCCTAGGCTTCGGCCGCCAAGAATCGGCCGGCGAAAAGCCGGAGAACTGAGCAACGCCGAAATGCGTTCGGGGCTTGCCATACTTGAATGAACGAAGATCATTCAGGAGCAAAATGTCACGAGTTCAACGCCGGGCAGCGAACGCCAGAGCAGCCTATGGAACCCATCAGTCATCACATGCCTCGATGGCAGTGCGTTATATTGACGACGGCACCGTGGAATCCGCACCGGAAGGCACCAGCGCAGCCGATGTGTTGGCCTTCGGCAAGTCCGGACCGCAGCGGATCGCGTAGTCACTCTATCCCACCCCGGATGAAGCTGACATCCAAGAACTCACCGAGGCGTGGGACCTGCACCCGGTGCTCGTTGAAGACCTCGTCCACGCCCGCCAGCGGCCGAAGCTCGAACGCTACGGCGAGGTGCTGCTGCTAGTTGTGCGTTCGGCACTGTACCTGGACGAAACCGAAGAAGTGGAGCTGTCCGAGTTCCACATCCTGGTCCGCAAAGGCGCTGTAGCTGTCCTCTGCCAGGACCGCCGATGGATCGATGGCACCGACGGCGAAGGGTTTGTCGAGTCAATCAGGAATGGGCGCCTGCGCAAGGACCAGTTGCTGCTCAAGGAACCGGAACTGCTCCGTCTGGGCGCTGAGGCAGTCCTGTACCGGATCCTGGATGAGATCGTCGATGGATACGTCCCGGTGCTCCACGGGCTGGGCATCGACAAGGAACAGATCGAACGCCAAGTCTTCAGCGGGGACGCTGCGGTCACCGAACGCATCTACCGATTGAGCCAAGAAGTCATCGACATGCAGCACGCGACCGCGTCGTTGCTGGAAGTGGTGCAATCGCTCGATGACGGGTTCAAGAAGTACCCAGTGCCGGACGAACTGGAAACCTACCTCCAGGATGTCACCGACCACCTCACCCGCGCGCATTCCCAAGCCGTGGAATACAGGGATGCGCTCTCGCAGATCTTGAACGTGAACTCCACCCTTGTAGCACAGCGCCAAAACGAGGACATGAAGAAGATCTCGGGTTGGGCTGCCATCCTGTTCGCGCCGACGCTGATCGCAGCCATCTACGGGATGAACTTCGATAACATGCCAGAACTTCACTGGTCATTCGGCTACCCGGTGGCAGTCTGCCTCATGCTCGGCTTTGCCGCAGCCTTGTATGGTGTATTCAAATGGCGTAAATGGTTCTAGACGGAAGGCTTCAGGCGAGACCTTGCCGGAGAAAATTGACTTCAAGAAATCGCTGGACGGATACCGGTCGAAAGCGGGGGAAATCCGTGTCCTGCAGGTGCCAGCAGCACAATACCTGATGATCGACGGAACCGGAGATCCCAACACCAGCGATGCGTACCAGCAAGCCTTGCAAACTCTGTATCCCGTCGCCTACAAGCTCAAATTCGCGAGCAAGGCCCAGGGCCGCGACTATGTCGTCCCGCCATTGGAAGGCCTCTGGTGGGCCGAGGACATGGCAGTGTTCACCGAGCGGCGGGATAAGTCGAAATGGAACTGGACGATGATGCTCATGGCTCCTGCATGGATCACCGAGGAAGACTTCGCGTCAGCCGTGGAAGCGGCACAGGAGAAGAAGCAGCTGCCATGCCCCGAACGCATCCGCTTCGAGACGCTCGACGAAGGCCAATGCGTGCAGACACTGCACATCGGCCCCTACGATGACGAAGCCGGAATTTTGGCCACGATGCACCACGAATTCATTCCGGCGCAGGGTTTGCGCATGACCGGCAAGCACCACGAAATCTACCTCGGCGACCCGCGCAAGGTGGCACCGGAAAAGCTTCGCACCATCCTGCGTCAGCCCGTTGAACCGCTTCAGCAGAAGGAAGACACATGGAACTGACACCGCAGAGCACCGTTGCCGACGTGCAGCAGGCCTTGGCCGAACTTGAAGACCCCAAGCACCGGGCAGTCAATGAGAAGCATGGCGACGATTTTGGCGTGAACCTGGGCAAGCTCAGGGCACTGGCCAAGGCGTTGAAAAGCAACCAGGAACTTGCCAACGAGCTCTGGGCGACGGGGGACACCGCAACCCGGCTGGTCGCGCTGCTGATCGCCAAGCCGCGCAGTTTTTCACTCGACCAGCTGCAGGCCTGGAGCAAGGACGCCACCACTCCCAAGGTCCAAGCCTGGTTCCTGAGCTACATCGTCAAGAAATCCAAGCTGCTCGAAGAACTCCGCGTCCTGCTCATGGGGGAGTCCGACCCGGTGCAACAGGCTGCCGCGTGGGAATTGACCGCGCACCAGGTCGTGAAGGCCCCGGAACAGCTGAATCTGGAGCAACTGCTGGACACCATCGAATCCGAGATGCGTACCGCACCGGAGCGCTTGCAATGGGCGATGAATACGACGCTGGCACAGATCGGCATCGAGCATGAGCGGCTGCGCCCGCGCGCGCTGGCGATCGGCGAGTCGCTGCAGGTGCTGGCGGACTATCCGACCTCTGCCGGGTGCATTTCCCCCTTCGCGCCAATTTGGATCACCGAAATGGCAAAGAGAAAAGCCTAGGCCCAGCAATTGCTGGACCTAGGCTTCACGGAGATTTTCAGGCGTCCGCCGAATCCCCGCTCTTATCGCGCAGCGCGATCTTGGAGATCACCCAGATCGCGGCGGTCAGCCCGCCGGTGAGCAGCAGCTGGGTGCGTGCGGCTGGATCGGTCATCGCAATGGCGACAATCGCTGCCAAGAGGACGATCGTCGCGATCGACAAGCCCGGGAAACCCCACAGGCGCAACGGCAGGTGCGCACCGTCGCGGTCCGCACGACGACGCAGGATCAGCTGCGTGACGGCAATGAACGCCCAGATGACGATGATGGTCGAACCGACCACGTTCAGCAGGATCGGCATGACCGCATCCGGCCAGATCCAGTTCAGGCCCACGGCCAGGAACGAGAAGGACACCGAGCTGATGACGGACTTCGCCGGCACGCCCTTGCCGGTCACATGGGTGACGGCGCGCGGGGCGAGCTTGCGCTGGCCCAGCGAGTAAAGCATGCGCGAGGAACCATAGATGTTCGCGTTCATCGCCGAAAGCAGCGCGACCACGACCACGGCGTTCATCATGAAGCCCACGCCCGGAATGTGCATGACATCCAACGCGGCGGCAAATGGCCCTTCGGCGACGGCCGGGTCATTCCATGGCACCAGGGCGACAATCACCAGGATCGAACCGAGGTAGAAGAACAGGATGCGCAGCATCACCGACTTGACCACGCGCTTGATGTTGCCAGCCGGGTCCTTGGACTCGGCGGCCGCGATCGAGACGACTTCGGTGCCGCCGAAGGAGAAGATGACGATCAGCACGGCCGCGGCAATCCCTGCCATGCCGCCGGGGGCGAAGCCTCCGTGGGCGGCCAGGTTGGCGAAGCCCACCGGTTCAGGGGTGGGAATCACGCCCGCCAGTACCAGTGCGCCGAAGGCCAGGAAGGCGATGATCGCCGCCACCTTGATCACGGCGAACCAGTATTCGAAACGGCCGTAGTTGCGCACGCCGAGCAGATTCGCCCCGGTGAGGATCACCACGAAGCTGAGCACCCATGCCCACTGCGGGAATGCGGGCACCCACCCGGCGGTAATGGCGGCGGCCCCGGTGGCTTCTGCGGCGATCACCACGACCAGCTGGACCCAGTACAGCCAGCCCAGCGTGGAGCCGGCGCTGCGGCCCATGGCCTGGCCGGCGAAGGTCGAGAACGCACCCGAGGAGGGGTTCGCGGCAACCATTTCGGCAAGCATCGCCATGATCACGATGATCACGGTGCCGGCGATCAGGTAGGAGACCAGCACCGCCGGTCCGGCAATGGAGATCGCCTGGCCGGACCCGACGAACAGGCCAGCGCCGATCGCGCCACCCAGGCCCATCATGGAGATCTGGCGCTGGGTCAGCCCGGCATGCAGCTGCTCGGGGGCTTTGACTGCGCTCACGCGGTGGCCTCCTGCACGGCTGGCAGGGCAGCGAGCACGCGGTCGACATCTTCCGCGGTGCCCGAAGAGATCCGCAACCCGTCACCGGGGAAGGCACGAACCACCACGCCGCCGGCTGCCAGTTTGGCTTCAAGCTCCACGGTCGCCTCGCCGGCGTCCACCCAGACGAAATTCGCCTGCGACTTCACGACCGGGTATCCGGCAGCGGCCAGGCCCTCGTGCATGCGTTCGCGCTGGGCGACGACTTCCTCGATGCGCACCGACAATTCGTCGATGGCGGCCAGCGAGGCCACCGCCGCGCGCTGGGCCAGGTCGGTGACACCGAATGGCACGGCGACCTTGCGCAGGTTCGCAGCGACTTCCAGCGGACTGATCGCGTATCCCACGCGCAAGCCGGCCAGCCCGTAGGCCTTGGAGAAGGTGTGCAGCACCGCCACATGCGGGTACTTGCGGAACAGCTCGATCCCGTCGGCCCGCACGGCCGAACGGTCGAAATGCACGTAGGCTTCGTCGACGACGACCAGCACATTGCGCGGCACGGCGTTGATGAAGGCGTCCAGGGCCTCGGCCTGCACCACGGTGCCGGTCGGGTTGTTCGGGTTGCAGATGAAGATCAGCCGGGTCTTCTCGGTGATGGCGTCCAGCATGGCTGGAAGATCGTGTCGGCATTCGGCATCCAGCGGCACCTCGACGGGGGTGGCCCCGGCGATGCGCACCAGCGAGGGGTAGGCCTCGAAGGAGCGCCACGCGTACATGACCTCGTCGCCTTCGGCGGCCACTGCATGGATGATCTGGGCCGCGACCTCGACCGATCCGGCACCCAGGGTGATGTGCTCGGCCGGGATGCCGAACTGCGCGCTGAGCGCGCCGGTCAGTTCGGGTGCCGCAATGCTCGGGTAGCGGTGGATGGTGGCCAGGCCGTCCTGGATGCTGTCCAGCACCGATGGCAACGGCGCATGCGGCGACTCGTTGGATGAAAGTTTCGAGGCTCCAGCGGCTGCGGGCTTGCCTTGCTTGTAAGCGGGCACATCCTGCAAGGAGGGGCGCTGGTGAAGGGTCATGAGGTTCCTCTCTGACTGCCAGAGCTGCACGAGGCCGGCAATCGTTCGTATGGCAAAGCCGTGGTGCGTGGTCAGCGGTGGCCCTGCTCATATCCTCGCGTGTCGCGATTCACAAGCATCGACTGTAGGTTGATTGAATCTGCCGACGCAATCGCGACCCCTGTTCCTATGCAGGCTGCATAGCGTTCTCCGCCAAGTAACCCATTTTACTGGTCAATCTGCCCACCCTTTTCCACATCGGCCTCGCTCCTAGCGCACGCTGCGACCAGTGGCAGGGTTCTCCCCTGGAAATGCTCGTGCAGGGCGAAAGACGATGAGGTCCTTGCCACACCTGGCACCTTGTTGATCCGGTTGAAGATTTCCTGCAGGTCCTCGGGGGTCCGGGCCACCACGCGCAACTGCAAATCCGAGCTGCCGGTCACGGTGTACATGTCGACGATCTCCGGGATGGATTCCTCCAGCGCGGTCGCCACCGGGTCATGCCCATAGCGCTGGATGATCTCCACCTGGCAGAACGCGACCAGCGTGTAGCCGAACCCGGCAGGCTTGATCCGCGGGATGATGCCCTGGATGACGCCGGCCTCGTGGAGCCGGGCCAGCCGGCTGCTGATCGTGCCGCGGGCAACACCCAGGCGCCGGGCGCACTCCATCACCGGCAGCATCGGCGATTCGGTGAGCAGTTCGATCAAATCCGCGTCCAAGCGGTCAATGCGCACGGTCGTCCTTTCGACAAGTCGGTCCAATGCTCCAAGGCTAGCGGTGAATGCTGGGCGCACTCGATGAAAATAGCCCAATTGTTAGCCGCGACACAGGCTAGGCTGATGCCATACGGATCCTGAAGGAGTACAGATATGGGCAAGACGCCTCTTGAATCGGTAGCCGGTTTGCATGTCTTGATCACCGGGGCGGCGCAGGGGATGGGCTTGCTCTTCGCCAAGCAGGCCTGCCGCGAAGGCGCGGCGCGCGTGGTCATCTGGGATATCGACACGGCAAGGCTCGACGCGGCCGCAGAAGAATTGCGCCGGCTCGGCGGCACTGTCGAGGCGTACGTGGTGGACCTTGCCGACCCGGCCCAGATCCACCACTACGCAGCCGAAGCGGTTGAGAGCGGGGGAATCGACGTGCTGGTCAACAACGCCGGGGTGGTAACCGGCACGTCCTTCGCGAAACACCGCACCGCGCAGATCACCGCGACCATGCAGGTCAACGCACTGGCCCCGATGTACTTGACCCACGCCCTGCTTCCGCAGCTGGGGCGGCGAGGCAAGGGCCGGGTGTTGACCATGGCGTCGGCGGCCGCATTGGTGTCCAACCCGAACATGAGCGTCTACGCCGCTTCCAAGGCCGCGGCTCTGTCCTTCAGCGATTCGCTGCGCCTCGAACTGGAGGACAACGACCAGATCGCGGTGAGCACGATTTGCCCGACCTATATCAGCACCGGCATGTTCGCCGGCGCCAAGTCGATGCTGCTGACCCCGATCCTGGAACCGGAAGCGGTGGTGGACCGCGCGTGGCTGGCGATGCTTGCGGGCACCCCGCTGGTGCTGATGCCGTGGACCAGCAAGCTGGGCCAGCTGCTGCGCGGCGTGCTGCCCCGTCCGGCCTGGGATTTCGTGGCCGGCAAGGTCATCGGCGTCTACCACTCGATGGACGAGTTCACCGGGAGAACACCGCGGGACGCGCAGGTGAATCGGGGCTGAAAATTCACTGTTCCACCTGTTGCCAGCGGGCCTGAAAGGGTAGTTTGGGAGCATCGCCCAGCTAGGAGGTTCGTCATGCAAAATCTCGTTGTCAATCTATGGATGCAAGGCAATGGCGAGGAGGCGGGGGAGTTCTACGCCCGTGCCTTGCCCGAGGCAACTACCGAAGTTGAATCGCGTTACCCGAGCGAGGGACTGCTGGAATTCCAGCAGCCCCTTGCCGGCAAGCCGCTGACAGTGTCCCTGTGGGTGCGCGGAACGAAAATCACGCTGATCAACGCGGGCCAGGAATTCAAGCCCAATCCCTCCATCTCGATCATCCTGGTCTTCAGCACCGGCCAGCGCGAGTCGCTCGACGCCACCTGGTCCGCGCTGATGGAAGGCGGCACCGCGCTGATGCCGCTGGATGCCTACCCGTTCAGCACACGCTACGGCTGGGTGAACGACAAATACGGCGTTTCCTGGCAGCTGATGGAAACCAGCGAACCGGTCGAGCCCCGTGCGTCGGTGATTCCCTCGCTGATGTTCGGCGGTGCCGCCCAAAACCGGGCGGCCGAGGCCATTGAGTTCTACGGGCAGGTGCTCGGCGCGAAGCTGGACAGCGCCTACCCGTACGGGGAGCCGACAGAATCCGCCACCGCCGAAGCGCTGATGTACGCCCAATTCACCCTGGGCGAGGATTGCGTGGCGGCCATGGACTCGGGGGTGCCTCAGGATTTCACCTTCACCCCCGGCGTCTCGCTGGAATGGCACTGCGATGGGCAGGCCGAGATCGACCGCGTCTGGGATGCGATGTCGGCGGTGCCCGAAGCCGAGGCCTGCGGCTGGCTCACCGACAAATTCGGGGTGAGCTGGCAGATCGTCCCGTCGAACATGGGCGAGTTGATGGAGCGGCCCGGCGCTTTCGAGAATATGCTGAAGATGAAGAAACTGGTGATCAACGACTTCTAGCGGGGAACAATGGGCGGCGCTGCACGGCGGGCGGTAGTGGCAGGAGCCAGCGGGTTCATCGGCGTGCGGCTGATCGCGCAGCTGCGCGAGGGCGGATACGAAGTGGCGGTGATCGGCCGCGGCGAGAAGTCCGATGCCCAGTGGGGCGATGGCCCGGGGCTGGAGGCACTGGTCGACGGCGCGGATCTGCTGGTGAACCTGGCCGGGAAGAATGTCGGCTGCCGCTATCACGATGCGGCCCGAAACGAGATCCTCGCTTCGCGGGTGGACACGACCCGTGCGCTGCACGAAGCGGTTAGCCGGGCCGCGAATCCGCCGCAGCTGTGGCTGAATGCGTCAACCGCGACCATCTACCGGCACAGCATGGATGCGCCGAACAACGAGGCCGACGGCCGGATCGGCGAAGGCTTCTCGGTGGATGTGGCGCGCAACTGGGAACGCGAGTTCTTCCGCGGCCAGCTGCCCACGCGCCGGGTGGCCCTGCGCATGGCGATCGTGCTCGGCGATGGCCCAGCCACGCGCAAGCTGCTGGCCATTGCGCGGCTGTGGCTTGGCGGGGCGCAGCACGATGGCTGGTGGCCTGCGCATCGGCGGTACCGCGGCATCGGGGAAGACCCGAGCGGATCCGAACGCAGCGGCTGGCATCGCACGCGCGCGAACCAGCGCTTCAGCTGGATCCACGTGGATGATGCGCTCGGCGCGATCAGGCATATCATCGAGCACCCCGAAATCTCCGGGCCGGTCAATATCAGCTCGCCGTACCCGGTAGCCAATCGGGAACTGATGGCCTCGCTGCGCCGCGCCGCAGGCAGGAAATTCGGGTTGCCCGCGTATCGTTGGATGCTGGAACCGGCCATGTTCGTGCTGCGCGTGGAACCCGAAATGCTGCTGAAGTCCCGTTGGGTGCTGCCCGGGGTGCTGCAGGACAGCGGCTACGAATTCCGCTGGCCGCACCTGGAGGTGGCACTGGAAGACGTCGCCGGGAATCTGGCCGGAAAACAACTTTAAGGACGCGCATTGGCACCGAGGATCCGCCGCTTCACCCTGCCCGAGCTGGCCCGCGGCTACCGCGGAGACCTGGGAGACGAATACATTGAACTGCTGCACTTCCGGGATTTCGATGCACCGCTGGCGGCCGATGACGCGCGGCTGGAAGAATGCCGGTTCAGTTCCGTGCAGATCGAGTCCGTGCGCAACGCCCGGCTGATCCAGTGCGAGCTCGAGCAGGCCGGGGCACCGGCGCTGCAGGCTGCCGGGGTGTTCCTCAACGACGTGCGGGTCAACCACAGCCGCTTCGGCTCCGCGGATTTCGCTGAGGCACAGCTTGATGGCGTGGTGTTCGAGAACTGCAAATTCGGCTGGCTGAACCTGCGCGGCGCCACGGTGCGGGACGTGCTCTTCCGCAATTGCCAGTTCGAGGAGATCGATCTGGGCGGACGGATCCAGCGCCTGGGCTTCGCCGATTCGCGGGCAGGGCAGATCAACTGCCATGGTGCGCAACTGCGCGAGGTGGATTTGCAGGGGCTGGATTTTGCTGATGTGGAAGGTGTCGATGGGTTGCGCGGCGCGCAGATCAGCTCGCTGCAGCTGGGCCTGCTGGGCGAGGCGATGGCCAGCCACCTGGGGATCAAGCTAGGTAGCTGATTTGCCCGTGCCTAGCCGCCAGCTGCGCGGCCGTTTCGGACAGCAGGTGCTGCATGGCCGCGGCCGCGCGGGTCAATGAGACATCGCGCCGGTGCGCCAGTCCGATGGTGCGGGCCAGCGGTTCGCGCAGGGCAATGGAGCGCACGCCTGGGGCGTCCAGCGCCACCGTCGCCGGAACCACGGCGACGCCGAGCCCGCGCTGCACGAAGCGCAGCACCGCGTCCATTTCCCCGCCCTCCACGACGATATTCGGCACCAGGCCGGCCAACTTGTAGGCGGCGGCGGTGCTGGCGCGCAGGTCGTAGCTGTGCGCGAAGGCCAGCTGCGGCACTGGCGCCAACGCGCGCAGGTCGAGTTCGCTGCCGGCCAGATGCGGGTGCTCCAGCGAGTCGATGACCACCAATTGTTCTTCCAGCAGCGGCAGGTTCTCCAGATGGCTGCCGTTCACCGCGTGCTCCGAGGTCACGATGAGCGCCAGATCCAGCGCGCCGCCGTCGAGCTGCTCCAGCAGCTTGTGTGATCCTGCTTCGAACATTTGCAGCTGCACCCCGGGGTAGCGGGTGCGGAAGATCGACAGCGCTTCGGCCACCAGCGATACGCACAGTGACGGAGGCGCGCCCAGGCGAACCCGGCCGCGGCGCAGCCCTGCCAGATCAGCCATTTCGGTGCGGATGGATTCCTCGTCGGCCAGCATCCGGCGTGCACGGGGCAGCAAGGCCTGTCCGGCGGCGGTGAGCGTGATGTTGCCGCGGGCGCGGTGGAACAGCTCGGAGCCCAGCTCCTGCTCCAGCGTGGCGATCTGCCGGCTCAGTGAGGGCTGGGTCAGATGCAGCTGCTCAGCGGCACGGGTGAAGTGCCCCACATCGGCGATGGCGGTGAAGCCGCGCAATTGCTCTAGATTCATGATGCATAGCCTACTGCTATGGACATCATGCCAATAATTCATTGGACGTATTCTTGGGGTGGGTCGATGCTGGAAAACATGAGAAATGAACAGCAGATATCCACTTCCGTACTGGTCATCGGCACCGGCGGTTCCGGCTTGCGCGCGGCCATCGAGCTGGCCGAGGCGGGCACCGATGTGCTGGCCGTGGGCAAGCGCCCGCGCCACGATGCGCACACCGCGCTGGCCGCCGGCGGCATCAACGCGGCGCTGGGCACGATGGACGCCGAGGACAGCTGGCAGCAACATGCGGCGGACACCATCAAGGAGAGCTACTTCCTGGCCGATCCGCGCACCGTGCAGGTGGTCGCCGAGGGCGCGGCCCGCGGCATCGAGGACCTGGAACGTTACGGCATGAACTTCGCCCGCGAAACCGACGGCCGCATCTCGCAGCGCTTCTTCGGCGCCCACAAGTTCCGCCGCACCGCCTTCGCCGGGGACTACACCGGGCTGGAAATCCAGCGCACCCTCATCAAACGGGCTGAGCAGCTACAGGTCCCGATCCTCGACACCGTCTACATCACCGAACTGCTCACCGCCGAAGGCCGGATTTTCGGCGCCTACGGCTTCGACGTCAACGATGGCACCGGCTACCTCATCCACGCCGACGCGGTCATCCTGGCCGCCGGCGGGCACAACCGCATCTGGCGCCGCAGCAGCTCGCGCCGCGACGAGAACACCGGCGACTCGTTCCGCCTGGCCGTCCAGGCCGGCGCCCGATTGCGTGACCCGGAACTGGTGCAGTTCCACCCCTCGGGCATCATCGAACCGGAAAGCGACGCCGGAACCCTGGTCTCCGAGGCCGCGCGCGGCGAAGGTGGTATCCTCACCAATGCGCTGGGCGAACGCTTCATGGCCCGCTATGATGCGAAGCGCATGGAGCTGTCCACCCGCGACCGCGTCGCACTGGCCGCCTACACCGAAATCCGCGAGGGCCGCGGCACCGAAAACGGCGGAGTCTGGCTGGACGTGTCGCACCTGGACCGCGAGGTCATCATGAAGCGGCTGCCGCGGGTCTATCAGACCATGATGGAACTGCAGATGCTGGACATCACCGAGCAGAAGATGGAGATCGCCCCGACCGCGCACTACTCCATGGGTGGGGTGTGGGTGGATCCGCTGACGCATGCCACCGAGGTTCCCGGGCTCTACGCCATCGGCGAGGCCTCCTCCGGGCTGCACGGGGCCAACCGGCTGGGTGGCAACTCGCTGATCGAGCTGCTGGTCTTCGGGCGCATCGTGGGGCAGCACGCGGCGCAGTATTCCGCCTCGCTGGCCGCCCAGCCGCGCTCGGCCCAGGCCGTCGCCGACGCCCGCGCCCGCATCGCCGAGCTGCTCGGATCCCGGGGCCATGAAAACGTGCGCAGCCTGCAGCGCGCCATTCGGGACCTGATGACTGAGCATGCCGGGGTGGTGCGTGATGAAGCGGGATTGCTGTCAGGCCTGGCGAAGCTGGAGAGAATCGAGAAGCGCATGGAGAACGTGGGAATCCACCCGGACATCGCCGGCTACCAGGACCTGGCGCACGCCTTCGACCTGAAGTCCTCGGCGTTGGCCGCCCGCGCCACGCTGGAAGCAGCGCTCGAACGCCGCGAAACCCGCGGCTGCCACAACCGCAGCGACTACCCGGCCATGGACCCGGCCCTGCAGGTGAACCTGGTCTGGTCGCCGAGCACCGGGATCACCCGCGAAGCGATTCCCGAGGTCCCGGAGCAGATCGCGGAACTGATCACCGAAGTCTCCCAGGAGGGCAAGCTGGTCGAGTAACGATTTCACCCGAATTTGCCAGCCGGGCATCGGTACCTGAAACTGTCGTTAGCGGCAGGACACGGGTCCGGTTCCCGGATCCGCATCCGGGGGTGAGCCGCGCGAGTGGAGGAATCAATGGCCCACGTCGGGCTGGTCTTCGTAGGCCTGATCTTGTTCATCAACGGGCTGGTGTCCCTGGGCCGAATTCCGGCCCATTCGGCCGCAGTGCTCAACCTCATGGTGGGCGGCGTGCAAATCCTGCTGCCTACGCTGATCATGGTCCAGGCCGGCAGCGACACCCTGATGGTCAATGGCGCCTGGCCGAGCTACCTGTTCGGAATGACCTATCTTCTGGTGGGCCTGAATACGCTCTGCGGCTTCGATACCGGCGCCTTCGGCTGGTTCAGCGCCTTCGTGGCGGTGATCGCCGTGTACAAGGCGGTGATGTCCCTGAGCACGGATCCCATCTTCGCGGTGATTTGGCTGTCGTGGGCGCTGATGTGGCTGTGCCTGTTCCTGCAGCATGCGCTGGGGGTGCAACGGCTAGGTGGCATCGAGCTGCAGCGCTTCGCCGGCTGGCTGCTGGTCAGCGCCGGAATCCCGTCCAGCACGGTGCCGGCGCTGTTCGCCCAGAACGGGATCTGGACGACCGCCCCGGCTGCCGGCCTTGCGGCGTTGGCGGCTCTGGCGGTGTCACTGGGCTTCAGCGCCTGGCAGGGGCTTCGCTCGGACAGAACGCTGGAGGCGCGCCGGAACCTCGCGGCCTAGCGTTCGCGCTGCACCCGGGCCTCGTCCCACACCGGCGTGTCGGACTCGTAGACTTTGCCGTCGGAGCCGAAGACCAGGAAGCGGTCGAAGCCACGGGCGAACCAGCGGTCGTGGGTGACTGCCAGGACGGTGCCCTCGAACGCGTCGATGGCGCGTTCCAGCGCCTCGCCCGAATGCAGGTCCAGGTTGTCGGTGGGCTCATCGAGCAGCAGCAGCGTCGCCCCGGAGAGCTGCAGCAGCAGGATCTGGAAACGTGCCTGCTGGCCGCCGGAGAGCGAGTCGAACTTCTGCTCCGACTGGCCGGCCAGGCCGTAGCCATCCAGCGCGCCGGCGGCCGCCTCGCGCGGCAGGCCCGAGCGGTGCTCGTCGCCGCGGTGCAGGATTTCCAGCAGCGTGCGGCCGAACAGGTCCGGGCGCGAATGGGTCTGCGCGAAGTAGCCGGGGCGGATGCGCGCCCCGAGCTTCACCGTGCCGGCGTGTTCCACCGGCTCGATGACCACGTCGGAGACCGGCAGGTGCTCGCGCTCCGGGTCGGTGCCGCCGGAGGCCAGCAGGCGCAGGAAGTGCGATTTGCCCGAGCCGTTGGATCCCAGGATGCCGACGCGGTCGCCGAACCAGATCTCGGTATTGAAGGGCTTCATGAGGTTGGTTAGCTCAAGCTTCTCGGCGACGATCGCGCGCTTGGCGGTGCGACCGCCCTTCAGCCGCATCTGCACGTTCTGCTCCAGCGGGATGGCCTGCGGTGGGCCGGCTTCCAGGAACTTCTCCAGCCGGGTGGTGGCCGCCTGGTAGCGGTTGGCCATGTCGGAGCGGAACGCGGCCTTGGTCTTGTACATGTTCACCAGCTCCTTGAGCTTGGCATGCTCCTCGTCCCAGCGCTTGCGCAGCTCCTCGAAGCGCTCGTTGCGCTCCTTGCGGGCGTCCACATAGGAACCGAACGCCCCTCCGTGCACCCAGGCGGTCGCCCCGCCATGGCCCGGCTCCAGGGTGACGATGCGGGTAGCGGCGTTGTTCAGCAGCTCGCGATCGTGGCTGATGAACAGCACGGTCTTGTTGGAGCGGGACATCGTCTCCTCCAGCCAGCGCTTGCCCGGCACGTCCAGGTAGTTGTCCGGCTCGTCCAGCAGCAGCAGCTCGTCGTTGCCCTCGAACAGCGCTTCGAGCACCAGGCGCTTTTGCTCGCCGCCGGACAGGGTGCGCGCCAGCCGGTCCCCGGCCTTGTCGAAGCCGACACCCAAGGCGGCCATGCAGACCTTGTCCCAGGTGGTTTCCAGCTCGTAGCCGCCGGCGTCGCCCCATTCGATGATCGCCTCGGCGTAGCGCATGTGGACTTTCTCGTCCTCGCTGGTGAGCATCTTCGCCTCGTACTCGGCGACCTTGGCGGCGGCCTGGGCCAGCGCCGGGGCGGCGGTGGACAGCAGCAGGTCCTTCACCGTCGACTCGTCGCGCACCTGCCCGACGAACTGGCGCATGATGCCCAGGGTGCCGGTGCGGTTAATGGAGCCTTCGTCGGCCTTCAGATCTCCTGCGATGATCTTGAACAGGGTGGTCTTGCCGGTGCCGTTGGGTCCGATCAGCGCGGTCTTTGAACCGGCGGTGACTTTGAACGCCACCCCGCCCAGCAACTGGGTGCCGTCGGAAAGGAAATACTGGATGTCTGTTACGTCGATATGGGCCACTTGGCAATCCTATCGGGCTTTGGCCGGTTCGTTCCCGCCGCGGCAACCCGCGCTAGGCTAGCGTAGTGCCATGCAGATCGAATTGGACATCTCCGGCGCGCTTCATGCCTGCTGCCATCCGGGCTTCGCAGTGGGCGAGAAGGTGCTCTGGGAGATCGCGCGGCTGCGCTACCCGGATGGCACCGTGGTCTACGAGCTGAATGACCACGACACGTTCAGCGAATCCGGGATGCCGGTGAGTCCGGTGCACGGCATAGTGGCGGACATCCACTACATCGACCACCACTACGAGCCGGCCATCGGCGATCCCGGAGTGCTGCAGCCCTCCGGGGAACCGGCCAGGATCACCCCGACCACCAGCGTCCCTGCGGGCACGGACTTCAATCACGATCTCATCCACGTCATCCTGGAACTTCTCGACCCAAACCAGCTGCCGCAGATCTGCGACTGGGATCCGCAATTGGACTGCCCGTCGGATCCCTCAGCGCGCGAAGACGCCGCTCGCGCGCAGTTCGAGCTCAGCAGCGCAAGCGTCCACTTGCGTGAACTCGCTGAGGAACTGGCGAAGCGCTACGGCCACTTGGCCCAGGTGCGCTCCGATAGCCTAGGCCAGATCTCGATGCTGCCGCGGGCCGCCGGCGCCGCCGAAGTGCACTGGCGGCTGGATTTCAGCGATGTCCCCACGCAGCTGGTGCTCACCGTGGCCGGCGCCGAGTGGACCTGGCCAGCTGATGCGGCATCGATCGGGCAGCTGGCGCAGATCGTGGAAGCGGTCGCCGCCGGGCGCCTTGAAGAACAGCGGCAGGCAACCGGCGCCAGCATGGTCCTTGCGATGAGCATCGAGCTGGCCGATGGCACCACACTGATCCAGAGCGACACGGTCCACGGATTCGGTGGGCAGGATGCATTTGCGGTTATCGGTCCCTTGGGCGACCGGTTGGCCCGAACTGGCGAGTTCACGCCCTGGGCCTAGCGGCCGCTTGCCTGCTGGATCAGTTGCGTCGAAAGCGACGTCCAGCGGACACCCGGGCGTCACCTGGTGTTCGCCTGCCGGCCTCAAAGGCTTGCGAATCTTGGGAGGTCATCTCAAGCAAACGCCAAGCAATTTTCGGGGGACTACCGACGTGAATCGAACCGCACAGAGGTCAGCGGGCATCCTTGCCGCGCTGGCATTGGGGGCCGGGAGCCTCGCACCGCTGGCACTGGCCGCAGGGGCCAACGCGGAGAGCGGAAGCTATTTCGAGCGCACCGCCACCTACCCGGTGCACCAGAACCATCCCGAGGGCGCCGCGGCGCAGACCGCCGCGGAAATCTCCACCGTCTCGGCCGATGGGCAGACGCTGATCTACACCGATGCGCTCTCGCGCCAGATCGGCTTCGTCGACATTTCCGACGCCGCGAAGCCGGTGGGCCTGGGCACCCTGCCGCTGCACCAGCTGGGCAGCGCCCAGGACGAGCCGACCAGCGTCGCCGCCTTCGGCGAATACGTGCTGGTTCTCGTCAACACCTCCACCAGCTACAGCGATCCCTCGGGCCGCGTGGACGTGGTGCGCATTGCCGACCGCACGCTGGTGCACAGCATCGCGTTGCCGGGCCAGCCCGATTCCATTGCGCTGTCCGCCGACGGCGCCTATGCGGCGATCGCCATCGAGAACGAACGCGACGAGGATGCCGGCGACGGAGGGCTGCCGCAGGCCCCTGCCGGTTCGGTGGCGATCCTCGACACGGTGGGCGAGTCCCCGGCGGACTGGTCTCTGCGCGAGGTGCCGCTGGCCGGCGGAACGCGCGAGAACCCCGAAGCGCTGGATGAGCTGTCGCAGGCAGGGCTGGACACCCCGCAGGATCCGGAACCCGAATACGTGAGCATCAACTCGCGCAACCAGGCGGCGGTCACCCTCCAGGAAAACAACGGCATCGTGCTGATCGACCTGCCGAGCGGCACCATCGCCAAGGCCTTCAGCGCCGGCACCGTGGACCTGGAAGGCATCGATACCGACGAGGACGGAAGACTCGACCCCGCAGGCTCGCTGCAGGGCGTGCCGCGCGAACCGGATGCCATTGGCTGGATCCAGGACCGCTACCTGGCCACCGCGAACGAGGGCGACTGGAAGGGCGGCAGCCGCGGCTTCACCGTCTTCGATACGGGCACCGGCGAACCGGTGTGGGATGCGGGAAGCAGCTTCGAGCATCTCGCGCTGTCCCAGGGGCTGTTCCCCGAAAGCCGGGCAGGGAAGAAGGGCACCGAACCGGAGGGCCTGGCCATCGGCGAATACCAGGGCACCGACTACGCCTTCGTCGCCGCCGAACGCGGGAACTTCGTTGCGGTCTACGATATGACCGACCCGCGCGCGCCGAAGTACCTGCAGACCCTGCCCACCACCAACGGGCCGGAAGGCATCCTGCCGATCCCGGGCCGCGAGATGCTCGCCGTCTCCTCGGAAACCGACGAGGCCGAGAACGGGGTGCGTTCGGCGCTGAACCTGTTCAGCTTCGGTGCCGCCGCGCCGCAATTCCCGCAGCTGTCCTCGGACCCGGCCGATCCGGTGCCGTTCGGCGCGCTCAGCGGGCTGTCGGCCAACCCGGCCGATGCCTCGCAGCTCTTCGCGGTCAGCGACAACGCGTACCAGCCGCGCATCTACACCCTGGAAGCCGGAACCCCGGCCACCGTCGAATCCTCGATGGAGGTCACCGAGGCCAGTGTCGAACTGGACCTGGAAGGCCTTGCCGCCCGCGCCGACGGCGGATTCTGGGCAGCCCATGAAGGGGAAAGCGGGGCGGAGAACCTGCTGGTGCGCATCGACGCGGAAGGCGTGGTGCAGGAGGAGATCGCGCTGCCTGAATTGGCGGAGCTGGGCAAGCACGGGCTGGAAGGCATCGCCGCCACCGGCTCAGGCGAAAAGGAAGAAGTGGTGTTCGCGGTGCAGCGCGAGCTGCCCGGAGAGGATTACGTCCGCCTGGGCAAGTACCTCGCGTCCACCGGCGAATTCAGCTGGTACGGCTACCAGCTGGAAGCTGCCGCGGACGGCGCCTGGAACGGCTTGTCGGAAATCACCGCCCTGTCCGATGGATCCTACGCGGTGATCGAGCGCGACAACCAGGCGGGGCCTGACGCCGCGCACAAGAAGATCTATCAGGTCCGGCTTCCGCAGGCGGTGGCCGGGGAGATGCCGCTGGTGGAGAAGACGCTCGCGGCCGATGTGCTGCCGGCGCTGCAGGAAACCAGCGGATGGACCCAGGAGAAGCTCGAGGGCCTGGCCGTTGCCGATGGCGAGGTCTACGTGGTGACCGACAACGATGCAGTGGACGACGCCACCGGCGAGACCGTGTTCGCGCACCTGGGTGCAGCCGATGAGGTGTTCGACCTGGCCGGCCCGGAACCGAGCACGGAACCGAGCGACGAGCCAAGCCAGCAGCCGGGCGAGCAGCCAAGCGAGGAACAGAGCGAAGCTCCGGTTGCGGAACCAACGGCGAGCCCTTCGCAGTCCCCGCAGCGGGAATCCGGACAGCCCCAGGCGCCTACGGATGCGCCGCAGCAGTCGCGGCCAGCCGAGCCTGAAGCCGGAGAAAACCTCGCTGACACCGGTGCCAACAGCTTCTGGCTGATCCCGGTGGGCGCGGTGATGGCGCTGCTCGGCGCGGCGGCGGCGATCAAGAGCTCACGGGCCCGCGCCAAGTAGCCGGAGGGTCCCCGGGCACAGCGAAGGCGTGGCACCTGCACGGGTGCCACGCCTTCGCGGACTAAAGCTAGTTCTTCTTCTGCGAGATCACGACCGCTGCCACGGCGGCGATGACCAGCGAGATGAGCAGGAACTTGCCGCCCTTGCCGGACTTCTTCTCCGGAGCGGAGAGGCTCTTCTGGGCCGCCTGCACGGCGTTCTCCACGGAGGCGCGAGCCCGCTTGGCGGCCTTGGAGTTCCCGCCGACATTCTCGATCAGGTTTGCGCCGGCCTTGCTGATGGCATCGGTGTTGACGCCGGCGACGGCCTCGTTCCAGCTGCCGCGGATTTCCTTGGGCAGCTCTTCCTTGGCGGTCTTGGCGAGTTTCGCCAGCGACTTCTCAACTTGCTTCAAGCTCTTGGCAGTTTTCGACATGTTGTTCCTCTCTGGTGGACCTGGAGTCGGGTAGACCTTGAGGTCTCGTTTCCAGCCTAGCCAGCCGGAGGTTGGCGCTCAAGGACGCGCCGTTGCGCTCACTGCGAACTGGGAACTTACTGGGAGGGCCGGCGCAGCGCGCGGATCCGGGTGCGCAGTGCGCTGAACAGGCACAGCAGCATCAGGATCGCGGCGACCGAGAGCACCGTCGCGAACCCTGGCGAGGTGGACTGCCCGGTATAGCGGTCGGCGATGATCCAGCCGATCACCCACAGCGCACCGGCGTTCAGGTAGATCCCCATCGGGTTCTTGAAGCTGACCGCGCTGAGGAACAGCGCCAGCAGCAGCACCGCGAGGGCGCAGGCGCCCTTGAACATCAGCGAGCCGGCGTCCGCGCCGGAGTGCGCGGTGACGGCGACGGTTTCGGCCAGCACGATCACCGAGAGCCACCCGGCGAACAAACCGAAGCTGGCGCGGGTGATCCACCGGTCCACCTGCCGCAGCGCCGCGGTCCTGCCGACCATTACCACAATGCGGATCAGCAGGGCCAGCAGGAGCAGGCCGAAGGCCAGGGAGACGCCGATGCGGTCGCGCTCCAGGAATGCCACCCACAGCGCATTGCACAGCACCGCGCCGAGCACCCAGGGCCGCAGCCGGTGGTGCAGCCCGGTGCGTTCTTGCGGCAGGCACTGCCAGATCGCGTAGAACGCCACGGCGGCCATCAGCCCGAACCAGGGCAGCTGCCCGATGCGCGGAACGGAGGCGACGGTGGCATCCTGGCCCAGCCAGCCGCCGGCGAGATCTTCCAGCCCGGCGGCCGAAAGCACCGCCCATGCCGCCCAGCCCAAGCCGAGCAGGATGGCGGCCGCATAGCCCACGGTAACCAGCCTTGTCTTCACGATTCCGAACGTACCACGGCCCGGGGACCAAAACGGTTCGCCACGGCTAGAGTGGAAGCATGACTGAGCCTTGGGTACGACGTGCCATTTCCCTGCTCGACGCTGACGCGAACCGCAGCGCCGACACCCACCTGCATCGCTTCGAGCTCCCCGGCCACTGGGGGATCGAGCTCTACCTGAAGGACGAGTCGGTGCACCCCACCGGCTCGCTCAAGCACCGGCTGGCCCGCTCGCTGATCCTCTACGGGCTGGTCAACGGAAAGATCGCCGAAGGCACCACGCTGGTGGAAGCCTCTAGCGGGTCCACCGCGGTCTCCGAAGCCTACTTCGCGCGGATGCTGGGGCTGGAGTTCATCGCGGTGGTGCCCAGGTCCACCAGCGCGGAGAAGATCGAGCTCATCGAGTTCTACGGCGGCCGCTGCCACCTGGTGGACGCGGCCGGAGAAGTCGACGCGGCGGCCCGCGAGCTGGCCGCCGGCACCGGCGGCTATTACCTGGACCAGTTCACCTATGCCGAGCGGGCCACCGACTGGCGCGGGAACAACAACATTGCCGAGTCGGTGTACGCGCAGATGGCTGCCGAAGCGCATCCGATTCCCAGCTGGATCGTCGTCGGCGCCGGGACCGGCGGCACCAGCGCCACGTTCGGGCGCTATGCGCGCTACAAGCGGCATGAGACCCGGATCTGCGTGGGCGACCCGGAAGGCTCGTCATTCTATGAGGGCTGGCGCACCGGGGACCTGGGCTACGCCACGGGCCGCGGATCGCGCATCGAGGGGATCGGCCGGCCCAGCGTGGAGCCGAGCTTCGTCCCCGGGGTGATCGACCGCATGGTGCAGGTGCCCGACGCCGCCTCGCTGGCCGCCATGCACTTCCTGCGCGCCAAGACCCGCTATTTCGCCGGCGGTTCCACCGGAACCAACCTCTATGCGGCCTTTACGATCATCGCGCAGATGCTGCAGCGCGGCGAGCAGGGCTCGGTGGTGACGCTGATCTGCGACTCCGGCGAGCGCTACGCGAAGACCTACTACAACCCCGACTGGGTGGCCGGGCAGGGCCTGGACCTGGCGCCCTATCAAGCGCAGCTCGAGCGCTTCCTCGAAACGGGAGCCTGGGACTAGCTGCGCAGGCTGGGCATCAGCCCGGCATTGTGCTTGCGCTGGTGCACCGAGAAGTAGCCCAAGCCGGCGTCGCCTGCCACGAACTGCCGCTGGGAGCGGGCGGGCAAGTAGATGATGTCGCCGATGGCCAGCTCGATGGATCCGCTGGCCGTGCGCAGCACCCCGGAACCTGCAAAGACGTGCAGCAGCACGTCGAGCTCCGGGCCCTGGTGCTGCCCGATCTCCTCGCCCGGGGCCAGGGAGATGACGTTGGCGTCCAGGTCGCGCTGCTCGGGTTCCAGCTTCCAGATCGCTCCGTTGGATTTTCCGGCGGCCAGTTCGGTGGTGTTGGCCATGCGGCGCGGTTCGGGCATTGTCTCTCCTTGAAGTGCTGTGCTGCTGCTTCCAGCCTAGCCAATCCCGCAGGGCGCCGGAGCGGCGGCAGGTGCGGATGCAGGCGATTGGTGCCTAGGATGAGAGCCAAGGAGGGACGATGACTGAAAGTCCAGCGGCGCGGCACGCGAGCACCCAAGCGGATTTCGCAGCGAACCTGGCTTCCATCCGCGCGCGGATTGCCGCGGCGGAGGCCAAGGCCGGTCGGGCGGCGGGCAGCGTGCGGCTGCTGCCGGTGACCAAGACCGTCCCGGTCGAACGGCTGCGTCTGGCGATCGCGGCCGGGGTCCACTGGCTGGGGGAGAACAAGGTGCAGGAAGCGTGGGAGAAATCCCAGGCGCTGGCGGACCTGCCGCAGCTGAAGTACTCGGTGATCGGGCACCTGCAAACCAACAAGGCCAAGTACGTGGCCCGGTTCGCCGACGAGTTCCAGGCCCTGGATAATCTGCGCCAGGCACAGGCGTTGGAGCGCCGGCTGGAGATCGAGGACCGCACCCTTGAAGTGTTCATCCAGGTGAACACGTCGTCAGAAGAATCCAAGTTCGGGCTGGAACCTGGCCAGGCTCCGGAATTCCTCAGGCAGTTGCAGGGCTTCGAGCGGCTGCAGGTTAAGGGATTGATGACCTTGGCGGTGTTCTCGCCACAGCAGGAACTGGTCCGCGCCTGCTTCCGGAAGCTGGTTGCCGTGCGCGAAGAGCTTCGCCAATTGAATTTGGGCAGCGTGGAAGAGCTGTCCATGGGGATGAGCGGGGACTTCGAGCTGGCCATTGCCGAAGGAGCCACGGTGGTGCGCGTGGGCCAGGGCCTATTCGGTGCACGGGCCTTGCCTGATTCGCACTATTGGCCAGGGTTCGCCGGCTAGTTTCCGGCGGCGTGGGAGGCCGGTCTGCGCTTGTTCGTCCTGTCACAGGCCGGTGTGCTGGGAAGAACTTGAAGTTGCGGCGTATGCCCATGACAGCAGCCGGTCGGCGCAGTAGGCTGAAGAGCAGACCCACTGGAACATTGTGTGCAGGAGGAATGTTTTGCCTACCGTAGCCGACCACCTGATTGAACAGCTCGATACCCAGGGAGTGCGCCGCATCTACGGCATCCCGGGCGATTCCCTGAACGGCTTAACCGATTCCCTGCGGGAGAACGGGCGGATCGAATGGGTCCACCACCGCCATGAGGAAGCCGCCGCCTTCGCGGCAGCGGCGGAGGCGGAAATCACCGGCGAGCTGACCGTCTGCGTCGGCTCGTGTGGACCGGGCAACCTGCACTTGATCAACGGGCTGTACGACGCGAACCGCTCGCGCGTCCCGGTACTGGCGATCGCCGCGCACATCCCTACCGGGGAGATCGGCTCCAACTATTTCCAGGAGACCCACCCGGTCGAAGTCTTCCGCGAATGCTCCGTCTATGCCGAACAGGTTTCCGATCCGAAGCAGATGCCCCGGATGCTGCGCATTGCGATGCGCGAGGCTATCGAGAAGCGCGGTGTGGCGGTGCTGGTGATTTCCGGCGATGTGGCGCTGGCGGAGATGGAACGCACGCCAACGCAGAAGATCATCAAGACCAATCCGCGGGTGCTGCCCAATGAAGAGGAGCTCGAGCGCGCCGCCGAGGTCCTCGAAACCTCGCGCAAGGTCACCATTCTCGCCGGCGCAGGTGTGGCCGGAGCGCATGAGGAGGTCATCGAGCTGGCTGGCAAGCTCGCTGCGCCGATCGTGCATGCCATGCGCGGCAAGGAGCATATCGAATACGACAACCCGTACGATGTGGGCATGACCGGCCTGCTGGGCTTCGCTTCGGGTGCCAAGGCGATCGCCGAATGCGATGTGCTGCTGATGCTGGGCACCGATTTCCCCTACCAGCAGTTCTACCCGCAGGATGCGACCATTATCCAGGTGGATATCCGCGGCGAGCAGATCGGCAAGCGCACCCGGGTGGATATCCCGCTGGTCGGCACGGTGAAGGACACGGCCGCGGCACTGGCCGCCGTGCTTCCGGTGCAGACCCACCGCAAGCACCTGGAGGCCGCGGTGGAGCACTACCGCAAGACCCGTACGAAGCTCGACGAGCTGGCTACGCCCTCCAAGGCCGGCGCCGCAATCCACCCGCAGTATTTGGCCCGGCTGATCGACCAGCACGCAGATGAAGATGCGATCTTCACCGCCGACGTGGGTTCCCCGGTGATCTGGGCGGCCCGCTACCTGTCGATGACCGGCAAGCGCCGGGTGCTCGGCTCCTTCAACCACGGTTCCATGGCCAACGCGCTGTGCCACGCCCTGGGAGCCCAGGCAATTGACCGGAAGCGCCAGGTGATCGCCTTCGCCGGGGATGGCGGATTGGCCATGATGCTCGGCGAGCTGCTCACTGCCACGCAGAACAAGCTGCCGGTCAAGATCGTCGTGTTCAACAACTCCTCGCTGAATTTCGTGGAACTGGAGATGAAGGCCGCCGGGTTCGTCACCTACGCCACCGATCTGCACAATCCCGACTTCGGGGCCGTGGCCACCGCCTCCGGGCTCAAGGGCTACCGGGTGGATGATTCGGCGCAGCTCGAAGCCACGGTGGAAGAATTCCTGGCTCATGACGGTCCGGCGCTGCTGGATGTGGCGACCGACCGCCAGGAGATGTCGATGCCGCCGGAAATCAAGCTGGAGCAGGCCAAGGGCTTTGCCTTGTATGCCCTGAGGACCGTGCTCTCCGGACGCGGCGACGAGCTGCTGGATCTGGCGAAAACCAACTGGCGCCAACTGTTCTAGCGGATTTGTGCCTATGCTTGTTGCTGGTGCCCTTGGTACCAGCAACACGTTTGTGACATCAGAAAGTTGGCGCTTTGGCTTCGCAACCTGCCGCTCTGCATGCGGCCACCATCGAGGATTTCACCCGCAACCTGGCAACTGTCAACCAGAAGATCGCCGCGGCGGCAACGGCTGCGGGCCGGGACGCCGGCTCGGTCCGGCTGCTTCCGGTGACCAAGACCATCGATACCGACCGCTTGGCCTTGGCGATCGCCGCCGGTGTGGACACGCTGGGGGAGAACAAGGTCCAAGAGGCGCAGGGCAAGTACGAGCATTTCTGCGAGAAGTTCCCGCACCTGCGCTATGCGATCATTGGTCCGCTGCAGACGAACAAGGCGAAGTTCGTGGCGAAGTTCGCTGATGAATTCCATGCGCTGGACTCGCTGAAACTCGCCGAGACCTTGCAACGCCGACTGGAGCTCGAAGATCGGACGCTGGAGGTCTTCATCCAGGTCAATACCTCCGGGGAGGAAAGCAAATCCGGAATCCAGGCTGATGAGGCAGCCGGGTTGCTTGCCGGTTTGGCGCCGCTGGACCGATTGAAGCCGGTGGGCCTGATGACCATGGCGGCGAATACCACCGATGAAGCATCCATCCGCGGCAGCTTCTCCTTGCTGCGCGAGACCCGTGACCAATTGCAGCAGGTTGCTCCTGACAGCTTCCAGCACCTGTCCATGGGCATGAGCGGCGACTACGAGCTGGCCATCGCCGAAGGAGCCACTGTTGTGCGCGTGGGCCAGGGAATCTTCGGTGCCCGCACCTACCCGGCCTAGAAGACTTCTGCATCGTTTCCGAGCTTCGCGACCAGGGGCAGCTGATATTTCTTAGCTGCCCCTGTTTGGCGTTCTCCACAATCGGTCGTGCGGCTCCCAAACTGTCGGTTCAGAGGCTGACACTACATGTAGGGGTGCACGATGTGCACCCGGAACTGGATAGGGGAAGCGAAACACGCCGACGAACATCTCACAGAAGAATTTTTAACCCACAATGGAGTTCTGCCAACCTGTGGACAAAGGAGCCGGGTCCGCTAGAAATCGCGGTTTAAACGGGGGTTAATATCCACAGATCCTGTGGACGTCATCGTGGATGAATGACATACTTGTAATACATCATGTTGTGGCCGCTTGACCGGCCAAACACAAGATGTAGTATTGAACCCGTTGGTGCGGCTCGCACCAGAAGCACCTCGAAGCAGTGGTTTCGAGGCATCCGAGAGGATGGCTAGGTACTTTCCGAGAATCCGGGAACCTAGCCGAAAATAGACTTTCCAAAGGGGATCAGGGACATGGCCATCACGGTTTACACGAAGCCTTCCTGCGTTCAGTGCAACGCTACTTACCGCGCGCTGGATAAGAAGGGTGTCGAGTACAACAAGGTAGACATCTCTCAGGATGCGGCAGCCTTGGAGCACGTTCGTGGCTTGGGCTACATGCAGGCACCTGTCGTAATCACCGATGACGATCACTGGTCGGGTTTCCGCCCAGACAAGATCGAGTTGCTGGCACCAGCCAACTAATTCAGAACTCCATCCGCTATCTTCTAGTGGAGGCGAAAAAATAATGGCACCTGCAGCACTTGCCGACAGGCAAAATGCTGAGGCCCAGGAACCGCTGGAATTCACCGATTCGAACCTGATTTACTTCTCATCGGTTTCGGAGAACACGAAGCGTTTCGTGGAGAAGCTCGAGATGGATGCCGCGAGGATTCCGGTCTACGCGACCGAACCGCAGCTCATCTCGACAGCCCCGTACGTGCTGCTCATACCCACTTATGGCGGAGAGCAAGGCAAGCGTTCAATCATGCCGCAGATCATGAAGTTCCTGCGGCATGATGTGAACCGGGCGAATCTTCGCGGCGTGATCGGTGCGGGGAATACAAACTTCGGCGAGTACTACTGCATTGCGGCCAAGCGCATTGCCGAGAAATGCAACGTACCCGTGCTTTATACATTCGAAATTATGGGAACCTCAGAAGACGTTCTCAACGTCAAAGAAGGGCTTGAAACCTTTTGGACACCAGCGTCGCAGAACCGGCAGCAACGATGAAGAGCTCAAAGGAGCTCCCAGCCCAGTTCCAGGGCTTGAGCTACAACGACTTGAACGCCATGCTGAACCTCTACGGTCCAGATGGAAAGATCCAGTTCGAGGTAGACCGCTATGCGGCTCGCCAGTATTTCTTGGATCACGTGAACAACAACACCGTGTTCTTCCACGATCTGGACGAGAAGCTTGAATACCTCGTCAAGCACGAGTACTACGAACGCGAAACCCTCGACCAGTACTCGATGAACTTCATCCGGGATCTGTTCAAGCACGCCTTCGGCAAGAAGTTCCGCTTCGAAACCTTCTTGGGCGCCTTCAAGTTCTACACTTCGTACACTTTGAAGACCTTCGACGGAAAGCGCTACCTGGAACGCTATGAAGACCGCGTCTGCATGGTGGCCCTGCACCTGGCACGCGGCGACGAGAAGCTGGCCCGGCATCTGGTCGACGAGATCATCGAAGGCCGCTTCCAGCCTGCTACCCCAACCTTCCTGAATGCCGGCAAGGCGCAGCGCGGCGAACTGGTCTCCTGCTTCCTGCTTCGCATCGAAGACAACATGGAGTCCATCGCCCGCGCGGTGAACTCGTCGCTGCAGCTTTCCAAGCGCGGCGGTGGTGTTGCCCTGTCGCTGACCAACCTGCGTGAGCATGGTGCCCCGATCAAGCAGATCGAGAACCAGTCTTCCGGTGTCATCCCGGTCATGAAGCTTCTTGAAGATTCCTTCTCCTACGCGAACCAGCTCGGTGCACGCCAGGGCGCCGGTGCCGTCTACTTGAACGCGCACCACCCGGATATCTACCGCTTCTTGGATACCAAGCGCGAAAACGCTGATGAGAAGATCCGCATCAAGACCCTGTCCCTGGGTGTTGTCATTCCGGATGTCACCTTCGAACTGGCGCGCAAGAACGAAGACATGTACCTGTTCAGCCCGTACGACGTCGAGCGCGTCTACGGCCAGCCGTTCAGCGAAATCTCCGTCACCGAGAAGTACTACGACATGGTCGACGATGCGCGCATCAAGAAGACCAAGATCAACGCCCGCGAGTTCTTCCAGACTCTGGCCGAGATCCAGTTCGAGTCCGGTTACCCGTACATCATGTTCGAGGACACCGTGAACAAGGCAAATCCAATTGCCGGCCGCATCACCATGTCCAACCTGTGCTCGGAAATCCTCCAGGTTTCTTCCGCTTCGGAATTTGCTGACGACCTGAGCTACAAGACCGTCGGCAAGGACATCTCCTGCAACCTCGGTTCGATGAACATCGCCAAGGCCATGGACGGCAAGGATCTGGCTACCTCGGTAGAGATCGCCATCCGTGCGCTGAGCGCCGTTTCGGACATGTCGGACATCGCTTCGGTTCCTTCGATTGCCGATGGCAACCGCAAGTCGCACGCCATTGGCCTGGGCCAGATGAACCTGCATGGCTTCCTCGCTCGCGAGCACATCTACTATGGCTCCGAAGAAGGCATCGACTTCACGAACATCTACTTCTACACGATCCTTTTCCACGCGCTGACTGCTTCGAACAAGATCGCGATGGAACGCGGCGAGACCTTCGACAACTTCGAGAACTCGAAGTACGCCTCCGGCGAGTTCTTTGACAAGTACACCGAGCAGGAATGGGCACCAGCTACCGAGCGCGTCCGCGAACTGTTCGAAGGCATGCACATTCCTACCCAGGAAGACTGGAAGGCGCTGAAGGCTTCGGTCATGGAGCACGGCATCTACAACCAGAACCTCCAGGCAGTTCCTCCAACCGGTTCGATCTCGTACATCAACAACTCGACCTCCTCGATCCACCCGGTCGCAGCGAAGATCGAAATCCGCAAGGAAGGTAAGATCGGCCGCGTTTACTACCCGGCTCCTTACATGAACAACGAGAACATCGACTTCTACGAAGACGCTTACGAAATCGGCTACGAGAAGATCATTGACACCTACGCCGCTGCAACCCAGCACGTCGACCAGGGCTTGTCGCTGACCTTGTTCTTCAAGGACACCGTCACTACTCGTGACATCAACAAGGCCCAGATCTACGCATGGCGCAAGGGTATCAAGAGCCTGTACTACATCCGCCTGCGCCAGCTCGCGCTGGAAGGCACCGAGGTTGAAGGTTGCGTCTCCTGCGCACTGTAAAACCTTGAGCCATTGACCGGTTAGCCGGTCCATGGCATCACGCAACAGCTGCCGCAGGGCTCCGCCCAGCGGCAGCTGTTGCACATCAAAACCACTTCAGATCGTGTCAACGATCCGACATGAACTCGGGACCTTGCTGCACCGGCACCGTTCGAAAGAACGGTAGAGTTGTAGGCAAAGTTCTTAACACGATTTAGCTTTTCGATGAGGGGCAATGACCGAGAAGATTCAGCTCACCAACAAGGTTGAAGCAATCAACTGGAACCGTATCCAGGACGATAAGGACGTGGAGGTCTGGAACCGACTCGTCAATAACTTCTGGCTTCCGGAGAAGGTGCCGCTGTCCAACGACATCCAGTCCTGGGCCACCCTGACCGAAGACGAAAAGCTGCTGACCATGCGTGTCTTCACCGGCCTGACCCTGCTGGACACCTTGCAGGGCACCGTAGGCGCCGTCTCGCTGATTCCGGATGCACTGACCCCGCACGAAGAAGCCGTGTACACCAACATTGCCTTCATGGAGTCGGTGCACGCCAAGAGCTACTCCTCGATCTTCTCGACCCTGGCCTCCACCAAGGAAATCGATGAAGCCTTCCGCTGGTCCACCGAGAACGTGAACCTGCAGAAGAAGGCCCAGATCATCGAGAGCTACTACCACGGCGAAGATCCGCTCAAGCGCAAGATCGCTTCGACCCTGCTCGAATCGTTCCTGTTCTACTCGGGCTTCTACCTGCCAATGCACTGGTCCTCGCATGCCAAGCTGACCAACACTGCTGACTTGATTCGCCTGATCATCCGTGACGAAGCGGTCCACGGCTACTACATCGGCTACAAGTTCCAGAAGGGTCTGGAAGACGCCAGCGAGGAACGCAAGCAGGAGCTGAAGGACTACACCTTCGAGCTGATGTACGAACTGTACGAAAATGAAGTCCAGTACACCCATGACCTCTACGATCCGGTTGGCCTTTCCGAGGACGTTAAGAAGTTCTTGCACTACAACGCCAACAAGGCTCTGATGAACCTGGGCTACGAGGCCATGTTCCCATCCACCGTGACCGACGTATCCCCAGCGATCTTGGCCGCGTTGAGCCCGAACGCTGATGAGAACCATGACTTCTTCTCCGGTTCCGGTTCCTCCTATGTCATCGGCAAGGCAGTAAATACCGAAGACGAGGACTGGGACTTCTAGTACCTAGCTTTTCCGACACTGGCCCCACCAATTTGGTGGGGCCTTTGTCATGAGCGGCGCTATACGCAACGCACAGCGGCAATTGGTAGATACTTGGAAAGTACGAGTTGCTATCAATGCGCGGGAGTCAATGTGCAGATCGAATCCACTTCGGATGAACAAAGTTCATTGGACGACCAGCAAATTCAGCGGATTCGACGCAAATCCATTTCTGTCCTCGCCGCAGGACAGATTCTTGGTGGCTTGGGCAGTGGCGCAACCCTGACCTTGGGGTCGCTGCTGATTGTGAATGTTTCCGGGCTCGATGAACTGGCCGGCATGGCGGCAACCATGAATACACTGGGTGCCGCCATCATGGCACTGCCGCTGGCGATGCTCGCTCAGAAATTCGGCCGGCGTGTTTCGCTATCAACAGGTGCCTTGCTGGCGGCCAGCGGCGTCACCATCATCATTGCCTCAGCATTCCTGAGATATTGGCCGCTGCTGCTGCTCGGCATGCTGGTTCTAGGAACCGGCTCGGCAATGAATCTCCAATCCCGATTCGCTGCCACGGATTTGTCCAGCAAATCCACTCGCGGCCGTGATCTCTCCGTCGTCGTATGGTCGACAACCATCGGCGCAGTAATTGGTCCCAACTTGTTCGAGCCTGGCGAAGAACTCGCTCGGTTCATAAGTCTCCCATCGTTTACCGGAGGCTTTCTCATCGCCATGTGCGCGCAACTGATCGGCGTGCTGGTTTACTGGGTTGGCTTGCGTCCCGACCCTTTGCAGATTGCACAGCAACGAGCTGCTGTCCACACGCAAAAAGCCCAGCTTCGCCGCAGTGGCTGGAACATCCTGAAAAACATTCCCGCAGCTCGACGCGCGGTGCTCACCGTGGCTTTGACCCACCTCTACATGGTGTCCATGATGTCAATGACTCCAATCCACATGCAGCATCAAGGGGCAAATCTGACGCTCATCGGCATCACGATTTCAATTCATGTTGCCGGGATGTACGCATTGTCGCCGGTATTCGGCTGGCTCACGGACAAGGCAGGAGCGCGGACGATCATCTTCGCAGGGCAAGCATTGCTGATCACGGCAAGCATACTCGTGTGGATCGATTCAGAGAGCCACACCGTGACAACCTTTGCTTTGCTGAGCCTGGGACTCGGCTGGTCTGCGGCCACAGTTGCCGGGGCAACAATGATTTCCGGGGCGGTTGGTATTTCAGAACGTCCACAACTGCAGGGCACCTCGGATCTCTGCATGAATCTTGCCGGTGTGCTTGGAGGGCTTAGCGCTGGCCCGGTCCTGGGAGCCGTCGGGTTCCAAGGGCTGGCCGTGGTGCTGTTGATCTTCGCGATGCTCATGATTGCTGTGAATTTGAAGCCAAACAGCTCGGATGCTGTCTACGATTAGCGGATAGTGCCAAGCTGGAAGCCGGTTACTTCACACGGAAGGTACGGGCTCATGGCAGAAGATACACGGTGCGTCATTGTTGGGGGAGGGCCGGCCGGAATGGTGGCCGGTTTGCTGCTTGCCCGCAGCGGTGTGCCAGTAACGGTTCTTGAGAAGCACGCAGATTTCCTCAGGGATTTTCGTGGCGACACCATCCACCCCTCAACGCTGCAGTTGCTTGATGAAATCGGGCTGATAAGCGAGTTCGAAAAGATCAATTTCAGCAAGGTTGCTCAAGCGAGCATCCCCGCCAGGGATGGCTCGCCAGCTACAGTTCTCGACCTGTCGCGGTTGGAGCATCCATTTCCGTTCATCGCCATGGCGCCGCAGTGGGATTTCCTCAACTTGTTGGCTCGTGCAGGTGAAGCCGAACCGAATTTCGAGCTGAGGATGAGTACCTCGGTAACTGACGTTGTCACCGAAGGAGGCCGCATAATTGGCGTCAAGTATGAAGACTCGGCCGGCGGCGGTGAAATGCGTGCATTGCTCACTATTGCGGCAGACGGCGGGTGGTCCCGTGTCAGAGAAGCAGCCGCACTGCCGATGAGGGAATTCTCCGTACCGATTGATGTGTGGTGGTTCAAGATTCCAAGCAACGTGGATCGAAAGAACGAACTGACTCCAGCATTTGCCAAGGATCGATCTTTTGTCCTGATTCCGCGCGAGGGATATGTGCAGGCAGCCATGCTTTTGCCGAAGGGGCACGATGCCCGGCTACGCGCAGAAGGCGTCCAGTCATGGAGGAAGTCAATCATCCAGGCCGCTCCCGAGCTGGCAGACGGCGTACAAAGTTTGGCCCTTGATGATGCGAAGCTTCTGGACGTCAAGCTAAATCGCGCGAAACAGTGGTGGCGGAGAGGCCTGCTGTGCATTGGGGATTCTGCCCATGCCATGAGTCCAGTTGGGGGAATCGGCATCAACTTGGCTGTGCAGGATGCTGTAGCAGCGGCACGGATCTTGGCGCGGCCTCTTCGGGAAGGGACGATTTCTGATCATGATGTGGCAGCAGTACAACGCCGCCGAACCGTCCCGACAGTTGCTACACAGATGGTTCAACGAGTTATGCATCGCGGGCTAACCCGCGTCATGCAGGCCAGCGGCGAATTCCGGGTGCCGATGCCGGTAGCTTCCGCTTTTCGCTTGTTCCCGAAGCTCACGACATTGCCAGCTCGTCTGCTTGGTGTAGGGGTTCTTCGCGAACGACCTCCGGTCGAAGCCTGCCGGTAGAAAACGGTTAAAAGCAGCAAAGGTGCAGTTCCATCCTTGCGGGGAACTGCACCTTTGAAGAAAGTCTCTTAGCGAGCCTGGATGTTGGTAGCCTGTGGGCCCTTTGGACCAGCTTCCAGGGTGTACTCAACGGTCTGGCCCTCTTCGAGGCTACGGAAACCGAAGCTCTGGATTGCGCTGTAGTGTGCGAAGACGTCAGCCGATCCATCCGAAGGAGCGATGAAGCCGAAGCCCTTTTCAGCGTTGAACCATTTTACGGTGCCAGTGGCCATAGTGTTATTTCCTTATTTATTGATGGCCACGATGTGGCCTGGTTGCCGATCCGAAGTTTCGAATCGGAAAATTTAGGGGTTACCTCGCGCAGAGCTGCCGAGAACGATTCGCCTGCCGTCGATACGGAGCATCGAATACTGATTTTGCCGGTATCGGCCAAAACGGGGGTCGCTGCACGTGCTTAGACATCATCGGTTTCCAGGCTGCTAACGGGTAATGACCCCACGCTAACGGAGTAGAACAAGGAAGCCACAGAAAAGTGACGCACGGAGACGTCGAGATGTTTTATCTGCAGTGAAGAAGAGAAGATGAAGAATTCGTTTCGATAGGAGTTCATTCAATCTGAAGATCGATGAACCGATTTGCAAAGCACAGACGATTTGTTGGCTGTGCTACAAATCCTACTGCTAACAATTGCTGGCGGGGACTCACACCTGCAACCGTTGAGGTAACGAATAAAGCCTACCATTGATCGCCGGCCGGTGGGGCGTGACGTGTGATACGTGGGTAATCTGCCGAGGAAAATCACACCATCGGAGTTCACGACTTGTCGATTGACTAGTACGTTAGCAAGATGTAATTCTCTGCAGAATTGATGAGCATTATTCTCGCGCCCATCGGGTGGCCGCAGCACGGCCCCCTGGAAATTAGTGCGCCAGGGGGCAGGGGCAGCAGCTACGGTTTCGCTGGCGCTGGGGCCTTAGCCAACCGACTGCCCAGCAGATCAGCATTGATGGCAGCTCCTGCGACCGTTCCAGATGCTGCCGCGGCCATGACCATCGCGCCCAGGTTACTGGCGTTTCCCGCGGCGTATACTCCGGGCAGAGCGGTAGCGCCCATTTCATTGACTTGGATGAAGGTGCCAAGCGGATTTTCGGCAAGCTGCCCGCCGAGCGACAGGTAAAGCGAGGCTTGCGCGTTCATCTGGCTTGCCACTACCAGTGCCTGCGCGTTGACCTTTCGGCCGTCTGCAAGGGTCACTGAATCCAGATTCCCCTGAGCATCGAAATCGATCGCTTGCACTGCTTGCTCGATGACCGGTATTTCCAAGGCGGCAAGTGTTGCGCGATTCTCGTCGTTCAATGCGGCCGGGGTGTGGTTGATGAAGGTGACGTTAGGGCTTAGCTGGCTGAACATCATCGCTTGATGGGTGCTCATAGGTCCGATACCGAGAACCAGGATTTCCTGGTCGCGGACTTCCCAGCCATGGCAGTAAGCGCAGTGGACCGCGGTATCGCCCCATGCGCGGGCCAAGCCTGGAATCGCAGGCAAGTCATCGACCAGACCCGTCGCCAGCACGATGCGGTCTCCGCTGAATGCTTGGCCGGACATCGTGACGCGGAACCCGGTTTCCATCGATCCGCTGAGGCCGTCGACTGCACCTTGGATAATTTGCACTCCGTAGTTCATGGCCTCCTGCCGTCCGCGGGACAAGAAGTCAAGGGGATTGATGCCTTCGTTTCCCAGGATGTTATGCGCATGCTGCGCTGCAGCGTTTCGCGGCTTTCCTTCATCGATAACCAGCACAGTGCGCCGCGAACGGCCTAGCGCGATGGCGGCCGCGAGTCCCGCACTGCCGCCGCCGATGACGATTGCTTCGTAATGTTCCATGTCCCTCTCCTTGCTGCGTTCGGTGTACTGTCCACGGTATCGACGACTTGCGCGAAAGGGTGTACCGTTTTGCGCATGACGCAAGAAATCGATGTGGATCAGATTATCCGGCAACGTATCAGGACGCTTCGGCAGAATCTCGGATGGTCATTGGAATCATTGGCGAGCAAGGCATCCCTCAGCGTTTCCACGCTCAGCAGGATCGAAACAGGAAGCCGTCGTATTGCCCTTGACCAGCTGATACCCATAGCCAAGGCGCTGAACACCAGTTTGGACGAGCTCGCGTCAACCTCTGAGGCCGAGATCATTATCCGCCCGGAGCCGATTTCGATGCCGGGGGTCACCATGTGGAAGCTGTCCACCGATGACGCGGTGAACGGTGTGAATGTTTCGAAAATGCGCTTCGATCCTTCGCAGGCGCCCGCTCCCACCGAGCTGCGCATCCATCCGGGCAAGGAATGGTTCACAGTGCTCCTCGGCGAGATCCAGCTGAAGCTGGGGGATCGAACCTACCATGTGAAGGCAGGTCAATCCGCCCAGTTCGACACCATGACTCCTCATGCGATGTGGGCGGTCAATGGTGTTGCCGAGGTGCTCGGAATCATGGATCATGCCGGCCAGCGAGCCCATGAGCACGACACAGCCGGCTAGTTTAGTGAATTCAATTACTCTTGGATAGCCTGAGGGCAGAGTATTGAACACCGCGATGCCAGGAGGGCAACGATGACGCACCAGCTCAACGAAGAGCTAGAACAGACCCTAGCTGATGGCGATTTCTATTTTGAAGCTCTTGGCGATGGGCGCTATCGCTCGTCATGGCATTCCCAGGGTGCGTGGAATCCGCATGAGCAGCATATGGCTCCCGCCTCGGGAATCTTGGCTTATGCCTTGGAAAATTTCCAGCCACGCGCAGACATGCGCATCGCACGGATCAGCTACGAAATCCACGGTCTGATCCATGCCGGGGAATTCGAGATCTCAACGCGAATGGTCCGTCCCGGCCGGACGATCGAATTGATTGAGGCCGAGATGACTGCCAAGGGCCGCACCAGCATCGTTGCGCGCGCCTGGCGAGTCATCCAGAGCGACACCAGTGCGGTAGCAGGGATCGAAGACAAGGAAATCCCGGGTCCAGATGCCTGCTCGGTCCGGGACATCAGCGAGAAATGGCCTGGTGGCTACATCAAATCCATCGAGATGCGTGCCAATGATGAGCTGCGCCCAGGTCGGGGCTTCGCATGGCTGCGTACTCCTTATGTGCTGGTCGACACGGGAGACGCTACTGCGTTATCCAGCCTGGTGGGAATGATCGACACGGCAAACGGCGTGGTGCCACGTGTGGATCCGGGTGAAGGGACCTGGATCTACCCGAACGTGGATCTCCAGATCCACATGTATCGCATGCCGGTAGGCGAGTGGCTGGGGCTGGATGTCCAGCAGAGCTTCGGCACCGACGGCATCGGACTGACCTCAACGGTTTTGCACGATGAAACTGGCCCTTTCGGCCGGGCCGAGCAGATCCTGACGGTCCGTTCGCGCTAGTTCGATGCGCCGGCTGAAAGCTTGGCCAGCAGCTTCTTGAGCTCTGGCTTGGACTTCAGCGTGAACTGCCGCTGGCGGTACTTTTCCCGGTCTGCGCTGTGGGCCTGGAAAAGTGCATAGCCGCGCTTGGCCAGGAATAAGATCGGCTTCCGGCGCTGTGCCACGTCGCGAACGAATCTCCGAAGAGCGGTGACCAAGGCCGGTTCGTCGACATAGTACGCCTGGACATTGATGCCCTTGGCACGCAGCGGCTCAAGGATTTCGTAGAGGAAGATGCCTTCGGCGACGATCGGTCCTCCGGCGCACGTGATTTCGCGATGCCCGTTGTAGCTCGAGGTTGCGATTGAGTAGTTGGGGACCATGGTGGTACCGCGCTGGAGCAAATCATCGATTGCCTGCAGCGCGGCTTCCTGATTCCAGGTAGCCGAATCGTCCCAGTCGATTTCGCCGTAGCCGGTGCGGGGGAACTCAACAGGATTCCCGTCTTCACTGATCTGGCGGTAGAACTCGTCCAGCGGCAGATGAGGCTGGCCGAATTTCGACGCGAGATAGGACTTGCCGGATCCGGACGGCCCGGCAATCAGGATGACAGGGGTTGAAGAATTTGGCACGCCTTTTATTATGGCCCAGAAATGCCGGCCTTCGGCAACCAGCTGCTGTGACATCTACTCCACCTGAATCGATTTGCTGAATTAGACTCAGTTCCATGAGTTTGTGGAATGCCCAGTCAGATGCGCCGTTATCCGTGGAAATCGAAGTTCCAAGCGGAGACCCGGCAACTGACCTAGAACGCGGAGTGCAGTTGCTGCGCGATGTCCAGTCGGGCGAGAGGGGTTCTTTGCTACGGCTCTATCGTCCGGACCCGACTCTGGCCTTTGGCCAGCGTGATGTGCGTCTGGACGGCTATGAGGAGGCGCGGGAGGTGGCGCAGCAGCTCGGCTTTGCGCCATTGGTGCGCAAAGCCGGTGGCCGAGCCGCGGCATATCACCGGGGCACATTAATCGTTGACCACATTGAGCCCGAAGCTGAGGCAGTGATGCGCCAGCAAAGCCGCTTCGAGGTATTTGCCCGCGTCTACGCCAACGCCTTCCAGCGCCTTGGCGTAAATGCGCAGGTCGGGCCAATCCCGGGGGAGTACTGCCCCGGCGATCATTCGGTACATGGTCTCCCTGACGGGAACTCGCCGCGCAACTATCCAGTGAAGCTGGTAGGAACGGCTCAGCGTGTGGTTTCCGGCGCATGGCTGTTCTCTTCAGTCTTTGTTGTCGAGGATTCTTCGTCCTTGCGCCAGGTCCTTGATGGGGTCTACCAGGCAATGGGTGTTCCGATGGATCCGACAACGGTAGGCGCAGCGAACGATTTGCTCGCCGGTGTCACCACTGAAGCATTTGTTTCCGCGTTGCTCGAGGAATACCGCGAGCACGCAACGCTGCACGGTGCATAGCGCAGCTTAAAAAAGCATCGGCACCTGCTAGGGGGTGCCGATGCCTGGTCTTGCGAGTGGAACTATGCGCCGACGCGCTCAACAACCTCGTCGATGCGCGGGTTGGTGGCTGCGGATCCATCCGGGAAAATCAGAGTTGGAACGGTCTGGTTGCCGTTGTTGAACGACTCGACGATCTCCGCGGTGCCTTCAACTTCTTCGATATTCACCTCGGTGTAGGCGACACCCTTCTGGTCCATCAGGCGCTTGAGGTTGCGGCAGTAGCCGCACCAGCTGGTGGTGAACATGGTGACTCCGCCGGCAGCGGGAACGTACTGGTCAAGGTTCAATTCATTGCTCATAGTTGGTGTAACGGCACGCATGTTGACTTTGTTCCCGGCTGGCCGGAAAAAGTTCGCTGAATTCTCGGACGCTGCTCGCTAGACTGGGGAGCAGATTTTCCTTGAGGCCGGACTAGGGGGCAAGCGATGTGCGGACGATATGTGATGGCCAAAGCTATCGGCGATCTGGTGGCGGAGGCCGAGGCCGAAGCTGACGACAACCTGGAATTGCGCCAGTCATGGAACGTTGCGCCAACCACCGATGTGCCGATTGTGCTCGAGCGGCTGATCGGCGATGATCTGCACCGCCAGGTCCATGTCGCCCGGTGGGGGCTGGTGCCAGGCTGGGCGAAGGAGCTTTCGGTCGGGGTGCGTGCCTTCAACGCGCGCAGCGAGACGGCCAGCACCAAGCCGACCTTCCGCTCAGCAGTGAAGAAGCGCCGAGCCGTCGTCCCGGTGGAAGGCTACTACGAGTGGAAGAAGGAGGGCAGCAAGAAACGCCCCTTCTACGTGCACCGCGAGGATGGAAAGCTGATCTTCTTCGCCGGCCTCTATGAATGGTGGAAGGACGAGGACGGATCCTGGATTCTTTCCACCTCGATCATGACCATGGACTCGCCTTCGGCTGAAGAACCAGGGGTGCTTGGCGAACTTGCCGGCCTGCACGACCGCTTGCCCATTCCGCTGGGCAAGGAGATGATGGGCCGTTGGATGAACCCTGCCGAGGAAGATGGCGAAGGGCTGATCGAGCAGATTCGTGCAGAAGCGTTCGATGTGGCCTCAGAATGGACCATGCATGAGGTCGACACCGCTGTCGGCAATGTGCGCAACAACTCTCCGGAGCTGATCGAGGCGCACAGCAACTCGCTGTTCTAGCGCTGGTGCCGGGCGGCGTGCTGCACCATCCAGGCGCCGTTGGCCATGGCGAATACTGCCAGCCCCAGTCCCATCAGCCGCCGCGCGGCAACGCCCGCCGGGGACGTGGCCAGCGAGGACAGCTGTGCGTGCGTCAGCGGCTCGTAGGCGAACCAGCCCAAAGGCACCGGTTGCAGCGTATCCCAGATCTTCAACCCGGCCCCTGCCAGGAACAAGGCCAAGGCGAGCGCGGCCAGGATCCAGGGCACGGCTCTGAGGGGGCGCACCGCCAGGATGCGGCGCATCAGGAGGATCCCGGCAGCCAAGCAGAGGGTGACGACGCCGAAGAACACCAGCGCTCCTGCGGCAAGGAGCACTGGGCTCGGCGACTGCGAGATCGCTCCGGCGGCCGAGGAGAAGCTATCTGCGGCGGTGGCCACAGGTTGGCGGCCGTCGTGCCAGATCAAGACGAGGCCGCAGAGCAGGGCGGCAAGGCCGCCATAGCCTGCCGTTCTCTGGATCCGCAAATGCGTTTCAGGCATGGATTCATTATTCCATCGATGGTGCGGGAAACAAGGATGGCGGCAGCAGCCGGCCCGCAGGCCGGCTGCCGCCGCCATTTGGTGGAATCGCTGTCGCGGGTCAGTGCCCGCGCTTGATCCATTCATCCAGGTTCGGCGCTTCGGCACCGATGGAAGTGGCATCGCCGTGACCGGTATTGACCACCGTTTCGGCTGGCAGCACCAGCAGCTTGGTGCGGATCGATTCAATGATCGTCTCGAAGCTGGAGTAGCTGCGCCCGGTAGCACCCGGTCCGCCGTTGAACAGGGTGTCGCCGCTGAACAGCACGCCGAGGTCTTCCGCATAGAAGCAGGTTGAACCTGGCGAGTGCCCCGGGGTGTGCAGCGCGGTCAGCGAGGTGCCGGCGATGGTGAATGAATCGCCTTCGCTGATTTCCGCGTCCACGTCGCGCTCCGGGTAGACAGCTTCCCAGAGCATGCGGTCTTCCGGGTTCAAGAACAACGGTGCATCAACGGCGTCGGCGAATTCGCCGGCGGCGCGGATGTGGTCGTCGTGCCCGTGGGTCAGCAGCACGGCCATGACTTCGCGCTCGCCCACGGCTTCGCGGATCTTGGCAACATCGTGTGCCGGGTCGATCACCATGACCTCGGAATCATCGCCGATGATCCAGACGTTGTTATCGACATCCCAGGTGCCGCCATCCAGCGAGAAAGTGCCGGAGGTGACGACGTTCTCGATGCGGGCAGCCATTAGAGCTCCACCACCGAACGCAGCACGGTGCCTTCATGCATCTTCTTGAACGCCTCTTCGATTTCATCGATCTTGATGCGTTCCGTGACGAAGGAGTCCAGATCCAGCCGGCCGAGCTTGTACTGCTCGACAAGCATCGGGAAGTCGTGGCTTGGCAGGCAGTCGCCGTACCACGAGCTCTTCAGCGAGCCGCCTCGGCCGAAGACGTCCAGCAGCGGCAGCTCGAGCTTCATCTCCGGGGTCGGGACGCCCACCAGCACCACGCGGCCTGCAAGATCGCGGGCGTAGAAGGCCTGCTTGTAGGTTTCCGGACGGCCTACAGCATCGATCACCACATCGGCGCCGAAGCCGCCGGTCAGTTCCTGGATGGCTTCCACGGCGTCGACCTTGGCGGAATCCACGGTGTGGGTGGCGCCGAAGGTCTTCGCGGTTTCCAGCTTGTCAGGGTTGACGTCCACCGCGATGATGGTGGTCGCGCCGGCCAGCTGCGCGCCGGCGATGGCGGCGGCGCCGACGCCACCGCAACCGATCACGGCAACCGACTCGCCGCGCTTGATTTCACCGGTGTTGATTGCCGCGCCGATGCCGGCCATGATGCCGCAGCCGAGCAGGCCGACGGCTGCCGGATCCGCTTCTTCATCCACGATGGTGCACTGGCCGGAGTGGACCAGGGTCTTCTCGGCGAAGGAGCCGATGCCCAGGGCAGCCGACAGCTCGGTGCCGTCCTCGAGGGTCATCTTCTGGGTGGCATTGAACGTGTTGAAGCAGTACTTCGGCTCGCCCTTGGCACAAGCGCGGCACTGGCCGCAGACTGCACGCCAGTTCAGGATCACGCGGTCGCCGACCTTCACGTTGGTGACGTTCTCGCCGATCTGGCTGACGACTGCGGTGGACTCGTGGCCCAGCAGGTAGGGGTACTCGTCGCCGATGCCGCCGAGCTTGTAGTGCAAGTCGGTGTGGCAGACACCGGTGGTGAGCACGTCGACGACTACTTCTCCGGGACCCGGGTCCGGAACGATGATGTCGACGACCTCTACCGGCGCATCCTTGGCGCGGGAAACAACGGCTTTGACCTTATGAGGCATGGGATTTAGCTCCTGGAACGATTGACTGTTGCTGTCTCGATGCTATCGGTGTCCTCGGCGCTTATGGAACATTCGTGACACAATGACGCAGGCTGTTTCGCCCAGAGCCAATTTGCGCAGGTGCACCACGAGTTTCCCGGAACGTATGTGACGGCGCAAGGGCTGCGCCTCGGGCTCAGGCTCCGCTGAGCAGGAGGACGGCACCGAGGGCGGAAACCAGTGCCCGCGCCGAATTGGCCTTGATCCACTGTGGTGCATAGAGCTCCCAAGCCAGCGACCTGCTGCTCCAGCCGCCGATTGAGCGGAACGTTGGCTCCGAGGGTGAGCGGGGCACCGTTCCCATCGGGCTACATCGCCAAACTGCGCCTGGCCTTGGCCCATGATGCGCTGCTTGCCTGCGATGTCGGATGTTCCTCGCCCTTTCGTTTATCGCGGCCTTTCGCAGGGCCTATTCAGCCAGCTCATCGACGCTGCGAGCCGCTGCGCTCGGCTAACCCAAACTGTCGGTCGCGCTGACTAGTGTAACTGTCATTCGAACACGTGTTCGAATAGAATGGTTCTACTAGGTAAGGAGTGCGCACGTGGGGATGTTCACCGAGTCGATCGAGGTGGCTCGCGCAGCGAATGGGATGCCGTTGCGCGTGACCTGGCAGGGGCAGGACTACCGCTTGGTGGCTGAACCGCAGCGCTGGTTCGAGCGCCGCAAATGGTGGGATGAGAACCTGCGGATTCCCCGCGGAGCCGGTGCGGGGATTGCCGACTACGAGATGTGGCGCCTGCAGCTGGTCGCCGTGCGTGGATCCCGCCAAGTGCACAGCGTCGATGTGAGTTTTGATGCGCAAACTGAACGGTGGCGCCTGGTGCGCGTGCATGACTCGCTGGCCCGCAGCGCCTGATGTGCCGGCAGGGGAACATATTTTCGAAGGACATCCATGAGCTTCACCCATCTGAACGTCAGTTCTTCATACAGCGCCCATTACGGCGTCTCGCACCCAAAGCAGCTGGCCCAGGCGGCCAAGGCGCAGGGGGCGCAGATGCTCGCGCTGACTGACCGGGATGGGCTGTACGGGACGGTCAAGCATGTGACAGCCTGCATGGCAGAAGGGCTGCACCCGATTCTCGGGGTGAACCTTGCGGTGCTCGATAGCCACGGGGAAACCCAGGGGCGGATTGTCCTGCTGGCCCGCGGGCGCTGCAACGGTGCGGGATATGCAGCGCTGTGCCGGGCCATCACCCTCGCGCATGGCACTGCGCACGGCGTTCCGGGGCTGGAAGCCGGGCAGTTGGCGCATCTGGGCGCCGGCGGAAACCTGATGATCCTGCTCGGCGGGGAATCGGATGTGGCCCGCGCAATCCTCAAGGGAAACTATGCCCACGCCCGGGCGCTGCTTGCCAGCTGGAAGAAGCGGCTGGGAAAGATGCTGCGCGTGGAGATCACCACGCACCTGTCCAGTCCCGGATCGCGCTACAGCCTCGGCGGAGCAGCCCGCTTGCTGCGCTACGCCCATGAGCGGGGGATCAAGGCCGTCCTCACCAATGCCGTGCGCTACGTAGACCCTGACGGGGCGGTCACCGCAGACATCCTGGACTCGGCGCGCGCCCTGCACAGCCTGAAGAACCTTGACTCCTGCCAACCCAACGGCCAAGGATGGCTGAAAACCCCGCAAGAGATGCGCCAATTGGCCAAGGAAATCGGCCAAGCCACCGAAAGAAGCTGGGCTCAACAGCTGTTGCGGGAAACCGAGGCGCTTGCCGAATGGGCTGCGGCCGACCCGGTAGCCGATCTCGGATGGAAGAAGCCGGTCATCCCCGAAGCCAAGGTCATCGGCCTGCATCGTCCGGCCATGCAAGAACTCACCGAGCGAGTCCACGCAGCGGTGCCCGGGCTCTTGCCGCACGCCAAACCCAGCCTCATTGAAAAACAGCTGGCTCTGGAACTCGGGGTGATCGACCGGCTGGACTTCGCCGGGTACTTCCTGACTGTCGCCGAAACCGTCAACCTCATCACCGAGATGGGAGTGCGCGTTGCGGCCCGCGGCTCCGGTGCCTCCTCGCTGGTGAACTACCTGCTGGGCATCAGCCAGGTGAATCCGCTAGCCCACGACCTCGTGTTCGAACGCTTCCTCTCCGATACCCGCACCACCTTGCCGGACATCGACATCGACGTGGAATCCGCCCGCCGCCACGAGATCTACCGCAAGATCTTCTCCAGCTTCGGCGAAGAGCGCGTGAGCCTGATGAGCATGCAGAACGCCTACCGTGCCCGCGGCGCGGTCCGCGATGCTGGAACCGCCCTCGGGGTGGAGCAGGAGCAGATAGACGAGATCGCTAAGCAGCTGTGGCGCTTCTCCGCATCCTCTTTCCGCGAAGCGCTCACCGAGAAGCCGGAACTGGCAGCATTGGCCGAACGCATTACCGATGACACCCAGCTCGATATCCTCATCGACGCCACCGAACGCCTGGACCGGCTGCCGCGCCATATTTCCATGCACCCCTGCGGTGTGATCCTCTCCGACGCGAGCCTGCTGGACCGCACCCCGGTCCAGCCGTCGGGCATCGGGCTGCAGATGAGCCAGTTCGACAAGCACGACATGGACCTGATGGGGCTGATCAAGCTCGACGTACTCGGGGTGCGCATGCAATCAGCCATCGCCTACACCCTGGAAGAGATCGCCCGCATGCACCCGGACAAGCAGGCGGTCGCGCGCGCCGGAGGGCACGTGGACGACAGCTATATCTCCGCTGCCGGAGCGATCGATCTGTCCCGGGTACCGCTGGATGACGAACCCACGTTCGAATTGATCCGCTCCACCCACACCCTGGGCTGCTTCCAGATTGAATCCCCGGGCCAGCGCGAACTGATCGGCAAGCTCGCCCCACGCGAATTCAACGACCTGATCATCGACATCTCGTTGTTCCGCCCCGGCCCCATGCAATCGAACATGGTCAAGCCCTATCTGGAGCACCGTCACGGTTTCGCTCCGGCCCAATACCTGCACCCGGATCTGATCCCAGCTCTCGCCGAAACCCATGGGGTGACCGTCTTCCACGAACAGGTGCTGCGCATCCTGGATGTGATGACTGGTTGCGGGCTGGGCATGGCCGATGTCTACCGCCGGCTGCTGGGAAACCCGGAAAAGGAACCAGCCGTAGAACGCTATGTGCGCACCGAAGCAACCAAGCGCGGCTACAGCCAGGAGACGATCGACAAGGTCTGGGAAGTGCTCTCCGGCTTCGGGTCCTTCGGCTTCTGCAAAGCCCACGGGGCGGCCTTCGCCGTGCCCACCTACCACTCGGCCTGGCTCAAGGCCCACCACCCCGAAGCCTTCCTTGCCGGCATCTGGGAACATGACCCGGGCATGTACCCCAAGCGGCTGCTGGTCTCCGAAGCCCGGCGCATGGGCATCCCCATCCTGCCGCTGGACATCAACCGCTCCACCGGGCACTACCGGGTCGAACGAGTATTCGAATCCGCTCCAGCGAAGCTCCCGGTGGTGCCACGCGCGCCCAGCTCGCTGCGCCCTGGACGCTACGGGGTCCGCCTGGCCTTCCGCGACATCCACCAGATGAGCGAACGCGAAGTCGAACGCCTGGTCGCCGGCCAACCCTATGAGCACCTTGCAGATGTCCGCGCCCGCGCGGGGCTCTCGCGCCGCACCTACCAGAACCTCGCGGCCCTCGGCGTCTTCGACTCCCTGCTCGCCGGGACCTCGCGTGCCGACACCATCGCCCACACGCAATCCATGGCCCACAGCTCCCTTCCGCCCAAATACCGGCCTGGCCCCGGGCAGCTGGCGCTTGACCTTGGGAAAATCGAACACATCAAGGCCACGGGAACTGAGCTGGAACCTGCCGAAGTGGTGCGTACCGAACTGGACCTGATGCACCTGGATGCCAGCGAGCACCTGATCTCTTCCTACCGGCAACGCCTGGCGCACCTTCCCATCACCCAAGCGGCCGAGCTGCTGCAGTTGCGCAACGGAACCGAGGTCCTCGTCGCTGGAGTGCGCGTGGCCACCCAGACTCCTCCCATGCGTGGAGGCAAGCGAGTGGTCTTCATTTCCGTGGACGACGGGACAGGCTGCATCGATGCGACCTTCTTCGACGACACCCAGCAACGCACCGGGCCGTTGCTTTTCTCTACCCGCATGCTGCTCATCCATGGCGTCACCCGGCGCACCGGACCACGTGGCATCTCGCTGCAGGCGCTGAACGCCTGGGACCTGCATCAGCCCGAAACCTTGCCCGCTGCGGGGTACCTTGAAGAGCAGGGCCGCCCGCAAATCAGCTACCGGCCAAAGCTCGGCGAAGGTGCTCGCAGCATCGAAAGCGTCGGCGAGCTGGCAAAGCGGATGGAAGCCGAAGGGCTGGACCAGAGAGGGGCATGATGCGCTGGTTCGCTGACAGGGTTTTGCCCAGCATGTACATTGGCTCCAAAGGAACAAGTACTTGACGCGAGGGGCAAAGGAACGTGAATGCACAGGATGAACAATTCTTTCTCAAGTGCGTTCAGGCAAACCCCGTCAACCAGCAAATCCTCCACCTCGCCCCGCAGCTAGGTGTTTCGGACTGGTGGCTCACTGCAGGCGCACTATTCCAAACGGTATGGAACGTGCTTGAGGGCAAGGAGCCGCAAAACGGAATTCGCGACTACGACCTCTTCTACTTCGATGAGGACACGTCCTATGAGGCAGAAGACGCAGTCATACGCCGGGCCAAAAAACTCTTCAAAGGCATCGACGCAGAAATCGAAGTCCGCAATGAAGCACGCGTCCACATGTGGTACGAAGAGCACTTCGGGGTGCCAGCCATTCCCTTCACCAGCTCCACGGATGCCATCGATCATTTTGCGGCGAAGACCTGCTGCTTTGCGGTCACCCGTGATGCGCATGGGCAAATAGCCACCTACGCCCCGCATGGATTTGCAGATCTATTCGCCCGGAAGATCGTTCCGAACCCAGTGCTTGCCCCGCGGGAAGTCTACGAAGCCAAGATCAAAAGGTGGTTATCCCAGTGGCCCTCGCTGAGCGCTGACCCCTGGCCCGAGTCGAAAGCATCGACGAACATCACCGAAGGCTGAAAAACCTCACACCGAAGACACGTGCCCGTCCGCGTCGATCACGAAGGACGGATTGTGCACGAAATCCCAGCGGAACCCGTCCGGGTCGGCCACGCAGGCACTCTTGCCGCCCCAAGGCTGAACCGTCGGTTCGGTGACCGACGTTGCTCCAGCATCAAGCGCTCGCCGGTAGAACCGCTCGACTTCCTCATCGGTGTGCACGTTGTGCCCCAGCGACACAGGGGGAGCCTTCTCGCCGTGTCCGATGTCGCCATACTCGCTTGGCATCTGCGTAACGTCCCACAAGGCCAGCATCAAGGAATGCCCGGCACGGACAAAGGCAATCTCCGGGTGGGCTGGCTGCACCAGCTCGAAACCCAGTCCCTCGGTATAGAACCTGGTTGAAGCACCGACATCACGCACGCCGAGGGTGATCGCGCTGATGGTCGGCGGGGCCGACTTGTTCATGTAACCAGCCTAGGGTGCCCTGATCTCGATTGATAGGCCTGGGAGCAGTCGGACGACGATTCTCAAGCCGTAAGGCTCTGCACGCTGGCGATTTCCGAACCGCCAGGGCCGCAAGCCGACACTGACTACAGATGGATCCACTGTTCGTTGCGAGGCGACGACAGGTCGCGCTCACGCTGGGCGCGGAGTTCCAGGTCGACGCGGCTCGGCAGGTGATGGTTGCGCTGTACGCTGCTGGGAGTGCGGCGCAAGCCAAGCCGCCGGGACGAAACGGATGAGTTTGATGCTGGATAGTTTTTCATGCTCGGTTCTCCTTGAACCTGCGTCGGCTCGTCTTCTGCAGAAACCAAACCTGCAGATTCCTTCGCCTCCACTTCGATCTGAGAATTTGCGCTCGCCGGTTCGCTGGACCACTGATCCGGGTGCGGGATGCCGCGCACGTGCCGTGAGCACCAGGCGGCGATAGCTGCAACGATCACCAGTGAGCCGAAGAACAGCAATGTCGGTCCCATGCCCAGCCATTGCAGGCCGAGCCCGGTGAGGAACGGCGCCAGCGGCAGAGCCGACAGGGCCATGAACAAGATCAGGGAATTGGCTCGTCCTGCCATTTCCCGCGGGACTACTGCCATGAAGTAGCCTCCGACCGACGCGTTCAACGCAGGAACGCTCAGGTAGGCCACCAGCAGCATGGCACCCAGCCAGAGCAGATTTGTGTTGAAGCCCATTAGCAGCATCGCTCCGCCCAGAATGCTCAGGCAGCTGCAGGCCAGCACGCCCGTCCGGAATTTCTCGATCAAGCGTCCGGCGAACAGCGAACCGGCGAACATGCCCAGGCCCATGAATGTGGATACCAGGCCGATTACCCATGGGGTTTCGCCGCGTTGCTGCAACCCATAGATCAACGTCGTGTTCAGTCCGTTGGTTCCGATATTGATGACGGTGATCAGGATGAGCATGCTGCGCAGCTGCGGCCTGGCGAAGCACCATCGCATGCCCGCCGCGATGCCGGGCGAGACCGGACGGCTGCCGGCCGGGGAGTGCTCCATGGGCTTTGAAATGGCTTCGGCTGCGCGCAATGGTCCGCGCAGCGCGAACCCCGAAGCGGCGGCGAGCAGCTGCAGGAAACTGACAGCCAACAGGGCAAACCCTGCTCCGAATCCGAGCAGGAGCCCGCCCAGCGGAGCCGCGCCCAGCATGAGCACCGAATCGCGTCCCTGATTTGCCGCCATGGCTCGTCCCAACTGCTTGGGATGGACCACGTCCTTGAGTGCGGCATTCGTGACGGCACCGAAATAGCCTGAACGCAGTTCCATGAGCACGTGGGCCAAGCAGAGCACTGCTACGCTCAGCGAGCCGCTCATGCTGGTCACTGCCAGTGCCAAGGTGAGTGTCGCACCGCAAATCCCTCCGGTGAGCATCATGCGTGCCCTGTCGGAACGGTCGGCCACGGAGCCGCCAAGCAGCGTCAAGCTGGCCCGCGCGGCCAGTCCCAGGGCGGCCAGCGTGCCGGCCTGCACCGTCGAACCGGCCAGTCCCAGCAGGATCAGCGGCAGCACGAAGGAGTAGATGCCGCCAGCCAGCAAGGCCGTGGTGTCGGCAACCCACCAGATGCGGTAGCTGCGCTGGTAATGCAATGCCGGCAGCAGTTGTGCGCCGGCAGCGGTCGCCTGCGGCTGAATCAGGGGAGTCTGGTCCGTGGTCATGCATCAACCATAGACTCGCAAATAAACTTGCGCAATAGAATTTGCGCAACTTAATTTGGGCAATTGCTATGCTGATCCCATGACCCAAGCACAGTCGAATGTCACGTTCACCACGCCAATGCTCAAGGCCATGGCCAACCCGTTGCGTAGGCAGATCTTCGATGCATTGGCCGCGATGGGCACCGGGCGTGCCTCCGATATCGGCGAACTGCTGGGTCTGGCCCCGAACAAGGTCAGCTTCCACCTGCGCGAGCTGGCCAAGGCCGAGATGATCGAGGAGGCTCCCGAGCTGGCGCGCGACAAGCGCGACCGCGTCTGGCGTCCGGCGGCTACCGGCTACACCACGGGCCAGCCCGCGGACCGCACCGGGGATGGTTCTGCCACCGCCATGAACGCCTACCTCGGGCAGGTCATGCACGACGAGCAGCGGCGCTTGGAAGCCGCCTTGGCCCACGCCCAGCGCTGGTACGGAGCCAGCGATTCCAGGCCGGACCTGGCGCAGCTGAGCACCAGCAACCTGATGCTCACCGAAGATGAACGCCAGGAGCTGCAACGTCGTTTGGATGCGGTGATCCCCGCCTTCCGCAAGGACCAGCAGAGCGGGAAGATCGCAAGTTCGCAACCAGCCTCTCAGCGCAAGCTGTGGCACTACTCCGGGCTGCTGTCGGCCGACGAGCTGTTGAACGGGTCACACTCGGGCGAACAATCGGCACAAAACCCGAAGTGAACCGGTTGCGCGACGCAATGCTGAACTAAACTGGATTCTGGCTGGCTGTGGCCAAGGTATGCCACAAGCTATGAAGCCATCACAGATTGAAAGGTAGAACCCGATCTCATGAGCGAGCAGCTGACTCTCACCATTGACGGCGAGCAGGTACAGGTGGACGCGGGAACGACCGGTCTGCAGCATTTCGCCAATGACAAGGACGTGGTTGTCATGCACGTCGATGGCGTACTGCGCGACCTGGCCCGCGAACTGGAAGCCGGAACCACTGTCACCCGCGTAACCATCAACGATCCAGAAGGATTGGAGGTGCTGCGCCACTCGACCGCCCACGTGATGGCCCAGGCTGTGCAGCAGCTGCGCCCGGATTCCAAGCTGGGCATCGGCCCGTACATCACCGATGGTTTCTACTTCGACTTCGATGTCGAAGAACCGTTCACCCCGGAAGACCTCAAGCAGCTGGAAAAGATGATGCAGAAGATCATCAACCAGAACCAGCTCTTCGTCCGCCGCGAAGTATCCCCGGCGGAAGCCAAGGCCGAAATGGCCAACGAGCCCTACAAGTGCGAGCTGCTGGCCAAGGCCGACTCCGCAGACACCTCGGGCGAAGGCGTGACCGTCGAGGTCGCCGCCGGGGAGACCACCATCTACGACAACGTCGACCGCAAGTCCGGCGACACCGTCTGGAAGGACCTGTGCCGCGGCCCGCACCTGCCGAACACGAAGCTGATCAAGAACGCGTTCGCACTGACCCGCTCGGCCGCCGCGTACTGGCTGGGCAGCGAGAAGAACAAGCAGCTGCAGCGCATCTACGGCACCGCCTGGCCAACCAAGGAAGACCTCAAGGCCTACCAGGAGCGACTGGCCGAGGCCGAGCGCCGCGACCACCGCAAGCTCGGCGCCGAGCTGGACTTGTTCTCCTTCCCCGACGAGCTGGGCTCGGGCCTGCCGGTGTTCCACCCCAAGGGCGGCATCATCAAGCGCGAGATGGAAGACTACGTGCGCGACCGCCACGTCGAAGAGGGCTTCCAGTACGTGGGCACCCCGCACATCTCCAAGGACGGGCTGTTCCACACCTCGGGCCACCTGCCGTACTACGCGGACACCATGTTCCCGGCACTGCACATCGACGAGGAGCGCGACGAGGACGGCAACATCACCAAGCAGGGCCAGGAATACCGCCTGAAGGCGATGAACTGCCCGATGCACAACCTGATCTTCCGCGGCCGCGGACGCAGCTACCGCGAACTGCCGCTGCGCCTGTTCGAGTTCGGCCACGTCTACCGCTACGAGAAGTCCGGCGTGGTTCACGGCCTGACCCGTGTGCGCGGTTTCGCCCAAGACGACTCGCACTCCTACGTCACCAAGGAGCAGGCACCGGCCGAGGTCGAGCACCTGCTGAACTTCATGCTCTCGCTGCTCAAGGACTTCGGCATGGACGACTTCTACCTGGAGCTGTCCACCCGCGATCCGGAGTCGGACAAGTTCATCGGCACCGACGAGCAGTGGGCGGAAGCCACCGCGGTGCTTGAGCGTGTGGCCACCGAATCCGGCGTGGAACTGGTTGCCGACCCGGGTGGTGCAGCGTTCTACGGGCCGAAGATCTCGGTCCAGGCCAAGGACGCCATCGGCCGCACCTGGCAGATGGGCACCGTGCAGTACGACTTCAACCAGCCGGCACGCTTCGGCCTGGAGTACCAGGCTGCCGACGGAACCCGCCAGGAACCGGTGATGATCCACGCCGCGAAGTTCGGCTCCATCGAGCGTTTCCTTGGCGTGCTCACCGAGCACTACGCCGGCGCCTTCCCGGCATGGCTCTCGCCGGTGCAGGTTCGCGCGATCCCGGTGGCCGAGGCCTTCAACGGCTACCTCGAAGAGGTTGTCGCCAAGCTCAAGGCGCAGGGCGTCCGCGTGGAACTGGATGACTCGTCGGACCGCTTCCCGAAGAAGATCCGCAACGCGTCCAAGGACAAGATTCCATTCGTGCTCATCGCCGGCGGCGAAGATGCTGATGCGAACGCCGTGTCCTTCCGCTTCCGCGACGGCAGCCAGGAAAACCAGGTGCCCATCGATGATGCGGTAGCCCGCATCGTTGAAGCCATCAAGAACCGCGACAACAACAACTAGTTCGGCCAGGGAGTCCATTGAGCATGCAGGAACACGCAGACCAGTCCGTGACCGACGACTTCGAACTCGCCGGAGTGCCGGATTCGTTCCAGCGCCTGTGGACTCCCTACCGGATGGCCTATATCAAGGGCGGGCAGGAACAGGTCAAGGATGAGGCCAGCTGCCCATTCTGCGCAGGTCCCGGCCGTACCGACGAGGAGGCGCTGATCGTCCACCGCGGCAAAACCTGCTACGTGATCCTGAACCTGTTCCCGTACAACCCCGGCCACCTGCTGGTCTGCCCGTACCGCCACGTGCCGAACTACACCGACATCACGGTTGAGGAGACGGCGGAAATGGCGGAGCTGGCGCAGCAGTCCATGCGCGTGCTGCGCAAGGTGTCCAATCCTGCCGGCTTCAACCTGGGCATGAACCAGGGCGAAGCCGGGGGAGCCGGCATCGCCGCCCACCTGCACCAGCACATCGTGCCCCGGTGGAACGGCGACGGGAACTTCTTCCCGATCATCGCGCAGACCAAGGCGATCCCGCAGACCCTCTCCGAGGTTCGCAGCGCCATTGCCGAGGCATGGGACAGCGAAACGCTGAACTAGGCATTAGCCGGCTCACGGGCCCGGCAGGACATCAATATGTCCTGCTGGGCCACTGGTTTTTAACGCGATTTTAACGCGAGAATCGCGATGCTGGCCTGAATCAAAGCAGTGTCTCATAGATAGTTGCGGAAACTTGGCGCAACGCCTCGCGGTCGAGGCGCCGAGCGAGTCTCAATACCATCTAGGGCTCTTGGGCGCTGTCCGGCAGATGATCGCGCGCGGCTTCAGGTCATGGAAGCGGGGAACCCTGGGATTGATGAGTTCGCGGAATGCCTCGCAGGCATCCAAGAACGTGTCGACGACCCGGATCCGTCTTATACCCGCGCCTGGACCACGCGGCTCTTGGGCGATGCCTGATAACTGCGGGAAGCGGCTGCAACGATTCAAAGAGGCATGAGCCTATTGCAATGCATGTCCGATGAAGCGGTGCGATGGGATGCCGGGGAATATGACGCGGGTGGAGGGCGGCAAAAGGGGCTGTGGCTGAGGTACTGGAAGCAAACCCTCAACTACGTGCCTAAAATATGTTTGACTAGTACATTTGTGCCGAAAGACTATGTTACGCACTAACCTCTGATCGGTAGACAAGTCTCCCGGTGCTGGATTGTGACGCAACACGTGAGGTAATAAAGCAAAGCGATCCTACGATTACTGGCGTACCACCTCGCTTAAAACCCTGAAATTCTGGGGCAAAACGAGTCACCGCAGTGTCGAAAGGAACCATTCCTCCATGTCTACGAACAACCAGAACTCCGTCGTCGGTTCGGACCGCGTCAAGCGCGGCATGGCCGAAATGCTCAAGGGCGGTGTCATCATGGACGTAGTCACCCCGGAGCAGGCACGTATCGCAGAAGACGCCGGTGCCGTGGCAGTCATGGCGCTGGAGCGCGTTCCCGCCGACATCCGTGCCCAGGGTGGCGTCTCGCGCATGAGCGACCCGGACATGATCGACGGCATCATTGCCGAGGTCTCCATCCCGGTCATGGCCAAGGCCCGCATCGGCCACTTCGTCGAGGCGCAGATCCTGCAGTCCCTGGGCGTCGACTACATCGACGAGTCCGAGGTCCTCTCGCCAGCTGACTACGAGAACCACATCGACAAGCAGCCGTTCACGGTGCCGTTCGTCTGCGGTGCCACCAACCTCGGTGAGGCCCTGCGCCGCATCAACGAGGGCGCTGCAATGATCCGCTCCAAGGGCGAGGCCGGCACCGGCGACGTCTCCAACGCCACCGGCCACATGCGCAAGATCCGTGCAGAGATCGCCAAGCTGTCCGCCCTGCCAGAGGACGAGCTGTATGTTGCAGCCAAGGAATTGCAGGCTCCATACGAACTGGTCAAGGAAGTTGCCGCCAACGGCAAGCTTCCGGTCGTGCTGTTCACCGCTGGCGGCATCGCCACCCCGGCCGATGCAGCAATGATGATGCAGCTGGGTGCCGACGGCGTCTTCGTCGGCTCGGGCATCTTCAAGTCCGGCAACCCGGTGCAGCGTGCCGAAGCCATCGTGAAGGCCACGACCTTCTTCGACAACCCGGACGAGCTGGCCAAGATCTCCCGCGGCCTGGGCGAGGCAATGGTCGGCATCAACGTCGCCGACGTGCCGGTGCCACACCGCTTGGCTGAGCGCGGCTGGTAAGCCCTGACTCCATAAGTGCTAAACGCCCACGCTACCGAACTTCTCGGTGGCGTGGGCCTTTGCTACCGGTTGCTGGTCAGAGGCCCAACCATTTACCCGTGCAGGAGCGGCGTCTGGATAGAACTATTTCCAGGTTCTAGTCGAGTCCGGCAATTGCTGACTGCTGGAACGGACGCGGCGTATGCCAGCGCTCGAAGTTAGTTCGTATCGTTTCGATGAATGGTGTGCACCTGTTCCAAGTACACCGTATGGTCGCTCACGTAGAACCAGATCCGAGCGGTACCCTTCGCAGTTGGCTTATGCTGCCACCTCTCATGGATCGACCCACCGCGTTTGACCGTCCCGAGTTCACCTTTCAGCCGATAATTCGTCGGAGTGGTGGCTTAGGGTTTGCGTGTGAGGAAGTCCCAGGCGTCCGACATTGGATTTCGGATCGTCGCAACCAGGTCCCGCCATCCTTTCTGGGCATCGGTAGTAGCGAAGCGGATCTCGTATTCGACCTTCTTCGGAGGCCGGGGGACCAGATTCCCCTTCTTGGCAGCGGCCACGATCAGGGGCGCTCCACGACGATCTCCACGTCATCTAGCCACTCAAGATCGGCGCTGCCGAGTCCCGCGGCGACTGCCGTAGCAGTCTCTTTCCATGACGTCAGCTCCGCGATCGCCAATTGAGGCTGGTTGGTGGAGAAAGAGGCCCGAGCAGCATCGACAAGCTCCTGCGCACAGGACTCGCGATCAGCAGGCGACAGGGCAAGCACCATGGCAAGTTCTGGTTCATGCGCTCGGCCAGTGTACCCCGGTCGTCGAGGGGCACGATGATCAATTGCGCAGCAAAGTGCAGTAGTCGGGCGCGTCCATCGGCCTCCCGCTGTGACATCAGCACCGGTGTCTCCCCGTCACGACGGGTTACCGTCACTGGATGTTCTTCCGCCTCGGCGAAGACCTCGGCCGAGTGCTTGCTCAGATCTGAGGAGCGCCTAGTCCGGGTTGGAGGCTCAGCTGCGATGGATATATTTCAATGCTATTCGGAATGTATTCGGAAGCCTAGAAGATGGGCGGTTGGCGACCGTAGGTCGAATTCCTGCGATCGGAGACGAGTTCTCGGGTCGAGCCAAGCAGAAAATGCCGATTGAGAATTCGATCAGACCTTGCTGCTGGTCGCACTGGTGTGTACCAACCACGTGCATTGGGCTAAAGCTCGGAGATGCCGATCAGGCGCTGCCGGCAGATATCAACCCGGCGTGCGGCACTCGGCGGCGCAGATCGTTTTGTGTACGTCAAGGCCCATGTGCCGGTCTCGAGTGGGGCCATCGCTGAGCAGGCACGCTACACCTTCGTTGACGATGGCTTGGCGTTCGAGCATTATCGTCCGTCACGGAACTTGCGTGGTGCAAGCGCGAATTGATCCCAGTGGAGTCGTAATTAATAGTGCTTGAGACATGGCAGACTGGAGAGCATGGGCGAGATCATTTTCGACGCAGCTGTCACCCTCAACGGCATTCTGGCAGATGAAAACCATAGCCTGCAATGGCTCTTCGATGTTCCGGGGGCCCAAGACCCCGACCCGGACCTGCTGCCCAAGAATGTCGGCGTGCATGTGGAAGGCGCGAATACCTACCTATGGCTGATCAAGAACGAGCAGTTCATCGAGAACCCGCAGAAGTGGCAGGAATATTATCGGGGGATCACCACGTATGTTTTCACCTCGCGGGACCTGCCAATTCCCGAGGGCGCTGACGTCCGCCTGGTCAATGGTGCGGTCGGAGAATTCTTGCCTGTAATCCGGGAGGCCGCGGGGGAGAAGAACATCTGGGTGCTCGGCGGAGGAGAGCTGCTGGGACAGTTCCTGGACATCGATGCACTCGACACCCTGGCATTGACTGTTGCGCCAGCAGCATTGTCTGCAGGAGCCGCATTGCTGCCACGCAGTATTGGCAGTGACCGGTTGGAACTGGATGAAGCACGGAAAGCCGGGCCATTTGCCCGCCTCGTCTACCGGGTCCTTCCAACTAAGTGAACAAGTTTTAAAAGACTCGACTGGCCACCGGAAAATTCGGTGGCCAGTCAAGTTCCCGCCGTTTTAGCTGTTCGCTACTGGTTCCACGAGCGCAACACCATGTGGCGTCCGCGACCAAGAAGCTTGAGCCCATTGGCGCTGAAGAAGTCGGCGCTGGACGGCGTGGCCGCCGCGAGCAGCTCCTGCGGCACCTCGTCGTCTGGAGGCGACAGCGGATTGATCATGGAACGCGACAGGCCGTGCAGCAAGGCGGTGCCAATGCCATGGCGGCGATGTTCCTTGCCTACAGCTAGGGCATGCACCATGAGCTGTCCGTTCAGGCCCTGCTGGGCAAAGCCCCGGCCGACGATCTCTCCCTCGTCGGTGCGAGCCAAGGCATGCTCAACACGACGCAAGGCCGGATGCCCGCTGGATAGCTGGGTACTGGTCTCGCGCCACAGATTCGTCACGTTCAGCTCGGCCGCATCAGCGCCGGAGGCCTCAGGCACATTATTGCCCAAACGGATCTTTCCGTTCCAGCGATCCATGGGAATGGCCAACGGGCCAGCATGCCATGAGACTTGGGCATTATCGGAGAATCCTGCTGCCTTCAGCTCATCCGAGTGGGCGCCTGAGTTGACCCATGCTTCCACGCGCCGGGCGCCTAGCCGGTGGCCTTCGGCCAGCGCCGGGCGCAGGCCCGCCTGCTCCGGCTGCTCGGGGAACAACAGGATCAGGCGCTTGCGTACCGGCTGCCAGGCCCATGAGCATCCGTGTGTGGTAAAGATCTTGCCGCCGGTGGCTACTGCCAGTGCCTGATGCCAGTGGCTTAGCGCTTCCTGTGCGGAGGCAATAGTGGTCATTATTCTGCGTTCACCAATCCTCGACGGCGCAGCAACGGTTCAACCACTGCGGTGCGGCCGCGGAATAACTCGTAGGACTCAAGGGGATCGCGCGTATTGCCGCGCGACAGCAGTTCCTCGCGGAACCGATTACCATTTTCGCGCATCAAGCCGCCATTTTCCTCGAACCACTGCACAGTGTCGGCATCGAGCACCTCACTCCAGATGTAGGAGTAGTAGCCAGCGGAGTATCCATTGGCGAAAATGTGCTGGAAATAACCGGTGCGGTAACGAGGCGGAATCAGCTCGGTATCGAAGCCGGCTTGCTGAAGCACGTCTTGTTCGAACTGCAGCGGATCGGCGATAACGGTCCCGGCGCTGATGGTATGCCAGGCCCAGTCGAGCACGCTGGCAGCCAGGTACTCGGTGGTTGCAAAACCCTGGCCCCATAGCGAAGCTGCGCGGATCTTCTCGATCAGCGCCTCGCTCAACGCTTCGCCGCTCTGGTGGTGGACTGCATAACCGGTGACGACATCCTCGTGGAGCATCCACATCTCGTTGACCTGGGAAGGGAACTCCACGAAGTCGCGCGGGACCGAGGTGCCGGCAAGAGAAGCGTATTTTCCACTGGAGAACATGCCGTGCAGCGCGTGGCCGAACTCATGGAAGAGCGTATTCGCCTCATCCATGGACAGCAGGATTGGATCACCAGGCGCAGGCGGGGTGATGTTCAAGGTGTTGGTGACGATCGGTCGTTCTTCCAGGAATGAAGCGGCATCGCGCAGGCTGGTCATCCACGCGCCGCCCTTCTTCGTGTCCCGGGCCAGATAGTCTCCGGTGTAGAGCGCCAAAGGCTTGCCATCGGCGTCGAAGACTTCGAAGACCCGAACGTCCGGGTGGTAGGCAGGCAGGTCGAACCGTTCCTGGAAGGTGATGCCGAACAGCTTGGTAGCCGTCGCGAAGACCCCATCGATGAGCACCCGGTCCAACTCGAAGTAGTTGCGCAGCGCTTCGGAATCCACCGAGTACTGATCACGCAGGACCTGATTGGAGAAGTATTTCCAATCCCACGCGTTGATTTCAGCACCGGAAATCTCACCGAGCACCTCAGCTTCCCTCCGGGCGTTTGCGGTGGCAGCTTTCGTCAGTTCGGCTAGGCGCTCTTCCACCGCAGCGGTGGAAGGGGCGGTGGCTTGGGCGAGCACGGTTTCGGCATGATTGGCGAATCCGAGCAGCGCGGCTCGTTCGGCACGAAGCTGCGCCATTTCGGCGGCAATGTGAATTGTCGCGTTATCCTCGGTGCCACGGCTCGTTGATGCATTGAAAACCTTGCGGCGGGACTCGCTTGAGGCCAGCGACTCCAGAACCGGCTGCTGGGTCGGAGAAACCAACGCCAGCAGGTAGCCCGACTCGTGGCCTGCTTGCTTCGCCGCCTCCGCTGCCGACTCGATGGCTGGACCGGACAGGCCGTCGAGTTCCGCTGCATCCTCGAAGTGCACCGCATGGGCGTTCTGATTCTTCAGCACGAGGTCAGCGAACTGCGTTGAAAGTTCGGCCAGCTTCGCGTTCAGTGCCTTCAGGCGATCCTTTTCGGCATCGCCCAAGCCTGCCCCGGCCAATTGGAAATTCTTCAAAGTTTGATCCGCTAAGCGGGCGTCTTCACCCTGGAGGCTTGCACAATCCAAGGCTTGTAAACGCGAATACAAGGTTTGGTTCAGGTAGATCTCGTCTTCCTGCTCGGACCAGATCGATGAAATCTCTGATTGAATCGCCCGCAGATCTTCCGTCCCATGGGCAGAAATCACCGAGAAGTAGGTCATGAGCGCACGGCGCAGGGTCTGCCCGCTGGCTTCCAAAGCGAGGAAGGTGTTCTCGAAAGTCGGCTCCTGCGTATCGTCAATAATGCGCTGCAGCTCTTCGCGTTGCTCGGCTGCCCCGAGACGAACTGCCTCCACGTAATGCTCTGCAGTGAGCTGGTCGAAGGCTGGCCACTGATAGGGCCTGGTACTGGGAGTCAGAAGAGGGTTTTGCATAGGCCTAGGTTTTCATGGAAAAAGTGATTCAGCTTGCATTTACACCCCGCATATCAAGCTGGGCTAGGCTCGATGCATGCCCCAACGTGCTCCGTCCGTAATACTTCCGCTTGGATCAACGCTCATGGCCGCGTTGCTGATTGGCGGCTGCTCTGCAATCCCGAGCAGCAATCAAGAACCAGCAACCCCGCGGTCTTCCGTTCAGTCCTCATCGGATCCGGCTTCAAGTCCAACCACGGAGGATAGCTCTGCCGCACCGTCGAGTCCCGAAGAACTCTCGCTGATGGTCACCGGAGACGTCTTGCTGCATCCTCAGCTATTGGATGAAGCCGAGAAGGCAGCTGGCGCACAATCGGGCAATGGCGAGGACTACGATTTCAGCCCATTGCTGGCGGGCCTGGCCCCCTATGTCCAGGACGCAGATGTGGCGCTTTGCAATCTGGAGACACCAATTGGTATCCCTCCGTATTCCGGGTATCCGCGGTTCACCGTCCCGGAACAAATCCTCATCGATCTCGAAGCCATTGGCTACGACGGATGCACCACTGCCACCAATCACACGGTCGATGCCGGTACGGCCGGAGTCGAACGAACACTCGATGCGCTGGAGTCCAATGGGCTGTTTGCGACAGGCTCCTACCGCAATGAAAAGGACTCCGAAAAACCGTCCATCCTGGAAACAAACGGGGTGAAGCTCGGGGTAGTAACCAGCACCTATTCGCTTAACGGACTGCCGGAAGCAGCTCACTGGCAGGTCGATACCGGAGTGGATGCGCAGGAGCTGATTACCCGGGGCAAGGAAACGCGCAAGTCCGGAGCGGACATCGTGGTGGCAGCCGTGCACGATGGAGCTGAATACACCACCGAGCCGACCGCCTCGCAAAGAAAACTCGGCCAGGCCCTGGCAGAATCTGGCGTCTTCGATTTCATCTACATGCACCACACCCACTCGGTCCTGCCCATTGAGAAGCACGACGGAACCTGGATCGTCTACGGTTTGGGAAACTCTGTGGCCAAGCATGCAACGCCGACCATTCTCAACCGCGAAGGCATCAGCGTGAAGGCAACATTCACCCAGGACGAACCTGGCGAATGGGAGGTCAGCAACTTGCGGTGGGTTCCGCACCAGTTGTCGAACGGGCCGGTAGCGTGGTGCCAAGTCTTCAACGCTGATGGATGCGTTCCGGAAGCTGATGGGCAAGCGTCCCTGAAGCGCAGTGAAGCCACCGTGAATGCCTATGGCGCCTTTGAGGATGGACTGCAGGCGTGGACGCTGGACTGAGCTAGCTAGCGTCTGGGCCACGCTTCCCATGCACCGTTTGGAGGCAGAATCGCTTGCGCCTTGGCCAGCTGGGCCGGCGATATGTCATCGAGGCCGCCGGATTGCTCACTGAATTCCGTCTCCTTGGCAACGAAACGATGCACGAGGCGGCCAGCGCCGATATCCAAGGACTCGCCAAATGTTCCGGACACGGCTGCCCCCACCTGGGCTTCCAGTTCCTCGATCATCTCGGGAACGTGTTCATCGCAGGCGTCGCAACCGCAGGTCGGGAAAACCGCGTGGTAAAGCGCACCGAGCTCCAGATGCACCCCGGGAAAGGTCGTAAGGATCATGCCCAATGGAGCGCAGCGCGAATTCAACGGAAGGATCCGGACAGAACTCACCACGGTGTCCGGCGGAATCCGCAGTTCGGCGGCCAGTCCGGGATCATCGAAGCAGCGCACCTCGAATTGCTCCTGCATCCAGCTCAGCAACGCCCGGGCTACTTGCTGCACCGGGGCAAAACGCTGGGGGTGGGCGGTTACCGAGTAGCTGTCGTCAGCTGGCTGCCCATCCCATCGTTGGCCGTAGGCGATCGGGGTCCCAAGCTCGTCGAAGTACTCCCCGGGGACGTTGTCCGGCCGCTGGTAGCCAAGGAGCATGCCCAGTTCCTCCTTCCGCATCAAAGACCGGCGATCAGTGGATTAATGCCCGAATTCATCTGAATCCGTGAAGGGGCCGACTCCGGTATCCATGGCATCGATGGTGGCCATGTCCTCCGGGCTGAGCTGGAAGCCGAAAATGTCCAGGTTCTCACTTTGCCGGCGCGGATCGGCCGATTTCGGTGCCGCGGCTCGTCCGGACTGGACATGCCAGCGCAGGGTCACCTGGGCGGTGCTCTTCCCATGCGCTCGGGCAATCCGTGCCAGGGCGGGATCCGAGCGGAACCCGGACTTCTGCCGTCCCAATGGGGAATAGGCTTCGGTCCGCACGCCATGCTCCGTATTGAAAGCTTGCCAATCGACGTTTTGCCGCTCAGGGTCCACCTGGATCTGGTTCAGTGCCGGCACGAGCCCGGCATCGAGGACCTTCTGCAACTGGTAAGGCTTGAAATTCGAGACGCCGGCGGCCCGGATCTTGCCCTCGGCAACGAGCTTGTCCAGCTCAATGAAGGCTTCCACGTGGGTGTTCTGCTGCGGGTTTGGCCAATGGATCAGGAACAGGTCCACATAGTCGAGGCCAAGGCGGGACAGGGAGTTGTCCAACGCCTGACGTACGCCCTGGGCCGAATGCCACATCTTGTTGAACTTGGTAGTGACGAACAATGCATCGCGGTCAAGCCCGCTTAGCGCCAAGGCCTGGCCTACGGCATCCTCGTTCTCATAGTTCTCCGCCGTGTCCACGCGGCGGTAACCCGTATCCAGGGCCGAACGGACCGCGGCAACCGCCTCCTGGCCGCGCAGGGGCCACGTGCCCAAGCCAATGGAAGGCATGCTCACGCCACCGGCAAGTTCGAGGGAAGAAATATCAGCAGTCATGTTCCCGAACCTACCAAGCTTCACGGGCTGCCAGGAGATTGCACCGAAGAATCCGCGACACACCGGGAAACAAAACCGGCGCACGGGGTCCATGGGTTTAACGTTGTTTCGGCGCATTTCCGTGTTGCCAGCCACCGAACACCATGAAGGTTACAACCATGCCGAAAATAGGCGTCCTCGCGCTGCAAGGGGATTTCCGCGAACACCTGGCCTCTTTTGAACGGCTTGGGCAACCTGCTCAGATGGTGCGCACTGTCGAGGATTTGGCGCAGGTCGACGCGCTGGTGCTTCCCGGCGGCGAGTCCTCGGTGATCGACCGGCTCTCCCGCAACTACGGGCTGGCCGATCCCATCAAGGAACGCATCGCCGACGGCATGCCGGTCTACGGCTCCTGCGCTGGAATGATCATGCTCGCCGATCGCATTGAGAATCCTGCAATCGCGCGGGATGGCGCGGTGCAGCAAAGCTTCGGCGGCATCGACATGACGGTGAAGCGCAATGCCTTCGGGCGCCAGGTCGACTCGTTCGAGCACCAGCTGGACTTCAACGGGCACACTCTCGAAGCGGTGTTCATCCGCGCCCCGGAAGCCGTGCAAGTTGGTCCGGATGTCGAGGTGATCAGCACCGTTCAAGCCGGGCCGAATGGCGGACAGGGTAGAATTGTTGCAGTACGCCAGGGAAAATTGTTGGCAACCAGCTTTCACCCGGAAGTCACCGGCAGCACGGCTATCCATCAATTTTTCATCAATCTCACGCGAGGAGACGCTTAAAGCATGTCAGGCCACTCCAAATGGGCAACTACCAAGCACAAGAAGGCGGCGATCGACGCCAAGCGCGCCAAGGCCTTCGCCAAGTTCATCAAGGGCATTGAAGTTGCCGCCCGTGCCGGCGGAGCCGACTTGTCCGGCAACCCGGCCCTGGAACTTGCCGTCAGCAAGGCCAAGAAGAACTCCGTGCCGATCAACAACATCGACCGCGCAATCAAGCGTGGCGCTGGCCTGACCGGTGAGGTCGTCGACTACACCGAGATCATCTACGAAGCACGCGGCCCGCAGGGCTCGGCGTTGCTGATCGAGTGCCTGACCGACAACAAGAACCGCGCAGCCTCCGAGGTCCGCGTGGGCATCACCCGCAATGGCGGCACCGTCGCCGACCCGGGATCGGTGGCCTACCTGTTCAACCGCCAGGGCGTAGTGCGCCTGCCCAAGGGCGAGCTGACCGAAGATGACCTGCTGATGATCGTGCTGGATGCCGGTGCCGACGAGATCCTGGACGAGGACGAGAACTTCGCCATCGTGTGCGATCCTTCGGACCTGCGCGCGGTCGCAGCGGCGCTGGACGAGAACGATATCGCCTACGAATCCGACGAAATGGAATTCCTGCCGTCGATGAAGGTGGAACTGGATGTCGACGGAGCACGCAAGTTCCTGAAGCTCTACGACGCACTGGAAGAACTGGACGATGTCCAGGGCATCTACACCAACGCCGACCTGTCCGATGAGGTTCGCGCCGCATTGGACGAAGAGCAGTAGGGCTTGGCCTTACGTGTTGTCGGCGTCGACCCCGGCCTGACCCGTTGCGGTCTTGCCGTGGTCGACGTCGCTGCTAACAGGCAGGTTTCGCTGGTGGACGTCACCGTCGCCGGCACCCCGCCGGGCACCCCGCTCGACGCCCGGCTCTTGACGATCGCCAACGCGATCGAGTCGTGGCTGGATCAGCATCAGCCGGATGTGCTCGCCCTGGAACGCGTATTTGCTTCGGCGAACGTCTCCACAGTGATCGGCACCGCCCAGGTCACCGGCGTGGTGATCACCGCAGCTGCGCGACGGGGCATTCCTGTTGCGTTGCATACGCCGACCGAGGTCAAGGCCGCGGTGACTGGTTCCGGCCAGGCGACCAAGGCGGCGATCGGCAAGATGATTGCCAAGATCTGCCGGCTTGATGAACCGCCGAAACCTGCCGACGCCGCTGACGCGGTGGCTCTGGCAATTACCCATGGCTGGCGCGGAGCGGCCACCGGCTCGAACGCCTCGGCCTCTGCGGTGCATGCCGGCGGGTCCTCGCAGCTGACAGGTGCGCAGCAGGCATGGATCGCCGCCGAAGCGTCAGCCAAGCGCCGCGCGGTGCGCCGCTAGCCGGCTGCCGGGCAATGGTCTCGACCCACCGGGAAACGCGGCGGATCGATATTCGTAGGTATCTTCGATAAACTGGGTTTCATCGAACATACTTCCAAGGAGTGGCATGATCAGCTCATTGACCGGCACCGTGCAGGCGGTTGCACTGAACACCGCGGTAATCGACGTTAACGGCTTCGGAATGCTGGTCAACGCCACCCCCGGAACGCTGTCCGGCCTGCATCAAGGGCGCGAGGCGACGGTCTTCACCTCCATGGTGGTGCGCGAGGACTCCATGACCCTCTTCGGCTTCGCCACCGCTGAGGAGCGCGATGTCTTCGAGGTCCTGATCTCCGTATCGGGAATCGGGCCGCGCACCGGCCTGGCCATCCTTGCCGTGCATTCTCCTGAAGAAGTGCGCATCGCGGCGAACACGAAGGACACCGCCGCCTTCACCAAGGTGTCCGGCATCGGCCCCAAGGGCGCCAGCCGGATCGTGCTGGAACTGAACGGCAAGCTGGTCCCGACCGGCGCGCCGGTGGCTCCGGTGTCCGGCGGCGGTACCGCCAGCGTCTGGGAACCGCAGGTGATCGAAGCGCTGACCGGACTGGGCTGGAGCGAAAAGGATGCAACCAGTACCCTGAAGTCGCTGTCCAAGGCCGATCCGGATGTCGTTGCCACCGGTAACGTCGCAGAAATCCTGCGTGCCGCGCTGCGCAGCATGTCCAGCGGAACCCGCGTCTAAGCGGTCTGCGAGAGGATCGACTTTTCATGAATGACTCCACCGGGCTCACGAACGCCGGCAGCGAACCCGAAGAACGGGTTATCGAAGCTGCCCTGCGCCCGCGGAACCTCGACGACTTCGTCGGCCAATCCCGGGTGCGCCAGCAGCTTTCGCTGGTACTCGAAGCAGCCAAGATCCGCGAACGCACCGCGGACCACGTACTGCTCTCGGGTCCGCCCGGGCTGGGCAAGACCACTTTGTCGATGATTATCGCCGCCGAGATGAACGCGCCATTGCGCATCTCATCCGGCCCGGCAATCCAGCACGCGGGCGACCTGGCCGCGATCCTCTCTTCGCTGACCGAGGGCGAGGTGCTGTTCTTGGATGAAATCCACCGCATGTCGCGGCCTGCCGAAGAAATGCTCTACATGGCGATGGAAGACTTCCGGGTCGACATCGTCGTCGGCAAGGGGGCTGGCGCGACAGCCATTCCACTGGAACTTCCGCCGTTTACGCTCGTTGGGGCGACCACGCGTGCGGGCTTGCTGCCTGGGCCGCTGCGCGACCGCTTCGGCTTCACCGGGCACCTGGAGTTCTACGCGGTCAAGGAACTCGAGCTGGTACTGCGCCGTTCGGCAATGATGCTGGATCTGAGCGTGACCTCAGCTGCATTCACCGAGATCGCCGGTCGATCCCGCGGAACCCCGCGTATCGCCAACCGCCTGCTGCGCCGCGTGCGCGACTGGGCCCTGGTGCACAAGCTCGAAGAGATCGATGCCAAGGCAGCGGCTGCCGCTCTGGACATGTACGAGGTCGATGCGCGCGGACTGGACCGCCTGGACCGCGGAGTGCTGGAAGCACTGTGCACGAAATTCGGCGGGGGACCGGTGGGGCTTTCAACCCTGGCCATTGCCGTGGGCGAAGAAACCGAAACCGTCGAAACCGTCGCCGAGCCATACCTGGTGCGCGAAGGATTGATGGGCCGGACCCCGCGAGGGCGCATCGCCATGCCCGGAGCCTGGGAGCATCTGGGCTTGGCCATGCCCAAGGATGCCGTCTTCGCCAGTGCGCAAGGCTATGAAAACGATGAGGATTAGGCAAGCATTACTTCACTGCCCGCGTAAATGGCCTGCCGGTTCACCGTGACCCATTAGACTAAAGACGCCCGACCTGTGCCCATTTCAGGGTAAGGTGGGGCGTCTTTGCTGTTTCGCGCCAGAAAATGGCGCAGCGGCATCCCAGAATTCCAGATCAAATCGCAACGAATCGTTAGCAGGTAAATACGTGAATCCTCTCGTAATCGCACAGGCCGCTGGTGGCGGCTTCAACCCATCGCTGATCCTGATGGTCGCCCTGTTTGCAGTGCTGATCTTCATGATGTTCCGTGGCCGCAAGAAGCAGGCCGCCCAGCAGGAGAAGCTGAAGAACAACACCGTGCCAGGCGCCAAGGTGATGACCAACTCGGGAATTTTCGGCACCGTCGTCGGTGTAGACGCAGAGGATCGCGTACAGGTTGAGGTTTCGCCAGGCGTGGTGCTGACCCTGCACCGCCAGGCCATCGCCACCTTCCTGGACAAGGATGCGGCAACCCCGGCCGCTGCCGACGAACCAGCAGCACCCTCCAGCACCACCGAAACCCCGGAAGAGTCCCTGCGTCGCTTGAACGACGAGGGCAAGGACGAGCGCAACGCCTAAGTCCCGGGCAGCATAGCGGTGGCCTGAAGGCTAAGCCACCCGAACCAGAAAGCACATTAGATGTCATCAATCAGACCTGTTAAGCAGGCGCGCAAAGCGTTGCTGTGGTTGCTGGTCGTCTTCATCATCGCAACCGGCGTGTTGGTGGGTGGTGCGGTGAACGGCAAAACCGGATGGGGGCCGAAGCTGGCCCTCGACCTCGAAGGCGGCACCGAGATGATCCTGGCCCCTCGGGTCCAGGGCGACGAGGCGATCAACCAAGAGCAGCTGGACCAAGCGGTGGAGATCATCCGCCAGCGCGTGGACGGTTCCGGTGTCACCGAATCGGAAATCACCACCCAGTCCGGACGCAACGTCGTGGTCTCGATGCCCGGTACCCCGGACCAGACCACCCGCGATTTGATCCAGGCCTCGGCCAACATGGAATTCCGCCCGGTGCTGATCACCGGTGGCTTCGCGGCCACTCCGAAGGAAGACCGCACCCCCAAGGAAGACCTGCCAAAGCCTAGCGGCAAGCCGGAGAATCCATCGGATACCAACTGGATCACCCCAGAGCTGTTCCAGGAGTTCGAAGGCTACGACTGCGAGGTAGAGCTCAAGGATCGCGGTGGCGAAGCCGCCGACCCAGACAAGCCAATGATCTCCTGCGACCGCGAGATGGGCGTGAAGTACATCCTCGGCCCGCAGGAAATCTCCGGTGACATGATCAAGGACGCCTACGCCCAGTTGGCCCGCGGCGTCAATGGATCGGTGACCGGCGAATGGGTCGTCGTTATCGAGTTCAACGCCGAAGGCACCAAGCTCTTCGCGGATACCACCCAGCGTCTGATTGCCCTGCAGGGGTCGCAGAACCAGTTCGCTATCGTGCTTGATGGCGAAACCATTTCGGCGCCAACCACCAATGCAGTGATTTCCGATGGCCGTCCGCAGATTTCCGGCGGTTTCACCCAGGAAAGCTCGCAGGCGTTGGCCGAGCAGCTGAAGTACGGCGCGCTGCCAATCAGCTTCGACATCCAGTCCGAGCGCCAGGTTTCCGCAACCCTGGGCGCTGACCAGCTCACCGCTGGCCTCATCGCCGGCATCATCGGCCTGGTTCTGGTCTTCATCTACTCGCTGTTCCAGTACCGGGCCTTGGGCCTGGTGACCATCGCGTCGCTGCTGGTTTCCGGCGTGCTCACCTACCTGGCGCTGGTGCTGCTGGGCTGGGGCATGAACTACCGCCTGTCGCTGGCAGGCGTCGCCGGCCTGATCGTTGCCATCGGCCTCATCGCCGACTCGTTCATCGTGTACTTCGAGCGCGTGCGCGACGAGCTGCGCGAAGGCAGGCCGCTGGCAAGCGCCGTGGATATCGGCTGGAAGCGCGCCAAGCGCACCATTCTGGCATCCAAGGCAGTGAACGTGCTGGCCGCAATCGTGCTCTACATCGTTGCCGTGGGCAACGTGCGAGGCTTCGCCTTCACCCTGGGCCTGACCGCCATCATCGACCTCATCGTCGTGTACGGCCTGACCCACCCGACCTTGGTGCTGCTGGCACGCACCAAGTTCTTCGCCAACGGCCACCCGATGTCGGGCATGGATCCATCGTTGCTTGGCGTCAAGCCGCTGTACCAGGGCGCGGGCAAGGTTCGCCGCTTCGATGAGAATGTTGCGGCAAATCGCGGCAAGAAGAATGCGAAGGCATCGGCTGAGGCAGCGAAGCGCATGACCATTGCCGAACGCCGCCGTGCACAGACCGAGCAGTCCGCTGGCTCGAACGCGTCTGGCAGCACGCAGGCCAAGGCCCAGGAGGAGAACAATGAATAAGCTAGTCACTTGGGGCAACGAGCTCTACACCGGCAAGCGTTCCTACCCGTTCACTTCCAAGCACCGCTTGTGGTTCCTGATCGCCGGCATCCTGGTGATCCTGTCCATCCTGATCCCGGTGGTCAAGGGCGGCTTCAATCTGGGTATCGACTTCCGCGGCGGTTCTGAATTCACCGTTTCGGATGTGCAGAACACGGATATCTCGATTGGCGAAGAGACGGTCAGCTCAGTGGCTTCGGGATCTGAGGCAACGGTGACCAATATTGCTCCGGGCACCATGCGCGTGCAGACCGAGCGTTTGAGCGATGACCAGACCCTGGCCATTGCCGATCAGCTCGCGAAGAACTACGGCGTCAGCAGCGACGAAGTGACCAGCAACTTCATCGGCCCGACCTGGGGCGAAGACGTTTCACGCCAGGCACTGTTTGGCCTGGTCGTCTTCGTGGTCCTGGTGGGCTTGCTGATGGCAGCATACTTCCGCACCTGGAAGATGTCACTGGCAGCGATCGTCGGCCTGATGGCAGTGGTGATCGTGACTGGGGGCATCTACTCGCTGACCGGTTTCGAAATCACGCCGAGCGCGATCATCGGCTTCCTGACCATCCTGAGCTACTCGCTGTATGACACCGTGGTGGTTTTCGACAAGGTCCGCGAAAACACCAAGGACTACACCCAGCAGACCAAGCGCACCTTCGAGCAGCTGGTCAACCTCGCTGTGAACCAGACCTTGGTCCGCTCGATCAACACCTCGGTTGTGGCCGTGCTGCCTGTGGCCGCGATCCTGTTCATCGGCTCCTACCTGCTGGGAGCTGGTACGCTCAAGGACCTTTCCTTGGCGCTGTTCGTCGGCATCATCGTCTCGGCCCTGTCGACCCTGTTCGTCCAAGCACCGATGTTCCACTGGCTGCGCCACAAGGACGAGGACGTGGTTGCGCACGACAAGAAGATGGCAGCGCTCTAACGCGATCTGAAGTCTAGGATATGGTGCCCCCGGCAGATGGCCGGGGGCACCATATCGCTTAAGCTGGAAGATGCGTAATTAGTTGTCACCGCGCGAACGTGCTATAACGTTTGAACTAAAGAAGGTGTTTTTCAAGTGCACGGCCACCGGTGATCTGGCGGCCCGAAACTACCGATGGATTTGACCTGGCTCCATTCAGGCTTCGGGACAATTCCAACGGCAACGGGAAGGAGCGGGGCATGGCGAATACGCCTAACCTGAACAATTCGAAACGACGCTCTATCTCTCGTCTGGTGCGCTTTGCAGGCCGGGGGAGCACTCCGAGCACATCGCCGACTCTCGAACCGCTGCTGCGCACGGTCAAGTCCAAGCATCCGAAGGCGGATCTGGATTTGCTGGTCCGTGCCTACGAGGTCGCAGAAAAATATCATGAGGGCCAAAAGCGCAAGAGCGGCGACCCCTACATCACGCACCCTGTCGCGGTCGCCACGATCTTGGCAGAAATGGGCATGACCGGTTCGATTCTCGCCGCTGCCTTGCTGCACGACACGGTCGAAGACACCGAGTACTCCCTCGAGTCGGTGAAGAAGGAATTCTCCGAAGAAATCGCCATGCTGGTGGACGGCGTGACCAAGCTGGACAAGGTCACCTACGGCGATGCGGCCCCCGCCGAAACCGTGCGCAAAATGGTCGTCGCGATGTCCCGCGACATCCGCGTGCTGCTGATCAAGTTGGCGGATCGCCTGCACAATGCACGCACCTGGCGCTACGTCTCGCCGGAATCCTCCTCCCGCAAGGCAAAGGAAACCCTGGAAATCTTCGCTCCGCTGGCACACCGCCTGGGCATGAACACGGTCAAATGGGAGCTGGAGGACCTGTCCTTCGCCGCTTTGCATCCCAAGGTCTACCAGGAGATCGTCCGCATGGTCGGCGACCGCACCCCTGAGCGCGAAAAGTACCTTTCATCAATCCGCCAGACCCTTTCGCACGATCTGGGAGATGTGGCCATCCACGCCTCGGTATCCGGCCGGCCCAAGCACTACTATTCGATCTACCAGAAGATGATCGTGCGCGGCAAGGACTTCGACGACATCCACGACCTGATGGGCGTGCGGATCCTGGTCGACACCGTCAAGGACTGCTACGGCGCGCTGGGCGTCGTGCACGCGGAGTGGAATCCGCTGCCCAACCGCTTCAAGGACTACATCGCCATCCCGAAGCTGAATCTCTACCAGTCGCTGCACACCACGGTGATGGGTCCCGAGGGCAAGCCCGTGGAAATCCAGATCCGCACCCATGACATGCATGTGCGCGCTGAATACGGCGTCGCCGCGCATTTCCAGTACAAGCATGGCCAGACCGACAACTCCATGCTCTCTCCGGAGCAGAACATGGATTGGCTGCGCTCCCTGATGGAATGGCAAGCCGACACCGCCGACTCCGAAGAATTCCTGGACGGGCTGCGCTACACCATCAGCTCCGCCGAGGTCTACGTGTTCACCCCGAAGGGCGACATCATGTCCCTGCCGGTTGGGGCAACACCGGTGGACTTCGCCTACTCGATTCACACCGACGTAGGGCACCGCACCATCGGTTCGCGCGTCAATGGCAAGCTCGTGCCCCTGCATACCGAACTCAAGCAGGGCGATGTGGTGGAGGTCTTCACCTCCAAGGCCGAAGGCGCCGGCCCATCCCAGGACTGGCAGAATTTCGTCAAGTCGCCGCGGGCCAAGGCGAAGATCCGCGGCTACTTCTCCAAGGAGCGCCGCGAAGAGGCCATCGAAAAGGGCAAGGAGCTGCTGACCAAGGAACTGCGACGCAACCAGCTGCCGTTGCAGAAGCTGATGACGCACGATTTGCTCACCGCGGTAGCCAACGAGCTGCACCACACTGACATTTCTGCCCTGTACCAGTCGGTGGGCGACGGCCATACCAGTGCGCAAAACGTCATCGAGCATCTAACGGCTCTGATCGGCCCGCCAGAAGCCGAACAGGTCGATGAGGAAGCGGTAATCCACCCGGTCGCTCCTAGCCCGTCTACGGGCAATGAGGCCGGCGTGATCGTCGAAGGCCTGGGTGACGTGCTGGTCAAGCTGGCGCGTTGCTGCACCCCCGTGCCGCCAGACGAGATCCAGGGCTTCGTCACCCGTGGCGCCGGCGTCTCGGTGCACCGCACGGATTGCCTGAACCTGACGCAGCTCGCTGAGCAGCCGGATCGGCTCGTCAACGTCACGTGGGCCACCAAGCACCATGGCGTATTCCTGGTCGAAATCCAGGTCGAGGCGCTGGATCGCAAGTCGCTGCTGTCCGACGTGACCCGGATCCTCTCCGAAAGCCACCTGAACATCCTCTCGGCCAGTGTGCAGACCAGCAAGGACCGTGTTGCCATTTCCCGCTTTGCCTTCGAAATGGGCGACCCGAAGTTCCTGAGCCACGTGCTGAACCAGGTGCGGCGGATTGATGGCGTCTACGATGTCTACCGCACCACTGCGGGATCGCGCCGGTAACTTGCCTGGCCGGCCCCGCGGCCTATGCGGCCTGTGCTGTGCCGGAGAAGGACTGCACCAGGCGCAGCGCCCTGGATCGTTCAGGTGACGGATCCTCGCTATCCAGCGCCTGCCGGATCAGATCCAAGTTCAGGTAGGGGTCTGCCAGGGATATGACGGTGCCCAGCACCCGGCTGGCAATGGGCAATGGATCATATTTGGCGCAATCGCAGGCGCTGCGCAATGCCGTGGTGACCTTGATGCGGCTGCGGAATACCATCTGCGTATCTGGCACCTGCATCTGGGCGAATTCGGCCTTCAGGCCGTGCCCGGGATAAAAGGGTCGATGGTAGTTCTTGGTGTAGATGCACAAGGTGAAGACCGAGGGCAAGAGCCCGTGGATCCAGGCCGCGGTCTGGCGCGCCAGCACTGCATCGCGGCCCAGTTCCCGGCCGCAGGCGAAGCCCGCAATGCGGGCACGCACCGAGGCGTTGACCTCAATGCTGCTGGGCAGGAAGTAGTCACCAAGCACCTCGCGCAATAAGCCGTTGGAAGCCATGGCGGCCAATTCATTGCGGGTGAACATCTCGCCGGCGATCCAGAGATCCCCGGGAATGCGCAACGCGGCGGCGCGGGGTCCGGTAGCTGCGGAATTTCTCGTTTCCATAGAGCTACTGAACCAGTCCGCACCGCCGCGTTGGCGGGTTGCAAGCGATCTGTGGATTACTTACTGGAAGTCGGCTGCCGACTTCTCCAAGGTGCTCAGCCACATGCGGCGTGCATCCAGGGCTTCCTGGGCTGCCGCGATCTGCTTGGCATTGCCCTTGGCCTGCGCTGCTGCCAGATCATCTTCCAGAGCGGCGATGGTGTCCTGCAGCTGCGAGAGCATGGAGTTGGAACGGGCCTTGGTCTCCGGGTTGGAACGGCGCCACTGCTCGTCTTCGGCGCCCTTGACCGCGTCCTCGACCTGGCGCAGTGCCGATTCGATGCGCTGCAGGTCGTTGCGCGGCACCTTGCCGGCTTCTTCCCAGCGGGTGCGGATCGAATCCAGTTCCTTCTTGGCGGTAGCCAGGTCCTTGATCGGAAGCAGCGCGCGGGCTTCTTCCAGCAGCGCTTCTTTCACCACGAGGTTCTGGGCGTACTCTTCATCGATCTTGGCGTTGGCCGCGGCGCGAGCCTGGAAGAAGACATCCTGGGCGGCGCGGAAGCGGCTCCACAGCTGGTCGTCATCCTTGCGCGAGGCGCGGCGCGACTTCTTCCACTCATCCATGAGCTTGCGGTACTCGGCGGCCGTGGCAGCCCAGTCGGTCGAACCCTGCAGCGCCTCGGCGCGGGCGATCAGTTCTTCCTTGACTTCCTTGGCGGCCGCGTTGGTCGAATCCAGCTGCGAGAAGTATGCGCGGCGGTGGCGGTCGAAGGTGGTGCGGGCCGAACGGAACCGCTTCCACAGCGCATCCTCGGTGGCGCGCGGCAGGCGGACCGAGGAACGCTGCGCGCCCTTCCAGGCATCGAACAGCTCGTTCATGGTGGCCGAGGCGGTCTTCCACTGGATCTGCTCCGGGCGCTTGGCGGCCAGCGCCTCGGCCTGCTCGACAATGGCTTCGCGGGCAGCGAGCTGCTCGGCACGAGCCTCGTCGTTGGCCTTGCGCTGTTCGCTGGCCAATGCCTCGACGGCGACGCGGACATCTTCCAGGCGGGATTCCAGTGCCGGGATGTCGCCGACCATGTGGCGTTCTGCGACGGTGGCCGACAGCGCCTGCACAGCCTTGCTGAGCTCGCCGGCCGGGGCCTTGGCGACAACACGCTGCTCCAGCAGCATCAGCTGCGAGAGCGCGTCGTCGTATTTGCGCACGAAGTAGCCAAGGGCTTCTTCCTGCGTTGCGTCCGGGTACTGGCCCACGGGGGACTCGGCGCCGTCGATGATCACGAAGACGTGGCCGTCCTCGGTCACGCGGGCGAACTTGGCCGCTTCATCGAGGGGAGTGGTGTGTGCGACGCTTGGCGCTACAACCGGCTTTGCGGCAGGCTTCTGCGCCTGAGGCAAGGGGGTCTTCTGGCTGTCGTCGGATTGCTGACTGGTGGTCACCGCTGAAACTCTTTCACTTTACGAGCACTTGCTTTACCCAACTCTACCTGTGACCTCCGCTTCTTAGTAAGCCGACGTGCACAGGTTTCTCGGGTTTCGGGCTATAAGATGGGTAGGTAGCCCAATTTGCACTAAGGAGTTTCATGGCACGCAAGGCCTCACTATCAGGTTTCCCGGAATGGCTTCCAGCCGAACGGGCTGTCGAACAGCACGTGCTGGACACCTTGCGCCATGTCTTCGAACTGCATGGATTCGCCAATATCGAGACCCGTGCCGTGGAAACCCGCGCGCAGCTGCTGCGCAAGGGCGAAATCGACAAGGAAGTCTACGGACTGTCGCGCCTGGCCGCCGAGGATGACAAGAACGATCCGAACGCCCTGGCCCTGCACTTCGACCTCACCGTGCCTTTCGCCCGCTACGTGGTGGAGAACGCCGGACACCTGGCCTTCCCGTTCCGCCGCTACCAGATGCAGAAGGTGTGGCGCGGCGAACGCCCGCAGGATGGCCGTTTCCGCGAATTCACCCAGGCAGATATCGACGTCGTGGGCGATGGCGCCCTGCCCTTCAGCTACGACGTGGAACTGGCGCTGACCATCGCAGATGCGCTTTCCGCCCTGCCGATCGGAGATTTCCGCCTGCGCGTGAACAACCGCAAGCTGGCCGAGGGCTTCTACCGCGGTCTGGGCCTGGAGGATCCGGACGCCGTGTTGCGCGCCATTGACAAGCTGGAGAAGATCGGCGATGACGCAGTTGCCAAGATCCTCATCGAAGAAGTCGGCGCCACCGCCGAGCAGGCCGCCGCCGCCCTGGCCCTGGCCAAGATCCGCACCCTGGACACCTCCTTCATTGAGCAGGTCCGCGCCCTGGGTGTGACGCACGAGCTGCTGGACACCGGCCTGGATGAGCTCTCGCAGGTCATCGACGCCGCGTCCAAGCGCGCACCGGGCAAGGTCATGGCCGACCTGTCCATCGCCCGCGGCCTGGACTACTACACCGGCACCGTGTACGAGACCGTGCTGGTGGGCCATGAGTCGCTGGGTTCGATCTGCTCGGGAGGCCGCTACGAATCATTAGCTTCCAAGGGGAAGAAGAACTACCCGGGCGTGGGCCTGTCCATCGGCGTCACCCGCTTGGTCTCGCGCATCCTGGCCGAAGAGGTGGTAACCGCGAGCCGTTCGGTGCCGTCGGTGGTATATGTCACCTTGGCCAACGAGGACTCCTGGCACGAAGCTCAGGATGTCGCCGCGCAGCTGCGCGAGCGCGGCATTGCCTGCGAGGTCGCGGCCAGCGCGGAGAAGTTCGGCAAGCAGATCAAATACGCTGATCGCCGCGGGATTCCGTTCGTGTGGTTCACCCACGCCGACGGCACCCATGAGGTCAAGGACATCCGTTCCGGCGAGCAGGTGACCGCCGATCCGGCCACCTGGATGCCGGCCGAAGCAGATCTGAAGATCGCCATCAGCTAGTTTCAGAGCTTTGCCGCCCGCCCGCGCATCAGCAATGGTGCACTAAACTTCATGGGAAGCAACTTTCCACACAAACCGAAAGGATCGTAGTGCTACGCACTCATCAGCTGGGCGTCTTGAACGCCGAGCACATTGGACAGCAAGTCACCCTCACCGGCTGGGTCGCACGCCGCCGTGACCACGGCGGAGTCGCCTTCCTGGATTTGCGCGACGCGTCGGGCGTGGCCCAAGTCGTCGTGCGCGATGAAGAGGACTTCCATCCGCTGCGCAATGAGTTCGTCCTGCAGATCACCGGCAATGTCGAGCGCCGCCCGGAAGGCAACGAGAACCCGAACCTGCCAACCGGCGAGATCGAGGTCATCGCGGACACCGTGACCGTGCTGAACACCGCCGCTCCGCTGCCGTTCCAGGTCGATGAGCACGTCGAGGTCGGCGAAGAGGCGCGCCTGCGCCACCGCTACCTGGATCTGCGCCGCCCGACCCCGGCACGCAACATCCGCCTGCGCTCCGAAGCCAACCGCGTCGCACGCAACCTGCTGCACGATGAGGGCTTCATTGAAATCGAAACCCCGACGCTGACCCGCTCCACCCCGGAAGGCGCCCGCGACTTCGTCGTGCCTGCACGCCTGACCCCGGGCTCCTGGTACGCGCTGCCTCAGTCCCCGCAGCTGTTCAAGCAGCTGCTGCAGGTCGGCGGCTTCGAGAAGTACTACCAGATCGCCCGCTGCTACCGCGACGAGGACTTCCGCGCGGACCGCCAGCCGGAGTTCACCCAGCTGGACATCGAGGCATCGTTCGTCGAGGAAGACGACATCATCGCGCTCGGCGAGAAGCTGGTCAAGGAGCTGTGGAGCCTGATCGACGTCCAGGTGCCGACCCCGATCCGCCGCATGGCCTACTCCGAGGCGATGGCCAAGTACGGTTCGGACAAGCCGGACCTGCGCTTCGGCCTGGAACTGACGGAGATGACCGAGTACTTCGCGAACACCTCCTTCAAGGTGTTCCAGTCCGAGTACGTCGGTGCCGTAGTCATGCCTGGCGGCGCATCCCAGCCACGCCGCACCCTGGATGCCTGGCAGGAATTCGCCAAGCAGCGCGGTGCCAAGGGCCTGGCCTACGTGCTGATCAAGGAAGATGGCGAGCTGGCAGGCCCAGTGGCCAAGAACCTGTCCGACGAGGAGAAGGCCGGCCTGGCCGCAGCCACCGGCGCCTCTGCCGGCGACTGCATCTTCTTCTCCGCCGGCAAGAAGAACGAATCCCGCGCGTTGCTCGGCTCGGTCCGTGTCGAGATCGGCCACCGCACCGGCCTGATCAAGGACGGCGACTGGGCCTTCGTCTGGATCGTCGATGCACCGATGTTCGAAGTCGCTTCCGACGCTGTCGCTTCCGGCGACGTGGCAGTGGGTGCCGGCGCCTGGACCGCTGTGCACCACGCGTTCACCAGCCCGAAGCCTGAGTTCATGGATACCTTTGACACCGATCCTGGCTCGGCCCTGTCCTATGCCTACGACATTGTCTGCAACGGCAATGAAATCGGCGGCGGCTCGATACGTATCCACCAGCGCGACGTGCAGGAGCGTGTCTTCAAGGTCATGGGCGTGACCCAGGAGCAGGCCGACACCCAGTTCGGCTTCCTGCTCGAGGGCTTCAAGTACGGCGCCCCACCGCATGGCGGCATCGCCCTGGGCTGGGACCGCGTGCTGCAGCTGCTGACCAACTCCGAGTCCATCCGCGACGTCATCGCATTCCCGAAGACCGGTGGCGGCTTCGATCCGCTGACCCAGGCTCCTGCGCCAATTACCCCGCAGCAGCGCAAGGAAGCCGGCATCGATTTCAAGCCGGAAAAGAAGAAGGCCGAAGAAGGCGACAAGGCTGAAGCAGAAGCCAAGTAGGCATTCGCTGTTCAAGGAAGCCGGGTGGAACGCATTTCATGTGTTCCACCCGGCTTCTTTTGCGTATTTGTTGGCCAAGCAATGGATTAATGGCGATTTTAATACTAGGTTGGTTTTCAACCTAGTTTTCGATCCCAGGAGAACCCGTGTTGTTAGTGCTTCCCGACGACGTTATTGAGCTCTACCCAGAAAGCGACCGCGAATGGGCGCGGGACTTCAACATTGCTCTGTGGTGGAAGGACCTGGATGATTCACAGTGCGCAGCGGAACTGGGGAAGGTCCTGGATGCCATCCGCGACAGCGGGCAGAGCGCGGAAGAACTCTTCGGTGATCCCGCCGAATTCGGCGAAGTCCGCGCTTATGCGCGCTTGACCCCTCAGCAACTGGCTGATTCGGAGCTGCCGGTCAGTAATAGCTGGGGCCTGATTGCTGGTGCCGGCTTGGTCGTCGGGCTGCTATGCGCAGGGTTCGGTATTTGGATCGGATTCAGAGATGGATGGGCCGCGACATCGTGGCATTATTGGCAGCTGGCGGCTTTGTCCGCCGGGGCCGGCTTGGCAGTATCTGGACACCTGTGGTGGTTGCATCGGGTCAGGGGCAAATTCGCCCTATCCTGGATACTCGGCCTTGCCGCAGCCACTGCTGCCACCGCTGTAGCCGTGCTGATCGCAGTACTCGGCGCGGAGGAAGCGATGCCGCTGCCCAACTGGCTGGTGCCGATCATCGGCGTTGCACTGGTTGTCAGCGTTTTTTGGTTGCCGTTCACAGAGGAATCTGGCGCGAAACGAGAAGCGGTCTGCGTGGATGTGGATCCTGAGTCCTGGTTTGCCGAGGTTTCGCGTTTACTACGCGGGCGCTATGGAATGCGGAGCAAAGAGGCGGACTTCGCCCTTGAATCTGCCCGCGAACACTGGTCAGCCCTGCACAGGGAGGACGGCAATGCCAGAATTTCCGATGAGTTCGGCACGCCGATCGAATTCGCCATCGGGCTGTCGGTCAACACCGGCAAAGCGTTAAAGCGGCGCTGGTTGCTTCGTCGCCTGTTTCCGCTAGCCGTCGTGGGTCTGTACAGCATCAGCCTTGTTCCGGCAGTGATCGCTCCAGAACGCAGCGGTTGGGATATCTTCTTCGCGGTCTGCATGCTGATTTTTGCTGCAGGGACACTCTATGAGCTGCGTCCTGCGAACCGGGCAAGCTATGTCGAGGACAGGCTGGCCGAAAGGCGTGCCCAGTCCCGCGGGCTGGAAGAAGGAAAAGATGGGTAAAGATGCGCCATTTCCCGGTAGCTGGCAACGCGCGATGCTGCCCATGCTGCTTCTTGCAGAGCTCTCCAGCAGCCCGGCTCATGGTTATGCGCTGTCCAAATCCCTGCAGGAACGGGGTTTCGGTCCGATCAAGGGTGCCACGCTCTATCCCGCATTGTCCAAGCTTGAGGCCGCGGGCTTCGTGGACACGCGGTGGGAAGAAGGCCAAGGTGGTCCTGGACGGAAGGTCTACGGGCTATCTGCCGCCGGTCGCGCCGAGCTGGGCCGCCAGCGCGACAGTTTCGATAAGCTGGCAGCACTGGTTCAATCCACCGGAACCTAGGCCAGATCGGCCGAATCCACGATCACCGTGAAAGGCCCGGAATTCACCAGCGACACATTCATCATCGCCCCGAACTTCCCGGTCTCCACGTGGGCCCCCAGCTCCCGCAGGTAGGACACGAAGTACTCGTAGAGCGGTTCGCTCACTGGGCCCGGCGCGGCATTGGACCAGGACGGGCGCCGGCCCTTGCGCACCGAGCCGTAGAGCGTGAACTGGCTGATCACCAGCAGTGGAGCGGCAGTGGACTCTGCACTGGATTCGTCCTTCAAGATCCGCAGCCGCCAGATCTTCTCCGCAACCTTGCGTGCCGTTGCTTCATCATCGTCATGGGTGACCCCCAGCAGGATCACCAGCCCGGGGGAAGCGAGACGGCCTACGATCTCCCCTTCGATTTCGACGTGGGCGGTGCTGGCGACCTGGACGACGGCGCGCATGGAGCAAGTCCTTTCAAGAGGCGGTGTGTGAGTGCGACGACGCGTTGGCTTGCGCCGCGCGACTACCAGAGTATCGGTAGGCTTAGGGGGTGAGCGATTTGTTCGATTCCTTGTCCGATGATCAGCACGATGGGAGCACCTCCCAAGTCAACCGGCCGCGTCCGCCGCTGGCGGTGCGCATGCGCCCTCGATCCCTGGACGAACTGGTTGGCCAGCAGCACCTCTTGGGTCCCGGCTCTCCGCTGCGCCAGCTCGCCGAGCATCCGGAAACCGGCCTGGCAGGCCCGGCCAGCGTGATCCTCTACGGCCCTCCGGGGATCGGCAAAACCACCATCGCCCACGTGATCGCCCGCGCCACCGACCGCAAGTTCGTCGAGCTCTCCGCGATCACCGCAGGCGTCAAGGACGTGCGCCGGGTCATCGAACAGGCGAAGGACGACCGAGATCTGCGCGGGATCACCACCGTCTTGTTCCTCGATGAGATCCACCGCTTCAACAAGGCCCAGCAGGATGCCCTGCTGCCCGGCGTGGAGAACCGTGTTGTCGTCCTAGTAGCCGCGACGACCGAAAACCCTTCCTTCTCGGTGATTTCTCCGTTGCTCTCGCGCTCCTTGCTGCTGACCTTGCGCCCGCTGACCGACGGCGACCTGTCCACCTTGCTCGAGCGTGCTGTAGCCGACGAGCGCGGCTTCGATGGACAAGTGATCCTGGACGACGAGCAGCGCGAGGCGATTGTCCGCCTGGCCCAGGGCGATGCGCGCCGCTCGCTCACCGTGCTGGAGGCCGCCGGCGCGGTCGCCTGGAACGCCGCCGGGAAGGATGTCGCACCGCCGGTGCACATCACCGCAGGCCATGTGCAGCTGGCCATGGACCAGGCAGTACAGCGCTACGACAAGGATGGCGACCAGCATTACGACATCATCTCCGCGTTCATCAAGTCCATCCGCGGCTCGGATGTGGACGCTGCCCTGCACTATCTGGCCCGCATGCTCTCCGCAGGGGAGGACCCCCGCTTCATCGCCCGCCGGCTGATGATCTCGGCCTCGGAAGACATCGGCATGGCCGATCCCACCGCGCTCCCGCTCGCGGTCGCCGCCGCCCAGTCGGTTCAGCTCACCGGCATGCCCGAAGCACGGATCATGCTTGGCCAGGCGACAGTGCATCTGGCCACCGCTCCGAAGTCCAACGCCTCCTACAACGCGATCAACGCCGCCCTGGCCGATGTGTCCGAAGGCAAGGGCTCGCTGGTACCCGACCACCTGCGCGACGCGCACTATCCAGGTGCGAAATCGCTGGGCCACGGGGTGGGCTACATCTACTCGCACGATGCGCCGCATTCCATCGCCACCCAGCAGTACCTGCCCGATGACCTGGTGGGCACCAACTACTACACGCCCACCAATAACGGCGCCGAAAAGACCCTTGGGTCCCGCCTGGCCCGCTTGCGCGAGATCATCCGAGGCAAGGATCCGCTGCGCTCCAAGGGCAAGCGCTAAGTGTGCGCTAGGACTCAGCGAAAGCAACGGCGGTTTCGTGTAAACTTGATCTTTGGCTGGCAAGCCTTGCCTGTGCATCCGAGTGATCGGCTGCACAGCGAGGTTGAAGTGAAGCAGGGACGCGACGCCCACACACTCTCCCTCCTGGAGGCCAGTAGATACCGTCGCTAATCGAAAGGGACACACCATGGCTAACGCCCGTGCCCGCCGTACCGTACGCCTCTCGCGTGCGCTCGGCCTTGCATTGACTCCAAAAGCTGAAAAGTACATGGAGCGCCGTCCATACGGTCCAGGCCAGCACGGCCGCGCCCGTAAGAAGCAGGACAGCGACTACGCAGTACGTCTGCGCGAAAAGCAGCGTCTGCGTGCCCAGTACGGCATCCGCGAAGCTCAGATGCTGAGCGCCTTCAAGGAAGCTAAGCGCCTCGGCGGCGAAACCGGCGGCAACCTGCTGGCTCTGCTCGAGTCCCGTCTGGATGCCCTGGTTCTGCGTGCAGGCTTCGCCCGCACCATCCAGCAGGCTCGCCAGATGGTTGTACACCGCCACATCCTGGTCAACGGCCAGCGTGTAGACCGTCCGTCCTTCAAGGTGCAGCCGGGTCAGCTGATCCACGTGCACGAGAAGAGCGAGAAGATGGTTCCATTCCAGATGGCTGCAGCCGGCGAGCACGCAAAGGTGCTGCCAGCTGTTCCTGCTTACCTGGACGTGAAGCTGGAAGCCCTCCAGGCGACCTTCGTGCGCACCCCAGAGCGCGCCGAAATCCCAGTGACCTGCGAAGAGAACCTCGTGGTCGAGTACTACGCACGCTAAATCCGTGCGCTAGTTCCAAGCCCGCAGCCGGAAACGGTTGCGGGCTTGTCGCTTAACTACCTATCTATGCTCTGACTTCGATAAGGTGGACTGGCACCAAAAACCCAAAGCAGAAGAGGAAGCACATGTCGGGTTCGGATATTGCAGGGCTCATCGCCGCCGGCGCGTTTGTCGTACTAGTTGTGCTGCTGGCAGTGCCGATCATCAAGTTGGGCAAGGTGTTCGACGAGCTGCGCAAATCGATCAAGGACCTGGCTGACGGAACCACTCCGTTGATCGGCGAAGTCGCGACCACCGTTGCGACCACCAATGACCAGCTCAAGAAGGTCGACGTCATCACCAGCAACGTTTCTGACACCACCGCCAACGTTTCCGCGCTGTCCTCGCTGATAGCAGCCACCGTTGGCAAGCCGCTGATCAAGGTTGCAGCATTCACCGAAGGCGTTAAGGCTGCCATGAACACCAAGCCAAGCGGCAAAGCACGCCGCAGCCGCTAAGCAGGCAACGCTGTTTGATCGAACACGTATCGGCGTGCTGAATAGGATACGGCCATCTGGTGGCCGCCAAGGAGACTAGAATGAAAAAGCTCTTGTGGGTTTCGATTGGAGTGGGCGTTGGCGTGCTCGCGTCCAAGAAATACGCTGAAGTTTCGTCCGGGGCGGCGCTGAACCGCCAGGTCGGCAAGTACGCCGACCGCGCCTCGGAATATTGGGAAGCCTTCCGCCAGGGAATGAGCTCCCGCGAAGAAGAATTGCGTTCCGCCTTGGGCGTGGACGCCGCTAAGTGAAGGGATCATCCGTAACACGATGAAAACGCAGGAAATTGCCCGTCGTTGGGTCGACTTTTTCGTCTCTAAGGGCCATGCCGCGGTGCCGAGCGCCTCGCTGGTCTCGGCCGACCCTTCGCTGTTGTTCACGGTGGCCGGCATGGTTCCGTTCATCCCTTACCTCACCGCGCGCGAAGAGCCGCCATACTCCCGTGCCACCTCGGTGCAGAAGTGCATCCGCACCGGTGACATCGAAGAGGTCGGCAAGACCGCCCGTCATGGCACCTTCTTCCAGATGTGCGGCAACTTCTCCTTCGGCGACTACTTCAAGAAGGAAGCCATCCACTTCGCCTGGGAGCTGCTGACCAGTTCCGTCGAGGACGGCGGCTACGGCCTGGACAAGGACCGCCTGTGGGTCACCGTCTACGAAGACGGCGACGAGAAGGACCTCGAGGCCCGCCGCATCTGGGAAGAAGAGATCGGCATGCCTACCGAGCGCGTTGTCGGCACCGGCAAGGAAGACAATTACTGGAACACCGGCCAGCCAGGTCCGGGCGGACCATGCTCGGAGATCTACTACGACCGCGGCCCGGCCTACGGCGTCGAAGGCGGCCCCGCCGTCGACGAGACCCGCTACGTGGAAATCTGGAATCTGGTGTTCATGCAGTACCGCCTCTCGGCAGTACGCTCCAAGACCGACTTCGACGTTGCCGGCGAACTGCCCAAGCGCAACATCGATACCGGCTTGGGCCTGGAGCGCCTGGCGATGATCCTGCAGGGCGTCGAGAACATGTACGAGACCGACCAGGTCCGTCCGGTCCTCGACAAGGCAGCCGAACTGGCTTCCGTCACCTACACCTCCACCGAGGATCCTGCCGACCCGAACCACGCCACCGACGTACGCCTGCGCATGATCGCCGACCACATCCGCTCCTCGCTGATGCTGATCTCCGACCAGGTCACCCCGGGCAACGAAGGCCGCGGCTACGTGCTGCGCCGGCTGATCCGCCGCGCCGTGCGAGCCATGCGCCTGATGGGCGTGGACACCGAGGTGCTCCCTGAGCTGCTTCCGGTCTCGCGCGACGCCATGAAGGGCGTTTACCCGGAGGTCGAGGCCGATTTCGAGCGCATCGCCCGCATCGCCTACGCCGAGGAACGCGCCTTCCGACGCACCATCGCTTCGGGCACCACCCGCCTGGACGAGGCGCTGAACCACGCCAAGGAGGAAGGCAAGAACCTCTCCGGCGACGACGCCTTCACCCTGCACGACACCTACGGCTTCCCGATCGACCTGACCCTGGAGATCGCCGCCGAGGCTGGCCTGTCCGTCGACGAGTCGCGCTTCCGCGAACTGATGAACGAGCAGCGCACCCGCGCCCAGAAGGACGCCAAGGCCAAGAAGGCCGGCCACGCCGACCTGTCGGTGTACAACAAGCTGGCCGAGGCCGGCAACGTGCACTTCACCGGCTACGACACCCTCGAAGGCGAATCCTCCATCCGCGGCATCATCCGCGATGGCCAGGTCGTGCCGTTCGCCGAGCAGGGCCAGGAAATCGACCTGGTGCTCAACGAAACCCCGTTCTACGCCGAATCCGGCGGCCAGGCAGGTGACAGCGGCCTGATCACCGGCGACGGATTCGTGCTGGAAGTCACCGATGTGCAGGCCCCGGTCAAGGGCCTGAGCGTCCACAAGGTCATCGTGCGCGAAGGCGAACTGCCTGCCGAGGCACTGGTGCGCACCCAGGTCGACGCCGTGCGCCGCCGCTCCGGCGAGCAGGCGCACTCGGCTACCCACCTGGTGCATGCCGCCCTGCGCGAGCTGCTTGGCCCGACCGCCACCCAGGCCGGCTCCTTCAACAAGGCAGGCTACCTGCGCTTCGACTTCTCCTGGGCCGAGGCGCTGTCCGCTGCCGCGCGCAGCGAGGTCGAAGAGGTCGTCAACCTTGCCATCGCCGCTAACCACCAGGTCATCACCAACGAGATGGCGCTGTCCGAGGCGAAGAAGCTGGGCGCGATGAGCCTGTTCGGCGAGAAGTACGCCAACGACGTGCGCGTGGTGGAGATGAACGGCGCCTGGTCGCGCGAGCTGTGCGGCGGCACCCACGTGGATACCACCGCCCGCATCGGCCAGCTGACCCTGCTCTCCGAGGCTTCGGTGGGTTCGGGCAACCGCCGCGTCGAGGCGCTGGTGGGCATGGAAGCCTTCCGCCACGGCGCTGCCGAGCGCGCCCTGGTCTCCGAGCTTTCCGGCCTGTTTCGCGTGCCATCCAGCCAGGTCTCCGAGCGCGTCAACGATACCGTTGCCAAGCTCAAGGCCGCTGAGAAGCAGATTGCCGAACTGAAGAGCCAGGCAATGCTGGCCCAGTCCGCGGCGCTGCTGCAGAAGGTCGTCACCATCGGCGGCACCCGCCTGCTGGCCCACAACGCCGGAGAGGTCGACTCCGCCGATGCGCTGCGCACCATGGCGCTGGACCTGCGTGGCAAGCTAGGCTCCGACGCCGCAGTCATCGTGCTGATCGGCGTGTCCAACGGCCGTCCGCTGGTGCTGGCGGTCACCAACGAGGAGGCCCGCGCCAACGGCTTCAAGGCCGGCGCCCTGGTCCGCACCGCAACCGGCGTGCTCGGCGGCGGTGGCGGCGGCAAGGACGACATGGCCCAGGGCGGCGGCCAGGACGCGTCGAAGATCGACGACGCGCTGGCTGCCATCCAGGCGGCACTGGCCAATGGCTAATGCCGCTCTCGGCGTCGACGTGGGCCTGGCCCGCGTCGGCGTCGCCGCATCCGATCCCTCGGGAATCCTCGCCACTCCGGTGATGACCCTGCGCCGGGATGCCAAGAAGAATTCGGATCTGCGGATGCTCTTGCGCATCATTGCCGATCGCGGCGTCACCGAGGTCTTCGTCGGGGAGCCGAAATCGCTGGCCGGCAACTCGACCGAATCCACCAAAATGGCACGTGACTACGCGATTGCCTTGGCGGAAGAAGCCGCAAGCGCTAATATCGAGCTTGAGGTTTTCCTGGTCGACGAACGCCTGAGCACCGTCAACGCGCATCGGTCGTTGCACGCCTCGGGCAAGAAGATGGCAGAGCACCGCAAGGTGGTCGACCAGGTCGCAGCCACCGAGATCCTGCAGCAAGTGCTGGAAATGCGGCGCAACAACGTCCGCGTGCAAGCCAGCCGGATTGTGCTGCGCTAGCCCATCACCGCTAGTGCTCCACAACGACCCGAGAGATGAGAGTTGATGCGAGAAGAAGCCCGCCACGAACGGCAACGCGAAACGCATCGCGCGCTATATGAACGCTTTGCCGCCGGAACTGGCGTGCCGATCGCACAACCCTCTGAACCGGAACTGGCCGGCGCCGAGCACTACCGCGAATCGCTAGCGGCCACCGCAGAACCCGGCGCTTCGGGCGGGGAAGACACCCACACCAGGTTCCTCCCCGCCCAAGCGGCCGCTGACCCCGAAATGCAGGAATCCGACGATCCTGCAGACGCCCAGGATGAGGACTACACCGGGGAAACGCACGCCGTACAGCCGGCAGTTGTCTTCGGCGACGAGCCGCAGGACGAGCAAGCCGCAGCACACAAGGCCCAACGGCGCAAGCGCACCAAGCGCAAGCGCAACCTGGTGATGCTGGCCACCGTCCTGATCTTCGCGCTGGTGGTCTCCGGCTCGGTCTTCTTCGTCAAGTCCGTGCTCAAGCAGTTCAACCCCGACGATTACCCGGGCCCGGGCGGGGCCACCGTGGAATTCACCGTGGAAGATGGCTGGGGCGTGAACATCATTTCGCGCAAGCTCGAAGAGCTCGACGTCGTCTCCGACGATGGCCTGTTCTCCGACGCCGTCGCCAACTCCGAAGCCGAGAACAAGCTCATCCACCCCGGCACCTACCTGCTCAAGAAGCAGATGCCAGCAGCCGACGCGGCCGAGATCCTCATCAACCAGCGTCCGGACAAGGTCTTCTACATCGCGTTGAAGGCCAATATGCGCATGGATGCCGCGCTCAAGGAAATTGCCAAGGGCTCGGGCCTGAAGGAGAAGGACCTGCAGGCGCTGGCCACCAAGCCGCAGGAATTCGGCCTGCCCGACTCGGTGACCAACCTCGAGGGCTGGCTGCACCCGGGGGAGTACCGCTTCCCGTTGGAAACCAGCGCCAAGGAAGTGCTGGCTGAACTGGTCAAGGCCACCAAGGTTTCCCTCGAGCAGGCGGGCATTACCGACCTCGACGAGGGCTACCGCATCTTGAAGATCGCCTCGATCCTGCAGGCGGAGGCGCGCACCCCGGACTACGCCACGGTCGCCGGAGCGATCGAGAACCGGCTGGATCCGGGCAACCGCGAGACGCACGGGCTGCTGCAGGTCGACTCCGCGGTGATCTACGGGCTGGGCCGCTACTCGCTGCAGTTCAGCGCGCAGGAGAAGCAGGACGCGTCGAACAAATACAACACCTACGTGCACAAGGGCCTGACGCCAACTCCGATCGGCTCGCCAGCGAATCCTGCGATCGAGGCCGCCGCCAATCCGGAAGACAACGGCTACTACTACTGGGTGACCGTCAACATCGAAACCGGCGAGACCAAGTTCGCCTCGACCTACGAAGAGCACCAGCGGTACAAGGCCGAATTCGACGCCTGGTGCGACGAGCATCCAGACGTCTGCTAGCGCAAGCCCGCGAACGAAAGACGCGTTGCCGCCCCCAGGGCCGGGCAATTACCAGCAGGAAGTCCATGAAGAAAATGAAGCAGGCAGCCGTCCTCGGCCACCCCATCAGCCACTCCAAATCGCCGGTGCTGCACCGCGCCGCCTACCAGCTGCTCGGCGCGCCGATCAGCTACAGCGCGATCGACATGGAACCGGGCCAGGCTGCCGAGCATGCTGCCGCACTGCGCGCAGGCAACTGGGCCGGCTGCTCGGTGACCATGCCGCTGAAGGACGCATTCGTGCCATTGATGGATGACCTGTCCGCACGCGTGCAGCGCCTCGGCGCGCTGAACACCATCGTGGTCCGCGACGACGGCACCCTCTACGGGGAAAACACCGACGTCGACGGCCTGGTCCAGGCCCTCGCCGATTTCGGGCTCGCCCAGTGCGCGCAGGCGATGATCCTGGGCTCTGGCAACACCGCGCTGGCAGCCATCGAGGCCGCCGCTGAAGTGGGCGTGAGCCAGCTGGCACTTGTCGTGCGCAGCGCCGCGCGGGCCTCCCGGGCCGTCGATCTGGCCCACCAGCTCGGGATGGAAACGACCGTCCACGAGATTTCGGGAATCGACCAGGCAGTGGCGGCGACACTGAACGATATCCCGCTCGTGTTCTCCACGCTGCCGCCGCGTGCGGCCGACGACTGGGTGCCGGTGATCGGCGCAGGCAGCGGCATCCTGCTGGATGTGGCCTACGACCCCTGGCCCTCTGCCTTGGCGCAAGCATGGCAAGGCACCGTAATCTCCGGTATCCACATGCTCGTGCACCAAGCCGTGGAACAAGTGCGATTCTTCAGTGCCGGAGCCTGGCAGGAATCGCGCCGAGCGGACGTCACAAATGCGATGTATGACTCTTTGGGTCTGGCCCGACACCAGTAATCAGTTCGTGTCATGGCAAAATAGATGACATGTTGCGTTGGTTGACCGCGGGCGAATCGCATGGCCCGGCACTCGTTGGAATTCTTGAAGGCCTACCCGCCGGAGTATCGGTGGATAGCGAAGCAGTGCGGGAGGCACTGGCACGCCGCCGTCTCGGCTATGGCCGCGGCGCGCGCATGAAATTTGAAAAGGACCAGGTCACCTTCCTCGGTGGCGTCCGCCATGGCAAGACACAGGGCGGCCCGGTAGCCATCGAAATCGGCAACACCGAATGGCCCAAGTGGGAACGCGTGATGAACGCCGACCCGGTGGATCTGGATGAGCTGGCCTCGCTGGCGCGCAACGCGCCGCTGACCCGCCCGCGTCCGGGCCACGCCGATTTCACCGGCATGCAGAAGTACGGCTTCGAGGACGCCCGCCCGATCCTCGAGCGCGCCAGCGCCCGCGAAACAGCGGCCCGCGTCGCACTGGGCACGGTGGCCTCGCGTTTCCTCAATGATTTGGGGATCCAGCTCGTCTCGCACACCACGGCCGTTGGCGCCGTGGCCGCACCGGCCGATGCACCGCTGCCCACCGCAGCCGATGTCGCCGCCCTGGACGCCGACCCGCTGCGCTGCTTCCACCCCGAGACCAGCGTAGCCATGGTCGCCGAGGTCGACGACGCCCACAAGGCAGGGGAGACCCTGGGCGGCGTCGTCGAGGTCCTCGCCTACAACCTGCCTCCGGGCATCGGTTCCTACGTGCACTGGGACCGCCGCCTGGACGCGCGCCTGGCCGCCGCCCTGATGGGCATCCAGGCCATCAAGGGCGTCGAGGTCGGCGACGGCTTTGCCACCGCCGCGCGCCGCGGTTCGGCCGCGCACGATGAGATCGTGCACGCGGAAGACGGCAGCATCAAGCGCAACTCGAACCGCGCCGGCGGCATCGAGGGCGGCATGAGCATCGGCGAGGTGCTGCGCGTGCGCGCCGCCATGAAGCCGATCGCCACCGTGCCCCGCGCCCTGCGCACCGTGGACACCGCCACCGGCGAGGACACCACCGCGCACCACCAGCGCTCGGATGTCTGCGCCGTGCCGGCTGCCGGCGTGGTCGCCGAGGCCATGGTCGCCCTGGTGCTGGCCCAGTCCCTGCTGGAGAAGTTCGGCGGCGATTCGGTGGCCGAGACCAAGCGCAATATCGAGTCCTACCTGGCCAGCATCCCGGGCAATCTGGGTTCGACCGGCGTCTAGGAAGCACGCTTCAATGATCTACCTCATTGGTCCGATGGCCAGTGGCAAGTCCACCGTGGGCAAGTCACTGGCCACGGCCCTTTCTACCAGCTTCGCGGATTCCGACGCGGCCATCGTCGCCCACCACGGAACCATCGCGCAGATCTTCGCCGAACATGGCGAAGCGCATTTCCGCGACCTGGAAGTCCAAGCGCTGTGCCGGCTGCGCACCGGCGTGGTCGCCACCGGCGGAGGCGCGGTGCTGCGCGAGGAGAACCAGCAGCTGCTCTCGCGCGGCACGGTAATCTACCTGGAACTCGGCGAACAGGCTGCCGCCGAGCGCATCAAGGGCGACGGGCACCGCCCGCTGCTGGCTGGTGACGAAGCCCTCAAGAGCTGGATCGCCGTCTACGAAAAGCGCCGCCCGATTTATGAAATGCTCGCTGACGTGCATGTTCTCGTGGATGGAAAGTCCGTTTCGCAAATTCTCGACGAGGTATTGCCGCAGCTGGAACGGCTGTGATTAGCCTCACGAGATGCAACTTCTGGCCGGGCTCACGCGTACGCTAGAAAAATCACCACCATCAGGAGGAAGCTAGACTGATGCCTATCGCACCGACCACCATGAAGGTCACCGGAAGCACCCCCGCGGAGTCGTACCCCGTCATGGTCGGCAACGGCCTCTTGGGCCAACTGCCCGACCTGCTTGGTCCCGCGGTCAAGAAGGTCCTGGTCATCCACCCGCGAGCACTGCGCGCCACCGGCGACGTGGTTCGCGACGAACTGGCGAAGTTCGGCCTGGAGGCATTGACCGCGGAAATTCCGGACGCCGAAGAAGGCAAGCACATCCAGGTTGCCTCCTTCTGCTGGGAAGTGCTGGGCAAGAACGACTTCACCCGCTCCGATGCAGTCATTTCCGTGGGCGGCGGGGCCGTCACCGACGTGGCAGGATTCGTTGCTGCCACTTGGCTGCGCGGCGTGAAGGTCATCCATATTCCTACCTCGCTGCTGGCCATGGTCGACGCTGCCGTGGGCGGCAAGACCGGAATCAACACCGCCGAGGGCAAGAACCTCGTCGGCGCCTTCCATCCGCCGGCCGCGGTGCTCGCCGACCTGGACGCGCTGGCCACCTTGCCGAAGAACGAGCTGGTCACCGGCATGGCTGAAATCGTCAAATGCGGCTTCATCGCCGACGAGCGCATCCTGGAACTGATCGAAGAGGATCCGGCCGACGCCGTCGATCCCGCCAGCGACCGCCTGCGAGAGCTGGTCGAGCGCACCATCGCCGTGAAGATCGACGTGGTCTCGCGCGACTTGAAGGAATCCGGCGACCGCGAATTCCTGAACTACGGCCACACCCTGGCCCACGCCATCGAGCTGGCCGAGCGCTACCAGATGCGCCATGGCGCAGCCGTGTCCATCGGCCTGGCCTTCGCCGCCGAACTGGGCCGCTCGGTGGGCTACACCTCCGACGCCGTGGCCGACCGCCACGTCGCGATCCTGAAGTCCCTCGGGTTGCCGACCACCTACCGCAACGACCGCTGGGCGGCGCTGCTCGACGGCATGAAGCGCGACAAGAAGGCCCGCGGCAGCCAGCTGCGCTTTGTCGTGCTGGAAGAAATCGGCAAGCCGCGCATCTACGAAGTGCCCGATAACTCGCTGCTCTTCGCCGCCTACCAGGAAATCGGGGAGTAAGCACATGGTCGACTACACCGCATACGCCATTGACGTCGCATCGGTAAACCGCGAAGGTGTCGGCACAGCTGTTGAAGGCGTGCTGATCGATCCCGAGACGCTCAAGCCCTACATCGCCGACGAGGCGGCCGCCGAGCAGCAGCTGCTGGTGGGTTCGCCCACCGACCAGGTAATGGTGCTGCTCGCCCGGGGCGAGCTGGCCAAGGCCGGCGAGCTGATCGCGGAATCGCGTTTCGTTGATCCGACCAACGCCCATCTGCGCGTCCTGGACACCGAGCTGACCCGCATGCAGGGCGACTTCGATCGCGCCATCAACCGCCTGCGCAAGCTGGCCGAGGAATTCGCCGGCACCGCGTACGAGCCGCTGATGCACTACCATGCAGGCCTGTCCTTCTTCGCAAAGGGCGATTACAAGGCGGCGGCCACGCGATTCCGCAAGGCCCTGGAGCTGCGCATCGAGTTGGACGACGACGCATACCTGGTCAACGCGGCCAGCACCTGCATGCATATTGCCGAAGAGCGCGCCGCGCAGTAATGCGCGCCACCGCGCCCAACCCTTTGTGCCCCATGGCGCGTAGGGTAAACTTGAACATGGATTTTTGATAATGCCGGCTGCAGCTGGCGAAAATAGAGGATTGAGGAAACGTGGCGGATACAACTGACATCAAGAATGGACAGGTCATCAAGATCGATGGCCAGCTCTGGACCATCATCGACTTCCAGCACGTCAAGCCAGGCAAGGGCGGCGCATTCGTGCGCACCAAGATGCGCAACGTCATCTCCGGCAAGGTCCTGGACAAGACCTACAACGCAGGCACCAAGATCGAACTGGCCACCGTTGACCGCCGCGATTACCAGTACCTCTACCAGGATGGCGAAGACTACGTCTTCATGAACCTGGAAGACTACGACCAGCTCACCGTTCCCGGCGCCACCGTTGGCGATGCCGCCGGCTTCCTGCTGGAGAACCAGAACCTGACCATCGCCATGTACGACGGCAGCCCGCTGTACCTGGAACTGCCGGCATCGGTCGTCCTGGAAATCACCTACACCGAGCCGGGCCTGCAGGGCGACCGCTCCTCGGCTGGCACCAAGCCGGCAACCCTGGAAACCGGCAAGGAAATCCAGGTGCCGCTGTTCGTCGAGCAGAACACCAAGGTGAAGGTTGACACCCGCACCGGCGATTACCTGGGTCGTGTCAACTAGTGAGAGCCCGCGCCAAAGCCCGCCGCCGAGCCCTTGAGTTCCTGTTCGAAGCCGAGGCCCGCGATGCAGATCCGCTGGCCGTAGCCATCGCACGACGGGAAAACTCGGACATCGTACTCAACGAGTACTCGCTGGCGATCATCGAAGGCGTGACCGCCCACCTGGCCCGCATTGACGAAGTTCTCGAAAGCTACGTCAAGGACTGGACCATCGAGCGCATGCCAGCTGTTGACCGCAGCGCACTGCGCATCGGCGTGTGGGAGCTGCTGTACAACGATGACGTTCCCGACGCTGTCGCTGTGGCCGAAGCCGTGGTGAACGTGCGGGAATTGTCCACCGATGAATCGCCGGAGTTCGTCAATGGCGTTTTGGGCCGCATCCAGAGTGTCAAGGACACCCTGGTCGACTAATTCGATCCTCACGTTTCCGAGCCCGGGCCGGAACCCTTTTGCGGGGTTCCGGCCCGGGCTTTTTTGCGCAGCCATTGCCCGCGGGGCGTGCAACGGCGAGGCTAGGGTGCATGAACCAGAAGCCCGAACGCTGGAGCAAATCGGTGATCATGCCGGACATGTGGCTTGATCCCGACCGGGATCCGCGGGAAGCAGGGGACGACCCGGTAGGGGAGCGGGCCACCTGCGAACGCTACCTGCGCGACTACCGGCTCACCATCGAACTCAAATGCCAGGGCCTGGACGCGGCCCAGATGGCCTCGCGCCCGGTCCCGCCCTCCACGCTCAGCCTGCTGGGCCTGCTGCGCCATCTCGGCGAAGTCGAGCGGGACTGGCGCAACTGGATCACCGCGGGCGAGCCTGCCGGCAGGATCTACTGCCCGGCGGGATCCGACTTCGAAACGGTGCGCCCGGATCCCGCCCAGGTATCCCAGGCGCTGCGCATCCTGCATGAAGAGCAAGACGCCACCGACCGCCTGCTGGCCGGCTTCGAAGACCTCGGCCAGCGCGCAGGACGCGAGCAGGTGGTCATCCGCGACCTGATGGTTCACCGCATCGAGGAGTACGCCAGGCACAGCGGGCATGCAGACCTGCTGCGCGAATGCTTCGACGGACGGGTGGGCCAATAGCGCAGCACACTTCCAACGGTCCTGGCCGCTTAGTGCGTGTGTCGATCGCAACACCTGCCGTGCCTGCGGCAGAGTCGGTTCACGGGATCTGCGTGATTCTGCCTCTCGGCGAGAACCGCCAGCTGCATCCTTGTGACCGATTCCACGCCCTATTCAGTGTCATGCATAGGTTTCCGCTAGGGAATCGCCTCGCGCTCGTGATAATTTGAGTTAGCAATATTCCTTTAAATCCCGTCCCGTGAGGCGGAGAAGGGAGAGATGCACAGCATGGATGAGAATCCAGTGCCAGATGCCGCGCGCACGGTATTAACCGGCGACGACATCGAACGTGTACTCACTCGCGTAGCCTACGAAATCATCGAGGCCAACAAGGGCACCGACGACCTGGTCCTCCTTGGCATTCCCAGCCGCGGATTCCCGCTGGCCCAGCGCCTGGCAACCCGCATCGCAGCCACCGCCGACGGCAATCTCGACCCGGCATCGCTGGTCGGCCAGCTCGACATCACCATGTACCGCGACGATCTGCGCCACTCCACCACCCGCACCCCGGCGCCAACGCGCCTTCCAGCAGGCGGCATCGAGGGCAAGGTTGTCGTCCTGGTCGACGACGTGCTCTATTCAGGTCGCACCATCCGCGCCGCCCTGGACGCACTGGCCGACTGGGGGCGCCCGCGCATCGTGCGCCTGGCCGTGCTGGTTGACCGCGGGCATCGCGAACTGCCGATCCGCGCCGATCATGTGGGCAAGAACCTGCCGACCGCGAAGAGCGAAAAGGTGCGCGTGCACCTGGCAGAAATCGATGGCACCAACGAAGTAGTGATCGAGGGCGCCGCATGAAGCACCTGCTCTCCACCGCGGATCTGACCCGCGACGAAGCCATCGCCATCCTGGATATCGCCGAAGAGATGCGTGAATCGGGAACCCGCCAGATCAAGAAGCTGCCGGCCCTGCGCGGGCGCACCGTGGTGAATCTGTTCTTCGAGGACTCCACCCGCACCCGGATTTCCTTCGAGGCCGCCGCCAAGCGCCTGAGCGCCGACGTCATCAACTTCTCGGCCAAGGGATCGAGCGTATCCAAGGGCGAGTCGCTGAAGGACACCGCGCAGACCCTGCTGGCCATCGGCGCCGACGCGGTGGTCATCCGCCACCCGGATTCCGGTGCCCCGGCCCGGCTGGCGGCCACCGACTGGATCGGGCTGCCGATCGTCAACGCCGGCGACGGCACGCATGAGCACCCCACCCAGGCGCTGCTCGACGCCTTCACCCTGCGCCGCCAGGTGGCGCTGCGCGAGGGCACCAGCCCGGCAGGCCGCGGCCTGGACGGGCTGAAGGTCGCGATCGTCGGCGACATCCTGCACAGCCGTGTCGCCCGCTCCAACCTGTGGCTGCTGAACACCCTCGGTGCCGAAGTCACGATGGTCGCCCCTCCGACCCTGCTGCCGGTCGGCGCCGGATCCTGGCCGTGCACCATCAGCTACGACCTGGACGAGGTGATCGCCAAGGGCGTCGACGCGCTGATGATGCTGCGCGTGCAGGGTGAGCGGATGAATGCCGCCTACTTCCCGAACCCCCGCGAATACTCGCGCTACTGGGGACTGGACGATGCGCGTCTGGCGGAATTGGACGCTTCGGGCGCCGAAACCCTGATCATGCACCCGGGTCCGATGAACCGCGGCCTGGAGATCTCCTCGGCCGCCGCGGACTCGCCGCGCTCCACCGTGCTCGACCAGGTCACCAATGGCGTGGCCGTGCGCATGGCCAGCCTCTACATGCTCCTCTCCGGCGACCTGATCTGAAGGAAGAAACCATGAACTACTTGATCAAGCAGGCCTCCATCCTCGGCGGCGAACCTGCCGACGTGCTGATCGCCGACGGCAAGATCGCCCAGCTAGGCACCATCGCCGACGCCGGCGACGCGCAGGTGATCGATGCGACGGACCTGGTGCTGCTGCCGGGCCTGGTCGACACCCACACCCACCTGCGCGAACCGGGCCGCGAAGACGCCGAAACCGTGGAAACCGGTTCGCAGGCAGCCGCCCGCGGCGGCTACACCGCCGTGCACGCGATGGCCAACTCCACCCCGGTGGCCGACACCGCCGGCGTCGTCGAGCAGGTCTACGAATTGGGCCGCAAGGCCGGCTGGGTGGATGTCCGCCCGGTCGGTGCGGTCACCGTCGGCCTGGCCGGCAAGCAGCTGAGCGAAATCGGCGCGATGGCCGATTCCCGTGCCGCGGTGAAGATGTTCTCCGACGACGGCATCTGCGTCTTCGACCCGCTGCTGATGCGCCGCGCCCTGGAATACGTGAAGGCCTTCGACGGGGTCATCGCCCAGCACGCCCAGGAACCGCGGCTGACCGAAGGCGCCCAGATGAACGAGGGCGAAGTCTCCTCGATCCTGGGCATGCCCGGCTGGCCTGCGGTCGCCGAGGAATCGATCATCGCCCGCGATGTGCTGCTGGCCGAGCATGTCGGCGCGCGGCTGCACATCTGCCATGTGTCCACTGCCGGCTCGGTGGAGATCATCCGCTGGGCCAAGGCCCGCGGCATCCAGGTCACCGCGGAGGTCACCCCGCACCACCTGCTGCTCACCGACGAGAAAGTCCGCACCTACGACCCGGTGTTCAAGGTCAACCCGCCGCTGCGCCGCGAGGAAGACGTGATGGCGCTGCGCGCCGGCGTCGCCGACGGCACCATCGACGTGATCGGCACCGACCACGCCCCTCACCCGTCCGAAGCCAAGGACTGCGAGTGGGGCGCGGCGGCCATGGGCATGACTGGGCTGGAGACCGCGCTGTCGATCGTGCAGCACACGCTGGTCGACACCGGCTTGATGGGTTGGGCTGACGTCGCGCGCATCACCTCCGAGGTGCCCGCGCAGATCGGCCGCGTCGCCGACCAGGGCCGCCCGATCGCCGTGGGCGAGCCGGCCAACCTCACCCTGGTGGATCCGGCAGCCCGCTGGATCGTCGACCCGGCAGCCATGGCCACCAAGGGCCGCAACTCGCCGTTCGCCGGCATGGAGCTGCCCGGATCGGTGCGCGCCACCTTCTTCCACGGGCACGCCACCGTGCTCGATGGCCAGCTGGCAACCCCGAGGTCGATCAATGCCTGAGGGAGCACTTCAGCCGCTCATCTGGACGATCGTCGCGGTCGTCGCTGCCGTGACGCTGATCCTGCTGGGCTGGCGCAACCTCAAGGCCCGGCAATCGGCGATTCCCGAGCCGTATGAGGAGTTCGCCGACCAGGTGGAGCACAGCTTCGAGGGCATGTACGTGGTCACCACGAAATTCGACGACTGGCTGGACCGCATTGCCGTGCATGAGCTCGGCGTGCGCACCAACGCCACCTTGGAACTGGGCAGCGAAGGCGTGCACCTGATCCGTTCCGGAGCGCGCGACGTGCACATCCCGTGGGAGCGCTACGAACAGGTCAAGCGCAGCAGCGGGATGATCGGCAAGGTCGTGGAGAAGAACGGCCTGATCGTCATCACCTGGAACAAGGATGGCTTCACCTTCGACACCGGATTCCGTCCCCGCTACCACGAGGACACCCCCAAGATTTATCAGTTGCTGGCGTCGCACGACGACGTAAGCCGAGCAGGAGACAAATAAGTGAATTCCCTGAGCAACCTACCAGCCGTGTTGGTACTCGAAGATGGCCGCATCTTCCGCGGACGCAGCTATGGCGCCGTGGGCACCACCCTGGGTGAAGCAGTCTTCACCACCGGCATGACCGGCTACCAGGAAACCCTGACTGACCCGTCCTACGCGCACCAGATCATCGTGCAGACCTTCCCGCACATCGGCAACACCGGCGTGAACTCCGAGGATCCGGAATCCACCCGCATGTGGGCCGCCGGCTACGTGGTCCGCGACGCCGCCCGCCGTCCAAGCAACTGGCGCAGCGAGCGCACCCTGGACGAGGACCTGGTCGAGTACGGCATCGTCGGCATCCAGGGCGTGGACACCCGCGCGCTGACCCGGCACCTGCGCGACGCCGGCGCCATGAAGTCCGGCATTTTCTCCGGCGATGACGCCGCGAAGTCCGACGCCGAACTGGTGGAACTGGTCAAGGCGCAGCCGTCGATGGCCGGGCGCAACATCTCCGCCGAGGTCTCGGTTGACACCGCCTACATCGTCGAGCCGGCCGACCACGGCTACACCGGCGAGCCCAAGCGCACCGTCGCCGCCATCGACCTGGGCATGAAGTCGATGACCCCGCACCGCCTGGCCGAGCGCGGCCTGCGCGTGCACGTGCTGCCGTACAACGCCACCCTTGAGGACATCAAGGCCACCGGCGCCGAAGGCGTCTTCTTCTCCAACGGCCCGGGCGACCCCGCCACCGCCACCGCGCAGGTGGAACTGGTGCGCTCGGTGCTCGATGCCGGCATGCCGTACTTCGGCATCTGCTTCGGCAACCAGATCCTGGGCCGCGCGCTGGGCTTCGACACCTACAAGCTGCGCTTCGGCCACCGCGGCATCAACCAGCCGGTGATGGACAAGGCCACCGGCCGCGTGGAAATCACCAGCCAGAACCACGGCTTCGCCGTCGACGCGCCGATCGAAGGCACCGTCACCGCGCCGGTCGAGCGCTTCGGCAAGGTCGAGGTCTCGCACTACTCGCTGAACGACCACGTGGTCGAGGGCCTGTCCTGCCTGGACATCCCGGCCTTCTCCGTGCAGTACCACCCAGAGGCCGCATCCGGCCCCCACGATGCCGCCTACCTCTTTGACCGCTTCATGACCGCGTTGGATTCCGCCGCAGAAAAGGACAGCAAGTAATGCCTAAGCGCACCGATCTGAAATCAGTTCTCGTCATCGGTTCGGGTCCGATCGTCATCGGCCAGGCCGCCGAGTTCGACTACTCCGGCACCCAGGCCCTGCGCGTGCTGAAGGAGGAGGGCCTGCGGGTCATCCTGGTCAACTCCAACCCGGCCACCATCATGACCGACCCGGAATTCGCCGACGCCACCTACGTCGAGCCGATCACCCCCGAGGTCGTCGAGAAGATCATCGCCAAGGAACGCCCGGATGCGATCCTGCCGACCCTGGGCGGGCAGACCGCGCTGAACACCGCGATCGCGCTGGACAAGTCCGGCGCCCTCCAGAAGTACGACGTCGAGCTGATCGGCGCGAACATCGAAGCCATCGAGCTGGGCGAGGACCGCGAGAAGTTCAAGGGCGTCGTCGAGCGCTGCGGCGCCGAATCGGCCCGCTCGGTCATCGTGCACACCCTGGACGAGGCCTTTGCCGCCGTCGAGGAGCTGAACTACCCGGTAGTCGTGCGCCCGTCGTTCACCATGGGCGGCCTGGGTTCGGGCATGGCCTACAACCCGGAGGACCTGCGCCGCATCGCCGGCGCCGGCCTGCAGTATTCGCCAACCACCGAGGTGCTCCTTGAGGAGTCTATCCTGGGCTGGAAGGAGTACGAGCTGGAGATGATGCGCGACAAGAACGACAACGTCGTGGTCGTGTGCTCCATCGAGAACTTCGATCCGGTCGGCGTGCACACCGGCGACTCGATCACCGTCGCCCCGGCGATGACCCTGACCGACCGCGAATACCAGAAGCTGCGCGACATCTCCATCGCGGTCATCCGCGAAGTCGGCGTGGACACCGGCGGCTGCAACATCCAGTTCGCCATCGACCCGGCCACCGGCCGCGTCGTGGTCATCGAGATGAACCCGCGCGTTTCGCGTTCCTCCGCGCTGGCCTCCAAGGCCACCGGCTTCGCGATCGCGAAGATCGCCACCAAGCTGGCCGTGGGCTACACCCTGGACGAGATCCCGAACGACATCACCCAGAAGACCCCGGCTTCCTTCGAGCCGGCCCTGGACTACGTGGTCGTGAAGGTCCCGCGCTTCGCCTTCGAGAAGTTCCCGGCCGCGGACAAGACCCTGACCACCACCATGAAGTCGGTCGGCGAAGCGATGGCCCTGGGCCGCAACTTCACCGAAGCGCTGCAGAAGGCGCTGCGCTCCCTGGAGCAGAAGGGCTCCGAGCTGTCCTTCGAGCCGATCCCGGAAGCCGAGCACGAAGCAGTGCTGGCCTCGATCGTGAAGGGCTCGACCGAACGCCTCTCGCTGGTCCAGCGCCTGCTGTTCTCCGGCGTGTCCATCGAGAAGCTGTTCGAGACCACCGCGATCGACCCGTGGTACCTGGACCAGCTGCAGCTGATCAACGAGGTCGCGCAGCTGGTGGCCGCGAACAAGCACCTGCCCGAGCACGTGCTGCGCGAAGCCAAGCGCCACGGCTTCTCCGATGCGCAGCTGGCCCAGCTCACCGGCAAGTCCGAGTCGGTGATCCGCGGCATCCGCCACGCGCTGGGCGTGCGCCCGGTCTACAAGACCGTTGACACCTGCGCCGCCGAGTTCGAGGCCTTCACCCCGTACATGTACTCCTCGTACGACGAGGAGACCGAGGTGGCGGCCCACGAGAAGAAGTCGGTCATCATCCTCGGCTCGGGTCCGAACCGCATCGGCCAGGGCATCGAGTTCGACTACTCCTGCGTGCACGCAGTGATGGCGCTGCGCGCCGAGGGCTACGAGACCGTGATGGTCAACTGCAACCCGGAGACTGTCTCCACCGACTACGACATCTCCGACCGCCTCTACTTCGAGCCGCTGACCCTGGAAGACGTGCTCGAGGTCATCCACGCCGAAGAGGAAACCGGCGGCGTGCTGGGCGTATTCGTCCAGCTCGGCGGCCAGACCCCGCTGAAGCTCGCCGCCGAGCTGAAGGCCGCCGGCGTGCCGATCCTGGGCACCTCGCCGGAAGCCATCGACCTGGCCGAGCACCGCGGCGCCTTCCAGCAGGTGCTGGACAACGCCGGGCTCGTCGCGCCGAAGAACGGCACCGCCGTGTCCTTCGCCGAGGCCAAGTCCATCGCCGACTCCATCGGCTACCCGGTGCTGGTCCGGCCGTCCTACGTGCTGGGCGGCCGCGGCATGGAGATCGTGTACGACGAGGCCAACCTCGAGCGCTACATCGCCAACGCCACCGAGATCACCGTGGACCACCCGGTCCTGGTCGACCGCTTCCTGGAAGACGCGATCGAGATTGACGTCGACGCCCTGTTCGACGGCACCGACCTGTACGTCGGCGGCATCATGGAGCACATCGAGGAAGCCGGCATCCACTCGGGCGACTCGGCCTGCACCCTGCCTCCGATCACCCTGGGCCCTGACGTGCGCGAGCGCGTGAAGCAGGCCACCCGGGCGATCGCCGAAGGCGTGGGCGTGCGCGGCCTGATCAACATCCAGTTCGCGCTGGCCAGCGACATCCTGTACGTGATCGAGGCGAACCCGCGTGCTTCGCGCACCGTGCCGTTCACCTCGAAGGCCACCGGCGTGCAGCTGTCCAAGGTCGCCGCGCTGATCGGCGTCGGCAAGACCCTGGCCGAGCTGCGCGGCAGCTACCTGCCGGCCACCGGCGACGGCGCGCACCTGCCGGAAGCCGCGGCCATCGCCGTGAAGGAAGCGGTCATGCCGTTCGCCCGCTTCCGCACCCCGGAAGGCAAGGTCGTCGACTCGCTGCTCGGCCCTGAAATGCGCTCCACCGGCGAGGTCATGGGCTTCGACAAGTACTTCGACACCGCCTTCGCCAAGTCGCAGGCCGCGGCGAACAACCCGCTGCCCACCGCCGGCAAGGTCTTCGTCTCGGTCACCAACCGCGACAAGCGCTCGATCGTGATGCCGGTCAAGCACCTGTCCGACAACGGCTTCGAGATCATCTCCACCGGCGGCACCGCCGAGGTGCTGCGCCGCAACGGCATCCCGACCCAGGTGGTGGGCAAGCTGCACGAAGGCGGGGAGTCCATCGTCGACCTGATCGTGGCCGGCCAGATCGGCCTGATCCTGAACACCCCGTCGGGTTCGGATGCGCGTGGCGACGGCTACGAGATCCGCGCCGCCGCGACCTCGGTCGGCACCCCGGTGATCACCACCGTTGCGGAATTCAACGCCTCCGTCCAGGCAATCGATGCCCTGCGCGAGTACGAGTGGGATGTCACCAGCTTGCAGGTGCACGACGCCAACCTGAACGCGGCACGCAATGCCTGAGCCGATTCCATTCGGCCAGCGGCTTCGTTCGGCCATGCAGGCTTCCGGCCCGCTGTGCGTGGGGATTGATCCGCACCCGGCGCTGCTGGAAGCCTGGGGGCTGGAGAATACCGCCGATGGCGTGCGATCTTTCTCACTGGCAGTCGTGGAAGCGATGGCCGGTGCGGCGGCAATCCTCAAGCCCCAGGTCGCCCTGTACGAGCGCTTCGGGTCCAAGGGATTTGCCGCGCTGGAGGACACCTTGAGCGCCGCGAAGGCCGCCGGGCTGCTCACGCTGGCCGACGCCAAGCGCGGGGATATCGGTTCGACCATGGCCGCGTACGCGACCGCATGGCTCGATGACGCTTCCCCGCTGGCCTCAGACGCGGTGACCTTAAGCCCATACCTGGGCTACGAGTCGCTGCGACCGGCACTGGATTTGGCTGCTGCCACCGGCCGGGGAGTGTTCGTTCTCGGACTGACTTCCAACCCGGAGGGGCCGTCGGTGCAGCATGTCGGCGGAGAAAACTCTGTTGCTAAAACGATTATTGACCAAGTCACTGCGGAAAATTCAGGTGCAGAAGATTTAGGTCATGTCGGTTTGGTCGTCGGCGCCACCATCGGCGATGCGCCGGCCAAGCTCGGAATCGATCTAGCGACCTCCAAGGCTCCGCTGCTCACACCGGGACTTGGCGCGCAAGGCGCCACGGCAGCTGATATTGCCAAGTCATTCGCCTCCAGCTACGGCCAAGTGCTGGGCACGAGCAGCCGGGACATCCTCAAAGCGGGGCCGGACAAGACCGCGCTCCGCGACAAGGCCCTGAGGGTCCGGGACGAATTGCTGGCAGCTAGCTAGCAAAAAATTCGAATAAGTGGCATAGGCGCGTTGTGGCTATTAGAGTTTCTAGTAGCCACAACGCGTTTAGTCTTGCAAAAGCAGCGTTACCTCGCTATGTTTCTCAACATAAGCCTTAGTCCACTACAACTGAAGGATGGCTGAACGATGGTACTGCGAGAACTCTCTGACGAAGATCGTATCCGGGCCCGCGCCAAGGCACTCGCCGCACGCACTCGTCGTGCAGAAATCAAGGCGGAGTTCAGTGCCGGAAAAATTTCCATCACCGAGGTACTAGACTTGGTATACGAAGATGAAGCCGTGGGACGCATGCGTGTCATGGACCTTCTGGAATCGGTACCGGGCGTAGGTGAAGTACGCGCGGCAAACTTGCTGGAGCGACTTGGCATTTCCCCATCACGCCGTCTGCGCGGACTGGGACGCAAGCAGCGCACCGCAATCACCGAGCACTTCAAGCAAAGCCCGCCAAAAACGAAAGTGTAGTCAATGACCGCAGCGTCGGTAACTGTTCTAGCCGGCCCCACGGCAGTAGGCAAGGGCACCGTCTCTACCTACATCCGCGATAACTATCCAGATGTCTGGCTCTCGGTGTCGGCAACGACCCGCAACGCCCGGCCGGGGGAGCAGGATGGAGTCCACTACTTCTTCGTGGGCCCCGAGCGCTTCCAAACCCTGGTTGAGGAAGGCCAGATGCTGGAATGGGCTGTCGTCCATGGCCAGAACAGCTACGGCACGATTCGCTCCACGGTTGAAAATGCAGTGGCACAGGGCAAGAAGGTCCTGCTGGAAATCGATCTGCAGGGTGCGCGCCAGGTCAAGGAGTCGATGCCCGAGGCAAAATTCGTCTTTCTCGCCCCGCCATCGTGGGACGAATTGGTGCGCCGGCTTGTGGGACGCGGCACTGAAACCGCCGAGGAACAGCAGCGCCGCCTGGAAACCGCTAAACTAGAACTTGCAGCGGAATCAGAATTCGACGTGACCATCGTCAACGACGATGTCGCACGTGCCGCCGAAGAGCTTGTAGCCCTCATGGGGCTAAAGAACGACAAATAGGGAGTCCTGTGTCCAACCCAGAGGGAATCATCAACCCATCGATCGACTCGTTGCTTGAGACCAACGACTCGAAGTACGCCATCGTGCTGAACTCGGCCAAGCGCGCACGCCAGATCAACGCCTACTACGCGCAGCTCAACGAAGGCCTGTTCGAGTACGTCGGCCCGCTGGTGGAAACCAAGCTGAACGAGAAGCCCCTGACCATCGCCTTGCGCGAGCTGGATGACAGCCTGCTGAAGGTCACTCCGGCCGAGGCCATCGAGGACTAATCGAAAAGTCGGCGCCCCGCAGCGGGCGCCTTCTTTTTCGTTAAGCCCCTTTTCCACCCACCTCATCACCGCACCGAATCCTCGAGGAAGTACTTCGTGAAGCGAATTGTCCTAGGCGTCTCGGCTGGCATCGCCGCCTACAAGTCCGTGCTCCTGCTGCGCTTGCTGCGCGAAGCCGGCCACCATGTCGATGTGATCCCCACCCAGAACGTCGCGAACTTCGTGGGCAATGCCACCTGGGAGGCCCTGTCCGGAAATCCGGTGACCTCGAATGTGTTCGAAGCGGTCGATACCGTCAACCACGTGCGCCTCGGCCAGCAGGCCGATCTGGTATTGATTGTTCCGGCTACCGCCGATGTGCTGGCCAAGGCCGCCGCAGGGCTGGCCGACGACCTGCTCACCGGCACCTTGCTGGCCACCCGGGCTCCGGTTGTGATGGCCCCGGCCATGCACACCGAAATGTGGCAGCACCCGGCCACCGTCGCGAACGTGCAGACCCTGCGCGATCGCGGCGTGCGGGTGATCGAACCTGCCTCGGGGCGGCTTACCGGAAAGGATTCGGGACCGGGCCGGCTTCCGGAACCAGATGAGATCTTCGCGGCAGTCCAGGACCTGCTCTCCGAGCCGGTGCTCGCTGGTTCCAAGGTCCTGATCACCGCCGGGGGCACCCGCGAACCGCTGGACCCGGTGCGCTTCTTGGGCAACCGCTCCTCGGGCCGCCAGGGTGTCGCGCTGGCGCAGGCCGCCCGTGATGCCGGGGCCGAGGTCACGCTGATCGCCACCCATCTGGAAGTTCCCGCGCCGCATGGCGTGAAGCTGGTGCACGCTTCAAGCGCGCTGGAGCTGCGCGAGGCGGTCTTCGAGAACGCTCCGGGCCAGGACGTGCTGATCATGAACGCGGCGGTCGCCGATTTCCGTCCGGCACGCATCGAGAACTCGAAGATCAAGAAGCGCGACGAGCATTCGGCACCGGTCATCGAGTTGGTGCGCAACCCGGATATCCTCGCCGAACTGGTTTCCGCCCGCAGCCAGAACCCGGACCTGCCGGAGTTCATCGTCGGCTTTGCCGCCGAGACCGGCGACGAGCAGGGCAGCGTGCTCGAGTACGGGCAGGCCAAGCTGGAGCGCAAGGGCTGCGAAATGCTCGTGGTCAATGAGGTGGGCGCGACGCTGACCTTCGGGCAGGAAACCAACAGCATCCACGTCCTCTTCGCCGATCACGCCGAAGCGGTGCAAGCCTCGGGCAGCAAGCTGGAGGTGGCCCGCGTGGTCATCGAGCAGATTTCGAATGCCACAAAAAGTCATGCAGCTGTAACAAAGTGAGCCGCGCCATGTGGTGCTTGTTCACGAAATGTCCTAGTTCTGCTTACCGGTCCCAGAGACCAGATAGAGTTATACGGTGACTTCAACAACCCCTGAACTTCGTCTTTTCACCTCGGAATCCGTGACCGAGGGCCACCCCGACAAGATCTGCGACCAGATCTCGGACGCGATCCTCGACGCCATGCTGGCCCAGGATCCGGACTCGAAGGTCGCCGTCGAGACGCTGACCACCACCGGCCTGGTGCACGTGGCCGGCGAGGTGACCACCAACGGCTATGTGGAGATCCCTGAGATCGTCCGCAAGACCATTTTGGACATCGGCTACGACTCCTCGGCCAACGGCTTCGACGGGGCGCGCTGCGGCGTGTCCGTGTCCATCGGCCAGCAGTCCCAGGAAATCCACGACGGCGTCTTCAACTCGCTGGAGTCCCGCGAAGGCACCGCCAAGGACCCGCGCGACATGCAGGGCGCCGGCGACCAAGGCCTGATGTTCGGCTATGCCTCGGATGAAACCGATTCGCTGATGCCTACCTCGATCTTCCTGGCGCACCGCCTGTCCGAACGCCTGACCCAGGTCCGAAAGAACGGCCGCATGCCGCTGCTGCGCCCGGACGGCAAGACCCAGGTCACCATCGGCTACGACGGCGACAAGCCGGTCTCCGTGGACACCGTGGTCGTCTCCAGCCAGCACGCCGCCGAATACGAGCTGGCCACGCTGAAGGCCGACCTGCACGAAGAGGTCGTCACCCCGATCCTGGAGCGTTCGGGCCTGGATACCTCGAACACGAAGATCATCCTGAATCCTTCGGGCCCGTTCATCATCGGCGGCCCCGTCGGCGATGCCGGGTTGACCGGACGCAAGATCATCGTCGATACCTACGGCGGCTTCGCCCGCCACGGCGGCGGCGCGTTCTCCGGCAAGGATCCATCGAAGGTCGACCGCTCCGCAGCCTACGCCATGCGCTGGGTGGCCAAGAATGTGGTCGCCGCCGGCCTGGCCCGCCGCGCCGAGGTCCAGGTGGCCTACGCGATCGGCGTGGCCCGTCCGGTGGGCCTGTACGTGGAGACCTTCGGCACCGAGACCGTTGACCCGGCGAAGATCACCAAGGCCATCAACGAGGTGTTCGACCTGCGTCCGCTGGGCATCATCGAGGACCTGGACCTCAAGCGCCCGATCTACCGCAAGACCGCTGCCCACGGCCATTTCGGCCGCGAGGACAACGACTTCACCTGGGAGAAGCTGGACCGCGTCGACGCCCTGCGCAGCTGGTTCAACGCCTAGCCACCGTGCAGCAAGACGCCCTGATCTCAGCACCCGAGCCGGCCCGCATCAAGCGGGTTGCCCGGGTGCTGATTGATTCTTCGGTCCCGCACCTGGACCGCTTCTTCGACTACGAGATCCCGCCCTCGATGACGGAGGATGCGGTGGCCGGAGTCCGCGTGAAGGTGCACTTCGGCCCCCAGCTGCTCTCCGGGTTCATCGTTGCCGTGCTTGAGGACTACGCCCCGGAAATGAAGCTGAGGCCGCTGGCCAAGCTGGTCAGCACCCAGGTGGCGCTGTACCCGGCGATCGTGGACGCCGCGCAGGAGGTCGCCACCCGCTACGCCGGCACCCTGTGGGATGTGGTGCGCCTGGCCGTGCCCGTCCGCGCCGCCAAGGTCGAAAAAGAGGAACTGGCCACCGTCGCCCCAAAGCTGCCCGAGACGCCGAACCAGCTGCTCCACTACGAGCATGGGGAGCAGGCACTGGCGGCCTGGGGCAGCGGCGAAACCCTGCGGGCAGTGGCCACCTGGGTGCCGAATTTCCACGGTGCCTGGCCCGGTTTCCTGATGGATGCCGCCCGTCCGGTGATCGAGCGCGGCCAGCGGGTGCTGCTGATCGTGCCCGATGCCCGCGACCTGCGCCTGCTGGGCAGCTACCTCGACGAGCACTTCGGGGCCGAATCCTATGCCCGGCTGCAGGCCGACGACGGGCCGACACCGCGCTACCGCAACTTCCTGCGCGCCATCGGCGGGCACGTGCAGATCGTCATCGGCACCCGCTCGGCGGCCTTGTGCCACGTGCCCGGGCTGGAACTGATGATCGTGTGGCAGGACGCGGACCACTCGCACCGCGAACAGCGCGCACCCTACCAGCACAGCCGCGAAGTGGCCTTGCTGCGCAGCGCGCAGGCAGGCATCTCCCTGCTGATCGCCGCGCCATCACGCTCGGTCGAAGCCCAGCGCCTGGTGGACACCGGCTGGGCCATCGAGCTGAAGATGCCGCGCGAGCTGCTGCGTGCGCACACGGCCCGCGTCGTGGCCACCACCAATGATTTCGAGCTGGAGCGCGACCCGGTGCTGGCTAGGGCCCGCATCCCGTCGCTGGCTTGGCGCGAAGCCACCAAGGCGCTGGAAACCGGTCCGGTGCTGGTGCAGGTGGCGCGCACCGGGTTCATGCCTGCCCTGGCCTGCCAGGATTGCCGGACCGCTGCGCGCTGCCCCGCCTGCCAGGGCCCGCTGCACATTGCCGGCAAGGGCTCGCATGTGGCCTGCCGCTGGTGCGGCGAGCAGTACCACGACTACCGCTGCGCGCACTGCGCCTCGCCGCGGATCCGGGCCGCCAGCATCGGCGCCGACCGCACCGCCGAAGAACTCGGCCTGGCCTTTCCCAAGGTCAGCGTTATTTCTTCCACCGGAGCAAAGCCGGTGGACAGGATCGGCGACAAGCCGGCGCTGGTCGTCGCAACCCCTGGGGTCGAACCGTTTGCCGAATCCGGGTACGCCGCGGTGCTGCTGCTCGATGCCGACAGGATGATGGCCCACGATTCGCTGCGCAACGCCGAGGAAGTCATCGCCCGATGGTTCACCGCCGCCTCCATGGCGCGGGCTGACGGAGTCGTGGTGCTGACCGGCAATCCGAGCCCTGCCGGGGCCGCGCTGGTGCGCTACGACCCGGCGAGCTTTGCCGAACGCGAATTGGCCGAGCGCCGCGAGGTGGGGCTGCCTCCGGCGGTGCGCAGCGCGGTCATTTCGGGCTTGGGAGCCGAACGGCTGGTCGCCAACCTGGATCCCGAGACCCGTGCGCGCGTGCAAATCCATGGTCCGACGGTGATTGACGGGCCGCCGGCCCAGCACCGCTACGTGCTCTTCTTCTCCTACGCCGACGGAACCGCGGTGACCACGGCGCTGCGCCACCTGCGCGCAACCATGTCCGCGGCCAAGGACCCGGTCGTGGCGATCGCCATCGACCCGGACGACGCGCTCTAGGAACGTGCCGCGGCGCTAGTGTCGGCCAGCTGCCAGCTGCTGCAGGAAGCGGTCGATGGCCTTCGCGGTTTCCGGGGCCTTTTCATAGTGGATCAGGTGCCCGACGTTCTCGAGCATCACCAGCTGCGCGTCGGCGAAGCTTGCCCGCAGCGTTTCCTGCGTCTGCGGGGTGCCCAATTCGTCTTCCCTGCCGGCGACCAGTAGCGTGGGCAGTCCCAGGGCAGGGGAGTAGTCCCCGACGGTCGAGCTGATCGACGCGCGGTAGGACTGGGCCAGGGTCGCGCGCGAATGGAAGCCGCCGAAATAGGCGCGGTGCTGCTCGCGCACGTAGGCCCGGATGTCCGGGTCCTTGCTCTTGGTCATCACCAGGCTCATCGCATCGCTGAACAGCCTGGATCGCAGCAGCGCTTCGCCGATGCCTGCCGGAATCCTGGCGCATGCCTCGTAGTAGCCGCTGGCCAGCTTGGACAGCAGCGCCTGGTCGGATTCCAAGGCAAGCTCCGAGATCGGATTCAGCAAGAGCAACGAGGCGAAGCTGCGCACGGTGGCCAGCTTGGCGGCCACGATCGATCCGAAGGAATGCCCCAGCAGGTGCACCGAAGGACCCAGCTGCAGTTCTTCGGCCAGCTGGTTGAGCACCGCCGCATACCCGTCGACATCGTGGTCCAGATCCAGCATCGACGTCGAGGAGCCGAAACCCGGCAGGTCGGGGACGACCACCGTGTAGTGCGGCAGATGCGAGACGATGCGCGCCAGCCCGTGGTGGTCGCCGCGGAATCCGTGCACCGCGTAGATCACGCCGCGCGAGGGCTTCTGGGCCGGGTGGGTGTAGACGCGGATTTCGGCGCCGTTGAAATGGTGGGTGGTCGCTAGCTGCTGTCGGGGGGCCATGGCTTTAACCCTACCCGTCCAGCAGCGCCAGGGCCGTGCCCTCGTCGATCACCAGATCGGTGATCAACCCGCCTTTAAGCGCACCGCGCACCGCCTGCAGCTTGCCGCGCCCTGCAACCACGCAGAACCGTGTCGGCACCTTGCGCAGTGCATCGAGGGCTGGCCCGGTGGAACGCGCATTGAGCGAAATATTCGAGCTGGTGCCGTTCTTGTCGAAGAACACCGTAGCCACGTCGCCGACCACACCGATCTCGTTCAGTTCCTGGGCTTCGTCTTTGGTCAAGTAGCCGCCGCGGTACACCTGCGAGACGACAGCGGAACCGGCCGAGCCCAGCGAGAACACCGCGAGGTTCATCTCCTTCTGCACCTGCAGCACCCGTTGGATCGACGTCTCCTGCCACATGGCTTCGCGGGTGGATGCCCGGTCGAAGAAGGCCGGGACCGGGAACTGCTCGGTGCGTGCGGTGAAGGCCTGGCCGAAACGCGTGAGGATGTCGCTGGCGTAGCGCACTCCGCTGGTTACCGGGTTTGCCGCACCATTGAGCTGCACGATTTTCGTGTCATGGGTGGGGTGCGAGCCCAGGGCCATGGACACCGCCTGCATCGTCGACCCCCATGCGACGCCCACGGTCATCGAGGAGGAGACCATGCCGCCGAGCAGATAGGCGGCGTGCGCAGCGACGCGGGAAAGCAATTCGGAGTCGTCCATGTTGCCGTCGGTGGGCACGACGTTGAAGCTTATCCCGTAGTGCTCGGAGAGCTGGTTGCCCAGCAGCGCCGACATGTTGGCGCTGGGCGAGATGCTGATCGAGACCATGCCGGTGCGCTTAGCGTGGGAGAGCAAGCGGGAGACCGTCGAACGCGAGGTTCCCAGCTCTTTGGCGATCGCTTCCATCTTCATGTCCTGCAGGTAGTACAGCTGGGCGGCGCGCAGCGCGTCCTTGGCCTTGGGAGTGCTGTGCACGGATGTGCCATTCGTTGCCCGCTTGTAGGTGCCCCGGGGGGAGGATTTCATCATGATTTAGACCACTTCTGCACGTTTGTGCATTTTGTTTGACCGCTTTGCCGTTCTGTAACAAGACTAGCTTCAGACTCATCCATTTATTACACAAGGGGCACAAATCGTGATTCGGGAACAGCTAGCCAAACTGCGTGAACGTTCGCAGGCGCAGGTTCTGGTTGTTGGCGGCGGCATCAACGGCGTCGCCACTTTCCGCTACCTAGCCATGCAGGGGATCGATGTCGCCCTGGTCGAGCGCGGCGATTACTGCCAGGGCGCCTCCGGTGCCAGCTCCCACATGATCCACGGCGGAATCCGCTACCTGGAGAACGGCGAGTTCCGCCTGGTCCACGAATCCGTGCAGGAACGCAACTCGCTGCTCCAGATCGCGCCGCACTACGTCAAGCCGCTGCAGACCACCATCCCCATTTTCTCCACGTTCTCCGGCATGCTCAGCGCGCCAATGCGCTTCTTGACCCACAAGTCGGGCAAGCCCACAGAGCGCGGCGCCGCGCTGATCAAAGCCGGCTTGATCATGTACGACGTGTTCGCCGGCATCGGCGGACGCAACACCCCATGGCACAACTTCAAGGCAGGCAAGGCTGCCCGCAAGGACCTGCCCGCGCTGCGCGATGACGTGAAGTACACCGCCACCTACTTCGACGCTTCGGTGCACAACCCGGAGCGCCTGACCCTGGACGTGCTTCAGGAAGGCCTGAGCGCCAACAGCGCTGCCCGCGCCAGCAACTACGTCGAACTGACAGGCGTCGACGGCGGCACCGCGAAGCTGCGCGATGTGCTCACCGGCGAAAGCTTCGACTTCGAGGCCGAGGTCATCATCAACGCCACCGGCGCGTGGGTGGATATGACCAATAAAGATCTGGGCCGCGAAACCAAGTGGACCGGCGGCACCAAGGGCTCGCACATCGTGCTCGACCACCCAGAGCTGCTGGCCGCCACCGGCGGGCGTGAAATCTTCTTCGAGCACGAAGACGGCCGCATCGTATTGATCTACCCTATGCTCGGCCGGGTGCTGGTAGGCACCACCGATCTCGAGCACGACATGAACGAGCCAGCGGTTTGCACCGATGAGGAAGTCGACTACTTCTTCGAGCTGGTGCACCATGTCTTCCCGGGCATCCGCGTGAGCGAAGAACAGATCGTCTACAAGTTCTCCGGCGTCCGCCCGCTGCCGAATCACGATGACACCGCACCGGGCTTCGTCTCCCGCGACTACCAGGTCAAGGAAACCCGCCTGACCGACAAGACCACGATGCTCTCGCTGATCGGCGGCAAATGGACCACCTTCCGTGCCCTGAGCGAGAACCTGGGCGGCAAAGCGCTTGAATTCCTGGGTGAGCGCGAGACCGCGAGCACCGTGGGCGTAGCTATCGGCGGAGGCAAGAACTTCCCGAAGAATGAGGGCGAGCTGGCCGCCTGGTTTGCGGCCCGCGAGCACCTGGCCGGACGCGAACGCCTGCGTGTGCTCCTGGAGCGCTACGGCACCGGCGCAGATGCAGTGCTCGAAGCGCTCGGCAGCAACGAAACCATGCTCGAGCACACCAACGAGCTGTCCTGCCAGGAACTGGCCTACATGGCCAAGCATGAGCAGGTGGGCCGCCTGATCGACGTCTTCATCCGACGCACCAACCTGGCCTTCCGCGGCCTGGTCACGAAGAATTTGGTGATCGAGGCAGCTAATTGCCTCGCTAACCCGATGGAATGGGATAAGTCCCAGATCCAAGCCGAGATCGACCATTCGCTCTCGGTCCTTGCAGATGCCCACGGTGTCACCCTGGTCTAAGCTGCATCTTGGCCGGCGGCAAGTCGCCGCCGGCAATCGAAACCACTAAGAGGTCAACGTTGTCCACTCACGTGTTTCTCGCCGAATTAGCCGGCACTTTCATACTCCTGCTCATGGGCGGCGGCGTCTGCGCCAACGTCGCCCTGAAAGGCACCCTCGGCAGCGCAGCGGGCTGGGTAGCCATCAGCTTCGGCTGGGGCTTTGCCGTCTACTGCGGCGTCTGGATCGCCGGAATTTCCGGAGCCCACCTGAACCCGGCAGTCACCCTCGGCCTGCTGGTCAACCCGGATGCCGCCGAATACGCCCCAGGGGTCGCCAAGACCTTCGCCAACACGATGCTGTATTTCCTGGCGCAGTTCATTGGCGCCTTCCTCGGTGCCGTGGGAACCTGGCTTGCCTACAAGAAGCATCTGGACGATCCGCAGAACGCGGGCCAGCAGCTGGGTGTCTTCTCCACCGGACCGGCCATCCGCTCCTATGGCTGGAACCTGGTCACGGAGATCTTCGGCACCTTTGTCCTGGTGTTCGTGATCGCCGGGTTGGGCCACACCCCGCATGAGCTCGGCCCGTTGGCCGTGGCCCTGCTGGTTGTCGCCATCGGCCTGTCCCTGGGCGGTGCCACCGGCTACGCCATCAACCCGTTCCGCGACCTGGGTCCACGCGTCGCCCACGCCATCCTGCCGATCAAGGGCAAGGGCTCTTCCGACTGGTCCTATTCGTGGGTTCCGTTGGTCGGTCCAGCTATCGGCGGTATCCTTGGCGGACTTGCCGCCGCGCCAATGTTCTAGAAAGAGAGCAGTGAATCATGAGTGAAAAATTCGTCATCGCCATTGACCAAGGCACCACCAGTTCCCGTGCAATCGTCTTCAACCATGCCGGAGAGGTGCACTCGGTAGGCCAGAAGGAACACGAGCAGATCTTCCCGGCCGCCGGATGGGTCGAACATGATCCAGCCGAAATCTGGACCAATGTGCGCGAAGTGATCGGCCAGGCCTTGTCCAAGGCCAACCTGACCCGTCACGACATCGAGGTCGTCGGCATCACCAACCAGCGCGAAACCACGGTGGTGTGGGACAAGAACACCGGCGAAGCCGTTTACAACGCGATTGTCTGGCAGGACACCCGTACCCAGGACATCGTCGACGAGCTGGCGGGTGATGGCGGCCTGGAACGCTACAAGCAGACCGTCGGCTTGCCGCTGGCAACCTACTTCTCGGGCACCAAGATCAAGTGGATCCTGGACAATGTCGAAGGCGCGAGGGAACGCGCAGAAGCAGGAGACCTGCTGTTCGGCACCACCGACAGCTGGGTGCTGTGGAACCTGACCGGCGGCGTGGACGGCGGTGTGCACGTCACCGACGTGACCAACGCGTCGCGCACGCTGTTCATGGACCTGAAGACCCTCCAATGGGACGAGAAGATCCTGGCCGATTTCGGCGTGCCGCTGTCCATGATGCCGGAGATCCGTTCGTCTTCGGAGGTGTACGGCACGGTGCACACGAACCAGTTGCTGCGCGAGGTGCCGGTTGCCGGTATCCTGGGCGACCAGCAGGCGGCAACCTTCGGCCAGGCCGCATTCACCGCGGGCACCGCGAAGAATACCTATGGCACCGGCTGCTTCCTGATCTTCAACACCGGCACGGAGATCGTGAATTCGTCCAACGGCCTGCTGACCACGATGGCGTACAAGCTGGGCGAGAGCGCACCGGTGTATGCCCTGGAAGGTTCCATCGCCGTTGCCGGTTCCCTGATCCAGTGGCTGCGCGACAACATCGGCATGATCGCCACCGCCCCGGAGGTCGAACAGCTGGCGGCCCAGGTTGAGGATAACGGCGGCGTATATATCGTTCCGGCTTTCTCCGGCTTGTTCGCTCCCTATTGGCGTTCGGATGCCCGGGGCGCGATCGTCGGCCTGACCCGCTATGCGAACAAGAACCACATTGCCCGTGCGGCGCTCGAGTCCACCGCATTCCAGACGCGAGAAGTACTGGATGCGGTCAACGCCGACGCTGAGGTTCCGTTGACCGAACTGAAGGTCGACGGCGGCATGGTGGCCAACGAAGCCCTGATGCAGTTCCAGGCCGACATCCTCGGCGTGCCAGTGGTTCGCCCGCAGGTCACCGAGACCACCGCGCTGGGTGCGGCTTACGCCGCTGGCCTCGCCGTTGGCTTCTGGAAGGACCTTGGCGAGCTGGAGCAGAACTGGGCCGAGGACAAGCGTTGGGAGCCGACCATGGATGAGGCATCGCGCGAGCGCAGCCTGCGCCTGTGGAAGAAGGCTGTCACGCGCACCTTCGACTGGGTCGACGAGGATACCAAGGCCTGAGCCCGACTGCGGCTTGGCCGGAACCGTTCCGGACACCGGCAGCGCCCGAACCGCCCATTGGCGTGGTTCGGGCGCCGCCCGTTTAAGACGGCCCTGTCAACACCTTGGGCCGCTCAGGTTTCCCGCCCTGCATCAGGGGTTTCTTCCTTGCCCGGCGGCTCGGGGTCCGGTGCGGCAGGTGCGTGGCGGGTGGGGGATTCGCCTGCCTGCCGGGCACCCCAATAGGTATTGCGGCGCGGAATTCGTTCCGGATCGACATGCTCCGGCATGAGCACGTGCGGCAGCCCGTCGACATCGATCACCGTGATCTGCCCGGCGTGGCGCTTGTGGTGATCGCCCGTGCACAGTCCGGCCCCTGACCAGACGCTGGTTTCCCCGCCGTCAGACCAGGGTTTCAGGTAGTGGTCGGTTTCGACCTGGTCCGGGGGCGCGGTGCAGTCAGGCACGATGCAGCCTCGGTCCCGGGCCATGATGGCTTCGCCGATCGCACCCTTGTGATAGCGCATCTTGCGCCCCATATCCAGCACTTGGCTGTTGCCTCCGAGCACGATCGGGATGATGTTCGCCCTGGCCAGTTGCCGCCGCAGCTCGCCGGGCGGGATATCGACGCCGTTGGCGGTCATGCCATGCGCATCGGCCAGGTTTTGCAAGTCTGCGAGCCACAGGTAGACCACGAATTTCGGGGTGACGACCTTCCTTTTTCCGCCGGTGAAGGGGGCCCGCAGCAACGCCATGAATGCATTGAGCCGGCGGCGGTGCAGATCCGGCTGTTCGGTGGCCTCGTCGCTTCGCAGCTCGTCGTGTGCCGCATCGCCATCTGCATGCGCTTCGGTGTTTCCGGGCTCCGGAGCACACCCGTTGCCGGGTTCTGCTTCGTCTTCGGCCCACGGCGGCATGGGGTGTTCGCTGGGCAGCCAGAAAGGCGCCTGCGGTGCAGTTTCTGGTTCAGTTGATGGCTGCGGCTCGGCACCCGAGTCCTGGCTGGCCGTGGAATCGTGGCCGGCCTGGGGTTCCTGATCCTGGTCATCGGGGTTTCCGGTGCCGGAGCCCGATTCCGGCGTGCGCTGCTGTTCGGCTTCGCGGTCGGCGCGGCCTGACTTGGTCCGCGGATTTCCGGCCTGGGCGGCCATCGAATTCAGCAGCTGCGCGTCGCTGGCATCGGTGCGAAGCGAGAAGAAATGCACGCCGTCCTTCACAGGGCCGATGAAGAAGCCCAGTCGCGGCGGCAGCTTTTTGCCATGCAGTTCCTTGTAGGTCCTGATCTCGGCGCTGATCCGCTTCTGCGCTGCCCGTGGGCCCAGGTCGCCCAGCGCTTCGGCCGCGGATTCATCCAGGGTGCGGCCATCGGTGCCGTAGGCTTGCAATTTCAGGGGCACGCCGTCAAAGGTGGTGTCCTGCGGTTCGAGCCGGTCGAGGCGCCGTGCGGCCGAGGCGATGGCCCGGCGGTCGCCAGTGCCCTTGGCATAGAGCCCTGCCAGTTGGGGGAAGCGCGGCGCGCAGATGCCGCCATCGGGGGGCGCGGCGCCCGATGAGCAGGTGCGCGTCGGCCAGGCGCTGCCGGGCTTCGAAGTAGCCCAGCCCCAGCCAGGCGGCCAGCAGCTCAGCGGTGTCCTTGTAGCAGCAGCGCCCCGGCACGATGCCCGGCTCCCCGGCAAACAGGTCATCGCTGATGGCTTCGGGATCATCGGCGGGCACCCGCAGCGCGGCATAGCCCTCCAGGGACAACGCGTGGGCGCCGGTGGCTTCGGCCTGCAGCGCGCCTGATAGCTGGTCGCCATGGACCTGCTGGGCGAAGCGTTCGGCCAGCTGCAGATGCGCCAGGACCAGGCGCGGGTCGCCCGAGCCGTGCACCAGCTTACCCAGGGTCGTGTACAGGGCCAGGCAGAGGTAGCCCAGGCGAAGCAGCATGGCGCCGGATAATGCAGGTCCGAGGTGCAGCGGGACCTGGCATGCGGTGCGCAGAGCGGCGATCAGGGCAGGGGCGTTCATGGCTCCATGATCGGGCGCTGGATCGGCCTGCGCGTCGGCGTTGCCGCCAATTGTGGATAAGCGCGGGCGGCCCGTTGGCGGTTGTGAACAATCTTGCGCTTCACCGATGCGCGCGTGGGCAGGACAGATGCGATAGAATCGCGATATGAATCCTCAGCGCAACCTAGTGTAAGCGCGGCCCGATGGCCGTGCCCCCGAGTGGAAATTTGGGGGCTTTTGTTGTGTCTGGAACCAAGAGCAAATTTTCCTATCGGAAATTTTTCCGCAAAGCGTGTGAGAAGAGCAGCGTGACATCATCGACGAACGAACCCAGGACCTACGACTTCAAGGACATCGAGTCCAAGTGGCTTCCGGTGTGGGACGAGCTACAGGTGTTCAAGCCCGCCGATGACGGCAGCCGCGAACGCCGCTACGTGCTGGACATGTTCCCGTACCCCTCGGGCGATTTGCACATGGGCCACGCCGAGGCCTTCGCCATGGGCGACGTCGTCGCACGCTACTGGCGCCTGCGCGGCTATGACGTGATGCACCCGATCGGCTGGGACTCGTTCGGCCTTCCGGCGGAGAACGCCGCGATCAAGCGCAATGCGCACCCTGCGGAGTGGACCTACAAGAACATCGACACCCAGGCCGCCAGCTTCAAGCGCTACGCGATTTCCGCGGACTGGTCGCGCCGCCTGCACACCTCCGATCCGGAGTACTACCGCTGGACCCAGTGGCTGTTCAACAAGTTCTACGAGAAGGGCCTGGCCTACCGCAAGGACCACCCGGTGAACTGGTGCCCGAAGGACCAGACCGTGCTGGCCAACGAGCAGGTCGTCAACGGCGCGTGCGAACGCTGCGGCACCGCAGTGACCAAGAAGTCGCTGAACCAGTGGTACTTCAAGATCACCGACTACGCCGACCGCCTGCTTGAGGACATGGACCAGCTCAAGGGCCACTGGCCCGAGCGCGTGCTGCTGATGCAGAAGAACTGGATCGGCCGCTCCGAAGGCGCCGAGGTCACCTTCGAGATCGAGGCGCACGAGGATCAGCCGGCGGTGAAGATCCCGGTGTTCACCACCCGCCCGGACACCCTGTACGGCGCGACCTTCATGGTCGTCGCCGCCGATGCCGACCTGGCCGGAGAGTTGGTCACCGCTGAGCACCGCGAAGCGCTGGAAGCCTACCAGGAGCAGGTCAAGGCGCTGAGCGAAATCGAGCGCCAGTCCACCGAGCGCGAGAAGACCGGCGTGTTCACCGGCCGCTACGGGATCAACCCGCTGTCGGGGGAGAAGCTGCCGATCTGGGCCGCCGACTACGTGCTGGCCGACTACGGCACCGGCGCGATCATGGCCGTGCCCGCGCACGACCAGCGCGACCTGGACTTCGCCCGCACCTTCGATTTGCCGGTGCGCGTGGTCGTCGACACCGGGGAAGAGGACCCGAACGCCACCGGCATCGCCACCGCCGGCGAGGGCCAGCTGGTGAACTCCGGGCAGCTGGACGGGCTGGGCAAGGCCGAAGCGATCGCCCGCGCCATCGAAATCGTGGAAGCTGCCGGCACCGGCAAGCACACCGTGAACTTCCGCCTGCGCGACTGGCTGCTGAGCCGCCAGCGCTTCTGGGGCACCCCGATCCCGATCATCCACTGCGCGGACTGCGGCGAGGTGCCGGTTCCCGAGGACCAGCTGCCGGTGCGCCTGCCGGATAATCTGCGCGGCGAGCAGCTCGCCCCGAAGGGCACCAGCCCGCTGGCCGCCGCCGAGGAATGGGTCAACGTTCCCTGCCCGAAGTGCGGGGGAGCGGCCAAGCGCGACACCGACACCATGGACACCTTCGTGGATTCGTCCTGGTACTTCCTGCGCTTCGTCTCCCCGAACTATGCCGAAGGGCCGTTCGACCCGAAGGCGGTGCGCGACTGGATGCCGGTCGGCCAATATGTCGGCGGCGTCGAGCATGCGATCCTGCACCTGCTCTACTCGCGCTTCTTCACCAAGGTCATCCACGATTTGGGCCTGATCGACGCGACCGAGCCGTTCAGCGCGCTGCTGAACCAGGGCCAGGTGCTCAACGGCGGCAAGGCGATGAGCAAGTCGCTGGGCAACGGCGTGGATCTGGGCGAGCAGCTGGACAAGTTCGGCGTCGACGCGGTGCGCCTGACCATGGTGTTCGCCTCCCCTCCGGAGGACGACGTGGACTGGGCCGACGTCTCGCCATCGGGCTCGCAGAAGTTCCTGGCCCGCGCCTGGCGCATTGCCCAGGACGTGGCCAGCGAACCAGGCGTGGACTACGCGGCAGGGGACAAGGCGCTGCGCCAGGTCACCCACCGCACCGTGCACGAGGCCGCGCAGCTGCTGGACTCGGGCAAGTTCAACGTGGTGATCGCCAAGGCCATGGAGCTGGTCAACGCCACCCGCAAGACCATCGACTCCGGTGCCGGCGCCGCCGACCCGGCAGTGCGCGAGGCCGCTACGGTTCTCGCCCAGCTGCTGAGCATGTTCGCCCCGTACACCGCCGAGGACATGTGGGAAGCGCTGGGCTACGCCCCGAGCGTGGTCACCAGCGCGTGGCCGCAGGTCGATGAGTCCCTGCTGGTCGATGACACCATCACCGCGGTCGTGCAGATCAAGGGCAAGGTGCGCGCGCGCCTGGAAGTATCCGTGGACATTACCGAGGACGAGCTGCGCGAGCAGGCGCTGGCCCACGAGTCGGTGATCCGGATGCTCGATGGCAAGGAGCCGCTGAAGGTCATCGTGCGTGCGCCGAAGCTGGTGAACGTGGTCCCCGCCCCGTAAGCTCGGCTCATGACTGAACGCCAGAAAAGCTCGCGCGCGGGCTGGCTGCCCAAGTGGCTGGCCCCGCGCGGGCTTTCGCGTACCCGCATCGGGGTGGTCTCCGATTCGGCGTCCTGCCTGCCCGAGGCCTTCGCGCGGCATGCGGATTTCATCCAGGTGCCGATCCCGATCATCGTGGACAACCATGTGCAGGGCGAAGACCTGCAGGCGCTGATGATGGGCCTGGCCATGGGCAAGGCGGTGAAGACCTCCCGCCCGGCACCAGGCGAGTTCGAACGCGCCTACCGGCAGCTGCTGGAGGCCGGGTGCGAATCGGTCATCTCGATCCACATGTCCGGGGCGCTGTCGGGCACCGTGGATGCCGCCCGCCTGGCCGCGCGCGGCTTCGACGCGCCGATCGCCGTGGTCGACACGCGTACCGTCTGCCTGCCCCAGGGCTTCGCCGTGGCCGATGTGCTGGCTGCGCGCGACGCCGGCGCCCCGCTGGAAATGCTCGAGCAGATCGCCGGCACCGCCACCGCCAATTCCGTGTACTTCGCGGTGCCCAGCCTGGAGCAGCTGCGCCGCGGCGGCCGGATCAGCGCACTGTCCTCGGTTCTCGGCAGCCTGCTGAACTTCAAGCCGATCCTCGGTATTGCCGATGGCGCGATCGCCGCGCTGGAAAAGCCCCGCTCCTTCGCGCGCGCCACCGCGCGGCTGGTCTCGCTGGCCTTGCGCGATGCCCGTGGCGCGAAGGGCGAGGTGCGCCTGGGGGTGATGCATTTCGGCGCCGAGGAACTGGCCGAGGAGATCGCCACCGAACTGGCCCCGTTCAGCGCTGCGCCGGTCGTGGTCGAGTCGCTTCCCGCGGTGCTGGCCGCGCATACCGGCATGGGCGTGATCGCGGTCTGCGTCGCGCCGCTGAATCCACAGCCGGAATCGATCCTGGACAACCCGCCGGCGCCATAGCCCAGACTGTGGCCCATGGGCCGCCACGACTTCTTCAGCAAGTACGCGCCACGTCCCGGCCGCTTGAGGTTTGCGATCTCGCGCGTGGCCGTGCTGGTGCTGGTCATCGTGGTGCTCGCCTGGATCGCGATCTCCATCCTGCTGGCGCCACCGCCGGTAGCCCAGGAGCTTGAAACGGTTCCGCTGGTGTCCGATCCCTCCGCGACGGCTCCGGGGGACCAGCTGTCCCCGAGCCCGTCCGGTCCCGAGGTCACGGTCCATGTGGTGGGCGCGGTGAAGAAGCCCGGCGTCTACACGCTGCCCGCGGATTCGCTGATCACCGATGCGGTCGAGGCCGCCGGCGGGCTGGCCAAGGGCGCCCAGGCGCAGCTGGTGAACCTGGCAGCCAAGCTGGTCGACGGCCAGCAGGTCATCCTTCCCGGCACCGAGACCGGCAGGGACCTCCCAGCCGCCCCGAGCGCCACGGCCGGCGGGAAGATCTCGCTGAACACCGCCGATGCGCAGACCCTGCAGGAGCTTCCGGGGATCGGCCCGGCCCTGGCCGGCAGGATCATCGACTTCCGCACCGAGAACGGCCCCTTCACCTCCGTAGAGGAGCTGGATGCCGTCTCCGGCATCGGCCCGGCGCTGCTGGGGCAGCTGAGCGAGCTGGTGGTCCCGTGAACACCGATTTCCGGGGCCTGTGGCTGCTGGCCGGTGCCTGGACCGCCGCCTATTTCAGCCTCCCGGCCTGGCTGCTGTGGCTGCTGTCGGCGCTGCTCGCCTTTCTGCTGTTCCTGCTCCTGCGTCCCCGGCACGACCGCGCCTACGCCGCACCGTGGTTCACCGGTCCGATCATCCTGCTGCTGGGAATGGTCGCGGTCAGCAGCCTGTCGTTCACCGACCCCCAATGCCAGCTGCCCGGCGCTCCCGAGCAGCAGCGGCGCGCGGTCGTGCGTTTCGAGGACCTGGCCAGCGCGCAGGGCCAGGGAAGCACCGCGGGCCGGGCGGAAATCCAGCGCTACTGGAACGATGGCCAATGGGTGGCATGCCAGGTGCCGGTCTACCTGAGCGTGGATTTCGGGCTGCCTGCCAACGCCGGGCAGTTCGAGGCCATCCTCGATCTGGATGCCGCGGATGCCGGATCCTTCGACTGGTGGGCGCAGGCCGCCAGCGAGCCGCAGGTCAGTTCTTGGGCGGAACCGACGGCCGCCGACCTGCTCAAGGAACGCTTCACCCTCAGCCTGAGCGACCTGCCCGGCAACGCGCAGGCGCTGCTGCCCGGCATGCTCTACGGCGACCGCTCCGGGCAGGATGAAGCACTGGGCGAGGCGATGAGATCCAGCGGGCTGAGTCATCTCACCGCCGTGAGCGGCTCGAATATCGCCCTGATCGGGGCCATCGTGCTGGTGCTGTTCCGGCTGTTCTCGGTTCCGCGCGTCCCCAGCGCGATCCTGATGATTGGCGTGGTCGGGCTTTTCGCCTGGTTCGCCGGGCCGGATCCCAGCGTGCTGCGCGCCAGCCTGATGGGCAGCATTGCGGCGGTTTCGGTACTGCTCGGCCGCGGCCAGGGCTCATTGGGGATCCTGTGCATGAGCGGAACAGCCTTGCTGGCCATCGATCGAAGCCTGGGCGCCGAACCGGCTTTTGCCCTGTCGGTGCTGGCAACCTTGGGCATCATCATGCTCTCGCCGGCGCTGACCGAAATCCTGCTCCACATCATGCCGGCCTGGCTGGCGCAGCTGACCGCCATCTGCTGCGCCGCGCAATTCACCTGCCTGCCGGTGGTGATCGCATTGAATTCGGATTTCAGCCTGTACTCGCTGCCCGCGAATCTACTGGTGGCGCCGTTGCTGCCGTTGATTACCGCGCTAGGCATGATCTGCCTGCTGCTGTGCACCCCATGGCCAGGATTCGAATCGGTGCTGATCTGGGTGCCCGGACTTCCAGCCGAAGCCATCGGCAAGGTTGCCCATGCCGTCTCCGGGCTGCCGGGTGCTGCCCGTCCATGGCCGGAAGGACTGCCGGGAATCCTGCTGGCGGTCATGCTGTCGCTTGCGCTGTGCTCGCTGCTGGTGCTGGGCCGCGAAACCGAGCGGCTGCGCGTGCGCCAGATCTCGCTCGGCGTGCTGGGCGCGATCATGGTCTTCGCCGTGGCGCTCATTGTGCCTGCAACCCTGTTCTATCGGGAAGATGTTGCCACGGATTGGAGCATCGCCATGTGCGATGTGGGGCAGGGCGATGCGTTCGTCATCAACCTGGGGGATGCGGAAGGCTGGCTGATCGATACCGGGCCCCCCGATAGCGGTTTGCTGCTGTGCCTGGAGCGGCTGGGCATCACCACGCTGGGCAAGGTCTTCATCACGCATACGCACAGCGACCATTTCGGGGCCATCCGGGAACTGGAGGAGTCGAAGGTGCGGATCGGGGACCGCCTGGTCTCGACCGGATTCGATCTGGAACTCTGGCCCGGGGCTCGGGTGCTGGAGCCTGGTACGCGGCAGACTGCGGAGGAGGTGAGCTTCGAAGTCGTGGGTCCTGAGGCGCGGTACGCGCAATACGCCGAACCCAACGACACGTCGCTGGGCATCCGTTTCAGCTTTTCCACCCCGAGTGGTGCCGTCGATTTCTTTGCGGCCGGGGATATGGAGACCGAAGCCATGGATCGCCTGCTGCGGCTGCATCCGCAAGGCCATGCCGCGATCTTGAAGGCTTCGCACCATGGCGCGCGCAACGGCGGCACACGGATCATTGAGCAGATCCATCCGCAGATCCTGCTGGTCTCGGCAGGGAAGGACAATTCCTATGGCCACCCGCACCCGGAAACATTGGAAATGGCGAAGCGGATCGGCGCGACAGTGCTGCGCACCGACCAATCCGGTACCGTACTGCTCACATTTACCGGCCAGGGCATCCGTGGTACCTCCCTGGGTACTCCGGTTCGGTAGGATCAATATATCGACCGATGCACTAAGGAGCTCGATGGCACGCGCCCAAGCAAATCCGGGAATCTCATGGCGGGAACTGCGCCCGCAACCGCTGATCCTGTTGACCGGTTCAGAAGATTACCTCGCTTCACGCGCCTTCGAGCTGCTGCGCTCCCAAGCCGGCCAGCGGGACGACATCCAGCACACGCGTCTTGACGCGGCCAAGTACGAGCCGGGAGAGCTGCTCATGGCCACCAGCTCCTCGCTGTTCTCCACCGCCAATCTGGTCGAGGTCCACGAACTGGCGCACATGAACGAGTACTTCCTCAAGGATGCGATGGCCTATCTGAAGGACCAGGCACCCGAGAATGTGCTGATCATGCATTATTCGGGCGGCACCCGCGGCAAGAAGCTGATAGACGCGATCAAGGCCGCCGGCGCGGTGGTCGTCAACTGCCAGCCGGTGAAGAAGGACTCCGAGAAGATCGACTTCGTCCAGTCCGAATTCAAGGCAGCCAAGCGCCGGATTACCAATGACGCGGTCAAGGCCCTCGTTGCCGCAGTCGGCAATTCGCTGGCAGAGCTCGGTTCGAGCTGCTCCCAGCTGATCGCCGACACCACGGGAACGATTGACCAGGATACCGTTGACAAGTACTACGGGGGCCGGGTCGAAGCGACCGCGTTCAAGGTGGCCGATGCGGCGATTTCGGGCAATGCCCAGCTGGCGCTGCGCACCTTGCGCCACGCGCTGGGTACCGGAACCGACCCGATTCCCATTGTTGCCACCTTGGCGATGAAGGTCCGCCAGATCGCCAAGGTCGCGGGCGTGAATGAACCTGCTGCTGCCCTGGCCTCCGAATTGGGGATGGCTCCGTGGCAGGTGCAGCAGGCGCAGCAGCAGGCTCGCGGCTGGAAGCGCGGCGATCTGGCCCTGTGCGTCGAGGAAATCGCGAATACCGACCGCATGGTCAAGGGCGGCAGCCGTTCACCCGGATATGCCCTGGAACACGCCATCATGTTTATTGCCGGCAAGGCACCTGGACGCTGAGCCCGTTCAGGTCCAGTGGGTGCGCGCACGATGCATTCGTGCGCGCCTCCACTGCGGCCGCTTCCGCGAAGCCTGCCACGCGTCCCTGATCCGGGAAAGCCGCGAAAAGCAGTTTTGGGCAAAACAAAACCCCCGCACTCGATGAGCGCGGGGGAGTTGATGAAGTCTAAGCTCGGCTTAGAGGGCGTTAACCTTCTTGGCGATGGCCGACTTGCGGTTAGCAGCGTTGTTCTTGTGCAGAACACCCTTGCTTACAGCCTTGTCGAGCTTCTTGCCAGCCAGGCGCAGCGCCTCGGTTGCCTTGTCCTTGTCGCCGGCGGCGATTGCCTCGTTGACGTTGCGGATCACGGTCTTGACCTCGGAACGGACAGCTACGTTACGCAGACGTGCCTTCTCGTTGGTCAGGTTACGCTTCTTCTGGGACTTGATGTTAGCCACTTTAATAAACTCTCTCGTTTATCGTTTTATACGGTCGGTAGAGGGTTCATCCTCCAGGCCATCGACTGAGCGGTGTGGGGCACCTATGGCGACCCGAAGGGGGCGTGTTGCCCAACCTGCGCAACACACAAGGATTAACTCTATCAGATACAGAGCCCGGCAACGAGTGCCTACGCGAGTTCGTTTAGGGCGTTCACCACATTCGAGAAGCGTTCGCGGTCCAGAATGGCGCCTTCGCGGCGAACAGCCCGTTCGTCTACTCGAATGATGCGATCAAGCTTGACCTCACTAGGGCGACGCTCGCGGTCCCAGTCCCCGGTACCAATATCCATGTAATTCCGATCGCGGTGACCCGGATTATTCCGGTCCTTGCTGGTTAGCATGAGCCCGAGCAGCCAACCGCTATCGCGTCCAACAATCAGCACCGGTCGATCTTTGCCTCTCGAATAGTCTTCTTCATAAGGAACCCAGGTCCAAACGATCTCGCCTGGATCAGCATTGCCATCCTTGGACGGGTTGTACTCGTAGTGAACCTTGCCACGGTAATCGCCCGGGTATCCGGCACCCCTTGGCGCATGCTGCACGGTGGAAGCTGCTGGAGATTCTCCACTAGCACTCCGAGTCCGACCGTTCGGGCGATTGCGAGCTGGGGAACTGCCGGTCGAATTCGCGCGAATCTTGTTGATTTCCTTGACCACGCGCATGACGATGCTAAATATCTTCTGCGAATTCAGTGCCATGCACGACAAACTACCAGTTCGAGGCTGTCGAAATATGTGATGACGCGGAAATCATGACAGAATGGAAGCTAATCCAACTATGTCTTTTAGTCAGCTAGTGAGGTCTGTTTAGGTGTCTCCATTGGCCCGCACCGCTCAGGTGCCTGCCGCGACCGATCCGTCGCTCATCCGTAATTTCTGCATTATTGCCCATATCGACCACGGCAAGTCGACCCTGGCCGACCGGATGCTGCAGCTGACCGGCGTTGTTGCTGCCCGCGACATGAAGGCCCAGTACCTCGACCGCATGGACATCGAGCGCGAACGCGGCATCACCATCAAGTCCCAGGCCGTGCGCATGCCCTGGGCCGCCGAGGACGGCACGACGTTCGCGCTGAATATGATCGATACCCCGGGGCACGTCGACTTCACCTATGAAGTCTCGCGTTCGCTGGCCGCCTGCGAAGGCGCGATCCTGCTGGTCGACGCCGCCCAGGGCATCGAAGCCCAGACCCTGGCGAATCTGTATCTGGCGATTGAGGGCGATCTGACGATCATCCCGGTGCTGAACAAGATCGACCTGCCTAACGCGCAGCCGGAGAAGTACGCCGCCGAGATCGCCAACCTGATCGGTTGCGAGCCCGAAGACGTGCTGAAGGTTTCGGGCAAGACCGGCGAAGGCGTCGAGGCGCTGCTCGACGAAGTCATCAAGCAGCTGCCGCCGCCGGTCGGCGAAGCCGACGCACCGGCCCGTGCGATGATCTTCGACTCCGTCTATGACACCTACCGCGGCGTGGTCACCTACGTCCGAGTGGTCGACGGCAAGCTCACTCCTCGCGAGAAGATCCAGATGATGTCCACCGGCACCACCCACGAACTGCTGGAAATCGGCGTATCCTCGCCGAACCCCGAGCCCACCAAGGGCCTGGGCGTCGGCGAGGTAGGCTACCTGATCACCGGCGTGAAGGACGTGCGCCAGTCCAAGGTCGGCGATACCGTCACCAACTCGCTCAAGCCTGCCAGCGAATCCCTGGGCGGCTACGAAGAAGCCAAGCCGATGGTCTTCTCCGGCCTGTACCCGATGGACGGGACCGACTACCCGGCACTGCGTGATGCGCTGGACAAGCTGCAGCTCAACGATGCCGCACTGACCTACGAGCCGGAAACGTCCGTCGCACTGGGCTTCGGCTTCCGCGTGGGCTTCCTGGGCCTGCTGCACCTGGAAATCACCCGCCAGCGCCTGGAATCCGAATTCAACCTGGACCTGATCTCCACCGCGCCGAACGTGGTGTACGAGGTCATGGGCGAAGACAAGCAGATGATGACGGTGACCAACCCTTCGGAATTCCCCGATGGGAAGATCCTCGAGGTGCATGAGCCGATGGTCGCCGCCACCATCCTGGCGCCGAGCGAATTCATTGGTGCGGTCATGGAGCTGTGCCAGTCCCGCCGCGGCACCATGCGAGGGATGGACTACCTCTCCGAGGACCGCGTGGAAATGCGCTACCACCTGCCGCTGGCCGAGATCGTGTTCGACTTCTTCGACCAGCTCAAGTCCAAGACCCGCGGCTACGCTTCGCTGGACTGGAAGGCCGACGGCGAGCAGGTGGCAGACCTGGTCAAGGTCGACATCCTGCTCCAGGGCGACCAGGTGGACGCATTCTCCGCGATCACCCACCGCGACAAGGCCTACGCCTACGGCACCATGATGACCACGAAGCTGCGCGAGCTGATCCCGCGCCAGCAGTTCGAAGTGCCGATCCAGGCCGCGATCGGTTCGCGCATCATTGCCCGCGAGAACATCCGCGCCATCCGCAAGGACGTGCTCGCCAAGTGCTACGGCGGCGACATCAGCCGCAAGCGCAAGCTGCTGGAAAAGCAGAAGGAAGGCAAGAAGCGCATGAAGATGGTCGGCCGCGTGGAGGTCCCGCAAGAGGCCTTCATTGCAGCGCTGTCCACCGACGAGCCGAAAAAGAAGTAAATGCCATCAGTTCTGCCTGACGGCGATCCGGCTCCGGCCGATGGTCTGCTCCCTGCCTCATGCGCGCATGAGGCACAGGAGCGGACCATGTCCTTTTATGTGCATATCCCGTTTTGCACCGTCCGTTGCGGCTACTGCGATTTCAACACCTACACCGCCACGGAGCTGGGCTCCGGCTCCAGCCAAGCGACCTACGCTGCCACCGTCAGCAAGGAAATCAGCTTCGCCCGCGAGGTGATGGACCGTTCGGGCCAGCCGGATCGCGAAATCGAGACCGTCTTCTTCGGAGGAGGCACTCCCACATTGCTGCCCGCCGGCGACCTGGTTTCGGTGCTCGGCAGGATCCGCGACGAATTCGGCCTGAAGCCAGGTGCAGAAATCACCACCGAGGCCAACCCTGATTCGGTAACCCGCGAGAGCCTGCAGGAGCTGGCCGATGGCGGTTTCACCCGGGTGTCCTTCGGCATGCAGTCGGCGGTGCCGCATGTGCTCAAGGTGCTGGAGCGCACCCATGATCCGAAGCGGGTTCCGCAAGCGGTTGCCTGGGCGCGCGAGGCCGGCCTGGATGTCAGTGTCGATCTGATTTATGGCACCCCGGGGGAAAGCCTTGAGGATTGGCGCACCAGCATCGAAGCCGCGCTGAGCTACGAGCCTGATCATATTTCGGCCTACGCGCTGATCATCGAGGAGGGCACCAAGCTCGCGGCCCAGATCCGCCGCGGCCAGGTGCCGAACATCGACGATGACGATCATGCCGAAAAGTACCAGATGGCCGATGAGATGTTTGCCGCGGCCGGATTCTCCTGGTACGAGGTCAGCAATTGGGCCAAGACCCCGGCCAATGCGTGCCAGCACAACATCGCCTACTGGAAGGGCGGCGACTGGTGGGGTGCAGGCCCCGGCGCGCATTCGCACGTTGGCGGACTGCGCTGGTGGAATGTGAAGCATCCAGCCGCCTATCAGCAGCGGATCGACGCCGGAATTTCACCGGGACATGGCCGCGAGTACCCGGATGCCCAAGCCGTGCAGCTGGAACGCACCATGCTGCTCACCCGCTTGAGCTCTGGAATGCAGATCAGCGAGCTCGATGAGACCGGGCGCAAGAAGATTGCCGGATTGATCGCAGACGAGCTGATTGATGCCAAGGCAGCATTCTCCGGGACCTTGGTGTTAACGCAGCGAGGCCGGCTCCTGGCCGACCTCGTGGTGCGTGAACTGCTTGATTTCTGAGACTGGGTAGCTGGCGCTACTTCATCAGCCTCAGATTGAATCGATAGCGGTAGGGGCGTCCCTTGTTGGCCTGGATGGCGGCAAGGGCGCCGGAGACCGTCATGTAGACCCACAGGGCCACGGCCAGAACGGCAAAAAGCCAGCCGATCACCGGCAAGATCATCAGCACGTTGAACACGATGGCCAGAATGGTCAGCGGGAACGTGAAATTGAACGCTTCCTTGGATTCCTGTGCCGTGAATGGGCCGCGGTCACGGAATACGGCGAAGACGATTGCCGATGGAACACAACCCAAGATGGCGCCGAAGTGGGCCATCGTGGCCCACTGGCGGTCTTCTGAAGGAGTCAGCGGCAGCGCAGAGGCCTGGGAACCTTCGAAGCGGGAATTCTCCGATGGCTTCGTCTGGCGTGATGTCACTATTAATCCTTGTCTTGCTTAAGTGTGGTTCCTCTTATCATAGCGACCGCGGCTGAGCGGACGGGGAGATTCGCCGACTAATCTCCAACTATTAGTCAATCGTTAGGAAACCGTAATCTTCGGTCGTGAGAAAATCGATCAATTCTTCTATTCGGCCCAGCAGCTGCGGTTCAAGCTGCCCGTAATGCTGCACCGTGGACAGCAGCCGTTGCCATCCGATGCCGATATCCTCTGCCGTAGCGTGCGGCCAGCCAAAGGCCTTGAGCACTCCGGTTTTCCAGTCGACCCCCTTGGGGATGACCGGCCACGCCTTGATGCCCAGGGTCGCAGGCTTGATCGCCTGCCACACGTCAACGTAGGGGTGGCCGAGGATCAGCACGTTATCGGCGGCACCGGGAACCTGCATCGCCTCGGCGACAATACGCGATTCCTTGCTGCCAGCGACCAAGTGGTCGACCAGGATTCCCAGACGACGCTGCGGCGACGGGGCGAAGTCGCGGATGGCTCCGGCCAGATCGTCAACGCCATGCAGCGGTTCGACGACAATGCCTTCGACACGCAAGTCGTGTCCCCAGACTTTTTCCACCAGCTCGGCATCGTGCTTGCCTTCAACCCAGATGCGGCTGGCCCTGGCCTCCCGGGCCTTCAGCCCCGCTACGGCACGCGAACCCGAAGCGGAAACCAGGTTCTTCGGCGCCGCGGCCTTGGCGACGGGCTCGACAATTTCCACCGGTTCGCCTTCGAGGAGGAACCCGAAGCCGGCTTGGAAGGAACGGCTCTTGCCGTGGCGGTCTTCGAGCATGATCACGCGCATGCCGCCGGACTTTTCGGTACGGATGACTTCTCCCACCCAACCTGAGGTGGCATCTTCCAGGATCATGCCACGTTCCACGGGGACCTGGCGGAGTTTTCGAGGTGCCGGTGCACTGAGATCTCGTGGTCCCCAGGAGTAATTAGCCACGTACTGCCTTTCGCTGTGATCGAATACGCTCGAAATCCAATGCTAGCAACAGCTGAACGTATTAGACTTGGCACTTGAGAGGTTAGAGTGCCAAAGCCGGGCACAGGGAATCCAAGGAGGTGCTGTCATGTCGGAGCCACGACGCTTGGACGTTTTGCGTGCCATCGTGGAGGACTACGTCCAATCCCGTGAGCCGGTGGGTTCCAAAGCGCTCCTCGACCGCCACAACCTCGGCGTCAGCGCCGCGACGATCCGCAATGACATGGCTTTGCTGGAAGAGGAGGGGCTGATTGCCGCTCCGCATACTTCCTCCGGACGCATCCCCACCGAAAAGGGCTACCGCCGCTTCGTGGACGAGATCGGCGAACTGAAGCCGCTGTCGCGGGCCGAACGCGACGCCATCAACAAGATCCTGGATAATTCCACGGACCTCGACGAGATGCTCAAGAGCACCGTGCGCCTGCTGGCACGATTGACCAACCAGGTGGCGATGATCCAGGTGCCGCACTATGACACCGCGTCATTGAAGAACCTCGAACTGGTGGGCTTGGGCCCAACCCAGGTGCTGATGGTGATGATCGCCTCCAACGGCACGGTGGACCAGCGGATGATGCCGGTCAAGCGTTCCTACAGCGATGACGAGCTGGGCGAGCTGAAGTCGTGGCTGCTCAATAATTTCGGGGGAGTGCAGCTGGCGGAGCTGGCCGGCCGGCTCGGCCGCATGGAGCTCAGCCCGGCACAGCAGGCCGACCCGTTGGTGGAGCATGTGATCGGCGCGCTGGAAGAAATGGCCCAAGCAGCCAATGCCCAGCGCATCATCATGGCCGGCACCGCCAACCTCGCCCGCGTGGAGGGGGACTTCCCGCTGAGCATCACCCCGGTGCTCGAGGCGCTAGAAGAGCAGGTGGTGCTGCTCAAGCTCTTCTCCGAGCTGGAAGCCGATTCTCGCGGGGTGGCCGTGGCGATCGGCACCGAGCACCACTATGGCCAGCTCTCGGATGCAGCAGTGGTCGCGACGACCTATGGCGCCGATGTGCGCAACAAGCTCGGGGTCCTGGGCCCCACCCGGATGAACTATCCGACCTCCATGGCCTCGGTTCGTGCGGTGGCACGGTACCTGTCGAAGATTTTGGCTAGCTAGCCTCGCTGGGCGCCAGCCCGGCACGAATGAAGTTTAAGAGTCTTAGGAAAGGACACGGCGAATAACGTGAGCTCGCATTACGAGACCCTGGGTGTAGCCAAGGACGCGACCCCGCAGGAAATCAAGAGTGCCTACCGGAAGCTGGCACGTAAGCTGCACCCGGATGTGAACCCGAGCGATGAAGCTGCAGAGCAGTTCAAGCTGGTCACCCGCGCCTACGAAGTCCTTTCCGACCAGACCAAGCGCGCCAACTACGACGCCACCGGCGATGAGAACGGCAACGGCCACCCGGGCTTCGGCGGCGGCGGCCAGGGCTTTGGCGGCTTCGGCGACATCTTCGAGCAGTTCTTCGGGGGCGGCCAGGCCCAGGGCCCGGCATCGCGCACCCAGCCGGGCCGCGACGCGCTGATCACCATCACCATCGACCTGGAGGACGCGGTCAAGGGCACCGTGTACCCGCTGGAGATGGAAACCGCCGTCACCTGCAAGACTTGCAACGGCTCGTGCACCCGCGAGGGCACCAGCCCGGTCACCTGCGACATCTGCCATGGCGCAGGCCAGGTGCAGCGTCCGGTGCGTTCCTTCCTGGGCCAGATGATGACCGTGGAAACCTGCGCCGCCTGCCGCGGTTTCGGCACCACCATCCCGGACCCTTGCCTGGAGTGCAACGGCGAAGGCCGCGTGCGCGAGCATGTCTCCAAGTCGCTGAACGTTCCTGCAGGCGTCGATTCCGGCACCCGCATCCAGCTGCGCGGCCAGGGCGAGGCCGGCCCGGGCGGCGGCCCGAACGGCAACCTGTTCGTCGAGGTCGACGTGCGCCGCCACAAGGTGTTCGAACGCTCCGGCACCGACCTGCACGCCAAGATGAGCCTGCCGATGACCGCCGCGGCCCTGGGCTGCGAGCTGAAGCTGGAAACCTTCGACGGTGAGCAGGCCATCAATGTCGAGCCGGGCGCCCAGGATGGCGACACCGTGACCCTGCCGGGCCTCGGCGTGCCGCGCCTGCGCGGAGGCAAGCGCGGGGACATCATCGTGCACCTGCAGGTGGAGACCCCGACAAAGCTGGACTCTGCGCAGCGCGAGCTGCTCGAGCAGCTGGCCAAGCTGCGTGGCGAGGAAATGACGGCCGGCCGTGTCGAGCATTCCGGCGGCATGTTCTCCCGCCTGCGCGACAAGCTGAACCAGCGCTAGGCCATGAGCAACCACAGCTTCGTCATCGACGCCCAGCAGGGCCAGGATGCCTCGGTCGGGGACTTCCTTGAATTGGACGGCCCCGAGGCGCACCACGCGGTCACCGTCAAGCGGGCCGCCGCCGGCGAGCACCTGGACCTGCTCGATGGCAAGGGGCTGCGCCTGACCGTGGAGGTCGTCGCCACCGCCAAGGACCTGCTGCGCGTCAAGGTCCTGCGGCGCACCGAGGAAGCCGTCAGCGACCACCCGGTCACCCTGGTCCAGGCCCTGTCCAAGGGTGACCGCGACCTGCAGGCCGTTGAGGCCGCCGTCGAGCTTGGCGCCCTGGCTGTGCGCCCCTGGCAGGCCGACCGGTCGATCGTGCGCTGGAACGCGGCGAAGGTCGAGAAGGCCATGGCCAAGTGGCGTGCGCAGGTGCGTTCTGCGCAGAAGCAGTCGCGCCGCGCCTATGAGCCAGAGGTATTGGACCCGATGGGTTCCAAGGAACTGGCCAAGGCCATTGCCGCTGATGCCGATCGCGGCGCTCTGGTGCTGGTCCTGCATGAGCAGGCTGTGGATTCGGTCGCGCGGCACGTGCAGTCGTGGCTCGCCGAGGCGCAGGCCGGCCAGGAGGTCATCATGATCGTCGGTCCGGAAGGCGGCATCTCGGACGCGGAGCTGCAGTCCTTCGTGGATGCGGGTGCGCATGCAGCCCTGCTCGGCCAGCACGTGCTGCGCGCTTCGACCGCCGGTCCGTCGGCACTAGTCTTGATCCGCCATCTGATCGGCGAGATCTAGCTTCATGCAATCTTGCGAGCATCGAAAGTGCTCCGTGCAAGCCTAGGGTGCGCCTGCGCGCTCGGCTTGTGCGGAGCACTTCTGCTTTTCGCGGGCACGCAAGTTTCTTGCACCTCGACCTGGCATGGCCCAGGCGACTGCCATCCGGCTCGACGCGCAGGATCTTCGTTCGCCGCAGCGCATCCCATGGTTGTGAAGTCAGTTTCGCGGGCAGCCTGAAGCGGGAAAATTCGGCGCTATCGCGCCATTAGTTGCTGTTCGCGGGACAGGGATCGTTGCCTTTCGAGGTCTTTTGCAACCACGTCAGGCCGTTGCAGGAAACCGGGAACCGGCCGGCAACAGTGGCGGTACGCTACTCGACGCGGAAGTCGCTGATGACCTTGCCGGCCAGATGCTCTGATCCGGTTTCAAGTCCCCAGAAAGTCAGCCGGTAGGATCCTGCACGCAGATCGGTGGTCAGGGTGAAGGAACCGTCGTCCTTGATCTGTCCGGGATTGACCTGCTTCTGGGCGGTGATCACCGTGAGCTTGCCGTCGGCGTCCTTGCGCTGCAGGGAGTAGAAGGTGCCGATGTCGAACTGCGTGGTTCGGCCATTGATCTTGATCGAGCCGCTTTTCAAGGTTGCGCCGAATTGCGGATCAATAATCCAGATCGGTGCAATGAACTCGGCATCGCGTGCGTAGACATCCTTGAGCCGGAAGCCGTCGAAGACCGTTGCGTTGGCTTGTCCGTCCACCAGGATGCGGACCGTTGGGGCGGTGTCGCCGACAACCAGGCCAGAGTTGGCGGCGGCTGCCGTGGCGGTGAACACGAGCTGCTGGATGGCCCGTTCGGAAAGTCCCTGATCCAGGCGGGCGCTGAACACCTTGGCCGGAAGATCCAACGTGATGACATTCGCGTTGCTGATGGAAACGCCGATTTCATCGGTTGGCTTCAGGTGGGTATAGCGCTTCGGCTTCATCGGGTCTGCCGTGAGCAGCGTCCAGATCGCATCACCAATGGGTTCCTGATGGCGGGTGTCCTGGATGTATTCGCGGTACAGGTACACGCCGGTGTCCGTGTTTTCCAGCCAGTAGACCGGCAGGCTGGCGGCCATGCCGACATCCTCGCCAGCGTCGGTGGCGCTCGGCAGGTTCAGCGATGCGGCCGCGGGGGTCGAAGGCATCTCATAGGAGCTCTCGCGATTCGTCAAACCGCAGCCTGCGGCGACGACGAGAGCGGCGGTGATTCCCAAAACGCCGAATCGACGTGGAATCTTCCGCAAGATCCTTGATTGCACTGCGAACCAATCCGTGGTGATTTATTGCTGTTTCGGTCCGCGGCAGTTGCGGAACCGCTCTCAAGCTTGCCATATTCGAGGCGGCTAACTGGCTAAAAATGCCCCAACTTACTAATCCGTAATCAAATCTATATGTTCACCACTTGCTCTTATTAGCATCATTCAAGAGTACTTTCAGGTATTCCTGCTTACGCTGAGACCTGAATTTTCTCCGGATTGGCCTGCGACTCGATAGAATGGCAAGCACAACAATTCTCGAACACTACGAAGCTCGCAAAGGGGCGCCGCGCACTGCATGCAGGTTGAACAGAATAAAGCGACAACGGAGAACGGATCCGCGTCGCTCACCATCAGTTTTGATACGGCTGAGCTCATGATTGCCACGCTGGGCCCCAATGACGAGCTATTGCGGATCCTCTCCGGGGCCTACCCGCAGGTCAGCTTCCGCCCCAACGGCCAAGCCCTGGCCCTGGTCGGCGACCCGCAGCAAGTCCGCAAGGCCCAGCGAGTCACCGAGGAAGCGCGGTCGCTGGCCACCCGCGGCTCGCGCATGAGCGCCGAAACCATCGAGCAGATCATCAAGATGCTCAGCGCCGGCAACCCGGATGCGCCCACCGACGTCCTGGGCTTGAAGATCCTCTCGGGACGCGGACGCTCCATCCGGCCCAAGACCGTGAACCAGAAGAGCTATGTCGACGCCATCGAGGATTCGACCATCACCTTCGGCATCGGCCCGGCCGGCACCGGAAAGACCTTCCTGGCCATGGCCATGGCCGTCGCCGCCCTGCAGGACAAGCAGGTCAACCGCATCATCCTGACCCGTCCTGCGGTTGAGGCGGGGGAGAAGCTGGGCTTCTTGCCCGGCTCGTTGACCGAGAAGATCGACCCGTACCTGCGTCCGCTCTACGACGCCCTGCACGACATGGTCAATCCGGAAACCATTCCGCAGCTGCTGGAAGCCGGAACCATCGAGGTCGCTCCGCTGGCCTATATGCGCGGCCGCACGCTCAATGACGCCTTCGTGATCCTGGACGAAGCGCAGAACACCACCACCGAGCAGATGAAGATGTTCCTCACCCGCCTGGGGTTCGGCTCGAAGATGGTAGTGACCGGCGATGTCACCCAGGTGGATCTGCCGAACAATGCCACCTCCGGGTTGCGCATGGCCAGCGATGTCCTCGACGGCATCGACGACATCAGGATCTGCCGGCTCGACTCTTCGGATGTGGTGCGCCACCGCCTGATTGCCGACATCGTCACAGCCTACGACCGTTGGGATGACACCCGACGCAAAGAACACAACCGGGGACGCCGCAGCAAATGAGCATCGAAGTAAATAACGAAACCGAGTACGACGTCGATCTCAAGGACGTCAACGCCTTGGCCGAATCGGTGATGCGGGCCATGTTCCTGCACCCGGAAACCGAAGTGTCCATCGTTTTCATCGACGAGGACGCCATGAGCGCCCTGCATGTCGAGTGGATGGACCTCGAAGGCCCTACCGACGTAATGAGCTTCCCGATGGATGAGCTGCGTCCCGGCACCGCCGGCGCGCCAGGGGAGAACGGCATCCTTGGCGACATCGTGATCTGCCCTTCGGTCGCCGAAGCGCAGGCCAAGGCCGGCGGGCACAGCACGCACGACGAGATCCTGCTGCTGACCACCCACGGCCTGCTGCACCTGATGGGCTTCGACCACATGGAACCAGCAGAAAAGGAAGAGATGTTCGCACTGCAGCGCAAGCTGCTGGAGTCCTACACCGGCCGCCCAGCACCGAAGGAAACGGTGGAATAGCCCGGTGGAAATCGTCTTGCTGGTCCTGGCCCTGGTTTTCATGGCCTTCTCGGCAGTGCTGACCGCGGTCGACTCGGCCTTCTATGCGTTATCCCGGCACGCGGCCGAACGCCTGCGCGCCGAATCGAACTCCAAGGCGCTTTCCGCGATCCTGGATGAGGCAGAAAGCCATGCCCAGGCGGTGAAGTTCTGGCGCATCTGGTTCGAGACCGCTTCGGCGGTCGCCGTGGCCCTGCTCGTTTCGCAGTGGATCGAGAATGTGTGGCTGATCGGGATGATCTCGACGATTGCCATGGCTGCCCTGGGCTTCGTCCTGGTCAGCGTGTCCCCGCGGCGCTATGGGCGCTCCAACGCGCAGACGGTCGTTCAGTCCACGGCCACACTGGTTCGCTTCCTGCGCTTGGTCCTGGGTCCGGTCACCAACTGGCTGGCATCCATCGCCAAGGCGCTGAGCCCCGGCGGCGCGGACGGCGAAGGCTACCTGGGCAAGGAACGCCTGCGCGATCTGGTGGATCGCGCCTCCGAAGGCGAGGATCTGGACGAGGAATCGGCCGAACTGATCTCCTCGGTGATCGACCTGGAGGAGACCAGCGTCCGCTCGGTGATGGTGCCGCGCACCGACATGGTGGTGCTGGACGCTGACCATTCATTCCACAGCGCCATGGACCTGTTCATCGCCTCCGGCTTCTCCCGCATCCCGCTGATCGGCGAGGATACCGATGACATTCAGGGCATCATCTACCTCAAGGACCTGATCCGCGAGATCCACGGCCTGCAGCAGGCGCAGTCCCTGGCCGACCTGGCGCGCAAGGTCCGCTTCGTTCCCGAATCGAAGTCCGCGGCAGAGCTGATGCAGGAACTGCAGCAGGAGTCCATCCACCTGGCAGTCGTCATCGACGAATACGGCGGCACCGCGGGCCTGGTGACCCTCGAGGACCTGCTCGAGGAAATCGTGGGCGAGATCGACGACGAGTATGATCGTTCCCGGGCCGAACTGATCGAGAACCCCGACGGTTCGATCTTCGCCGTGGCCGCCGCATCCATTGACGATGTGGCCGACCACTTCGGCATGCACATTGAGGAAGAGGACGTCGATACCGTCGCCGGCCTGCTCTCCAAGGCCCTGGAATCGGTGCCGGTACTCGGTTCCACCGCTGATGTGCACGGCCTGCGCCTGACCGTGGTGGCCCTCGCCGGCCGCCGCAACCGTATCGGCAAAATCCATGTAGAGCGCCTGGAAACAGACGCATCCGACCATATTGAGAACGACGAGGATTCCTCAGATGAGTGAAAACCAGAACCTGCTCGCCTCCAGCGGATGGCCCGAGGGCTTCCGCTCCGGCTTCACCTCCTTCGTGGGCCGCCCGAACGCCGGCAAGTCCACGCTGACCAACGCGCTGGTGGGCCAGAAGGTGGCCATCACCTCCGCCAAGCCGCAGACGACCCGCCACACCATCCGCGGCATCGTGCACCGCGAGGACGCGCAGCTGATCCTGGTCGACACCCCCGGCCTGCACCGTCCGCGCACCCTGCTCGGCCAGCGCCTGAACGACCTGGTCGCCGAGACCCTCTCCGAGGTGGACGCGATCGGCTTCTGCATCCCGGCCAACGAGAAGATCGGCCCGGGCGACCGCTACATCGCCACGCAGCTGGCGCAGCTGCAGCGCAAGCCGATCATCGCGCTGGTCACCAAGGCCGACCTGGTGGACCGCGAGCAGCTCGCGCAGCAGCTGATCGCCGTCGCCGAAATGGGCACGCAGAACTTCGGCGAACAGGGGTTCGCCGCGATCGTGCCAGTCTCCGCGGTTAAGGAATTCCAGGTCGAAGAAGTGGCCAATGTGCTGGTCGAGCACCTGCCGGCAGGCCCGCCGCTGTACCCGGATGGCGAGCTGACCGACGAGCCGGAAGCCAAGATGGTTGCCGAGCTGATCCGCGAAGCCGCGCTGGAAGGCGTGCGCGACGAATTGCCGCACTCGCTGGCAGTGGTCGTCGAGGAAATGGTGCCGCGCGAAGGCCGCAGCGAAAACAACCCGCTGATCGACATCCACGTTTCGCTGTTCGTCGAGCGCTCCAGCCAGAAGGCCATCATCATCGGCCGTGGCGGTTCGCGGCTGCGCGAGGTCGGAACCAATGCCCGCCGCGGCATCGAGAAGCTGCTGGGCACCAAGGTCTACCTTGACCTGCATGTGAAGGTCGCCAAGGATTGGCAGCGCGACCCGAAGCAGCTCGGGCGCCTGGGCTTCTAGGCCGCGCGCCGCCGCACCGGGCCAACGCCCAACTTCGTCCCCAAGACCGCGCCGGTCTTGGGGACGCGCTGGATAGGCAGCCTCCTACTTGGCCAGGCGGTTGACGATCTGGCGGGCCACCAGCCGATCCACGCCGGGCAGACGCGTGGAATTGATAATTAATCTCCGCATCCTCAGGGCCAGCTGGTTGCGCGGCAGGAAGCTGTTGGCCGCACGCCGCCCCGAAGCCTGGGCCGTGTCGATCTTCGGCCGCATCGCCTTCTCGTACCGTGCGAGGGCGGGCGGCAACTGCCCCGGTTCGGTGGCACTGCCCACCGCATCGCCCAGGGCGGCCGCGGCGCACACGGCCATCGCCCCGCCCTGGCCGGCCAGCAGCGAGACCGAGGCCGCCGCATCCCCGATCAGCACCACCGGGACGGCATGCCAGGAATCCATCACTACCTGCGCGACGGCATCGTCATAGGGGTCATCCGGGCATTGCATCAGCAGCCGGTCCACCTGCGCGCCGCAACCGGCGAAAATGCTGCGCAGCCGATCGCGGGCCGGCCCGAGGGGCGCCCCGTGTTCATGGCGATAGACCAGGAAAGATGCCACCTCGTCGCTGCGCAGCCCATAGATTCCCGCGGTGCGGTCAACCGTATCGGTGAGCACGAAGCGGTTCTTGAAGCGCCGGTTCAGCTCGGGATCCCGGATGATGAAGGCTGCCGCCCGCATTCCCAAGGGGCGCAGGAACGCCCCTTCCGGACCGAAGAACCTTGCCCGGACCGTTGAATGGATGCCGTCGGCCCCGACCAGCAGATCCGCAAGCTCCGGCTGGTTCTGCCCCTTGATGCGGATCTGGGCCCGCTGGCCATGGATGTCCAGCTGGTCGATATGAACCCCGTAGCGCAGCTGGACCCGCGACGGATCGGCATCCTGGAGCGCGGCTCGCGCGGCCGCTTCCATGTCCGGGCGCAGCAAGGTGAGCACCCTGCCGCCGGCGAGTTCGGAGAACTTCGAATAATCCAGCGACGCTGTCGGCTTGCCCCGAGGATCCACATATTGCGCGGCCTGCACGCGGTAGGCGGCCTCGGCGAGATAGGGCAGCAGTCCGATGCGCTCGGACGCTTCAATGCCCGGACCGAAGAAGTCCATCATGTAGCCGTCCGGGCGAGGGGCATCCGATCGCTCAAGCACCAGCACCTCCCAGCCGGCCAAGCCCAATTGCCTGGCCGCGACCAGTCCGGCGATTCCAGCGCCAACGATAATCGCCCTCATCAACCAACCTCCTTTGGCGTGTGGTGTGGTGGAACCCATTCTTCGCCGGCGCCATCATCCTGTCCACCGCCGCGCACCAGCGGCCTGTCCAATATGTGACACGGAGGTGACACAAGTTTCACCTGCCTGCACAGCGTGGTGCTATGCTCATCTCGTGCATTTCGAGCTTCTACTACTACTCAGCCGCTGCGAGGATCCAAAGGACCGCTAGTGGTCTACAGGCCGACCCCTCGTCGCGGAGTAGCTCTTGTCTGGCCCCACAAAGTAAGCACTATTTTTGTCTAGGGGACCCAAAGAAATGCAGAACATGCAGAAATCTTCGAACATGCCAATCCACAAGTATGTTCCATTCCAGGACCAGATCGAGGTCAATCTGCCCGATCGCACCTGGCCTGACAAGTACATCACCAAGGCCCCGCGCTGGTGCGCAGTCGACCTGCGCGACGGCAACCAGGCGCTGATCGACCCGATGAGCCCCGAACGCAAGCACAAGATGTTCGACCTGCTGGTGCAGATGGGCTTCAAGGAGATCGAGGTCGGCTTCCCATCGGCCTCGCAGACCGACTTCGACTTCGTGCGCCAGCTCATCGAGCAGAACCGCATCCCGGAGGACGTCACCATCCAGGTGCTCACCCAGTCGCGCGAACACCTGATCGAGCGCACCTACCAGGCGCTGGAAGGCGCCAAGCAGGCCATCGTGCACCTGTACAACTCCACCTCGATCCTGCAGCGCGAGGTCGTCTTCCGCCAGGACGAGGACGGCATCGTGGACATCGCCGTCAACGGCGCGCGGCTGTGCAAGAAGTACGAGGAACAGCTGACCGGCACCAAGATCACCTACGAATACTCGCCGGAGTCCTACACCGGCACCGAGCTGGAATTCGCCAAGCGCATCTCCGAGGCGGTCGCCGAAGTGCTGGAGGCCAGCCCGGAGAACAAGATGATCCTGAACCTGCCGGCCACCGTGGAAATGGCCACCCCGAACGTGTACGCGGACTCCATCGAGTGGATGCACCGCAACCTGGCCAACCGCGACTCGATCATCCTCTCGCTGCACCCGCACAACGACCGCGGCACCGGCGTGGCCGCCGCGGAGCTGGGCTACCTGGCCGGCGCGGACCGCATCGAAGGCTGCCTGTTCGGCAACGGCGAACGCACCGGCAACGTGGACCTGGTGACCCTGGGCATGAACATGTTCGGCCAGGGCGTGGACCCGCAGATCGACTTCTCCGACATGGACCACATCCGCCGCACCGTCGAGTACTGCAACCAGCTGCCGGTGCCCGAGCGCAGCCCGTACGGCGGCGACCTGGTGTTCACCGCCTTCTCCGGCTCGCACCAGGATGCGATCAAGAAGGGCCTGGAAGCGATGGAAGCCAAGGCTTCGGCTGAAGGCAAGGACGTCAATGACCTGGTCTGGGCTGTTCCGTACCTGCCTGTCGATCCGAAGGATATCGGCCGCTCCTACGAAGCAGTGATCCGGGTCAATTCGCAATCCGGCAAGGGCGGCGTGGCCTACTTGCTGAAGAACGACTACAACCTGGATCTGCCGCGCCGCGCGCAGATCGAGTTCTCCGGCGTCATCCAGCGCAAGACGGATACCGAGGGCGGCGAGATCTCCTCGCAGCATATCTGGGATGTCTTCCAGGACGAGTACCTGCCGGTCAGCGAGGATTCGGGAATGAACTCGTGGGGCTACTACCAGATCGCTTCGGCCACCGCGGCTTCGGCAGAGGATGGCAGCTTCCGCCTGGATACCAAGCTGATCATCGACGGCGTGGCCCATGAGCGCAGCGCCCAGGGCAACGGTCCGGTCTCCGCACTGGTCAAGCTGCTCAACGACGATGGCGTGGATCTGCGCGTGCTGGACTACTCCGAGCATGCCATGAGCGAAGGCGGCAACGCCCGCGCCGCGGCCTTCGTCGAATGCGCCGTGGGCGACCGCATCCTCTGGGGCATCGGCCTGGACACCAATACCAACATCGCGGCGCTGAAGGCCGTGGTCTCTGCGGTCAACCGCGCAATCCGCGACAGCAAGTAGGCAGCCGGCAGAACCTGCCGCCAGCAAAACGCCACGGCCAGCCCACTCAGCTGGCCGTGGCGTTTAGTCCTGCACGGCATTCTCGGCCTTTCTGCCCGGTTCAAGTCGAGGAGTGCCTCGAACCCTTTGGATTCGGGCCCGGTAGATGCCGGTTTGCTCGTGCAACTGCCATGTCCGCCGGCGAATCGGAACTCCTGGTATTCAAGCGATTCAGAACTTTGGCAGTTGAAGTGGGAGAATACTGTCTGTGTCCAGATCAGGTTTCGCTTCCAAGAGCTACCACACCCGTGGTCTGGTCTTGCGCACCCATAAGCTGGGTGAAGCCGACCGGATCATCACGCTGCTGACCCCCAGCGGAATTGTCCGTGCCGTGGCCAAGGGCGTACGCCGGACGTCGTCGAGGATGGGCGCAACGCTGGAACCTTTCATGGAAGTCAATGCCCTGCTGGTGATGGGCCGGAACCTCGATATCGTCTCGCAGGCCCAGCTGCGCAACCCCTACGGCCAGCTGCTGGTCATGGATTACCCGAGCTATACGGTGGCCAACGCCATGTCGGAGATCGCCGAAAGGCTGCTCGAGACGGACAGCGATTCAACGCTCCAGCAATATCAGCTCTTCCACGGTGCGATCGCGCTGCTCTCCAAGCAGAGGGTCGATTCCGGGGCCGTGCTCGATTCCTATATTCTGCGGGCGCTGTCGGTCGCTGGTTGGGCACCGTCATTCACCAATTGCGTGCGCTGCGGCAAGCCTGGCCCGCATCAAGCACTGCACGTCCAGCTTGGCGGCGTGGTTTGCCCCGAATGCCGCCCTCCCGGGTCATTATCCCCGCACCCCATCACCATCGAATATCTGCAGGCCCTATTGGAGGGGGACTGGTCCACCGTGGCACAGGCAGGACCCCGTGCGCGGAAGCAGGCAGCAGATATCGTGGCCAATTACTTGCAATGGCACCTAGAGCGTGCAGTGAATTCCCTACGTCTTGTGGAGAGAAATTGAAGAAGCTTCCAAAGATCACCGGCCGCCGAGGCCCCGTTGCTCCCTTTGCGCATCCGGAGAATCCACAGGTGCCGGCCATTCCCCAGGAGCTCATCCCTGAGCACGTGGCGATTGTCATGGACGGCAATGGGCGGTGGGCCAACCAGCGCGGACTGCCGCGTACCGAGGGGCATCGTGCAGGCGAAGCCGCGCTGCTCGATGTGATGGCAGGCGCCGTGGAGTTGGGTGTCAAATATGTTTCGGTCTATGCGTTCTCCACGGAAAACTGGAAGCGCAGCCCAGAGGAAGTCCGCTTCCTGATGGGCTTTTCGCGTGATGTCCTGCGCCGCCAACGCGATACGTTGAATTCTTGGGGCGTGCGCATTCGCTGGTCGGGCCGGGAGCCCAAGCTCTGGAAGTCAGTGATCAACGAGCTCAAAGAAGCCGAAGAGCTGACCAAGGACAACTTGGGATGCCAGCTGACCATGTGCGTGAACTATGGCGGTCGGGCAGAACTTGGCGACGCAGTCAGCCAAATTGCCCAAGATGTCGCTGCCGGCAAGCTTCGCGCCAGTTCCGTTGGCGAAAAGACCATTGCCAAGTACCTGCATGCGCCAGAACTCCCAGATGTGGATCTCTTCCTGCGGACCAGTGGCGAGCAGCGCACCAGCAACTTCCTGCTGTGGCAGTCGGCCTACGCGGAGATGGTCTTCCTGGACCAGTTGTGGCCGGATGTCGACCGGCGGACGCTGTATGCCGCGGTGGAAGAATACGCAAAGCGCGATCGCCGCTACGGCGGAGCCGTCGACAAGCCCCAGGGGTAGGACGTTCAGCGCGCTGTGCCCACCATCCGCAGCCAAAGGCTCAAGTCGCGATACGCCGCGGCTCTGGCCGGTTCAGCGGAGGTGAACACATCGTGCATTGCTCCGGGAATTTCGGACAGGGTGACGAAACTGCCCAGCTTCATCGCCCGCAGGCGAGTCTGCTGAACGTCCAGTACCGAATCGCAATGCTGCATATCGGGGGAGTAGGTCGTGCCGATGTGGGTCCGGTCCGAGGTGAGCACGAAGATCGGCTGCTGGAGTTTCAGCCCTTTGGCTACTAGTGCATGGCCATCGAAGATCGTTTTCAGCCATCCCGCGGTATTCGGAAAAGCGACTCTTGGCCGCCACAGTCGATGAACATCCCACTGGCCGTGACTGTCGGTACTCAGTGATTGCCAGTAATGGTCGAATTCTGGCCCGCTGAGCTTCCGGCGCGGATTCGTGCGGGTGATCGCTTCCATCAGGCCATGAATGGGAATGCGCAAGAAGGCTGTTCCCTGGAATTCGAGCCATGGAGCATTCAGCACCAGAGCCTTGATCTCTGGTTGCCGGCGGGCAATCCATAAGCTAAGAATCAGTCCGCCGGTCGAGTGCCCTTGGGCCACTACTGGCAGGCCCGGATGCTCCTTGCGCAGCAGTTCCAAAGTCGCTTCAAGCTCTTCGTCGAAGTCCGCCAAGTCGTCAACGTATCCGGGCAAGGCATGTTCTGCTCTCAAGCTGCGACCATGCCTGCGCAGATCCAGTGCGTAGAAGTGGTATCCGTGGTGATGCCAGAAAACAGCCAGTTCACGGTTGTAGAAATAGTCGCTCCAGCCGTGCACGCTCAGCACGATTCCCTGCGCCTTGCGCCCGAGACGTTGCCGGAATCCTGCCGGGCGGTACCGAATCAGCGTTGCCACCGCCGGGCCTTCGGCATCGGTTCCGAAATCCAGGGTTTGGTGCTCGAAATCGGGCCCCAGCGGATCTTCAACCCATTGCCCCGGGCAGGTGGAAGACATGAAGTCGGGCCAGTTGCTGCTTTCTGGGACGACGAAGTGCTTCATATCTTGAATACTACCCACCTCAAGTTGTCTGTTTCGGCCTCTTCGCGGGAAAATGGGTCTATGCGCATATACCCACTGGTCTTCAAGCACGTCTTCACCAAGATGGATCCTGAACAGGCTCACCATTTTGCCTTCAACGCGATCAAGATTGCGCAACGTGCAGGGCTCACCAAGGCAGCACGCAAATTCTTCGCCCCGGCACCCAAACTGAATCGCACCGTCATGGGTATCGACTTCCCATCGCCATTTGGATTGGCTGCCGGTTTCGACAAGGGAGCCACCGGCATCTTGGCGTTGAGCGACATAGGTTTCGGCCATGTTGAAATCGGAACGGTTACCGGACAGGCCCAGCCCGGCAATCCGCAACCAAGGCTTTTCCGTCTGGTTGACGACCGCGCGGTTATCAACCGAATGGGCTTCAACAATGAAGGTGCCGAGCGCGTGGCTGCCCGCGTCGCCGGTGCCCGCCAGGAGCTCAAGTCTGATTACGCTGGAACCCGTCCGGTGATTGGCGTGAATATCGGCAAGACCAAGGTCGTGGAGTTGGAGGATGCGGTCGCGGATTACCTGTCGTCCACTCGCCAGCTGGCGATCCACGCGGATTACCTGGTGGTGAACGTTTCAAGCCCGAACACCCCAGGACTTCGCCTGCTGCAGAGCGTCGATTCTCTTCGCCCGCTGCTTTCGGAAGTTGGCCAGCTGGCTGACAAGGTTGCAGGCCGGCACATCCCGCTGCTGGTTAAGATCGCTCCCGACTTGAGCGATGAGGACGTTGCCGATGTCGCGCGCTTGGCCATCGAACTTGAACTCGATGGCATCATTGCCACCAACACGACTATCGGTCGTGAGAACTTGAATAGCGATGCCGCCAAAGTTGAAGAAATTGGTGCCGGCGGACTATCAGGGGCTCCGCTCAAGCAGCGATCGCTTGAGGTTCTTCGCCAGCTGCGTTCATTGGTTCCTGCCGAAATGGCGTTGATTTCCGTCGGCGGCGTGGAAAATGCCACGGATGTGAAGGAACGCCTGGACGCGGGCGCGGACTTGGTGCAGGGCTACACTGCATTCCTCTACGAGGGTCCGTTCTGGGCACGTTCCATCAACAAGGATCTGGAGCGCATGCTCTAGAGCGTTGGGCCGGCAAGCCCCTCATCACTCTGGTACGGCCTCGATTTTCACAATCGGGGCCGTACAGCTTTAAGCTCGTTCAGCTACTGCGAAGCTGGCCCGACAATGACCTCGTGTGCTATCTCGCGCACGTGGTGAATCCAGAGCCAGGGAGACAGGGGAGAAGCTGGCAATTTAGAGCGACAGGCTCCAGGAATCCTTGTATCCACGTCCACAAGCACGAGACTCACCTCCAGATACAAGGCTGTATGGAAAATTTCCTGCTGGAACTGCCCGGTAGATGAAGATCTCCATTCTTCTTGTATTCACGTTCACAAAGTTATAACCCTGTACCACATGGAGGAATTCGATTAGAAAAGGGGCAAGCTCATGCGAGCTTGCCCCTCAGTGGTCTAGCTGGATCGACTAGTCGATAATTTCGCCGCGCTTCACCTGCGGCTTCGGCAGGCGCAATTTGCGGAACTGCATGCCGCGCATCGCAGCGTACATGCGTACGCCCTTCTCCATGTGGCCGAACTTGGCAGTCAAGCGCTTCTTCAAGATTATGGAAGTCACGATGGCCTCGACGATGATCAATGCGATCACGACCCACAGGGCCAGCTGCACGAACATCTGGACCTGCAGATTGCTCTGGAATACCAGCGAGATGACCAAGAAGGCCAGGATGATGAACATCATGAACTCGCCGAACATCCAGCGGGAGTCAATGAAATTCCGGGTGTAGCGCTTCTGCTCGCCCTTATCGCGCGGCATCAGGTAGCGTTCATCGCCAGTTTCGTTCGCCAAGCGTAAACGGTTCTGGGCTTCGATGCGTCGTTGACGTTCAGCCTCTTTCGCGGCCTTGCGATCAGTAGGAACCAACGGGCGTTGCCGGTTCGCCTGCTGCGCACTGCGCTTGGGCGTTGGACCGGTCTTGCGGCCGTCGGTGGATTCCGGGGCCTGCTGAGCAGGCTCCACATTTACGGGGGATTGAGGTTCATCCTTCTTACGTCCAAACACCCCTCCATCTTAGCCGGGATTCGACAACGGCGTGACATTCGATACCCGTGGAATTGCTAGGCTGAAGACATGACCGAAAATACTACCTTCGACGCCGCTGCTAACGGTGTCGATATTGCCGCGCTCAAGAGCCACATCGAAACGAACTTCGAGAAGATCCTCGAAGAGCTCACCTCCCTAGTCGCGATCCCAAGCATCGCATGGGAATCCTTCGACCCGCAGAACCTGGAAAAATCAGCTGCTGCCGCTGCCGAATTGGCGAAGTCGGCTGGCATGGAGACCGTGGAAATCCTGCGCGAACCAGCGCAGAATGGCGCTATGGGCGCACCTGCCGTTGTCGCGCAGCGCAAGGCGGCCCCCGGGAAGCCGACCGTGCTGCTCTACGCGCACCACGACGTCCAGCCCCCAGGCAACGAGGCAGACTGGAATACCCCGGTCTTCGAAGCCACGAGGGTAGGGGACCGGCTGTTCGGACGCGGCGCCGCCGACGACAAGGCGGGCATCATGGTGCACATCGCTGCGATGCGCGCCGTGCTGGATCTCGTCAGCGACTTCGGCGTTGGCGTAACCTACTTCTTCGAAGGCGAAGAAGAAGCAGGCTCCCCATCCTTCCGCAACTTCTTGGAAGCGCATCAGGAAAAGCTGGCGGCAGACGTTATCGTCGTTGCCGACTCGTCCAACTGGTCAGTTGGAACTCCGGCGCTGACCAGTTCATTGCGCGGCATGTGCGCGGCAGAGATCACCGTCCGCTCGCTAAACCATGCGGTCCATTCTGGCATGTTCGGCGGCCCAGTTCTCGATGGCCCCATCCTGGCTGCCAAGCTGATTTCCAGTTTCCACAATGACGATGGCTCCGTGGCCGTTGCGGGATTGGTCGCCAACGACGCTGCCGAAGTCGATTTCGATGAAGCCGAGTTCCGCAAGGATTCCGGCGTACTGGATTCCTTCCAGCTCGCTGGATCCGGGAAAATCACCGACCGCTTATGGAATAAACCAGCACTGAGCGTGATTGGAATGGATATCCCAAGCGTTGACCACTCATCGAATACCTTGCTGCCGGCAACTCGCTTCAAGGTATCGATGCGGCTGGCGCCAGGGCAGGACCCGGCCGACGCGCTCAAGGCCCTTGAATCACATGTCAAGAGCATTGACCTGCGTGGCGCCGAAATTGAATTTGTGGCTACGGAAGCGGGCAACGCCTACAAGGCCGATTTGGATGCTTCAGCTAATGACACTGCGCGCTGGGCACTGGAACAAGCTTGGGGTGTTGTACCAGTGAATATGGGGCTGGGTGGATCAATTCCATTCATTGCAGATTTGCTGGAAGTCTTCCCGCAGGCCCAGATTCTCGTCACTGGCGTCGAGGATCCTGATTCGCGCGCGCATTCAGCCAACGAGTCGCTGCACCTGGGCGACTTCCAGCACGCCATTGAGGCTGAAGCACTGATGCTGGCAAGGATCAACGCCGAGGGACTATGAAGCGTGTCATACGGAGAGACGCAAGGGGAGAAATCTTCAGCGTAGCGACGTAGGATAGAAGCAAGAACAGAGGTGCCAGCTCCAGAACAAATCTGGGGCTTGGTACCGCATCGAGCAGTATGGGAGGAAAATCATGACTGCATCTGTTGACCAGACCAAGGGCGACCCAACCGAGGTTCCAACCCACGAGGTAGAAATTTCCGACGTGGCAGCGGCCAAGGTTCGCTCGCTTCTGGAGCAGGAAGGTCGGGATGATCTTCGTCTCCGCATCGCAGTGCAGCCAGGAGGCTGCTCGGGCCTGATCTACCAGCTTTATTTCGATGAGCGCATGCTCGAAGGCGACGCTGTGCGCGACTTCGACGGCGTTGAAGTCATCGTCGACAAGATGAGCGTGCCTTATCTTGCTGGCGCATCCATTGATTTCGAGGACACCATCTCGAAGCAGGGCTTCACCATCGACAACCCCGCCGCATCCGGCTCCTGCGCGTGTGGAGATTCCTTCCACTAGGCCGTAGGGAACTAACGCCGCTGTTCAAACGTTGAAGAAATTTCTCGTTAGTACAGCGGCGTTTTTCGGCATTCTGACCCCAAAGAGGGTAAGCTCTACATTAAGTAGTAAAACTATGTTTCCCTTCGTGAGCCACCTCACCGTGCAACTCGTTTAAACCACGAGGTGACTTATGAAGACCACATTCTGCACCAACAAAGAGGAAGGGCCGTCTGTGAGTTCGCAAGACCGAACCGGCAGTCGCGGGTCCGCTAAAGCCAAAGTACTGGCTTTAGTCGGCACTGGCGCATTGCTGTTGACGGGATGTACAGCGGAGGCAAAACGCGGTTGGCTCCCAAACGTGGAGCGCGATACCACCAACCACACCGGGGCAATCCAGGATTTCTGGGTTAACTCGTGGATCGCTGTTATTGTCATCGGCGTATTGACCTGGGGATTGATGCTCTGGTGCGTCATTGCCTACCGTCGCCGCAAGAACGATACGGGTTACCCGCGTCAGCTGAGCTACAACCTGCCATTGGAGATCTTCTACACGGCCATTCCTTTGGTCCTTGTTCTAGTCTTCTTTAGCTTCAACAACAACCTGGAAAAGCAGATCAACGCTCCTGTTGATTCTGAGGTTGTAGTGGACGTCCGAGCCAAGCAATGGGCCTGGGACTTCAACTACAGCTACCAGGGCACCGAGAAGTACTTTGCCGGCGAACAGGCTCACTTGAACACCGATGGCTCGGAAGGCGTTCGCGAAGAACTGCCAACCTTGTACCTGCCAGCAGGCAAGTCGGTAACCCTTGAGCTCAATAGCCGCGATGTCATCCACTCCTTCTGGGTCCCAGCCTTCTTGCAGAAGCTGGACATGATCCCAGGCAAGACCAACTACATCTACCTGACTCCGCAGGTTGAAGGCAGCTACGACGGCAAGTGCGCCGAGCTTTGCGGCGAGTACCACTCGGAGATGCTCTTCAACGTCGAGGTTGTCAGCGAGTCCGAGTTCAAGGCTCAGCTGGCGAAGATGGAAGATGGCCACATTGGTGAAGAATACGACCGTCAGCCAAATGCTGTAAACGGCGTAGTAGTAGAGCACGGGGAAGGAGAGTAATCATGACAACGTTTGAATATGCGACTGACGACGTAAAGTCGATTGCCCCAGCCGTAGTGCCGAAGTCTAAGGGTCGTCTGTTCGTCGACTACATCACTTCGACCGACCACAAGAAGATCGGGTACATGTACCTGATCAGCTCGTTCATCCTGTTCTGCGTCGGCGGCCTGATGGCGCTGCTGATTCGTGCAGAGCTGTTCGAACCAGGCATGCAGATCCTGCAGACCAAGGAACAGTACAACCAGCTGTTCACCATGCACGGCACCGTCATGCTCCTGATGTTCGCAACCCCGCTGTTCGCTGGTTTCGCCAACGTCATGATGCCTCTGCAGATCGGCTCGCCGGATGTGGCCTTCCCACGTCTGAACGCCTTGGCATTCTGGTTCTTCTCGCTGGGCTCGATTATCGCCCTGGCCGGCTACCTCACCCCTCAGGGTGCAGCTAGCTTCGGTTGGTTCGCGTACGCACCGCTGTCGAACACCACCTTCTCGCCAGGCATCGGCGGCGACCTCTGGGTCTTCGGCCTTGCACTGTCGGGCTTCGGTACCATCCTTGGCGCCGTCAACTTCATCACCACCATCATCTGCCTGCGCGCGCCTGGCATGACCATGTGGCGCATGTCGATCTTCTCGTGGAACACCCTGATCACCTCGTTGCTGGTCCTGATGGCCTTCCCGCCACTGGCAGCTGCGCTGTTCGCACTGGGTGCAGACCGCCGCTTCGGCGCTCACATCTTCGATCCGGACAATGGCGGTGCCGTACTCTGGCAGCACCTGTTCTGGTTCTTCGGCCACCCTGAGGTATACATCATTGCATTGCCGTTCTTCGGCATCGTCTCTGAGATCTTCCCAGTGTTTTCCCGCAAGCCGATCTTCGGCTACAAGGGCCTGGTCTTCGCGACCATCGCAATTGCCGCCCTGTCGGTTTCCGTGTGGGCACACCACATGTACGTCACCGGCTCGGTCATGCTGCCATTCTTCGGCTTCATGACCATGCTGATCGCGGTTCCAACCGGTGTGAAGTTCTTCAACTGGATCGGTACCCTGTGGCGCGGCTCGATCACCTTCGAAACCCCCATGCTCTGGAGCATGGGCTTCATGATCACCTTCCTGTTCGGCGGCCTGACCGGCATCATCCTGTCGGCTCCGTCCCTGGACTTCCACGTATCGGATACCTACTTCGTTGTGGCCCACTTCCACTACGTGGTCTTCGGTACCGTCGTGTTCGCGATGTTCGCTGGCTTCTACTTCTGGTGGCCAAAGTGGACCGGCAAGATGCTCAACGAGCGCCTTGGCAAGATCCACTTCTGGTTGCTGTTCATCGGCTTCCACGGCACTTTCCTGATCCAGCACTGGCTGGGCGTCATGGGCATGCCACGTCGCTACGCCGACTACATGCCTGAAGATGGCTTCACCACCATGAACCAGGTATCGACCGTCTTCGCATTCATCCTGGGTGCATCGATGATTCCATTCTTCTGGAACGTGTGGGTAACCCACCGAAACGCCAAGAAGGTTGAAGTTGACGATCCATGGGGCTTCGGCGCATCGCTGGAGTGGGCAACCTCTTGCCCTCCACCACGTCACAACTTCCACTCCATCCCTCGCATCCGTTCGGAGCGTCCAGCACTGGATCTGCACCACCCGGAACTGAGCGGACGGGTTACCCCCGAAACTCCGGTTGCGAAGATCTTCGGCTCGGCTGACCAGAAGGACGTATAACGATGAAAGTTGAATCCTGGATTTTCCTGGGTGGCGTCTTCTTCTTCACCCCGGTAGCAATTGTCTACGGTTACATGACCAACTGGGAAGAATGGGTCGGATTGCTGGCCTTGATCATGCTGGTTGGACTCTCGGCAATGGTAGGCGGCTACTTGCTGTTCACCGCTAAGCGCGTTGGCAACCGCCCGGAGGACCGTGTGGATGGCGAAATCCACGAGAACGCGGGCGATATCGGAATGTTCTCCCCATGGAGCTGGTGGCCATTGGTCCTGGCATCCGCGGCAGCTGTTGGCTTCCTTGGCCTGGCTGTCGGCTGGTGGGTCTTCTTCATCGGCGCCGGCTTGGCCGTCGTTGGTGTGACCGGCTGGGTTTACGAATACAGCCGTGGCGATCACGCTCACTAAGCAGTAACCCTGACGGGGTGGCAAGCACTTTTGCTTGCCACCCCGTTAGTCTTTTAATAACAGTTCTTCGAAGGCAATTGGCCCTCGGGATATCCAGTTCGAGGAGATGCAGCATGCGCCACGCACCGCAGCCACACGTTCAGGCGCACCTTGATCCGCAGAGCAAGCAAAGCAAGTACCGGCAGATCCGCGAGATTCTCAAGACCCATGCGCGCGAAGCCTGCAAACCCGGCTACAAGCTGCCACCCGAACGCGTGCTGGCTGAGCACTTCGGCGTGGCCCGCAAAACCATCCGGCAAGCCATCGACGCGCTGGTCGATGAACAGGTGCTCAAGCGGGTAGTCGGAATTGGGACCTTCGTCGTGCCCGAGAAACTGGATCTCCGTGTCCGCTTGCACTCCTACTCCGAGGACATGATGCGCCGCGGCATGGTTCCCGATGCCCACGTACTCGAATTCGCGGAGATCAAGGCCAACGCCAGCCTTGCGGCGCAGCTGATGGTGGAGGAGGGCACAGCAGTCGTCCAGTTCAAGCGCCTGCTGCTCGCCGATGGCATTCCCATGAGTCTGGACGAGAACTATATGCCCGCTGATCTCGTGCCGGGTTTCGTGGACGGCGAGCCGCCGTCCAAGCTATATCAAGCCTTGCACGAGCGCTACGGCATCTTGCTTGAATGGGGCGAGGATCAAGTGGAAAGCACTGCAGCCAGCAAGAGGCAAGCGGTGCTCTTGGGCGTAGACCCCGGCTTCCCGCTCCTGCAGATCACGCGCTACGCCTACATCGGCGATCGGTTGGCCGACTATTCTGTCTCGCTCTACCGGTCGGACCGCTACAAGCTGTTCGTTCCATTGCAGCGAGTCGGTACTCGCACGCCACGCTACACGGACACCTTCTGAGCCTAGGCTTGCGACTCGGGTGTCAAGGAAATTGGTTTCTGCCCAACAGCAGCCATGAATAATGCCCACTGATGGCCAACAGAACTGCACGTTGACGGTCAGCAGCACCACTGCACACTGGCCTATCCGCGCAAGCATGGCGGCGACCGTCATCCATCGCAACAATCCAACCTCCAAAACGCCATCTCCAGGTCCTCATCAACTATTCCAACGACGGTGCCGGCCCTTGATCTCTTGAAAGTGTGTCAGGGGAGAGACGCAGCAAGTTGGCTGCTACAGGGAATAGGCCTAGATCGCTTCCTGGAGCTGGACTCTTGTCTGGGCAGCAACCACCTTGAGCAGCCACAGTCGTGAGCGGCTCCGATCCGGAATTGCGGCTGGCTGGTGGCCTCCCAGATTCATCTGCAGACGGCATTCCGCTTCCTCGCGGGTGAAGAGCAATGGAGCCTACGCGCACAGGTTGAATCAACCATCGCAGCAGGTTCTTGGCCTCACCCGGTAACCCCCAACGCCTATTGCGAACCTGGCGGGGGAGCAAGGCCTTGCTGGCCCCGGCATCGCATGCTGGCACAGCGCCAGAAGCCCTTCTAATCGACTGGGAGATCCGTGGATGGCCCCGACCTCATGTTCGCGGCATTGGCTGGCGCTCTGGTGCACACAAGGCCGCAGGAAAGATGGGTTAACGAAGGGAGAGACACACCTTGCGGTGTGTCCCTCCCTTTGTGACTAACTCGAGTCGCTGTTACTTAGTGATCGAGTCCTGCTTGTCGCCTTCGACCTCATGGTGGCCGTGGGCTGCATGAGCAGCTTCCAGCTCCGATGGGGTTACCGGGGCGACGCGGTCTTCGAAGAAGAACTTCGACAGTGCCGCACGACGCTTCTCCGAACCGGAGACGTGTCCTGCTGCATCAGGCTGAGCCGGGATGTACTGGCGATCAACGTAGTTGGTCAGCAGGTAACGCTTGTAGACATCAATTTCCTCGTGCTTCTCCGAGAAGCCACCCTCAGGCGACATCTGGATGATGCCGGCTTCGCGGCCGTGCAGGACGATCTCGCGATCCTTGCGCTGCAGCGACAGGCAGATACGGCGAGTCAGCCAGAAGGCCAGGATTGGGCCCAGGAAGAACAGCGTACGCAGCCAGTAGGTGACATCGTTCAGCGACACATGGAAGTGGGTCGCGATCAAGTCGGAGGAGGCAGCAGCCCACATGACGCAGTAGAACACTACGCCTGCCGCGCCCATTGCCGTACGGAATGGAGCGTTGCGTGGACGGTCGAGCAGGTGGTGCTCGCGGTCATCCTTGGTGACCCAGCGTTCGATCCATGGCCAGGCGAACATCACTGCGAACAGTGCGCCGGCAGGAACCAATGCTGGCAGCAGGACGGACAGCACCAGGGTGTTGTCGCCCCATGGGAATGGAATGATCCATTCGAAGCTGAAGTTGCCAAGCACACCAGGCATCAGGCGCAGAGCGCCATCAACGAAGCCGATGTACCAGTCCGGCTGGGTACCAGCCGAAACAGGGGATGGGTCGTAAGGCCCGTAGTTCCATACCGGGTTGATCTGGAACAGGCCAGCAATCAATGCCACGATGCCGAAGACGATGAAGAAGAATCCACCGGCCTTCGCTGCGTAGACCGGGCCAACAGGGAAGCCAACAACGTTGTCGTTGGTGCGGCCTGGGCCTGGGTACTGGGTGTGCTTGTGGGTCACAACCATGAACAGGTGGATCACGATCAGCAGGATGATGATCGCAGGAACGATCATGATGTGCAGCGAGTACAGACGCGGGATCACCGTATCGCCTGGGAACTCTCCGCCGAAGAAGAACATCGACAGGTAGGTGCCCACGATTGGCAGAGCCTTCATGACGCCATCGATAATGCGCAGTCCGTTACCGGACAGCAGGTCATCCGGCAGGGAGTAGCCGGTGAAACCGGCAGCCAGACCCATGATCAGCAGCACGCCGCCAACAACCCAGTTCAGTTCACGTGGGCGACGGAATGCGCCGGTGAAGAATACGCGCAGCATGTGCACGGAGAGGGAAGCAACAAACAGCAGTGCCGACCAGTGGTGCACCTGGCGCATGAACAGGCCGCCGCGCACGTCGAAGGAGATCTCCATGGTCGAGGCCATAGCCGTCGACATGCCGATGCCCTTCATCGGTACATACGAACCGTTGTAGATGACGTGCGCCATCGACGGATCGAAGAAGAAGGTCAGGAAGGTGCCGGAGAGCAGCAGCAGCACGAAGGTGTACATCGCCACTTCACCGAACATGAACGACCAGTGGTCAGGGAAGATCTTGCGACCGAATTCCTTGACAATGCCCGACGCGCCAACGCGGGAGTCCACGAAGTTCGCGATGCGACCGGTAGCGGTCGATGCTTGGTACTCGTTAGTAGCCATGATTAACCACGCTCCCAGTACGATGGGCCAACTGGCTCGTGGAAGTCACTCTGGGCGACCAGGTAGCCCTCGGAGTCCACGGTGATTGGCAGCTGCGGCAGTGCGTGGCCAGCCGGGCCGAAGATGACCTTGCATTCCTGCGTCAGGTCAAAGGTCGACTGGTGGCATGGGCACAGCAAGTGGTGGGTGTGCTGCTCGTACAGAGCAATCGGGCAACCAACGTGGGTGCAAATCTTGGAGTACGCGACGATGCCGTCGACGTTCCAGGTTTCACGCCCCTCGGAGATCTGCATTTCCGCTGGATCCATGCGCATCAGCAGAACGACGGCCTTGGCCTTTTCATTCAGCGGGTGCTCGGCCTCGTTCAGGCCTTCGGGGATCACGTGGAAAGCAGAACCGATCTGCACGTCCGAAGCCTTGATCGGGGTACCGGATGGGTCGCGGGTCAGACGGACGCCCTTGTCCCACATGGTGTGGCGCAGGGAATCGATCATCTGGCTCGCGGTGTTGCCGGTGCGATCCAGGTCGCGGAACATGAAGATTGCCGGGATTGGAGCCAAGGCAATGGCGCCGATCAGGGTATTGCGGATCAGCGGACGACGCTTGATGCCCGATTCCTCGATAACGGTATCGATGATCTCGACGGCATCCTGGCGATCTTCTTCCGAGCGGATCTCGTGGCGCATTTCCATGAGCTCGTGATCCGGCATCAGGGTCTTGGCCCAGTGAACAATACCCACACCGATACCAAGCATCGCGAAGGCGGTGCCCAGTCCCAGTGCAGCGTTCTGCACACGCAGTTCAGCGAAGGTCATCTCGCCTAGGCGGCCCAGGACGAAGTAGGCCACGAAGAAGAAGAGCGTGCCGATGATGGAGATGGTAAATAGGAGCGCTACTTGACGCTCATGTCGCTTGGCTGCGCGCGGATCGCGGTCTGCGAGACGCGGACGATGCGGTGGTAGGCCCGGATCTGGGAAACGATCCTGAGCTACATCGTCAGCCTTAGCAACGGTGCCCGAGTTTTCGGGACTGCCGTGACTATGGTCGCCCATGTTTCTCTCTCATCCTTCTGTTAGGAATTTATGTACGTAGTGATGGTTACGGCCGTGGCCGTGGTTTGCCTTAGGAAGGACGCGAGGTCAACCAAATGGTGAAGGCAATGATGATACCCAGACCTGCGGTCCAGGTGAACAGGCCTTCAGCAACTGGACCCAGGGAGCCCAGGGCTGCACCGCCAGCGGAACCATTGGCTTCAATGGTCTTCAGGAAGGTGATGACATCACGCTTCTCTTCTGGGGTGATGTTCGAGTCGTTGAACACTGGCATGTTCTGTGGGCCGGTAGCCATCGCTTCGTAGATGTGCTTTTCGGATACACCGGTCAGGGTTGGTGCGAACTTGCCGCGGGTCAGCGCACCACCGGCAGCAGCCGCGTTGTGGCACATCGCGCAGTTCACACGGAAGACGGTGCCACCGTGGGCGGCGTCGCCCTGGGTGGTATCCAAGTATTCCTCATCAGGGATCGCTGGGCCTGCACCCAGGCTTGCAACGTATGCTGCCAGCTGGGAGATCTGCTCGTCGTCGAACTGCACCGGCTTGACCTGGGCCTGTGGTCCCTGCATCTGCATCGGCATGCGGCCGGTGCCGACCTGGAAGTCCACGGATGCCGCGCCAACGCCAATCAGCGATGGACCGGAATCGGAGCCTTCGGCATTCATGCCGTGGCAAGTAGCGCAGTTGGCGACGAAAAGCTTCTGACCTTCTTCTACATCGGCCTGCGATGCAGTAGTGGTCTCAGCTGCCTTCGCTTCGCTGATGTTACCGGCTGCAGTGTAGAGACTGCCGGTAATCAGCAATCCGAACAGAAGCAGGGCCACAGCGGCGAGCGGGTGGCGGCGCTTTTTCGAAAGAGCCTTCACTTGCTGGTTCCTCACTTAGTTTCTTTGGTGTGGTGTTGCCGTACTTCTTGTTGAGGCAACTAATGAATTTAAGCTGCTACTTCAAGAAGTAGATGATCGCGAACAGGGCGATCCAAACAACGTCAACGAAGTGCCAGTAGTAGGACACCACGATGGAGCCGGTTGCTTCGAAGTGACCAAACTTCTTAGCCAGCATCGCACGACCAATGATCAGCAAGAATGCGATCAGACCACCAGCGACGTGGATGCCGTGGAAGCCGGTCGTAATGTAGAAGGCCGAAGCGTAGGAGTTCGAGTTGATGGCCACGCCCTCGCTAACGAGGACAGCGTATTCGTAGGCCTGGACCGAAACGAAGATCGCACCAAGGATGAAGGTGAGAATGAACCATTCAATCATTCCCCATTCCTTGAAGTTGAACAGCCCGCCAGAGCGGCGAGGCTTGAATTCTTCGGCACGGAACACGCCTAGCTGGCAGGAGAACGAGCTGGACACCAGGATGATGGTGTTAGCCAGCGCGAACGGCACGTTGAGCTTGGCAGTTTCAGTCGCCCATAGTTCGGGCGCGGCAGCCCGGAGGCTGAAGTACATGGCGAAGAGGGCGGCGAAGAACATGAGCTCGCTGGAGAGCCACACCATCGTTCCCACCGACACCATGTTTGGGCGGTTCGGCGCATGTGGCGCCGTCGTATTTGGGGCATGAGTCGCAGTTGTCACACTGACATTATGTCTCTAAATGGCCCTCAGATACCAATGCAAAAGCGGGTTCACGGAGGTTTGTTGCGCCACATCACGGCAACATCCGCGGAAACATGCGGAAGTACGGAGAAAACTCTTTCTACAATTCGTAGAGGTTCATTCGGCGCGTCTCACGAAACAATCATTTATGCAACGAAAGTGTTGCGTATTTAACCTTGGAAACTAGGCGATTTTAGCGACTTGAGCCACATCATTTAGCGACATGAATTGGGTGGCGCGGCCAGTGTCTCGATAGGCTTTCTCATGTGTCAACGAGCCTTGTAAACGAAAAGTTCCCGACGTGGCCAGATCTATTGGCCACCCTGATCGACGGTGGCGATCTCAGCCGCGAACAGGCCGCTTGGGCCATGAATGAGATCATGTCCGGCGAGGCGAGCGACGTGCAGATCGCCGGCTTCCTGGTTGCACTGCGCTCCAAAGGCGAAACCGTGGCCGAATTGACCGGCCTAGTGGACTCCATGGTGGCCAACGCGCGCCCATTGACCATTGACGCACAAACCTTGGACATTGTCGGCACGGGCGGCGATCGCCAGAACACGGTCAATATCTCCACGATGTCCACGTTGGTCTGCGCTGGTGCCGGCGTGAGCATAGTTAAGCACGGCAACCGCGCGTCCTCTTCATCCTCAGGATCGGCCGACGTGCTCGAAGCACTAGGGGTCCGCCTGGAGGTACCAATCGAGCGCCTTGTAGAGGTGTACGACAAGGTTGGGATTGCGTTCTGCTTCGCCAATGTCTTCCACCCCTCAATGCGCCACGTTGCCGGGGCACGACGTCAATTGCGGATACCTACCGCCTTCAACTTCATGGGCCCGTTGACCAATCCCGCCTTGCCAACCGCATCCGCCATCGGATGCTCCGACCTGGTCATGGCACCAATCATGGCTGGCGTGCTTGCAAGCCGTGGCGTGCGCGGCCTGGTCTTCCGCGGAGACGACGGACTGGATGAACTAACGACCACCGCTGCCAACCGAGTCTGGGAAGTGCGCAATGGCCAAGTCACCGAGTTCACGTTCGACGCCCAAGATGTTGGACTCGCCCGGGCGACGCTCGATGATCTCCGCGGTGGGGATGCGCAACACAACGCAGGGGTTGTACTCGATGTCATCTCGGGAGCGACCGGCCCTGTTCGGGACGCAGTTCTCCTCAACGCGGCCGCAGGAATGGTTGCGTACAGCGATACTGCTGAGGGCAGTTTCGAAGATCGCATGCGGGCCGCCATTGAAAAGGCAGCACATTCGATCGATTCCGGTGCGGCGAAGTCCGCCCTGGACGCTTGGTCGTCAACGACCCAGGCGATCGTAGGGGAGTAGCTCCTGCAGGCAGCGACAAAGCCGGTCTTTGGTTCACGACTTTACAATCAGTGAACCAAAGACCGGCTTTGTTTTCGATACCGCTTAGTCGTCTAGACCGAGGGAAAAAGCTGCTTCGAGGTCATGCTCGGAATAAGCGCGGAAGGCGATGTGGGTCTGGGTGCCGCGGATGCCTGGAATCTTGGAAAGCTTATTAGCAATGACTTCGGCGAGATCCTCGTGCTTGTTGACCCGTGCAATGGCAATCAAGTCCCAGTCGCCTGCGACGGAGTAGACTTCACTGATGCCCGAGATTGCCGAGATCTGCTGTGCGCACTCGGGGATACTGTCAGTTGCAGTCTGGATCATGACGAATGCGGTGACCATCACTATGCCTTTCGGTTCTAACTTGCCGCCTGGCAAGAGGCGGTTGATCTGGAATCAACTGTAGTCGAAAAGCCGAGAATGGCAGGCATGGCTGCATCACCAGACTTAGCAAAGTACAAGAATTTTAATTTGTAGATATAAATACAAAGTTTTATGATTGTTCCATGATTGTCTTGACTATTGACCAGCGACGTTCCCGATCCACCGAAGACAAGGTGGAAGCACTAGTCAAGCAAGCTAATGCTACCGTCCCTGTGGTCCGCCCGTTCCAGCGAACCGCCGGCGATGAGGTTCAGGCTGTCTTGGATGATGCCAATGAAGCGATTCGCTTGGCAGTGATGATGGCGGCGTCAGGGGACTGGAGCGTTGGCCTTGGTTTCGGACAGGTCGAAACGCCGTTGCCGGAAGAGACCCGGGCTGGCCGAGGACCAGCCTTTGAATATGCCCGTGTTGCCGTGGAACGCGCGAAGAACACCAACGCACATATCGCTGTTCACGGGCCATCGCATGAAGCCACCCGTCTGGAAGCTGAGCTCCAGTTAACTGCCTGCATCGTTTCCAAGCGAAGGGCCACAGCTTGGGAAGCCGGCACATTGGCTGACGAGGGCATGACCCAGCAACAGATTGCCAAGAAACTTGGAATCACTCAGCAAGCCGTCTCTTCTCGGCTGTCGGCCGCACTATGGTTTGAAGCGAATCGGATGATGGATGAAGCTGCGAAATCGCTAACCCGTCAGCTCAAGATGTTAAAGGAGCAGTAAATGCTTTGGATCGCGTGGGGGAGTCTTTGCCTAGCGGCATTCGTCTCGTGCATTTCCGCCTACTTCGGTCATGCCATGGGCAAACGAGCTCGCGTTCGTGACTGGCTCGTAGTTGGTTCTGGCTTGTTCGCACTGCTTTCGGCACTGCTGGCTGCAGTCTCCCAAACATCGATGCAGACGCAAGGGATTCCACCGGTTTACGCTATCGTCCTGAGTTCCATCTTTGCCATTAGTTTCGGCGGCCCTTTTACGGAGCTGATTTTCCGGCTTGCTGCCAAGAATGACGTCGAGCTCCAAAAGGAAGAGTCCGACCCTTCACCGCTTCGTGGCGGACTTTGGATCGGACTTCTGGAACGGACGGCAATTGTCGGAAGCCTCTGGGCTGGTTGGCCAGAAGGCATTGCGGTCGTTCTGGCGGTTAAGGGTCTCGGGCGGTTCTCGGAACTGAAAGATCATCGCGCCGCTGAACAGTTCATCCTGGGGACTTTCGCCAGCGGCCTTGTTGCCGCAGGTTCCTACGGGCTTGGACTGCTATTTATCTAAGCGCTTGGCCACCAACGAAGTTAACAGCCTACGCCCCATCAAGAACAGGCCCAGGACCAGCGAAGCAACGATAATGAATGGGACAGCTGCGGTGGAACCAAAAGCGATGCGCAGCGCTAGCCCAGCTGCTACGGTCCCTACCCAGACCAGTACGCCTGCAGGGAAGAACTTATTGATCGTGAACCATGGCCTGGACAGCAAGGTCATCACCACATAGGCGATCAAGAACGGCAGGGCTGTCATCAAGATGCCACTAAAGCTCAAGGCATGTTCATGTTCACGCCTGCCGAGCAGGGCGAAGAGAACAATCAGAACAACGTCGACAGCCATCCACAATGGCCACATACGAATAGATTCCTTCATGTACTCATCATAGGTTTACCCTGCGGACCATGAATAATCTGGTGCTGTTTCGAGCGATCTCGGTTCAGACACACGCGTGCCTGATGAAGGCTCGCCACGAATGCCCTGGCATTCCTTCCTGATGCAAGGTCTGCTCTAGCATTAGTCCCATGAAGACGTGGCCTGGCAATGCATGGATGCAAGCTCACCAGATCGCTCTCTATCTCACCGCGATCGCGGCCGGATGCGTCTTCGGCCTGGTTTTGCCTTCAGCCAGCAAGGCGCTTGAATTCACGGTCAATCCAATCTTGGGTCTGCTGCTCTACGCTACTTTCCTGAGCATGCCGCTAACACGTTTGCCCCAGGCCTTCCGGGACATCCGGTTCATGGGTGCACTGTGCACCATCAACTTTGTCGTAGTGCCGATCGTGGCGTTCGGCTTATCGCGTCTCGTGGCGGGGGAACAGCCTCTGCTCTTCGGGGTTCTACTGGTCCTGCTGGCACCCTGCATCGACTACGTCATCGTGTTTACCGGCTTAGCTGGGGGAGACAGCCAAAGGCTGCTGGCCGCCACACCCCTTTTGCTGATTTTACAGATGGTGCTTGTGCCGGCATACCTCTACTTGTTTGCTGGCCCTTCTGCAATCAGCATGATCGTTCCAGGGCCTTTCCTGATGGCGTTGCTGGGGCTCATTACGCTTCCCTTGCTCGCAGCAGCACTCACCCAAGCACTGTCAACGCGCTTTGCACGCATGGAGTGCATCGGCAATTGGGCCGACTACCTCATGGTTCCCTTGATGATGGGAACGCTGTTTTGCGTGGTCGGTTCGCAGATCTACACGGTGCAGTCCAGCTTTGCCCAATTGGCGCTGGGCATCCTGGTTTTTGTCCTTTTTATCGGCCTGATGAACATCCTTGGATACTCTGCAGGAAAACTCTTCCAGCTACCCATGGCCTCACTGCGGGCCGCGACATTCAGCGGCGTCACCCGAAATTCACTGGTAGTGCTTCCACTGGCCCTGGCTCTGCCGGCGGAGCTGGAATTAGCCTCTGCCGTAGTCGTGAGCCAGACCTTGGTAGAGCTGCTTGGCATGTTGGTGATGGTTCGCTTCACGCCGAAACAAAGCACCACATTGCAATCCAAACTATAAGCAATACACCTCGAATATGATGATGCACCGTCGTTGGGGTCCTTGAAATGAGCGGATGGGGGATGCCCATCCTGCACGACCAGAGCGGCAATTGCGCCACCAGACACAATATTAATCGATCGTTGAATCAATCCGATGAGCACTGGCCTCGTCGCCTATCCCTCCAGGAAGAAAGCGCCGAGATGGTCGAGAGTAAAACCAGCAGACCACCAATCGCGGCCCTGCACGGCGAAGGCGAGGTGAGCATCAGCTTCGTCCCAGGTGGTGTTTCTGCACGGTCATGCAAACCGTCCGCAAAGTCTAGAGAAATCGGAACCACCTGTCGGCAAAAAGATTAGGGGAGAGGTGCAGGCGAATCGCCCAAACTCTCGTATATCTCCCGATATAGATCCCAAAATTGATCCATCGACCGCGGCGCTCCCAGCAAGACGGACTCCAGATAGGTTAGATGCGTTTCCCACCCAGCCAAGTAAGTTGCGACGTCAACGCTGATATTTGAGTGGGTGAGCACGAGTTCAGCTCCGATCGGGACGGACCGCAGAATCCAACTAACCTTCGATTCCGATTCTTCTGGAAACTTCCAGGACATCTCAAGGGCCGTCGCTGGATCAATCCGCTCAATCAGGCTTTCGCAGATATAGCCTTCCGCATGTTCGATTTTCACAGTCGAACCCACGGCAAGGTTGCCAGCGCGGTGGGTACCCAGCCAGAGTGGCAAGGTCTGGCAGCCAGTCAGCACATTCCAGAGTCGGTCAGCCGATACGTTGAAACACCATCGAAGAACTACCGAATCCGACGAATCGTCCGCGAACTTTCGGCTGAGTGGCATATGAAGACACTACGTCGATACTTTGACGTCGCCAAGGGGAATAGCGCACTGAAACCCGAATCGGGGAGGCCTAGATTTCCACTACTTTACATAATGTAGATTATCGGCTTATCAGAAATTCGGCTGGAAGTGGCTGCATTCGTCCCATTGGCCATGCATTTCCACAGTTGCTTATTGGTCTTCCTCTAGGCGCGCATCCTGCAGATCAAGCCGATGCTTCGCGAAGTCCAAGGTCTGCCGGATGAACTCCCGCGATCGCTCGTCGTGCATCGAGTAAATTACGTGACGTCCGGACTTCCTTGTTTGAAGCACACCCGCGGCCCGCAACCTGGACAGCAACTGGCTGGCGACCGTTGGGCTGACGCCAATCAACTGGGCCAGATCAGACAGAGATAGGTCCTCCATGGACAACGCCCAGAGCATCTGAAGTCTTGCCGGATCAGACAAGGTCTTGAGCACGGTTACCGACATGTCCAAGAGATCACTGGAGACGATCCCGTCTTCAGTCGTTGGGACAATGAATTCGCTGGTCATCTCACGCACTCCCTCTCCGCCATTCGCCCGCCCTGGCCTGATCCAACCATTGCGGTCCAGCCCTATGGGTGTGTCCATTATGGCCACGGATCGCGATAAAGCGATAGATACGCAAAAAATTCACATGGCTTGCGCGGTTTCATGGTCAAAACCGTGAGCACTCCCCTGCTTAAATCATCCATTTAGTTATACACGGCATAACCGGTGACTAGTAGTTTTGACCAGAATTTCCTAGCACAAAGCTTTCGTGCCGTCTCCAAAGGTGGCGATTGCATCACAGAAGATTGGTCGTATCAGTGCCCGGTGGCAAAATTTAGATATGGCTAAACCGCTGCTAGGCATTCCCCACAGGAATAAGTACGCTCGTCGGATCCGTGAATCGCTCAAGCTGCAACATATCGAAGCTGATACGGTCCAGAGTGAACTGATCGACCTTCTTGAACGCACTCTGCGCGCGCAGTCGCCCGCCAAACACCCCGGTGTCTATATTTACGGCCCTCCAGGCCGCGGCAAGACACTCATCATGAACACCCTGGTCTCCGTCTTGCCAAACGCCACCACGGCGCGCTTCCATTTCCACGAGTTCTTCCAGCGTTTGAATTCGCCGGTCAACCGCGTCCCTGGACAGCCACTGGGGGCGATCTTCGCGCAAGGGCTTGAGCGCGAACTTGCTGGAATCGAAGTCCTGGTTTTCGATGAATTCCATTGCACCGAACCCGGAGATGCGATGTTCATGGCAAAACTCATCCGGCATTGCACGGAGCATGGAATCCAACTGTTCACCACGTCGAACTACGGTCCGGAGAACCTGTTGGATGATGACACGTTCCATCACCTGGTGCAGCCAACCATTGACCGGATTCAACGGGACTTCATCGTTTTTTCCCTGGATCATTCAGTTGATTATCGCCAGCTCGCATCCGATCCAGGGCTCGCTCCTGACGGGTATCGGAAAGGCTCACTGAATCTTTTCGAGACGCCAGACGACATGCCACTTCACGATACGATGGTCGAGATCGGCTACGACGAAATCGGTCCTGCGCACTTGAGGGCGGATGAAATCTGGATCAGCTTCGATCAAATCAGCCGAACCCGCCGCAATACTGCCGACTATCTGGAGCTGGTAAGCCGGTATTCGTGCTGGCATATAACTTCCATCCCAGCGAGCTCCACCTTGCCGATGGATGAGGAACGTCGACTAGCGAATCTCATCGATATCTTCTATGACAAGAACGTGGAAGTGCACCTGTACGCCGCGGACAATCTCGGCGATCTTGGCCATATGCTGCATGACACCGAAAGGGCTCGACTCACTTCGCGGCTGGCCCAACTGCAGCTCAACGAGTACGAACGGACTTGCGTTTCCCGATGAACACCCCATACACCGCCCAGGACATCGAGATTTTGGTTCGAGAAGTCCTGGACACGGCCAACGATGATCTCGTTTTGCCAATCGTCCAGCTAGGTCATCCAGTTCTCCGCCAGCAGGCCGAAGCCTACGACCACCAGCTGCCACAGGAATTGCTCGAAGAACTGCTCGATGCGATGCGCCAGACCATGTACGATGCTCCTGGCGTAGGCCTCGCAGCGCCTCAGGTGGGTATCCCCCTGCAGATCGCGGTACTCGAAGATCTCTATCCAGTTCCAGAGGAAATTGCTGCGCAACGAGAGCGTGAACCGCTGGATTACTTCGAGATCTTCAACCCTGCTTATGCTGCCGCCACGGATCGTGAAGCAGTGTTCTATGAAGGCTGCCTGTCCTTCGAGGGATTCCAAGGCGTAGTCACCCGCCCCGCCGATATCACCGCAAATTACCAAGACCGCGACGGCCAGAAAATCACGCGCAACTTCTCCGGCTGGCAGGCCCGCATTTTCCAGCACGAAACCGATCACCTGTCGGGCACCGTCTACATCGACAAGGCCGTAACCCGCTCCTTGATCAACGAGTCCGAACTGTGGCGCCATGAAAGCATGGACGTCGCAACTGCACAAAAGGTACTGAAATTCTAATGTCCTCCGGCGCTACCAGCGTTACCTGTCCGGTATGCGAGCAACCCCTAGGCTACACAGGAACCCCGGGCAAAACCCTGAGCTGCGATGCAGGGCACCGCTTCGATGCCGCAAAACAGGGCTACTTCAATTTCTTGACTGGCAAGGGAACCAATTTCCTCGAAGACACCTCGGCCATGGTTCAGGCCCGTGATGCGTTCCAAGCCAAGGGGCATTACGAGCCTCTGGCGCTCGCGCTGTCCCAGCTGATCAATAGTCATCACCACGGAAGTTCTCTCGACGTGCTGGATGCGGGCGCAGGTACTGGCTACTACCTAGCAAGAATCCTGGAACACTCCCCCGCTGACGAACGTGATGCGTTGGCCTTGGACATCTCGCGCTTTGCAATGCGTCGAGCCGCGAAAGTTCCCAGCACGCTCGCCGTGGTCTGGGATGTCTGGCGAAAATTGCCCACGGCTGATCGATCACGCGATGTGGTGCTCAACTGCTTCGCTCCGCATAACCCCGCCGAGTTCCAGCGCGTGCTCCGTCCCGGTGGGATATGCATTGTGGTGACCGGTGAACCAGAACATCTGAACGAAGTCATCGAGCCGCTGGGCATGCTCTCCGTCGCTCCAGGCAAGCAAGCAGCCCTGATTGAAAAATTTGATGCCGAAGGATTCCGCCATCTCGAATCCACGAAGCTGTCCTATCGAATGAATTTGAATACGGATGATCTCTTTCAACTGGCATTCATGGGTCCATCCGGTCACCACCTCTCCCCCGAATTGCTGCATCAGCAAGCTGTCGAACTGGGTGACCAGGCGGTAACCGCCTCCTTCGGAGTACACGCATTCGTCACGCAGGGCTAGAAAATACCCATAAATGACTACACTCTTTACCCGACATCTACGGCAGAATGTAGGAAAGACCAGTTACGGCTGGTCAGGGTCCTAACAGAATTTAGGTGAATGCCATGACAACCGCCGAATGGATCATCAGCAACGCTTGGGTGATCTGGCTGGCACTGTTCTTGCTGCTGGCGATCATCGAGATGCTATCTCTTGATCTCTACTTCATCATGCTCGGCGTCGGGGCCCTAGGTGGCGTAGCGGTCGCACTGCTCAGTGGACCCATATGGCTGCAGGTTCTCGTATTCTGCGTTATTTCATTGTTGATGATCTTCTTGGTTCGACCAATCGCGGTCAAGCATCTACGGAAATCACCCGAGGGATTCCGCACGAACATCGAGCGGCTCATTGGTGCGGATGCACTAATTCTTGAACCGACCTCGCGCATGTCGGGTTCGGCCAAGATCCATGGAGAGATTTGGACTGCCCGCGCTGATTCGAGCGTTCCGACCATGAATCCCGGTACGTATGCCGTGGTTTCCCGTATCGACGGGGCAACTGCGTACCTGACCGCGAAGTCCCCGGACCCCGCAAACGGCTAAATTGCCTGACGCCCCAAATTCATCACTACTGCACAAAGAAAGAGAGTACGACCATGAATTCAGATGGTTTTGGCTTGACTATTGTGCTTGTCGTTCTGGCAATCTTCGTGATTGTCGTCCTGTTGCGCAGCGTGCGTATCGTGCCACAGGCACGTGCTGGCATCGTTGAGCGGCTCGGCAAGTACAACCGAACCCTAAACCCCGGCCTGACGATCTTGATACCCTTTGTGGATCGCTTGCTGCCCCTGCTGGACCTCCGTGAACAGGTTGTTTCCTTCCCGCCACAGCCAGTCATCACCGAAGACAACCTGGTCGTTTCGATTGACACCGTGGTCTACTTCCAGATCACCGAGCCACGCGCGGCCACCTATGAAATCGCCAACTACATCCAAGCTGTCGAACAGCTGACCACCACGACGCTTCGTAACGTCGTAGGTGGCCTGAATCTGGAAGAGGCCTTGACCAGCCGCGACCAGATCAATGGCCAGCTGCGCGGCGTGCTCGACGAGGCCACCGGCAAATGGGGCATCCGTGTTTCCCGTGTCGAGCTGAAGGCCATTGATCCACCGCTGTCGATCCAGGACTCGATGGAGAAGCAGATGCGTGCCGAGCGTGACCGCCGTGCGGCCATCTTGACCGCTGAGGGCACCAAGCAGTCCGATATCCTCACCGCCGAGGGTGAGCGCCAGGCAGCGATTCTCAAAGCCGAAGGTGACGCACAGGCAGCCATCCTGCGCGCGGATGGCGAGTCCCAAGCTATCCAGAAGGTCTTCGACGCAATTCACGCAGGACGCCCGGACCACGAGTTGCTGGCCTACCAGTACCTGCAGACCCTCCCGAAGCTTGCCGAAGGCACTTCGAACACCCTGTGGGTCATTCCGAGTGAACTGACCGAAGCGCTCAAGGGCATCGGCGGAGCACTGGGCGGCAACGGTTCAAGCAGCAAACCTGCGGCTCCGGAATCGCCATCAGCTCCCGACAGCAACCTCTAGCGACAACCGGTTGAGAACCGAATAGCCGTCTGCGGCGAGGTGCATACGATGCACCTCGCCGCAGACGCGTATAATGGATGTTTTGGCACCAAGAATTATCTTCACCTCTAGTCGGAGGGAATGATTTCAGAATGCCAAACGTTGGTACGTGTAGCGAATTCTTCAAACATCGCGGAGGGAAAACATGAGCGATCGCAGCCTACGAGGCATGCGCCTGGGTGCACAGAGCATGGAATCTGAGGCAGGTGTGGAGCCGGCTGCCCGTCAGCGCGTGGAATACCGTACCGAAGAGGGCGAGACCGTCTTCGTCGTCTTCGCTGCAGAAGCTGAAATTCCAGCGACCTGGCACACCAAGACCGGTAAGGAAGCCAAGCTCGTCCATGGCGAAGCCAAGGCCGAAGAACCAGGCAATGAGAAGCCTGTCCGTACCCACTGGGACATGCTTCTCGAGCGCCGTTCCGAGGAAGAACTGGAAAAGACTCTGGCTGACCGCCTCCAGCAGCTGCGTGCTGCGCGTGGAGAAGCCGTCTAATCTCCCCCACTGCCGGTTGGATGCCGTTTTGGCAAGTCCGCAAGGGTTTTAGTCGAGGGCCCGGTTTGACAGCATTATTGCTGTCAAACCGGGCCCTCGAACTTGTACCCGAATGGCTTGAGCCCAAACGCCGATGGTGATGCGTAATTTGCGGACGCTGTAAGGCGGATGCTTGAAGCTTTCCGATACTTCTGGGTTAAAGGGAACTGGCGTGCAACGATTCTTCGTTGCACGCCAGTTCCCTATGCCAAGTATTTACTTCTTGGAAGTCAGCTTCTTCCACCGGGCGCCCAAGCCCCAGCGGGTGACATTCCACATTGCTTCGAATACGATGTTGCCACTCATCTTCGAGGCGCCCAGTTCGCGCTCTACGAAGGTGACCGGAACTTCAACGATCTTCTTGCGCAGCATGGCCACGCGGAAGGTCATATCCACCTGGAAGCCGTAGCCCCGCGACTCAACTGCATCGAAGTCGATGGCTTCCAAGGTTTCGCGCTTGAAGGCACGGTAGCCTGCGGTGATGTCACGCAGCGGCAAGCCCAGCATGGTACGCGAGTAGAAGCTGCCGCCGCGGGAAATGATCTTGCGCAGCAACGGCCAGTTAACTACTTCGCCGCCTTTGACCCAGCGCGAACCGATCACGAGATCCGCACCTGCAGCGCTTGCCTCCAGAAGGCGTGGAAGCTGCTCTGGCATATGCGAGCCGTCAGCGTCCATCTCAACCAGCACGTCGTAGTCGCGTGCCAGGGCCCATTCGAAACCTGCGATGTATGCGGCGCCTAGGCCATCCTTGCCGGTACGGTGCAACACATGGATACTCGAGTCCTCAGCAGCCATCTTGTCTGCCAGTTCTCCGGTGCCGTCGGGCGAGTTATCATCGACGATCAATACATCCGAGTTAGGAACTGCGGTACGCAAGCGTCCTACGGTCAGCGGAAGCGACTCCAGTTCGTTGTAAGTCGGAATGATTGTAATGACGCGCACGCGGCGGCACCTTTCTTGGTATTCGACACAAAGCTTGTTGCCTGCTCGGCTTCGGCCCATGGCTTCAGCAGGAATCTAGGCCAACAAGAGTTAATCCAAACTCAAATTATAGTCATCAATTGCAAGCCAGCGATCTTCGGACACCGTGTTAACGAACGATCCTCAGTGACTTCGGCCCTATTCTCTACGTCGAAAAGCACAGAGAATGTTATCTAAGGTCACTGAGGATCGTTGTATAAATTGCGTCGTTTCCAACGCAATGAATGTGCATCTCGAAGAGGCGCTTAGTCCAGCCTAGTGCGTACCCCACCTAGCCTGTCAACCATCAAATGACTTCACTCTTTATCTAGACAGCACTAGTCAGAATAAAATTCGTGAAATTATTCCACTTATTGAGCAACTGTTTCGCTTTAGGCTAATTCCGCTGGTTCGAGCGCATTGAAAAGCGTGACTCCAGCGCGTACTGTACGCAGGCACTGTGGAATCTCCTCATCAACCACCGGGAGCATCGGAGTCCCAGCACGGGCGTCAGTGCTCCAAGAACTAATTCGGACATCCGGGGTTTGCACAGCAAGTTCAGAGGCAGTCCACACCGCAAAGGTCGCCGGTGCACCGATCACGAGCTGCCCGGCAAATGGGTTCATCTCGCCCATGGCTCGATAGGTGGATCGAGTCTGCGCCAGGAAGGCCGCACGTGCAGAGATTCGCGCGTCGGCATTCGCCATGTTCATGCCGGCGCGCACAACCTGCCAGCCGTCGACCTCGGTGACCGGGGCATCAGAACCAAGCACCAGTGGGACACCGGCGGAGAGCATGGCCGAGAGGTTGTTCATTGAGCTTGCGCGCTCCCCCAGGCGCTGCGCATACATGCCGTTCGAACCGCCCCACGCCTGGTCGAAGACCGGCTGCATGGAAACCATGATGGCGTACTTCAGCAAACGGGCCCGCGAAGCGTCATCAACCATCTCGACGTGTTCCAGACGGTGGCGGCACATCTGCAGCTTGGCTACGCCAATCTGCTCGGCGGCCAGATCGAAACCTGCCAAGACCTCGTCCAGGGCGCCATCGCCGATGACATGGAATGCTGCCTGGATTCCCCGGGAACTGCACGCAACCAGATGGGCCGCGATCTCCTCGCGCTTCAGGTACAGGCAGCCACGTTCACCTGCCAGATCGCTATACTCCTCACGCAGGTATGCCGTGTGGCTGCCCAGCGAACCATCCACGCGAAGGTCGCCTCCCAAGCCCAGCAGCTTGCCTTGCGGGAACGACGCGACTATTTCCTGGGCGATGTCCGGATCGCTGACCAGTTCACCCCAGTAGGCATGCACCTGCGGCAGCTCAGGGTTGTCGATGGACAGCAGCTGTTCCAGTGCCTCGCGGCCTTCGATATGCGGGGCCGCCATCTCCACAACGCTGGCGAATCCACGCGAGGCATAGTGCTCCAGTGCCAGGCGCTGGTATTCCTGTTCGGCTTTCTGCGCGCCGGCCAGTGCTTCACGCACCGCGTCGTGATCCGCACCGGCAACGATGCCGGAGACAAGGTGCCCCAGATCCAGCAAATCCAGCAGTTCCCGATTCACCAATGCGCTATGCACATCCCGGCGGGCCAGATAGTAGCCACGGCCTCCAGCGGCACTGGTCAGGTCGGTTTCCGCAGGCAGTTCCTGGTTGGCCCACGCGGAGTTGTCCCAGCCCTGGGCCAGTACCAGCTTGGTAGACTTCTGCGCCTGCTCGGCGACGAGGGACAGCAGCGACGAACCCGAGGTAGCTGCCCCCAGGTCGGCGCCCGACAGGGTCCGGCCCAGTGCGGCAAGGTGGGTATGGGATTCGACGAAGGCGGGGGTGACCAGGCCGCCCTTCAGGTCGATCACTTCGTCGACGGCCGCCGCGTGGCGTTCAGCCGCGTCCTCGCCGCCCAACCAAGAAATGGTGTCGCCGTCCACCACCATGGCGGTCGCGAATGGATCGGCCGCCGAATAGATGGACCCGTTTCGGTAGAGTGATTTTGCCATCAGCGTCTCCCTTTTCTCCTGCACTGGCTAATAAGTGTTCGACTGGACGACCTGGCTAGTCCAGCACATTCGAGTAGGCCACGACGCCGCGCTTGATCTGGTCCACTGCCTTGTAGGCGTTGCGCACCAGCAAGGGCGGAAGGTCGGAATTCTTGGCGAACTGGTCCAGCGTATCGATGACCTGCTTGGCCCAGCGCACGAAGTCGCCCGGTGCCAGATCGGTACCGCGCAACGCGCTGTTCAGGCTCGAGCCCCGCGCCCACTTGTATATCGGCCAGATCAAGCCGGATTCCGGCGGAGCGGTCGGGTCGAGGTTCAACGCCTCTTCAGCATCCGAGAGTTCGCCCCAGATCTTGATGGTGGTGTTCCAGATGTCATCAATCTTGCCCGTGGGCATTTTCGGATCGGCACGATCCATGTCCCGGCGCGCCTGGTAGACCAGGCTGGCCACCACTGCGCAAAGTTCTTCGGACTTGAGCTGGGTCAATTTTCCGGTCTCCAGGATCTGGCTGGTGAGCAGGTCGCGGTCGCCATAAATCCGGCGCAACCGGCGGCCCGAGTCGGTCAGCACGAAATCTTCGCCGCCGTCGGATGGAACAAGGTATTCGAACTGCTCCAGCACCTTGCAGACCTTGTCGAACTGTGTGGCAATGGTATTGGTCCGTCCGCGGATGGCGCGACGGGCCTTGTCCGTATCCTTCTTCAGCTTCCAGTACCTGTCGGCCCAGCGCATGTGCTGGTCCTTCTCCGAGCAGGCGTGGCAAGGATGGTCCTTGAGCTCAAGGCGCAGCGCATTGATTTCACGTTCGAAAGAATCCGATCCTTCGAAATCGAAGCTCTGGGCATCCTGGCGCGGAGGACGCGACTCGTAGATCGCGTTGCGCAGGGACGAAGCGAGGTCCCGGCGCTCCTTCGGCGTACGCCCGCTGAAGCCCTTGGGAATCTTGATCCTCGAGATGATCTGGACTGGTCCGTTGAGGTCTTCTACCGAGAGCCGGCGAAGCTGCGCTTCTTCGGTCAGGACCGTATGGCGGGGGTTGTACATTGCCTTATCAAGCTCGACGACCACGGCACGGCCAAAGCGGCGTCCGCCGGGCAAGTCAACCACATCTCCGCGGATCACTGCCTGCAAGGACTGCTCTGCTGCCGAACGGCGCTGGTGGCGGCGGTCCTTGGCAGCATTCTTCTCTACTTGCGCCAGATTCCGCTGCAGTTTCAGGTACTCCGTGAAATCACCGAGATGGCATTCCATCGACTTCGCGTAGCCAGCCAGGGATTCCTCCTTGGAACGAACCTGGCGGGCCATCCCCACCACGGAACGGTCCGCCTGGTACTGGGCAAAGGACGACTCGAGAATCTGCCGGGTCTGCTCACGGCCAAACTGCGCCAGCAAATTGGTCGACATGTTGTAGGTCGGGCGGAACGAAGAATTCAGCGGATAGGTGCGCTTCGAAGCGAGGCCTGCCAAGGACTCCGGCTCCAGATCAGGGTTCCAGAGGACAATTGAATGGCCCTCAACGTCAATGCCACGTCGCCCCGCACGCCCGGTGAGCTGGGTGTACTCCCCCGAGGAGATCTGCACATGGGATTCGCCGTTGAATTTCACCAGCTTCTCCAGCACAACCGAACGAGCCGGCATGTTCACGCCCAGCGCGAGGGTTTCTGTCGCGAACACCACCTTGATCAGGTTCCGCGCAAAGAGGTCCTCGACGATTTCCTTGAAGATCGGCAGCAGGCCTGCGTGGTGCGAGGCAAATCCGCGAACCAGTCCATCGCGCCAAGACCAGAATTCGAGAACGTCCAGGTCTTCGCTGGGGATCCGGTAGGCAACTTCATCCAGAGCCTGGGCAATCTCGGCCGCTTCTTCATTGGTCGTCAGGCGCAGGTCCGCCATGGCGCACTGCTGGACCGCCATATCGCAGCCCTTGCGCGAAAAAATGAAGAAAATCGCTGGAAGCAAAGCGGCACGGTCGAGCTTGCCGATCACCGCAGGGCGGCTGATGCGATGCCCCATCCCGGATCCACGCTGGGGTCCGCGGCCGCCACGGCCTCGGCCGCCGTTTCCGCGGCCGCGCTGCACGCGTCCTCCAGGACTGTGCGAGCGGACGAGCTTGCGCAGTTCGGGGTTGACCGAGGCTTTTGATTCGTCTTCGGCGACCTTGTCGAAGGCCACATCCTCGGCAAACAAGTCCACCACATTGGGGCCGACCATGACATGCTGGAACAGCGGCACCGGACGATGCTCGGAAACGATGATGTCGGTCTGGCCACGGACGGTATCCAGCCAGCCGCCGAATTCTTCGGCGTTGGATACGGTAGCCGAGAGCGAAATGATCTGCACGTTGGACGGCAGATGGATGATGACTTCTTCCCAGACGGCGCCGCGGAATTTATCCGCAAGGTAGTGGACCTCGTCCATGATCACGTAACCCAAGCCGTCGAGGGTCTGGGAATCCGCATAGAGCATGTTGCGCAGCACTTCGGTAGTCATCACGACGATCTGCGCCTCGGAGTTGATCGACGTGTCGCCGGTCAGCAATCCGACCTTCTGGGCACCGTAGCGGTTGACCAGTTCCGAATACTTCTGGTTGCTCAACGCCTTGATCGGCGTGGTATAGAAAGCTTTGCGGTTCTCAGCCAGCGCCTGGTAGATGGCGTATTCGCCAACTACGGTCTTGCCGGCGCCGGTGGGTGCGGCGACCAGGACGCTGTGCCCTTCTGCGACCTTCTGGCAGGCTTCGGCCTGGAACGGATCCAGGTCGAAGGAGATGCTGGCTCGGAATTCCGGAAGTGCAGTGCCGTTTTCGACCTGCCGTGCCTTGGAAATCGCGTAGCGTTCCGCGGGTGAAGTCACTTGTGGTCGTTCACTTTCTCGCCCTGGATCAGAGCTGGGATTTCGGTTCGTCAATCGGGCTTGGGGTATCAATGCCAGAAGTTTCGCCACTGGCCAAGCGCTCATTCTCGGCTTCCTGCGCCGCCAGCTTCTTCGCGCGCTTCTTGTCATTGAAGTGGCAGATCAAGGTAGCCACCGCGAAGGTGATGAACAATGGCCCAGCCAACGCGAACATCGTGATCGCATCGCCACCCGGTGCAGCCATGGCGGCCACCAGCGCAATAAGGAAGACGGTGATGCGCCAGTGCTTCAAGATGAGCTTGGCTGGCAGGATGCCCACCATGTTCAGGCCGACCATCAGCACGGGCACCAGCATGGCAAGGCCGAATGCCAGCAGCAGGCGGAAGATGAAGGGCAGGTACTCTGAAATGTTCAGCAGGTTATCGGAGTTCTCCGGCGACAGGCTGATGAAGAATTCCAGTGCGAAAGGCAGAACGAAGTACGCCATCGCGACGCCGCCAAGGAACAGCGGCACCGCAGCGGCGACGAAACTGTAGCTCAACCGGCGCTCGTTCTTCTTCAGCCCCGGGACGATAAATGCCCACAACTGGTAGAGCCATACCGGGGAGGAAACGATGAGGCCAACGAAGAGCGCTACCTTGATCATGATGTCGAAGGGCGACATCACTGCGGTGAATACTACCGAGCCGCCTGCATCTTTCACAGGTGCAATCAGCAAGGCAAGCAGCCAGTCGTAAACGAAGAAGCCGGCAACCGTACCCAAGGTCAGCGCAATGAGCGACTTGAATAACCGGTTGCGCGCTTCAATCAGATGCTCTTTAAGAGCCATCCGACCTTCGTCGTTCTTGACCCGCTTCTTCTTGCCGCGCGGGTTCTTGTCTTTATTTGTTGCCACTGAAGAGGTCTACGAGTTGTTCTTTTCGTTGGGGTTCGGTTCATTGACGGTGCCATCAACGGTTTCCGATTTAGGATCGTCGTCCTTCATCTGGCGAACCTCGGACTTGAAAATGCGCAACGACTGACCCATCGAGCGAGCCAAGCCTGGAAGCTTTGGAGCGCCGAACAGCAGAAGCGCCAGCACGATAATGATGACCAGATGCCATCCCTGTAAGCCACCCATGTGGATTCCCTTCTCTTTCTTTAAGTCTACGTCAGAACAGGCGCAGATCACGCATGTTCTGAGCTTGGCCGCGCTGTGCGCGACGTGCGACACGTCGTACTCGACGCGCCTCGATTCTTTCGGCTCTCCCCTGATCGCGAAGCGCTTTGATCATCTCCGGATCCCCATGCGTCGCATCGGTTCCGTGCGGGTAGCGACGCGGGTTCGCAGCGTATTCGACGACGCTGCCTTCTTGGCTTAAACCGGCACTGATGTGATCAGCCGCGTCGCCAAGGCCCTCAACGACCGCCATGCCTCGTTTGAATAAACGGAAGCCGGCAATCACTGCTGCAAGTACTGTTGCCAAAACGAGTACAGTCCACAAAAGGACCCAGAACCACCAAGGAAGCATCTACTTATCCTCATACATTGCGATAGCCTCGTCCAACCAACCCACTACATGTTCGCGCGTAGCGTCAGGAGAGACCACAGTCAGTTTACCGCTATGGCGAGCCACCAGCGGCGCAGCTACTTGGTGATCCGAGAACTGGACCTTGGCCAAATATCCCGCACCGATCCTTCCCGTAGACCAGGATGACGGATGGAATGCTTCGATAACCGGCAAGATTTCCGCGTCAACATGGACAATGACCTGTAGATCCTCGTCGCTGGACTCGTAGCGGATCTGGACATCCTGCTGGTCTTCATGCCGGGATTCCAGCTCGAAGTGTTCACCGATAGTTTCCACGCTTAACATCCGGTCCACCCTGAAAGTTAATACGCTGTGTCGTTTTCGGCACCATGCGCGCAGATACTGCACTGCGCCATCTTCAATGAGCCGGATCGGTTCCACATCGCGAAGCTGGTGCGTGCGCGAACTGGCCGAGTAGTAGTCGATGCGCACGACGTCCTGGGACCGTATTGCCTGGACCAGCTGCTGCGGAATGTCGTTCTCCCGCGCCTTGGAGAGCGCGAAGCCCAGCGCCCCGCTCCAGCCGTCAAAGCGGGCCACGGCGGAGTTGACCTTGGCCAGCGCGGCATCGAGCACCTGCTGGTGCTCGAACTCGGGAATGCTCGCCAGGGCATTGAGCCCGCCGAGCACGGCCACTGCCTCCAGCGGTGCCAGCTTCTGCGGCTCGGCGAGCAGTGCCGCATTGGAGATCGTCACGGTATCGGACTCGACGTCTCCGTCGTTGACGTTGATCAGCTCATCGTGCTGGCCGTTTGGCACGCCGCACATCATGATCATGGCCAATTCTTCGCGCACCTTGGCAACGCTCATGGCGTAGCGTTCGGCCAGCTCCCCGATTTCCACGACACCGTGGGCGTGCACATATTGGATCATGTCGATATTCCGCATGACCTGGGTCGTGGTGGTGCCACGGCCGGTGGCGCGATGCGGACGGAATTTCACGTCTGCAAAGTCGCCCTCGGTGCCCTGGCTGCTCTGGGCGGTGCGTGCGTCGCGCAGAATCTGCTGCACCTGCGTTACGAGTTCGGCCGGCGCCAGGACTTTGGCTGCCGGACCGTAGGCGGCCAGCTGCCGGGCAAATGAATGCGGATCCGCATAGCCGATCTGCAGCTCATCCTGGTCGCTGCGTCCATTCACTGCTTGGGCACGCAGCGGAATGGCGTCATCGCCCAGGAGCAGCACCGTTGCCATCAGCCCCGGATGCTGCAGGTCGAAGTCCTGCAGCACCCGGGTCATGTCGAAATCTGCCGGGCGGGCACGATACTGCCCGTTGGACCCAGCACCGCCATGCCGGAAGTTGGCGAACTTGCCCTGCACCCGCGAAAGGCGGAAGACGCGGGTGTCGTCCCGCGTATGGTCGTAGCCGGTGAAGTACCAGTTGCCGTAGCGCTGGCCGATCCCCCACACATCGACGATGCGGTCGCTGCGCGTTCCGTTGGAGGACGTGTAAGCGAACTTCAACGTGTTGCGGTTGAAGACGGCCAGGGCGCATTCCCGGAAGTTCGGTTCATCCATGGACAGGCGCGGAACCAGTGAGCCGGCCAACGGGGCGACCGGAGCGGCATCGCCTTCAAGCCCGGTGACCCGGGCGGCTGCGTTGAGCCCGAGCGTCTGCAGCTTGGTGTCTTTCCAGAGGCTCGCGGCCAAGGCGACGAGGCCGGCTTCCGCGGGGCTGAATTCCACCGGCGGCAAGAACCAATCGGTCGTATCGATGCTGTAGTACGTGACATCGTCGATCACTTCCTTGTCCAGCTGCAGCCCGAAGTCATTTCGGATGTCATCCTTGAGGCGATCCAGTGCCTTCTCGCGGGTTTCCTTGCTGCCTTCCGGCACCAGGTATGATCCAATGCGCTCGGCGTTGAACTTCCGTGATTTGGTAGCCAGCGCATAGATGAGGCTGGTCAGGCGTTCTGCCTTGCTGGGTCCAGGAGTTTGCTTTGTGCTCACGTGCCTACAGTAACCAATTTTCACTTGCAACGATGACTTTTAAGACAGCAACGGCCCCGATTCGTGAATCGGGGCCGTTGCCAGCACATGGAATTACTTCGTGCCCATCAAATCGACAACGAAGATCAGCGCTTCATTAGGACCGATGGCACCCGGGGCGCCACGCTCGCCGTAGGCCAGGTGCGATGGGATGTCCAGGCGGCGGCGGCCTCCGACCTTCATGCCCAGCAGGCCCTGGTCCCAGCCCTGGATGACCATTCCGACGCCCACTGGGAAGTCGAGGGTCTGCCCGCGGCCCCAGGAGGAGTCGAATTCCTCGCCGGTTGACCAGGCGACGCCTACGTAGTGCGCCTGGACGGTGGTGCCTGGGGTGACCTCAGCGCCGGTTCCCTCGATCAGGTCGGTGATGACCAGTTCTTCAGGAGCGTCGGTGCCCGGGAAATCGATCTCCGGCTTGGTGCGGTCGTAGTTGCGTTCTCCGAACGACATGCTCACGGCCTTTCTGTTACTTGCTTTCGCTTACCTTGTCTAATTCTACGTAGAAGACCAGTGGGCCTGCAGGCCGGCCCTGGGCTTCAGCGTTTTCGCCGTAGGCCAAGTCGGTCGGGATGGTCAGCAAGACCTTGCTGCCTTCCTTCAGGCCCTGGAAGCCCTGCAGCCAGCCCTCGATCACGCCTCCGGCCATATCGGCCTCGAAGCCTTCTTCGCTGTCGAAGTTGCCGTCGAACTTCTTGCCGTCTTCCCAGCGCACGCCGTGGTAGTGGGCGGTGACCTTCGAGGTTTCGCCAACGGCTGGCCCGTCTCCTTCTTCAAGGACGTCCACGGCCAGCCCTTCAGGAGCCTCGGTGTCCTTCGGGATGGTGATCTGCGGATCGCCCTTGCCGGTCTTCACGGTGGGGAGCTTGCCCTCGTCCTTGAGCTTCTTGACCTCGTCCTGGCCCAGGGTCTGGCTAGGGCTCTTGGAATCGGCGATCTTGATCACGATCAGCCGTTCGGCACGCGAGCCCTCGGCCGGTTCGGCCACGGAACCATCTGCCTGCTGCACGCCTTCAATCGCCGCATAGGCGATCCAGTCGCCAATCTGGGACTTCAACAGGGTGTCGTACAGCTCGGGCATCTGCTCCTTGAGCGTCTCGTCAACCTTCATCGGCGACGGATCGGCGGTGAAGTTCTCATTGGTCAGCAGGCCGTCAATGGTCTTGTAGAGGCCCGACTGGATCTGGATGGTGTCGCCTTCCTTGACGTCCGCTCCCTCGCCCTCCACCACGGTGACAGCTTCTGCCTTCTCGGTCAGCAACGGGGCATCGAACTTGACCTCCGGTGCGGTCTTGTCATCTGCTGCTGGCTTGACGTCGATGTCGCTCAGGGCTGACGAACCCGAACCGCAGGACGCCAGGGCAAGGATGGACGCGGTGGCGCATACTGCCAAAACTTTTCGCACGAATCTTCTTTCCGGTTGGATTAGCTGGTCTTGCATTGCGGGCTTGCCTGAAGGGCATGGCTCGAAATGGCCTGCGTCCAGCATAGATGTTTTTGCTGTGTAAATACTTGTTTCCAGCTTGCTATTGCTGCTGGCCCATCAGCTCGATGAGCTCGTCGATCTGCGGATTGCTGGCAGCGAACGGGTCCTTGCACAGCACGATGCCGCCCGGACCGTCCTCGTACTTCATGTGCACCCAGTCCGCGCTGTAGCGCCGTCCGTTGGCCCGTGCGGCACGAATGAATTTGCTGCGCAGCGCCGCGCGTGTCGTGGCCGGCGGGTTGTTCACCGCCTGCAGGATTTCGGCATCGGAGACCACCGAGCTGGCCAGGCCGCGGCGCTTGAGCAGGTGGAACAGCCCGCGCTGCGGATCGATGTCGTGATAGGTCAGGTTCAGCTGCGCGAGCCGTGGCGCCGAGAGCTTCAGCGAGTTCTTCTGCGCATAACCCATCAGCAGCTTGTGCTTGATGGCCCAGTCGATGTCCTTGTCGATCAGCGAGAAGTCCTGGCTCTCTACGGCGTTCAGGGTGCGTTCCCATAATTCCAGGACGGTGTCGACCTGGTCGTGGTGCGCGCCGTGGCGGGCGATGAATTCCTTGACCGATTCGAAGAGGATCCATTGGATCTGCAGTGCGGTGGGCTCGTCGCCTCCCATCAGCCGCACCACGGTCTGGCCGGTGAAGTCATGGGAGATCTGGCGGATCGAGCGGATCGGGTTTTCCAGCCGCAAATCGTGGTAGATCTCCCCCGATTCGATCAGCCGCAGCACCAGGTCGGTGGCGCCGATCTTGAGCAGCTGGGTGGTTTCGCTCATTGTCGAATCGCCCACGATGACATGCAGCCGGCGGTGGTACTCGGCATCCGCATGCGGCTCGTCGCGGGTGTTGATGATCGGCCTCGAGCGCGTCGTGGCCGAGGAGACCCCTTCCCACATGTGGTCGGCGCGCTGGGAGAAGACGTACTTGGTTTCCCCCTCATCGGTGATCAGATGCCCTGCACCGCACAAGAGTTGGCGGGTGACGAGGAAGGGGATGAGCATGTCGGCCAGGCGCTTGAACTCGATCTTGCGCGGGATGAGGTAATTCTCGTGGCACCCGTAGGAGTTGCCGGCGGAGTCCACATTGTTCTTGAACATGTAGATCCGGCCTTCGTGGCCTTCTTCGGCCAGCTGGTCTTCGGCCTGGTCGACGAGGTCGAGCATGAAGACTTCGCCTGCGCGGTCATGGGCGATCAACTGCTTGAGCTGGTCGCATTCGGCGGTGGCGTACTCGGGGTGCGAGCCGACATCCAGGTAGAGGCGCGAGCCGTTCTCCAGGAAGACATTCGAGCTGCGCCCCCAGCTGACCACCGGCTTGAACAGGTGCCGTGCGGCATCTTCCGGGGTGAGCCGCCGCCCATCGGACGGGACATAATTCAGTCCGAACTCAGTTTCCAGACCAAAAATTCTGCGATCCACGCGAAGCTACTTCCCCTCAACTGCGGTTCTGCGCCGGGTGGCAGAACACGACGTCCAAAGCCGAAAGCCCGCGGGGGCTTACTGGCCGCCCTTTTGCACGAATCCGCGCACGAACTCCTCGGCGTTGGATTCAAGCACCGAGTCGATCTCGTCCAGCAGGTCGTCCACGCCGGCGGACTGGCCGGTGGTGTTCACCTGGACCTGCTCGGCTTCGGCCTGCTGGTCATGGGTGTTGCGGCGGGACGAGAAGCTTTCCTGTGTCATCGTTTTCTCCTGACATAGTCGCGAATCCCGGAATTACGCACCGGGACTCATACCTATTCTGCGCCGATTAGCGGCGCCGCGCCAATTCGTCGATAAATTCCGCAATCTCCAACTCGGCCTCGAACAGCTCGCCCACCTGCGCCCGGGTTCCGGCCAGCGGCTCGGGCATGTGGAAGCGGCTGATCTTGCGCGCCCCGGGCACGGCGAAGGACAGCGCATCCCAGTTCGCCGCGACCACATACGGCGCATAGCGCTGCAGGGTCATGCCACGCAGGTAGGCGCGGGTATTCTCGGGCGGCGCGCTGACCGCCTGGTTGATCTCCTGCTGGCTGAACAGCGTCTGGATGGCTCCGCGTTCGGCCAGCCGGTAGTACAGCCCCTTGTTTGTGCGCAGATCCGCCCATTGCAGATCTAGCATCGCCACGCGCGGATCCGACAGCTCCACTCCGTGGCGCTGGGCAAACCCGTTGACCAGCTGGTATTTGGCGATCCAGTCGATCTGATCGGCAGCGTCCATCGGGTCGCGCTCGAGCAGATCCAGCATCTGCGCCCAACGGGTGAGGATCTCGGTGGTATCCGGATCCGCAATCCCCCGTGCCGCGCAGTAGCTTAACGCCGCGTGCAGGTAATGGCGCTGGATCTCGATGGCGGTCAGCTGCACCCCGCCGCGCAATCCCACCTTGGCCTTCAGCGTCGGATCGTGGCTGATCTGCTGCAAGGCCAGGACCGGCTCGGCCAGTTCCAGCTGCGGGGCCATGCCCGCTTCGATCAGCGAGAGCACCAGGTTGGTGGTGCCCACGCGCAGCAGGGTGGAGATCTGTCCGAGGTTCGCATCCCCGATGATCACGTGCAGCCGCCGGTACTTGTCCCAGTTCGCGTGCGGTTCATCGCGGGTGTTGATGATCGGGCGGTTGATCGTGGTTTCCAGCCCCACTTCGGCTTCGAAGAAGTCGGCGCGCTGGGAGATCTGGAAGGCGGCCCGTTCGTTGAGCATGCCCTGGCCTACCCGCCCGGCACCGCAGAAGATCTGGCGGCTGGCGAAGAACGGGGTGAGCCCGCTGGCAATGGCGGAGAACTCGATGCCGCGCGGCATCAGGTAGTTCTCATGAGAACCGTAGGAGACCGACTTGTTGTCGGTGTTGTTCTTGTAGAGCAGCAGTTCCCCGCTGCCCAGGCGCGCGGCGGCCTGGGCGGCGCGGCGCATCACCTCATCGCCGGCCTGATCCCAGAGCACCGCGTCGCGCGGCGTCATCGTTTCCGGGCTGGAGTATTCCGGGTGGGCGTGGTCCACGTACAGGCGTGCGCCGTTGCCCAGCACCATATTCATCACTACATCTGTGGAGTCCTTCTCCTGGTAGAGCGTGGATCCCACATGCGCGTCATTGCCATCGAGCGCAATGGACTCGGCGGTCCAGATGCCCTCGTCCTCCAGCCCCGGTTCCACGTCGGTCAGCTGGCTCGGGTGCGCCTGCGCGCGGTCCATGGCGAAGCCGCGCGCATCCTGCAGCGGGGATTCGTCGGAATAGTCCCAGCGCGCGGCCTTGGCCGCCGAGTCCTGCTCGGCCACCAGTTGCGCGTAGGCGTCGACGATCTGCGCCGAGAGCACCGTCGCGTTGGCCTTGGGCATGTTCGGGCGGATGATCCCGTATTCGGTTTCCAGGCCGACCAGCCGACGGGCGCTCATTTGCCGGCCTGCTGGTTGACCAGGGAACGGATGTTGCTGATCCGCTCGCCCTTGCGCCCGGAAATCCGCGCCCAGTCATCGGGGTTGGTGGTGTTGGGCATGTCTTCGTGCTCGGCGAATTCCTCGCGGACCGCGCGCAGCAGGTACTCGGTTTTCAGGCCGCGTTCGTTGTCCGTGATCAGCGCCTTGATGGCGTGCTTCTTGGCGCGGTCCACGATGTTGTGGATGACCGCGCCGGAGGCGAAGTCCTTGAAATACAGCACCTCGGTATCGCCGGTGACATAGGTGACTTCGAGGAATTCGTTGATCCGTTCGGTGGAGTACATGGCCTTCACCGCCTCGCGGATCATCCGGGCGATGGTGGCGGAGGCATCGCCGGCATCGGCCGCGAGCTCATCGGCGTGCAGCGGCAGCTGCGTGGTCAGGTACTTGCTGAAGATTTCCGCGGCGCCCTCGGCGTCGGGACGGCGGATCTTGATCTTGACATCCAGGCGTCCGGGCCGCAGGATCGCCGGGTCGATCATGTCCTCGCGGTTCGAGGCACCGATGACGATCACGTTGTCCAGCCGCTCCACGCCATCGATTTCGGCCAGCAGCTGCGGCACGATGGTGGTTTCGACATCCGAGGAGACGCCGGTGCCGCGGGTGCGGAACAGCGCTTCCATCTCGTCGAAGAACACCACGACCGGATCGCCGTGCAGCGCCTTTTCGCGGGCGCGGGCGAAGATCAGCCGGATGTGGCGTTCGGTTTCGCCCACGTACTTGTCCAGCAGCTCCGGGCCCTTGATGTTCAGGAAATAGCTGCGGTTGCTGGTGCCTTCCTTGCGCTCGGCGACCCGCTGGGCCAGCGAGTGGGCCACGGCCTTGGCGATCAGCGTCTTGCCGCAGCCCGGAGGGCCGTAGAGCAGGATCCCCTTGGGCGCGCTCAGCCCGTGCTCGCGGTACAGTTCCGGATGGGTGAAGGGCAGTTCCACCGAATCCTTGATGGCTTCGATCTGCGAGTTCAGCCCGCCGATATCTGAGTAGGCGATGTCCGGCACTTCTTCGAGCACCAGGGATTGCATGTCGGTGAGCTGGACGCGGGAGACCGCCATGCCCGAGCGGGAATCAATGGACAGCTGGTCGCCGACGCGCAGGTGCATCTCGCGCAGCGGTCCGGCCAGCTCGATCACGCGCTGGTCATCGGCCCGGGCCATGACCACTGCGTGGTGGTTTTCCAGCAGTTCCTTGACCGTGACCAGTTCCCCGGTTTCCTCGAAGCCCAGGGCGGCAACGATCACCAGTGCTTCGTTGAGCAGCACCTGCTGGCCGATGACCAGCTTCTCGAAGTCCAGCAGCGGGCTGACCGCCACGCGCATCTTGCGCCCGGAGTAGATCACGTCGGCCGCCTGCGCGCCGGTGGATTCGATGCCCAGGCCCGGTTCGGGATGCTTGCGCGGGTGCTTGGCCACGATGGTGCCGTGGCTGAAGGGGGTGTCGCCGTCTTTTTCCAGCGCGGCCTTCAGGTTGATGATCTGCTCGCGCGTGGTTTCCAGCAGGGCGACCAGCCGCTTGTTGTTCCCGCTGATTCCTGCCAGCTGCTTGTCGAGGTTGCGGTTCTTGTCGCGCAGCACGTTGACCTGGCGTTCGGTCATCTGCAGCCGCTCGGCCAATTGTTCTGCTTCGCGATTATCGTTCACGTTCCAACCTCCAACATCCAACGCCATCCGGGCCCGTTCTGGGAGCCTGATGAAGTTTTTCCAGTGCATGGCGCACCGGCTTGCTTCCATCCTAGGAACTGAAGGCCCCGAGTGCAGAACACCCGGGGCCTGAATCCGCATAATGAGACGTTGCGTCTCAGCATGCGGATGCTGCTCAGGCGCCGCCGGCGCCTTCGGCGTTTTCCTCAGCTGCGCGCACGCGCACCGACTGGTTGGCGTCGCGCGCGGCACGGCGCAGCTTCTTGTCCGACAGGCCGCGCTCGCCCAGGGCTTCTGCCGTCCATTCGTCCTCAGCGTGATCGCGGGTCCAGGCGCTGAGGTCCTCGTCCGAGTAGGAGTGCTCCTTGATCCGCTTGGCCTTCGGGATGCCGTCAGCCGAGTCGGCCAGCCGGCGGCAGGTGATCAGGAAGGCGGTATGCGCGACCATGCGGTGATCCGGGCGCACCGCGAGGCCGTCGACGTGCCAGCCGCGGACCAGGGTTTCGAAGCATTCGGGCTCGGTGAACTGGCCGGAGGCGCGAATCGCCTCGACCACCCGGGACATCTGGGTCACTGAGGAGACGTAGTTGGTCCACACCCCGCCCGGCGCTAGCACGGTGGCTACCGCGTCAAGGCATTCCCAGGGGCTGAGCATGTCCAGCACCACGCGGTCGATGCTGCCTGGCTCTTCGAGCTCCACAACCTTGTCCTGGAAGTCGCCGATGGAGATCTGCCAGGACGGGTGGTCTCCGCCGAAGACGGTAGAGACGTTGCCGCGGGCGATGTCGGCGAATTCCTCGCGGCGCTCGAAGGAGTGCAGGAAGCCCTCGTCGCCCACCGCGCGCAGCAGCGAGATGGACAGCGCGCCGGAGCCGACGCCTGCCTCGACCACGCGGGCACCGGGGAAGATGTCGCCGAACTGCACGATCTGCGCCGCGTCCTTCGGGTAGACCACGGTAGCTCCGCGCGGCATGGAGAGCACGAAGTCCTTGGCCAGCGGGCGCAGGGCCTGGTAGCGGAAGCCGTCGGCATTCTCGATGACCGAGCCCTCGGGCAACCCGATGATGTCCTCGTGCGGCAGCACGCCCTTGTGCGTGTGGAATTCCCCGCCGCGCTGCAGGGTGATGGTGTTGATCCGGCGCTTCTCGTCGGTCAGCTGCACGCGGTCCCCGACCCGGAAGGGGCCGCGGCGGGCTGCCGCTCCGTGGGGGGCCTGGCTGATGGCTTCGCTCACTGATGTGATCCTTTTCTTGGTGCTTTCAGTCTGTCTAGAAGTCTACTTGCGGCGTCCGGTGACGGCGTTGACGATCTGCCGCTGGTGCAGCAGGCCCACCACGTTCCCGGTGGAGCTGATCACCGCGTATTCGGCGCTCTCCACGCTGGCCAGGTAGTCGACCAGCGCGCGCCCGTCCGAATCCTCGGCGACGATCGCGCCTTGGCCCAGGGCGCGGGAGACTGCCAGCGCCGGAACCTGCGCCGCCTGGCTTCGATCCACCCGGGACAGTGCCTGCGCGTCGATGACCCCGACGGGCATCCCCTTCGGGTCCACCAGGATGATCTCTCCCCCGCGTGCCGCCTGGCGCGCCAGCACGTCGGCAACGCTGGCGTGCGAGACCATGGCCGAGGCCGGGCGCATCAGGTCGGTGGCGATTACCGTGGGCAGGTTCAGCATCATCTTGGAGTGCGCGATCAGCTGCGTGGTGGCCTGCCACATGAACATCGCCACCATGATGCCGACCACCACGGTGATGATCTGCGGCTGCTCGCCGCGAATGAGTGGATAGATGACGAAATAGCCGATGAGGCCCACGGCGATCGCCCGGCCCACCCAGGACGAGGCGATGGTGCCCTTGAACTGGGACCCGGTGGCCTTCCAGACGATGGACTCGACCAGCCGCCCGCCATCGAGCGGAAGCCCCGGCAGGGCGTTGAACGCGCCGAGCAGCAGGTTGGCATAGACGAAGAAGTCAAGCAGCAGGTTCGGGTACACGCCCAGGGTGGCGTTTTGGATCACCAGCCAGCCCAATCCGGCCAGCACGAAGTTGGACAGCGGCCCGGAAAGCGCCACCCAGAGCGACGCGCCGGGCTTGGCCTTGAAGGAGCCGAACTGGGTGTGCCCGCCCATCAGGGTCAGCACAATGTGCGCATCGGGCCATTTGAAGGCGCGCGCGGTCATCGCGTGGGCCACCTCGTGGACCAGCACCGCCACGGCGATGGCCACGGCGCAGGCCAGGCCCATCAGGTAGGCGCTCAGCGGCGGGATAATGCCGCCGCGCGCCAGCTGGATGCCCACGCTGAAGGTGATCACCGCGGTGATGATGAACCACGAGCTGGAGAGGTAGACCGGGACGCCGCCGATGCGGCCCAGCTTGATTCCGGGGGACTTTTCCTGGGTATCGCTCACGCGCTGACCTGCACCAGCCAGCGGGACATTGCGGCCACATCCACGGAGGCCAAGGAGTCGATCCGGCGCCACTTGCCCTCGCCGGGGTCGGTGGCGTTGGGAACCAGCACCGCATGCAGCCCGGCCGCGGACGCCGAGGCGATGCCCGGCACCGAATCCTCGAAGCCGATGCACTGGGAGGCGGACAGCTGCTGGCCGGTGGCTTCGCCCAGCAGCCGCAGTCCGCGCAGGTAGGGCTCGGGGTGCGGCTTGCCCTGGGCCACCTCTTCGCCGGTCACGCTGGCCTGGAAGGTGCCTTCGGGGATGGCGAGCATCAGCTCGTCGACGATGCTGCGCTCGGACATGGTCACCAAGGCCTGCGGGATCCCTGCCTGCTTGCAGGCGGCCAGCAGCTCGCGCGCTCCAGGGCGCCAGGGGATTTCGCGGCGGATGCCGGCAACCACCCGGGCCGAGAGCCAGTCGATGATCTCGCGGATTTCCAGCTGCACCCCGGCCAGCTGCAGGGCGCGGGCGCCATCGGGCAACGCGTTGCCGACCAGGGCCAGGCCCTGCTCATGGCTCCAGGTTCCGCCATGGGAGACCACCAGCTCGGCTTCGGCAGCCAGCCAATAGGGCTCGGTGTCGATCAGCGTGCCGTCCATATCCCACAACACGGCTTGCGGGGTTGCGGGCTTGGTTCCGGCGGCAAAGTCAAAACTGGTGCTTGGCATGAGTCCATTCTAGATGGAAGAGTGGGGCTAAGCCGCCTCGGCGAGCCACGCCGGGTACATCGAGTGCTGCCAAGGAGTCGTCAATGAACGAGGAATACCACGCCCCGACGCTGGACAGCTATATCGCCAAGACCCAGCATGAGATTCGCCCCACCATTGTCCTGGCCGCCTTCGAGGGGTGGAACGACGCCGGCTCGGCGGCGACGGATGCCGTGCGCCTGCTGCTCGAATCCCACGAGTACGAGCATCTGGCCACGGTGGGCGAGGACGACTTCTACGACTACCAGTTCACCAGGCCCAAGACCCGGCGCACCGAGAGTGGACGCGTGGTGGAATGGCCGCGCACCGAGCTGTTCAAGATCGCGCTGCCGCAGGCGGCCGCCGACCTGCTGGTGGTCCTCGGTGTCGAGCCGACGTTCAAGTGGCAGGCGTTCTGCTCCCGGATCATCAAGGTGGCGCAGGAGCACAATGCCCATGCGGTGCTGAGCGTGGGCGCGTTGCTGGCCGACGTGCCGCATACCCGCCCGGTGCCGACCTCGCTGGCCAGCGACGATGCGCGCTTGCAGGAGCATCTGAAGATCAGCGCCTCCAGCTATGAGGGGCCCACCGGAATCCCCTCGGTGCTCGGTGTGGAGTTCGAACGCTACGGAATCCCGAGCCTCTCGCTCTGGGCGCAGCTTTCCCACTATGTCGCCCAGTCCCCCAGCCCGCGGGTCCAGCTGGCCATCATCGAGCTGCTGGAGGAGATCCTCCCGGTCTCCGTGCGCGACCAGAAGCTGCGCGAGGATGCGCTGGCCTGGAAGCATGGGGTGGACGAGCTGGCCGCGGCGGATCCGGATGTCGCCAAGTATGTCGAGCAGCTGGAGCAGGCCACCGACACCAGCGAACTGCCCGAGGCCAGCGGCGAATCCATCGCCCGGGAGTTCGAGCGCTACCTGCGCCGCCGCGGAAAGTACCGCACGGACGGCCCGGGGTCCGACTACGATATTTGAGGCGGACCCCGGGTTGCGTGCGAAGCAGCGTGCTAGAGCTTGAGCCCGAGCAGCGCGTCGATGCCGTCGCGCAAGGCGTTGGCGCCCTCGCCATTCGAGCTGGCAGGCTGTGCGGCCCACCGGTCGATGGCATCCAGCGCGGAGGGCGCATCAAGGTCATTGGCCAGGTGCTTGCGGATCTGGGCCATCACGCTGGCCGCATCCTCGAGGCTGGCGCTGGCCAGCGCCTCACGCCAGGCCGCCACGCGCTGCTGCGCGGTGGCCAGCAGTTCATCGGTCCAGAACCAGTTGCTGCGGTAGTGCTGGGAGAGCAGCACGGCGCGGATCGCCACCGGCTCGACGCCGGCGGCGCGCAGCTTGGAGACCAGCACCAGGTTGCCCAGGGACTTGCTCATCTTCTCGCCGTCCAGGCCCACCATGCCGGTGTGCACGTAGGCCTGCGCGAGTTCGGCATGGTCGCCGGCGGCCGCGTGGGCCGCGGAGAATTCGTGGTGCGGGAAGATCAGGTCCGAGCCGCCGCCCTGGACGGTGAACGGAGCCGGCAGGGTCTTGCGGGCAATCACCGAGCATTCGATATGCCAGCCGGGGCGGCCTTCGCCCAGCGTGCCGCCATCCCACCGGGGCTCGCCCTCGCGGGCGGCACGCCACAACAGCGGATCCAGCGCGTCGCGCTTGCCTGCGCGGTCCGGGTCGCCGCCGCGTTCGGCGAAGAAGCCGAGCATGGTCTCGCGGTCGTAGTTGGAGACCGATCCCAGCGTCCAGGCATCGTTCTGCGCGGCCATGGTGTCGAAGTACACGTCGCCTTCGACCCCATCGGCACCGGCCGGCACGCGGTAGGCCAGGTCCGCGTCGAGCAGCTGCTCGACCACGGGGACCAGCCAGCCGATGGATTCCACGGCGCCGATGTAGTTCTGCGGCGGGATGACATTCAGCGCTTCCATGTCGTCGCGGAAGAGCTGGATCTGCGACTCGGCCAGTTCCCGCCAGTCGACGCCCGTGGCCGTTGCACGCTCCAGCAGCGGATCGTCCACGTCGGTGATGTTCTGGGTGTAGGCCACGGTTCGCCCGGCATCGAGCCAGGTGCGCTGCACCAGGTCGAAGGTGACATATGTGGCGGCGTGGCCCATATGGGTGGCGTCATACGGGGTGATTCCGCAAACGTACATGCTTGCCGGCGCAAGAGCCTCATCCGCTGGCGCAGTGGCCTGCTGGGTACCGGTGGCGGTGTTGAAAAGTTCCAGTGTCGGTGCTGAACCAGCCACCTGAGGTACCTCAGGGTTTTTCCACGCGTGCACTTATGAACATCCTTTCGCAGATGCGACGTATTTCTTCCTTTAAGTCCAAGTGAAGCAGGACAAGGTTTATTCCGGTTAACTGCAAGATGTCCGTGAAGCAGTCCACGGACATCTTTCATGGGATGAATCAGGCGGCCATCCAGCCCAATCCGAGAGCGACGAACAGCGCCAGGCCCAGCAGGATGCGGTACCAGACGAAGAAGCGGTAGGAGTGGGTGGAAACGAACTTCAGGAACCAGCCCACGATCAGGAAGCCGACGATGAAGGCGACGACGGTGGCGACACCAGTCTGCGCCAGGGTGTAGACCCCCGGCTCATCGAAGGACTTGGCCAGCTTGTAGAGTCCCGAGGCGAACACCGCAGGGATGGCCAGCAGGAACGAGTAGCGGGCCGCCGCCTCGCGGGTGTAGCCCATGAGCAGGCCCGCGGTGATGGTGCCGCCGGAGCGCGAGACGCCCGGAATCAGGGCCATGGCCTGCGCGAAGCCGTAGAAGATGCCGTGCTTGACGGTCAGCTTCTCCAAGGTGCGCTGCTGCTTGCCGTAGTGGTCGGCGATGGCCAGGATCAGGCCGAAGACCACCAGGGTTGTCGCCACGATCCACAGCGAACGGAAGTTCGTATCGATGTAGTCTTCCAGCAGCAGGCCCAGGATCGCGATGGGCAGGGAGCCGACGATGATCAGCCAGCCCATCTTGGCATCGGGATCCGAATGCGGGATCTTGCCAGCCAAGGCCTTGCACCACGCACCGATGATGCGCACGATGTCACGCCAGAAGAAGACGATCACCGCGGTTTCGGTACCCAGCTGGGTAATGGCGGTAAAAGCCGCCCCGGGGTCTTGGGCGTTAGGCAAAAGTTCGCCAACGATGCGCAAGTGGGCGGAGGACGAGATCGGGAGGAACTCGGTCAGGCCCTGGATCAATCCTAGGAAAGCTGCTTCAAACCAATTCACCCCTCGACATTACTTCACGGATTGCGAGTATCCGGACTCAGAAACACGTAATGCGAAAAATTCACCCCGTGGTCGTACTCACGCATCATCCGAGGGTATGGTGAAGGGCAAAAGCTCGGAATACTGTTCATAGAGGGCGTCCTCATAGTCTTCGAAGGCATCGGCCAACGCGCCAAAGGCGGCGTCGACGGAAGCCTCGGCGGCACCGCGGCTCTGCGACACAATTGCCAGATGCTGCTCCAGGCGGGCAATAAGTGCTTGCAGTGCAAAACTCGGATCAGTACTCATAGCATGAGGCTACAACGCATGGCGTTCTTTAGATAGGGGGCAGGATGCTCGAAGAAAGAATTAAGCCGCCGCTGCATCATCCCGATGACCAGCGCTTCGAATACCTGGTCATCACCTCTTTCCCCGGCGAGCCGAAGAATGTAGCCCGGGCAGCCCTTCGCGAGCATGCGGATAACGGCAAATGGGAGCTGATGCGCACCTGCCGCTACGAGGGCGGCGCCTACAAGTATTGGCTGCGCCGCCGCGTGATGCGCATTCGCAGCACGCTGGCTCCCTGAACCGCCGCTAGGCAGGCTGCGCCGGGCCTCGGCCTAGCTGTCGAGCGGGCCGACCAGCCAGGAGGCCACCGTGTTGGCAGCCGACGCCGCATTGGACGGGTGGTACCAGCTGGCTTGCACGTCGCGGTAAAGCCGTTCGAATTCCGAGCCGCGGAAATACCCGCCGCCGCCCAGCAGCTGGCCGGCAACCTGGACGTTTTCCCGTGCGGTGTCCCCTGCAATGGTTCGCAGCGTCACCAGCTTCGGGAACCAGGCGCCCTGGTGGTCCGCCTTGGCTTCCAGGTCGCCGGCCACCGAGCGCTGGAGGGCATCCAGGGACAGCAGGCGCATGGCCGCCTCCGCCAGCAGGCCGCGGGCGCGGACATCCTGCGAATACTTGGTCCCGTCCTGGTGCACTCGATCATTCAGCGCCTCCTGCGCCAGGGTCACCGCACGATCGGCGATGCCCACGTAGACGCTCGCGGTCAGGGTGAGGAAGGACGCGAAGATGCCGAAGATCAGCGGGTCCGCGTTCGGGCCGGCCGGCAGACGGCTATGCACCCAATCGCTGGGAGCCACCGCATCCTCCAGCTTCGTGGTGTGCGACTGGCTGGCCCGCATGCCCAGGGTGTTCCAGTCGTCCATCGACTGCACGCCTTCACCGCGGGCGACGAAGCCATGGACGAGCTCCCCGGAGTCCTGATCCTTGCCGAACACCCCCAAGCGGGTGAACGCCGGGGAAAGCGAGGTGAAGATCTTCACGCCGGTGAATGCCACCGAACCATCGGCAGCGGTGGCCGCACTGGTCTTGGAGTCGAAGAGCACCGCATCGTTGCCTGGTTCCGAAATCCCGAAGGCCATCACCTCGCCCTCGGCAATCCAATCGGCAACCATGTCCAAGCGCCGGTCCCCGCGGGCCTGCAGCAGATAGGCGACGCCTGCCCAGACCTGGTGCATGTTGATCGCCAGCGCCGTACCCGGCGCGGCAGTGGCAAGGCGGCGCTGCGCCAGCGCCAGGGTGTCGAAACTCCACCCCAGTCCCCCGCGATCCGCCGGCACCAGCGCCTTGAGGTAGCCGAGTTCCACCAGCTCGTTGAAGTCCTCGATGGCGAACGCGTTCGCCTCGTCATAGCCTGCGGCCCGGCCGCGGAAGCGTTCAAGCAGCTCGTTGGTCAGTACTGATTCGATGGACAAGGATTCTGCTCCTGGTTTCTCTTGTGCTCGCTGGGAGGAGGATGTTTCTAGTAGTCCTGCAAGAGCTTCTGCAGGACCCGGACGCCGAATTTGACGGAGTCCACCGGCACTCGTTCATCGACGCCGTGGAACATTCCGGTGAAGTCCAGTTCGGCGGGAAGCTGCAGCGGCGCGAATCCGTAGCCGGTGATCCCCAGCTTGGCCAGCCATTTGTTATCGGTACCGCCGGAGAGCATATAGGGCAGGACCACCGCATCCGGGTCCTCGGACAGCAGCGATTCGATCATCGAATCCACCAGCGCCCCGGCGAACGGCACCTCAAGGGAATCCTGCTCATGCACCATGGACAGCTCGACATGTTCCCCGGCCAATTCGCGCAGGGTCTGCACGGTGGCTTCGTGCTGCTCGGGCAAGGTGCGGCAGTCGATCAGGGCTTCAGCCTGGCCGGGAATGACGTTGTGCTTGTAGCCGGCGTCCAAGGCGGAAGGGTTCGCGGTATTCTGCAAGGTCGCGCCGACGAACCTCGAGACGTTGCCCATGGCCGAGAGCAGCGGGGCGGGATCTGCTTCATTGAAGTCCAGCCCGGACAGCTCGGCTACCTGTTCCAGCAGGGCGCGCGTGGTCTTGGTATAGGACAGCGGCCATTGATGCTCGCCGATGCGGTGCACGGCTCCTGCCAGATGGGTGACCGCATTGTCGCCGTTCAGCTGCGAACCGTGCCCGGCCATGCCCTGGGCGGTCAGCTTCAGCCAGGCGATGCCCTTTTCCGCGGTCTGCAGCATGTAGGCACGGCGGCCGTTGATCTCGACCGAGAACCCGCCGACTTCGCTGATCGCCTCGGTGGCGCCGGCAAAGAGCTCGGGATGGTTCTGCACCATCCAGCCTGCGCCATAGTCCCCGCCGGCTTCCTCGTCGGCAAAGAAGGCGATGACCAGGTCGCGCCGTGGGGTGATCTTTTCGCGCTGCAGATGGCGGATGGCGGCGATGATCATCGCATCCATGTTCTTCATGTCTACCGCGCCGCGTCCCCAGATCATCGAGTCGATGATCTCCGCACCGAAGGGATCCACGCTCCAGTCTTCGGCGATGGCCGGCACGACATCCAAATGGCCGTGCACCACCAGGGCCGGCAGCACCGGGTCGGCACCCGGAATACGGGTGAGCACATTGGCCCGCCCGGGAGCAGATTCGTAGATCTTGGCGTCCAGGCCAACTTCCTGGAGCAAACCGGCAACATATTCGGCGGCCTCCAGCTCACCTGCACCCTTGTTGCCGCCGTAGTTCGTCGTGTCGATCTGGATCAGTTTCCGGCAAATCTCGACGGCTTCATTTTCCATGCGTGCAATGGCGTCGGCAGTGGGCATCGCAATTGATCCTCTCGTAGCAGTGCTCTGCCATACACACTAGTCGGCCAAGGCCCCGGCCGTCTCGTACCGGCGTGCGCGAGCTTATCCGTGCAGTTCCCGGTAGGCGGTGCGCGCACCCGGGTGCAACGGCAGGCCACCGGTGCTGATCAAGGTTTCAGTGGTCAGGAATTGTATGCCGGCGCTGGAGTCCGGGACCAGCTGGTCAGCGTGGTCGACCAGGAGCTTGACGATGGCTCCGGCCAGGTCATCAGCCATATCCGCGCGCGCCATCAACAAGTTGCCCACCCCGATTGTCTGGACGGACTTGACGCCGTGGTAAGTTCCCTCCGGGATGACAACCGCGTCGTACAGGTCCGGGTACCGCTCACGCAGCTGCGGCAGGACCCCCGACACGTCGAGCAGTTCCAGATCCATGCTGGACGCGAGTTCGCTCAGCGGCATCACCGGCAGGCCGCCGAAAAGGAAGAGCGCGTCAATGCTTCCGCGGCTCAGCGCGTCCAACCCTGCCGCGTACCCGTACTGCAGCTCCGTGGGCGCATTCGCGCTGTTCTTGAGCTTCGCCGCTTCAAGGATCCGCTGGCCGGTAACCCACGTACCGGATTCCGGGGCGCCGGTTCCGATGGTGCGTCCTGCCAGATCGTGCAGCGATTCAATGCCGGTTCCAGGACGGAGGATGCAATGGAAGTAGTTCTGGTAGACGCGGCCCAGGGCCAGCGGCTGGGTCTGCGAGCCATGATCCTTCCGATACTGGTCCGCCGTATCGGCCAGCGCCAGGGCCAGCTCGGCCTCGTTGCCTGCGAGCATCGCCAGGTTCTGGGCGCTAGCTTGGGTATTCAAGGCGTGCGACTGCTCGGCGACGCCGTTGGCCACCAGCGCCCTGGAGAGCAAGGAGGCAAATTGGAAGTACATTCCCCCATCTTCACCTGACGCGATATCCAATCGGCCTGCACTGGCCCGCGAAGTGCAAGAACCCAAGGCCGGGATCGTGGCAGCCACCGGGAGCGCAAGAAGGTATTTGAGCAGTTTCCGCCGTGATGGCAATGGCTCAGGATTCATCGTGGACCTCTGATTCCTTGGTGTGCCGGGGGAGGCTTATTGTGGCTTTCAGCCCTTGGCCCGGAGAAGATTCCAGCGTGAGTCCACCGGCATTGACGCGTGCCAGGCGATCGACGATCGCCAGTCCCAACCCTGTTCCCGGGCGGTGCCGCACCTGTTCTGCACGCCAGAACCGATCTGCGGCGTTCTCCAGTTCAGCTGCGCTCATGCCGGGACCATGGTCTTGGATTTGAATCTCTATTGTTCGCTGGTGGAGCTCGAGGCCCATCACGATGCTGCTGCCGGGTGCGTATTTGAAGGCGTTCTCAACCAGTTCTGCGAGCATCTGCTGCAAATCGAAGCCGTTGCACCACGCGATGGCTTCCGGTTCCGAGGTGGCACTGGCATCGAGCACCAGCTGGTTGCCTAGCAGCCGGGCAGCTTCGGATTGCCGTTCGACTTCTTCGGCAAGCATCTGCCCGACGTCGATTTGCTGGCCGCGCACAGCTGTGTCGGGCAGCGCGTCCCCGGCCCTTTGCTCGGTCAGCCGATGCTCGGCGCTGGCCAAGCGCATGACGCCATCCAGCAGGGTCTCGACCCGATCCAGTTCGCTTTCCACGGCGTGCACCCCGGCGGGATCCGCCTGCTCGCCCAGGCGCATCTTCAGCAGATCCACGCGAAGCCTCAAGGCTGCTACCGGGTTGCGCAGCTGATGGGATGTCTCGGCGATGAGCTCTTGCTGCTGCTCCAGGCTCTCGGCCATGGTTTGGGCCATGCGGCTCAGTGACCGGGACAGCTGGCGCAGCTCGGGAGGGCCTTGCTCTTCCAGATGCACCGGTGCCTGGTGCTGCGCAATGTCGTTGACCGCGTCGTTGAGCCGGTGCACCGGGCGAAGCACCCAAGAGGTGAGGCGGTCGGCCAGGAGCAGCAGTCCGGCACCAAGGGAGATGACCATGAGCCAGAGCACGCTGGACTTTTCCAGCACCTTTGTGCGTGCAGTTTCCAGGTTCACTTGCATCGTGACCGAGCCGAGCACCTGGGCGGAATTGCCGAAAGGCTGCGAAAGCAATGCAGTGGCATCGGAGAAGGGATCGATGGGCGGAAGCTGGAGGAGCCCGAGGTTCAGTTCGGCATTGCGCACGGCCTGCGCAATCTCGGGGTCCTGCGGGTCGATGCTCCCCGAGACCAATTGCCGCTGGCCGAGATTGATCAGCAGTCCCTCGCCATACAGATCGCTATAGGTATCCATCTCCAGCTGGAGCAGCGACATGTCGCTGTTCAGGTCGGCATGGGTGGCAAGCTGGACAAAGCGGTTCAATGCCGAAATCCGGTTCAGCTGCAGGTCCGCGGTGGCATCGCGGCTCACGCTCTGCAACAGCATCGCGCTGGCGATGGCGACGATCGCCAGCAGCAGAGTGCCAAGGATTCCCAGTACGCGCAGCCTCACGGGTTTGGCGTTTCCAGCCGGTAGCCGACCCCGCGAACGTTCACGATCATCCCCGGAGCCGCGAGCTTGGAACGCAAGCCGGTGAGGTGGACATCCAAGGAACGCGACACCGCAATGAATGCGTCGCCCCAGAGACGGTCAAGGATCTGCTCCCGGGTGACTACCGATCCGGCGTGCTGGGCCAGCAACGCCAGCAAGTCGAATTCCTTGGCGGTCAAATGCAGCGCCCGCCCGTCGAGTACCGCTTCGTGCTTGCCGGTATCCACGCGCAGCCCGCCGGCGATGAGCACGCCGTCGTTGTCGTCGGCAAGCACCTTTGCCCGGCGCGCCACCGCGTCAATACGGGCAAGGAGAACTGCCAGGCCGATGGGCTTGACCAGGAAATCGTCTGCGCCCTGGCGCAGCCCCCGGACCACGCTGCGCTCGTCATTGCGAGCCGAGAGGATGACGACGGGAATGTCGCTGATTTGGCGCAGCTTGCGCAGGACCTCAAGTCCGTCCATGTCCGGCAGGCCCAGGTCCAGCAGGATCATTTGTGCGTTTCGATGCTTCAACAGCGCGTCGGCACCGCGGCTGACATGCTCTGCCAGGTGGCCGGCCGCGCTCACCGCATCAATCAGGGCGCGGGCGACGGCCTCGTCGTCTTCGACGATCAACAGCTGCACGGCATCATCCTCGGTGATCAGATCCGGGCGCGAAGCCCGCAGGTAACTGGTCAATTCTAGCAATTCGGGTACGCAGTGTTTCTCACGTCACCCTCAAACTTAAGAAAGTGTTAGTAGTTGACTGTGAGTTTGCCAGTAAGAAAGATCACTACCAAGATTGAATACGATCTCACACCCCCGTGGTCCGCATCACCGTAGATGCGCTGCCGCGGCGGCATCGCATTGCGGCAAAGGAAAATCAAATGAGTGAAAACATCGAGGCGCAACGCGCCGATCTGGACGGTGGCGGCCCACCGCGCTGGAAGGTCATTGGCCCGGGCTTGGTCGTTGCGGCGACCGGCGTTGGCGCAGCCGACATGGTAGCCACCCTGGTAGCAGGCAGCCAGTATGGCTATGCCCTGCTGTGGGCAGTGATTGTCGGCGTGATCCTGAAAATTGTTCTGGTTGAAGGCGCTGGCCGCTACACCCTGGCCACCGGAAAGACCATTTTCGAAGGCTGGAGCACCCTGGGCAAGTGGACCACCTGGTACTTCGGTCCCTACATCATCATCTGGGGCTTCGTCTACGGCGCTACCGCGATGAGCTCTGCCGCGTTGCCGCTGGCAGCCTTGATGCCGGCAGTGGACCTGAAGATCTGGGCAGTGCTCATGGGCCTGCTGGGCTTCATGATGGTCTGGTTCGGCAAGTACAACTTCTTCGAGAAGATCACCGCCGTGCTGGTAGGCATCATGTTCGTGACCGTGGTGGGCTTGGCTTTCATCGCTGTGCCGAACATTCCGGAGATGCTCAAGGGCCTGATCCCGATGATTCCGCAGGGCGGCGTGGTCTACACCCTGGCTTTGGCCGGCGGCGTCGGCGGCACCATCACCTTGGCCGCCTACGGCTACTGGCTGCGCGAAAAGGGCTGGTACACCCCTAAGTGGATGCGCGTGATGCGCATCGACAACACCATGGCCTACGTCATGACCGGCATTTTCGTGCTCGCGATGCTGATCGTCGGCGCAGAAGTTGTTCGCGCCGCTGGCGTCACCATTTCCGGTGGCGACAAGGGACTGCTGGAACTGGGCGATGTGCTGAAGGCCGAGTACGGCGATGTTGTCGGCAACGGCTTCCTGGTAGGCTTCTGGGCCGCGTCCTTCTCGTCGATCATCGGCGTGTGGAACGGCGTTTCGCTGATGTTCGCTGACTTCTGGGGCCACATGCGCAAGAAGCCTGCAAACCACCCGGACACCATGACCGGCGGCAAGTACTTCAAGTTCTACGTCTTGTGGCTGACCTTCCCGCCAATGGTGCTGTTCCTGCTGGACAAGCCGATCGCCCTGATCCTGGCCTACGGCGTCCTCGGCGCACTGTTCATGCCGTTCCTGGCAGTCACCCTCTTGGGCCTGCTCAACGGCAAGCGCATCCCGAAGGAATGGGCGAACCGCTGGCACACCAATACGGCGCTGGCGATTACCGCGGTGCTGTTCATCATCTTGGGCGTGCAGCAGCTGTTCAAGTCCCTGGCTCCGCTTTGGAGCTGACAAGCTTCCGCTAAGTTGAAGGCCGTGGTGGCATGCAATGAATTGCATGCCACCACGGCCTTCGCGTCTAGGCTGGAGCTATGAGCATCAAGCGGATTGGAATCCTGGGCGCAGGACGAGCTGGCACGGCATTGGCCCGGGCAGCGGCAGCTGCCGGCATCGAGGTACGCATCGCGGGCTCGCGGCCCCCGCGGATGATGAAATACCACTTGGCGCAGTATGCATCCCGGGCCACCGGCGTGCTGGCCGAGGAGATCGCCGAGGATGTCGACTTGGTGGTGCTCATGGTGCCGCAGGAAGAACTCGGCGACATCGATGTCTCCTCCTTGGCTGGCACCCTGCTGGTGGATGCGACCAACCGCTGGGAAGACGAGCCGCTTCCCGATTGGCTGGAAGCCTCGCTGGATGCCGGTCTGTCCAGTTCCGAGGGCATCGCGGCCCGCTTCAAGAGCTCGCGCGTAGTCAAGGCACTGAATCACATCAGCCATTGGGATATGGATGCGGATCGGGCAACTAAGCAATCTGCGCAGCGTGCCCTGGGCGTCGCCGCGGATAACGCGCAGGATGCCCAGATGGTTTCGGAACTCACCAAGGCATTGGGTTTCTCCCCGGTGCAGCTGCCCAGCTTGGCCGCCGGCCGGGTGCTGGAACCGCAGGGACCGGTCTTCAACCAGGTGCTGGATGCCGAGAGCCTGCGCCGGCTCAGCGGAACCCAAGGGTAGCTGGGCTCAAGGCACGACGGTTCCATCCAGTGGGACTGCTTCGCAGTGAATCGGCAGTGGACAGCTAATCTTCTGGATACTTTTTAGCCTATTTCGAGAGGATGCCCGCACATGTCCGAAAGCAGCTCGTTCAACATTTCAGCCAGCAGCATCAGCAACTGGGATTACGAGGCCGATGTGGTGGTTGCCGGCTACGGCATCGCCGGGGTGAGCGCCGCCATCGAGGCTGCACGCGCCGGAGCCGAGGTGCTAGTGCTCGAACGTTCCGGAGGCTGGGGCGGCGCCGCTTCCATGGCCGGCGGCTTCGTCTATCTCGGCGGCGGCACTCCGCTGCAGCGGGCCCTGGGCTTCGAAGACACCGTCGAGAACATGAAGTCCTTCATGAAGGCCGCCCTCGGCCCGGGGACCGACGATGCGAAGATCGATGCCTATTGCGAAGGCAGCGTGGATCATTACAACTGGCTGGTGGACGCGGGTGTCGCCTTCAAGCAATCGTTCTGGGGCCAGCCAGGCTGGGAACCTCCCCATGATGACGGGCTGATGTACTCCTGCGGCGAGAACGCAGCCCCGTTCAGCACCTCGATTTCCCCGGCTCCGCGCGGGCACGTTCCGCAGATGTCCGGCAAGAATACCGGCGAGCAGGGCGGCGGCTACATGCTCATGAAACCGCTGGTCGAGACCGCGCAAGCCCTGGGCGTGCGCGCCGAATACGACCTGCGGGTGCAATCGTTAGTCGTCGAGTCCGATGGACGCGTGGTGGGCATCGGCGCCACGCGCTATGGCAGGGATCTCTACGTAAAGGCACGTCGTGGCGTGGTCCTGGCCATGGGCAGCTTCGCTTTCAACGAAGAAATGGTCCGTGCCAATGCGCCGCGCATCCTGGGCCGCCCGGCGGCATCCATTGAGGCGCACGACGGGCGCGCCATCCAAATGGGCCAGTCGATTGGCGCAGCGACCGCCCACATGGACGCCACCGAGGTCGCATTCTTCTGCGATCCGCAGTTGCTGGTGCGCGGCATCCTGGTCAACGGCCGCGGCCAGCGCTACATTAATGAAGACGCCTACCCGGGCCGGCTCGGCCAGGCGACGTTGTTCCACCAGGAGAACCAGGCATTTCTGGTCATCGACGAGGCTGCATTCGAAGAAGGCTCGGCCAGCGAAACCTCCAGTCCGGAACTGTTGATGCAGCCTACCTGGGTTGCCGACAACGCCGCCGAGCTGGAAGCCGAGATGGGACTGTCTGCAGGCAGCCTCCAGGCCACCATCGAGCAGTACAACCGCTTCGCGGCCGAGGGCACCGATCCCCTGCTGGGCAAGAACCCCAAGTGGGTCAAGCCACTGCGCGGTCCGCTGGCGGCAATCGACCTGCGTGGCCGCACCGGAGGATTCACCCTGGGCGGGCTGAAGACCGATGCCGACTCACGGGTACTGCATGTTTCGGGCGCACCGATCCCGGGCTTGTTCGCGGCGGGACGCTGCACTTCGGGGGTCTGCGCCGGCGGCTACGCCAGCGGTACCAGCCTGGGCGATGGAAGCTTCTTTGGCCGCCGCGCCGGAATCAGCGCGGCACAGGAAGCAAAGTCCCCGGATGGCATCGCGATGGCGCAGGGAGCCGCGGCTCATTGATTCCGTCCCCAGCGGGCCAAGATTTCTGGCAGATGTGAAAAACCCCCGGTTGACCGAAGTCAACCGGGGGTTTTACCTGTGCGCGAAAGGGGACTTGAACCCCTACCCTCTATTCGAGGACCAGCACCTCAAGCTGGCGCGTCTACCTATTCCGCCACCCGCGCAGGTTGTTCGTTGTTCGCGTTGTTATCGCTGGCAACGAAGTAAAACTCTACCACCGCTTTCGCGTGAATTCCAATCGGCCACCAACTGCCCCAAAGTCGTCGAAACGCCCGTAAATTCGCGGAATATTCGGCCTTGAGTAGGAGGTTTCAGCATTTTCACTGCAATTTCGTGTCAAGGGTCACAAGATTTTCGACAGAATTGCAGGTTTTCGGCGACCGTGATGCCAGTTACCAGCGATTCGAGCATTCAACTGTACTCGCGCAGGTGTGCGAATGACGCGGGTGCCCACTGTCTTTCGTTGATCATTTAGGCGAAGCGACGGCTCACTGTCCTCGTGGCTTCGATCAGCGCCTGATCTCCCTACGACATTCCGGAACGAAAACTGATTGAAAATGAACATCGCTCGCCACGTGGAATCGAATTGGCAGCATGCCAGCTCTCAGATACTCCATAGCGATTCGTCGCACTTTGAGAAGTAAGCTCAGATCATCGTTAATGCTTGTCAAACAATGAAGAAAGCACAGCGGGCCATGAACCATCCGGAATCAGCACCAGGACAAGGCAAGCGCCGCAGATTGCTAGACCGAACTTTTTACATGGGCCTGATCCTCAAGGGCATCACGGGCGTTTCGGAACTCGTGGCCGGCACCATATTTCTCTTTGCCGGGCCATCTCAGATCATGGTGTTCGTAAGTGCAGTGACTCACCACGAACTTTCCGAAGATCCGCAGGATTTCATCGCCCGCTTTCTGGTCAGTTTGGCTGAACGCCTAGATGTTTCTGCAACACTCTTTGCAGCGGCTTACCTGCTATTCCATGGGATAGTAAAGGTGGTGCTGGTGTGGGCAGTGCTGAGAAACCAATTGTGGGCTTATCCGTGGCTCATTGGATTCCTGATTGCATTCATCGTGTACCAGATCTACGAGCTGTTTATCAGCTTCAGCTGGGGACTCATCGGGCTCACAGTTTTCGACGCATTCATCGTTGTACTGACATGGCGCGAGTATCAACTTCATCGACGGACAGCTTGAACTCTCCAGCCGAGCTCCCCGCATTTTCAATGATGGCCGGCCAAGGAGATCCAGAAGAGCGGAAGCAACTTTCGATGAAGCCCTCGTTGGCCCGCTTTCCCGTAAAGTGCGTACATGACTGATTTTTCCCTCGGCAGCAATCCCATCCATCACGGGCTGATGCCGACCGACGATGGCCACCAGCTGTACTGGGAAGAGTTCGGACGCCGCGACGGAATCCCGGCACTGCATCTGCACGGCGGCCCGGGAGGAACGCTCGGCGCCAGCGGCTATCGAAACCGCTGGGACCTGTCCCGTACGCGCCTCATCGGTTTCGAGCAGCGCGGTTGCGGCCGTTCCCTCCCCTCGGCTGCAGATGCAAACGTGGAGATGGAATCATTCACTACCCCGCGGCTCATTGCCGACATCGAAACGTTGCGCATCGGGCTGGGAATCGAGAAATGGATCCTCAATGGCGTGTCCTGGGGCTCGACCTTGGCGCTCGCCTACGCGCAGGCGCATCCCGAACGTGTTATCGGCATCGTGCTGTTCGCGGTGACGACAACCAGCCGTGAAGAAGTCCAATGGATCACCGAAACCGTTGGAGCGCTCTTTCCCGAGGCATGGGACCGGCTCGCGGGATTCGCCAGCAGGCATGTTCCTGCCTATGCGTCCGGAGAGTTGCGGCTGGTCGAGGCCTACGCGCAACTGCTCAGCTCCAGCGATCTTGAACTTCGCGACGCGGCCTCCTGCGAATGGGCCCTGTGGGAGGATACCCACATTTCCCTCGGCTCCGAGCAAGTGGTTCGGGATCCGCGCTGGGAAGAGCGCAGTTTTCGGCATTCGATGACCCGGATGACGACGCATTTCTGGGCCCACGACGGCTTCTGCCAGCCACCGATCCTCGAGAACATGGCCAAGATCCAGCATCTTCCGGCCGTCCTGATCCACGGACGCGCCGATGTTTCCGGCCCTGCAAGAACCGCATGGAAGCTGCACCAGCTCTGGCCGGCTTCCTCGCTGGTCATCTGCGAAAAAGACGGCCACGGAGGAGCGGACATGGTGGATCACTGGACATCCGCAAACGCGAAGATGCTCGACTTGGCTTCTTGGTAGCATCAGAGGCGGAGTTTCGAACGAAAAATTCCGTCACCAGCACAGCACCTTGGGAGTACCGATCATGCGCATAGCCATGCTTTCCCTGCATACCTCGCCAATGCAGCAACCCGGCTCCGGCGATGCAGGCGGCATGAACGTGTACATCCAGAACCTTTCCTATGCGCTGGGCGCGCTGGGCCACGAAGTGCATATGCTCACGCGCACCGCCGGGGAATCAGAGTCGCTGCAGGTCAGTGAGGGCGTATGGATGCACCAGGTGCAGGTAGCCGCGAACCGGACCCTGGCCAAGGAGCAGCTGCCCGAAATCATCGACGAAGCCGCGGAAGAAATAGCCACCCACCTGCACGGCGTGAAGATCGATGTAATCCATGGCCACTATTGGCTCTCGGGAATGGTGGGGCTGCAGCTGGCCGCACGGTGGGACGCTCCCCTGCTGGTGTCGATGCACACCTCGGCCGCGGCCAAGGAGCACGAATCGGGCATCCCCGAGCCCGGGTACCGCAAGGAAGCCGAGCAGCAGCTGCTTTCCGAATGCGCGCGCATCATCGCCAACACTCCAGTGGAAGCGAAGCAGCTCGGGCGCTTCTACGCCGTGGAATCGAAAAAGCTCGACATCGTGCTGCCCGGCGTCAACCACCGAATCTTCCATCCGGACCAGGACAAGGTGCGCCGCCCGCTGGGCGAGGATGACCTGCATCTGGTCTATGCCGGACGGATGCAACCGCTGAAGGGAGCGCATCTGCTGCTCGAAGCCATGGGCATCGCGCGCCGCGAGGACCCCAGCCTGCGCATCACCGCATCACTCTTCGGCGCCCTGTCCGGGCAAACCAACTACGACCTGCCATCGCTCGTGCAACGCCACGGCCTTCAGGACGTCGTCCGCTTCTTCGATCCGCTCTCCCCCGAGAAATTGGCACTCGTCTTCGCCAACGCCGACGTCGTTGCAGTCCCTTCGCTCTCCGAGACCTTCGGCCTGGTAGCCGCCGAAGCGCAGGCCTGCGGCACTCCGGTTCTGGCCAATGCCGTGGGCGGTTTGGCGTACGCCGTGAACGACGGCGAATCAGGGTGGCTCATGGACGAGCCCGATGCCCAGCTGTGGGCCGAAAAATTGCTTGAGCTTGCCCGGGATCCTGAACAGATTACCGCCGCCGGACACGGCGCACTGGAGCATTCGGGACTATTCACCTGGGAGCGCGCCGCTGTCGCTACATTGGCCAGCTATCGCATGGCCCAGTCCGAGCGCCACCGAGCCTAGTCAAGGACGGTGGCACCACAGTGCCCTGGCCGTCAACGCGACTGCGTCGATGACCAGGGCACTGGTGACTTCACCTAGCCGCGCACCAGCTCCATTTCGAAGTGGGGCTTGGATTTGCGCGCGTTCCACGCCTGGATGGTGTAACCGTCGGCGTTCGGCTGGAAGGCCAGGTCAACCGAAGCCGGAAGCACCACCGGAGTCTTGAACTCGATGCTCCAGCGGTAGCTTCCGCCAGCAGGCTCGATCCCCGCCAGCGCACGGGCCGCCAGGTAGATGCCGTGGGCGATGGCCGCAGGCATGCCCAATGCCTTGGCGCTGAGCGCAGCCAGGTGGATCGGGTTGTAGTCCCCGGCGACCGCGGCCCAGCGGCGTCCGGTTCCAGCATCCAGTTTCCAGCTTGCGGTGCGCTGCGGTGCGGCAAAGTCAGGGCGCGCGCTTTTCTCCGGCGTGGTCCCATCGAGCCGCACGCCTTTGGCCAAGAACGTGCTGCGCAGCAGCATCCGGTCCTGCCCATCCACCACAATGCGCATCACCAGGTCGGCGGTCACCCCGTGCGGATGGGCCGCGAGGTTCTCGCTGTGCACCTCGATGTCGAATGCCTCGTCCTCCCCCAGCGGCTGCTGGACCTCCACCTGATTGACCAAGTGGATCATTCCCAGAAGCGGCAACGGGAAATCGTCGCGCACCATCAAGGACATCGCCAGCGGGAACGCCAAGGAGTGCACGTAGAGACTCGGCAGCACGCCGTTCATCGGTGCGTCCACGGCCTTGCGGAACTCGGCAAGCTTCGCCGGATCGGCCTTCGCGCCCTGGAACACCAGCACGGTTTCGGGCAGCACCGGGTTCTTCGGCTTGCGCTTCAGGGTCTTGACGGACTGGGCATAGACCGAGGCCATCGACGGAATTCCGGTAACGATCTGCGCACCCATCTCAGGCACCTACCAGCGATTGGCCGCAGACGCGCAGCACCTGGCCGTTCAGCCCGGCCGCGGCATCCGAGCCGAGGAAGCTGATGGCTTCGGCAACATCCACCGGCAGGCCGCCCTGCATCAGCGAGGGCAGGACCATGCGGGCCACGGTGCGGGTGCCCAGCGGGATCTTTGCGGTCATCTCGGTCTCGATGAATCCCGGGGCCACCGCGGCAATGGAGCCGCCATTCTCGGCGAACAGCTTGGCGCTGGCGTGCACCATGCCGATCACCCCGCCCTTGGAAGCCGCATAATTGGTCTGCCCGCGGTTGCCGGCGATCCCGGAGGTGGACGCCAGCGACACGATGCGCAGGCCCGGCAGGTTGGCCGCCAGGAAGGCCTCGTTCATGCGCAGCTGCGAGGCGATGTTCACGGCAATCACCGAATCCCAGCGGCCGGCATCCATGTTGGCCAGCAGCTTGTCGCGGGTGATTCCGGCATTGTGGATCACCAGATCCAGCGAGCCATGCCGGCCGATCGCGTGATCCATGATCTGCTGCGCTGCATCTTCCGCGGTGACATCCAGCTGCAAGGTGGTGGCGCCGATGGAATTGGCCACCTTGGCCAGCGCTTCGCCGGCGGCCGGCATGTCTACCACGACCACCTGCGCCCCATCGCGGGACAGCGTTTTGGCGATGGCCGCGCCGATGCCGCGGGCGGCCCCGGTCACCACTGCCACCTTGCCGGCCAGCGGCTTGGCGAAGTCAGCCGGAAGCACGCCATCGTTGGTGCGCACGGTCAAGAATTGGCCGTCCACATAGGCGCTGCGCCCGGAGAAGAAGAAGCGCAAGGCGGCCAGCGCACTCGGGCTGGCCACGGTAGTGCCAGCGTCGAGCACGATGCCATTGGCGGTCGCGCCGCCGCGCATTTCGCGGCCCATCGAGCGCACCACGCCATCGATGCCCTGGCGCACGGCTGACAGCTGGGGCGCATCATCATCCCCGGCGGGCCGGGAGAATGCGACCACGCGGCCGCCGGGAAGCAGCTTGCGCAGCGCCTGGCCGGCCGCCAGCATCAGCGGCGAGAGGTCCGTGGGGCGCTCGAGCTCGTCGAGCAGCAGCACCAGGCCGCCGAGCTTGGCCTCGCCCGCATCATGCCGGCGCACATCCAGGCCCCAGGAGACCAGGGTGTCGCTCAATTCCTGCGCCTGGGCCGAAGCGCCGAGGATCAGCACCGGGCCGGGCAGCAGGGCTTCCTGCGGGTTGTAGCGGCGCAGTCGCGGCGGACGCGGCAGGCCCAGCATGGTGGCCAGCTTCTTGGTCAGGCCGGTGTTGACCAGTTCCATGTACTTGTCTGCCATTAGTTGCGAGCCTCCAGAATAGCGACGACGCCCTGGCCGCCTGCTGCGCAGACCGAAATCAGTGCGCGGCCCGAACCCTTTTCGTGCAGCATCTTCGCAGTGCTGGCGATAATGCGGCCGCCGGTGGCGGCGAAGGGATGCCCGGCAGCCAGCGAGGAGCCATTCACGTTAAGCTTCGACCGGTCGATGGCGCCCAGCGGCGCATCCAGGCCAAGCTTCTCGCGGCAGAATTCCTCGTCTTCCCACGCCTTGAGCGTGGACAGCACGGTGCCGGCGAAGGCTTCGTGGATCTCGTAGAAATCAAAGTCCTGCAAGGTGAGGTTGTTGCGCTTGAGCATGCGGGCGGTGGCGTAGGCCGGGGCCATCAGCAGGCCTTCACCGCCGTGCACGAAGTCCACCGCGGCGGCTTCGAAGTCGACGAAGTTCGCCAGCATCGGCAGGTCGTTGGCTTGGGCGTACTCTTCGCTGCCCAGCAGCACCGTCGAGGCGCCGTCGGTCAGCGGGGTGGAGTTGCCAGCGGTCATGGTCGCTTCCTCGCCCAGGTTCTTGCCGAAGGCCGGCTTGAGCTTGGCGAGCTTTTCCATGCTGGAGTCGGCGCGCAGGTTGTTGTCCTTGGCCAGGCCGTTGAATGGGGTAATCAGGTCGTTGAAGAAGCCCCGGTCGTAGGCGGCAGCCAGGTTCTTGTGGCTGGCCAAGGCCAGTTCATCCTGTGCTTCGCGGGTGATGCCCCACTTCTTGGTGGTGATCGCCTGGTGGTCGCCCATGGACAGGCCGGTGCGCGGTTCGCCAGTTCCCGGGGCCGCCGGGGCCAGGTGGCCTGGGCGCAGCTTGGACAACGCGGCCAACTTGGCTTTGGTGGAGCGGGCCCGGGAAAGTTCCATCAGGATCGCGCGCAGCGAATCGGATACGGCGATGGGCGCGTCGGAGGTGGTGTCCACACCGCCGCCGATGGCCGAGTCGAGCTGGCCGAGCTTGATCTTGTTGGCCAGCGAGCCGATGGCTTCCATGCCGGTGGCGCACGCCATCTGCACGTCGTAGGCCGGGGTGGCGTGATCCAGCGAGGAGCCGAGCACCGCTTCGCGGATCAGGTTGAAGTTCTTGGAGTGCTTGAGCACCGCGCCGCCGGAGACGGCGCCGATGCGCTGTCCCTGCAGTCCGTAGCGGGCGACCAGGCCCTCGAGTGCGGCGGTGAACATGTCCTGGTTGGACGCATTCACATAGGCGGTGTTGGAACGGGCGAAGGGAATGCGGTTGCCACCGATGATCACGGCGTTGCGCACAGAAGGCTGGCTCATGTTCGTTGAACTCCTGTAAATATTCTGGTGTGACAAGTATTACTGTAACCAAGAGTACATGATACTCTGAGTTACGTGAACAAGATCACCGAAGAATTCGACCGCGAGACCGACGGCCGGGCAGCCCGCTGGGAAGCGCATCGCACCGCGCGCCACGAGGAGCTGCTCAAGCTGGCACGCAAGGCAGTGCACGAGCTCGGCCCGCAGGTCTCGATGGAAGACATCGCCGGGCACGCACGCACCTCCAAGCCCGTCTACTACCGGTACTTCGGAGACAAGGAAGGACTACGCCAGGCGCTGAGCGCCATGGTGATCAACGACTTCCGCGAACGCGTCATCGCCGCGGGTCTGGCCAAGGAAGACGAAATCAGCGCGCTGCACGCGATGGTCTCCTCCTATCTGGGACTGGCCGACAACAGCCCCAACCTGTACTTCTTCGTGACCTCCGCCCCGCGCTCGGCCGATGACGAGTCGGCCGGGGCTCTGAACACCTTCTTCGAGGAGGCCTCCAGCTTGATGAGCGAACGCCTGCTCAAGCTCTACGACCAGCGCGCCACCGCCGCCACCCTCGATTTGTGGCCGCGTGCGGCCCTGGGCATGGTCCGCGCCGCCGGCGAGCAATGGCTGAGCCAGCCGCCCGGCGCCAACAAGCCGTCGCTGCAGTCGCTGGCCACCGAGCTGACCAACTGGCTGGCCTACGGCATCGCCTCCACCCGGAAACCGACAACCCGCTGAAGCACCACTTGGTGCACCCCAACCCGAACCACCGAAATGAAAGGCACGCCATGAGCGAGAACCGCATCAACGTCACCGCCCTCTCCGAGCAGCTGCTCGGCCCCTACGCCGAAATCCGCAAGGCCTCGCGCGCCCGCGCCGCCAATCCGCAGCTGCAGCGCGACCCGCTGCTGGGCATGGCCGAGCACCGCGAACGGGTGCTCGGCCAGCTGGGCATCCTCGTCGAGCAGGAGGCCGTGCAGCGCGCCTTCCCCAAGGAATTCGGCGGCTTCGATGACCACGGCGGCTCGCTGGCCGCCTTCGAGGAACTGGTGGCAGCCGACCCATCGCTGCAGATCAAGGCAGGGGTGCAGTGGGGCCTGTTCGCCGGAGCGATCCTGCACCTGGGCAGCGAAGAGCACCACGCCAAGTGGCTGCCGGATGCCATGAGCCTGAAGACCCCGGGCGCCTTCGCCATGACCGAGATCGGCCACGGCTCGGACGTGGCGTCGGTCGCCACCACTGCCACCTACGACGAAGCCACGGAGGAATTCGTCATCCACACCCCGTTCAAGGCCGCCTGGAAGGACTATCTGGGCAACGCCGCACTGCACGGCAAGGCAGCCACCGTCTTCGCCCAGCTGGTCACCAAGGGCGTGAACCATGGCGTGCACTGCTTCTACGTGCCGATCCGCGACGAGGACGGCAACTTCCTGGACGGCGTCGGCGGTGAGGACGACGGGCTCAAGGGCGGGCTGAACGGCATCGACAACGGCCGGCTGCACTTCACCAACGTGCGTGTTCCGCGCACCAACCTGCTCAACCGCTACGGCAACGTGGACGCCGACGGCACCTACTCCTCGCCGATCCCCTCGCCGGGCCGCCGCTTCTTCACCATGCTCGGCACCCTGGTCCAGGGCCGCGTCTCGCTGGATGGCGCCGCCACCAACGCCTCGAAGATCGCCCTGCAGATCGCCGTGACCTACGGCAACCAGCGCCGCCAGTTCAACTCCACCTCGGACACCGAGGAAACCACCCTGCTGGACTACCAGCGCCACCAGCGCCGGCTGATCACCCGGCTGGCCCGCACCTATGCCTCCTCCTTCGCCCACGACGGCCTGCTGGACAAGTTCGATGCGGTGTTCTCCGGCCGCGCCGACAGCGACGACGACCGCCAGGACCTGGAAACCCTCGCCGCCGCGCTGAAGCCGCTGAGCACCTGGGACGCACTGGACACCATCCAGGAATGCCGCGAAGCCTGCGGCGGCGCCGGCTTCATCGCCAAGAACCGCTTCACCCAGCTCTACGCGGACCTGGATGTCTACGTGACCTTCGAGGGCGACAACAATGTGCTGCTGCAGCTGGTGGGCAAGCGCCTGCTCACCGACTATGCGGCCGAGTTCCGCAAGCTCGACACCGGCGCGATGGCGCTGTACGCGGCCAAGCAGGCAGGCACCACCGCACTGCACCGCTCCGGGCTGCGCAGCGTGGGCCAGGCCTTCGCGGATATCTCCGATGAGCGCAAGAGCGCCAACTTCTTCAAGGACCCGGAGAACCAGCGAGCCTTGCTTACCGACCGCATCAATGCCAAGGTCGCCTCGGTGGCCAACGCCCTGCGCGCCGCCGGGAAGGACAAGGCCAAGGGCGCCGCCGCGTTCAACGAGAACCAGGACCTGCTGATCTCCGCGGCCCGCGATCACGGCCAGCTGCTGCGCTGGGAGGCATTCACCGCGGCCATCGAGAAGACCGGCGATCCGGCCACCACCGAGGTGCTGACCTGGCTGCGCGATGTCTTCGCGCTGTCGTTGATCGAGGACGACCTGGGCTGGTACCTGGCCAACGGCCTGCTCTCGATGCAGCGTGCCCGCACCCTGCCCGGCTACATCAACCGCCTGCTTGCCCGCCTGCGCCCGCACGCCCAGGACCTGGTGGACGCCTTCGGCTACACCCAGGACCACCTGCGTGCAGACATCTCCTCGGGCGGCGAAGCCGAACGCCAGGATGAGGCCATGGAGTACTTCCGCAAGCTGCGCGCCAGCGACAATGCGCCGATCAGCGAGAAGTCCTTGCAGAAGGCCAAGCGCTAGTACCTGCCTGAGGCCAGGTCACCGGTGCCCGGCCCCGGGGAAATTCCGCGGGGCCGAGCTCCGGCCGTTTAACAGTAGTCGCGGCTGCTGGGATTAATTGTCCAGCCGCTGGGCCAGCGCCACGGTCAGCCCTTCGGGACCGCGCACGTAGGCCATCTTCCACATGCCCTCGTATTCGCCTACCCCGCCGATCAGCCCATAGCCCTGGGTTTCAAGGCCGGTGAGCATCTCCTGGAGATCGTCGACCTCGAACGCGATCGAGCGCAGCCCGAGTTCATTGGCCATGGCGTGCGGGTTGCCCGGTTCGTGCGCGGGCTTCTCGAAGCTGGACAGCTCGATGCCGACGGAGGAATCCTCGGATTTGAGCATCACGATGTTCGTGCGCGAGTCCTTGACCCCGCACACGGTTTCCAGGAACTCGCCTTCCATCCCGTCGGCTCTCCCCTCGACATGCAGGCCCAGGCCAATGAAGAAGGCGGTCACCAGATCGAGGTCTGCAACGGTGATGCCGATATGGTCAAAACGGATTATTCGTGGCATGGTGGTGGGCACGCTTTCCTTGATCGACATCCAGTTAGCCACAGGGTACGCCCCACAGGCGCCCGGAACCAGTCCCCGAAGAAGACTTGATGGAACTAGAAATCTTGCCTGCAGATGCCTCGCGCTGGGATGGCCTGGCACTCATCTTCGGTGTGCGGGGCGATCCCTCGTGGTGCAAATGCCAGTACTTCATCGATGAGCAATGGAACCGCGGCGCGGGCAGCAATGATACTGCCCTGCGCGAACAGGTCAGCGGCTCCGGCATTCCTGCCGGCCTGCTCGCCTATGCCGATGGCCAGCCGGCAGGCTGGGTGCAGGTCGGGCCCAGCGGGCGGTACCCGCGCTTCCGCCCCCGCGGGCACCAGGCCGGCGAATCCATCTGGGTGCTGACTTGTTTCGTTATCCGCCCCGAATTCCGCCGCCAAGGCATTTCGGCCCAGCTGCTGGCCGCCGCAATCGAGCATGCCCGCGCGAACGGCGCCAGCGTGCTGCGCGCCCGCCCCACCGATACCAGCATCAATGCCAAGGACAGTGCCGGACTGTTTACCGGTGTCCTGGCAACTTTCGAAGCTGCCGGCTTCACTGTCATCAACCGCAACAGGAGCGTGGCCCTGGTGGAATTGGACCTGGCGGAACTGGATCTGGCTCCGACTTGCTAGAGACTTGCCAGCCCCAACCGGTCGAGCATCAGAGCTAGCTGGGCGCGCTGATCCGGTTTCAGCCCCTGGACCGGCAACGGCAGGCAATCGGGCGCAGCCAATCCCTGACGCTCGGCGATGGCGGCGCTGACGCGCAGGCTGCCGCACTGCCCGATCAGCTCCCACAGAGGTTGCAGGTCTTCACTGAGAGCCAGCGCCTTCGCGGGCTCACCCGCCTGCACCGCACGCGTGATCCCAAGCATCGGTACCGGGATCGTCCCGCCCACCGCGGTAAACCATGTATCGCACCCGGCGATCAGCCCGGCTGCCCCGAACGCATCGCCGGAGACGCCAATGCCGACGTGCTCGGGAAGAACCGCCCTGATCGCGGCGACATGCGCCCGCGCTTCTTCCGGATCTGCCGGAACCCCGGGAATCTTGATGGAAATGATCCCGGGCAACTGCGCGATCCGCCCGTAGAGCTGGTTGCTGAAGGTGAAATGCGTGGTTGACGGATTGTCGTAGACGACCACTGGCAGCTCGCTGCGCCCGGTGGCTGCCCGGAACAGCTCGAAGACCTCGTCATCATCCAGCCGCTGGTAGCCCACCGGGGCGAGCAGCACTCCGGCCGCGCCGGCGGCCCGGGCATCATCAATATGCGCCAGCACGTGCTCTGTGCGCATGGCGCCGACGCCGGCCAGCACCGGTATCCCGGCAGCGTGCTGCACTGCCAATCGGATGACGCGCTCACGCTCTGCACGATCAAGGTACATGTACGAACCGGTCGAGCCCAGTACGGTGATCGAATCCACCCCGGCGGCAACCAGGCGCTGCACCAGTCCGGCGAAGGCGGTCTGATCGAGCTGGCCGTCTTTCAACGGGGTGAGCGGGAAGGCGCTGAGCCCGGTCAATGCAGTCACGGGCACCGTTCCGGTGCTATCTGGCGATGTCATCATGGAAGTCCTGTTCACTATGCTGGTTCCTTGATCTTACGTCCAGCACTGCGCAGGCGATGACCACGCACCCGCCGAGTATGGTGGGCATGCCGACGTGCGTGCAGCAGCATCCCGGCCCATGGCTAGGTCCGCCGCTCCGGGAGCGCAGACTGGTCGCGCATCCATATGCGTCTGGGTCCCGGATTTCAAAAACTGCTGGCGAATGCTGCCTCCAGTAGGTTGTGCTCGACTTGCCTCGAATTGAACCTGCCGGTTGCGCCCGGCACGTTCAGCAACGTGATCGATAGCGTGCAGGATCTCATCGCTGCGCCAGAATGAGCCGAGCTTGTGTTCCTTCTTGGACTGCAAGATGCCGCAGTTCGTGAGCGCTTGAAGAGGCGGGTAGATGCTTGGCGGTTTCACGCCCGGACTCTGGCCGCGGAGGCTGCTGCAATCACTGGTTTTTGCATCAGCAGATCCAGGGTCCTCCAGGCGTTGCTGCTCACTCGCGAAAAGGAGCGGGTATTCCATGATTCGCGAATGGCGCTGATATCTTGGATCATTTCCCGGGTATTGGCCACAGCCAGACGCGAAAACCGCCACCATCACCACGCCTTAAAAGAAGACTGGGGTGAATGGCGGATCAGCTCATTCACCCCAGTCCCCCGGGAATCTTCGCGGATTAAAGCCCGTCGACCTCGACCAGGCCGCGACGGGTAGGCACCGGAGCCACATGCGTGCCGTTAGCCGCCACCCGCTGCACCGAGCGCAGCCGCGTGGCAGGTCCCTGCGCGGTCTGCAGGATCCACGGGCCGACCATCAGGTAGCCGCGGTCCTTCTCGGCTTCGGTCACCACCCCGGTCACCACGAAATCGCCGTATGGTTCCTGGCTGAAGGAAGCCACCACCAGATCGCCATGCGACAGCTCGGAAACCTCGATGTCTTCCGGAGCGAAATCGCCTTCGAAGACGGCAGGGAAGGCGCGCACGTCCTTGTCAGGCTGGCGCTGCATGATCTCGCCGCCCTCGGCGTCCTTGGCTTTCTTCTTCGCCGCGGCCGCGTTCAACCCGCCGACCATCACGTCATCGAGCACGGTCGCGTGCGCGGCCCCGGTAATCAAGAAGTTGCCGAAACGTTCGGTCTTGTAGAGCACCGATAGGACATCGCCGCCCTGGACCTCGCCGAAGGCCGCTTTCATGCCAGCTACGTCGCGCTTGGAAGGGCCTTTGATAAAGACGTCCACTAATTCTCCGTTCATGCTGTTCAACACAATTCTCGCTCCCAAGCCTAGGCGAGAAGGGCGCGCGCCCGGAAACGGACGCGCGCCCTGCTGGCGGCGGGGTTGGCGACGGGAACCAGGATCCGGCCTGCCACCGTGCTACTTCACCCGCACCACCAGCTGCTTGCTTTCGGTGGAACCGGCGGCATTCGCCACGGCCGCCCGGTATCGGTAGGTTCCCGGTGCACGGTCCTCCAGAACCGTCGTGGCCTGCTGCGCGTTCGGGGTGTCGGCGTCCAGCTGCTGCTCATCGACCAGCTTGCCGTTCTCGAATAACTGGTAGCTGGTGGCGTTGGTGCCCCACCGCAGCTCGCTGCTCACCGTGATCGTGCCAGCCTGAGCATCAACCTGGGCGCTGAGCTTCGGCGCACCCGGCGCGGCATCGGTGACCTTCACGGCCAGCACCGCGGTTTTGCGCTGGCCGGCAGCGTTGCGCAGCACGCCCTGGTACTTGTAGGTGCCGTTCGCCTTGCCGGTGATGCCGACACTGGCCTGCTGGGCTTCCTGGCCGTTCGCAGCCAGTGGTTGGCGGGCGATCTGCTCGCCGTTCTCATACAGGATGAACTCGGTGGCGTTGGCACCGTAGCGCAGGTCCATGGTGATCGTGTAGTCGCCGTCCTGCAGCCCGCTGCCCTGTCCGTTGTCGTGCGAGAGCACGGCCTTGCCCGGCTTGCCGGAGGCTTCCTCCTGTTCCTGCACCGGCAGGTCCAAGGCCGGCAGCACCAGTTCGGCCGTGGCCTGCTTGGCCCCGTTGTTCCCAGCCAGCGTTTCGGCGGCTTCAGCCAGCTTGGCCTGCTCGATATCCGAGGCTTGCAGCTGGCGGGTGACGGTGGCCGTGGCGCTCTGACCCGCGGCAAGCTCCGGGATCTCGATCCCGCCGCCGATGATGCCGGTCAGCCGCACGTTGCCGGTGTTCTGAACGGTGGCCTCATAGCTGACGGTGTCTCCGGCAGATGCGTAGCCGTCATCGTCCAGGTCGGCCAGCACCGGCTGCCCGGCGTGGGCTTCCAGGCCCGGGGCGCGGACCAGCAGGTCGACCTCGTCGCCGATGATCCGGTATTCGTTGGCGACCGTCGCGTAGTCCCCGAGCTTGCCGGATGTCCAGGTGGTCTGCGGGGTGAAGTATCCGTTGGACAGGTCCTCGGCGGTCACCGCATGGCGCGGGGTGGTGCACTGGTAGGAGGCGCCGGCAGCCAAGTTGGAGTAGCGGCAGTTGCCGGCCTCGCTGGGCTCGCCGACCGGCTTCGCGGCGAAAGGAGCGAAGTTGCCCTCGGTGGGCACCACCCATTGGTTGATGTTGCCGGTGCTCTTCACGGTGAAGCTGTACGGCACCTTCTCGCCTTCGGCATAAGGGTCGGTAGCCACGTCGCGGCCGGAGTCGGCGCGCTGACCGGTCACCTCGATGCCGGTGACCTCCTGGCCGTTGATCTGCGCGTCGACCAGCCCCTGGGACTGGGTGCCATCGGCCTCGGTGAACACCAGCTGCAGCTGCTGAGTGCCATTGGCCAGCGCCGAGATGTCCACCGGCAGGGCCACGGTGCGCGACTGCCCGAGCTCCAGCGGCTCGATGGCCAGCGGTTCGGCGGTGGCCTGGCTGCTTTCGGCCAGCGCCAAGGTGCCGCTGATGGCGCGGTCCTCCTGGTTGGCGATGGTCACCTCCAGCTCGGCCTGCTCCCCGGCTGCGGCGGTGAGTTCCGGCGCGGCCAGCGGCGCGCACACGTAATTCAGCCATTGCTCGTCGAAGCTGGCGAATTGCATGGAGTCGGTGTAGCCCCCCTCATAGAAGACACCGAACTGTCCGTCGTCCAGGGCGCTGGCCACCGAGTACGCGGAGAAGCCGCGGCGGATGGTGCGCAGCCCCGGCCAGGTTTGCCCGTCGTCGCAGGAAACCCGGGCGGAGACGTTCTGCCGGCCGGTCTTCGAGTTGGCCCCGGTGTACAGCAGCTTCTTCGCCTCGGCGCTGCCGGCCTCGGCGCCCGGATACAGCTGGGTGATGTGGGCGTTGTTCGTCGGGTCGGGCAGCTGATGGTCCGCGGAAACCTGGGAGTAGCTGTGGCCGCCGTCCTCCGATACGGCCACCTTGCGGTAGCCGCCACCTGCCGAATCGCGGGAGTTGAGCATGACCCGGCCGTCGGAGAGCTCCACGACCTTGTTCTCGTCCATCCGGCTGCCGGTGAATTCGCCGCGCTGCCAGGTGGCACCGTGGTCGTCGGAGTACACCGAATAGGCCTGGATGCTGCGGGACCCGTCGGGTTGCATGACATCCCCGGCATACTGCTGGATCAACCGGCCGGCGTACTCGCCGCGGGACAGCTGGATGCCCGCGCCGGAGGTGGCGAAGGTGCTGCGCACCGCGCCGGGCACGGCACCGTCCCCGGGCTTGACCACATCGGTGATCAGCCGCGGCTCGCTCCAGGTCAGCCCGCCGTCGGAGGATTCGACCACCGCGGCGCTGATCACCTGGCGGTTCTCGTCGTCATTGCCCCAGGCGCTGCCGTGGAAACCCTGGTCCTTGGAGTAGACGAAGAAGGCGAAGACCTTGCCGGTCTGCTGGTCGTGGACGTAGCTGGGATCGGAATAGCCGTACTTGCCTTCCTCGGCGCTGCCGGCGAACCCGGCGGCGATCGTGGTCATCGGCCCCCACGTCTTGCCGTTGTCGGTGCTGCGGCGCTGCACGATGGAGTTGGGGTTCGGCGCGTCGGCGGCGCTGCCCGGCCGGGCATCCCAGGAGGCGAGCACCACTCCGTCGCCCAGGTGCAGCAGCGCCGGGATGCGGTAGAAGAAATCGGCCTCGGTGCGGTCCGCACCGAGGTTGGTCTCGGTGAACTGCCCCGGCGCGGCGCCCGGGTCGGCTTCGGTGGCCGAACCGGCAGCCTGCGCTGGCGAGGCGGCAGACAGCGGCACCAGCAGCGCGGCTGCCACGGCCAGGGCCAGCGGCCGGCGCCGGCGTGATCGGTGGATAACAGGTTTCAAGGGCGGAGTCCTCTCACTGGGGATGGGATGATCGCGGTGATCCGCTAGAGGTATGACGTAGGACGTCACCCCCAGTGTATGTGGCGTGCATTACCTTGGCTAGTGGTTTCCGATTTAATCTGAATAATTATCTCCACGTCAAAAGTACTTTGTTTGAATAAATAGAAAAACCCCAGGGGCGGAACGCTGTGCGTTCCGCCCCTGGGGTGCCCCCGGCTTCCGGCGTCAGGAACCGCCGCCCAACGCGTCGCTGAACCAGGAGGTGATGGTGGCCGGATGGGTGATCGCGGTCCCGACCACCACGGCAAAAGCGCCGGCCTCGAGGGCTAAGCGGGCCTGGGCCGGAGTATGGATGCGGCCCTCGGCCACCAGCGGGCGTTCCAGCCCGGCCGCGGCGATCTGCTCTAGCAACTCCAGATCCGGACCGTCGGTCTTGGGACGCTCACCGGTGTAGCCGGCCAGCGTGGTACCCACCAGGTCGGCCCCGGCCTCGGCGGCAGCCAGCGCATCGTCCAGGCTGCCGCAATCGGCCATCACCAGCGCGCCGCTGAGTTCATGCACGGCTTTGATGGTCTGGGCCAGGCTCTTGCCGTCCGGTCGCTCGCGGCGGGTGCCATCCAGGGCCACGATGTGCGCCCCGGACTGGGCCACGGCCAGCGCATGGTGCACGGTCGGGGTGATGAACACGCCCTCGTGCCCGTCCTTGAACAGGCCGATGACCGGAACCTCGACGGCCGAGCGGGTGAACTGGATATCGGCCAGGCCCTGCACGCGGATGGCGGCGGCCCCGCCGATGACCGCCGAGGCGGCCACCTGGGCCATAGTCTGCGGGTGGCGCATCGGCTCGCCCGGGTAGGCCTGGGCGGAGACCACCAGCTGCCCGCGCAGTGCTTCGAGTTGCTCCTTGGACAACAGCATCAGGCGTTCTTCCCTTCCTCGTTCCAGAACAGGCTGGCCGCCCCGTAGAAGGCGGCTGCGGTGCCCAGCTGCGCCTGCACCAGGCTGGTGCTGCGCAGCGCGTCGATGGCGCTGTCCGCGTAGCCCTCGCGCAGCGCATTCCACCAGATCTCGCCGGCCCCGGCCATCCCGCCGGTAATGATGACCAGCTCCGGGTCCAGCACATTGGCCAGCGAGCCGGCGGCCATGCCAGCGGCCCGTGCCCCGGTGCGCAGGGCCTCGACGGCCCGCTCGTCCCCGTCCGCGGCACGCGCCGCGACCTGCCGGGTGTCGGCGACCTGCCGGTCCCCGCCCAGGCGAAGGTAGTGCCGGTGGATGCCCGGGCCGGAGGCGATGGCCTCCACATGCCCGGTGCGCCCGCAGGAGCAGGCCAGGCCCGCGGCCAGCGGCGAATCGATATGCCCCATGTGCCCGGCGACCCGGTGGGTGCCGTACTGCGCCCGCCCGCCGATCACGTGGGATCCTCCGACACCGGTGCCCACCGCCAGCAGCAGCACGCTCCTAGCCTGCTTGCCGGCGCCGTAGCGGGCCTCGCCCAGGCCGTGGGCGTGCACGTCGTTGACGGCCCGGGCGGCCAGGCCCGTGCGTTCGCGCAATCCGGCGGCCAGGTCGGTGCCGCCCCAGCCGGCGATGGTGTCGGTGGCCGAGAGCACCCGGGCGGTGGCCGGGTCGATGACCCCTGCTACCCCGAGTCCCACTCCGGCCACGGGCACCGCCGACTGGGCGCGCAGCTCGTCCACGAGCCTGGCCATGGCATCGAGCACCGCACCGGCACCTGCGGCGGCCGGGGTGGGCAGCTGCCCGGTGGCCAGCATCCTGCCCTCGGGCTTTAGCACCGCGCCGGCGATCTTGGTTCCGCCCACGTCCAGGGCGATGACCGCGTTGCCCTCGGTGTCCAGCATCGCGCGCGCCTAGCTGGCTACCGCGGCGAGCAGGCCGGTCTCGGCCAGGATCGCGCGGATGGCCTCGGCCTCGGCGGCATTCAGCGACTCCATTGGGGTACTCATGGTGTTGTTGCCGATGATGCCCAGCTCGACCAGGGCGGTCTTGAAGGCGCCCAGGCCGGCGGCGCCGCCGGAGACGCGGGAGGGATCAGGGGTGTAGACGATGTCGAAGACGCGGGCCAGGCGGTCTTGCTCCTTGGCGGCCTGCGCCCAGTCGCCGGCCACGGCGGCGTCGAACAGGCGGCGGTAGCCTGCCGGATCCACGTTGCCCAGGCCCGGCACCACGCCGTGCGCGCCGCCGAGCAGCGCGCCGTCCACCACGACCTCGTGCCCGGTGAAGACCGAGAAGCCCTCGATGCCGCCGGTGGCCAGCAGCAGCTGGCGGAAGGACACGTCGTCGCCGGAGGAGTCCTTCACGCCCACGATGACCCCGTCCTTGGCCAGGCGGATCGCCACATCCAGGGGCAGCTTCACGTGGGTGCGCACCGGTACGTCATAGGCGAAGATGTCCACATCCAGGGCGGCGTGGATGGCGCGGAAGTGCGCCTCGATCTCCGCGGCATTGGACAGCGCATAGTAAGGGGTGGTGACCACCAGCGCCTGGGCCCCGAGCTCGATCATGCGCCGGCCCTCCTCGATGACGCGGGCGGTGGTCTGCTCGTTGGCGCCCACGATCAGCGGCACGCGCCCGTCGTTGGCCGCAGCGATGGTGGAGACCACCAGCTCGCGCTCGGCATTGGACAGGTAGGGCACCTCGCCGGAGGAACCGAGCACGAACAGGCCGGTCACTCCCCCGGCCAGCAGGTGCTGCACCACTGCCTCCAGGCCGGCGGTGTCGATCACGCCGTCTGCGGTGCGCGGGGTGATGACCGGCGGGATCACGCCGGTGTATTTGGGGTTGTTCGCAAAAGCCACGGGACTTGGTTCTTTCTACTGGTGGTCCGGCATCGGCCGGACCGGGAATTTCTTGGATGCCTAGTGCTGCAGCAGCGCCGGTGCGGCGCCGAGCAGGGTGCGGGTGTAGTCGTTGGACGGGGTGTCGAAGACCTGGGCGGCATCGCCCTGTTCCACGATCTGCCCGGCGTTCATCACGCAAATCCGGTCCGAGACATAGCGCACGGTCTGGATGTCGTGGGAGATGAACACCATCCCCAGGTTCAGCTGCGCCTTCAGGTCGGTGAGCAGGTTCAGCACCTGGGCGCGCACCGAGACATCCAGCGCGCTGGTCGGCTCGTCGGCGACAATCACCTCCGGCTCCAGGGCCAGGGCGCGGGCGATCGCCACGCGCTGGCGCTGGCCGCCGGACACCTGGCTGGGCAGGGCCGAAGCCGCCGAGGCCGGCAGGCCCACCACGGACAGCAGCTCCAGCGCGGTGGCCCGGCGGGAGCCGGTGGTGCCGATCCCGTGCACGCGCAGCGGGTCGGTGAGCGTGTCCATGATGCTCATGCGCGGATTCAGCGCGGTGGACGGGTCCTGGAAGACCACGCCGACCGCACGCCCGAACTGCTTGCGGGCGGCGGCGTTGCGCCGTCCTGCCGGGGCGCCCTGGAACAGCACGGTGCCACGGGTGGGCTCCTGCAGGCCAACGAGCACCGAGGCCAGGGTGGACTTGCCGCAGCCGGACTCGCCCACGATGCCCACGGTCTCGCCGCGGCGCACGGTGAAGTCCACGCCGTTCACGGCCTTGACCAGCCGCGGGGAGAACAGCTTGGAGCCGCGGATCTTGTGGTGGACGTGGACGTCCTTGAGTTCGATGACCGGGGTTGAGGGGTGCTGGCTCATCGCGCTGCTCCTGACTGTTCTGGCGTGCTGGCCGCCGGTTGCGGCAGGTGGCTGGCCCAGCGGTGCTCGCTGCCCGGCGCCACCGGCACGAAGGCCAGGTGCGCTTGCGGGTCCGCGCCAACTCGCTGGGAGCGTTCGGCGAAGCGGTCCCCGTCGGCGAAATCGTACGGGCTGGGCACGGTGCCCGGGATCTGGTGCAGGCGGTCGGCCTGCGATTCGATGGAGAGCACCGCACCGAGCAGGCCGCGGGTGTACTCGTGGTGCGGAGCGATCAGCACGTCGCTGATCGGCCCTGACTCCACCACCTGGCCTGCGTACATCACCGTGACGCGGTGCGCCAGCGAGGCCACCAGGGCCAGGTCGTGGGAGACGAAGACCATCGCGAAGCCCAGCTGCTCGCGCAGTTCGTTGAGCAGGTCGACGACCTGCTTCTGCACGGTGACATCCAGCGCGGTGGTCGGCTCGTCGCAGACCACCAGCTTGGGGCTGCGCGAGAGTGCCATGGCGATCAGCACGCGCTGGCGCTGCCCGCCGGAGAGCTCATGCGGGTAGGACTTCATGGTCCGCGCCGCATCCAGCTTCACCAGGGTCAGCAGTTCCGCCGGGCTCTTGCGCCCGCCGCGGCGGGTGAGCTGGCGCAGCTGGTCGCCGATCAGCATCGAAGGATTCAAGGATGAGAGGGCGTCCTGGTAGACCATCGCGATCTGCTCGCCGCGCAGGCCTTGGTAGACCTTGTCGTCCCCGGCCAGGGTGCCGCCGTCCGCGGTGGCCGGCAGCAGCTCGCGCCCTTCGAAGCGGATAGAGCCGGAGATCTTGGCGCTCTTGCCGAGCAGGCCCATGATGGCCAGCGAGGTGATGGACTTGCCGCAGCCGGATTCGCCGACCAGCGCCATGGTCTCGCCCTCGCGCACCGCGAAGGACACGTTCTGCACGATCGGGGTGTCGCCGTAGCGCTGAGGGAAGCGGATCGAGAGGTTCTCGACCTGCAGGATAGTGCGCGGAACCCTTGAGGACGTGTCGAGCACCAGGCGGTCGGTGCGCGCAGCCTCGGTGCGGGCCAGCGCCGCGAGCTCGGCGTCCAGCCGCTCGGTCTCGGCGGTGTCGGCTGCCTGCTTGGCGACCTGCGCTTTTTCCTCCCCGGCGGCCTTCTTCTTGGCCGAGCCCTTGACGTTGACCAGCGCGTCGGTCATGCCTTCGGCCAGGATGTTCAGCGCCAGCACGGTCAGCAGGATGGTCACGCCGGCGAAGGTGGTGGCCCACCAGGCGCCGTTGAGCACCAGGGTGCGGCCGTAGGAGATCACGTTGCCCCAGCTCGGTGCCGGGTCCTGGATGCCGGCGCCGAGGAAGGACAGCGAGGCTTCGAGGATGATCGCGTCGGCGACCATCACGGTGGCGAAGACCAGCACCGGGGCGGCGCAGTTGCGCACCACGTGGGTGAGCAGGATGGTGAAGCGCCCGGCGCCGATGACCCGTTCGGCCCGCACGTAGTCCTCGCCCCACTGGGCGAGCACGTTGGCGCGCACCACGCGGGCGATCTGCGGGGTGTAGATCACCGCGATGGAGATGATGATCACCGGCAGGGTGTTGCCCAGAGAGGCCAGCAGCGCGGCAGCCAGCGCGATGCCGGGGAAGGCCATGAGCATGTCCATGATGCGCATGATGGTCTCGTTGGCCCATTTGGAACCCGTGGCCGCCAGCGAGCCGAGCAGGCCGCCGGCCACCAGGGCCAAAGCCACGGAGCCCAGGCCCACCAGCAGCGAGGACTGCGCGCCGTAGAGCAAGCGGGAGAGGATGTCGCGGCCCAGGCGGTCGGTGCCGAAAAGGTGCTCGGCACCCGGCGGCTGGGCCGGGAGGCCGGTGGCCAGCGGGTTGTGCGGGGCGATCAGCGGGGCGATCAGCGCCACGATGCCGACCAACAGCAGGAAGGCCAGGGCGATTTTGGACCCGATGGGCAGGGAGGTGAAGCGTGCGCCGGAGTCGGACAGACGCTGCACGAGCTTGTTGCGCGGTGCCATGATGGTCATTGCTACACCGTCCTAATTCGTGGGTTGATCAGCAGGTAGAGCAGGTCGACGGCGATGTTGACCAGCACGAAGGTGATGGCGATCGCCAGCACCACGCCCTGGACCAGGTTGGTGTCCTGGTTGGTGATGCCGTTCATGATCAGCTGGCCCATGCCTGGAAGCGAGAAGATCATCTCGATGACCACGGCGCCGCCGAGCAGATAGCCGATGCGCAGGCCCAGCACGGTCACCGGGGTGACCAGCGCGTTGCGCAGCACGTTGCGGCTGACCACCTCGCCGCGCGGCACACCGTTGCCGATGGCGGTGCGAACGTAGTCGCGGTCCAGTTCCTCGACCATGGAAGTGCGCACCACGCGGATCAGCGAGGCGGAGACCGGAATGGCCAACGCCAGGGCGGGCAGCGCCATATGCTGCAGCCAGGCGCCGGGACCGGATCCGGCCGGAGCGGCGCCGCCGGAGGGGAACAGCGGATTGCTGCCCAGGGCGAGCCACTGGATCAGCAGGATGCCGAGCCAGAAGGAAGGGGTGGCGATGGCGGCGATGGAGAAGATGCGCACCAGCTGATCGGGCCACTGGTCGCGGTACAGGGCGCCGAGGATGCCGAAGGCCAGGGAGATGACCACGGCGATCACCACACCGAGGAAGGTCAGCTGCAAGGTCAGCGGGAAGGCCTTGGCGATCATCCCGGTGACGGACTGGGCCGGCGGGGTGGTGGTGCCGAAGTCCAGCTGGATCAGGCGGCCGAGGAAGGAAAAGTATTGGATGAACAGGGGGTCGTTCAGCCCGCGTTCTTCGCGGTAGGCTTCTTTGGCGGCCAGGCTGGCGCCTTCGCCCAGGGCGCTGGTGGCCTCGTCGCCGGGGGCGAGCTTGAGGATGATGAAGACCAGAAGCGAAATGCCCAGGATCATCACCGGCAGCGCGGCGAGCCGGCGCAGCAGCAAGTTCAGGAAATTTCCCACGAGATGACTCCGTTGGGGTTTGGGAAGGATGGTTCTGCGGGCGGGCACGGGGCCTGAGCGCGGGTGCGGTCCGCGCCCAGGCACCGTGCCCTGGTCCCCAGGGACGGGGCGGGCGGGCCTAGGCCTTCGGGGCTACGCCGATGAAGGACACGCCGGTAGTGGGCAGCGGCTGGAAACCATCGAGCTTGGCCGAGTCCCAGGAGGTGGGCAGCTGGCGGTGCAGGATCGGGTAGAGCGGGGCCTGCTCGGCGACCAGGTTGATGGCTTTGGCCCAGGCGGCCTTGGCTCCGGATTCGTCCTTGGCCTTGACCGCGGCATCCAGTTCCTTCTGCAGCGCCGTGTACTCTGCGGTCTCGTTCCAGCGGAAGCGGGACTTGGGCCAGACGTCGCCGCGGTAGAACCAGGAGAGCAGCAGGTCCAGGTCGTTGCCGAAGACCGAAGGGTCGCCCGGAGCGGCCACCACGGTGAACTTGCCGGAGTCGACATTATCCGCATACAGCGCGCCGGACTGCAGGTTCTGCATAGTCACGTTCACGCCCGGCAGCTTGTTCCATGATTCGAGCATCAGCGGGGCGACATCCTTCACCCAGGCGGTGTCGGTGGTCAGCAGCTCGAAGTTCAGCGAGCTGACGCCAGCTTCCTTCAGCAGGGCCTCGGCCTTGGCCGGGTCGTAGGAGTAGACGGTGTCGGCCTTCATGTACTGCGGGTGGGTTTCCTGCACGTACGACGTGGCGGCCTTGGCATTGCCCAGCAGCGCGGTCTTGATGATCGACTCGGTGTCCAGGCCATAGTGCAACGCCTGGCGCACCTTGACATCGTTGAAGGGCTTTTCCTTGCAATTGAACATCAGGAACAGCAGACCGAAGGACTGCACGGATTCAACGTCGACCTTCGACTTCAGGCGGTCCATGTCCAGGTAGGGCACGTCCTCAATGGCCGCCACGCGGCCGGACTCCATGGCGGTCACGCGGGCTGCCGCGTCCGAGAGCAGGAACCAGGTCATGCCGCTGGCAGCGGCCGGGTACTGGCCGTTGTAGTCGGCGAACTTCTCGAAGACGATCTTGTCGTCCTTGGTGGCCGAGACGAACTTGTACGGGCCCGAGCCCACCGGGGCGGCATCGAAGGCTGCCTGATCCTTGGAGGCCACGGCCTTCGGGACGATCTTGACCACCGAGATGCGGGTGGGGAACAGCGGGAAGGCGTAGTTCAGGGTGAAGGACACGGTCTTCTCGTCCTTGGCCTTGGCGGCCTTGATGAACGGGATGAACTGGGCGAACAGCGAGGCGTTCTGCTTGTCCAGAACGCGCTCGAAGGAGTACACGACGTCCTGCACGGTCACCGGGTCGCCGTTGTGGAATTTCGCGCCCTCGCGGAGGGTGACTTCCCAGGTGGTGTCATCGACCTGGACCGGGTCGGCGGCGGCCAGGGCCAGATAGGGTTCACGGGTGGCCGGGTGCAAGTCGACCAGGCCTTCGAAAAGGTGCATGTTGGCGGCGTACGGGGTCGCGCCCGAGGATGTCATTGGGTCGAAGCCGGTGGACAGGGAGTAGGAGATGCCCGCCTCGATGGTGCCAGTTCCGGCGGAGGCTCCCCCGGCGGTGCTGCCCGAGGTAGACGAGCAGGCGGCGAGGCTGGCGGAAAAGGCCGCTGCCGCACCTACCATGCCGCTGTACCGGAGGAAATCTCGACGTGCGAAGGGCTTGCTGGCCAATTCATTCAGTGCCATCGGTGCCACCTTTCGTGATCAATTTTGTAACATGGGACGTAGGATGTCCTATCTATGGAGTAGACTGTAGTAGCAATCACATCCATTGGTCAACTGCGTCACACCAGCAGCTGGCCCGAACCCCCGGAAGAGGCCAGTTGAGCACACCACCAGTTCGCCGCAGCGACGCCCGTGCGCGCCTGCGCGCCCTGACCAATGACATCACCGCTCTGATCCTGGAACGCGGACTGCTGCCCGGCGACCCGCTGCCCACCGAGCAGGAGCTCATGGCCGAGCTCGGCGTGGGGCGCAACTCCCTGCGCGAAGCCATCAAGGTGCTCCAGGCCCTGGGCATCATCGACACCCGGCACGGCTTCGGCATGTTCGTCGCCGAGGACAATCTGAACGCGCTGGAGGATTCGCTGGCCTTCCGCGGCCAGATGTCGCTGCGCCACCATGGGCACGAGGCCAATGAGCTGGTCGACGTGCGCCAGGCGCTGGAAGCCGGGCTGATCGGCCAGGCCATCGCCGCGGTGGCCGCGGAGCACCTGGAAGCACTGGAGCAGTGCGTGGTCCAGATGGAGGAGCGCGCGGCCCGCGGCGAGCAATTCGTCGAGCAGGACAAGGCCTTCCACCGGATCCTCTTCGAGCCGCTGGGCAACCGGTTGCTGAGCAACCTGCTGGGGGTCTTCTGGGACGTGTACCGCTCGATCTACGACGCGGTCGACACCGACCCGCGCGCAACCCAGCCTGCGAAGACCGCCCAGGACCACCGGGACATCCTGGACGCAGTCAAGGCGAAGGACATCGCCACCGCCCGCTCGCTGATCTCCTCGCACTTCGACGGGATCCGCTCGCTGCTCGACGCGCGCCAATCACTGCAGAAATGATCGCCGGATAGGTCTCAAACGGTTCTTTCACAGCTAAGCTGGGATGGTGGACACACTTCAACGCTATGCACCCAATGAAAACCTCAGGCGCGACGAAGCGGCCTGGCGCGCACGGAATATCGAATGGCACTTCGCCGAAGTCCAGCTCGACCTGGCCAATGCCGCCGACCGCAACGCCACCAGCTTCACCTCGATCACCACGCTGAACTTCAGCTCCAGGGAACCGGCGACCTTCATCGACTTCATTCACGAATCGGTGGCCGAGGTGCTGGTCAACGGCACCGCGATCGACCTGGACACAGCCGTGCTCGATGCGCGCATCTACCTCGATAACCTGCGCACCGATGCGCCGAACACCGTGAAGATCACCGGCCAGGCCATCTACTCGCGCTCCGGCGAGGGCCTGCACCGCTTCGTGGACCCGCAGGACGGCGAAACCTACCTCTACACCCAGTTCGAGCCTTCCGAGGCGCGCCGCGTCTTCGCCTGCTTCGAGCAGCCGGATCTGAAGACCAGCTACCGCTTCACGCTCACCGGTCCGGCCGATTGGCACCTGGCCAGCAACCAGCCGATCGTCGATGAGGTCGTGAACGAGGACGGCACCAAGACCGTCGCCTGCTCCCCCACACCTAAGATCTCCTCCTACATCACCGCGGTGCTGGCCGGCCCGTACCACGTGGTGCGCGGCGAGCACGTGCAGAAGCTGGCCGACGGCGAAGAGCTGGCCATCGAGATGGCCGCCACCTGCCGCGCGTCACTGGCCGAGCACTTCGACGGCGAGGAAATCATCAAGCTGACCAGCCAGGGCCTTGACTACTACCACGAGCTGTTCGACTACCCCTACCCGTGGGGCAAGTACGACTCGGCGTTCGTCCCCGAGTACAACCTCGGCGCCATGGAGAACCCGGGCCTGGTCACCTTCACCGAACGCTACGTGTTCACCTCGCACGCCACCGAAGGCCAGTACGAGCAGCGCGGCAACACCCTGATGCACGAGATGGCGCACATGTGGTTCGGCGACCTGGTCACCATGAAGTGGTGGGATGACCTGTGGCTCAAGGAATCCTTCGCCGACTACATCGGCACCCTGGCCAACGACGAGGCCACCGACTTCACCACCGCCTGGACCACCTTCGCCGCGCGCCGCAAGGCCTGGGCCTACGTCGCGGACCAGATGCCCACCACTCACCCGATCGTCGCCGACATCCCCGATCTGCTGGCAGCGGACCAGAACTTCGACGGCATCACCTACGCCAAGGGCGCGTCCGTGCTCAAGCAGCTGGCTGCCTTCGTCGGCGCCGATGCCTTCCGCGACGCCGCCCGCGCCTACTTCCGCAAGCACGCTTACGGCAACACCTCGCTGGATGACTTCCTCGAAGCGCTGGAAGCCGCCAGCGGCCGCGACATGGGCCAGTGGGCCGACGCCTGGCTGAAGACCAGCGGCGTGCCGAAGCTGCACGTCCAGTACGACACCGACGAGTCGGGCACCATCACCTCAGCCTCGCTGATCCAGTCGGGCACCGACCCGGTTACCGCAGCGCCGATCGCCCGTCCTCATGTGCTCTCCGTGGGCGCCTATGAGCTGGAGGAGGGCAAGCTGCGGCGCACCGATTCGGTGCAGGTGGAGCTGGCAGGCGAACAGGTGGCCCTGGACTTCCTCATCGGACGCAAGGTCCCTGACCTGCTGCTGCCCAATGACGGGGACGAGACCTACGCGCTGATCGAATTCGACCCGGTCTCGCGCGCCACCTTGCTTGGCCACCTTTCGGGGCTGACCGACTCGCTGCCGCGCGCCACCTGCTGGGCCTCGCTGTGGGACGCGGTGCGCTCGGCCACGCTCGACGCGCAGAGCTATGTGCAAGCCATCCTGGATCACGCGCACGCCGTCACCGATGCCGGCGTCTTCGGGGTGCTCACCGACCAGCTGGCCACCTCGATCGCCAAGTACGTGGCTCCCGAGCTGCGCGCCGGGCTGCGCCAGCAGGCAGCCGCAACGCTCACCGGATGGCTGACCGAATTCGAGGCCGGCAGCGACCAGCAGACCACCACCGCGCGCACCCTGGTCCGCCTGGCCCGCTCCGGCGTGGCCCCCGAGGTGCTCGATGCGTTCCTCGGCGAGCAGCCCAACGCCTACCAGGTCACCGTCGACGAGCAGCTGCTCTGGGGTTCCTACATCGCGCTGGCCGCCGCCGGCCGGCTCGATGAAGCCGCCGAAGCACGCATGCACGAGGCCGCCAAGGCCAACCCCACCAGCGTGGCGCAGAACTCAGTACGCACCGCACTGGCCGCCCGCCCGGACCCGCAGGCCAAGGACACCGCCTTCGATACCGTGCTGATGGCCCGCGATGAGCAGGGCGAACTGTCCAACGACGCCCTCTCGGCTACCGCGCTGGGCTTCACCCTGGGTTCGGCCGCACTGCTGGCCCCATTCGAGGAGCGCTACTGGGCCGCGATCCTGCCGGTCTTCGAGACCATGGGCATGGAATTCGCCACCCGCGTGATCGAGGGACTGTATCCAGGCCACCAGGATCTTCAGGGCTCCATCGAGCAGAACAAGGCGCTGGCCACAGCCACCACCTGGCTCGAACGCCACGAGGGCGCCCCGGCCGCACTCAAGCGCATCCTGCTGGAGGAACGCGCCGAGCTGCAGCGCTCGCTGCAGGCCCAGGCCTACAGCCGCGCCAGCCGCTAGCCGATAGCCGCTGGCGCTCCAAGCCGGCCCGCTGCTTCATCAAGCAGAGGGCCGGCTTTTTGCCGCCTGAAACGAAGCAAGGGCCCGTTCTCGATGCGGAATCGAGAACGGGCCCTTGGATCCTGCCGTCTTATGGAACGCGTGCGGTCCACTGCTCGGTGGCGAATTTGGCGGCCGCCAGCTCCTGCGCCGCCTGGCGGGATTCGGCATCCAGCTGTGCCGGCTTGGCACCGGTGCGCTTGGCGAAGGTGTCCATCATGATCTTGATGATCTCCATGCGTTCCAGCTGGGTCTGCGACTTCAGCGGATCAACGCGCTTGACCGCCGAGGCGATGCCCTTGTCGGAAATCTTCTCGCGGCCGATCCGCAGCACCTGGGTCATCTTCTGCGCATCGATGTCGTAGCTCATCGTGACGTGGTGCAGCATCGCGCCATTGGCCAGGCGCTTCTGCGCGGCCCCGCCGATCTTTCCGGCCGGGGTGGCGATGTCGTTCAGCGGCTTGTAGTGCGCCTTCAGTCCGATGCTTTCCAGCGCTTCCATGACCCACTCATCCAGGAACGGGTAGGAATCGGCAAAGCTCATGCCGTCCACCAGTGATTCGGGGGCGTACAGCGAGTACGTGATGCAGTTGCCGGCTTCCATGAACATCGCCCCGCCTCCTGAAATGCGGCGCACCACCTTGATGCCGTGCTTTTCGGCCTGCTCGATGTCGACCTCGTTCTTCAGCGACTGGAAGGAACCAATGACCACGGCGCCTTCGCTCCAATCCCAGAAGCGGATCGTCGGCTTGCGCGTGCCCTTGGCGATTTGCCGGGTCAGCACCTCATCCAGCGCCACCTGCTCGGTGATGGGGATGATCTCCGGGCCCAGGATTTCCCACTCGTGATCTTCCCACTTGGTGGCATGGCCCAGCGCGCGACGTACTACGCGCGCAATAGCGTTTTCGTCGAAGCCGAACATCACTGCACCTTCGCGCAGGTTCTCGGTTACCGCCGTGCGAATGGTGCTGTGGCTGGCATCGGTTGGCAGTCCTCGGATCGCATCATTCAGGTCGTCGAGCGCATCGTCCGGCTCCAGGAAGAAGTCGCCATTCAACGACACTTCGGTGATCACGCCGTCGGCAGTATCCAAATCTACAACGACTAATTTGCCACCGACTACCTTGTATTCACCATGATGCATCATGAGGCGATTCTATCGCCTGAGATGGACTGACTGGTAGAGCGTCATCGGCACGGGGGACAACCCATCGCTTCTAGACCCATGCAGCCGACCTAAAGCAGATGTGTTTCGTCAGTGTCGCTCATCAGCAACACTAATGCACCAGCTTGGATTCTTGTCCCACGCGGCCAATCTTGCTCAAATTGCGCATAGTGAAGATCCGACTAATCTAGCCCTCTCAACCACCAGGCTGATCAGCTATGGGCAGCCCGGTTCATCATCGATCCGAATGCTTAAGTCGCTGTTGAACCAATGCAATGAGATTTTTGGGTTGAGGTAGCCGGAGGGAAGACCCGCGGCGGATTCCTCGCCTTCTTTGCAGCATGCAGAGGCACCCACACTTTTTGGGCAATGTTCGCCCCGTCGGGGAGAAGTCTGATAACGGGGGCAGGGTGTCTATCAAGCCTTGCACATTTCTAGTGGTGACCACCGCCAGAAACTGCTCAACGGCTTCGCGCTGCCCCGTGCGCGCCATGCTCACGCAGGGACGCCGAGCCTTCACATGAGGCTGAGCACGGCTGACGATTTAGCGCACCGTGGCCGCGGACTTTCCCACGGAATCGGCGATTTCCCCGCGGGGCACGTCGAATACTTCTCGCGGCACGATGACCGCCCGTTCCACAGGGATGAGCGGTCAGAGGATCGCGAGCATGGAAATACAGGCGTTTTTGGCCAGCACCACGTCACCTGGAACATCTGACATGGTCAGCAGTGGCTCGGGCAGCAATGGCCCGAGATTGTTATCCCGTAGTCGCGACAGAATGCGCAGGATATTGAGAGCTTGGCGGCTGATCGTGCGCACGGGATAGGCTTACGGTTTCTGCACTTCCGCGCGCATGCTGGGGACCGGCTCGCCCCAGTGGTGCCAGGCGTGCTGCACCCAGTCCTCCGCATTCGCGACGGAACCGAGCATCTGATAGGCGACGGCGACGAGCAGGAAGAAATAAGCCAGAAACAGATCACGCTGGTCTGCAGGACTAAGGTTGCGCATGGCCCTCTACTCCGTGGCCATCGCTCGACGCAGTCAGCTTCAGCTGCAGGAATTCGCGAATACCTCCAAATCGATGCCCGGGGCCATATTGCAACGGGTCGTGCGGTTGACAAAGTCGATAACGCCAGGCAGATCGATCAGCGCCGGTGCGCTTAGTTGCTCCTGCAGCAAGGTCGACAATACGTCGCTCACTGTGACGAGCGTGCGGCTCATGGCCTCGACGTAGGCCATGACATCCCGTTCCAATTGAAAATCTCGGTCCTGCGCCAACGCGGTTCTTGCTTGATTTTCCATGTCCAGATCGTAGATTTGCGCCATGAATTGGTTGAAGTTCAATGACCACAGGCGGTCTATGAGGGATGCTACGGCCATGAGGGCCAAGGACTTCAGCAACTCATCACGACTGTTCCAGCTATTCCCCTTGCCCAATTCCCAGGGATGCCTTGAGGACGGACTAGTTGCGCCACCTCATCCCAAGGGATTCCGAGACTTTGCCGAACATATCAGCGTTGAGCTGTTTGATGGATTCACCGTAGAGACCAGAAATCGCCATGGCCTGGGTTCTGGTGACCATGACATTGCTCCTGCGGGTTGGTTTCGGGTCCTACGAGATGAAGACACTGCCGCCGCCGTTCCGTGGCACTTCGACCGTGAAGCTGCTGCGTTATTGTGACCGTGGTTCCCACACACCACACCTGAGGAGCAACAATTCTCGCGGTTGACAACTCAGAATTCTTGCCCCGGTGTTTGAGCCCTATTTGATTCGCACAGATGTTCATGAACGAGGACTACCTTGGGTACCGTGCACCTAACCCAAGTCATCGTTTTCCACCCGAAATAATCAGCAATGGAGATGCGACAATTACGTAATCATGCGTAATTACTTTGATGGCCATTACGGCTATTCAAAGTCAGCCATCTAAAGGTACTCCGTCGCGCATAGATCCGAGTACTGGATTCAAACGAAAGTATTTACGTTTGCGTCATACAAAGACTTCCGGAGAAAAATTCACACGGCAGCCGGAGCATTCGAGATCACGCATATCAAGGACAACTTGCACATTGGCCATATCAACATAGGCTTACCATGTTTCCCAATCGGAGCGTTTTCAATTCTGGTCGCATACACTCAAAACTGGGAACCTCAGATTTTAGGGCCCGAATGTACCGTGATCTCTAGGACGCTTTTATTCACAACGAAAGGCGATACTAAAATGGAGGAGCACCGACCCGTTTTACTTGGAATGGCAGACCAAAATCTGACCACCCCGGCAGTGCTGAGCCTCGATAACGGGTGCTACACCCTGCGCCCCGAGCGCTGGATTGAAGAACCGCAGCAAGTGAAAATCAACAGGAGAGGAGCCGATGTCATATCTATAGAATTAGGGAATCGGCTTGGTGAAGTTGCTGATTTCCAGCCACGGGTGCTCTGGGGAGTTGACAATGGCCGACCGTTCACTGTTTTAGACGCGCGTATGACCGTTGAACTAGACTTCAATTTCGATTGGCCTAGCCAAATTTACAAAGCAAATCACATCTTGTGGGATGCCCATATTAGTGGATTCGATAGTCCCGCATTGGCGGTGCGCGTTGCCCTTCCCATTCGAGGACTCGGGTGGCCTGACCAGGAAACTTTATTAACGGACGCCGGACGGATTGGCGCTTGGTCTGACTCGAATCGACCCGGGCTGGTTTGGGAACCAGCACACTCGAATTCTGTGCGCAAACTTACACAAGAGTTCCCAAAAATCGTAACCACACTCCTCCAGCTTTGGACAGGGAAGGAAACCTCCGCTTGCTCGCTAGAGGTTCGGATCAAGAATCTCGGATGGTGCACAATCAAATCAACCGATGCTCCTGCCAACATTCTGACGCAACCGCTTCTCCCCCTAAACAAGCTCACTCTGTCAGTTGTAAGTAGATGGCTGACATTGGTGCCTATGCTTGGTCCGGTACCTTTTATGGCCATACATGATGGAGCACCTTTACAATCAGACGCTCAGATGCTTGCCACAGCATTAGAGGGTCTGCACCGACGGTTGCATCCAGATGCTAAACGGTTCCACATGTCGGTGTCTGAGGGGCTACTGAGACGAGCGCGCAGGGCGGCCAGCAAAGCTGCTGTGGAGGTCCTTTCTGACGTTGTGGAGGAAGCCGATGCACGGGCAGCCTACAACGAAGCCCTCGGCCACATGGGTGAGCTATCGTACTCTGCCCGACTCGCCGAGTTACTACCACGTATCGAGAGCGTAGCACCGGGACTGTTGGGGCCCTCGCAGTTGGCGTGGATCAAGGACATGAAGGACCTCAGGAACATTCAAAGCCACGGACTCAAGAACCACGACGAATTCGGAGATGCCGAAGTTGGGCAGTACTACGTGCTCGTCTCATCAGGACGTTGGGTCTTAAAAATCCTTCTGCTCCTCGAACTACTCGACCAAGAACAAATCTGGAGGGCCCTACGCGCCTCGGATCGTTTCATGTATTCTCTGGCAAATATTGACCGTGAAAAATACTGGAAAGATTTTTCTGCGTATGAAAAATTTCTAGCTACGGTAAAAAACGATTAAATGTCACAACTTACGGATAAAACGTCACGAACTGACAGAAATTATGGTGGGAAAGTCCAGCGAGAATAGTTCTCTAGAAGGATAGAAATCATCCGACGATTGTCTACCAATAGACAGTAATCCCGACCACGTGCAGCAAAAGAATGACCACCTTATCAGGAGGGAAGCGTAACAGTCTGTGAATAAGGATATGCGATTCATCTTTGGTAACATCCAGGCCGATGAAGAAGGCTACTATTGGTTGCTGAATGGCGTCGAGCGCAGAGATAGAAACGACTCATTCGACATCTTGGAAGACGACCTCAAAGACATCAGCGCAACACATCTGCGACAGATGTATCGAGGACTGCAAAAGCATCTTGGGGAAGATTACTCGCCCTCGGATATGGTAATTCACGAGGGAGGGGTCCCGTCAGACTTTGACCTACGTGATCTGCCCATCCTTCCGCATACCGGTGTGAAATTCATATTTGAGGAGGGTGAAATTTTGCTGGCGATCGAGTGCTTTCTATCGCTGCCTAGCTATGACAATGAAAGCCACCAAATCGGCCTAAATAAACTCAATGCTTCACCACCTGGACTCAACGTAGCAGAGTTAATCACTCCTCCTCTCGGTAGGAAACGACTATCCTTCTTGAATTTTGATACTTACAGCTACTCCGACGACGTCTGGCGGCTTGCCGTCGCGATCGGATTCAACCCACGGTCTCGCATGCTAACAGATCTCTACCGTGATGCCCTTGAGATCAAAGCCTTGATAGAGGCATCGTCCGGCGGCGTGACACACGAAACGGTCACCGAACTCATACGAGGCGGACATGTTAAAGCCTTGTTAGGCCAACCCGAGGGCGACTGGCTCGAGGCAAAACGTCAGCACGCTGACCTTGATTCCGAAGTTGGGAAGATCCGTTTGGCCCAGTGGGTGGCACAGTTTGCAAACTCTCCTGAAGGGGGAGTTGTAGTTCTAGGACTATCAACAAAAAACCAGGGCAACGGCGACGTGATTACCAAGATCACGCCATTACCCCGTGTGCCAGGTATTCGACGAAAATACGTACAAGTCCTTGACAACAAGGTGATCCCACCGATAGAAAACCTGGCTGTAGAAGTCATAGCCCACGGCGAAAGCGATCTGGTCCTCATAGAAGTGCCGCCGCAAAATGAAGAAAACAAACCTTTCCTCGTGCATGGCGCCGTCGTTGAGGGGAAAGCCCAGGGTAACTTTTTCTCAATCGTGCGCCGTCGGAACGACGAAATGGCATCCACACACCCAGCTAACGTTCATGCCAATCTGACCGTCGGACGTGCCTTTCTGCGACGTGGTGAACTACCAAGAAGTTAGCAGCGCAATGAGGCTCGCTCGTTGACGCCGGAGCAGGACAGGACGCGGAGACGTAACCGCCATTCCATATAGAAAGTCTGTGGCGAAAAACCGATTTGACCCTTGCGGCACTCAGAGAGACCTCATCGCCTTAAGTGGGATACACGAAATTTCTATTGTGTTTAGCAGAGGTATTGGGTAGCACCTGTGCGCACATCGGATGTGTAATCTCGTCACTTCGTAGACACAGAATCTCACCACTTTGTAGATAGTCAATCTCAATACTTTGCATGTCCTGTCTCAAAACTTTGCGGACACACGATCTCATAAAACCCGGGACGATTCACAGACGTTGGTCATCATGCCGAACGTCAAGCCGGCCGTATTGCGGCCTACAACTCGGTACCGACTCGCGCATGCGAGATACGCTCGCCACGCAAGGCAGAGCGACTGTGACGTATAAAAGCATCGCGATGTGTGATTCGGCCTGCGAGCTGGCAATTAAATTTGACTTCTCCTCAGGCTGCTTACAATAAAGCCTTTTCTCCGTCTTCTCGATAGCGAGTCGGATGATTAACATTTCCCCGTCGACAAGGTCGATAATGTCGGCGGAAGACTTTTTCAGTCATTGCAGGTCCGGCATCCGGTGATGGCCAGTCCGTTAAAGCACCGTTAAAGCAGCGACGGCGTGTTTCCAGAAACTGGAAACACGCCGCGAAAGCTTACTAGGGGCGAAGTATTACTTCTTGCCGCCGAAGCCCTTGAAGCGGGCGTTGAAGCGCTCGACACGACCAGCGGTGTCCATGATGCGCTGCTTGCCGGTGTAGAACGGGTGCGAAGCTGCCGAGATTTCGACGTCGATTACTGGGTAGGTGTTGCCATCTTCCCATTCGATGGTCTTGTCCGACTTAGCGGTCGAACGGGTCAGGAACTTTTCGCCGGATGCCAGGTCGTTGAAGACAACTGGGCCGTACTGTGGATGGATATCAGCCTTCATAGCTATACACCTTTTTGTTTATGGCCACTGGATTTTGCCAGCAGCTACTTACTCGGAAATTGTGTCCCGCATTCAGGGCTCCACGTAGAAACCTCAAAGCACAGACAGTCCATCCTATCGCAAAATCGATGACTGCAGAAACGTTCTCAGCGTGGCGCGGAGCACAAATGCCAGAACGCAATTGCGCTTGCGGCACCAACATTCAGTGAATCCACATCACGGTGCATCGGGATGATGACGGTCCGGTCAACGGCGGCGAGAGCTTCATCGGTGACTCCCCTGCCTTCATTGCCCAATATCATCGCGACCTTCTGCCCAGCCTTGATCTCCACTTCGTTCAACGGGGTCGCGTCATCGGTCAGTTCCATGGCGAGCATCTCATAGCCATGGTTCTTCAGCGTCTGGAGATCTTCTGGCCAGGACTGCATTCGCACCCAAGGAAGGTCGAAGACCGTACCCATCGAGACACGCGCGCTGCGCCGGTACCAAGGGTCAACGCATTTAGGAGTGAGCAGCACTGCATCTACCCCGAGGCCCGAGGCCGAGCGGATAATTGCGCCGAGATTCGTATGGTCTGCGATGTCTTCCAAGATGGCAATCCGGGAACTGGCCTCAAGCACTTCGTCCAGATCCAGCGGTTCGGGACGATTCATCGCGGCCATGGCGCCGCGGTGCAGATGGAAGCCGACCAAGTCCTGAAGCTGCCGGTCGTCCCCGATGAATATCGGCGCGTCCGGGAAGCGGTTGAATTCCTCGGCCAGCTGATCCAGATGCTTTTCAGCGAGCAGGAAGCTGCGTGGCACATGGCCTGCATTGATCGCACGCTGGACAACTTTGGTGCTCTCGGCGATGTAGAGGCCATTTTCCACATCGGTGCGCATGCGCAGATGCGCCTCCGAGAGCCTGAGGTACTCATCGAGACGGGGATCCTCCAGATCCGCCACCTGCAAGATGCGTGCAGGATTAAGAATTTCTGCCACGAAGCTACACCAGCTTGTAGAGCATGTTGCCCAAGGCAATCAGCCCCAGAATGACGATGACGGCGCGCAGCCATCCCGGCGAGAGCTTGCGTCCCACCTTGGCACCGATGAAACCGCCGATCAGCGAGCCGACAGCAATCAGCAGCACGATGAGCCAGTGGATGCGCTCGGGCGCGATGATCAGGTACATGATCGCGGCGACAAGGTTCACGATCAAGGAAAGTATCACCTTGATGGCGTTGGACTGCTGCAGGGAGGCCTGCAGGAAGATGCCGAAGACAGCCATCAGCAAGATGCCCTGCGCCGCGGTGAAGTAGCCGCCGTAGACACCGATCAGGAACACGAGGATATACAGCACCAGTGGAATCCGCGCACGGTCGGCATCGTCCGGATCGGTGCCGCCGGACGCAGCCTGGCGAGTCTTGGCCCACTTGGAAAGGCGCGGCTGGAAGATCACCAATACCAGCGCGCAAACCAGCAGCACCGGCGCTACGATGCCGAAGACCGACTCCGGCAAATTCAATAGCAGCAGTGAACCAATCAACCCGCCGGCCAAGGAGACTGGCACGAGCTTGAGCAGCGTCTTCTTGACGCTGGCGGCTTCCCGCCGGTAGCCCCAGGCGCCGGAAAAGCCTCCAGCAACCAGACCCATGGCGTTGGAGACCACGGCATTCACCGGTGCCGTGCCCAACGCCACGAGAATGGGGAAAGTGACCAAGGTGCCCGACCCGACGACGGTGTTGATAGTTCCGGCCCAGAGTCCTCCAAGGAAGATCAGGGCTTCACGCCAAAATTCGATCACGTGGAGCTTTCCCCTTTAGTTATTGTTGTTAGCTGCGTGCGAAAGCCGAATAGCGTCCACCTTCACGGCGCAGGCTCAGCGGCACGCCGTAGGTTGCTTCCAGGTTTTCTTCGTTGAGCGTGCAGTCGATCTCGCCGGCGGCGACGACTTCGCCGTCACGCATCATCAAGATGTGGGTGAATCCCGCTGGCACCTCTTCAAGGTGGTGGGTCACCAGAACCAGTGCTGGAGCATCATCGTCGGCTGCCAGTTCAGCCAGCTTGCCAACCAGGTCTTCGCGACCGGCAAGGTCCAGGCCAGCTGCCGGCTCATCGAGAATCAGCAGCTCGGGATCGGTCATCAAGGCACGGGCGATCAGCACGCGCTTGCGTTCGCCTTCGGAAAGCTTGCCGAAAGGCTGGTTCATGAAGGTCGACATGCCCCAGTTGTGCAGCAGGTGGAAAGCACGGCGCTCATCGAGCTTCTCGTACTTCTCGCGCCAGCGGCCGGTCATGCCGTAGGCGGCAGTGAGCACCACATTCAGCGCGGTCTCGTTGGCTGGAATGGAGTTGGCAACCAGGGCCGAGCTCAGGCCGATCAGCGGACGCAGATCGAAGACCGAAACCTTGCCCAAGCGTTCACCAAGAATATCCGCGGTACCGCGGGTGGGATGCAACCGAGTAGCTGCGATGTTCATCAAGGTCGACTTGCCGGCGCCATTGGGGCCGATAACAATCCACCGCTGTCCTTCTTTGACTTCCCAGGACACGTCCTTGAGCAGTTCTTTTCGCCCGCGTACAACGCTGACATCTTTGAAAGTTAGCACTTCGCTCATGGTATTCAAGATTAGACTTTCCACCCCTGTTTCACTAATCGGAAATGCCGTGCAAGTCCCAAAAATCGCCGGATTGACCTGCATCGCCTCCTGTTGCAATGCCAGTTCGCGCCCATCGGACCGGTGCCTGCACCCGGGGCCAGCACGTCATGTTTGGTCGTAATCACCGGGGCAATGAAAAATGGTTGCATGGTTTCATCATTGGTTTTCGCATCCCGCCCATCCCTTTCCCGCATCGACTTCGCCGCTGTCCTGCAGCGGGCAACGGGAGCCGGACTGATTCCGGATGCCGACGAAAGCCGGATCAAAACCAAGGAAGCGCGATTGGTTGCCAAATTCCGCATCGAGCAGGCCGATCACGCTCAGCTGCAGCAGGCTGCCAAGCAATTCGTCGATGCCCTGGTCGCCGACGGGGCACTGGATTACGCGGACTTGTGCGTAGCTGTGGTGCCTGCCGAGCTTACCGAGGCACCACAGCTCCTGCTGCTGATGGATGTCGATTCCACCTTGATCAAGCAGGAAGTCATCGAATTGCTCGCCGCCCACGCTGGACGGGAAGAAGAAGTGGCTGCGGTGACCGAGGCCGCGATGCGCGGCGAATTGGACTTCGCCCAATCGTTGTTCCAGCGCGTAGCTACATTGAAGGATCTGCCAGTTGATGTCCTCGCCGAGGTAGGCCAGCGCATTATCTTCTCCGACGGCGCCGAATCCCTGGTCAAGCGGTTCCATGCGGCCGGGCACAAGGTCGGCGTAGTTTCCGGCGGGTTCCAGCAGATTCTGGATCCGCTGGCCGCCCACCTCGGACTGGACCATGCGCTGGCCAACACGTTGGGGATCACCGGAGGAGTTCTTGACGGTACCGTTCACGGCCAGATTGTCGACCGTGAAATGAAGGAAACAATGCTGCGCGCTTGGGCGCAGGAGCACCAGATCCCGATGGCTGCAACGATCGCCGCCGGAGATGGCGCCAACGACCTCGCCATGGTTGCCGCCGCAGGGTTGGGGGTTGCTTTCAACGCGAAGCCTGCCCTGCGCGACGAAGCGGACGTGCGTCTGGACTTCTCGCGCTTGGATGCCATCGCCGACCTGGTTCTCGATGATTTGGTTTAGTGGAATCCAACAACTGCATAACGATTATGCGCTCACGGGCTTTTGATATCTGGATCGGTTGTTCCAGCAGTTAGTATTTCTATTGATGCGTGCAACGGCTTGAGGCATTAGCCCTGGCCGCGCGCCGAGCCCCCATCGCTTTCGAAAGAGCTACTAGACCAGTGCAGACCCCCTCCCCGGACAGTTCCTCATCTACGCCTACTCACTCTCAGCAAGACAAGAAAATGCAGAAGGGCAAGGCCAAGCCTTGGATCATTGCCGGTTCTTGCGTGGCAGCCGTAGCCGCAGCATATTTCGGCGGAGCAGCCTTTGTCAGCGCCCAGGTCCCGGCCAACGCCTCCATTGCGGGTGTGAATATCGGTTCCATGAATAAGGACCAGGCTCGCGCCGAGCTGGAACGCGAGGTTCTCCCCCTGGCTGAGAAGCCAGTGGATGTCACTGTCAACGGTGAAAAGTACACACTGGATCCTGCCAAGGCCGGTCTGGAACTGAACGTTGAAGACACCGTCAATGAACTGACATCCTACGAAATCAACCCTGTCAAACTCTACGAACGCCTCACCGGCGAGTTCCACGTCACCCCGGCTGTCGACGTGGACGAGGACAAGCTGGCCGCGCAGCTCGATGCACTGGCCCAAAAGGCCAACGCCGAGGTTGCCGAAGGAACCATCGAATTCGGCGATGGCACCTCCAAGCTGACCAAGCCCGTTGACGGTGTCGCGCTGAAGACCGAGGAAGCTGCGGACTTGATCAGCGACGACTGGGAAATTGCCGGCCCCGCGATCGCCCTGCCAGCCGATGTCATCAAGCCGCAGATTTCTGCCGACACCCTGCAGGCCTTCTACGACAAGGACGTCAAGGCGCTGCTGAAGGACGAAGTCACCCTGGCCTCGGGCAAGAAGAAAGCAACCATCTCGGTCGCATCCATTGCCGCGGCAGCCAGCTACGCGCCCAAGGACGGTGCTCCGGCGATCGCTTTGGACGACAAGAAGCTCTACAAGGCGGCAACGAAGAACTCCGATCTTTCCAGCACCGCCAAGGATGCGCAGATCGTCTTGAAGGACGGCAAGCCTTCGATCATCAAGTCCTCCAAGGGCATCTCGCTGGAGACCAAGGGCCTGGGTGCCAAGGTCTTGGCCGCGACGGCCGCCAAGAATCGTACTGCCGAAGTCGAGATGACCGAGACGGAAGCGGACTTCACCACCGCAAATGCGAAGAAGCTTGGCATCAAGGAACCGATCGTCACCTTCTCCACCCCGTACCCGGCCTCAGACACCGTGCGCACCAAGAACCTGCGTGCCGGTTCGGCTCGCGTCAACGGGGACATCATTAAGCCGGGCGAACGCTTCTCGCTGCTCGAAGCCCTGGGCCCGATCACCGTGGCCAACGGCTACTACAGCTCCGGCGTTGTGGAAAGCGGCTTCAGTACCGAAGCCGTTGGCGGCGGGCTCTCGCAGATCTCCACCCAGATGTACAACGTCGGCTTCCTGGCCGGCTACGACGACATCACCCACAAGCCGCATTCGCGCTGGTTCGAACGCTACCCTGCAGGACGCGAAGCTACCCTGTGGGAAGGCCAGATCGACATGATCTGGGAGAACAACACCCCCTACGGCGTGATGATCCAGGCATGGGTTTCGGGCGACAAGGTCAATACCCGCCTGTGGTCCACCAAGTACTGGGATGTCTCGCAGAAGAGCTCCGGGAAGTACAACCTGACCAACCCGGAAACCAAGTACAACCCGGCCGAGAAGTGCGTCTCGGAATCCGGCGGCAAGAAGGGCTTCAGCATCGATATCACCCGTTACCGGGAGACCATCGACGGCTCCAAGAAGCTGCCGGCCGAAACCAAGAGCTGGACCTACAGCCCATGGCATAAGATCGTCTGCGGCGAAAAGCCGAAGGACTAGATCTGCCCTAATCGCCGGGCGCCTCCTTTACGGAAGGTGCCCGGCGATTTTTCATGCCGGCTGTTGCGGCCACGGCACGAAAAAGCTGGCGGCCGGAACCCTGAAACAGGGTCCCGGCCGCCAGCTGCTGCAGGTTGCTGCGGGGCCTACTTGCCCGACTGCGTCAGGAAGTCGCCTGCGCCGCCAACCAGCTCGGTGTGGCCGGTCTCGACGTCGGCGAAGACCATCTTGGCTACCTCGGCACCGAACTCCTCAACGGAGTACAGCTTGCCGGCAGCTTCGCGGCGGGCGTCGATGGCACCTGGCTCCATGCGGTTGAGCAGGGTTGCGGTGATCGTGCCTTCGATCATGTCGCCGGAAACCACCACGAAGGTGATGTTCTTCTCGGCGAGCTCCGGGATCATTTCACGCAATGCATCTTCGCCGGCACGCTTCGACTTCGCTACGGCGTCGTAGGCATCCATGGTGCTGACTTCGTTGATGAAGTGCGCCTGGTGGCTGGTCACGAAAACCACGCGGCCGCCCTCGCTGAGCTTGGGCAGCGCAGCCTGGAGCATCGCGACCTGCGCGTCGCGGTTCAGGCGCAGCGCGTAGTTCTCGCCCATGGAGGTTTCCATGCCGCCCGAAGCGTTCAGCACGACGACGTCCAGCGAACCGAAATTCTCCACGGCAGCGTCGACCAGAGCCTGCGGACCCTCGGCCGAGGTCAGGTCTGCGCCGACGGCCACTGCCTTGCCGCCCTTTTCCTCAATGGCGGCGACAATCTTGTTGGCGCGTGGGGCCTTGGCGCGGTAGTTGACCACGACGCCAATGCCCTGCTCGGCCAGCAGCTGAGCGGTGACTGCACCGATGCCGCGGGAGGAACCGGTAACAACGGCACCCTTGAATTCACTCATGGTGGTACTCCTTTAGATCTCTTGCTTAAAACTTCTAGTGGCCCATGCCCAGGCCGCCGTCAACCGGGATTACGGCACCGGAGATGTACGCTGCTTCATCGCTGGCGATCCAGCGGACGACGTTGGCAACTTCCTCTGGTTCAGCAAAGCGGTTGGCCGGAATGCTTTCGAGGTATCCCTTCTGGGTTTCCTCTGGCAAGACGGCGGTCATCTCGGTGTTGATGAAACCCGGAGCCACGACGTTGGCGGTGATTCCGCGCGAACCCAGTTCGCGGGTCAGCGAGCGGGCGATGCCGACCAGACCGGACTTCGATGCCGCGTAGTTGATCTGGCCTGGCGAACCGTACAGGCCCACGACCGAGGAAATCAGCACGACGCGGCCGCGCTTGAGCCGGATCATGCCCTTGGAGGCGCGCTTGATAACGCGGAAGGCGCCGGTGAGGTTGGTGTCGATGACCGAGGTGAAGTCGTCTTCGCTCATGCGCAGCAGCAAGGTGTCCTTGGTGACTCCTGCATTGGCGACAAGAACTTCCACTGGACCGTGCGCAGCTTCAACTTCCTTGAAGGCTGCGTCGATGGACTCGCTGTCGGTGACATCTGCCTTGACACCCAGCAGTCCGGCGGGAACCTCGCCGCTGCGGTAGGTGATGGCCACCTTGTCGCCGTTGGCTTCGAATGCGCGTGCAATAGCAAGTCCGATTCCGCGGTTGCCGCCGGTCACGAGGACGCTGCGGCCAGTGGTTGGTTCCGTAGTCAATGTATTTCTCCGTTCATGCGCTTGCGTTCCTGGCATGGAAAACCCTCCATGGGCCAGTCGAAAGCGCACTTTGCCTAGTTAAGTAGCTACTCCGTGAACAATCCTATTAGTTACTCACCAGTTTTACCGCTTCGACAGCGCGTAGAAATTACCCTCTGGGTGATACAAGTGAGACAATGGGAGCAGATCCCGTATTGCAAAGCGAAGTCTTTTACATGTCCTCACAGCCCATGAACCACGGTTCCGGCCAACCCGAAGTTCACCGCATTACCGAAGCGCGCCAGTCGCATACCGCCGAGCGCGATACCCGTGTGCGCAAATACACGATTTCAATGACCGTGCGCCTGGTCTGCTTCGTTCTCGCCTTCTTTTTCGACGGCTGGCTTCGCTGGGTCCTGCTGGTTGGCGCGGTGGTCCTGCCCTACATCGCTGTGGTGATCGCCAATGGAGGTGCGGATCTGACCAAGCGTGAACCGCCAGCCGAGTTCTACAGGGCGCCCGATGCCCATCAACTCGACGCGCCGAAGGACACCGCACAGCGGCAGGAGCGGGAACCAGAGGTGATTGACGGCAACTTTGCCGATGACGAGGAACCAGTGCAACACCCGACAACTTCCCCCAAGGAGGACTAGTGGATCTGCTAGGTTCGCTAGGCGGCCTCCCCGCTGCCGCCGAAATCCAGTGCTCGCGAAAGGGCTGCCGGCAAGGCGCCGACTACCAGCTGCTGTGGAACAATCCGAAAATCCATACCCCGGACCGGCGCAAAATCTGGCTGGCCTGCGAAGAGCATCGCGACTGGCTCGAAAATTACCTCAAGGAACGGCTGCTCTACAAGGAAACGCTGCCAATGCAGGGCAACGAAGGAGAAGGCAAGTAGATGTATCGTTTTCTGGCGAGCACCCGCTGGGTCGGGTGGCTGATACTGGTCGCCATCTTCGCCTCCGCGTGCATTGCCTTGGGCAATTGGCAGAATGACCGCCGCGATGCCGTCCTGGAAGGCATCGAACGGGTCAACCGCAACTACTTCGCTGAGCCGGCGACCGGCAAGCAGGCTCTGGAGAACTTCCACAACCTCGACGAAGCCAAGACCTGGATGACCGCCGAGCTGACCGGCGAATACGTCGCCGAGGACACCATGATCGTGCGCAACCGGATCAAGGCAGGCCGGCCCGGCTACGAGGTACTGGTGCCGTTCAAGACCAGCGAGGGCGAAACTGTCATCGTCGACCGCGGCTACCTGCCGATCGGCAACGAGGAAAGCGGCCACCCGGATTCGGTTCCGGCACCGCCAGAGGGCAAGGTAACCGTGGATGTGCGCTTGAAGCCATCGGAAATCCGCTTGGACCGCGGCGCCCCGGAAGGCCAGTTGGCCTCCATCCAGCTCGAAGACTATGCCAAGCAGCTGGATTATGAGATCGCACAGGGCGCCTACGGCCTGATGTATGGAGAGGACCCGGCCCCGGCCGAGGCGCCTCAGCAGCTCGATCCACCGGACATGGACGAAGGCCCTCACCTCTCCTACGAGATCCAGTGGTACATCTTCGGCGTGCTGGCCTTCGTCGGCTTCTGGTACGCGGCCCGGCAGCAGAAGAAGCTGAACGCCGAGGAAGCCGAAGAGCGGGCCGAAGCCGAGGCATTGGGTTTGGAAGAGCCGATGCACAAGGTGCGCAAGATCCGGGCGAAGCAGGAGAAGAAGTTCCGCCGCGACGGCACGCTGACCGACGAGGCCATCGAGGATGCAATGCTCGATGAGGCGGAGAATACGCCAGGGGGCACCGCGAAGTAGCAGTGCGCAGCAAACGCAGACCGCGCGGCACGTGGACATAGTCCAGGTGCCGCGCGGTTTCGCGTTCCATGGCGTCTAGCTTGGCGTGGCCGGCGGGCTCCAGCGGATTCCGCCGTCGCTGCAGTTGGGGGCCTGCTGTTCTGCCCGGTTGTGGCAGGAAGCATCAATCAGGACGCGGTCCCCCACCGGTTCGCCAAGCTCAAGCGTGTACGGCACCGTCTCGTTGCCCTGGCAGTCCTGCGCCTCGCCTTCCAGCGGTTCAACTGCAATGCCGATAGCGATCTGGCCATCGGCAAACTCCACATGTGTGGCGGTGACGTCCCCGGTCTTGCCTGAAGCGCAGGCAAGGCCCATCACGCCGAGTTCCAGGCTGGTGCTCGACGCATTCACTCCAGCCGGGTCGATCAGCGCCCATTGGGCGTTGACTTCGTCGGGCACCTGGACTGCGCAACCGGCCAGCGTACTGGCAAGCAGCGCTGCGGCGCCTGCGAGCACCGGCAATCTGCGTCTTAAAACACTCATGGCTTGGCACATCCCCTTCACGGTGGTGATCTGCCAAGCCTACGAGAGTTCCTTGGTGTTGGTAAGGATCTAGGTCAGCGAGACCAATTCCAGGTAGTCCTCGCTGAACAGGTCCTCGTCGCCATCGGGCAGGATGACCACGCGCTCGGGCTTCAGCGCCATGACCGCGCCTTCATCGTGGGACACCATGACCACGGCACCCGGGAAGGTGGACAGCGCGCCGAGCACCTCGGCGCGCGAGGCAGGGTCCAGGTTGTTGGTCGGCTCATCGAGCAGCAGCACGTTGGCGCTGGAGGCCACGATGGTGGCCAGGGCCAGACGGGTCTTCTCGCCGCCGGAGAGCACACCGGCCGGCTTGGTGACGTCGTCGCCGACGAACAGGAAGGAGCCCAGGATTGAACGCACATCGGCATCGTTCAGGTGCTCCGGCGCGTTGCGGCGCATGTTCTCCAGCACGCTGGCATTCGGATCCAGGGTGTCATGCTCCTGGGCGAAGTAGCCGATCTTCAGGCCGTGGCCCGGAACGATTTTCCCGGTATCCGGTTCGGAGACGCCGGCGAGCATGCGCAGCAGGGTGGTCTTGCCGGCACCGTTCAGGCCCAGGATGACCACCTTCGAGCCGCGGTCGATGGCCAGCGAGACGTCGTTGAAGATTTCCAGCGAGCCATAGGCCTTGGACAGGCCTTCGGCCATGAGCGGGGTCTTGCCGCAGGGGGCAGGATCCGGGAAGCGCAGGGCCGCGACCTTGTCGGAGGCGCGCTCTTCCTGCAATCCCGCGAGCATGCGGTCCACGCGCTTGAGCATGGATTGCGCGGCCGAGGCGCCGGAGGCGCGGGCCTTCATCCTGTTCGCCTGGGTCAAGAGGACCGAAGCCTTCTTCTCGATGTTGGCGCGCTCGCGCTTGCGGGCGCGCTCATCGGTTTCGCGCTGGACCTTGTAGCGCTTCCAGTTCATGTTGTAGACATCGACCACGCCGCGGTTCGCGTCGAGGTTCAGCACCTTGTTCACGGTGGCTTCCATCAGCCCGGTGTCGTGGCTGATCATCAGCACGCCGCCGGGGTAGTTCTTGATGAAGTCGCGCAGCCACATGATCGAGTCGACGTCCAGGTGGTTGGTGGGCTCGTCGAGCAGCAGCGTCTCGGCATCCGAGTAGAGGATGCGGGCCAATTCCACGCGGCGGCGCTGGCCGCCAGAGAGGGTGCGCAGCGGCTGGTCCAGGATCCGGTCGGGCAGATCCAGGTTGGCGCAGATGGCCGCGGCCTCGGATTCGGCGGCGTAGCCGCCGGCGGCGATGAATTCAGCTTCCAGGCGGTCGTACTGGCGCAGGGCCTTGGCGGAGACCGCAGGATCCTCGCTGGCCATGTCCTCGCGGTTCTGGGCCAGCTTGGTGACCACCACATCCAGGCCACGGGCGCCGAGGATGCGGTTGCGCGCGAGCTGCTCCATGTCAGGGGTCTTGGGATCCTGCGGCAGGTAGCCGATGGATCCCTTGTGCGTGACTTCGCCAGCAGTTGGCTGGGTCTCTCCAGCGAGGACCTTGGTCATCGTGGTCTTTCCGGCACCGTTACGACCCACCAGTCCGATCTTGTCGCCCTTGTCGATGCGGAAGTTCACTTCGTCCATCAGCAGGCGGGCGCCGACGCGTAGCTCAAGGTTGGCTACGGAAATCATATGGTGTGGCCCTTTCACGCGGGTAATAAAGCTGTGCGGCCCAGAAATTGGGCAACTTGACTAGTCTACCGGCCAACGGCTCCGCGGCTGGCCGAACGTGCACAAACTAACAGTTCCGGGGTTGAGCTGGTTAAAGAATTCGATGCCCGGTCAGTTCCTGGCGCCCAGCTGCGAGCGGTAGTCCATCATCTGGATCAGGCGGCGGCGCAACGAGGCTTCGCGGCGCAGGTCTCCCCCGCTGGTCTTCTCAATGTGGTCCTTGCCGAAGCGCCAGAGCAGCACGTCGTCCAGCAGCCGGTCCGGGCCCGGCGAATAGCGGTGGTCCAGCGCGGCACGCACGTCGGTGACCACATTCGCGTCCAGCAGCTGCGCCAGCTGCCAGGTTTGGCCGATGCCGTGGGCGCCGAGCAGCTCCGCAGCCCAGGACCAGTCGTCATCGCGCTTGCGGTCAACATGCGGCAGCAGCGTCTGCCAGATTTCGCCGATCTTCTCCCCGGTCAGCGGCTCCGATCCGGCGCCCTGCTGATCGTGGTAGCCGTTGAGCCGGTGGTACAGCTCGTCGATGTCGGTGAAGTAGTCCTCGACCGTCTCCAGCATCGCCGCGGTCGCGGTGAAGTGGCGGTCGATCTGCGGATTCCAGGCGGCTTCGCCGGGATGCTTGAAGCGGATGTCATGTTCCATTTCGGACCAGGCATGCTGCAGCACAGTGCGGATCTGCACCTCGAAGACGAAGTTGCCGCTGGCCATCACCGGCTTGCCGAGGGCTTCCTGGAATTTGCGCACGACCGGCTCGCTGCGGGTCTTGAGCAGCAGGTGGCGCGAGGAGTAGCCGTAGGTTCCGGACTCCACCGAGCCGATGTCCTTCTCGCGGTCGCTGCGGCAGTCGAAGGAGTCGCGGTGCGACTTGATCAGGCTGGCTACCTGCTGGATCTCATGGGGCAGCATCACGATGATGCGGATGCCGACCATGTCGTGGATTTCGCGCAGCGGGTTGGGGAATTCGAGCACCGGGGCGGTCTCGGAATTCTCCTGCAGGCGGCGCGATGCCTTGGCCGCAAAGGATTGCGGGGATTTCACCCGGCCGGTAATGAACAGCGGCTGCACCTCGGAATTGGCGAAGAGCCGGCGGATCTTCGCCTTCATGGCAGACATGACGGTATTCAGTTCGCCGGTCACCGACTTGTACTGCTCAACGGCGGCCGCAATCTGCTCGGAGAACTCGTCGTGCCCCTGGCCCTGCGCCGGATCCCTCATTGATGCCTCCTGGATGCTTCAGCTTCTGTTGAAATGCTGTCCTTCAGTTCGTGTTCACGCGCCAACCGGGTGCGGCTGGGTCCTATGGACGGGACAGGCGCTTGGCCATGTCGTCGAACAATGGAGCCTTGTCCTCGCCGTTCTTCTGCGCGGCGGCCTTGGTCTCCTTGGCTGGCTGCGCATTCTGCTTGATCGGGGTGACCTTCGAGTCCGATCGGCCTGCGGCGATGCCTTCGGCGCGGGCCCGGGCCAGCGCGTCCTGGTGCTCCTGTTCCAGGGCGGCCAGGCGTTCTTCCTCGGCGGTCTTGGTGTCGGCCAAGGCCGCGTTGTAGCCATCGTCATAGGCCACGCCGTACTTCTCGGCGTTTTCCTTTTCCTCGTCATACTCCAGTTCGGCACGCAGCTTCGCGGCTTCGGACTTCTTCTGGTACATGTGCACGGTCAGGTGGGTGATGGCCAGCAGGACGATTGGCGGCATGGCGGCGACCAGCGCGGACACCAGCGGCGGCACGCCGTTCTCGATGGAGTCCACGGTCAGGATTGCATGGGTGGAGTTCGCCGCGGTGGAAACAATCGCGCCGAAGAACAGCAGCGACCACGGGTAGATCATGGCCTTGCGGTTGAAGCCGTTCAGGGCCACGATGGCCACGGTGGCAGCGACGATCATGCCGTCGATGATGATTGGCCAGATCCATGCCAGGCGCGGGCTGATGCCCGAGCGTTCTGCCAGGTCGGTCAACGCCGCGAATGAGAGCACGAATGCACCGACGGCAATGAGGACCGTCGCGCCTACGGCCGTGCCTAGGACGGCGCGGTGCGGTTCGGCCGGGACCTCTGGTTTGTTATCTTCCATGCTGCTGAGCAGACCTATCTTTTGAGATTAACGGTATGTCTTCAAACGCGAGTTGTGCTGGACCGCGCCGAAAGGCGCAGGCCACCGCGTTCCATTTTAGCTTGCACCCGGCATTGCCGGGGTGCCATGGGTCAAAGTGCGCGGCGGTCGATGAATCCGGTTCCGCTGATTTTTCCGGCCAGTCCCCGGTGATCTGCGTCGAAGATGAAGTAGAAGGCGCTGATCGCGATATAGATCACAGCAAGCATGTTCAGCAGCGGGTAGACGCTGATCTCGTCCATGCTGGTGGAAATCTGGAAAAGGAAGTTGATCCCGCCAAACCCGAGCAGGCTGCGCAGCAACGCCCTGCCTGCCGGGGACGGCCCGCCCTGCTTGCTGGCGACCATCAGCCAGGCGCAGCGCTGGCCGAGGGTGGCCCGCCCCGGGGCCAGGCTCGGCAGCCAGAAGACGAAGAAGACCACGATCAGCGGCAGCCAGAAGTTCATCCACTTTTCGCCGAATTCCATGCCGCCCAGTCGCTGAAGGAGTTCCAGCGCGGCGCTGATGACGAACAGCGCACCGGAGGTGAAGCCCGCATCGAAGACGTTGGCCAGTGCCCGGCGTGCCCGGGTGACCGGCCGCGCCGGCGCCTGGGCGGCGTCGGCTTCCACGGGGCCCGAGAGGAAACGGAACATCGGCAGGTAGGCGATGACCGCGCCGAGCAGCGCGCCGGCGGTGTTGGTGATCAGGTCATCGACATCGGCCACGCGGTAGGCGCAGGTGTACAGCCCCCAGATCCCGGTGTATTGGGTCAGCTCGATGGCCAGCGAGGCGGCGAAGCCCAGCAGCACCCCGGTGATGATGTTGCCGCGCAGCCAGCGCACGGCCAAGATCCCCAGTGGCATGAACAGGATGATGTTGAACAGCACCTGCCACAGCGTGAAGCTGGTTGCGAATCCGCTGAGCCCGCGCTCCACGATGGCCAGCTTGAAGTCGTCGAGGAACCGTCCTGGAACCAGCTGCGGGATGGCCACGCCCGGCCGGCAGAATTCGTCGCGCGAGGAGGGCAGCGGGAGCATGGTGTAGCTGAACAGCCCGAAGCCGTAGATCGCCGCGGTGGCTGTCGTTATGGTGCGGCGCCAGGACAGCCGTCCGTGGCGGCGGTATTGCACGGCCAGCAGGAAGATGCCGGCGGAGGCCAGGAAGAAGGCGCCGCCGAGGATCGCGATAGTCGCTGGCCAGAACATCGTTTGCATATTTCCATCTAAGCGGAATAATCCGTGAGGAAGCTGAGCTGCGGACTGTGAGCTTGGCTATGCTTCCGGCCCGCGCAGCACCCGCTTGGTGGCGGCATCGGCGGTGAAGAGCGCGGCGAACAGGCCCAGGACCACCACGCCGGCCAGCGACTTCATCAGCCAGGCCGAATGCCACTGCTCGATGGAAAGCTGGTCGACGAAGACCGCCACCAGGATGATGCTCGATGCGTGGATCATCAGCTTTTCCGATCCCCAGGCAACCCTGTGCGAAATGGCGAACAGCGCAATCAGCCACAGGATGTACCAGGGCTGGATGATCGGAGCGAGCAGCACCACCGCGGAAAGCGCCCAGGCCGCCAGGCGCACCGGACTGGAGGCGTCCTTGGCCAGCGCCAAGCGCGCGACGATCACCAGGGACAGCAGCTGGAAGATGGCCACCACGATGGTATTCACCAGCGAAATATCGGCACCGAACAGGCCTGCGAGGTTGCTCACCGACCAGCCAATCAGTCCGACCGGAGCATACGGGAACGCCGCGTCTCCCGCGGTGAACATGGCAGGCAGCCAGCCGAACCAGAGGTTGGTGACGGCGCCGATCAGCAGCAGCCAGGTCAGAGACATGGCCGCGACCTTGACCCAGATCTTCCAGCGTGCGCGCATCGTGCGGGTGCGGCCAAGCAGCACCAGTCCGATGAATGGCAGCACCAGCAGCACGATGGGCTTGACCGATACGGCGATGGCCAGGGCCATGGTGGCCGCCATCGGGCGGCGGTCATAGGCGTAGGCGAAGGCGCTGAAGACGCCGGCAATCATCAGCGCGTCGTTGTGGACTCCGCCGATCATGGTCAGCAGGAACAGCGGATTGCCCACGATCGCCCAGTTGGCCCAGTTGGGGCTCTGCCCCATTTTCGCTGCCAGCTTCGCGGTGTAGTGGTAGCAGCCCCAGACGCCGAGCACGGCGATGATGCGCAGCAGGCCCACGCCGACTTCGGGGATGCCGTTCGAGACGAAGTAGATGATGCGCGAGAGCACCAGGAAGAACGGCCCGTAGGGCGAGGGCGACTGCGCCCAGAGGCCGTCGGATCCCCCGTCGAACCAGCCGGGCAGCGCGGAGATGCCTTCGGCGTACGGGGACTTGTCGGCGTGCAGCATCCGGCCCTGCGCCAGATAGGAGTAGACATCGCGGCTGAGGATCGGGAAGCTGAGCATCAGCGGGGCGGACCACATGGCCAGCAGGCGGCTCAGTTCTTTCCGGGAGATCTCGCCTGCGCTCTGCACCCATGGCCGGGCGAGAATCCAGGTCCGGGTCAGCCAGACGATGCCCACGGCCATCAGCACGATGCAGATGATGACCCCCGGCGCATCGGTGCGGAACTCGATGAAGAAGCCGGTGCGGGCCAGCGGGGAAAGCTGGTTGCGCGGGAACCAGCCGATTCCCCAGGAGGCAACGGTGATCAGCGCCGAGGCGATGAACCCTTGCCAGGACAATGACCGCAGGCTTGCGCGTTGCGGTTCCAGCTTTCGCTCCTGCACTGCCACTAGGCTTTCTTGCGTTTCTTGAGCCAGTTCGTCGAGCTGAGCAGGTCGGCGCAGATGTTCTTGGTCTTCGGATCGAAGAAGACCAGGTACACGGCGCAGGCAATCGAGATGCCCCAGGAAATCAGCTGGACGCGTGGAACCAGCGACTCCTGCAGGAACTGCCAGACGAAGATCTGGTCAGCGGCCTGGTAGGCGAGGAAGAAGATGGTGGTCAGGTGCAGCCACAGCATCTGCCAGTCGTCGCGCAGCCCGGTGACGGCGAAGAACGGCAGCAGCCACAGCAGGTACCACGGCTGGATCACCGGGGAGAGCACGACAATCGCGGTGAACGCAATGGCCATGCGCTGCACCAGGTGCGAATACTTGCCGCGGAACATCAGCACGAAGGCGATCACCACGCCGATCAAGCGTCCAGCGGTCTTGACCACATCGAGCACGCCGCCGGGATCCAGGCCGAAGGAATGGAAGATGTTCTGGATGCCCACGGTCGCCAGGCCCAGCGGAGCGTAGATCGAGAATCCGGCGCCGGTGTAGTTGAGCATGACCGAGAGCCAGCCGAACCAGTAGCCGTTGAGCCAGCCCACCAGGGTCATCAGCGCGAGGAATAGCATGCCGGTGTAGAACCAGTACAGGATGCGGCGCGGCCATCTGGCGTCCGGGCCTGCCCAGAGCAGGCCGATGAACGGCAGCAGCACCAGGGTGATCGGCTTGACGCCGACCGAGGCGGCGAGCACGACCACCGCCCAGAATCCGTGGCGCTTGCAGGCCAGGTAGACGGCCCATACGGCCAGGCCGGTCATCAGCGAGTCGTTATGCGCGCTGGCCACGAAGTTGACGAGGAACAGCGGGTTGGCCACGGTCATCCAGGTTGCCTTGGCTCCGGACACCGCGTGCAGTTCGGCCAGCTTCGGAACGAAGTGCAGGCACAGCAGCACGCCGATGAACGCGATGGCGCGGAAAGCCAGGATGGCCACGTCGGTGGAGCCGCCGACAATGTTGACCACAAGCCATTCGATGCTCAGGTACAGCGGGCCATAGGGGGTGCCGTCCTGGGCCCACATCGTGTCGGTTCCCAGCTGGAACCAGTTGTTCAGCGAGGAAATGCCGTCAACGTAGGGATCCTGCCCGGCGTCGACCAAACGGCCCTGGCCGATGTAGGCGAACACGTCGCGGCTCATGATCGGCAGGGTGACGAGCATCGGGATGCTCCACAGCCAGACGGCGCGGCGGACCACCTTCAGCGAGCCTTCGCCCCAGCCCTTGAGCTTCTGTCCCAGCCGCCACCACGAGCGGAAGAGCAGCCAGCAGCCCAGGGCCAGCAGGATCACGCACGCAGTCACGCCGGCCGGTTCGGTGCGCAGCATGATGAAGAATGGGTCGCGGTTCAGCGGGGAGACGCTGGCCAGCCAGCCGGTGCCGAAGGATCCGAAGAGGATCAGGGAGGAACCGATGACGCCGCTGAGAAGGGTCCTGTTCACTCCAGCGTAGGGCGGGGAGCTCACTGCGGCTGGGTTGCTGGCTGACACGTTGGCACCTCGGGCTGTAACGGACATGAGTTCGAGAGTAATTAGGCCAGCGTCGCCTGCGCTTTGCCCTTGCGGGCGTGGCACGTCAACAGCCGGAAATCTCAGACGATTTTAGCATTCACCATGCCTTCGGGCAGGTTGAGACACTGTTCTTCCGCACCGTTAAGAGGGTGCGCTCCCCCACAGCGTTCGCTGAAGTGTAGATTGGTTGCGTGGCTAGTAATTCAGAAAAAATTGTATGGATCGATTGCGAGATGACCGGATTGGATCTGGTTAATGACGCATTGATCGAAGTAGCGGTGCTCATTACCGACTCGGATCTGGAGATCGTCGATGAGGGCATCCAGGTTGTCATCAAGCCCGAGCCGGCGGCTCTGGCGCAGATGGATGACTTCGTGCGCAATATGCATGTGGCCAGCGGCCTGCTGCCCGAGCTGGAGAACGGCATTTCCATGGCCGAAGCCCAGCGCCTGGTGGTCGACTACATCAAGAAGCACGTTCCGGAGCCGAAGAAGGCGCTGCTCGGCGGCAACTCGGTGGGAACCGACAAGAACTTCTTGGCCCGCGATATGCCCGAGGTCATCGAGCACCTGCACTACCGCATTATCGATGTGTCGACCCTGAAGGAACTGAGCCGCCGCTGGTTCCCGAAGGCCCACTATGGCGCTCCGGCCAAGACCGGCAACCACCGGGCGCTGGGCGACATCCAGGACTCGATCAATGAGCTTCGCTACTACCGCCAAGCCATCATGGTTCCGGCTCCAGGCCCAACCTCCGACGAGGCCCGGAAGATCGCCACGGGGATCAGCCAGAGCGCCGGCTAGCTGCCAGGGATGAGCCCCTGGGGCATGGGTGATGCACTGCACAGTGGCCCAGGGGCTTTCCGATTGGCGTCCAAGCGGAAAATACGTGTATAGTATTTCTCGTTGCCCGATACGGAATCGATTCGCAAAAGCGTTCTGACTAGTATCGAAGCGAACATGGTGGGTATAGCTCAGTCGGTAGAGCGTCTGGTTGTGGTCCAGAAGGTCGCGGGTTCAAACCCCGTTACTCACCCCAGCAGTAAAGGCTCGATTCGGAATGGAAATTCCGAGTCGAGTCTTTTGCTTTCCCCGCACGCCAGATTGCACCGCCGCGCAGAATCAGACCGTGCGCACCACCCTGGCTGGCGATCCGACCACCACTGCACCAGCAGGAACATCCTTGGTTACCACCGAGGCAGCAGCAACCACAGCATTGTCGCCGATCGTCACGCCGGAAAGTATCGTCGCATTCGCGCCAACCCAGACATTGCGCCCAATGCTCACCGGGGCCGGAAGCATGTCAGCTCGACGGGCAGGATCGAGATCATGGTTGAGCGTAGCCACGACGACGTTATGGCCGACCAAGCACTCGTCCCCGATGCTGATGCCGCCCTGGTCCTGGAACTTGCACCCGGCATTGATGAAGACGCGCTTGCCCAGTTTGATATTGCGTCCAAAGTCCGAGTTGAACGGCGGGAACAACATCACCGAATCGTCAACATGCCTGCCGGTCAATTGCCGGAGGAGCTCGTGCACTTCATGTGGACTGCGGTAGCCGCTATTCAATTCCGCGCAGATGCGCAACGCGTCCTGGCTCGCGCTATGCATGAGAGCATGCAGCTCAGAACCGGCGGCAATTCGCTGGCCGGAATCCAGCACTTCCAAAAGATCATCAACGTCCACGACTCCCCCATCAGCGATTCGTGCCATTAGGTCGAACTAGAGCGGCTTTCGTGCATCCTCATGGAGCCAGGTTATCCGCCTCACTTGCCATACCACTGTGGCACCAGGCGCCGCAGGCAAGGGCAACAGCATGGCACTGAACATCACCCGTTATGCCAGATCAGCAACGCACGACAGGTTCCCAATCACGAATCATGAGCATCGCGTCACAATCCCATTGGCAGCACTGGGCGAATTGGTATTTCTGGCTCGAATGCGTGTATAGTAATTTTCGTTGCCCGGTACGAAATCTTGAGCGCTATTGCTTCTGACTAGTATCGAAGTAGACATGGTGGGTATAGCTCAGTCGGTAGAGCGTCTGGTTGTGGTCCAGAAGGTCGCGGGTTCAAACCCCGTTACTCACCCCAGTTCGAAAGATCTGGTTTGGAATGGAAATTCTGAACCAGATCTTTTTTGCTTCCAGCACTGTGGAGCTCCATGACCACGGCGGCACATTTCCTGGCTCAGTGTTCGACTTCATACCGCCGACAGCCATCGCATGAACCCGTGAGATACAAGGTCATGCCCAAGACGGGCAAAACGGTTTCACTGAACAGACGAGCTCCTCGTCACGCTGCCTCGCTGCTCCCCGCCCAGAGCGACCTGCAATCCGCCTATCAACCGTCCAAATGGAGCGTCAACCACACGGGGCACCCAGACGCATCGGGCTGCGCGCCACGCAAAGTCACGAGTCCAGGCACGGGCAAGACCGGCAAGCCCAGTCCATTACCGAGGCCAGCTGCAAGCACGATACGGAAGCGCCTAGATGAACAGGAAACTCGGCCCTACCGGCGAGCGCAACGCCGCCCAAATGAGGCATTAAGTCATATTTCGGCAGGTTGAAACACTGATTCGAAAGTATGTTCGAATGCTCGGCGTTTCGAGGTCTAATCCCGTGTTTTTCGAGACTTTTTGCGTTATTTGGTGACTTGAATCGTTGTTTGCCCTGGCGAATAGGCATGAATTGGCCTGAGCAACCATAATGGATCATGTACTTCGGCAAGCCAGTGAGCTACATGCCTTCGTTCTATCCACCGAAAGGTACTCCCCTGTGAAACGCGCGCTCTTTGAAGAGGACCACGAGCAGTTCCGTGAACTGGCTATGGAGTTCAATGCCCGGGAGATTTCCGGCAAATACGCCCAGTGGGAGAAGGAGCACCAGATCCCTCGTGAGGTGTGGCAGGCCGCCGGCGAAAACGGCCTGCTGGGTCTTGCCGTGCCCGAGGAGTTCGGTGGCATGGGGATCGATGACTACCGCTTCCGTGTAGTGCTTGACGAGGAGTTCGTGCGTGCCGGGCATCTGGCCGTGGCATTGGCATTCCACCTGCATGACGATCTGGTTCTGCCTTATCTGCTGTCCTACGGTTCTGCCGAGCTCAAGGACAAGTGGCTGCCGCGCATGGTCGATGGCTCCACCATTACCTCCTGCGCGTTTACCGAGCCTGGCGCGGGGTCCGACCTGCGTGCCGTACGCACCAAGGCGGTCCGAGATGGAGATGACTGGCTGATCAGCGGGCAGAAGACTTTCATCGGCAATGCAGCCTTCGGCGATGCCGCGCTGGTGCTGGCGCGTACCGATGGCGAAAGCGGACGGGCCACCGAGCAGTCCTTCTCGTTGTTCATGGTCGAGCGTTCCGAGGGTTACACCAATGGCAGCCCCTTCGACAAGATCGGGTTGCGCGCTTCTGATACCGCTGAGCTGTTCTTCGACGATGTCCGCGTTACGGCTGCCGACCTGGTTGGCGAAGCCGGCCAGGGCCTGGCCTACGTCAAGGCGCACCTCCCCCAGGCCCGCCTGGCAATTGCCGTGGCAGCGTCGGCGATCTGCACCGCGTCCTTCGAGCAGGCGCTGGAGCATGCGCAGAACCGCTCGACCTTCGGCCAGGCGCTGACCGAGTACCAGAACACCCGTTTCGAGCTGGCCAACCTGAAGACTGAGGCGCATGTCACCCAGAGCTTCGTGGATCGGGCTGTGCTGGCGTTCAACGATGGCGAGCTGGATCCTGCAGAGGCCGCGGAGGTCAAGCTTTGGGCTAGTGAGAGCGCCAAGAAGCTTTCCGATCGGGCGTTGCAGATCCATGGCGGCTACGGCTACATCATGGAGTACCCGATCGCCCAGTCGTTCACCGCCTCGCGCTTGCTGACCATTTTCGGTGGCACAAGTGAGATCATGCGTGAAACTATTGGACGAGCACTCTAAGCACTTTTGAAAGGAACTGATCACGTGCCTATTCGGCAGATCACTGTTTACGGAGAACCTGTACTTCACCAGCGTGCGGTGGAGGTCACCGAGTTTGACGACGCCTTGCGCGAGCTCGTTGCCGATATGCACGTCACCATGGATGAGGCGCACGGTGTCGGCTTGGCCGCTCCGCAGATCGGTTTGGGCCTGCGCATGTTCACCTACGTCTTCGCGGACCAGGATGATGCTCCCGAGCGCGGTGTGGTGATCAATCCCAAGCTGACCCTTTCGAAGGTTTCGCAGGCTCCTGCCCATCCCGATGACCATTCGGAGGGCTGCTTGTCCGTACCTGGCTTGAACTACCCGTTGCAGCGCGCCGACTATGCGAAGGTGGAGGGCTTCGACGAGTTCGGCAAGCCGATCTCCTTCGAGGCGCATGGCTGGTTCGCCCGCATCATGCAGCACGAGTACGACCACTTGGACGGCCTGCTGTACGTGGACAAGCTGCAGCCGCGCTGGGAGAAGAAGTGGAAGAAGGCCAAGAAGGCTCTTGGCTGGGGCGTACCGGGCAATACCTGGTTGCCGGGTACCGATGAGGACCCCTTCGGCCACTAGGCCAGTGTCGATTGCCAGGCAGCCGCCTACCGGGCGGTCTTGAAGTCCAGATACCGCTGATGCAGCGCCGCACCGAGTCGATCGGTCGGCGCTGCTTCTGCATTCCAGAGCCTTGCCGCCCTGCCTTGTTCAAGCCAGAAGGGCAGGAACATGCCATTCTTTCCCGGCAGGATCTGCTGGGCCATCTGCTCATCGGCTGCCAGCGCCCGATCCGCATAGCCCAGGTAGTACTCGTCAAAGGGACCCAGCAGGCGCAGCGGCAACCGGGTGGACTGCGGCGTTTCAAGCTCGCGGTGGGCCAGGCTTCCGGCAATGACCCAATAGTTTTCTCCTCGCTCATCGTTGCCTGCGCTGACCAGCACGTCATCAAGGGCTTGGGCAGCAGTTCTCATGGCAGAAAGCGTCTGCCCCGCGTACCAGGCTGCGTCGCGGATGGTGGCTGGCCCATGGGAGCTGAGATAGCGGCGCAATATTTCCGCCAGCGGATCCGCCGGTTCCCGGTGCTGTGCAATCCGTTCATCGACGAGCACGAAGTCCTGGGCGGTGAGCTTTGCACCATCAGGGGTGGGCCCCAGGCAGATCAAACCGTCCAGGGCAAGGACCTGCAGCAGGTGCAAGCCGCGTTGCTTGTCCGTCTCGATTCCGTGCCGGTTCAGCACGTTGAAGAGCCCGGTTCGGCAGGCCTGTCCGGACTCCTGCAAATGCGAGCTGATGACGCCGGCAGCCTGGTCAATGACCTGTGCGTCGATCTGCAGTCCGCGCAGGCGTGCGGCCGCTGAGCGCATGGTGCGTTCACGGCTAGCCCGCACCAGCCACCGCGCGTCTTCGGCCACGCAGATGTGCAGCGTGCCTCGCATGGTCCATGACCGGACCAGTTGACCTTCGGCGAACAGCGCGTCGACTTGCTGGCGGGATTCTTGCGCTGCGGAGCGCTGGGCCAGCCCGTAGCGTCCTGCAGCGAAGTCCTGGGACTGGAAGGCGAGCATGTGCTCTGAGGCTTGCAGCGTGGATTCTGCCGGTTCCAGCAGAAGCTGGCTGGCCATGCGTGCTGCCAGTACCCTGGTCCTGTCCATCGGTCCACCTCGATCCCATCCCCGATGGCGTAGAGCCTAGCAGTCCGGCGCAGCGGATGCGCCTCCGGATCCGCAGCCTCCATGCCTCGCCTTGATGTGCAGATGGTCGTTGACGGAAGACCGCCGCAGCAACTGGCGACGCCTCACGTCAGCGGCGCGCGACTCCACTCTGCGAGTGCCTGCCTGAGCAGGGACCAGTTGGCGGCGGTTTCGAAGGAGGTTGCCAGGTGCGAATCGCCTAGCCGGTGCATGCAGTACCCAGCCCACGGCACCACGATGAGATCCGTCAACCCGCGCTCCCAGGCGGCGACCAGCACCGGCTGGACCTCCGTGCTGCGCAGCACCGGTTCTGGATTCAATCCCAACCACGGATCGAACACCTGTTCCCATTGCTCGAATACGATGAGGTCGATCCCCTCGTCGCCGTACTGCTGGGTCCAGAAATCATTGCCGGTGGCTGAACCGGTTGCCGCGGTAGTTGCCGCCAGCCCGGGGATGCGATGGGCACCCCGCGCCTTTCCCGCCCACGCGTTCGACCAGGTCTGGATCGATCGTTGCTCCGACAGGTCCCGGTCAACTTCATCCGGCAGGGCCGAGGAGCCCGTCTCGGGAACCGGGCTGAGCTGGGGCAGGGCGAGATCTCCGGCCAGGCCCCAGGCCTGCCGGATGAACAGCAGCATCTGGATAGGCTGCGCGTGATCATCCACGGGCAGCGACATGTCCGAGGGCCACCGGCCGTGGCGCGGGGCCGGATTAGTTGATCGCATCATGCCCCGAGCCTTGCACAGGACACTTCCTCTAGCAACAGGTACTGTGCGCACGGGACAAGACGGCGAGCGACGGGATACGCGCACATTCGGCTGGTTTCGGCGCCGGAACAGAACAGCCGGCACCGCGAATCGCGCACGGGACGGGTTCGGCCTCAATCCTGGCATGCAAGAAGGGACCATCCCAACGCTTGGTTCGTTGGAATGGCCCCTTCAGCTGAAACCCTTGAGGTCCTAGGCGGTGACGGCTTCTGCCTTCACTGCAGGAACTGCGGCTGGGTGGGTACCGGCCATGGTTTCGATGACGCGGACTACCTGGCAGGAGTAGCCGAATTCGTTGTCGTACCAAACGTAGACGACAGCGTTCTTGCCGGACACGATGGTGGCCAGGCCGTCAACGATGCCAGCGCGGCGCGAGCCGACGAAGTCGGTGGAAACAACCTCAGGCGAATCGATGTAGTCGATCTGCTTGTGCAGGTTCGAGGTCAGCGAGGTTTCGCGCAGGTAGGCGTTCAGCTCTTCCTTGGTGGTCTCGTTCTCAAGGTTGAGGTTCAGGATCGCCATGGAGACATCCGGGGTAGGAACGCGGATGGCGTTGCCGGTCAGCTTGCCTTCGAACTCCGGCAGGGCCTTGGCAACAGCCTTGGCGGCACCGGTTTCGGTGATCACCATGTTCAGCGCTGCCGAGCGGCCGCGGCGTTCGCCCTTGTGGAAGTTGTCGATCAGGTTCTGGTCGTTGGTGAACGAGTGAACGGTCTCGACGTGCCCGTGGGTAACGCCGAACTTCTCGTTCAGCGCCTTGAGCACAGGGGTGATGGCGTTGGTGGTGCACGATGCAGCGGTGACGATCTTGTCTTCTGCGGTGATCCACGAATCGTTGATGCCGTGGACGATGTTCTTCAGATCGCCCTTGCCGGGTGCGGTCAGCAGGACACGGGAAACGCCCTTGGCCTGCAGGTGCTGGGACAGGCCGGCCTCGTCGCGCCAGCGGCCGGTGTTGTCCACGACGATGGCGTTGTCGATGCCGTGCTCGGTGTAGTCAACGGTGGTCGGGTCATTCGAGTAGATGACCTTGATCAGGGTGCCGTTAGCGAGGATGGTGCTGTTTTCCTCGTCAACGGTGATCGAGCCGTCGAAGCGGCCGTGCACCGAGTCGCGGCGCAGCAGCGAGGCGCGCTTGACCAAGTCGTTCTCCGCGCCCTTGCGGACTACGATGGCGCGCAGGCGCAGGCCGTAGCCGCCGCGCTCGATGAGGATGCGGGCCAGCAGGCGGCCGATGCGGCCGAAGCCGTACAGCACGACATCCTGCGGTTCTGCGTCGGTTGCGCCAGCCTGGCCAACCTTCTCGCCCAATTCATCAGCCAGGAAGGCGTTCAGATCAGCGGAACCGGACTCCTTGAACTTCTTGTTCATACGGCCGAGATCAACGGAGACCGAGCCGACATTCAGGGACTCGATGGCATCGAGGATCGCCTTGGTGTCGTTCAGGTCGAGCTCTTCGCCATCGATGCGGCGCACGACGCGGTGGGCCTTGATGATGTCGATGGCGGACTGGTTGATCAGCTTGCGGCCGTAGACGGAGGTCACCACATTGTTCTTGCGGTACAGACGTCCGATCAGTGGAATCATGGCCTCGGCGAGCTCTTCGCGCCCGCTCCATTCTTGCTGGGCAACGACAGACTGCTGGGTCACAGAAAATCCTTCCAATTCAGCCGACTCGCAGATCCATGAAGTCGGTTGGCACCGTGGGAAGCACCATTGCTTTTGCGGTGGCACGAGGTAACAGGATCATCCTCGTAAGTACATGATCCATTCTAGACCGTGCGCTGAAAAAGCGCGGATCGGGAACTGTGAATCATCTCACGAGCGGGCAAGGGCCGGGCGATGCGACCAGGAATGAAGGGCTGGATGCAGCCATGGGATTAATGAATGGGATGGCCGATACGCCGGGTTTTGTCGCGCCGAAGCGGGACGGTCATCTATCTACGACTGCCGTTGCCGGCAGCCTCTAGCGGTCCACCCGACTGCATGGGGCGAACAGCCCTCATAACGCAGTCTGTCTGACCTTGCTCCGAGTGGGGTTTACCTAGCCACCCCAATCACTTGGGGTGCTGGTGGTCTCTTACACCACCGTTTCACCCTTACCAGGAAAACCTGGCGGTCTATTTTCTGTGGCACTAGCCTGCGGGTTACCCCGAGTGGGCGTTACCCACCACCCTGTTCTGCGGAGCCCGGACGTTCCTCGGGACAATTGCTTGCCACGCGACCGTCTGGCCATCCCATTCACTACCAGTCTAATCGGTTCAGGACAGCCTTCGGACCACTTTCGAACACTGGATCGCTCACAGCCGGAGTCGCCACGGCGGGGACATGGCCGGCGCAGAGCAGCAGGTGGACTCCGATAAGCTGGAGAGCGTGCTTATTTTTTTGCCGCCTTCCGAAGGCAAGACCGCCCACGCCGAAGGAGCTCCCTTCGAAATCGAAGATCTCTCTTTTCCGGAGCTCTCTGCCGAACGCCGCCTCGTGCTCGACACCCTGGCAGAAGTCTCGGCAAGGGAAGATGCCATGGACCTGCTGGGGGTCGGAGCTTCGCTGGCCAATGAGGTAGCTCGGAATATCAACCTGCACACCGAGCCGGCCGCCCAGGCTCACGACATCTACTCGGGGGTGCTCTTCGAAGCCCTGGGCTACGCGAGCCTGGATGAAGCCGCGCGGCGGCGCGCCGACGAATCCGTCATCGTGATCTCCGCGCTGTGGGGGGCCGTGCGATTTGGCGATCGCATTCCGCCCTACCGCTTGTCAATGTCGGTCAAGCTCGAGCCGCTGGGCAAGCTGGCCACCTGGTGGAAGAAGCGGCTGGCCACGGTGCTCGATGAGGCGGCCGGCAGCCAGCTGATCGTTGACGCCCGGTCGAGCACCTACGCAGCCGCCTACAAGCCAGCCAGTGGCAACACCGTTGCGGTCAATGTGTTCCAGATGCGCAACGGAACGCCGAAAGTGGTCTCGCATTTCGCCAAGCACACCCGCGGCGAGGTCGCCCGCTTCCTGGTCGAGCAGCCGGTCGAACCAAGGAATCCTGGAGAATTGCTCGACCTGGTCCAGACCAAGTGGGAAGCGTCGCTGGTGGAAGACAAGAAGGGCCTGGCCCTGAACATCCTGCTGCCAGAAGACCACCAGTTCACCACCGTGAAGCACGCCGCCTGAGAGCGTTGCGAAGGAGAATGATGCCGTGCCAGCCGGGCAATTCCGCTAGGCCTGCATGGCATCATCGCTGCGCTGCAACCAGTTCGACTTCGAATCCGGAAGCATCCTCCAAATAGGCCGCATAGTGCTGCGCTCCCCCGGCGTATGGGTGCAGTTGCGCGAACATGAGGCTGAAACCGCGCTCCAGCGCTTCGGCGGCCAACGTGTCGACGGCCTGCCTGGTGCCGGCTTGGAAGGCCAAATGGTTCAGCCCTGGAGCCAGCCGGTCATGCCGTTGCTTCTTCGCATCCGGACCTGATTCCAGGACGATATAGAAATCGCCGCAGGAATAGCTGACGCCGTTGGCCCATTGCGAATTGGCCGTGTAGCCCAGACGGGTCAGCAGCCAGCCCAGCGATGCTGTGCTGGCTGCCAAATCCTCCACCCAGATCTCTACGTGATGCAGCATGCCAAACTCCGGCTATGGAGTCAGGACAAAGTCCCAAGGATCGGAATTCACCTGGGATACCTCGATTTCCACCGCATGTCCCAGATCGTTCAGCACATTGCCCAAGGCGCGGGCACCGGCCGAGAGCCAGACCCATTCCGAAGCGAAGTGGGAAACGTCGATCAGGTAAGGGAAGCCGCCATTGGCAGCTTCGCGCGCTTCGCTTGCCGGGTGATGGCGCAGGTCGGCGGTTACGTACACATCGGCCTGATGCGAGCGCACCTCGTCAAAGAGAGAATCCCCGGCACCACCGCACAGGGCGACCTTACGGATGATTCCGCTGCGGTCTCCGGCGACACGCACTCCGCCGGCGACGGCCGGCAGCACGGTGTAGACGCGTTCCGCGAAATCTTCGAGCTTCATCGGCTTCTCCAAGAAGCCCACCCGGCCCAGGCCTTCCTCCGGCAGCCCGTCCTTGGACTCCACCAAAGGCACGCAGTCCTTGAGCCCGAAGGCATCGGCCAGCGCGTCGTTGACGCCCCCGATGGCACTGTCGGCATTGGTGTGCGCGGTCAGCAATGCGGTACCGGATTCAATCAGGCGGTGAATGGCCTCGCCCTTGAACGTCGTGCCGGCAACCTGGGTGACTCCGCGCAACAGCAGCGGGTGGTGAGTGATCAGCAGATCGGCCCCACGCGCGATTGCATCCTCGATCACCTCCAGCGTTGGATCAACAGCCATCACGATCTTGGAAATCTTCTGGCTGGTTCGTCCGGTAACCAGGCCAACGGCATCCCAATCCTCGGCCAATGACTTTGGCCAAAGCTCCTCGGCGGCTTCAAGGACGTTACCCAGGGTGGTCTGCGCAGCCGAGCTGTCTTCCACCGGCTGCTCTGGCTCTTCTTCGGTAACGGGCTTGAGCGTCGAGGCCTCCGGGGAAACGTTGCTCTTCCCCAGGTCTTGCGAGTTATTTGCCTTGCTCTGCATACCAACCAGACTACGCCGTGCCAATGAGGATGGAACAGAATGCAACGCCGCAACGTTATGAACTGTGTGAGTATTCTCAGCCTTCAGTCACCTCATCAATTCACCCCGACCCTGGATGTCCAGGACACCAAGTTGAGCACCTTCGTGCTAGCTGGCGGTTGCTTCTGGTGCTTGGATGCCGTGTACCAGCGAACGCGTGGCGTCTACGCGGTAATTTCCGGATATATCGGCGGCCACACCAAGGATCCGAACTACCGCGAAGTCTGCAGCGGCACCACCGGGCATGCCGAAGGTGTCGCGGTGATCTTCGATCCGCAAGTGGTTCCGGCCGACGTCATCCTGGACATGTTCTTCACCGTGCACGACCCGACCACGCTGAACCGCCAGGGCTACGATGTTGGAACCCAGTACCGCTCGGCGATGTTCCCGCTCGACGATGCACAGCGCGAACTTTTCGAGGCCGCCATCGACAAGTTCTCGCGTATATACCCCAATCCGATCGTCACCACGCTGGAAGAGTCGAAAGATTTCTATCCTGCCGAGCAAATTCACCAGGATTATTACTCCGAAAACCAAGAAGTCGGATATTGCCGGGTGATTATCGATCCAAAGCTCGCAAAAGTCAGGAAATATTACGCTCAATGGCTAAACGAAGCCTAGCCGCGCTTTAGGCCTATTAGGGTTAGTTGTGAACCCGATGGGTGTCCGGCGGTTACGCCAGATTCCAGCAGTTATTTCGCCGCAACTATCTGCGGCTGCATAAAGTACACGTAAGGATTGCATACAAGATGGGCAAGATCTACAACAACGTCACCGAAGTCGTCGGCAACACTCCGCTGGTGAACCTGAATCGCGTCGGCGAGGGCCTGCCAGGCAACATTGCCGTGAAGCTGGAATTCTACAACCCGGCCAACTCCGTCAAGGACCGCATCGGCGTGGCCATCGTTGATGCAGCCGAGGCATCGGGCGCGTTGAAGCCAGGTGGCACCATTGTCGAGGGCACGTCCGGCAACACCGGCATCGCGCTGGCCATGGTTGGCGCGGCTCGCGGCTACAAGGTCGTGTTGACCATGCCTGAGACCATGTCCACCGAGCGCCGCGTCATGCTGCGCGCTTTCGGTGCCGAGATCGTGCTGACTCCGGGCGCCGATGGCATGCGCGGCGCCGTGGAGAAGGCCAAGGAGATCGTTGCGACCTCCGATAACGCCATCTGGGCGCAGCAGTTCGCCAACACCGCGAACCCGCAGGTGCACGCAGACACTACCGGTCCGGAAATTTGGGCCGATACCGAAGGCAAGGTCGATATCCTGGTTGCCGGCATCGGTACCGGTGGAACGATCACCGGCGCAGGCCGCTACCTGAAGGAAAAGAATCCGAACCTGAAGATCGTGGCAGTGGAGCCGAAGGATTCCCCAATCCTCAATGGCGGAAAGCCGGGCCCGCACAAGATCCAGGGCTTGGGCGCGAACTTCATCCCAGAGGTGCTCGATACCGAACTGTACGACGAAGTCCTGGATGCCAGCATCGAGGATTCGGTGTCGACCGCTCGCGCGCTGGGCGTCAAGGAAGGCATCCTCGGCGGCATCTCCGCTGGTGCAGCCGTATGGGGCGCCGTGCAGGTCGCCGCACGCGAGGAAAATGCAGGCAAGCAGATCGTTGCGATCATCCCTGACTTCGGTGAGCGCTACATCTCCACGCTGCTCTTCGATGACATCCGCGGCTAAGCAGATTTGCAGAAGCAGAATAAATCGGCGTGAGCCACCGTTGGGTCTATTGAGAGACCTTTATCGGTGCAGCTCGCGCCGATTTGCTGTGTGACATCTGCGGATTGTCCCGCAGCGAACCGCAACCATTAAGGTAGTATTCATGAGTTTTATCTCCCGCCTGCGTGAGGATTTGGCTAACGCACGCCAGCACGATCCGGCAGCGCGAAGCGATCCCGAAAACTTCTTCGTGTATTCCGGGCTGCACGCCATCTGGATGCACCGGCTGGCCCACAAGATGTGGCAGAATCCGGCACTGAAATGGCCAGCGCGTTTGCTATCCCAGGCAAACCGCGCACTGACCGGCATCGAGATCCATCCCGGCGCGATCATCGGCCGCCGCTTCTTCATCGACCACGGCATGGGCATCGTCATCGGCGAGACCGCCGAAATCGGCGACGACGTGATGCTGTACCACGGGGTGACCCTCGGCGGCCGGTCGCTGGCCAAGGTCAAGCGCCACCCGACCATCGGGGACCGCGTGGTCATCGGCGCCGGAGCCAAGGTCCTGGGGCCGATCGTGATCGGCGCCGACTCGGCAATCGGCGCGAACGCCGTCGTCGTCAAGGATGCCCCGGCAGGATCGATCGTCACCGGAATCCCCGCGCAGAACCGTCCGCGCCGGCCCGAGGAGCACAAGCCGGCGGTGGACCCGGCCGAGTACATCGACCCGGCCATGTGGATCTAGGACTTCTGATTCCACTGCAGCGATAAACCCGCCCAGCGTCCGAACCGTTCAGGTTCGGCCGCTGGGCGGGTTTCTTCGTGGTCCGGCTTGCTTGCCGGCAGAACAAAGCATCGATGCCCGGTACCTGCGAGTCTGGTACCGGGCATCGATGCTCATGCTTGCGTGGCAAGCGGGTTAGGCCAGCTTGTGCTCCCCCGATTCGGTGCCATCTGCGAGTTCGACGATTTCGTCCTCGGGATCCTGCGGCTGGGTGCCGAGCTTGCCTCGGGTCAGCTTGTGCATGATCATGGCCAGCGCGCCGTCACCGGTCACGTTGGTTGCGGTGCCGAAGCTATCCAGTGCAATGTAGGCCGCGAACATCAGGCCGACCTCGACCTCGCCGAAGCCGAGCATCTGGGAGAGCAGGCCAGCAGCGGCCGCAATAGCGCCGCCAGGCACGCCTGGGGCGGCGATCATCATGACGCCCAGCATCAGAATGAACGGGAGGTAGGCGCCGAAGGACACGTCGCCGCCGGTCAGCAGGAGCACGGCGATGGAGAAGCAGGTGATCTTGACCATCGAGCCGGACAGGTGGATCGTGGCGCACAGCGGGATCACGAAGCCGGCCACGGCGTCGGCCACGCCATTCTTCTTGGCCGATTCCAGCGTCACCGGAATGGTTGCGGCCGACGACGAGGTGCCCAACGCGGTGAAGTACGCATTGCGCATGCCCCACAGGGCGGCCAGCGGGTTGCGCTTGTTCATCGCGCCAGCGATCGTGTACTGCACCAGCAGGACCACCAGGGTGAGCACGAAGGAAATCACTGCAACGAAGAGGAACTTCTGCACCACGATAACGGCGTCACCGGCAGCGGACAGGTCCAGGAAGATGCCGAAGATGAACAGCGGCAGCGCCGGAACGATCACGCGGCGGATGACCATTTCGATGATGCTGCGGAATTCCACCGCACCACGGAAGATCACGGTGGAGCGGAAGGCAGTCAGCCCCAGGCCCAGCATGAACGCCAGCACCAGTGCGGTCATCACACCCATCAGCGGAGTCAGCACGATTTCAGTTGCGGAATCTCCCGCCTCGCCGACCAGGGAGAAGTACGGCTCGAAACCGGATCCTTCACCTGCACCAACTTCTTCGACACCGCCGCCGGACAGCGACTTGGTGAACAGCCAGCGGCTGACGAAGTAGGCAAGCAGGCCGGACGCCAAGGTCGAGGCGTACGCGATGACCGCGGTGATGCCCAACCACTTGCCGGCACCCTTGCCAAGCTCAGCGATAGCCGGTGCGACCAAGCCGAAGATGATCAAAGGCACGATGAAGCCAAGGAATCCGGAGAAGATCGAGTTGTAGGTCAGGAATACGCTTCCCAACCAGACCGGCATGACCGGGCCAAGCAGGATGCCCAGCACGATGGCAACGAGCACCCAGCCAAGCAGTGGGATAGATTTCAGCAGCTTCATGAAAGTCCTTATAAACGGTTAGGGATCGGAGCGCCCTGCGCGACGGCCACAGGTGTGTCGTGGCGCACGCCTCAATCATGATAGACGTAATTTCCATTACACCGAAATCCTGTGATTGGTTTAAGTGTTACGGAAATTCGCGCTTCGGCCGAATAATTCCCGCCTGAAATCGCAAGGACTCCCATTGAATTCGATTGCTGGGGTATCGACCGTTCCCCAGATGAATATTCAGCGATTCAGCGGCTGAGGGCGGCTGGCCACAATTAAGCGGCATGGTGCTGGTGTGACGTCGTGGACTACTCGAAGCTTGCTTCAACCACGCCTTGTTCATGGCCCTGCCCGACAACCTGGTTTTGCACCCGCAGGTTCAGCACGGTCCCGTCTTCGGCATTTTCATAGCTCACGAACACCGACCCTGCTCCGGCGTCGTTGCTGGTTTGCGACCAATTTGGTCCACCTGCCGCCGAATGCCCGGTCAGGGACGCGACCACTTGGGCGGTGGCCAACTGCTTCATTTGAGCTTCATTCCCGTTGCCCCAGGCAACGACCAGCGCGTCAGCATACTCGGTGGCGTTTGACGGCAGCTTGCCCAGCTCCTGTCCCCCGATCGTTTCCGTTTGCTCCGATTCCTCATCGGCCGGCGTGCTTGAAGCTGCAGGCTCTGTCGGCTCGGACGAGGATTCGGTCGGGGATGCGGTTGCGGAGGCGGATTGCGTCGGGCTGGCTCCAGGATCCGTGGACGCTTCGCTTGGTGCGCCGCCGGAGGTGCTGCCGCACCCGGCGAGCGCGAGGCAGCCGGCCAGTGCTGCCGCCGAGCTGAGCTTGAGTAGTTTCCGAGGTGCATCCGGCATGGCATTCTCCGCTCTCGACGAGGAATCGACGATTCCCTGGTAATTCGATCCTCCACCGGAGGGGGCAGCAATTGCAAGCAGGCAAGCCCGGGCGAGGTGCTGGTGTGCTCATTTGTCAGTAGGCTTGGGTCATGAGCCAGCACCCTGCCGATAGCCATGACACGATCCGAGTACGCCAAGCACGGGAAAACAACCTGCGGGGCGTCGACGTCGATATTCCCAAACGCCGCATCACCGCCTTTACCGGCGTATCGGGATCAGGCAAGTCCTCGCTGGTGTTCGGCACGATTGCCGCCGAGTCCCAGCGGCTGATCAACGAAACGTACACGACCTTCATCCAGAGCTTCATGCCATCGATGCCTCGGCCTGATGTAGAGGTGCTGGAGAATCTGTCCACGGCCATCGTGGTCGACCAGGAACGCATGGGCGCGAATTCGCGTTCTACCGTGGGCACGGCTACCGATGCCTATTCGCTATTGCGCGTGCTGTATTCGCGGTACTCCACCCCGAGCGCCGGCGGCGCGGGCGCGTACTCGTTTAATCTCGGCCAGGGCGCATGCCCGGTATGCGAGGGTTTCGGCACCGAGGCGAGCATCGACCTTGATGAACTGCTGGATTGGGACAAGACGCTGAACGAGGGAGCCATCAAGGCGCCTAACTTCGCCCCGGGCGCCTGGCTGTGGCAGACGCTGACCGCCGGCACGCAGCCCGACCTGGACGTGAAGCTCAGGGACATGCCCAAGGCCATGCTGGACCGCATGCTCTATGAGGAAGCGGGCAAGGTCAAGCTCAACGGCGCAAACATGAGCTACTCCGGGTTGATCACGCGCGTCAAGAGCAATTACATCCATTCGGGCCGGGAAATCAAGCAAGCCCATATCCGCGAGTGGATCGAGCGGATCTCCACGACCGCCCCATGCTCCGCCTGCGACGGTTCCCGGCTCGGGCCGGCGGCCCGCGCGTCGAAGATCAATTCCCTGGGGATAGCGGACATGACCGCAATGCAGGTGTCCGAGCTGCTCGACGCGCTGGATCAGATCCAGATCCCGGATGCGGCGCCGCTGATCACCAATTTGACGGCCGTGCTCGAATCCATGGTGGATCTGGGGTTGGGCTACCTTTCGCTTGACCGCCCGGCCGGCACGCTCTCCGGCGGCGAAGCCCAGCGCGTGAAGATGATCCGGCATCTTGGATCAGCGCTCAGCGATGTCACCTACGTCTTCGACGAGCCCACCGTGGGGTTGCATCCCCATGACATCCAGCGGATGAACGGGTTGCTGGCCGGCCTGCGCGACAAGGGCAATACCGTGCTGGTAGTGGAGCACAAGCCAGAGGTCATCGGCATCGCCGACCACGTCATCGATCTGGGCCCCGGTGCCGGCACCCATGGCGGCACCATTTGCTACAGCGGGGCCGTCGATGGCCTGCTCGCCAGCGATACGCTCACCGGGAAGCATTTCACGACGCGTGCCGCCCTCAATACCACCCCGCGCAAGGCCACTGGTGCGATGGAAGTGCGTGGCGCCTCCCTGCACAACCTGAAGAATCTTTCCGTGGATATTCCCACCGGCGTGATGTGCGCGATCACCGGCGTTGCGGGTTCGGGCAAGTCCACGCTGATCCACTCGACGATCGCCAAGCGCGAGGATGTTGCCGTGGTGGACCAAACGGCGATCCGCGGATCGCGGCGTTCGAACCCGGCCACCTATACCGGGATCATGGATCCGATCCGTGCCGCCTTCGCGAAGGCCAACGGTGTGAAGCCTGCCCTGTTCAGCGCCAATTCGACCGGCGCCTGCCCTGCTTGCAGCGGCGTCGGGTTCACCTACACGGATTTGGCGTCCATGGCCGGAGTCGCCCTGCCGTGCGAACAGTGCCGCGGCAAGCGGTATACAGCTGAAGTGCTGGAATACACCTTGGACGGCTTGAACATCGCCGAAGTCCTGGACTTGAGCATGGAAGAAGCGTTGGAGCAGCTGAAGGTGCCCAAGGCCAAGGCCATGCTGGAACGGCTGAACCAGGTGGGCCTGGGCTACCTGAAACTGGGCCAGCGTCTTAATACGCTCTCCGGCGGCGAACGGCAGCGCATCAAGCTGGCCATCAACTTGGGCCAGGGCGCCGGCACCTACATCCTGGATGAGCCAACCACCGGGTTGCATATTGCCGATGTGCAGAAGCTGTTACGGCTGCTCGACGAGATGGTCGACGAAGGCAATACCGTCATTGTCATCGAGCATCACCTGGCAGTCGTCGCGCACAGCGACTGGGTCATCGACCTGGGCCCCGGGGCAGGCCACGAAGGCGGAAGCATCGTCTTCGAAGGGACCCCGGCGGATCTTGCCGCCTCGGGCACGCTGACCGGCGAACACCTCGCCGCCTACGTCAAGGGCTAGGCGTGGTGCAGAAACTCAGGAAACCTCTGCCGGCCGACGCGCAGGAGCTGGCCCGGCTGCATGTCGAGTGCTGGAAGGAAACCTACACGCATCTGCTGCCCGAAGGGTTCTTCGGCTCCGCGCACGATGAGCAGCGCCTGGCCATGTGGACCAGGGTGCTGGATGATCCGAAACCGCTGTTCCGGATCTGCGTGGCGGAGAGCGAGGACGGGAAGCTTGTCGGCTTCGCACTTTCGGCTCCGCCCACGGGAAATACCGAAGGCCTGCGCGAAGACGTGGCTCGGCAGCTGTACAACCTGTATGTGCTGCAGGCCTTCCATTCGGATGGCACCGGGCAGGCGCTGCTGGATGCAGTGCTGGGCGACGAGCCGGCCGTGCTCTGGGTGGCTACCCAGAATCCGCGGGCCATCAGGTTCTATGAACGCAACGGCTTCGCCTTCGACGGCACCACCAAGGATGACCCCTCCGCCCCGGAAATCACCGACGCGAGAATGTTGCGGTAGCTAGCCGTCGGCAAGAATCCTCAGGATGTCCGGGTCCGTTGGGGTGCCCAGTTTCGCATCGATCTTCGAGACCAACTGCGCTTGGCGACGCAGCGAGTCGAATTCGGCATGCGAATCGGCGTCCTTCCGAATTCCTGTGGAGTCTCGCGCACGGAATTTATCCAGTGCCAGCTGCTTTACCGCATCACGGATCAGGGCCAAGTCCTCGGGCTGCACCGTCCAGCTATCCTTGTGCTCGCGCATCCAGGATCTGCGCTGCGCGTCGTCCAGGCCTTCGGGCGGCTGGCCTGCGCCCTGCAGATGCTCGAGCATCGACGTGCCGACGTTCTGCTCGGCGATGTCCTGGGACAAGCACCGGTCAATGGCGTATTGGACGCGAAGCCACCATTGACCGGCGGTATCCACTTTCGAGCGCAGCCGCAGCGTTCGCATGGCCAGGACTACGCCTGCGCCCGCGATGAGTACAGTTAGCAGCGGGACGAGCGCGAGCACGATTCCCAGCCCAGTGCCCCAGCCGCCACCATATCCGTTCATGCTCCGATCCTAGATTGGGCCTCGGACCGGAGCAATCGCCAGGTGGCCGAGGCTAGATGCGCACGAGCATCTTGCCGGTGTTCGCTCCGCGCATCATGCCCAGGAAGGCGTCCACGGTATTCTCGATGCCGTCAACAATTGTCTCGTCGTAGGCGATCTTGCCTTCGGAGAACCACTGGCCCATGCGCTCGCCGAATTCCGGGGCGAGATCAAGGTAGCTGGAGAGGGTGAATCCCTGCAGTTTCAGTCCGCGGGTGATCAGGTTGGACATGTTCTGCGGTCCCGGTGCCGGCTCGGTGGTGTTGTAGCTGGCGATGGCGCCGCACAGGGCTGCGCGTCCGCCATCGTTGAAAGCTGCCAGGGCGGCTTCGAGGTGATCCCCGCCCACGTTGTCGAAGAAGACATCGATGCCCTCGGGAGCCACGGCGGCTAGCTGCTCGCGCACGTCGCCATCCTTGTAGTTGAAGGCTGCATCGTAGCCGTACTTGCTGGTCAGCAGTTCAACCTTCTCGGCGCTGCCGGCCGAACCGATGACGCGCTTGGCTCCCATGAGCTTGGCGATCTGCCCGGCAGCAGTGCCCACTGCACCTGCGGCGCCGGAGACGAAGACGGTCTCCCCCTCGGCAAGATTCGCGATGGCGCTAAGCCCCACATAGGCGGTCAGACCCGTCATGCCCAGGATGTGCAGGCGCAGCGATGACGATACCCCGGGCAGATCAGGCGCCGGCTTGAAGTTGGACGAACCGGCTTGCACGGTGTCCGACCAGCCCAGCTGGTGCTGGACCAGGGTGCCTGCCGGGAAGGCCGCGTCAGCGGTCTCGATGACCCGGCCGATCGCTCCGCCGAGGATCTGCTCGCCGATCTGGAATGGAGGGATGTAGGAGCGGGTGTCGTTCATGCGTCCGCGCATGTACGGGTCCACGGAAATGAACTCGTTGCGCACCCGGATTTCCCCGGTTTCCAGCTCCGGCAGTTCAACGGTCTGCACGGTGAAGTTCTCCTGGGTCGGCCAACCGGAAGGGCGGGAAGCGAGCAGGATCTGCGTGCTGGTTGCTTTGGTCATGGTTACCAGTTCTTTCAAGTCTCGGTAGCGTGTGGAATTCTCGGTGTCTTGCTAGTTGCCCAGCATCAGGCCAAGGATCAGCAGCACGATGGCCAGCAATGGCAAAATCCCTTGCTTGATGGCGAGCTTCGCTTTGCCGGGGCTGCCCAGTGCCAGGATCAGCGCGGCGGCCAGCATCGAGCCGGTTCCGGCGAAGACCAAGGTAGCGCCCACGGCCAGATGGCCCAGGCCCGAGGCGATCACGCCTGCAATTGAGGCTACGGCCAGGAAGAGGTTGTAGAACCCCTGGTTGAAGGCCATCTCCCGCGTCGCTTCGGCTTCGGCCTCGCTAGTCTTGAACACCGAACGGGTCTTCGCGGTGGTCCACGTCAGGGACTCCATCGAGAAGATGTAGATGTGCAGCAGGGCAGCTGCGGTTGCGAGGATCTGCGCGGCGATGATCATGATGCGTCCTTGGTGTGCGGGGAACAACTATTCTGTAACGACCATTTCAATATATACTGGAATGGTCGTTACGAAAAGAGGAGATGGGTGTGATGGCGCGAACATCCGCATTCGATAAGGAAAAAGTCATCCAGAGTGCCCGATCGGTCTTCTGGTCACGGGGCTTCGAGGCCACGTCCATTCCCGAGCTTGAAAATGCTACCGGCCTGAGCCGCTCCAGCATCTACAACTCGTTCGGCTCCAAGCGCGGCCTCTTCGACGCAGCGGTGGACAGCTACCTCAATGAGATCGTGCGCCCGCGATTGCGTCCACTGCTCCAGGATGCCGTACCGGCCCACGCGCTGGAAGACTACCTGCGCGGACTTGCCGCCGCCTTCGCGAAACCCGAATCCCTGCCGGCAGCCCACGGCTGCCTGCTGATCAACACCGCCAGCGCACCGATTGCCGCCGAAAACGACGTCGCTGCCATCATTTCCGCCTACCGCGAAGAACTCGATGGCGCCGTGGGCCGCGGATTGAAGGCAGTTCGCCCTGAGCTCTCCTCCGAACGCCATGCCCTGCTCAGCGATACCATTACCGGGCTCGTGGTGGCGGCCTTCGCCCTGGTGCGCATCTCCCCCGGCGAAGCAGTCCGCTTGCTGCAGTGCGCGGAGAACCTGCTGGAGGGCTAGCATCACATCTTCCTAGACGGTGCCGCTGCGCGAAGACGGGTTTACCATGGAATCCCGGCAACGGGCTCGGGACTTCCTTGCGCGGAGCGATGACCGATGGACCAGGTTCGAGAACAAATTGCCGCCAGCTACCGGCGTGATGCCGCTGCCTTGGCTGGCTTCTTGTCTGGCGCCGATCGCAGCTCGTTGGCCAAGCACAGCGAAGGCACCCGCTGGAGCAACGAGCAGCAGCTCTTCCATATGGTCTTCGGCTATATGGTGGTCCGCGCGCTCATCCCGCTGGTGCACCTGCTGATCAAATGCCCGCCGTGGATCCGTTCGGCCTTCTGCGCGGTGCTCAATTCCGGCACGCGGCTGTTCCACCCGGTGAATTACCTCGGATCCTGCGCGGCGGCTACGGTCTACAACCATCGCCGCATGCGCACACGGCTGGAGCGGACCCAAGCAGCGATCCTGGCCAAGCTGGCAACAGAAGACATCGCGGACCTGCAGCGCTGCGTCGACTTCCCGCGCCGGTGGGATCCGTTTTTCCATGAGCGCATGAGCTTGGCCGACGTCTACGCCTACCCCAGCTTGCACTTCGCTTTCCATGCCAGACAGCTGTCGCTGCCCTGAAGCCGAACCGGTACGCGACGGACAAGTACCCGCACTAGGTCGCGATCAGCGCCTGTGCGGAATACATTCCGGTGATCCATGATCATTCGAGCGCAAAAATGGCCTGCCCGAACTCCAGCGAGTTCGAGCAGGCCATTGAAGGGCATCCCGGTATTAGTGGGTATCCTCGGCTGCGATTTCGGTACGGTCACCGCTCCACTGCGTGTGGAAGGTGCCTTCCTTATCGGTGCGGCGGTAGGTATGCGCGCCGAAGTAGTCGCGCAGGCCCTGGGTCAGGGCTGCTGGCAGGCGGTCGCGGCGCAAGCCATCGTAGTAGGCCAGCGACGAGGAGAACACCGGCGCAGGGATGCCCAGCTGGACAGCAACGGAAACCACGCGGCGCCATGCTGGAACTGCCTTGTTGATGGCTTCGGCGAATGCCGGAGCGAACAGCAGGTTCGAAGGCTTCTCGCCGGCCGAGTAGGCAGCGGTGATGTCCTTGAGCAGCGCCGCACGGATAATGCAGCCCTCGCGCCACAGGCCGGCGATCTCATCGAGCTTCAGCTCCCAGTTGTATTCGCCGGCAGCCGAGGTGAGCATGTCGATGCCCTGGGCGTAGGAAACCAGCTTCGAGGCGAACAGCGCCTGGCGCACATCCTCGACGAAGTTCTCCGGCAGTGCGACCTCGGCGGTTTCGCCGGTCAGCACCTGCTGGCCCACAGCGCGGATATCGCGCTGCGAGGACAGCGAGCGGGCGAAGACCGATTCGGCAATGGCCGAAACTGGCGAGCCCATGTCCAGGCCGGACTGCACGGTCCAGCGGCCGGTGCCCTTCTGCCCTGCGGAGTCCTGGATGACATCGACCAGCGGCTTGCCGGTGGAAGCATCGACGTGGCCCAATACTTCGGCTGTGATCTCGATCAGGAAGCTGGACAGCTCGCCCTGGTTCCACTCGTTGAAGATCTCTGCCTGCTTGGCCGGCTCGATGCCTGCGGCGTTGCGCATCAGGTCGTAGGCTTCGCCGATGACCTGCATGTCGGCGTACTCGATGCCGTTGTGGACCATCTTCACGAAGTGGCCGGCACCGTCGGTGGAGATCCAGGCGCAGCACGGTGCGCCGTCGTCGGCCTTCGCGGAGATCTTCTCCAGCATTGGACCCAGCGACTTGTATGATTCGGCGGAACCGCCTGGCATGATCGATGGGCCCAGCAGCGCGCCCTCCTCGCCGCCGGAAACGCCGATGCCCACGAAGTGCAGACCTTTCTCGGCCAGGGAGGCTTCGCGGCGGCGGGTGTCGGTATAGTGCGAGTTGCCGGCGTCGATGACCACGTCGCCCTCTTCAAGCAGCGGCACCAGCTGGTCGATGACCGAGTCCACCGGAGAGCCGGCCTTGACCATGATCAGCACGCGGCGCGGGGTTTCGAGGTTTGCGACCAGTTCTTCCAGGCTTTCGGTGCGAATGAAATCGCCTTCATCGCCATGCGCTTCGAGCAGCGCGTCGGTCTTGCCGACCGAGCGGTTGTGCAGGGCGACGGTGTATCCGTTGCGAGCGAAGTTGCGGGCCAGGTTTGCGCCCATGACGGCCAGACCTGTGACACCAATCTGTGCAGGCATAAAAATAAGTCTCCATCGATTACGGGGAGTTGAACCGCCAAGCAGAGACCGGATGAGTCACGATCCCTGTTCACGGCCACGTGACCATTCCATCCTACAAGGGCGAGGGCCGTGATTTACAGCGGATCGCAAAAGTTAAAGCATATATATTTCGGCGGTCGACTCGCCTTAGTCTGATTTGACGCAGGCCATTGGCTAAACTGAACCCCATGGCAACAAGTCTGCACGCTCATGTGGTTGAGCACCTCGGCTCCCGCATTATCAGCGGGCAAATTCCGCGCGGCTCCATTATCCTCGCCGCCGACCTGGAACAGAAGCTGCAGGTCTCGCGCTCGGTGATCCGTGAAGCCATCCGGGTCCTGGCTCAATGCGGCCTAGTCAACAGCACCAAGCGGGTAGGTATTCGAGTGCTCGGCGCCGAGAGCTGGAACCCCTACGACGATCATGTCATCCGCTGGCGGCTGGCCAGCGACCAGAAGGGCGCGCAGCTGCGCTCGCTGACCGAACTGCGCATTTCCGTCGAGCCGATGGCCGCGGAACTGGCGGCCGAGTTCGCCCCCGAAGCGATGCGCAAGGAGCTGATGATGCTCTCCGCGCAGATGAACCATTACGGACGCCAAGGCGATTTGCGGCGATTCCTGGAGCTGGATATCCGATTCCATGCGGTGGTGCTGGCCGCCTCGGGCAACGAGATGTTCGCGAACCTCTCCACCCCGATCGGCGCGATCCTGCGTGGCCGCACCGAACTGGGCCTGATGCCCGAGCGCCCCCACGAAGAAGCACTGCTCTGGCACCAGTCAGTCGCCGATGCGATCTCCAATTCGGATGCCGCCAGCGCGCGGAAGAACATGGAAAGCATCATGCGCCGGACGCACAACGAAATCTGCAGCCTCTGGGACGGAGCACCGCGCTTGTTCGTGGATCCGGCCAAGAGCTCCCAGTAGCCGGGCTCCCCCGCATCGCACGAAGAATCCGCCGGGGCAGCGATCTGCATCGCTGCCCCGGCGGAGTCTTGTCACTTCAGCCGCAGCGGTTTTGGCTCTCTCTTACTGACGCACGAAGGTTCCGCAAGAGCTCAGCTCTAGAACCTGCCCCTTTTTCACAACGACAGACGGGCGACCCCCAAGCGGGTTTCCAGCCGCAATGAAGTTTTCCCCATTGCTACCTTCTTTAGTGATTCCCCAAAAGCAGTTCGTTTCCACTTCTTCCCGCGCACGATATGCACCTGGCTCGATGTCCGTTCCGACAGTGTAGACACCATCGTCAATTGACTTTGCCTTCTGCTCTTCTTCAACGAGGCCGACCGCAGTCTCCCGCTCCAGCACGGCAGCAGACTCAGCTTCAACACTCTTCTCACGTTTATCCAGGTCAGACGAACGGTTGTCCAACTCTCCAGACCGCGCGTCAAGCTCTTCGCCACGAGTTTTCACGTTGGCTTCCCGCTCGTCAATATTGCCTTTCACATCAACGAGTTGAGCTTCAGTCGCTTGAAGCGATTCCGACAGTTCGATGTACTGCTTGGAACTGGTTGGATCTGCAACTGCAAGGCCCAGTCCTGTTCCACCAGCAAGCCCCACGACCAGTGCTACTGCCACACCGATTACCAATGGCTTCTTGCTGTTGCTGGCAGCATTGTTACCTGACGCCATAATTCCCCCCATAGTCAGATTTCGCAGATCTAATGCTATTGACGCTTCCCGACACGCACGGTCCACGACGAGATTTGATGACGACGACTTCTAACCTGCACCTGTAGCTATATGTCTTCATTCCGGAATGAAGCCTCGAGCTGAGCACCAGTATTTCATTGAAGCGTCAAATTAATATTATTCTACGAGTACGACTTCACCGGTAATCTGCACGTCATCTTCGACGCATAAAAACGACCCTTGGCCTGGAAGTCAGCCCAGACCAAGGGTCGAATCGGTCAATACTAGGCCAGCGCGGTCGCCAGGCCGTAGAGCACCATGACGCAGGCGAAGCCGACCACCGAAACCAGCGCCTGGCCAACAGTCCACACCTTCAAGGTCGTGGGCACATCGAGATCCAGGAAGCGCGAGATCAGCCAGAAGCCCGAATCGTTGACGTGACCGGCGAAGACCGAGCCCGCGGCCAGGGCCAGCACCATGGCAGCGATCTGGAAGGCGCTCAGCGAGGAATCGGCCAGCACCGCAGGCTGGACGATGGCGGCCGCCGTAGTCAGCGCCACCGTGGCCGAACCCTGGGCCAGGCGGACGATGGCAGCAATCAGGAAGCCGGCGACGATCAGCGGCATGCCCACCGATTCAAGCGAGCTGGCGATGGCGTTGCCGATGCCGCTGGCCCGCAGCACGCCGCCGAACATGCCGCCTGCACCGGTGATCAGGATAATCGAGCAGACCGGGCCCAGCGCCGAGTCCACCACGGTCTCGGTCAGCGTCTTGTCCTTGCCCTTGCGGAAACCGAGCAGGAAGATACCCAGCAGCACGGTGTTGAGCAGGGCCACCGGGGTCTCGCCGAGCAAGCGCAACCAGCGCACCCATGCGGTTTCCGGATCCACGATGCCGGCGGTGCCGAGCATGTTCAGCCCGGTGTTCATGAAGATCAGCAGCAACGGAAGCAGCAACAGGCTGAACACCGTGCCCACCGACGGCGAGGACTTGAATTCGTCCTTCGATACCCCATTGCCCAGGGCCGCATCCAGGATATTCGGGACCGGGATGTCGAACTTCTTGCCGACAAGCTTTCCGAACAGATGCCCGGCAACGAACCAGGTCGGGATCGCGACGACCAGGCCGAGCACCAGCACGAGCCCGACGTTGGCTTCCAGAAGGCCGGCCGCGGCCACTGGCCCAGGGTGGGGCGGCACGAATACGTGCATCACCGAGAATGCGGTGGCCGAGGGGATTGCGTAGAGCAGCAGCGAACCGCCCAGGCGGCGGGCCACAGTGAAGATGATCGGCAGCATGACTACCAGTCCGGCATCAAAGAAGATCGGGAAGCCGAAGAGCAGCGAGGCCACCGACAAGGCCAGTGGCGCGCGCTTCTCGCCGAACTTGGAGATCAGCCAGCTGGTCATCACATCGGCACCGCCGCTGGTTTCCAGCATGCGTCCGAGCATGGCACCCAGGCCGACCAGCAGTGCCACGCTGGCCAAAGTCGATCCGAAGCCGCCGGTCAGTGTCGTGATGATCGATTCAGCGGGGATGCCCGACGCTACGGCGGTCAGCAAGCTGGTGAGAACCAGTGCCAGGAACGCATGGACGCGGAAGCGGATGATCAGCACCAGCAGCAGTGCTACCGCGGCGACCGCCAGTAGCAGCAGGCCGGGCGTGCCCAGCGTCCAGTTCAGTTCAAGTTCGTTTGTCATTGTCTTCCTTGATCAATGGGAGGCCTTTGCCTTGGGGGGTTTGCGGATTGACGTCAGCGCGCCGCACGAGGAGCGTTCGGCGAAGTGAGCTTTGCGGCCAATTGGCTGACGATCTCCTCTGGGCTATCGGCAATGTCGGCACTGAGCACCGGTTCGTCCGGGTCCGGTACTTCGAGTGTGGCCAGCTGGCTGTCGAGCAGGCTGGCCGGCATGTACTCGTGCGAACGCGCAGTCATCCGATCCCGAATCAAGTTCGGGCCACCGGCCAGGTGGATGAAAACCGTCGCCGGTGCCAGGCGCCTAATGAGATCCCGGTAGCTTCGCTTGAGTGCGGAGCAGGCGATCACCAGCGGCGCCTGGCGCTGATAGCTTTGCGCCAGCTTCGTTCCAATCAGTTCCAGCCATGGCTCGCGATCTGCGTCATCCAGCGCCTGGCCAGCAGCCATTTTTTCCTTGTTGGCCTTGGGATGCAAGCTGTCGCCATCGATGAATTCATGCTCCAGCCGGTCGGCGAGCAGTTGGCCGATGGTGGTTTTGCCGCTGCCCGAAACACCCATCACCACAATGGGCGGGACTTGCTGATTCATGCATTCACTCCGTTGCGTGCAAACTAATATATGACTTATGGATTCTCGTGTTCCATAAAATATGATTTAACTAGACTAAGAGTGAGCTGGGCTACTGTCAACAAATGTCGCGGAGAATTTGCTTGGTCCACGCAAACGCACTGGTCAGCCAGTATATTTGCAGGAAATCATGCCAATCCTTCAATCGATGCTTGAACCAAGTCTATGAAAACCCTGAATTTCGATGCGATTTTCGTAGATCACCTGCTCAAACCCATGTATTGTCTCGTTTTAAGTGGATCGAACCCGACCACTACACAGTCTGACCATTGGAGCGAATCATGGGATTCATTGGATGGATCGTATTGGGCTTGATTGCCGGAGCGATCGCAAAGGCCATTCTGCCCGGCAAGCAAGGTGGCGGCTGGATCGCTACCCTCATTCTCGGCGTCGTAGGCGCTCTGCTAGGCGGATGGATCGGAAGCGCAGTCTTCGGCGAGGGCGTGGATGAGTTCTTCTCCATCTCAAGCTGGCTTCTTGCCATTGGTGGCGCCCTCATCGTGCTAGTCATTTGGGGCTTCATCACCAAGCGACGGGCTTAACGCACTTTCTGCGGGGCATATGTCCTACCGATATAGATTTCCCGCCGGGTAACAGTTCTCGCTATTACCCGGCGGGATTTCTTTTGTCTTCGCTATTTCACCCGCACTAACAGAGCCCCAACGGATTCTCTGCGCAATTCGAGACGCAGGATACACCCATCCGAATCCATTGCCGCTTCAGGTGCCGTATGGAACACCTTATAGCTGAGTACCGATGGGCAGTTCCGCGCGAATATCTGGGCAACGACGGCTGGCCGGGATCGATGGCCCGGAGCGTCGAAAACCATCTCGGTGAATTCTTCGGGGACCCAGCGCGCACCAAGGTAGTCGTCGCCGTCCAGGGAAGTTTCCTGTTGCTTCTGCCAACGTTCAACAATCCGTTCTTCTGAGACATCCTGCGGCGCGTAAGCCTCTACGACTTGAATTTCGTATCCGGCTTCCTGCAGTTGGGCAGCCAGCTTCTGCGCTGATTCTTCAGATGCGAGGACCTTGTCAATGACGGCGTTCAGTCCTCGCGCTAGGCATGCAGCACGTAGTTTTTCACTAAGCATGGATGATTCCTCATGCACCAGGCTCGCCATGTCCATAGGGAAGAACTGCTCACCGAGTTCTTCTCGCTTCCTCACTTCAGGAGGCTTGAAAAAGCTATCGTAGGTGCCATCTTCTAGCGCTTCCCGCATCAACTTCTTCTTGAACTTGTCCGCATCGATTACTGCATAGTCGTTTTCATGCCCTCCGAGCAGGTCTCGCAACAGACTGCTCTTGCCGGCTCCCGGAGCCCCTGCAAGTACGATGGCTTGACGCTCGGCTTTGGCGTTGCCCGATACTCGCAGTTCTTCGTCGACCAGCCGCCGATGCAACAGATCACGCTCCCCGATGGCCTTCCACGTGTCCGGAGCCACTTCTTCGAACCAGTCAGTATTGCGCACGGAGATGAACGGTGAATCGTTAGCCAGCACTTCGCCGGGCTCATTGAGCTGAGCGATCGTCTTCAGGTGCTCGCTGATTTCTAACTTATCTGCCATATTCGAATCCTAATCGGGAATAAGCGCGACGCCCGTCCAGCGCGCGGGCAGCCAAGTACCGTATAGTTCGATGACGGGCCCAGCGTCCCGCGCACAATACAAAGGAGACTCATGGCTACCGCACCACTCCCCGCTCCAAGCACAGTCCGGGCAGCCCGCACTTTCGCGCACATCGGCACCGAACGCACGCGCTGGCGCGGACTCATCCACGCCTGGTCCACCCCAGGAATCATCATCATGAACCTGGTGCTGATCGTGCTGGCCGACGGGCGCTTGGCCGAATGGACCACCGCCGTCTTCGCCCTCTGCTCGATCCTGCTCTTTGGCACCTCTGCGCTATATCACCGCGGGAACTGGACGGACAAGGTTATGGGCCTCTTCCGCCGAGCCGACCATGCGAACATTTTCCTGCTCATCGCCGGCACCTATACCCCGGTCGCAGCGCTGACCTTGCCGGGCCGGCAGGCGATCATCGTCCTGTCGATCATCTGGGCCGGAGCATTGGCCGGGATCGCCATCAAGTCCTTCTGGCCAGCTGCACCGCGCTGGATAGGGGTCAGCCTCTACATCCTGCTCGGTTGGGGCGCCTTGATGCAGCTGCCAGCATTCTGGGCAGCGAACCTCGCGGTAATGATCCTGATTCTTGCAGGAGGCGTGGCATATACGGTTGGTGCGGTGTTCTACGCCACCAAGCGGCCTAATCCCCTGCCCAAGGTCTTCGGTTTCCATGAGCTCTTCCACGCCTGCACCGTCATGGCCTTCCTCTGCCATTGGACGGCAGTGCTTCTCGTGGCCCTGTAGCCGTACCGGCCAGTTGTTAAAAGCGATCGCCGCAAGCCTCGCCACAAAGCTTGCGGCATTCGCTTTTATGCATCCGCTACTGTGCTGGCTACCGCTGGCCGTAGCGCTTGCGCACGACAACCAGTCCGAGCAGCGAGATCACGGCAATCGCCATGTAGTACAGGCTGGGCGCATCCAGCGACCCGGTCACGTCAAGCAGCCAGGTCAGCACCAGCGGGGCGATGCCGCCCAAGAGGGTTACGCCCACGTTGTACGCCACCGACAGGCCCGAACCGCGGATCGCAGCCGGGAAGAGGTTTGAGAGCAACGCCGGCAGCGGGCCGAAGTAGAAGGACATGATCACACCAAGCACCGCAATCACGATCACCATCACGATGACGCTCGGCTTCGAAGTCATCAGCTTGAACAACGGGTAGGCCAGCACGAACGCTGCCACTGCCGCATAGGTCATCACCCTTGCCGGGCCGATCCGGTCGGCCAGATGGCCCACCAGCGGAACACCGCACAGCGTGATGATGCCCGCCGAGATTCCACCCAGGAAGGCTGCATCGGCGGGGATCTTCAGGTTCGTGACGGCGAAGGTCGGCATGTACAGGATCATGTACACCGAAATCGTGGCCACGCCAATGGTTGCCACCGCGGCGAGCACGCGTCCGTAGTGCTGGGCAAACAGCGTGCCCAGCGGCGATTTCTCCTTGGCCGTGGAAATGAACTCCTCGGTTTCCTCCAGCTTTGCGCGAATGTACAGGCCGACCGGCCCGATCAGCAGGCCAACGAAGAACGGCACGCGCCAGCCCCAGCTCTCCAGGGCTTCCTGGCTCAAGCCCGTGGTCAGGAAATAGCCGAAGGCCGAGGCCAGCAGCATGGACGCACCCTGGCTGGCGACTTGCCACGAAGAGTAGAACGCTTTCTTATGCGGTGCCGTTTCAATCAGGAACGCCGTGGCCGTGCCGAACTCGCCACCGGCGGAGAATCCTTGGATCAATCGCGAGAGCAGGATGATCAAGGCACCCGCCACGCCCGCCACTTCATAGGGCGGCGCCACGGCCATGATCAGCGTTCCGAGCATCATCAACCCCAGCGTCAGGGTCAGTGCGCTCTTGCGCCCCTTGCGGTCGGCATAGCTGCCCAGCACCATGCCGCCCAAGGGCCTGATCACGTAGGAAATCGCGAAGGTGGCGAAGGTGAGAATCAGCGCGAACGTGCCATCGGATTCCGGATAGAACACCTTGGCGATCGTGGTTGCAAAGGTGGCATAGACAATGATGTCAAACCATTCAAGGGCCGCGCCGATGGAACTGGAGATGACGGCCTTGCGGGCCTTGGCGATCTGTTCTGGCGTAGCCACTGCTCCGGTGCTCATGAGCTGGCCTTTGCAATCAGCGAATCAATGAAGTTCTCGCAGGCTACGATCTGCTCCAGCTCGATGTACTCGTCCGGAGCGTGTGCCTGGGCGATATCGCCGGGACCGCACACCACGGTGGGAATGCCTGCCGCCGCGAACAGCCCGGCTTCGGTGCCATAGGTGACCTTTTCATCGGTGGCAATGGCTCCGCAGGAGGCGGCGAAGGACACGATTTCTTCATCGGGTGCGGTATCCAGGCCCGGAGCTCCTGCCTGCTGGGCGAACTTCACTGAGCAGGCGGGGTTCTGCTCGCGCATTTCGACCTCCAGCTTGGCCGCTTCGTCGCGGAAGCGTCCGGTGAGCGCCTCGCGGTCCACTACCGCCAGCGAGCGGTATTCGAAGTGGACCACTGCCTGCGAAGGAATGGTGTTCACGGCGATGCCGCCGTCGAACTTGTTCACGTTCATGGTAGTGGTCGGTTCGATGAAGGATTGATCGCGCGGACCATCGCTGCGCAGCTCGGCTGATACTTCTTCGACGAAATTCGCGAAGCGCAGCGCGTAGGAAATGGCGTTGACGCCTTCGGATGGCAGCGAGGAGTGGGCGGCGACACCGTTGAACTCGGCACGGAAAACGTTCATCGACTTGTGCCCGCGGATGGCCCTCATGCTCGATGGCTCCCCCACGAAGCATCCGCGCGGTGCCAGGTTCTGGTCAACGATCTTCTGCACCAGCGACACCGCGCCGACGCAGCCGACTTCTTCGTCGTAGGACAACGCCAGGTGGATTGGCTCGGCAAGCTTGGCACTGGTGAGCTGGTCCAGCTTGGCGAGGATCACCCCGAGGTAGCCCTTCATGTCGCAGGTGCCGCGGCCATAGAGCTTGCCGTCGCGCACCTGTGCATCGAACGGATCACTGCTCCAGTCCTGGCCGTCCACCGGCACCACGTCGGTGTGCCCGGAGAGCACGATGCCGCCGGTGCGCGTCCCATCGGCCGCGGGGATGGTGGCCAGCAGGTTGGCTTTGGTGCCTTCGTCGTTGTGGATCAGCTGGGAGCTGATGCCGTAGGCGTCCAGCTTCTTCACCACATTCTCGATCAGTGGGAGGTTGCTGTCGCGGCTCGTGGTGTCCACGGCGATGAGCTCGTGGATTTCCTTCATGCTTGCTTCGCTGGGCGCGGTCATCTCAGCTCCTGGTTCTAGGCAATAACGCTATGGACTCATAGTTCCACAGTGGCCCTGCTCCGCCTAGAAAAATTTCGCAGAATGGCTTTCTGGCTAGTTGCGAATAATGCCGGCTCCACGCAGATAGGACATGACCGCAGCGATGAATGAGCGAAGCTTGCCGCGGCAGCCTCCGAAGACGGCCCGCCCAGCACAGGTCAGCGCAATTCAGGTGACCGGACTCAGCCTCTCCAGGGCCTTGTCCATTTTCACATATTCAGTAACAGGCCTATTTTGTTCTCTGCGCAGAATGATGCCCGGATATTCCGGAGAACGGCTGAGCCCACTGGCCAAGGCTTCGGCACGGGCCCGTGAACGTCATATGGGCGCATAGCGCTCTATCCTGCAGGACTGTTACCTGCTTACCGCTATTTGCGTCCGAGCACGGCCACTAGGAAATCGTCGGCCGGCAAATGGAAGTTCCAAGTCGAATAGCTTTGCTGAATTACCAACCCCGCCTCTATGGCATCGGATCCGAAGTCATCGAACTCATACCCGCGCCCGGAACCGAAGCCGATGATCATGCGCCCGTCCAACGCCAAGTGCTCACGCAGCTGCTGCAATGCTGGAAGGCGTTCGGACTCGGAAAGGAAAGTGACAACATTGCCTGCGGAGACAATCAGATCGAATTCCTGCTTCTGCCCCGCTTCAACATCGACGGTGAAGTCAGCCAGGTTCCCGACCTGCCATTGGGCCTTGGGGTAGTCCATTCGCGCAACATCGATGAGGTGCGGGTCGAGGTCGACGCCCACGACATGGTGTCCTTGCTCGGAAAGCCAGCCGCCGATGCGCCCGGTTCCGCATCCGGCATCCAGGATCCTGCTGCCGCGGGCAACCATTGCGTCAACGGCGCGTGCTTCTCCGAAAATATCCTGGCCTTCGGCGGCAAGCGTGCGCCAGCGCTGGGCGAAGTTCTGCGAGTGGTCCGGGTTCTTGCGCACGGTGGCGAGCCAAAGGTTTTCTTCTGGTGCAGTCATGAATCCAGTTTCGCACCTTCAGCGGACTTCGGCGATTCGACGGCCACGTCCAGAAAACGAGAAGAGACCGTTTCAATCACTGTGAAAAGTGATTGAAACGGTCTTCGTTGTGGTGGGCCCTACCGGGATCGAACCGATGACATTCACGGTGTAAACGTGACGCTCTACCAGCTGAGCTAAAGGCCCTCCTGCAATGGGTGAACTCGGAAATTGCTTTCTTTCATCCCTCCGCTGCAACAAGTAATAATCTACTGCATCCCGAACTGACTTGGCAACTTGATATGGACGTTTTGCCGAAAGAGTGCCGAGCGTCACCCGCGAGGCAACCTCTAGAACCATTTTTCCATTCTGTCGCAAGCACGGGAGAGGATGACTGCATGAACAAGAAATTCGCAATCGCCACCCTTGCCCCAGGTCTGCTCATTTCCGGCTGCGCTTCGAAGCCCAGCGGAACCAATGCGGCACCTCAGTCCCCGTCCGCCGAATATGTGGTACCAGAACCTGCCGACCTGACCGGGACCTGGACGCAAAGCAACTCCATGGACGATGACTCATACCAGGAAGCGGTGATCGACAACGACATCATCACCATCAACTGGGTGATGAATAATGGTGATACCAAATCGCTGTACTGGGTTGGCAGCTTCGAGGCACCCGTGAATGCAACCGAACCCTACACCTGGACCTCCAAGCGCGATAAGAAGGCCACTGAAAACGCCATGATGGCCTCGGGCAGCGACACCAAGGAGTTCACCTTCACCGAGAATGAAATATCCTACGAAGCCAGCATCTTGGGCACCACGAGCATCGTCCGACTGGCAAAATAATCTGCCGACGACAAAAATCCTCGATCCGGAAAGGATCGAGGATTCTTATTTGGTGGGCCCTACCGGGATCGAACCGATGACATTCACGGTGTAAACGTGACGCTCTACCAGCTGAGCTAAAGGCCCTTACCATGTTCGCTTTTGCAAGCCAACGAGGAATAACTCTACACAGGTATCTGCACACAGGCAAATCGAGGAGCCTGTTTTTCCAGTGAACCAGAACACAGTTACCATCGGCAGGCTAAGAGCTGCGCTCCACCGCCGCCTTATAGTCTTCGACACTTCTTGGCTGGGTCATCTCGCTGCGGAAAATATCGCGCACCTCACCGTCGACCAGGTACAGCGACAGCCTCGTTGCGACCCCGCGTTCGCGATCGAAGGCGTCGGCCTGTTGGGCCACTGCCCCGTGTGGCCAGAAGTCGGCCAGCAGCTCGAATTGAAGGTCGAGGGACTGCGCGTAATTGCGCAGGGCGTACTTATGGTCCACTGAAATGGCAACGATGCGCACCTGATGCCGCTCGAAGAATTCGTAGTGCTCTTGGAGTGTCGCCAGTTCCGACCCGCATACCCGTGAAAACGCCCATGGATAAAAGACAACCAGCACCCGGCCTTTGGACAGCCCGGTACTGGTTATCGTTTCGCCGTACTGATTTTCCAGCGAGAAGTCGAACAGGCGTAAACCTGCTTGGATCATTAGTTCTTCTTACGCGGGGCGAGGCGGATTGCGGACCAATCCTCCGAGACACCTTCACTAGTAGTTACGTGCAGTCCTGCAGATGGGGCCTCCTGCTGGATCAGGGATGGCGATACATGTCCCTCGCGGCCCTGCTTCGGGGTGAGCAGCCAAACGACACCCTTCTCATCCAAGCAGTTCAGCGCGTCCATCAATGCGTCAACAAGATCTCCATCGCCGTCACGCCACCAGTAGATGACTGCGTCGACAACGTCATGGTCCTCTTCGGTGAGCAGCTCTGAACCAATCAGGTCCTCAATCGAATCGCGCAGATCGTAGTCCACGTCATCGTCATAACCCAGTTCCTGAATAAGGTCTTCATTAGCGAAGCCCAATTTTTTGGCGGGCTCCAAGTTTGCCGATACGGCGTCGCTCACTTCATTCCTCCTGCTGGTGCAAAGCGTTACTACCAACGAAACACGGTTTTGCTGTTCCATTCAAGCGCTGCAGCGATAACACGCCGAACAAATATAACCCAGATTCCAGTGACCCACACCATAACGACATGAGCATAAAGAAGATAGCCACCATACACAGTTGCGTAAGTCACTTTAAATGTCTGCTTTAAAGCGGTTTTTGCTCGAAATCTCGACTCCAAAGATGATCTTTTGACACTAGAGTTGCATATGAACCGGCAGTGCACATCATTCCAGTGTTACTGCACCCGTTGTCCCAATACCGGTGCACCGCAGCGCAAAACTGCACAGCGTCGGAGCCGCAATTCAATCAAGGAGCTTCAGTGGCTGTAGAGGAACACATCTCCCAGATCCGTAGCGGGTTGACTTACCAGCTGTCCGATCGGGATCCTGAGGAAACTCAGGAATGGATGGACTCGTTTGACTCCCTCGTAGAAACCCAGGGCACCGAGCGTGCCCAGTTCATTATCCGTTCGCTGCTGCAGCGCGCAGGTGCCAAGTCCGTGGGCGTGCCGCACGTGACCACCACCGACTACGTGAACACCATTCCTGTAGACCAGGAACCAGAATTCCCAGGCGATGAGGCCATCGAGCGCCGCTACCGCGCCTTCATGCGCTGGAATGCCGCCATCATGGTGCACCGCGCGCAGAACCCTAATATCGGCGTTGGCGGACACATCTCCACCTACGCTGGTGCAGCGACCCTGTATGAAGTAGGTTTCAACCACTTCTTCCGCGGCAAGGACCACCCAGGCGGCGGCGACCAGGTCTTCTTCCAGGGCCACGCTTCGCCGGGCATGTACGCCCGCGCCTTCCTCGAAGGCCGCCTGTCCGAGGAGGACATGGACGGGTTCCGCCAGGAGAAGTCGAAGGAAGGCCACGCGCTTCCTTCCTACCCGCACCCGCGCTCCCTGCCTGACTTCTGGGAATTCCCGACCGTGTCGATGGGCATCGGCCCGGCCAACGCCATCTACCAGGCGCAGCTGAACCGCTACCTGCACAACCGCGGCATCAAGGACACCTCGGACCAGCAGGTCTGGGCCTTCCTGGGTGATGGCGAAATGGACGAGCCGGAGTCGCGCGGCTTCCTGCAGCTGGCCGCCAACGAGAAGCTGGACAACCTGAACTTCGTCATCAACTGCAACCTGCAGCGACTCGATGGCCCGGTTCGCGGCAACGGCAAGATCATGCAGGAACTGGAAGCCTTCTTCCGCGGTGCCGGCTGGAATGTCATCAAGGTCACTTGGGGCCGCGAGTGGGATGCCCTGCTCGAAGCAGACAAGACCAACGCCCTGGTTGACATCATGAACCAGACCCCGGATGGCGACTACCAGACCTACAAGGCCGAGTCCGGCGCGTTCGTCCGCGAGCACTTCTTCGGCCAGCGTCCGGAAACCAAGGAATTGGTTGCCGACATGACCGACGACGAGATCTGGAACCTGAAGCGCGGCGGCCACGACTACCACAAGGTCTACGCCGCCTACAAGGCTGCCGTGGAGTTCAAGGGCAAGCCGACCGTCATCCTGGCGAAGACCGTCAAGGGCTACGGCCTGGGTTCGCACTTCGAGGCTCGCAACGCGACCCACCAGATGAAGAAGCTGACCATGGAAGACTTGAAGAAGTTCCGTGATCACCTGCGCATCCCGATCACCGACGAGCAGCTCGAAGCCGACCTGTACACTCCTCCGTACTACCGCCCAGCCGAGGATTCGGCCGAGTACAAGTACATGATGGAGCGCCGTGCGGCCCTGGGCGGTTCGGTGCCTACCCGCCGCCAGGAAACCTCGAAGAAGCTGGCCCTGCCAGGCGAAAAGACCTACGCGATCGCCAAGCGCGGCTCGGGCAAGCAGCAGGCGGCCACCACCATGGCCTTCGTTCGCCTGCTCAAGGACCTGATGCGCGACAAGGAATTCGGCCACCGCATCGTGCCGATCGTTCCGGATGAGTCCCGCACCTTCGGCATGGACTCGTTCTTCCCGACCGCGAAGATCTACAACCCAGGTGGCCAGAACTACCTGTCCGTGGACCGCGACCTGGTGCTGGCCTACAAGGAATCCCCTCAGGGCCAGCTGATCCACCCGGGCATCAACGAGGCCGGCGCCGTCGCCGCGTTCACCGCTGCCGGCACCAGCTACTCGACCCACGACGAGCCGCTGATCCCGATCTACGTGTTCTACTCGATGTTCGGCTTCCAGCGCACCGGCGACCAGTTCTGGGCCGCCGGGGACCAGATGACCCGTGGCTTCATCATCGGCGCCACCGCCGGCCGCACCACCCTGACCGGTGAGGGCCTGCAGCACGCCGACGGCCACTCGCCGATCCTGGCGTCGACCAACCCGTCGGTGATCACCTACGATCCGGCCTACGGCTACGAAATCGGCCACATCATGCGATCCGGCCTGGAGCGCATGTACGGCGGAACCCACGCCGATCCGAACGTGATGTACTACCTGACTGTGTACAACGAGCCGATCAGCCAGCCAGCTGAGCCGGAGAACGTCGACGTCGAAGGCATCATCAAGGGCATCCACCTGCTCAAGGAAGCTACCACCGACGGCCCGCGCGCACAGCTTCTGGCTTCGGGCGTGGCCGTGCCATGGGCACTGGAAGCGCAGTCCATCCTGGCCGAGGAGTGGGGTGTCTCCGCCGATGTCTGGTCGGTCACCTCGTGGAACGAACTGGCCCGCGACGGCCAGCGCGCCGACGCCGAGATGCTCGTGGATCCGTCGAAGCCGCGCCGCACCCCGTACGTGACCTCGAAGCTGGAGTCCACCCCGGGCCCGGTCATCGCGACCACCGACTACATGCGCGCCGTTCCTGAGCAGCTGCGCCCATACGTGCCAGGCGAGTTCCACACCCTGGGCGCTGACGGCTTCGGCTTCTCGGACACCCGTGCGGCAGCCCGCCGCTTCTTCAAGATCGATGCGCACTCGCTGGTCGTGCAGACCTTGCAGTCGCTGGTTGAGCGAGGCGAAATCCCTGCGGACACCGCAGTGAAGGCGCACGCAAAGTACGATCTGAACAACCCGAACGCCGGCAAGTCCGGCAACGCTGGCGGCGACGCCTAGCATCCGGGTTCCCGGCGCTGGACTAGCATCTGGCACCGGCCCGGCCGGCCGCCCGGCAACGAGGATTCTTCGTTGCCGGGCGGCCGGTTCATTTAACCCCGGCTTCACTTGCAGTGCCGGGCACGGGAGCGGAAAAGAAACTAAGCTGGAAACCATGAGTCCTGACATGGATGCCGCCGCAGCTCCGAAGAACCGTCCCAGCCGATCCCAGGCACCCAGCAGTGAAACGCTCAAGCGACTCAAGAGCCATATCGGCGTGCTGTCCACCGCAGCACTGAAATACCTGGACCAGCAGCTGCCCTGGTACCGCTCGCTGGCGCCCAACGAGCGCGCCGCCCTGGGACTCATCGCCCAGAAGGGCATCTCCACGTTCGTGACCTGGTACGAAGACCCTTCCTCCACCCCTTCCTGGGTGGTCACCGATGTCTTTGGCGCCGCCCCCACGGAGCTGACCAGGTCCATCTCCCTGCAGAAGGCCCTGGGCCTGCTGCGCACCATTGTGGAAGTGGTCGAATCCCAGGTGCCGGACATCGCCGCCGAACACGAGCAGGCAGCCCTCCGCGAAGCCGTGCTGCGCTATTCTCGCGAGGTCGCCTTTGCCGCCGCCGATGTCTACGCCCGCGCCGCGGAAACCCGCGGGGCCTGGGACTCGCGCCTGGAGGCGCATGTGGTCGACGCGGTGCTGCACGGCGAAGCCCACGACTCGCTCTCCTCGCGCATTGCCGCCATCGGCTGGAAGTCGCAGAAGAACATCCGCATCCTGGTCGGAACCACCCCTTCGTCCAACCCGGCAACCTTCGTCTCGGCGCTGCGCCGCATGGCCATCCGCTACTCGCGCGACTCCCTGGTGGGCGTGCTTGGCGACCGCTCGGTGCTGATGCTCTCGGACACCAAATTCGAGGAAGCCGACCTGAGCCGGCTGACCCGGTTCTTCGGTCCCGGCCCGCTGGTCTACTCCCCTCTGGCCCCGACGGTCAAGGAAATGCACCACGCCGCGGCCGCGGCCGTGGCCGGATTCAGTGCCGCCAGGGCTTGGCCGCAGGCACCGAATCCAGTCAGTGCCGATGACTTGTGGCCAGAACGCGCCTGCAACGGCGACGAGCTGGCCCGCACGGCACTGGTGGAGCAGGTCTATCTGCCGCTGCAGCAGGCATCCAACGGCCTGGCCGAAACGCTCTCCAGCTACTTGGCCCTCGGCCACTCGCTGGAAGGCACCGCCCGCGAGCTGTTCGTCCATGCGAACACGGTGCGCTACCGGCTCAAGCGGGTCAGCGAAGTCACCGGCTGGGATCCGCTGGTTCCCCGCGATGCCTTCGTGCTGCAAACCGCATTGCTTTTCGGCCGGCTCCACGAATCGAACTTGTAGGCTTCACCCAAAGAACGCCGGGCAGCCATGACGGATATTTCCGTGTTGATCGCGCATTACCGCGGAATTCAGCTTCTGGATACGCTAGGCTTTTGTGGAGATCCTACAAACAGTCACCTCGAGCTTGGTACTCAAAAGAAGCGCCAAAAGCTCCCAACATTTGGAAAGCTGTAAGAGTGTTAGCAATCGTTTGCCCCGGACAGGGCTCCCAGACCCCAGGTTTCCTTACCGAATGGCTCGACGTCCATGGCGTTGCCGAGCATCTGCAGGCGCTCAGCTCGATCACCGAGCGCGACCTCACCGCCCACGGCACCACCTCCGATGAAGAGACCATCAAGGACACTGCCGTCGCCCAGCCGCTGATCGTCGCCGCTGGCCTGGTCACCGCGCGTGCGCTCTTCGGCGAATCGCTTCCTGCCGGTGCCATCGTTGCCGGTCACTCCGTTGGCGAAATCACCGCTTCGGCATTGGCCGGCGCGCTCGACGAGGCTGACGCCATGAATTTCGTGAAGGTGCGCGCCAACGCCATGGCCGAGGCCGCAGCCGCCACCCCGACCGGCATGGCCGCCGTGCTCGGCGGAGATCCCGAGGAAGTCCTGGCCAAGCTCGACGAGCTGGGACTGACCCCTGCCAATGCCAACGGCGGCGGCCAGACCGTGGCCGCAGGCACCCTGGAGCAGCTCGCTGCCCTGGGCGAGAACCCGCCAGCCAAGGCGCGCGTGATCCCGCTGAAGGTTGCCGGCGCATTCCACACCGCGCACATGCAGCCAGCAGTCGGCACCCTGCAGGAACTGGCCGATACCATCACCCCGAAGAACCCTTCGGCATCGCTGCTCTCGAACTTCGATGGCCAGGCCGTAGCCGATGGCCAGGCAAATCTCGATTCGCTGGTCGCCCAGGTCTCCCGCCCGGTCCGCTGGGACCTGTGCATGCAGTCCCTGGCCGAGGCTGGCGTGACCGGCGTGCTGGAACTGGCACCGGCCGGAACCCTGGTGGGCTTGGCCCGCCGCGGCCTGAAGGGCGTGAAGACCCTGGCAGTGAAGAGCCCCGCGGATCTGGAAGCAGCCAAGGCGTTTATCGCCGAGCACACCGCCAACTAGGCTGGTGCGCCATTCGAAGATTGTGCTCGCCGGGAACGTCATGTTGCCTGCCCCGAGCCCGTCTCTGGCCTAAGCTTTAAACCGACGAAACCTGCCACGCATCGCTGATGCACCAGCAAAGTTTCATTAAGCCGGCTGGAACCGGCTCCTGGAAACAGGATCCGGACCCAGCCACAAAAATGACCGGAGTCCTCCGGCTAAGAAGAAAAGGAGCCATCCATGGCTAGCAACGAAGAAATCCTGGCGGGCCTCGCCGAAATCGTCAACTCCGAGACCGGTCTGGACGAAGCAGACGTGCAGCTGGACAAGTCCTTCACCGAGGATCTGGACATCGACTCGATCTCGATGATGACCATCGTCGTTGAGGCCGAGGAAAAGTTCGAGGTCAAGATCCCTGACGAAGAGGTCAAGAACCTGAAGACCGTCGGCGACGCCGTCAACTTCATCGCTGCGGCACAGGCCTAAGCTTCCTGGCGTTCATCGCCACACCGTTGCGCGGGCAAGCCGCGCACGCGGGCCGGTACGTCAAGCCGGCCCCCTGAATTTCCAAGCACAGTTCTTATTCGCACAGTAGAGAGTTTGATGATGGCGCGCAAAGTAGTGATCACCGGTCTCGGAGCCACCACCCCAATCGGCGGCGATGTCCCCACCCTATGGGAAAACGCCCTGAAGGGCGTCTCCGGTGCCGCACCCCTGGAAGACGACTGGGTCAAGGAATACGACCTGCCGGTCACCTTCGCCGCCCGCGCTGCTGTGCAGCCGACCGAGGTGCTGACCCGCCCGGAGACCAAGCGCATGGATCCATCGACCCAGTTCGCTGTAGTCGCGGCCCGCGAAGCCTGGGCCGATTCCGGTCTGGTCAAGGAAGAGATGGACCAGAACAAGCTGGCCGTAGCCTTCGCTACGGGCATCGGCGGTGTCTGGACCCTGCTCAACGCCTGGGACACCCTGCGTGAAAAGGGCCCGCGCCGCGTGCTGCCGATGACCGTGCCAATGCTGATGCCCAATGGCCCTGCCGCTGCCGTCTCGCTGGATCTCGGTGCTGCCGGTGGCGCGCACACCCCGGTGTCGGCGTGCGCTTCGGGTACCGAGGCGATGCACGTAGGCCTGGATCTGATCCGATCGGGCAAGGCCGATGTGGTCATGGTCGGTGGCGCGGAAGCCGCGATCCATCCAATGCCGCTGGCCGCCTTCTCGTCCATGCACGCGCTCTCCCGCCGCAACGACGATCCAGCCAAGGCTTCGCGCCCCTATGATGTCGACCGCGATGGCTTCGTCATGGGCGAAGGCGCCGGTGCACTGGTGCTGGAGGCCGAAGAGCATGCCATCGCCCGCGGCGCCCGCATCTACGCCGAACTGGCAGGTTCCTCGGTGACCTCCGATGCGCACCACATCACCGCTCCAGATCCGGATGGCCTGGGTGCGACCCGTGCGCTGAAGGCCGCCATGTTCGACGGCCGCATCCAGCCAGAGGACGTCGTTCACGTCAACGCCCACGCAACCTCCACTCCGGTCGGCGACAAGCCGGAATACACTGCGCTGAAGAGCGCCCTGGGTGATCAGCTCGACAACGTCTGGGTTTCGGCGACCAAGTCGCAGATGGGCCACCTTCTGGGTGCCTCGGGCGCTGTGGAGTCCGTGCTGTGCGCACTGGCCGTCTACAACCGCAAGGCCCCGGTGACCATCAACCTGGACAATCAGGATCCGGAGATCCCCTTGAAGGTCGTCACCGGCGAGCCAGCGCAGCTGCCAGCCGAAGGCACCATCGTTGCTCTGAACAACTCGTTCGGCTTCGGCGGCCACAACGCTGTCGTAGCCATCCGCAGCGTCTAATCGCTTCGGCAGCAACACGAACGCAAACCACTGGGTTGGCTGGAGGAAATCCTTCAGCCAACCCAGCGGCTTTTAACCTGGGAGGAATTGGCGGGCAGCCATTGCTTCGATCCTGACATGTTGGTTAGGCTCAAGTACCGCCTCGAATCGGAGGCACCTGACGGTACTTGGCCTAGATCAAAGGACCCTTTCCCATGCGCACCCTGATTGCCACTTCTTTCGTATCCCTGGATGGCGTCGTCGAGGCGCCGGGCGGTGAACCGGGCTACCGCAATTCAGGCTGGACGGTGGATTCGGTCGACTTCGACCCGGCCGCCTATGAGCTGAAGGGCACCGAGCAAGCCGAGGCCAGCGCGATGCTCTTGGGCCGGTACAGTTACGAGTCGTTCTCTGCGGTATGGCCGTCAATGACCGAGGAATTTCCGCAGTACAACGCGATGCCCAAGTTCGTGCTCTCCACGACCTTGCGGGAGAAGGACCTGGCCACGAACTGGGGCGAGACCACCATCTTGCGTTCGGTAGCCGATGTAGCGCGGCTTCGAGCCGGCGACGGCGGACCAATCAGCATCCACGGTTCCGCGACGATGGTCCACTCCCTGCAGGAGCATCAGCTCATCGACCAATACAACCTGCTGGTCTTCCCGGTCTTGCTCGGTGCCGGCAAGCGCCTGTTCAGCGACACAAGCCTGGATGCGCAGAAGCTGAAGCTCGTCGATTCCCAGGTGTACTCCAACGGGATCCAGAAGAACATATTCAAGGTCCAGCGCTAGAGGATCCTAGCCAGCCACTGGCAGATAGGGCCGGGTAATTAATTCCAGGTAGTGCCCGGAAGGGTCAAGCAGATAGACGCCCCTGCCACCATGGTCCCGATTGATCCGTCCTGCCAGCTGCCGTTGCGGGTCTGCCCAGTGCTCGATTTCCCGCTTGCAGACCGTGGCGTACGCACGATCGAAATGCTCATCATCAAGCAGGTAGGCGTAATGCTGCGGCGGGAAGTCGATCGGTGGTGCGGCGAACTGCAGCAGGACGCCATGGGCCAGGCTGATGTTGGCAAATGGTCCCCAGCCCGGTTCCTCGCGTGCTTCGAGCAGTTCCAGGTAGAACTTCGCCATGCGCTGCGGGTCCAGTGAAGCGATGATGGTGTGGTTGAACTGTGCGGTCATTCTCTCCCTTTCGTGTATCAGAGTGCTGTTCATTGGTTGAATGCAACTGGCACGGGAGGTCCGCGAATCAGGGAACGACCAGATCGCCGTTCCGGGAGTGGCCTGCAACGGCCTGGCTGGTCTTCATCGCCACCGAGCATAGCACTGGCAAGCGACGCGACGCCAGAATCGCAGTTCTAATGGCAAGAAGTGGGATCCCCGGCATGGGATCCCACTTCTTTGTTGGTAACAACCCCGCACCAACGGGGTCATTTCTGGGTGAGCTACGAAAAGTCACCCAGAGACTAATTAACCAGTCGTTATACCACCTGGTTGAGCCATCGTACAGGCGCATCTTCGCCCGCGTGACGGAAGGGTTCAAGTTCTTCATCCCAGGGCTCGCCAAGGGCGATGGACATTTCCTGGTAGAACACCGACGGGTTGCCGTCGCCTTTTTCATAGGCCCAGCGGATGCGTTCTTCACTGACCATGACATTGCCAGCGCAATCGACAGTGGCGTGGAAGATACCGAGGTCAGGGGTCACGGACCAGCGGCTTCCGTCAGCCCCAGGGCTCGGGTCTTCGGTGATTTCGAATCGAAGGTGCTGCCAGCCGTGCATTTCGCTGGTCAGCAAGGCGCCGGTACCTTGGGTACCAACCCACTCGATTTCGGCGCGACAAAATCCGGGTGCGACGTGCTGTTCGGTCCACTCCATCTTTACTGGAGTGCCGAGCACGGACCCGATTGCCCATTCCAGATGTGGGCATAGCGCTGCAGGGGCGGAATGAATATAAATCACGCCTCTGGTCATCGGTGCAGACATGCCATCCTCCGTTGCGGTGTTGATCGTCTTCCCCTACGTCAACATCGTTCCGGTGCCATCGCCGCCGATACTTCCATTTTGCCTGATGATGAGGGCTTTCGCCACCCAGAAAGGCCATTTTCGCGGATTCATGCCAAATAGTCAGGCTCGCGGATGGGCTTGGCGATAGCTTTGCCTCAGCCGATCGACCGAAACATGCGTATAGAGCTGGGTCGTTGCCAGTGAAGCGTGTCCGAGGAACTCCTGGACAGCACGCAAATCAGCCCCGCCATCAAGCAGATGGGTGGCCACGGTGTGGCGTAACGCGTGCGGACCGCTAGCAGCGGTATCCCCCAGTGATTCCAGCGCCTTGGAAATGACCTCTCGCGCTTGGCGCACGTTCAAGCGCGCACCGCGCACGCCGACAAGCAATGCCCCCTTGGCCTCCTGCCGGGCCAAGACCTTGCGATGCGAACGGATCCACGCGATGATCACGCGCTCTGCAGGCTTGCCGAAAGGAACAACCCGTTCCTTATTTCCCTTGCCAAGAACCTTCAGGGTACGTCGTTCGAAGTCGATGTCGTCCACGTTTAGGGCCACGAGCTCGCTGATGCGCAATCCGGACGCGTATAGCAGCTCCGCGATGACCTTGTCGCGTGCCGCTACCGCCTGGCTCCTGGCATCCGGGCCTGATTCCGCTGCGCTTTCGCTATCGCCTGCGCCGGCAGTCACCTCAGTTTTTTCGGAGAGCAGGCGATCGATCTGGCTTGGCTGCAAAACGTGCGGAAGCCGCCGCTCCTTCTTGGGCGCGGCCAGCCGCAAAGCGGGGTCGGTGTCGATCAATTGGTGCTTCAGCGCCCATGCGAAGAAATTCTTCACCGCAGAGATCCGCCGGGCCAAGGTAGTTCGGGAAACCTGCGCTTCGTGAAGCTGGGCCAACCAGTCGCGGAGCATCTCGACCGTAATCTGCTTGAGGCTCGGATCCTGGGACTGGTGCTGCAGGAACTGGCCAAGGTTGCGCAAGTCCACGTCGTAGGCTCGCAGAGTATTAGCGCTTCGGCCGCGTTCGCGTTGCAGGTACTCCAGGTAATCCGCAACCGGCTCAGCGAACTTTGCCGACAGCGCAGTGCTGGTGTGCGTCGTTGGTTCTTGCTTCATCACTATTGAGAATACCCCCAGCTGCTTCTCCGGCTAGTTCTGGCGCACCAGCTTCCAGGTCAAGCCATCGGTAGCGGCCATGTCCAGCGACTCCAACCGGTTGATGGCCCGGAGCGTCTTGATCATTGGCACGCCACTGCGCGCCGAGATTTCATCGACCAGCATCCCTTTGGCGAAGGACATCGTGTCGTACACCATGCCTTCATCTTTGCTGAGGTTGTCAGTAAGGCGCGGCTGGGCTTTGGAACTGGGCGACTCTGTTTGGCGAGGCTGGCCCAGCAGGCCCAGTGCGTCTTGCGGACTGGCAAGCAACGCCGCACTGCCCTCCGCAATCAAGCGATGGCATCCTGCCGAGTTGGGAGCGAAAACACTGCCTGGAACAGCTGCAACATCGCGTCCGAGCTCGACCGCATGGCTGGCGGTGTTCAGCGCACCGGAACGGTGGCGCGCTTCGCTGATGATGACTAGCCTGCTCAATGCGGCGATCAGCCGGTTGCGGTTCAGGAAGCGGAAGCGAGCGGATGTGGTCCCGGGCGGCACCTCGGATATCAGCACGCCGCGGGCAATAATCTGGTTCAGGAGATTGCTGTTGCCCGAAGGGTAAAGCCGATCGATGCCACCAGCCATAACGGTGATCGTTGGCGGACCCGGGTACTGCCAATCCTCCACGCTCAGCGCTGCGCGGTGCGCGCTGGCATCAATGCCGTAGGCGCCGCCCGAGACGACGGTATACCCGCTCAATGCCAATGTCCGGCCAAGATCAAAGGTGACTTGATCACCGTAGTCGCTGGCGTCGCGTGAGCCGACGATGGAAACGTTGCTGGCCAGCTCTTGGCCTTCAAGCAGCTGGGGGTTTGCCGATCGCCACCATAGGCACAGCGGACGACCGAGATTCAGGTCGGCTAGCTGACGTGGCCAGGCGGCATCGGTGGGGATCAGCAATCCTCCACCAACCCGAGCGGCGGCATCCAGGGCGCCCACCGGGTTGCTCAGCGGCAGGCGTTTCCGCCATCGGGTCAGCGCCACTTTCAGGTCTTGCGCGGAATCCCCGGAAGGGTGGAATCCCAGGATTCCGTCCACTGGAAGCTTGAGCGCAGACGGATAGAAATCCTCTCGCTGGATCAAGCGCAGCAACTCCTGTGTGCTCATGAGTTCCAGCAAGGCCGTGGCCACGTAGTCGTTGGGCTCTATGAGCTGGTTCAAGTGAGCATAGACCCGACGCTCCTGGGAGCTTGGGGTCACCCGTCCCCCGGCAGTGTTCGTATTACTGGAAGTCATGACCTTACCTAGCTGCTTTCCAAGTTCTGGCGGAGATGACCGGCGATGGCCAAATCGTCCGCGGTCGGTGCTGTGTGTTCCTGCTGATCTGCCACAGTCCACGCGACCCTCAAGAGGCGGTGGATTGCCCGGGCAGAGAGCCCGCGCCGCGTGGCAAGCTGCTCAAGCGCCGCCCGCGTCCTGGCCGGGTAGTCCAGCTCATTCTTGAGGATTTGCGTTGGAATCTGCGCGTTGCAGGCAATTGAGAACTTTCCCAGCCGAGCCTGGCTGCGTGCTCGGGTGGCCACGACTCGTTCACGAACCTGAGCACTGGATTCGTTCGGTGCCGAGTTCAGCAGCTGGGCTTGCGGAACCGAATTGACCCTGACCTGCAGATCGACACGGTCGAGAATCGGTCCCGAGAGCCGGGCGAAGTAGCGCCGGCGAGCCATGGGAGTGCAGGTGCATCCGGTACCGGTTCCGAAATTCTTTCCGCAGGGACACGGGTTGGAGGCCATGATGAGTTGGAAACGGGCCGGCAGACGCTGGTGCCCTCGGATCCGCGCAAGGTTGATATACCCTTCTTCGATCGGTTGGCGCAGCGCATCGAGTACGCCTGTATGGAATTGCGCTGCCTCATCGAGGAACAGGATGCCGTGGTGGGCGCGCGTAATGGCGCCGGGAATCAGTTGTGCTGTTCCACCGCCAATCAGCGCTGATCGGGATGCGGTGTGGTGCGGTGCGACAAAAGGCGGCGTGCGTTGCAACTGGTCCAGTTCACCGGCACCTCCCCGGGTAATGGAATGCACCGCTGTGGCTTCGAGAGCCTGGAGATCATCCAAGGGCGGCATGATTGTCGGCAGGCATTTGGCCAGCATGGTTTTTCCGGCGCCGGCCGGCCCAACCATGATCAGGTGGTGTCCCCCGGCCGCTGCCAATTCCAGTGCGAGCCGTGCTTCCTGTTGCCCGTTGACCAGGCCCAGATCCACCTCGTCGGCAGCGGCTCCGACGACGTGCCCACCAGTTCGGTTAGCTGATTGCGGTGGCCTGTGGCGCAGGTAGGTAGTAATTTGATCCTTTGCCGCTCCACAGAAGGCCATGACCTGCCCGAGGTGGCGCAGCGCAATGACCTCTACGCCACCCACCAGCCGGGCTTCTGCTCCGTTCTCTTCGGCCACAATCACCTGGTCAAGTCCATGGGCGCGAGCCAGTTGCACGGCTGGCAGCACCCCAGGTACCGGCCTCAAGGTGCCATCCAGGCCGAGTTCTGCCATGTACAGGGTGCTTGCTGAAGCGAACAGTTGCTGATCAGCGGCCAAGGCGGCAATCACGATGGCAAGGTCAAAAGCTGACCCGTATTTCGGCAGCGTGGCCGGGGATAAATTGACCGTCAGCTTTCGGTTGGCTAGCGGGATTCCTGAATTCCGTGCCGCTGCCTTGATCCGTTCGCGGGCCTCGCTCAAGGATGCGTCGGGCAAACCCAGCAGGACGAATCCCGGGATGCCGTTGCCTAGGTCGGCTTCGACTTCCACCAAGGAAGCGCTGACCCCGTGCAGGGCCACGGCACTGGTTCGAGCGGTACTCATGAGTGCACATTTTCATGCAGGTTGCAGTCGAATCCGGTCGCCGTCGCGTAGACCTCGACGACATCCACGCGAAGTTCGGGCAGAAACAGGCGATGGGATCGGGCCCAGAAGAGAAGCAGCTTGTTGAGCCGGCGAAACTTGGCCGGGGTGATCGCGTCGAAGCCGGAACCGAAGCGTTGCGACGACCGCGTTTTAACCTCGACAGCCACGATCTGGCCATTTCCAGCCCGCGCTACCAGGTCCAGCTCCCCTGCCGGGCATCGCCAATTGCGATCGAGGATTTCGTAGTGCTGTCCTGCGAGAAATGCGGCGGCGGCTCGTTCCCCGTCGGCACCTAGCCGTTGTTTCTCGGTCTGCATGCTTGCTCCTCGATGTCTATGATCCGTTATGGAAACATCGTCGGAGATTCATAAGCCACGGCAGCAGCACGGGCCGCGGAATGTGGATATCTCGTTGCCAACGAGAAAGCCAGCCCTGTTCTGGAAACAGAGCCGGCTCTCGAATACCTATGCAGCTTGAGCTAGTTGCCCAGTCCGTCCTTCGGAATCTGGAATTCGTCGGGGTTAAGTTCTTCGACGTTGACATCCTTGAACGTCAGCACCTTGACGGACTTCACGAAGCGGCCCTGGCGGTAGATGTCCCAAACCCACGCGTCGGTGAGGTTCAGCTCGAAGTACACTTCCCCGGCATTGGACAGGGTCTTCACGTCCACCTGGTTGGCCAGGTAGAAGCGGCGTTCGGTCTCGACCACGTAATTGAACAGCCCCACCACGGTCTTATACTCGCGGTACAGCTGCAGTTCCATGTCGGACTCGTAGTTTTCCAGGTCGTCGGCAGCCATCACTTTGCTTTCTTTGTCGTGGCTTCACCTTGGGCCTGATCAGCGCCCGAAGTCAAGTTCCAGCTCTTTCGGTGGTAGTCGCAGGGACCCTGTACGACAATCGCGGCACGATGCGCTGCGGTGGCATAGCCCTTGTTGATCTCCCAACCGAAGTACGGATGCTCCGTGGCCAGGCCTACCATGATGCCGTCGCGTTCGACCTTGGCCAGTATGGATGCACCGGCGATAGCCTGGCAGGTCATGTCCCCCTTCACGATGGTAGCCACGGGGATATGCAGGCCAATGGGCTCGCGGTCATCGGCCAGGATATCGAACAGGTCCGGTTCGGGCGCGGTCAGCCAGTCGTAGCTGCCATCCAGAAGCGCCGCTTCAGGCTGGACGGCGCACTGCGCCATGGCCCGTGATCCGGCCAGGCGCAGGGCTCCAGTGACACCGAGCGCGTCGATTTCAGCTGCCGATGCATGCCCCACGCCGTAGCCGACGGCCCATTGGCGCACTGGGTCAACCAGTGCCATCCGGGTGTCCGGGCTCAGGAGCTTGGAATCGCGCAGTTCAGGGAATTCGGTGACTTGCTGGATATCGATCACTGTCATTCCGACGGTAATCGGACCAGCCAGCGCGCCGCGTCCCACCTCATCGACTGCGGCGATGTAGCGGACGCCATGTCTGGCGGCCAGGGCGCGCTCGTGTTCGAGTGTGGTTGCCTTGCTCTTGGAATCAGCCATGTGCAGGTACGCTACTCAGCCACTGGGTGCGGGACATCGGAGAAGACTTCTTCATGGGAGTCGATGGTGCCCCAGCGCGAAGTAGGCCACGAGATCACCGAAGCTCGGCCCTGGACGGATTCGATGTCGACGAAGCCGCCTTGGCGGTCGGCGTGGAAGCGGGAATCCGCGCTGGCTGCACGGTGATCGCCCATCACCCAGAGCTTTCCTTCCGGGACGGTCACCTTGAATTCCATGTCCGACGGTCTGTCACCGTTATAGATGTACGGCTCGTCGATGGGCTCGCCATTGATCGTGATGGCACCTTCTGCGGTGCAGCATTCCACGGTGTCACCGGGCATGCCGATGATGCGCTTGACCAGGTACTGCTCGTCGGCCGCGGGAAGCACGCCGACAAAGGAAAGCACGTTCTGGAATGCGGTGGGGTAATCGGTCAGCGGCGGCAGCCACTCCTGGTCATCTCGGAATACGACGACATCTCCGCGTTCCAGGTCGAAAGGACCGGGAACCATGAGGTTGGCGAAAATCCTGTCGTCGACCTCGAGAGTATGCTCCATGGAGCCGGATGGAATGTAGTAGGCACGGAAGAAGAAGGTCTTGATCACGAATGAGAGCAACAGCGCGATCGCGATAATGATGACAATCTCGCGAACGAAGCGCCATAGTTTGTAAAGTGGTCCCCGGCTTCGAGGAGTCTCTGCTGATGCTGCACTCACGATTCGATTAGTGCCTTCCATTGTCGCGTGTTATCCCCATCTTACGTGCCGTATCAGGCGCAACGTATCATTGCACGGTTACGGCCAGTTGCTCCGGAACGCGCCAACGGCCAGTCCCGGCGAAGGGACTGGCCGTTGGCGCGACCGTGAAAGCGGAGTCTGGGCTACTGGGTGGCTGCTGGCGTCATGATGCCGCCGCTCTCCTTGTAGTCCACAGGGATTTCGCCGATGGGCTTCTCATCGTCGATCAGCTTTTCGACAGCTTCGAGCTGGCTCTTGTCCACCGACAAGGTGATGCCTCCGGTCTCAGGATTCAGCGTGTAGGCATGGATGGCGTTGCGCACAGGGTTTTCCTGCTTGCTTTGCCACTTCATGATTTCGGAGATTGCCGAGCGGAGTTCTTCGCTGCTGAATTGGACCAGGTGCCCGACGGCACCGGCTTCTTCAATGGTGGATAGCTGTTCTTCGCTGGTCGTTGAAACGTTCAGCTTCCCGTCCTTGATCCAGCCTTGGACGTAGTCGTCGCCCAATGCTTCGGAAAGCTGGTCATTGGTTTGGAGCAGTGTATCTTGGTCCACGGCATTCTCACTTGAATTGTCTGTTTGCTGCGAGGATTCCGATGCCGTAGTGCTGGCGGAAGGCTGCGTGCCTGGATCGGTTCCCTGGCCGCAGCCGGTAAGCAAAAGTGCAGCCATGGCGGCGGTAGATGCCAGCATGATTGGCGTGCGTGAAGTTCTAGCATTCGAATTCATAATTTACACCTCGGTGGTATTCACGTTGCCGCAACGATCTTAGCTATCAGGCTAGTGCTAATTTCGTAGAGCAACCAAGGAGCTACATGTGTGCCAAGTAAAAATGCCCCGCTACTTGTTCCAAAGTAGCGGGGCACTTTCAGCAGGATCTTTTCCCTTGGGTCAAGAAATCCTTAGCCGTGACGGCGTGCGCTGCGGCGGAACAGCAGGAATGCTGCGCCGGCCAGAGCCATTGCACCACCAGCGGCGATCAGCGGAACGCTGCTCGATCCGGTATCTGCCAATGGATCTTCCTTCTTAGGAGTTTCCTTTGGAGTTGCAGACTTGCTTGGCTCGTCATCCTTAGGAGCCTCCGACTGCTCCTCATCTTCCGAAGCGGAAGGCGAGGTCGATGGCTCGTCGGATTCATCCTCGGACGGCGATGGCGAGCTGCTCTCGGAAGGCGAGGTCGATGGCGACTCCGAAGGCTCTTCGGTTGGCTCGTCAGTCGGAGTCTCGGTTGGCTCGTCAGTCGGAGTCTCGGTTGGCTCGTCAGTCGGAGTCTCGGTTGGCTCGTCAGTCGGAGTCTCGGTTGGAGTCGGCGTTGGGGTTGGGGTCGGAGTCGGCGTCGGACTTGGGGTCGGCGCAGCAACGATCACGACGTTCGCGTTGACCCGCTCAGAGGTGTTGAAGCCGTTCTTGGCCTGCAGGGTGAACGAGTACTTGCCCAGTTTCTCCGGTGCGGTGAAGCTAAACTCGCCGCTGGAATCCACAGTCACGGTCTCGACAACCTTGCCGTCCACGATGATGTCCACCTTGGTGCCGCTGGAGGCAGACTTGACGGTACCGGTGATGGTATCGCCGGCCTCAACTTCGGTGCCGTTCTCCACCGACAGTGCAGGTGCGTTCACGAAGAACTTCACCTGGTAGCCGTCGATGTAGCCCTTCTTGAAGACATCGTCCAGCGAGGTGTACATCGCAACGTCGTCCGCGTTGTTCTCGATTCCGTCCTCGCCGCCGGAGTTGGCGGAGTTGATGCCCACGGCCTTGCTGCCGACGAGCACTGGTCCACCGGAGTCGCCCTGGTCCAGCACGGTCTGGCCCGGGTTGTATGCGGAGTATCCCCAGACCGAACGCACGGTGTCGTTCTGGCCGTAGACGAAGAACACGCCTTCGCCGAAGATGTCCGAACAGCTCCAGCCGGTGGTGCGGCCCGCGGAGCAAGCCTCGGACCCGACGACGGCCTTGGACACGCCGGTCACGTTCAGGACCTGGTCGCGCTCGTCCTGGCCTTCTGGCCACTGCGAGACCGCAGCGTGCAGGTTCAGTTCAGGGTTGATGTCGTCGATCACCGAGATATCGGTACCCGGCTCCAGGCTGTCGAATTCCTCATCAGTCATCGAGTTCAGCTCTTCGATGGTTAGGCCCGAGTTGTCCGGGCCACCGAACTGGTTGAAGCCGAAGGTGCCCAGTTCGGCACTGATGCCTTCAATCTTGCTTGGGGCCGAGTGCTCCAAGAGACCGAGGATCGTGGTGGTGCCGTCCTCGGAGCAGTGGCCTGCGGAGATGACTGCATCTTCGCCAGCTGGGTTCCAAGCGTTGAAGCCCAGCGAGCAAACGGTGGTTGCGTCGGAAGGCTGGCCGGACTGGTCCATGGCGTAGCCCATCGCTCCGTAGACATCTTCCAGCGCGGAAGTCTCGGCAACGCCGGAGCCTTCTTCACCCTCGACGTACTTGGCCTGGCTGACGAATTCCTCGATGGTCAGGTCCTCGGCTGAGAGCTCGGCAGCCTGGGATTCGAGGGCCTTGGCTTCCTTCTTCTCGAAGCCTTCAGCGTAGATCTTCAGGCCTTCGGCGGTGTTCAGAATCGCGGTAATGCGCTTCATTTCCTTCGGCGCAACGGTCTTCGCAAGTTCCTTGTAAACCTGTCCTGGAGTCTTGACCTCGGCGTCGAGGACCTTCATTTCCAACTTGGTGGGTGCTGGAGTTGCGGTCTCGGCGATGATCTTCTTCGCCTTGTCTGCGTCGTCCTTGCCAACGGTGATTTCGGCCTTGCCGTCCTTCACCGAGGCAGTGGCTTCCACGCCCTTTTCGTTCAGTTCGTCGCGAACCTTGGAAACAGCGTCGCTGGTTTCCCCGTCCTCGACGTACTCTTCAACCGACTTGTCGAGGTCTCGCTCGATAGCCTTGTCGAGACCTTCGGTATCGACAGCGCTTGCGCTCGGCGACGGCTTCTCGCTAGCCGGAGTGGAAGCAGTCGGCGATTCGGAAACCGTCGGCGCTGCCGCTGCAGGCATGAAGCTCGAACCGACCACCAAAGCGGTCGCGGCTGCTGCAACGATGCCGCGCTGCGCAGTCTTCTTTTTTGGATGTGGCATTAACGCTTCTCCCAGATTTATGGTGCGAGTGCTTGCGTTTCCCCTTACCTAAGGGCGCACGCGTAAGCACAGGTGTTGTTACCAAAATGAAACAATACTTGGTTCCCGCACAGCTTTTCAAGCATCGAATCCAACAGAAATATAAACTCCGAACTTTGTTTCACCTAGTCAAATAGGCCTGCCCGAATCGACTCAGGTCACAAATTACGAGCCAGTAGCGTTGGTTTAAGATTGGACTACTCTTTCTCAACCCAAGTCAGCTTGGTAGATCCTGAGCGTTATCGCAATATTTGCACACCAACTGCACAGCAACACGGGCCCCGTGAATATCCATCCAAATTAAGTACATGAAGATAGAAAAAATGGTGCCGGATGGGTAGTTCTACCCATCCGGCACCAGCAAATTCGTTGCTTGTGACGGCGTGTCACCTGATATCTGAGCGCTGATCGAGAGGCCAAATTACCTCTGCGGCCTTACCAGTAACCCGTTCAACACTGATCATCCCGCCGCCGCTGGCACCCAGCAACGAGCGCGAATCCTTGGAAGTGGACCGGTGATCGCCCATGACCCACAAACGGCCTTCCGGCACTTCTACGGAAAATTCCTGTTCGCTTGGAGCGTCCCCGGGGTAGATGTACTGCTCATCTACAGGCTCTCCGTTAACGAGAAGCAGCCCATCAGCACCGCAGCATTCCACGGTGTCTCCCCCAACGCCGATGACGCGCTTGACGTACTTGTTATTGCTGCCGGCGAGGCTGAACGCCGAGAGCAGGTCTTCAGCGAAGCTGGCCTTTGCGTAGGGCAGGAACGAGCCGCGGCCATCGAAAACGATGATGTCTCCGCGCTGCGGTTCGGAATCCAAGTAGGTGCGGCGGTCCACGGAGATGCTTTGGCCAGGGTTGAGCGTAGGCTCCATCGAGTTGGAATCGATACGGAAGACATCGATCACCGTGGCGCGAAGAAGAATGGTGGCCAGCAGGCCGAGAATAACTGCGAGTACAGCGAAGCGCCAGACCCATGAAAAGGCCTGGCGCTTCATTGTTGCCCGCTCGGTGCGTGCAATCCGGTTCATGGAAGAACGCAGATTACTTCTTTGCGCCGAAGTCGCGCTTCTCGCGGATGCGAGCAGCCTTGCCGTGGCGATCGCGCATGTAGTACAGCTTTGCACGACGCACGTCGCCCTTGGTCACGACCTCAATCTTGTCGATGATTGGGGAGTGGACTGGGAAGGTACGCTCAACACCGGTGCCGAAGGAAACCTTGCGAACGGTGAAGGTCTCGCCAATACCGCGGCCCTGGCGGCCAAGGACGTAGCCCTGGAAGACCTGAACACGGGAGTTCTTGCCTTCGATGATGTTGACGTGCACCTTCAAGGTGTCGCCTGGACCGAAGGCTGGAACGTCGGAGCGCAGCGAGGCTGCGTCAACAGAGTCAAGAATATGCATGGTGCATCTCCTAGGATCAATGCCGCAGGTCACCGAATCCTCGTAGCGGGGCCCGACACCGGTTGAAACCAGTGAAATCCCCGGAACGTTGTACCATCGATTGCCCCTAGCAATCGATGCGGCGGTCTTCTATGGCTCGAACTTCCCCCTGCGGCAGGAGTCGAACAAAAACACACCAAGAAACAATTATGCCGTATCAGCGAAGCCGACGCGAGTCTGCCCGAAATGGCTTCGAGTGATTTTCCCCTCTTAGCCGTTCTCGGTTCCGGCGCCGGTGGCCCAGTCCAGTTCGGCCTTGGGGGTAATGGCACCGTCAACGAGCGCAAATCCGTTGTGCCACAGGGCATCGCGGTCTTTCCGGTTCAGGCTCTCGGGATCCAGCTGCATGATCAGATCGGGGCGGCGCGCAGCGGTGCGCTTGATCTGCTCATCTCGGCGGAACCGTCCCACACGCTGGTGGTTGCCGCCGAGCAGCACCTCCGGGACATCGCGGCCTCGCCAGGATGCCGGCTTGGTGTAGACCGGGTATTCCAGCAGGACATCCGAGTGGGATTCTTCCACCAGGGATTCAGGGTTGCCGATCACCCCGGGGATCAGCCGGGCGATGGCTTCGACCATCACCATCACAGCGACCTCTCCCCCGTTGAGCACGTAATCGCCGATGGATACCGGGATGACGTTGAAGTTCTCGTGCGCATACTCGATGACGCGCTCGTCGATGCCTTCGTAGCGGCCGCAGGCGAAGACCAGGTGCTCTTCTTCGGCAAGGTCGTAGGCCATTTGCTGGTTGAAGACAGTGCCTGCAGGCGACGGGACGATCAACGTCGGCTTGGGACCGGCAGCGTCGGCTGGGCGCACCGAGTCAAGTGCCTGACCCCACGGCTCGGGCATCATCACCATGCCGGCTCCACCACCGTAGGGGGTATCGTCGACCTTTCGGTGCTTGTCGGTGGTGAAGTCGCGCAGGTTGGTGACATTCAGATCCAGGATGCCGTCTTGCGCGGCGCGTCCGATCAGCGACAGCGAGAGCGGCTGCAGGTACTCAGGGAAAATCGAGATGACGTCCAGACGCATGGCTTACCTTGTTCCCTCTTCTTCGCTGCCTTCTTCATCGCTGTTCAAGGTCAGCAGTCCTGCCGGCGGGGTGATGACCACGATGCCGGCTTCCGGATCGATCTCCGGAACGAACTCGTCGACGAACGGCAGGTAGATCTCCTCGCCGTCAGCGTCTTCGAAGACCAGCAGATCCTGGGCTGGATTGGTGCGCAGTGCGGTGATGACGCCGACCTGTTCGCCATCGAGCATGACCTTCAGATCCAGCAATTCGTGCTCGTACCATTCGTCCGAGTCGTCTTCCGGCTCGTCCGAGACCTCGATTTCCAGGCGTGCGCCACGCAGGGTTTCCGCCTGGTTGCGGTCGGCAATTTCCTTGAAGGCGAGCAGCAGGATGGTCTTGTTCCAGCGGGCGTTCTTGATGGTCAGGGTTTTGACCGGGCCGTCGACGACGATGAATTCTTCGCCAGCGGTGAAGCGCTCTTCCGGGTTGTCGGTCATGACCTGGACGGTGACTTCACCACGGATGCCGTGGGGCTTGCCGATGCGGGCAACCTGCAATCGCATAGTCTGCTGCTCTTTCTGCACTAAGTTCCGTGGCGTGCGCCGGGAGACTGGTTTGGAAATTCTAGGGTAAACACGAAAAGGAGTTCCCGTCACTTCTCAGGACGGAAACTCCTTTCGTTTCGAAGCCAACTTACAAGTCAGACTTCTAAGTTGTTCAGCCTCGGCGACGGTCGGTGTCGATTACATCGACACGTACCGGCTCCTTGGCCAACGCTGCCATCACGGTGCGCAGTGCTCGCGCGGTGCGTCCCTGGCGTCCGATCACACGACCGAGATCCTCAGGATTCACACGAACTTCGAGCAGGTCGCCGCGGCGGGTTGACTTCAAGGCAACCTTGACGTCTTCCGGTTCCTCGACAACCCCGCGTACCAGATGGTCTAGCGCGTCAACGAGCACTGTTACTCAGCCTCGGTAGCTTCGGCCTCTGCCTCTTCAGCAGCTGGCTTCTCAGCCTTCTTGGTGATTGCCTCTGGGAGGATCACGGAACCCTTTTCAGGAGCAACGAATGCTGGCTTAGGCTCGGCAACCTTGTAGGTGCCTTCCTGGCCATCGATGCCCTTGAACTTCTGCCAGTCACCGGTGACCTTCAGCAGTGCGTGTACCTGCTCGGTTGGCTGTGCGCCAACGGACAGCCAGTACTGTGCACGATCCGAATCGATCTCGATAACCGATGGGTTCTCGGTTGGGTGGTACTTGCCGATCTCCTCGATGGCACGGCCATCGCGCTTGGCGCGCGAGTCCATGACGACAACGCGGTAGAAAGGTGCGCGCATCTTGCCGAAGCGCTTCAGACGAATCTTTACGGCCACTTTTGTGGTCTCCTGTTTCTCAACATGGTCGAATCCAATTTTTGGCACCTGTGGGGCAGGCCTTACTGGTTGGACTCTAAAAGGACAGGATTCGTAGCGGAGAGAGGGGCCACTGCGAATCGAGTACCCTGCAATTATGCCAGAGAGCAGGCTGGCTGGCCAACTCCATCTGGCGCAACGCGTCGGGCAATGATCATGAGCTTGCTCACCCCGGAGGCCATGCTGATTTGCAGTTCGTAGTATTTATTCTATGACCGTCACTTCCGCTTTGCTGGCCTTCAGCGCCGTTGCCGCCTTGATGACCCTGATTCCGGGTGTCGATACTGCGTTGATCCTTCGTTCGGCGATCACCCGTGGGCGCGGCGAGGCCATGCTGGCCGGGCTGGGGATTTGCACCGGTGTCTTCGTCTGGGGCGTGGCCGCGGCCGCCGGAGCATCGGCAATTCTGGCCGCGTCGGCGCTGGCGTACCAGATCCTCACTTACGCCGGCGCTGCCTACCTGGTATTCCTGGGCGGGCAGATGATCTACCGGAGCCTGCGCAAGAAGCAGCTGCCGAGCACCGAAATCCCGGTGCCGCAAAGCGGCATTCGAACCTACCTGACCGGCCTGGTCACCAACGTGCTGAACCCGAAGATCGGCGTTTTCTATATCGCGGCCATCCCGCAATTCACCCCTGCCGGCAGCAATGCCCTGCTCATGGGCGTCGGCCTGTCCGCCGTGCATGTTGCCCTCACCCTGATGTGGGCCGCCATTCTGGTATTCGGAGTACGGATCGCTGGACGCTGGCTGAGCTCAGCCAAGGCGGTGTCCTGGATGGATCGGATCACCGGGACGGTACTGATCGGCTTCGGGCTGAAGGTCGCGCTCTCGCGGCCGTAACCTCGTGCACCAGCCGCCGTGGCGGCGCAGCTGGGCATTCGGCGTGCTCAGGCAGCTACCGGGACACTGTTTCTTCGCGGCATTTGCAGCGGATCCAGGTGCTTGGGCAGCAGGATGTGCGCCAGTCCCCCGACCGTAACCACGGAGAGCAACCCGGCATGGACGGCATGGTGGTGCCGCCGGCACAGGCAGCTGCCGTTGCGCGTCGAGGTGCACCCGCCTCGCTCCCACCAATTGTTGTGGTGGTATTCGATCATTTCCGGTGGTGCGCTGCATCCCGGGACAATGCATCCACGGTCTCGGGCGAAGATCGCGCGTTTCATCGCTTCCGTGAAGAAGCGTTCCTTGCGCCCCACATCCAGCGGCTGGCCATCGGGCCCGAACACCACCCGGTAGATTTCACCCTGGCAGATCAGCTGGGCGGTATCCACGGAATCGAGTTTCAACCCATGATCTGTGGTGGCTCCCAGCTTGCCTGGATCACCCAGATCCTGCAGGTCGTTCAATTGGATGTGGATGCCGATCCTTGGCGTGATGCCCTTGGCTGGCGACCCTGTCGAACGCTGCTTCAGCGCGGCCAATAGTGCATTGAGCCGACGCTGAGGCACGGGCACGTCCCCATCGCCAAGCAAGGCGGAATCCTTAGAACCTTTAGTGCCATCAGTGCCTTGAGCATCTTGGGTGCCTGGCTGCCACTCGGAGGACCTGGACTCTGCGTCCTCCTGGTCCTCAGACTCGCAGTGCTCTTCGTGTTCTTCTTGTTCTGCTTGGGCCCACGGTGGCGGAGGTTCGCTGCTGCTGAACAGGCCGTCGCTGGCTGGCTCGTCCGCGGCGTTAGCCTGTTGGCGTGGCGCCGCGTCTGGGGCGGCTCCGGCCGCACGGGCGGCCTTGCCTGCGGTGGTGCGCGAATTGTCCGCCTGGGCCAGGGTGGAGCGGAATTCCTCGCGCTGGGTTCCGCCGATCAGCAGCTCGTACTTGTCGCAGTCCCCGACGGTGCCCCGCGGATAGATGCCCGGTTGCGGAGTCCGTGTCTGCGTGCGGGCCTTGCGTTCAGCGCTCAGCATGGCCGACAGCTTGGTTTCGCGGGTGGCGCGATCTGGTTCCTGCAGCAGCTCGGCGGCTTGTTCTTCGAGCAGCTGGCCCTGGGCATTGCAGGCGGTGGGTTGCAGCGGCTGGCCCTGGAAGCTGGTGTCTGCCGGCTCGAACTTGTCCAGGGCACGGGCCGCGCGGGCCACCATCCGCGGATCCAATGCAGGAGCCTCGGCGTAGAGCTTGGCCAGCTGGGCGAAGCGCGGTGCGGCGGTGCTGCCATCCATCAGCCGGCGGGCGATGAGCAGGTGGGCGTCGCTGACCCGATGCTGCCCTTCGTGGGCGTTGATTCCCAGCCACCCGTCCAGGAAGTCGCCGGTGTTCTGGTAGTGGGCGCGTCCCGAATGCTGGCGGGCTGGCCGGGCCAAATTGACTGTTGAATCCGCGACGGCCGCCAGCTCATCGTCTTCCAGCAGGTGGGCGCCGGTTGATTCGAGGTGGATGGCGCTGCGCAGCTGCTCGCGCAGGGTGTAGCGGTAGAGCAGTTCAACCAGCCGGGCATGGGCGGCCGCCACCCGCGGGTCATCGCTCTCGCGCAGGGCTTCAGAAAGCTTGGCCAGCAGCGCGAGGCAGGACGCCATCAGCTCCAGGAGCGCGCCGGCCGCTTGGCGCGGCAGGGCCCCGGTGATGGCTTCGCGCAGGATCTGCGTCGCTGCGGCTAGCTGGTGAATTCCCATGCACCGATCATCGCCCCGGCCCATTGCGCTGGCCGGGCCGATGCCGCGAAATGTGGATAAGCGGTTATCCGCGCTGGCGGACCTTGGACTGGCGGATCACCAGGAAGATCAGGTACGGGGCGCCAATCACCGCGGTGGCCACCCCAGCGGGCAGGATCACCGGGAAGGCGCGGGCCGCGAGCAGGTCGGCCAGCAGCACGAAGATCGCCCCGATCAGTGCCGCATGCGGCACCGGCGGGATGGTGCCGCGGGCCACCAGCCGGGCGGCGTGCCCGCTGGCCAGCGCGACGAAGGCCAGTGGCCCGGCGATCACGGTCGCGGCGATGGCCAGCAGCGAGGCGATGCCCAGCATCAGCACCCGGTCGCGGCCCAGGTGCATGCCCAGGGCACGGGAGGTGTCCGAATCCAGGGCCAGCACCTCGCGCTGGTTGCGCAGCAGCGCCGCGGCCACCAGTCCCAGCACGATTACCGCCGGGGCGATGGCGAGGTCGGCCCAGGAGATCGCGTTGATCGTCCCGGCCAGCCAGGTCAGCGCCTGCTGCGCGTTGTAGATCTCGCCCAGGGTGAGCATCCAGGAGGTCAGCGCCGCGCACAGCCCGGAGAACCCCAGGCCGACCAGCACCAGCCGGTTGCTTTCCAGCGAACTGCGCCAAACCAGCGCGAAAACCAGTGCGGAGACCAGCAGTCCGCCGACGGTGGCGGCGATCGGCAGCCCGTAGAGCACCAGCAGTTCGGATCGGCCGGCGGTGTGCGCGCTGATCGCCAGCACGGACACCGCGCCCAGGGCCGCGCCGTTGGTCACCCCGAGGATGTCGGGGCTGGCCAGCGGGTTGCGCGCCACGTTCTGGGTCAGCGCGCCGGCCACGCCGAACCCGGCGCCGGCCAGCACCGCGGCCACGCTGCGCGGCAGGCGGAATTCGAGGATCGCCAGTTCGGTGCGCGCATCCGGGGCCGCGCCGAAGAGCGTGGCCAGCACATCGCCGATGGCGATCGGGGTGCCGCCGATGGCCAGGTGCAGGCAGAAGGCGGCGAAGGCCACGGCCAGCAGCAGCAGCCCGGTAGCCGCCGCGCGCCGGGCGCGCAGCACCTGGGCCGGCTTGGGGATCGCCCGGGTGCTCATACGGCCACCGCCTTGCGCCGGCGGGCCACGTAGATGAAGAAGGGTGCGCCGAGCAGCGCGATGACCACGCCCACCGGCAGTTCCCCGGGCCGCGCGAGCATCCGGCCGAGCACATCGGCCACGCACAGCATCAGCCCCCCGCACAGCGCGGAGCCGGGGATCACCCAGCGGTAGTCGGCGCCGAAGATGCGCCGGGCAATGTGCGGCACCAGCAGGCCGAGGAAGGCGATCGGCCCGGCCAGGGTGACCGCCAGCCCGGACAGCGCCACGATCGCGGCCAATCCCAGGCCGCGGGCGTGCAGGGCGGTGATCCCGAGGCTGCGTGCCGAATCCTCGCCCAGGGTCAGCGCGTTCAGCCCGCGGGCATTGGCCAGCGCCAGCACGGTGCCGGCGATCAGCAGCGGCCACAGCGACAGGAAGGACTCGTAGCCCTGGACCACGGAGCCGACCTGCCAGAAGCGCAGGGTTTCCAGCGCCGCCTCGCTGAGCAGCACGATCGCCGAGACCACCCCGGCGCACAGCGCGGTGACCGCGGCACCGACCAGCAGCAGGGTGATCGGCGATCCGCCGCGCCCGTCGATGCGCCCGATGCCGAAGACCACCAGGGCCGCGAGCAGCGCCCCGCCCAGCGCCAGCAGCGCCTGGGTCCATGCCGGCAGCGGGCCAGTGAAGGCGGCCACCGAGACGATGGCCAACGCCGCACCCTGGTTGATGCCCAGTAGGCCGGGTTCGGCGATCGGGTTGCGGGTGTGCCCCTGGATCAGCGTGCCGGCCATGCCCAAGGCGGCGCCGGCGGCCAGTGCGGTGACGGTGCGCGGCCAGCGGATCTCCCGGATGGCGATGTCGCTGACTTGCCCGTCGGGTGCCAGCAGTGCGTGGCGCAGCTCGGCGAAGCTGGAGGTGGTGCTGCCGATCCACAGGCTGAGCCCGATGGCGGCGCCCACCGCGGCGGCCAGGACCAGCAGGGAGCTGATGCGCGGTGTGGTGCGGTTGATGGTCGGTGGCCTTTCTCGGGCCGCGAGGTGCGCGGCGGGTGCGAACGGGGGTTGCGATCGATTATGTCGCAGGATGTTGACCGGTGCGGCCGGAATCGTGCTACTGTTCATCTCGCGCATTGAGCTTACCCTTACCTAAATAGGGCTGGCAAAAATACATCATGCGTCATTTAGTAAATCGTCTTCACGGAAAGCACTCGCATGCATACTCCCCGCATCCTCGCACTGGCCGCGGCCTTGGCGGCGGCCTCGCTGGCCCTGTCCTCCTGCGCAAGCTCGGCGCCGAGCACCGAACCTGCTGAAACCGCCGCCACCGCGCAGGCCGATGCCAGCTTCCCTGCGAGCATCAAGCATTTCCGCGGCACCACCGAATTGGCGCAGCGCCCGCTGCGCGTGGCCGCGCTGGATCCTTCCTATGTGGATGCAACCATGCTGCTGGGCGCCGAGCTGGTGGCCTACACCGAGTACCGCCAGGGCGACAATCCCTTCCCGGAGTACCTCGGCGACATCTCGGATTTGACCGATGAGGCAGTGAACGTCGGCACCATCGCCGAACCGGATTTGGAGAAGCTGCTGGCCACCGCGCCGGATGTGATCATCTCCGCCGACGTGCGCCAGGGCGCCATGTACGACCAGCTGAACAAGATCGCCCCGACCATCTTCTCCGAGTCCACCGGCCCGACCTGGAAGGAGAATGTGGTGCTGCTGGGCGAGGCCCTGGGCAAGAAGGAGCAGGCCGAGCAGGCCGTCGCCGACTACGAGGCCCGTGCCGCCGCGGTGGGCAAGGAAATCCTGGCGAAGAAGCCGGAAACCACCTATTCGCTGGTGCGCTTCGCCGGCGAGGACACCGCGCGCCTGTACGCCACCGATTCGTTCATCGGCGAGATCATGGTCGACATGGGCATCCCGCGCCCGAAGGACGCGCCGGACACCACCGAATCGATTTTTGTTCCGCTCTCGCCGGAAGAAATCCTGAAGGCCGACGCCGAAGTGATCTTCCAGTCCACCTGGGCGCCGGAAGGTGCCGAGGGTGACGCATCGCGCGCCCAGGAGAAGAAGTTCACCTCCAACCCGCTGTGGGAGAAGCTGGAGGGCGAGGTCATGCCGGTTGACGACTCGATCTTCCTCTCCTCGGTTTCGCTGCAGGGCGCCGGTGAGGTCATCACCCAGGTGGCCGAGCACTTCGAGGTCGACCCGCAGCTGCCATAGCGGCCGCGAGCAGCTCCAACCATTAAAGAGAATCGAGTCCCTGCCCGGCGTCATTCGCCGTAGGCAGGGACTCGATGCTGTTAACTAGCGGCCCCGAAATGTGCCGCGCTCAATCAGTGGTTATCTGGCGGCCTTGCGCACCGGATCGACAGCGCTCTCCGCGTGCTTCAGCCGCTTCTCAGCGCGCTTCTCCTTGATGCTCTTGCCTGGTTTTTTCGCTTCGCCCTTGCGCGGGGATTTGCTCGACATGACGTGCCGTCCTTTACCGGAGGCGCACTGCGCCTCCAACAAATGCGGGGAGAGTACCCCATGACCACGACCATAGGAAGTTTCGCCCAGAAGGGCAAGGGATACTGCCAACTGGGCGATTCTTCCCATGATTCCGGCGCATCCGGCGAGCACCTTGGCGGATGGGCAGATGACGCGATGTGACCGGCGCAACAGCGCATTCCCAGCGCCCGCCTAGCTTCACCGCGTAGGCTGAAATCTGGCGCGGGGTACTGCCTATCCTCGTGTGAAATTAACTTTCCTGTGGTCAACCTAAGGATCCTTCACCGTGGTATTCAAGGAACAGCATGTGGACGCCTATATGGTGACGTGGAAGCTGGAGCGCGAATTCGGCGGGATGACCACCGTCTGCACCCAGCGCGCGGCGGCTTTCGCCGAGCGCCATGGCTCGGCCGCTGTGATCACCTTCGCCCCGAATGCGCAGATTCCGCAGATCGCCGAAGAGCTCGTGGAACGCGGCAAGCTCTCGCCGAAGGTCAAGGTGCTCAACCCCTATCTCTACCTGGCGGAGCACGACCTGCAGCCGCAGGAGCGCATCCCGGGCAGGAAAGCGGAACCCGCGCACCAGGACTTCACCCTCAGTGATTCCGTTCGCCATCCCGGCGGGACCGGCGTGTTCTGCGAGCACAGCGTGGCCGGTCCGGAGGGCGAGGTCAGGCAGACCGCCTACTTCCGCAACGACGGCACCGTCTTCCTGACGGATCTGAAGTTCAATGACGGCAAGCACCGCCGCGTCGTCGAGGCATTCGACCGCACCGGAATGCTGGTGGCGCGTTTCAACAGCGCTGCATCGTTCTACCGCTATTGGCTTTCGCAGATCGTCGACCACCCGGATTCCCTGGTGGTGATCGACAGCAAATTCACCGCGGCCATGCTCGCGTCGTGGAAGACCCTGCATGTGCCCAAGGTGTTCGCCTTCCACAGCATCCATGTGGCCAAGGGGCAGGATTTGGCGACCGGCAAGCTTTCCAAGGGCCACGGCCCGATCATCGAGGAACGCGCCAACTGGGATGCGTTCGTCTTCCTGACCCGCGCGCAGCGCCAGGCCTATGTCGAGCGCTTCGGGAATCCGGACTCGGCATTCGTGATTCCCAATCCGCTGAAGCCTTCGGTTCTCCAGCCGCCAGAACCGGAGCGCGGCGCCACGGATTTGATCGTCGCCGGTTCGCTGACCCCCAACAAGAATGTGGCCGCCGCACTGGATGCCGTCCATGAGCTGTCGCGCCGCGGCAAGCATCCCACCTTGCACATCGTGGGCGAGGGCAGCGAGCGCGACGCGCTGGAAGTGCGGGCCGCCGAGCTGGGCTTGGGCGAGCAGGTGGTCTTCCACGGCTTCTCCGATCAGCTCCCCCGCCGCTTCGCCTCCTGCCTGGCCCAGCTGTTCACCTCGACCAACGAGGGCCAGGCCCTGGTGATCCTCGAAGCCCAGGCGCAGGGATGCATTCCGGTGTCCTTCGACATCAACTTCGGCCCCGCCGACAGCATCACCGATGGGAGCAACGGCTTCCTGGTCCCCCATGGGGATATCCAGCTGATGGCGGACCGCGTCGAGCAGCTCATGGATGACCCTGCGCTGGCGGCGAGGATGTCGCAGCAAGCCCGCACTTTTGCCCGCGAGTACCAGACTCGCGATCTCGTCTCGCTCTGGGAGGAAACCGTGTCCATCGCCAAGCTGTTCAAGAAGAAGGCCGCAACCAGCGACGTCCCGCATTTCGATGCGCGGCTGCGCGGCGTGGAATTCCCCGCGGGCCAGGGGCTGCAGGTGAAGGTGGAGCATCATGCGGACCTCGATGCCCTGCCCGCCGATGCCGTTTTCGAGCTGGTCTTCGTCAACCGCGGCAGCAAGGAAGAGCTCGCCTCGGTGCCCAGCACCGGCGTGGAGGGAGAACTGGCCTTCTTCGATGTGGATCCCCAGCTGCTGGGCGAGATCCCGGAGCAGGACACGGCAGTGGACGTGAACCTGCGCCTGCGGGTGGGAAAGGATGCTGAAGACAAGCGCCTGGGCCTGCCCGAATCGATGATCCTGCCCTACTTCACGACGCAGAAGAACCTCTCCTTCCGCCCCGAGCAGTAGCCGGCATCCAGCGCGTGCTCCGCGCCCATGGACACTACTCCAAGCCCGCTTCGATAAACTCGATCGCATGCGAATCAAGATGTCCCAGCTGCGGCCGCTGCTCAAGAGCCACCGGATCCTCATGACGGTTCCTGGCATGAAGGATTTCGAGGACACCGGAAGCACCTACAACCCCGATGCCTGGGTCAGCTACGAGGAAGACCTCGCCTTGGATCCCTACACCACCTTCTGGGGCACCAGCGGAACAGCACTGCCGCGCATGGGAGCGTTCTCCTATACGCATTCGAAGCTCAACAAGGCCATCAGCGTCGGACGCTTCACTTCGATCGCCAAGGGCCTGTCGGTCATGGGTGCCAAGCACCCTTTGGAGTGGGCTTCGACCAGTCCGGTGTTCTACAACCAGCGGCTGCTGATGCAGACCTACTGCGCCGATCGCGGCGTGGAACTGGGCACGACGAAGTACAGCTACACGCCGGGGAAGATCACCATCGGCAACGACGTGTGGATCGGCGAGAAGGTCACCCTGGGCCATGGGGTATCGATTGGCGATGGAGCGGTCATCGCCTCGAATTCGGTGATCACCAAGGACGTGGCGCCATTCACCGTGGTGGGCGGGCTGCCGGCGAAGAAGATCCGCGACCGCTTCGATGCCCAGACCACCGAAGCGCTGAAGGCCTCCCAATGGTGGCGGTACGCCCCGGAGGATCTCACGCCGCTGCAGGTGTCGGACCCTGCGGCCTTTGCCGAGCAGGTGCTTGAACGGGCAGCGGCCGGCACACTGCAGCCCTTAGAAACCCAGCCGCTGACCGCCCGGCACATTGCCGAACACCTGGAGTCCCTGCAGTCCGCAAGCAACTGAACATGGGAATGCCCCGGGCGCTCGCCGAATTGGCGGGCGCCCGGGGCAATTAAGCTGTCGGGCCAGAGTCTGGATCAGCCCACTGCCACGCGCAGCTCGTTGTTCCATGGGTCCTTGAAACGCAGCTCGGCGCCGGTGTGGTGGTTCTCCACCTTGGCGAAGGCCAGCCGTTCGGCCAGCTTGCCCACCTCGTCTTCGGTCGGGACGTTGATCAGCACCTCGCCCAGGCCCAGGGTGTCCTTGCGCGGTCCGGCGCCGCGCGAGTTCCACACATTCATGGCCATGTGGTGGTGGTATCCGCCGGCGGAGACGAACAGCGCCTGGTTGCCCAGTGCGGTGGTCTCGTCGAAGCCCAGGGTGTTGACGTAGAACTGGCGGGCGGTGGCGACGTCGCCAACTTGCAGGTGCACGTGCCCGATATCGGCGGCGGCCTGGCGCTGTCCGGTGATGGCCTGCTCGTTCAGGTGCTCATTGAGGAACTTGTTCGGATCCAGGTAGATGGTATCCATGGCTACCTCGCCGCCACTCCAGCTCCAGGTATCGCGCGGACGGTCCCAGTACAGCTCGATGCCGTTGCCTTCCGGGTCGGTGAAGTAGAAGGCTTCGGAGACCAGGTGGTCCGAGCTGCCCACGAAGCGGCTCTGGTCGAACTGTGCTGCCGAGAGCACGGTGGCTGCCAGATCGGCCTTGGTGTCGAAGAGCAGCGCGGTGTGGAAGAGCCCCGCTTCGTTGCGCGATGGCAGCTGCAGGCCTGGCGCGTTCTGCAGGTTGACCAGTTCCTGGGTGCCGCGGCCCAGGCGGGTGCCTTCCGCGGTTTCATCCAAAACAGCCAGTCCCAATGCCTGCTGGTAGTACTCGCTCATGACCTTCATGTCGCCGACCTTCAGTTGCACGGCGTTCATGTGGGTGGTTGCGGCGAGCTTGTCTTCTTTGAGCATGGTCATCTCCAGCGCCTTCTTTCCGATCAGGACTTCCTGTTGGCTATCACCCTACTCCAATTTACTTGATGCTTCAAGTACATTCTGGTGTTCCGGTGATCACGCCATTGAACGCATCGGGTGCACCGCTCCGCTAGGCTGGCAACTGGGCGAGCTTCGGGTGCAGATGCCTGCTCGATAGCGCTGCCGCCGCACTGCTGGCAGCCGCCTCCATCGACGCCTGCACTGGCGCGCCGCGCAGCCGGGCCGCCAAGAATCCCGCCATGAAGGCATCTCCGGCACCATTGGTATCGACCACCTCGACCTTTGGCGCGGCCACTTCCCAACGCCGGCCCTGGCGATCCATGGCCACCGCGCCCTGCTCCCCCAGCGTGCAAATGCCCAGACCGGGGCCGCGGCGCAGGCAACCGGCCAGCAGCTCCCACGGGTCACTGGTGGCATCATCGTTCATGAAAACCACAGAAGCCGCGCCCAGGAATGGCTGATGGAACGAAGTAAAGCCATCAAAGTCATGCAGGTCGACCCACAGCGGCACGGCCGGCCCACGCAATCGCTCAATGACCCGCAACCCCAACTCGCTCAGATCAATCACCGCCAGATCGGCTTCGCGCACCGCGGCGCAAACGGCTTCGACATCCGCATCCGCGGGAGTGGACGGCGTGGCAAGATAGACCGAGACCCGCTGGCCGCCAGCCATGAGGTTAACATGCTGCTCGGTGCTCGCGCTGGGCACCACCTGCAGGTTGATGCCAGCGCCCAAGAGCGCACGCCGCAGCGCACGCCCGGATTCATCGCCGCCCACCTGGGTAAAGAGCTCGGTGGCGACACCCAGCGAACTCAAGTGCAGTGCCTTGCCCGCAGAAGTGCCACCGACGGTACGCCATGCGCTGTTCGCGAGGAGTTGCTGGGGGCGGGGTTCGGGCAGGTGGTCAAGCTCAACCAGCTGATTCCAGCTGGATGGACCACAGACAAGCACCTTGGGCTGCTGGCTCATGCACTAATTAAATACCCCCAGCCTCAGGTGATTCAAGACTTTGGTCGGCAACAACGCTTTCAAACCCTTGGACTTCCAAGTATATTGGCCAGTGATCCGCCTCACTCTATCGACGGGGCGCCATTGTCCACGCGAGGGAAGGTTAGTTGTGAGCGTTACCGATGAATTCAGAGCTGCCCGAGATCGGCTCCTGGAATTGCGCAACGATTACCAGCAGGCACGGGCCGAGTTCAGCTGGCCTCAGTTCAGTGAGTTCAATTTCGGCTTTGACTGGTTTGACCAGGTTGCCAAGGATCCGCAGCGGGCGGATCAGCCGGCGCTGATCATCACCGAACGAGACGGCAGCTCCATCAGGCGCACCTGGGCCGAGCTCTCCGAGCGCTCCACCCAAGTGGCCCGCTGGCTCGCCGACCAGGGCGTGAACCGCTCGGACTCCATTGCCATCATGCTCGGCAACCAGGTTGAGCTCTGGGAGTCGATGCTCGCCGGAATCAAGCTCGGCGCCATCCTGATCCCGTGCACCACGCAGCTGACGCCCACGGACCTGGCCGACCGGATCGATCGCGGCCGCATCCAATGGGTGATCACCAACGAGGCCGAGATCCAGAAGTTCGCCTCGGTACCCGGCGAGTACACGCTGATCCAGATCGGCGGCAGCGTGCCAGAAGAAAATCTCGACTACGCGAAGTCCCACCAGACCGAGGCCAGTTTCCAGCTCGATTCCTCCACGCACGCCGATGAAACGCTCTTGCGCTACTTCACCTCTGGCACCACATCCAAGGCCAAGCTGGTTGAGCACACCCATACGTCCTACCCGGTGGGCCACTTGAGCACCATGTTCTGGATCGGCCTGGAACCAGGAGACGTGCACCTGAATGTCGCTTCGCCGGGCTGGGCAAAACATGCGTGGTCCAACCTGTTTGCGCCATGGATCGCCGAGGCGACTGTTTTCCTCTATAACTATGACCGCTTTGACCCGATCGCGCTGATGAACCAGATGGACGCCGAAAAGGTGACCAGCTTCTGCGCGCCGCCCACCGTATGGCGCCTGCTGATCCAGGCGGATCTGGGCGCGCTGGCCAATCCCCCGCAGAAACTGGTCTCCGCCGGCGAGCCGCTCAATGCCGAAGTCATCGACCAGGTCAACAAGGCCTGGGGCCAGGTGATCCGCGACGGGTTCGGGCAGACCGAGACCACGGTGCAGATCGCGAATCCGCCAGGCGAGCCGATCACCATCGGCGCGATGGGCCGGCCGATGCCCGGCTACGAGGTGGTGCTGCGCGATCCGGCCACCGGCGAGGAAGGCGAAGTGGGAGAAATCTGCCTGGTCACCACCCCGCGTCCGCTGGGCCTGATGAAGGGCTACTTCGAGAACGAGGAGAAGACCAATGAGGTCTTCCGGGACGGCGTGTACCATACCGGGGATATCGCCGAGCGGGACGAGCGCGGCGTGCTGACCTACGTCGGGCGTGCCGATGATGTGTTCAAGTCCAGCGACTACAAGATCAGCCCCTTCGAGCTGGAATCGGTGCTGATCGAGCACCCCGGCGTGGCCGAAGCGGCGGTGGTGCCGGCACCCGATGAGCTGCGGCTGACCGTACCCAAGGCCTACATCGTCGCCTCCGGCGGGCATGAGCCGGGCCCGGAATTGGCCGAATCGATCCTCGCCTACTGCCGCGAGCACCTCTCGGCCTTCAAGCGCATCCGCCGGCTGGAATTCGCTGATCTGCCCAAGACGATCTCGGGCAAGATCCGCCGCGTGGAACTGCGCCAGGCAGAAGAACGGCGGCACACCGGCGATACCCCAGCTGGCACCGAATACCGGGATACCGACTTCCCGAAGCTCAAGGGGTAATCACTTCTGGCACCAGGGCGCTTTCCGGAGATGGGTTCGGCAGGCGCCCTGGTTTTTTCTTTGCCGCCCATCCCGAGTCGCTCCGGGCGCATCTCGCCGCGGATGAAGCTCGCGGGGAAGCGCTACGTACCTGTTTCACGATGCGCACGTCCAGGGTTTATTTCCAGAGGTTTCTAGCTTAAGAAGCTACCGGTTTACATTGTGAGCCAAGACTCATACTATGGGTTTTCATGCCGTGGCTTCGGTCACACCCCTCCCCTGATTCCTCATGAACGGATCCAAGATGTCCGATATAGCGATTCTGATAAATACCGCGGTCGCAGTGCTTGCCGCCGTGCTGCTTATCGTCAGATTCAAGGTCAACCCCGTCATTGCCCTGATCATCGGCTCGCTGTATCTGGGTCTTTCCACCGGCCTGGGGGCCACCAAGACCATCGAGACCATCACCCAGGGTTTCGGCGACATCATGGTCGAAGTCGGGCTCCTGGTAGCTTTCGGCGTGCTGATGGGCTCCATCCTCAATGAGACCGGCGCCATCCGCCGCCTGGTGGAACACCTGCTCAATACCTTTGGCCCCAAGCGGCTGCCGTATTCCATGGCCTTGGCCGTCAGCACCGCGCTGCAGACCATCTTCCTTGACGTGCTGCTGGTCATCGCGGCCCCCTTGGCCCGGCGCATGGCGCCGAAGATCGGCAAGCACGGTACCGCTCGCATCGCCACCGCTATGGCCATCGCCGGCGAGGTCGGCATCGTGCTCATGGTCCCCGGCGTGGGCGCTGTCGCCCTGGCGGGCATGCTCGAAGTTCCGCTCGGCAAGATGCTGATTTTCGGCCTGCTGGTCGTCGTGCCGACGGTGCTGATTTCCGTCGCCATCATGACCTTCTTCTTCGACCGCGGTTTCTGGAAAGCGCAGAGCGACGAGCAGCTGCTCGCCGCCGATGAGCCGTACCAGGGAGCAGGCACGACGAACAACGCCGGAGGATCCGGCGAGGTGCAGGCAGGGACCGGCGCAGCCGGAACTGCTTCCGCTGCCACCACAGTGCAGACCGCGCAACGACGCGAAACCCACCTGTTCCTGCTCTTCCTGCCGCTGCTCGCTTCCCTGCTGCTCATTGCCGGCGGCGCGCTGGCCGAAATCCTCGGCTACGAAGCCAGCTGGATTCAGCTGGTCGGCAATCCGGTCGTCGCGCTGCTCATCGGCCTGGTCGGCACGATCACCGTCGCGCGCTTCACCGTCGGCCAGAAGGCTATTGACCGCGGCGTGTCCAACGGCTTCAAGGAAAGCGGGCAGATCCTGCTGCTCACCGGTGTCGGCGGCTCCTTGGCGGCCACTGTTTCCACGGCCGGGCTGGGAGACATCATGGGCCAGTTCTTCTCCGCCAGCACCGTCGCCCCGCTGGTGGTCGTGTGGGGCATCGCCGCCCTGCTGCACATCGCGGTAGGCTCGGTGACCCTGTCCGGAATCACGGCTGCCAGCCTGCTGGCCCCGATCGCCCCGAGCCTGGGCATCGACCCGGTGCTCATCGCGTTGGCCGCAGGTTCCGGAGCGTTGTTCATGGTCCATGTCACCTCGAACACATTCTGGCTGCTGCAGTCATTGTTCGGGCAGACCGTCCGCGGCGCCCTGAAGACCGTCAGCGTGGGCGTATCGGTAGCCTCTATCGTGGCCCTTGGCATGGTCATGATCCTCAACATCTTCATCTAGCGCCACAGCACAGGAAGGACAGCGCATGCCAGAGCACATCGCCCCATTGGAGGGTGTCCGCGTTCTCGAATTGGGCAACTACATTGCCGCACCCACTGCGGGCCGGCTCCTTGCCGACTTCGGCGCGGAGGTGATCAAGGTGGAGCGTCCCGGCACCGGAGACGAGCTGCGCAACTGGCGGCTGAAAAAGGGCAGTGTCTCGATGCTCTACAGGACTATCAACCGCAACAAGAAGTCCATCGTCCTGGACCTGCGCAGCGACGCCGGCCGGGCCGCCGTCCTGGATCTGGTCAAGCATTGCGATGTGCTGCTGGAGAACTTCCGCCCGGGCACGCTGGAAAAATGGGGACTGGGTCCCGAAGAGCTCAGCGCTGCGAATCCCGATCTGGTGATCACCCGCATCTCGGCCTTCGGCCAAACCGGCCCGCTAGCAGAACGCCCCGGCTTCGCCGCCGTGGCCGAAGCCTTCAGCGGCTTCCGCAACCTGGTGGGCGATCCTGACCGCGCACCGGTGCGCGTTGGCGTATCAATTGGCGATTCCATTGCCGGACTGTACGCCGCCTTCGGTGCGGTGATGGCGCTGTTCCAGCGGGAACAAGCGCGCGGCGGCAAAGCAAGTCTCGGGCTGGATCATCGGGTGATCGACGTGGCGCTGCACGAGGCCATGTTCTCCATGATGGAATCGCTGATCCCTGACCACGGCGCCTACGGCGAAACCCGGAGCCGCACCGGCGGGCGCATGGAAGGCATTGCCCCTTCCAATGCGTACATCTGCGCCGACGGGGCGAGCATTGTCGTGGCCGGCAATGGCGACGGGATCTTCCGCCGCTACATGGAAGCGATCGGCAGGCCGGAACTCGGCACCGATCCGCACCTGCAGAGCAATGCCCAGCGCTGGGAAGCCAGGGAGATGCTGGATGCCGCCATCGGCCAATGGGCGGCAAGCCTCGACTCGCGCGCGGCCCTGGCCATCCTCGATGCGGCCGAAGTTCCCGCAGGCCCGATCTACACCGCACAGGACATTGCCAGCGAGCCGCAGTACAGCGCCCGGAAGATGATCCAGCACCTCGATGTCTCCACCGGGGAAGAGACCTTGCATGATGTCGGCTTCCCCGGCATCGTCCCGGTCATGGGCGGCGCCTCGCTGCCCATCAGGAACCTGGGACCGGATCTTGGAGAGCACACCGCCCAAGTACTCGCAGGACTATTGGGAATGACCGATGCGCAAATCGCGCAGGCCTCGGCCGGAGAAAGGAATATGGCGTGAGCTACGCATTCACCCCTGCCGCCGCGTTGCGGGATGTCACGCTGCGAGACGGACTGCAACTGACCGGCAAGCTGCTGAGCACCGAAGAGAAGATCCGCACCGTGCGCGAGCTGATCCGGCTCGGCGTCGAGGAAATCGAGCTGGGATCGATGGCCCGCGCCGACCTGGTGCCGCCCATGGCCAACACCCTCGACGTCGCTGAAGGCCTGCGCCCCGAGGAACTGGAACGCTGCTGGATCTGGGTGGCCACCCCCGGCCATGTAGCCAAGGCGGCCAAGGCAGGCATCCGCAACTTCCAGTACTGCCTTTCCGTATCCGATGCGCACAACCAGGCGAATATCGGGCGCAGCACCGAGGCGAGTCTCGATGCCCTGCCAGAAGCCGTGCACTACGCCCGTGAAGCCAGCGGTCGGATCCAGCTGTGCCTGGCCACCTCATTCACCTGCCCCTTCGAAGGGCAGGTCCCGCCCGAACGGGTGCTGGAGATCGCCAATGATCCCCGGGCCGAGGGCACCTGCGATATCGTCATCTGCGACACCCTGGGCCAGGCAGTGCCCGCACAGGTTGCGGCGCTGATTTCCAAGGTCCGCGACGAATCCCCGCAGCGGCGCATCGTCTTCCACGGGCACGACACCTGGGGGCTGGGTGTTGCCAATACCCTGGCTGCGATCTCGGCAGGAGCCAGCCTGGTTGATGGCGCGCTAGGCGGATTGGGCGGATGCCCCTTCGCTCCCGGAGCCAGCGGGAATACCTCCAGCGAAGACATCCTGTTTGCCACGCGGCCATCATGGCTCACCCCGCAGAGCTTTGCCGGCCTCGTCGAACTCTCCGAATCCCTGCTGCAGGAATTGGGCGAGCCGAATCGTTCAAAGTCGGCCCAGGGAGCGCGTTCCAAGGCGGCTGCCTTCGACTGGGTGATCTCCTCGGATCAAGCACCAGATTGCTCCAACAGCCTCTAGTTCCAGACTGCCCACCAGGCTGCGTGCCGCTAAACGTGCGGCGCTACACGGCGGGCCGGTGGGTTTCGCCGGGGAAGCGCCCGCCGATCAGCCGTGTCATCCGCTCAGCGGTATCCAGCAGCGGCTCGATCCAGCTCTCGCACTGCTCGCGCGGCATGCGCATGGTGGGTCCGCTGATGGTCACTGCCGCCACCAGGCCGGCCGCGGAATCGAACACCGGCGCGGACAGCCCCGATGCCCCGTTTTCGCGTTCGCCGGTGGTGATAGCGAAACCATCGGCACGAGTCTGCGCAACCGCTTGCTCCAGGCTGGCCATGCCGGTAATCGTCGCATCGGTCAGCGGTTCCAATCGCGTATCCTGCAGCCGCTGCATCAGCTCGGGCTTCCAGGCCAGCAGCACGCGTCCGGCAGATCCGGCATGCAACGGTGCGAGCTCGCCCAGGTGCATTTCCCGGCGCAGCGCATGGCGTGTTTCGGCGATGCCGACACACACTCGGTAGTGCTGCTCTGCACGGAACAGGCAGGCTGTTTCCCCGGTGAAGTCGCGCAGCTCGCGCAAGGACGGGATGATGACATCCAGCACTTCACGGCCGCGGGTGGCTGGCGCGGCCCAGTAGGCCATCTTCATTCCTATGCGGTAGCCGTCATCCTCGCGGTCCAAAAAGCCTTGCCCCACCAGATTCGCGACCAGCCGCTGCACCGTCGAGGCCGGCAGATTCGTTGCCTCGCGGATATCAGCCAAGGACATCACCGGCTGGCGCAGTGAAAAGGAATCGAGGATGGCGCTGATTTTCCCCAGGACCAAGAGGGGGTTCTGCTGCTTGGCTGGTGTCTCGTCCTTTGGCATAGTCCAGACGCTAGACCATCGGCATCGGCGAGTCCAGTTCCACGGTTCTCAGAGGTAGTGGCACAACGCAACAAGAAACCAAAGATTCGACAAGGGCCGATCTTGCACAGACTGACTTAGGCAGTGAAGCGGAGGCGCCTGTCACAACAATTAGCCAACGCGGAAATTGAACCGTTGAGAGACGTTTAGCAGATCTGGATCATCCGCAAGTATCTGCTGGCCTTCAGTGGCGACGACCAGATCGTTGTCGAGCCCGTCGTCGGTACGTCTCATCCACAAGGCCCAACACATGCCGACGCCATGCCGGGATGTGAAGCGGATTCCGTCAGCGAAACTGCCATCGTGAAGCCTCAGGTTGCGTAGGCTCGTGGAAATCAAAGTGGTCAGCTTGGGATTTGCCCCGAACAGGTGGAATAGGTCAACGGCGTTCACATCACAGGATTTGGAGATTTCGGGGCCAAAGTTCCGGTCGATATATTCCAGCGAATGCGCTGAGCTTAGGTCAAACCAGACGAGGTCTTCTTTGCTGGCCAGTTCGTAGAGTCGACGTCCTTCGCACCAGTTTTTAGGGAACGTTCCGAGTTCATCGTGTCCAAGCCGTTGCTGTTCCTCGATGTAGAGGGCGTGGGCTTCCTCCTGGCTGATGCCGAACTGTTCTGCCATGAAGTCGATAGCGGTCCGCGCTTTATGGTCTAGCCGGTATCCGTAGAGGCATTCAGTAAAAGCGCCTTGGCGCGTAGATGCCGCCTAGAGAGTGCGCCCAGTGGTGTCAAACCTGTTCCACACGCCGACTTCGTCGGGGAAGAAGTAACCCCGTTCGGGGGGATTAAGTGCACCGTAGCTTTCAGCTGCGATGCGAAAGCCAGCCAACGGTTCACGCGCTATGCTTGGCCGGCCATCCACTTCTTCCAATGTACCGTTCATTAGCCGTTGCATCCCCCTGAGGACATCGCCTCGGCTGCATCAATCACAGCCTTGAACCGATCTTGGCGGATTGCTTCGACAGGTGAAATTTCGTCAAGCCAGGGATTAGCTCCAAGGAACCATTGGCGAGCCACCTGTTCTCCATCAACATCCGAGACCATCTTCCAAGCACGGTGAGCCAGCATAATACGAGTCTGAGACGCATTCGAAGGGACCGTTCCGTTCTCCCTTTGCCAGCGGTAGCTTGCCTTAGGATCCTTTGCTCCCGCCATCGCGGAAACCATTGCAGCCCCAAGGGATGCATTCAGCCTCCGCACAATCTCGCGGAAGTCCATGCGAGAAGTTTCCGCATGGGCCGCTCCAGTCGTCGGTGTGATTCCCATCTGCAGGCCTTTTCCTTAGACCTATGTCATCCTGAGTGCAGGCTTCTAGCCTTTCGCGCCGAGATTTCCTCGATGACGCAACTTTGCCACCGATTTACCACTAAAATAAGTATCGTCCTTACACTTCAAAGCGCCTACAACGGAATATGAGTTCGAGTTCTGATTGATTGGCAGCCGGCACCCCGCCGGCCCGAGTTCTGCTCCAGAAAGCACCTGGCCAAAACGACATGGCGGCAGGCGGACCTCGACCGTGACGGACAAGGCACCAGATGGTCGAGCATTTCTCCGGCATCCAGCATTCAGGCACTATGTATGCCTGCAGTGGAATTTGTTGGGCAAAATTTGCGAACTTCAACACTCTTACCGCGCATGATGTCGCAACAATTCGTCAGAACTGGGCACTGAAGTATATTGATTCCAGAAGACCGAAGAATTCTCTTGGGCGCTGGCGCCCATCATGCAAAGGACTCTAATGAGCAATACCGGCAAGTTCCGGGCAGCACGCGATCTGCTGCTGGCAGCACGCGATGACTACGACCGGGCCCGGGCCGAGTTCTCCTGGCCGGAATTCAACGATTTCAACTTCGCCTACGACTGGTTCGATCAGGTGGCCAAGGACCCGGCGCGGGCCAATGAACCGGCACTGATCCTCACCGAACCCGATGGCAGCTCCGCACGCTACAGCTGGGCCGAGCTCTCGCGCCGCTCCACCCAGGTGGCCCGCTGGCTCTCGGATGAGGGCCTGCAACGCGGCGACACCATCATCGTCATGCTGGGCAACGAGGTGGCCCTGTGGGAGGTGATGCTGGCGGGCATGAAGCTCGGCGCGGTGATCATCCCGTCGACCACGCAGCTGGTCAGCGCGGATCTGGCCGACCGCATCGAGCGCGGCAACGCGAACTGGGTGATCACCAGCCATGACCAGGTCGCCAAATTCGACACGGTCCCCGGGGACTACCGGATTGTCCAGGTGCGCGGCGAGGCCAGCGAAGGTACCTTGCACTACGGCAAGTCCCACGAGGCGCCGGCCGAATTCAGCCTGGACTCCCCGACGCTGGCCGATGAGAACATGCTGCTCTACTTCACCTCGGGAACCACCTCGCTGGCCAAGCTGGTCCAGCACACCCACACCTCGTACACGGTGGGCCACCTGGCAACGATGTTCTGGATCGGCCTGGAACCAGGCGACGTGCACCTGAATGTGGCATCCCCCGGGTGGGGCAAGCACGCCTGGTCGAACTTCTTCGGCCCGTGGATCGCCGAGGCGACAGTGTTCGTCTACAACTACGAGCGCTTTGATCCGCTGGCGCTGATGAACCAGATGGCGGTGGAGAAGGTCACCAGCTTCTGCGCGCCGCCCACCGTCTGGCGCTATTTGATCCAGGCGGACCTGGGCACCTTGAAGACTCCCCCGCGCAAGCTGGTCTCCGCCGGCGAGCCGTTGAATGCAGAGGTCATCGATCAGGTGCGCAAGGCCTGGGGCCAGGTGATCCGCGATGGCTACGGGCAGACCGAAACCACGGTGCAGATCGCCAATTCGCCGGGCACCGAGGTGAAGGTCGGCGCGATGGGCCGCCCGATGCCGGGATACGCGGTGGAACTGCGCAACCCGACCACCGGGCAGCTGGCCGAAATCGGGGAAATCTGCCTGCGCCTCGATCCGGCTCCGGCAGGCTTGATGAAGGGCTACTTCGCCGATGAGGAGAAGACTGCCGAAGCGATGCAGGGCGGCGTCTACCACACCGGCGATATCGCCGAACGCGATGAGGAGGGCGTGCTGACCTATGTGGGCCGCGCCGATGACATCTTCAAATCCAGCGACTACAAGCTCAGCCCGTTCGAGCTGGAGTCGGTGCTGCTGGAGCATCCTGCGGTGGCCGAGGCGGCCGTGGTGCCCTCTCCTGATCCGCTGAAGCTCTCGGTGCCCAAGGCCTTCGTGGTGCTGGCCGGCAACCTGGAGCCATCCGCCGAGGTGGCCAAGGACATCCTCGGCTTCTGCCGCGAGCAGCTGGCCCCCTACAAGCGGATCCGCCGGCTGGAATTCACCACCCTGCCCAAGACCATCTCGGGCAAGATCCGCCGCGTGGAGCTGCGCCTGGCCGAGGAGGAACGGCATGCGGCCGGCACCATCGTCAGCGGAGAGTACCGGGATACCGATTTCCCTGAACTGAAGGACCGCGGCTAGGACTTTGCGGCAAAGGCCAGCCCGGCAGGAAGCATTTTTGCTTCCTGCCGGGCTGGCCTTTGGTTTGCTGCGATTGGCTAGCGGCTGCGCTTGGCTTTCAGCGCGTCGACAATGCCCTTGCCCAGGTAGAAAGCGCCATCGGCATACCAGGCCAGCATCAGCAGCTGGCGCGCCGGTTTGGGCAGCCACCCGAAGCGTTCGCTCTTGGCCAGCACCAGGTGCACTGCCGCACCGGATGCCAGCACCGCTGCGCCTGAACCGATCAGCGCCTTGGGGTTCCAGTTATGCCGGTAGAGCAGCCGTTCCAGGCCCTTGGCTTCGCGCTCCTGCTCTGCCAGGGCCGACTTGATGGTCTTGTACGGGCCGCCGGTGATGATCACCCGGCGTTCCTCGGGCAGCGGACGGCCAGTGAGGTAGTCGACGCTGCGCGCATCGAAGCCCAGCAGCGTCAGCAAACGCTTGAGATCCTTCAAATCCCTGCTGCCGCGAGCCAGCTGCTGTGCCTCCGCGCGGTGGGCAGGATCCTCGACCAGTTGCTCGACGAGCTCCAGTTCCGTCTCATCCCAGCCATGGAGCAGGTGATCCAGCTCTTCGAGGCGCACCGCTGCCGGGCTGCCCGCTTCCGGCTCCAGGATGACTGTGCGTTCCAGGTCCACCGTCATGGACATCGAGGAGCCGAACAGCTCCAGCCGCGGCCCCTTGGCTTCGATGGTTGCGGTGATGACATTGCCGGTACGGTCCAGGGACAGGTATGGGCGGTTTGAACGCCCGATGCTCGGGGCATAGACCGGTTCCTTGGGCATGGCCATCAGCCCGGCGCCGTTCTCCCACACGGTGATCTCGTTCTTATCGAAGCCTGCCGCGAGCACCAGCTCGGAGCCCTTGAGCTTCGGACCGTGCAGCAGCTCGCTGGTAGTGCCGTAGTCGCCGAGCAGCTCCTCATCCGGGTTGGGCCCGTCGATCTCGTCCCCGTCCACCAGCACGTAGTCGGCACCGGTGGAGTTCTTCAGCTCGTGGACCAGCTTGGTCACGCGCGAGCCTTCGCGCAGCTTGCCCTTGGCATCGATGCGGTAGAGCACCGCATCGCGGGCTTCGCTCACCGTGGCCACCTCGGCCATCACTTCGGTGGAATGCTCGCGTTCAACTGCCCCGCCGATGAATCCCAGCAGGCGCCGGTCGGCCAGCGCGGTGCGGATCAGCGCCGCCGCATCAGGCTTGTCGCCCATGAAGATGAACTCCAGGTTGAGGTAGTTGAACTCGGTTGAATCCACGGAGGCGGACCCCTTTCGCGGGTGGGATTGTCGTTATCTATCAATCATAGGTGGCGCTGTGGTCCGCAAAGGAAAACCGCGCCATGGGAACTGGTTCCAGTTCCCATGGCGCGGTCACTTCCCTGTACAGGGAATCAGGGCCTACTTCTTGCCCAGGTACTTCTCGAAGCCGGCTGGCAGGTTCAGGCTCGACGGATCGAAGTCCTGGTTGGCGCCTGCGCCGAAGGCGGCGCCGCTCGGAGCTGCGGCCTTCTTGTTCTTGGCTTCCAGCTCGGCCTGCGCGGCCTTGGCCGGATTGCCGTACTTCTGCTTCTTGCCCTTGCCCTTGGCCTTCGCCTTGCGGGCTGCGCCCTTGCCGGCACCCGGCATGCCCGGGATGCCGCCGCCGGCAGCCATCTTCTTCATCATCTTCTGCGCTTCGCCGAAGCGCTCCAGCATCTGGTTCACCTCGGAGACCGAGACGCCCGAGCCCTTGGCGATGCGTGCGCGGCGAGAGCCGTTGATGATCTTCGGGGCCACGCGCTCATGCGGGGTCATCGAACGGACGATGGCCTCCACGCGGTCGATCTGGCGCTCGTCGAACTGCTCGAGCTGCTGGCGGGAGATCTGCGCGCCGGGCATCATGCCCAGCAGCTTCTTCATCGAGCCCATCTTCTTGATCTGAGCCATCTGGGCGAGGAAGTCGTCCAGGGTGAAGTCTTCCTGGTCGGCGAACTTCTTCGCCATCCGCTCCGCTTCGCCCTTGTCCCAGTTCTTCTCGGCCTGCTCGATCAGGGTGAGCACATCGCCCATGTCCAGGATGCGCGAAGCCATGCGGTCCGGGTGGAAGATCTCGAAGTCGTCCAGGTTCTCGCCGGTGGAGGCGAACATGACCGGCTTGCCGGTCACCGAGGCCACCGACAGGGCGGCACCGCCGCGGGCGTCGCCGTCCAGCTTGGAGAGGACCACGCCGGTGAAGTCCACGCCCTCATGGAAGGCCTGGGCGGTGTTGACCGCGTCCTGGCCGATCATCGCGTCGATGACGAAGAGCACTTCATCCGGGTTGATGGCGGCGCGGATGTTCGCGGCCTGGGCCATCATCTCGGTGTCCACGCCCAAGCGGCCGGCGGTATCGACAATCACGATGTCGTGCAGCTTGGCCTTGGCTTCGGCCACGCCGTCGCGGGCCACTGCTACCGGGTCGCCGGTCGGGGTGTCGAATTCGGAGGAGACGCCCGGGTGCGGTGCGTAGACCGGCACGCCGGCGCGTTCGCCGTTGATCTGCAGCTGCTTGACCGCGTTGGGGCGCTGCAGGTCGCAGGCCACCAGCATCGGGGTGTGGCCTTCGGCCTTCAGGTGCTTGGCCAGCTTGCCGGCCAGGGTGGTCTTGCCGGCACCCTGCAGGCCGGCGAGCATGATCACCGTGGGAGGGTTCTTGGCCAGGTTCAGCCGGCGGGTTTCCCCGCCGAGGATGCCCACGAGCTCCTCGTTGACGATCTTGACGACCTGCTGGCCCGGGTTCAGCGACTCGGAGACCTCGGCACCCAGGGCACGTTCCTTCACCTGGGCCACGAAGCCGCGAACCACCGGCACGGCGACGTCGGCGTCAAGCAGGGCGCGGCGGATCTCGCGTACGGTACCGTCGATATCCGCTTCGCTCAGGCGGCCCTTGCCGCGCAGGTTCTTGAAGGTTTCTGTCAGGCGATCGGAAAGTGAATTAAACACGTGCCGGGCACTTCTTTCGATAGGTCTTGTGGTGCGCATTGGAAAATCGCACAGGACTCAACTCCCAAGAATATCAATAATCGGGCGCCGAACTAACCAGCTGTGCAGCGTTTCACCAGCAGCCTACGGCGCAATGCCGAAGCTGCTCCCCTCCGAAAGGACGGGAGCAGCTTCGGGTGCCGGCAACCAAGGGCTACGGCTTGGCCTCGCTGGCAGCAGGCGCGGTGCCTGCCGGCGGCTGCGGCACCTTGGCTGGGGCGGCAGCTTCAGCCGGTGCAGGAACCGCGGCCTTCGGCTTCGGCTTGGCCGCTGATGGGGCGGCTTTCTGCACGGCCGGCGCCGCAACTGGCGGCTTTGGCTTTGGTTTCGGCTGCAGCTTTGGCTTCGGCTTCGGCTGAGGTTGCGGAACCGTTGCGGCCGGCTCCTTCGCGACCTTCTTCGCTGCAGGCGCAGCCGCCGCGGCCGGAGCTGCCGGCTTGGGTTTGGCCACTGGCGCCTTGGGTTTAGCCGGGACTGCCGGCTTTGGCTTAGCCGGTGCTGGCGCCTTCTTCTTCGCCGGAACAGCCGCCTTCGGCTTGCCCGCGACTGCCGGCTTGGGCTTGTCAGCCGCTGGCTTCTTTGCGCTCTTCTTCTCTGGAGCAGCAGGCTTGGCCGGCGCCAGCTCCTTGGCTTTGGATGGAGCCTTCTGGTCCTTCTCTGCCTGCATGTCCACGATCTTCGGCTGGGCTACACCGATGATCTTCTCTGTCCCGGCCGTGGGCTCGGTTTCCTCTTCATGGTCCGAGGTGTCCGGGTTTCCCGTTTCTTTCTCCTGCTGCGGTTCGATACCCGAGTCCGGGCTCGGTTCAGGAGCTAGGGTCGGCTCGGCCGTCGGAGGTGTCTGGGAGGATTCCACCTCCTCTGTTGGATTCTCCGGGGCTGGAGTCTCCACGGCGGTCGGTGATGCCGAAGGCATCGTCGACTCGGTGGGTGACGCGGTAGGTGATGCGGAAGCGCTGGGTTGCTCCACTGGCCCAGTGCTTGGAGTCGGCGCGCTTGGCTCAGCTGGAACAGGAGTTTGCGTTGGCGAAGGCGTTGGCTGGGCCTTCGGGCGTTCGGTTTCCAGCTTCTTCGGCGGCTTAGGCGCCTTGCTCGGCTGCGGTGCCGCCTGCGTGGTTCTTGGAGACGGGCTGGTTTTCGAGTGATCCTTTTTCGGCTGGGTCTTAGGCTTGGCCGCCTTGGCCTCTTTCTGGTTGCCGTCGGCAGATGGCTGCACCGGGTCAGCCTGGTAATGCTTCACACGGGTTGGGCGTTCTTGGTCTGCTGAGCTGCGGTTGCTTGAGGTCCCGGAAGAATGCCCAAATGCTGCAGCAACCGATTGCTGGCGCAGGGCACTGCCGGCATCCACCGCAAATGGCCCGGCTGCAAGTACCGCTCGCCGTTGCCCGCCGGCCATCGGCAGGTAGTTGCTCGGATTCTGCCACTGCCCATTGACGATGACTTCGAAATGCACATGGCACCCAGTGGAATTGCCTGTTGTCCCGGACAACGCAATGACTTGGCCTTGGACCACGAATTCGCCAACGCTTACCAGCAGCAGCGAATTGTGGCTGTATCCGGTCTGCACCCGATTCCCGTGGTCAATGGTGACCCGTTGGCCGGAATGGCCCGCCCAGCCGGCGACAATCACCCTGCCGGTCTCGCTGGCACGAACGGGCGAGCCGCAGGCAATGGGATAATCCTGGCCGATGTGGATTTGGTGCCCGGCACCTGTCGGGTTGGCTCTCCAGCCGAACGCACTGGAGATTTGCAGGGTGGCCACTGGGTGCTCCAGCAGCAGGCCGGTGCGCAGCATGGCCGGCCGGATCTCCTGGGACGCGGCAATCGGTGCGGGCGGCACTGTTACCCCCGAGCTCGACGTTGCCGTCATGGCCGCTCGATGCTCGGCCACCTGTGCCACCGGGCCAGACTCGGACCCGCCGAGCCTCTCAGTGCCAGATTTCAGGCCGGTGATTTCTATGCCGGCCACTTCGGACATGTCCGGTACGGTGACGACGTCGCTCCCGAGCAGCGGCTGGGATTCCGCACTGAAGGCCACGGTGCTTGATTCGGCTCTGGCAGGCATGGCACCGGCCGCACCGGGCCACGCCAATGCACTGCTCAGGCCAAATGCCGCGGCAATAGCCAGTGCCCCATACGGCAGCCGGCGGCTGGTCCCCAAGACTCCGCGCGGCATAGAACTGCTTAAACCATGATGTTGTCGTTTCATAACTTGCCAGTCCCCCAAAACTGCAATTACTCAACAGAACCTCAGAATAGCCCTAGCCCGAAGAATAATCCATGGCTAGTTGAAGGCTTTTGCAACGGCGGGGATGATTCGGCGGAACACCGTTCTCCCGCGGCACCATCCCAGTCGTGCCGCGACCCCGGAAATCCGGCATCAAATCGTTGCAATTCCGACGCCTGCTCGTCTTCCGGCGAGCGCCGATTCCACCCGGCATTCCCGCCTCGATTCGGCGCGTTGCCGATAACTGGCCGACCGACGGAAACCCGGAATTCCCTGGGCGGGCAATGTCGCTTCCTGCCTGAACCGTGCTGATGTGCTGATAATGCTGTGAGGAGGGACCCCGGAGCAACCGGTCCCCGCAGCGCGGTGAAAAACGGAGGATCCATGGTGGAGACCAGCACCCTGGCCGGCAGGCTTTTCCGGTGGGCCGTGCTGTCCTGCGCATGGCTGCAAGATTATCTCTATGCTGGCGCCTGGCAGCTTCGTTCACTGCTGCCAGGCACGCCGGCCGACCAGCTGCGCACGGGCAGCGACCCGGTGGCCGAACCGGTGGTCCTGATTCCGGGAATCTGGGAATCCTGGAAATTCATGCTCCCGGTCGCCAAGGCGCTGCACCAAGCCGGCCACCCGGTGCATGTGATCCCTCAGCTCGGCTTCAACCACGGCACCGTGCCGGAGATGTCCGAGGCAGTTTCCCGCTACCTGGACACGGAGCAGCTGGACGGTGCGGTGCTGGTGGCGCACAGCAAGGGCGGACTGATCGGCAAGTACCTCATGGCCGCCTCGCTGCAGGGCTACCGGATCAACCGGATGATCGCCATCGGCACCCCCTTCTCCGGTTCGCGCTATGCACGCTATGCTCCGATCCGCTCCCTGCGGGCCCTGTCCCCCAATGACCAGGGGCTGCTCAAGCTCTCGGCCAATTTGAGCGTGAATTCGCAGATCATCTCCATCTACAGCAGCTTCGACCCGCACATCCCCGGCGGCTGCGACTTGGCCGGAGCCACCAATATCAAGCTGCCCACGCTGGGGCATTTCCGGTTGCTGTCCGATGCGCGCCTGCACACAGCAGTGCTCAAGCACCTGGGGCATTAATCGCCTTCGGCCGGCTGATCCCCGGCAGGCAACGCACCGCAATCCGAGCGTTCAGTGTGAATTGCTCCATGCGGTTGAACCCGCCGCTGAGCGCTGCCTAGCGTGAGCGGACAAGGGCTGGACTCTCGGCCACAGCAATCATGCAGACAGGAGCAGCCGATGAACCCGCAGGAATTCTCCGCGCCGCAGGATGATGGCGAACCCGACGATGCACACGACGATGCGCAATCAGCCAACCGCGAGGCCGCAGCCACGTCCAACCCCGATCCAGAAGAGCAACTGATTACCGGGCTGGAACCGGGCGGTTCGGTACCGCCGGGTGAAACCCCGCCGGGCGAGGGATCGATGAGCCAAGACCAGGGCCATGGCGAATAGCCTGGCGCAGCGTCCAATCAGCGATGCACGCATTGGACGCTGGCTGGAGGAGCTGGCTGAATCGGACGGGAACCCGGGCGGCGGAGCCGCGGCGGCGCTGATGCTCGCAGCCGCCGCCGCGCTGATGTCAATGTCCGGCGGCTACGTATCAGCTTCGGGGACCGCACAGTCCGAACTCACCGGCCTGCTGGCACGGGCCAAGCAGCTGCGGCTCGACGCGCTGGCCATGGCAGACCGTGATGCGCGGGCTTCCGCGGAGTTCGGGGTAGCCTACGCGCAACCGGCCTCGGAGCAGCGCGACCGCCGCCTTGCACAGGCCTGCTTGCAGGCCGCGAAATCCTCTGCCGCACTCGGTGCGCTGGCCATGACCGCCCTGAATGACCTGCGCTGGCTCTCGCAGCAAGCCAAGCCGCAACTGGTGGCCGATGTCGCCACGGCCCTGGGCATGCTGAGCGCAGTGCTGCAGGCTGCCAGCAGCAATCTGCGCTATGACCTTTCCCAGTTGGCTTCCGGCCCGGCGCAGGTCAAGCACGCCGGGTTATGGGATACCGCAGCATCGCTGGACCGGGCGATGCAAAACGCAGGAGAGCTGGCCGCGCGCATCGATGCGCGCATCAAGCGCTAATCCGGCTGCCAGCACGGCCGATAGCAAAGGCATCGATGACAAGGAATGATGACCATGACCCAGACGCCTATTAATGCATTGATCCTGGTATGAACCCTCTCCCCCTCGCCCAAGGCCTCCAGCAGCGATTTGCTGGCCCGGCAGGTGGCGGCCGAATTCAAGGAGCACCAGGTGTCCTCCGAGATCCTGCGCATTGCCGATTTCAATGTGAAGCCCGGGGTGCTCAAGGACATGGGAGACGGCGACCAGTGGCCACAGATCCGGCAGAAGCTGCTGTCCGCGGACATCCTGGTGCTGGCCACGCCGATCTGGGTGGGCCACCCATCCAGCCTGGCCCAGCAGGTGCTGGAACGGCTCGATGCCGAGCTGTCGGAAACCGACGAGCAGGGCCGCCCGATCCTCTTCGGCAAGGTCGGCCTGGTCGCAGTGGTGGGCAATGAGGACGGCGCGCACCACGTGATCGCGGATCTGGGCCAGGGCCTGGCCGATGCCGGGTTCACCCTGGTGGCCCGGGGCTCGACCTGCTGGGTGGGGCAGGCCATGCACACCACCGACTGCCAGGATCTGCAGCAGACCCCTGAGGCCACGGCCAATGCCACGGGCATTGCCATCCGCAATGCCGCCCACTTGGCGCGGCTGCTCAAGGCCAGTACCTGCCCTGCCGGCTAGCCTCCGAAGGCTGGGTGCAGCCTGCAGATCAGCGGTGCGCCATTGGCCTGCGGCGGCCGGTGCCCTAGCGTTCGAGCCAGCAGAAGACTGCAACCGCTTTCGAGAACTAAGGACGGGCACGATGCCGCACAACACCATCGACCAGATGACCCTGCACAGGTACTTGGGAGAGCACCTGCTGGGTTCCGAATCGGGGCTGAACCATTTCAAGGCGGCGCACCACACCTGGGCGGGCACCGCGTATGCCGACCGCTTCGAGTCGCTGCACCGGCAGGTGGAGGCCGACCAGGCGGATCTGAAGCGGATCATGGACCGGCTGGGATGCAGGCAGCGGCCGCTGGCCCGCCTCCTGGGCCCGGTGGCCCAGCTCGCCGGGCATGTCAACCCGTTCAATCCGCTGCGGATGCGCAAGCTGGCCGCCGCGCAGGTGCAGCTCGATGTGCTCACCGGACTGCTCAATGCCAAATTGCGCATGTGGCAGACGCTGCTGCTGATGCTGCCCCACGATCCGCGCCTGGACCAGGCGGTGCTGCAGGACCTGTCGCATCGTGCCGAGTCGCAGATCAGCCAGCTCAAGGCGCTCAGCGATGAGACCTGGCCCGAGCGCTTCGCCCCGCAAGAACACGAGAACCGGGAGGAACGCCGCCGATGAGCAATGGGAAGGCGAATGTCGTCGGGGCCGGCCCGAATGGGCTGGTCGCCGCGGCAGTGCTTGCGCAGAACGGTTTCGATGTCCAGGTCTTCGAGCGCAATGCCCATCCGGGCGGCGCCGCGGCCTCCGGCAGCACGCTGGGCGAGGGCACCATTGTCGATTTGGGAGCTGCCGCCCACCCCTTCGCCTACGGCAGCCCGGCCTTCGCGCATTTCGACCTGGCCGGCCATGGCCTGCAATGGGATTTCCACGATTACCCGCTGGCCCACCCCCTGGACGACGGCCCCTCGGTCTTCCTGCACCAGAGCGTGGACTCCACCAGCGGGCAGTTCCCCGCCGACCGGAAGATCTGGCGGCTGCTGCATGGGCCGCTGGTGCGCAATCCGCAGGAGATCCTGGAGAACGCCACCAGCCCGCTGCTGGGCATCCCGCCGCATCCGGTGCTGATGGCGCGCTTCGGGCTGCGCTCGCTGCCGCCGGCGAAGCTCCTGGCCTCCGCGGCCTTCCGCACCCGGCAGGCCGCGGCGCTCTTCGCCGGCTCCAGCGCGCATTCCATGCTGCCGCTCGCCCACCCGTTCACCTCGGGATTCGGCGTGCTTTTCGGTGCCCTGGGCCAGTCCTGGGGGTGGCCGGTGGCGCACGGCGGCACCGGCAGCATCATCGACGCGCTGCTGCGGGTGCTCGATGGGTTGGGCGTGCAGATCCACACCGGGCACCAGATCACCAGCCTCGCCCAGCTTCCCGCTGCCGAACTCACTTTCCTGGATGCCACGCCGCGCCAGGTGGTGCAGATCGCCGGCGGCCAGCTTCCGCCACGCCTGCGCCGCCGGTTGGAACGCTGGCGCTACGGCACCGCCGCCTACAAGGTGGACTACCTGCTCGATGGGCCGATCCCCTGGCAGGATGCGCGCACCGCGCGGGCCGGCACCGTGCACGTGATCGGCAATGCCGCCGAGCTGGCCGCCGCCGAGCACCAGGTCGCCTCCGGGAAAATGCCCGACCGCCCCTTCGTGATGGTGGTCCAGCCTTCGAGCGCCGATGCCTCGCGCGCCCCGGCCGGCCGCCACGTCATCTGGTCCTACGCCCACGTGCCCCAGGGCTATGCCGGGGATGCCGGTGCGCTCATCGATGCGCAGATCGAGCGGTTCGCGCCGGGTTTCAGGGACCGGATCGTGCACCGCGTGGACACCTCCCCGGCGCAGCTGCAGGCCTGGGATCCCAACCTGGTCGGTGGCGATATCGGCGGCGGATCACTGTCCGGCACCCAGCAATTCTTCCGCCCCTCCGCTTCGCCCAATCCATATTCGCTGGGCGTGCCGGGACTGTACCTGTGCTCCTCTTCCACTCCTCCGGGCGGCGGGGTGCATGGGATGGCCGGCTGGCATGCGGCGCATCGGGCCCTGCGCGAGCTTGGGCGCACCTGAGCCGATAATCAGCTTCCTTGGTTGCCGGCGATGGATCAGCGGCATGCAACTACATAGGCGAACCGAGCCCGCGCAGCCCAAGCCAATTCCTGCAATAAGGCTTTGACTAGTAAAAAATAAAGTCTGGGAATTTCCTCAGAATCGGGACGGGTGCACAAGAACTTGGTGGACCAATGATAATTTCATACCAAGTCCCCCACCGCTTGGCGTATGGTCGACAGCGTCACTGAAGGCCATGCCGCCGCCTCAGGGGCCGGAAAACTGCATAGTTGAAGTGAGAAGTATCGTCTAGAAGTGGAGGGTAGTTCACATGCCAGGAAGGCTAGTCAGATCCCAGACTGCGGTGCGCGTTGCTGAGTTGCTGGGATCACGCGAGGGCAGAAGACATTTGGGCAATTATGGCTGGACCCAGGGAATGCCAGTGGTCATGACGCAGCCTGAGGAATCGCTCGACGATGTCATGGGCCTCGTGTCAGTGCACAAGCGGCCGGTGCTGGTCGCGATGCTTGGAAAGCAGACCGGGGAGCTGAAATTCTTGCACATTTCCGAGCCTTCTCCAGTCTTGGAAGTGGTTCCGGCCAGCGCGCCGCGCAGCACGATCAAGGATTTGTTCGCGCAGGCCGAGCACAGCGGCATGGCAGCATTCCGCGTGAAGTATTGGCAGTACAGTGCGGTCGCCCACGCGGTGCCCCATTTCGACGCGAATGCGCCAGGACACGGCTACGCCGCACAGGAGTCCGGCAGCAGCTCATGACAGCTGGCAACGCTGCCACTGGCACAGCCCCCTGGTAATCTGCGCACCGCGCAGTTCACCGGGGGGCTGTTTCCATGCCAGGGACCAGGTCTGCTTGCTGGATGCTAGCCGGTGTTGAGCATCCGGTGTTCCAGCGCTGCCAGATAGTCCGCGAAGCCTTCGCCCAGCCGGCCGCGCAGGCGCCCAGAGGTGGTTGCCTGCAGCCGGGCCGTGGCCTGGACCCGGTAGCCGGCATGGCGCAAGGCTTCCACCAGTGCCACATCCTCCCGGGCCGCCAGCGGCTCAAAGCCTCCGACAGCCAGATAGGCGGCAGCGCACACGCCGAAGTTCGCGCCGTGGATATGGCCATGCCCCTCCACCGGCTGGTATTCCTGCTGCCATAGGGCGAAGATGTGCTCATCGAGTTCGCTGCGGTCCGGTTCCACGGTTCCCGCTACCGCATCTGCCCCACCGGCGTGCAGGCGGGCAAAGCCCTGAAGCCAATGCTCTGGGACGCAGGTATCCGCGTCGGTGCTGGCCAGCCAGATGGCGCCCGGGTCGCCGGCCGCAGCGAGCAGGCCAAGGGCATGGCGTGCTCCGGCGGCCCGGCTCGCACCGACATTGCCGAAGCCGACCTGCTGCACGCTGACCCGCCAATCCTCGCTGGCATGCCGCCCGGCGATCTGCGCCGTCCCGTCCGTGCAACTGTCGGCAACCACGATGGCCCTGGCCTGGATCTGCGGGCGGGCATGGGCAAGACGGTCCATGGCCGCGCGCACCGAATCCAGGCAACGGCCCAGGCGTTCTTCCTCGTCGCGGGCCGGGATGATGACCGCCATGGCCGCCAGCTGCCTACCCATGGGCACCAGCTGGCTTGCGCAGTATTTCAAGCAGGAAATCGGCTTCGCGATGCTCCACGATGCGCTCCCACCGCAGCTGGCCCGCGATGCGGTGCACTTCTTCCCCGTCCAGCGGCCAGCCGTCGATGGGATGCAGCCAATGGCAGAGCACCAGCTCTCCGCCGGCTTGAAGTGCCGCCGCGCTGGCGGCGAGCACTTGCTCCAGTTCGTCGGCTGCCAGGAAGTAGCCCATCTCGCTGAGCACCACCAGCTGCAAGCTGCCCGGCTCCAGCTGCGGAAATTGCCGAGGCACCGTGGCCTGCAGCAAGTCGACGTGGTCCATTCCGGCCACGGCACGCCTCGCCTGGGCCAACGCGGTGGCGCTGGCGTCGATCGCCAGCAGGCTCGTGCTGCGGCGGGCCAGTTCGGCGCTCTGCACCCCGATGGAGCAGCCCAGCTCCAGCACCGCCGCATACCGTTCCTGGGGCAGGCAGGCGAGCAGGATCTGCTGCTTGCGCCGCTCATAGCGGCTGCTGCGGTATTCCCACGGATCCTCGCGCGTCCCGTAGAGCTCGTCGAATACCGCCGGAGCGGACGCGGCATCCCTGTGGCCGGGCCAGGTGGCGCGGAAGATCTCTGCGCCCTGGGAAAAGTGCTGCAGGAAGCTTTCCCCGAGCAGGACTTCGTCCCCCGGCTGCGCGGACAGCGGCCGGGTCTGGGATCGGTGGGTGTCCAAAGCGCAGGCCTTGGCCTGGGCGCTGGATTCGTCAAGATCCAACCTGTGCCAGTGCTTCCAGCTGCGCTGGCTGTCCGGTTGCGCCCAATGCCAGAACCAGATGGGGAATTCCAGGTGGCATGCACCGTGTTCCAGGGCGCAGTCCGCGGCGATCAGGGACAGGATTTCGTGATCCGGGTGCCCGTCTGCGCGGTAGGTGCTGGCGATCAGGCAGCCTTGGCCGGCGTGCTGCTCCAGGGCCACGCGGATCCGTGCTTGCTGAGTTTCAAGTTTCCCGTCACCCAACCCCAGGCAGTGCAGGTGCAGCGTCCCGGCCTGCGGTCCCGGCACGCGCAGCGTGCCCATCGCCTCGTCCAGCTCCGCCTTGCGCAGCGAGGCCAGCTGGGCGGCGGTGTGCGTTGCGGAGTGCGGGTGGGAGGCTTCACCGAAGCTGCAGACAATCACGTGGACATCGATCCCCCGGCATAGCGCCATGCGGATCAGCCCTCCGGCTCCCAGCGTCTCGTCGTCCGGGTGGGCGGCCAGGACAATCACCGATGGAATTTCGCGGAAGAGTTCCTCCGGGTCCAGTGCGGCGATTCGCCCAAGCCCGGCCTGCTGCCAGCAGCTTGCAGCTGTTCCCTGCTCCTGATGCGTGAAGCTCACCATGCGCTCCTGCCTTCCTTCCCGGCGCGATCCGCAAGCAGCTGGCCCAGGGCCGCGTCATCGCGGGCAGCGTGGTGCTGGCGAAGGTAGATGCCCAAATCTGCTGCGCGCCGCGCATGCTCCTCATCGGCGGTCAGCGGTCCCGGTCCGGTGGACTCGCCGCTGAGCTGCAAAATGCGGGTGCAGGCCCAGGCCACCTGGCCGCGGATCCGATAGGCGGCAATGGCATCCAATTCGCCGTCGTCAGCCAGCCCGGCTGCATGTTCCAATAGCGCGGCGCAGCCGGCGAGCAAACGGTCCGCTTCGCCGAGCCAGGCCAGGGCCAGCTGATCCGGGGTACGCGCTTGGGCGCTGCGCTGCAGATGGCGGTAGATTCCCACCGCTCCCCCGAACCAGCAGGCGGCAACACCGACGCCGCCAACGGCGAACCCCGGCCGGGACAGGTACCAGCCAGCGTCTTGCACCGGTTGGGCCGGCACCCCGGTGAAGTCCACGGAACCGCTGGGCAGCTGGGCCATGCCTCGGCTGATCCAGCCACCTGTTGCCGGTTCAACGCCGGGGTGGCGCAGGGAAACCATGAACAGCCGGTTCCCCTCCGGTGTTCGGGCGGTGACCAATGCATGCGTCAGCATGGCGGCCAAGGAGCACCAGGGCTTGGTGCCGTTCAGTTCCCACTCTCCGCCGGATTGGCGGGTCGCTTCCAGGGTGGTGGTGGGCGACTGCGCGGCGAAAACGCCCCATGAGGTACCTGCTTGCCATGGCATGCCCGCCTGGCTCAGGATTCCGGCTGCATCCAAATGCGGTTCCAGCGTCCTGGCCGCAACCAGGTCGGTGGCGGCCACGGACGCCAGCAGCTCCCAGAGCCGCTGCGTCTGGCCAGCGGCAGGGACCGGAGGATCTTCCCCCGAGCCTTCCAGCACGCGCAGCATCGCGTCCGGGTTGCCCTCGCAACGCACGGCGGCATCACGCACCGCTTGCTCGGCACCCCACCACGGCTCTCCATTACGGGTTGCAAATCGTGGTTCGCCCGTATTGAATGACACCGGATTCTGGTCCATCAGCCCTCTTTCCTTGGTCGGAACTTTTGACCAGTCTAGGTTCCGGGCAATTCGTGCCTCGCCCACCTGAATGGCACCTGAAAACCGCAAATAACCACAGACCCACCCCTGAAGTGTCCCGCGGGAAGAATCCGGGGATGCTGCGGATCAGCCGGCCAACCTGGCAACGCAACGCGCATGGTTCAGGGACGCACCGGCAATCGCACCGAGGGCCCGAGGCACAACATCGAGAGAGCTTGCGGAATTCGCCGCGCTGAAGGCGGCTCTGTGATGATCTGCAAAGTACGCCACAAGGAAATTCCCAGCTTCAGGTCCCCGATTTGCAATCTGCCCTAGAGTTCAAATTGTCAGTACACCAGATCCACACAGGAGGTAAGAATCATGGGAATTGGAGACAAGATCCAGAACAAGGCTCAGGAAGCATCTGGCAAGGCCAAGGAAGCCATCGGCGATGCCACTAACAATGAGCAGCTGCAGGCCGAAGGCGTGAAGGACCAGGCCGCTGCCAAGGCCAAGCAGGCAGGCGAACACGTCAAGGACGCCGCCAAGGATGTCAAGGACGACCTGTCCTAAGCAGCGCAACCAGCTGTGCCCCATGAATGCCAATTCATGGGGCACAGTTCTTTTCCGGCAACCTGCAAAGCGCTACGGCCGCTGCTCCGAAATCCAGGAACAGCGGCCGTAGAGCGATCCATAAGGTCCTGCCCGCCGACACTGTTCGATCCGCCGGGGTTCTCCCGGTATTCGGCGAAGGTTTCCACGGGGGCATTCCACAGGACCTGCTGCTTGGCCACATCAAGCACCACCTCGGCGAACCCGCTAACCGGCACCCACCTGATGGACACCTTTGCCTTTGGGATGATCCGGCCGTTGTACACGCTAGTGGTGTGCGGCCCGTACTCAGCTTCCCGGGTTCCGCCTGGACTGAGGATCCGATTGCTCCTCGGCGCGCAGCTCGCTGGCGAAACGCAACTGCCGTCCGTCGCTGATGTCCTGCTCTTCTTTTTCCTCCTGCTTCACGCTGGCCTTGGTATCCCGTGGCGGAAGCTGCACCGAGCGCTCAGCGGCAATCCCCGCCTGCAGCTGGCGCCCGCGCTCGGCTTCCGCGTCGAAGACCGCGCCGAACAGCAGCGCGAGGTTGGCAATCCACAGCCACAGCAGCAGCACGATGACCCCGCCAATGGCGCCGTAGGTCTTGTTGTAGTTCCCGAAGTTCGAAACGTAGAAGAAGAAGCCCACGGTCGCCACCGCCAGCACGAGCAGCGCAATGGCGGAGCCGAGGCTGATCCAGCGGAACTTCGGCTGCTTCACATTGGGAGCCCCGTAGTACAGCACGGCAACCAGCACAATCGCGCACAGCACGATCACCGGCCATTTGGCGATGTTCCAGACCGCCACCGCGCGCTCGCCGAGCCCGAAGACGTCGCCCATCGCCTGCGCCAGCGGGCCGGAGACAATCAGCAGCAGCCCCAGCACGCTGGTGGCAACAAGAAGCACCAGTGTCAGCAGCAGCATCAGCGGGCGCAGCTTGTAGAACGGCCGGCCTTCGGCCACCTCGTAGATCTGGTTCATGGCGCGGCCGAACGCCCCGACGTAGCCCGAGGCGCTCCACAACGCACCGAGCAGGCCGGCAAACAGGGCGAGGCCTGCCGACGGGGCCGAAGCCAGCTGCTCGATGGGTTGCCTCAGGGTTTCCACGACTTCCGGGCTGGCCAGTTCCCCAAGCAGCGAGAGGATATTGCGGGTCATGTTTTCCGCCTGGCCGGCGACTCCGAGCAGGGAGACCACCGCGAGCAGTGCCGGGAACAGGGAGAGCATCGCGAAGTAGGTCAGCGACGCCGCCATATCCGTGCATTTCTTCCGGGAGAATTCGCTGATGGCGCGCTTGGCCGCGTATTTCCACGACTGCGCGTGCATGTCCGGCGGGGATTCGGGCTTGGACTCTGCATCCGGTCCAGGTGCGTGCCGGGCTTTGGCAACGGTATCGGCCACGTGCCCCTTCTCGTCATTGCTATCGGTTCCAGAAGGCATCTTGCTACTCTCCTCAAAAGATCTCTGTGCCAGTTGGTTGCCACCGGCCAAGCGGGAAGGCCAAGTCCGGCGCGGCAGGCGCAGCGAACCCTGCGCCTGCCGCGCCGCACGCCGTTCCAGCTTGGCCGCGCTGCTACTCGGCGACTGGGAAGCGCTCCCACGCGCGGTGGGTGGAAAGCAGCTGCTCCGCGCTCTCGGCAACCGCGGGAATCTCAACCAGGGCAATGCCCGGCGCGTCATCCTCCAGTCCCATTGCTGGCAGCAGGCCGTCGGATAGCCCGGACAAGGTGATGATGGCCTTGTTGTGCCGGTAGGCTTCCGCGACCAGCAACGCCACCCGCGGGTCGATGGGAACCCCGCCGGTTCCCGAGGCGCCGGCCTTGGCATCCAGGGAAACCGCGGCATCCGGGGCTGGCGGCAGCGGGCCGATCAGCACCAGCGCATCGAATTCGATGGAGCGCGCCGTCAGGTAGGTGCGGTCAATGGGCAGGCCCGGGGCCGCCTCGCCGCCGGAGGCCGAAACGAGCAACGGGGACATCCCCCGCTCTTTGAGCGCTTTGGCAATTGCCGGCACGTGCTGGTGGTTGCCGCTGTTGAACACCACACCGACCTTGCGCCCGTCCACCGGCCAGGTGTTGCCGATCTGCGACAGCGCCGGGCTGGCCACCGGCTGGCCCAGCGGCTGCACTGCCGGCGCCGGCAGTCCCAGTGCCTGGGCGACACCGGATGCCAGCTCGGTATCGATCTTGGCCAGGCATTCCACCTGCCGCTGGCGCATCGCCGCATCGGTGCACTTGCCCAGCTCGAAGGAGTAGGCCTGCTGCACATGGGCGCGCTCAACGGCCGAAAGGCTGATGTAGAACAAGCGGGCCTGGCTGTAGTGGTCCGAGAAGCTGGCAGGCTCCGAACGCACCTTCTTCCCGGAATCAATTGGCTGCGGGAAGTCCAGCGGCGGCTGCTGGCCGGAAACCACCTGGGACATGTAGGGGCAGCCGCCATCCAGCGAATTCGGCTTGTACGGGGCGATGCCCTCGGGCACGCGGTGCTGGTGGAAGCCGTCGCGGAACATGTCGTTGACCGGCGAATCCGGAGAGTTGACCGGGATCTGCGCGAAGTTCGGTCCGCCCAAGCGGGTGAGCTGGGTGTCCAGGTAGGAGAAGAGCCGTGCCTGCAGCAGCGGGTCGTCGCTGATGTCGATGCCGGGAACCAGATGCCCGGGATGGAACGCCACCTGCTCGGTCTGCGCGAAATAGTTCTCCGGGTTGCGTTCCAGCACCATCTTGCCCAGCGGCTGCACCGGGGCCAGCTCTTCGGGGACGAATTTTGTCGGATCGAGCAAATCGATTCCCTCGAATTCCGCCGAACCGTCGTCGGGGAAGATCTGCACGCCCAGTTCCCATTCCGGCAAGGCCCCGGCATCGATGGCTTCGGCCAGATCGCGGCGGTGGAAGTCAGGATCCGCACCGGCGGCCAGCTGGGACTCCTCCCACACCAGCGAGTGGACCCCGAGCTTGGGCTTCCAATGGAACTTCACCAGGGTGGAAGCGCCTTCCTCGTTGACCATGCGGAAGGTGTGCACGCCGAAGCCTTCCATCATGCGCAGCGAACGGGGTATCGCCCGGTCGCTCATCTGCCACATCACATGGGCCTGGGCAGGGGTATGCAGGGAGACGAAATCCCAGAAGGTGTCGTGGGCGGATTGCGCCTGCGGGATCTCCGTATCGGGATGCGGCTTCGCGGCGTGGACGAGGTCCGGGAACTTGATCCCGTCCTGGATGAAGAACACCGGAATGTTGTTGCCCACCAGGTCGAAGATGCCTTCGTTGGTGTAGAACTTCGTGGCGAAGCCGCGGGTATCGCGGGCGGTGTCCATGGAACCGCGGGATCCGACCACGGTGGAGAAGCGGACAAAGACCCTGGTCTGTTTTCCCGGCTTGAGGAAGTCGGCACGGCACAGCTTGCCGGCATTGCCGTAGCTGGTGAACGTGCCGTGGGCGCCGGCGCCGCGCGCATGGACAACGCGCTCGGGAATCCGCTCGTGATCGAAATGCATGATCTTCTCGCGCAGGTGGTGGTCCTGCAGCAGGGTGGGGCCCCGCTCGCCGGCTTTCAGCGAGTGATCGGTGTCGTTGACTTCAGCGCCCTGGGTCGTGGTCAGGTACTCGCTGTCCTGTCCGGTGCCGGACAGCACCGGCTTTCGCCCGTGAGTTGATGGCTGTTGTGGTCCGCTGGTCATGGCACTCTCCTTATTCGCAGGAATGATCGGCTGGTAAGTGCCACGCTAGGGTCCTTCGCGGTGCCGATGCCACCGGGCAAGCTGATTCCCATGGTTTGCACATGTGCCAGCTGGCGCATCGGCAAATGCCAAGACCGCCGGTGGCTGCATGGCCCACCGGCGGTCTTGTCGGACGTTTCAGAAACGTCCTGCCCCTCGTGCTTGTACTGCGTTATTTTCCAGATTCCGCTCCTTACTTGGAAACCAGCTGGTATCCATTTTCGTTGTGTTCGGCCTCGTCGATCCCGGCAATCTCGATGTCTGCCGTGACACGCCATGGGCTGAACTTTCCAATAACCGTTGCGATGACCCAGGTCATCACCGCGGAGAATGCCATGACCACGATCAGGGTGGCAGTCTGGGCGATCAGCTGGGCTACGCCGCCGCCGTAGAACAGGCCGCCGGCGCTTTCCTCGGTCGGCAGTGCGAAGAAGCCGAGGAACAGGGTGCCGATCAGGCCGGCGACCAGGTGCACGCCGACAACATCCAGCGAGTCGTCGTAGCCGAGCTTCCACTTCAGGTTCACGGCCCAGGCGGCACCGGCTCCGGCCAGCACGCCCAGCAGCATGGCGGCCCATGGGGCAACGTCGGCGCAGGATGGGGTGATGGCTACCAGGCCGGCCACCAGGCCGGAGGCAACGCCCACCGAGCTGGGGCGGGAGCCGCGCAGCTTCTCGACCAGGATCCAGCCGAGGACTGCGGCACCCGGAGCTGCCAGGGTGTTGACCCAGATGAGCCCTGCCTGCTCGACGGTGGTTGCCGCCCCGGCATTGAAGCCGAACCAGCCGAACCACAGCAGGCCTGCACCGAGCATCACCAGCGGGGTGTTGTGCGGCTGCGGACGGTCGTGGAAGTTGTGGCGCTGGCCGAGCTTCAGGGCCAGGACCAGGGCTGCGATACCTGCGTTGGTGTGGACCACTGCGCCGCCGGCGAAGTCGATGGCCTCGCCGAAGATGCTGCCCAGGAAGCCGTCGGCGGAGAGCAGGCCGCCGCCCCAGACCCAGAAGGCCACAGGTGCGTAGACCAGGGTGACCCACAGCGGCACGAAGAACAGCCACGGTGCGAAGCGCGCACGGTCGGCGATGGCGCCGGAGATGATGGCCACCGAGATCATGGCGAAGGTTCCGGCGAATCCGGCGGCGAGCAGCTCAGACTGCTCGGTGTTGTGCATGGCGAAATCGCTGATCGGGTTGCCGACAATCCCGGCGATGGCTGGTTCTCCGGCGGAGAACGAGTAGCCCCACAGCACCCAGACGACTGCGGTGATCGCCGCGGCGGAGAAGCTCATCAGCATCATGTTCACTACGCCGGTGGCGCGAGTCATGCCGCCGTAGAAAAGTCCCAGTGCCGGTGTCATCAGCAGCACGAGCGCGGCAGCTATCAGGATCCATAAGCTGGCAACATCCAACTCCATCTGGATCACGTCCCCTCAAGTTATTCGGTGTATCGGTGGTGATAGGACTATTGAACTAACCCGATGTTTCCGAACACTCGCTGCTTCGTTTCCGCTATGTATCAAGTTCTTGCCGGGGGTAACGGTTGCTTCTCGGCAATGTTTCCATGCCGTTTCGAACAGTTCACGGTTCTGCTGGCGGCCGGTTAAAACGGGCAGCCCGGCATCGGCAGAAAGTATTTTCTGCCGATACCGGGCTGATTGCGCTGACGCCGCGTGCGGCTACAGGCGCTTGATTTTCACGACCTGGAACTGCGGCACCGTGGTTGAGCCGCCGATGGTGGTGTCGTAGCTCAGCGAACCGGTAACCGTGGCGGTGATTTGCACGATGTCCTCGGCCACGATGTCATCAAGCACCTTGCAATCCACCAGGCCGTCGCCGGCGGTGAACATCGAATTGTGCTCGTAGTCGTATTTGCCGACGTGCGCGTGGCTGAGATCAGCGCGGAAGGTGCAGGGACCGGTCGCGGAGTCGAACTGCGTGACCCGCCCATAGACGATCACGTTCTCGTCGATGTGCGCGTCCGGCTTCTTCACGATCTGCGCCAATTCGCGCTTGGTGATTTTCCGGGCCTTGTTGGCCTTGGCTTTCTCCGCCTTGGCCGCGGCTTCCTTCTCCTTCTTCTCCTTCGCCTTGCGGGCTTTCTCGGCTTCTTCGGCAGCGACGCGTTCTTCTTCGGCTGCGCGAAGCGCTGCAGCTTCGTCCTGGGCCAGGGCCAATTGCGATTCCGTTTCGGTCAGCTGCGCCTGAAGCGTTTCTACTTCTGCGGCCATTGCCGAGCTTGAAGCCTGCGCGGCCTCGAAATCTTCCGTGGAGACGCCGCAGGCGGCCAGCGAGAGAATTCCGGCAAGTGCAGTTGCCGTCAGAATGGACTTTTTCATGGTCCACCTCCATTTCACGAGTGCGAGTTACTTGAACCCCCAAGTTCCAAGTAAAAAGAATCGTGGCATGAGCCAGGGACAATTTGGCTTCAGCAGGCACACTGGAGACATGGACCGCACTTTCTTCTTGCCCGATGCGCTCAGCGTTGCACCGCAATTGCTCGGGGCCGTACTCACGGTGGATTCCGCCGAAGGAACGGTCAGCGTGCGCATCACCGAAACCGAAGCGTACATGGGGTTGGGCACCAGTGGCCCCTACGATCCGGGCAGCCACTCGAAAGACCGGAAAACCGAACGCAACGCATCCATGTTCCTGGACCCCGGACATGCGTATGTGTATTTCAGCTACGGCATGCACTATGCCCTGAATTTCGTTTGCTCGCCGCCGGGCATTGCCTCCGGGGTGCTGATACGCTCAGGCGCAATTACGTCTGGGACAGAACTGGCACTGGCCCGCCGGCTCGAGAAACGCCCAGCCCGCTACTCGCACAATCCCATCCCGGAGGTCCAGTTGGCCCGCGGACCGGGGAACTTGGCAGCTGCGCTGGGACTCACCAGATTGACGCACGATGGATTGGACCTGTTCTCTCCCCCATTTGCCATCCACGCCGAGCCCAGCGCTCCGGCAGCGATCCGCACCGGGCCACGCGTTGGGGTAGCCGGGATAGCAGGCGGGCCGCAGTTCCCGTGGCGATTTTGGCTGCCCGGAGAACCAAGCGTTTCCACCTATCGTCCAGGCCGAGATGCTCCTGCATCAGGGAGAAGCACTGCAGAATGACAATGGGCCCCGGTTACGACGCATTGAATGCGTCGTAACCGGGGCCCACCAGGCGATGCCCGTCCGATGCCTATGCGACTCGGAACAGCTCCTTGGAATCCAGTGCCTTCTTCAGGCGCGATTCCAGGGTCGGCGACAAGGAACCTGCAAAAGTTTCGCTCAGGTGCGAGTGGTCCCAGTACGCCACGATGCCGCCTACCACCGAATAGCAGCGGTCTTCCTCGCACAGCTGGTCATTCATGTCGATCTGCACTACCGACGGATCTTCAAGGGCCTTTACGGCATCCACTTGCGGATCCATCGGGATCCAATCGTCCGCATCACCGGTGCACTCATCAGGGTCATTCGGGTTCGATGCCACGCAGTCTGGAACATTGTCCAAAGTCTCCCCGGGCCACGAGGTATCACGGATCACCGCGACGTCCGCCCCAGTATCCGACCACTTCTCCAAGATTTCCTCGTAGGCCTTCTGTGCCGGCTCTTCGGTATCCTTCATGCTGTAGCCGCTGACCGGCACCGATTGGCGATTCGAGCTGATCACCAGGTCGTAGTCTTCTTTCTCAATCTGCTCGCTCACCCAGGTACCCAGTTCAGTACACCCGGCTGTCTTCGACTCCGAATCAAATTTCTGTGGTTCAGCCATGATGGCACAGCGGTTGGCAACGTAAGTGTCCAAAGTCCAGCCATGTTCCTCTACCAGCGGTTCCAAAGCGGGGAACCATTGGGCGGCATGCGAGTTGCCGACCAGCGCGACCTTAATGTCTCCGTCGCCGTAGCTGCATACGGGACGTTCTTTGAAGTCGGTGCTCTGGCTTGCAAAGCAATCGTCCTTGTAGACAACTGGCTTGTCCGTTTTAGCCGCGATCGGCGCAGGGGCAACTACGTCGTAATTGCCTATCGCTTCTTGTTGCTGATCGCAATCTTCGGCCAGGGCGGCTGCTCCGAAGCACTCTGGACCCACGGATTTCTCCACTTGGGCCAGTGCCTTATCCACGTCCCGCGCATCGTTCATGACCCGGGCCGTATTCATATAGAAAGCGCCGGAAAGCAAGGCCAGAATCAGGCTTCCGGAGACCAGGAAGCGCGGTGCCGAAAGCACAACAGAAGAATCAATGAATTTGCGGAACCGAACTTCGACAAGCTTCTGGGTCAGCACTGCCAAAGACAAGGTCAGGACGAGAGCCAGGATCTTCTGCGGCCATTTGAAATCATCAACCATGAACGGCATCAAGACCAGCAGCGGCCAGTGCCACAGGTAAATGGCATAGGAATTATCCCCAAAGAACTGGAACAGCTTGGAGTTCAGCAGGACATTCGGAGAATACCTGTGGGTGGAGTGGGACAGCAGAAGCAAGGCTGTGCCGAATACCGGGATGACGGCAATGTAGCCAGGGAATGGCATGTCTCCAGTGAAAGCCAACGCACTGAAAGCAATGGCTAGTAGACCGCCCCAAGCGCCAATCAGACTGACAAGGTCGCGCTTTGCCGCATGCAAACGTGGCCCCAATGCTGCGACGAGTGCGCCAGCAGCGAATTCCCATACGCGGGTGAACGTGGAGAAGTAGGCGCTTCCCGGCTCGACTGCCGTCGCATAGATCGAGTAGCCGAAGGACAGAACAAACACGGCACTGATTCCTGCCAGCGCCACGGTCGCTGGCTTAAGCCCAAACTTGACTGCGGCAAAGATCAGCAAACCAATCAGCACCGGCCAAACGAAGTAGAACTGCTCTTCAGCAGATAATGACCAGAAATGCTGGAAAGGACTTGGTGCATCGCCTTCGGCTAGGTAATCGACTTTAGTCAGAGCCAAGAACCAGTTTTGGAAGTAGAACGTTGCAGCCACTGCCTGCAACCCCCAGTCCTGCCAGACCGTGGTTGGCGCAAACATCCAGATGGCCAGGACGCTGGCGAAGATCACCAAGAAGGATGCAGGGATCAGGCGTTTCACTCGCCGCATCCAGAAATGCGCAACGTCCGCGAGATTCTTAGGTGGTTTGGAGATCAGGTGCGAGGTAATCAAGAAACCAGAAATCACGAAGAATACATCGACGCCGACAAAGCCCCCAGGGAGATAGTGTCCCCAGAAGTGATACAGCACCACGATGCCAACGGCTATGGCACGAAGCCCCTGAATATCGGCGCGGAATGCCTTGGCTCGCGAATCCCGGTTCACGGGAATCGGCAGGTCTTGATTCGACGACACGTCGGTGTGAGTCCTTTGCCAGATCGATCTTTCTTGCAAGATTTCTGGATCCATTGAGCAGAACCCCGAATGCCTCGCATGGCAGTGGAGATGCTCAATGCCCCAGAACATCTTTATCGAAGTTACCTGACCGCTTTCTGCAAATTATTGTGCGATTCCCGGACAAAGCAACACGAGATCACTTGTATCAAATGAAACTTCTCCTTGCTGACAAGTAGTTTTAGCTACATGTACGAAACCCGCGCATACGAGTTCGGCTCCTCGGCCGCATGAAAAGCATCACGGCGTGTCGCGATGCAGTGTGTCTGCTGAATTCCGAACTAATGATCTATCAACGTGCACCAGCAGGCAGCTTGCACCACCGCGACCTTGTCGCGGCAGGTTTTCGGAGCCCACGCTCCCGGGCGAATGTTGGCACCGCGTCTCATGATGCTTGCATTATCCGGAACGCACGCGCTGGCTCCGTTCTCAATCCACGCGAATAGATCCATATTGAATTCCAACCGCGTTGCGAATAATTTGCCATTGAGTGGCACACCAGCGCCCCTGCAGTAAGCGAATACGTCGTAGCACGCAGGATCCGGCAGCACCCCGCACAGAGGCCTTAATGCCCTGTGAGCCGCACGTAGTACCGACGGTTGATCAGACGACCGCCGAAAGTCCTTATAATCAAAGGTCTCCCCGCTATTTCAAGTAGCGGGGAGACCTGGAAATTGTGGATTTTTCGATTAGGCGGTTAGCCTTCGAGCAGTGCGTCCACGAAATCTTCCGGGTTGAATGGAGCAAGGTCGTCCGGGCCTTCGCCCAAGCCGACGAGCTTTACCGGAACGCCGAGCTGGCGCTGGATCGCCACGACGATACCGCCCTTGGCGGTGCCATCGAGTTTGGTCAGCACGATGCCCGAAACGTTGACGACTTCGGAGAAGACCTTGGCCTGCTGCAGGCCGTTCTGGCCGGTGGTCGCGTCGAGGACCAGCAGGACTTCGTCAATGGTGGCCTTCTTCTCGACCACGCGCTTGATCTTGCCCAGCTCGTCCATCAGGCCGACCTTGTTCTGCAGGCGGCCGGCGGTGTCGATCATGACAATGTCGACTTCCTGGTCAATGCCGGCGGAAACAGCTTCAAAGGCAACGGATGCCGGGTCGGCACCGTCAATCTCCGAGCGAACGGTTGGCACGCCTACGCGGTCGCCCCAGGTGGCAAGCTGCTCTGCAGCGGCAGCACGGAAGGTGTCTGCGGCGCCCAGCAGGACATCCTTGTCTTCAGCGACGAGAACTCGGGCCATCTTGCCGATGGTGGTGGTCTTGCCTACGCCGTTGACACCGACAACCATGATGATGCTCGGGCGGTCCGGGTGCGGTTCAGGCAGGTAGCTGCGGTCCAGGCTCGGGTCGACCAGCTTGAGCAGTTCCTCGCGGAGCATGGCCTTGACGCGGGCCGGGTCCTTGCTGCCTTCAATCTTCACTCGTTCGCGCAGCGCGTCGACAAGCTCAAGGGCAGGTTCGGTACCCAGGTCTGCCATCAGCAGGTTCTCTTCAATCTCTTCCCAGACATCCTCGTCAATCGAGTCTTGGCTGAGCAGGGCCAGCAGGCCTTTGGAGAACATGTTATTGGACTTGGTCAGTCGCGCACGCAGGCGGGCCAGGCGGCCCTGCACTGGTTCAGGAACATCGAGCTGTGGCGCAGCCGGTGCGGCAGGTTCCTGGACTGCGACGGGCGCATCGCTTGCTCCGGCAGTGTCCGCTGCGGCATCAGTATCGCCCTCAGCGCTCTGGCCGGTTGGCAAGTCGTCTGCATCGCGCTCTGACGTATACGGAGTCTTGGGCTTGCGGCCCTTGGTGACGAAGGCAATGACGCCAATGGCCACCACGGCAACAACCGCGACAATGATGATGGTTAATATAAGCGAATCAGACACGCTTTAAATCGTCTCATATCTCCAACGATTTAGGGATCATGTGGCACTCAGCACCAGCGAAAGCGTATTTGGCATCCGGGGCTAGACTGGCAGGTGGGCTGATTTGCCCTACACGTCGTTCCAGAAAGGCTGACGGTTGCTGCCCGCTTGTCGGCAGAACCATCTCTCCAATAGACATGGCATTGAAAACCACCCGTACCACCAGGCCGCCGATCCCCCAGGAGATTGGCGTGCTGCTGGTAGCGGCCTTCATCATCGCCCTGGGTTTCGGGCTCATCGCCCCGATCCTGCCCCAGTATGCGGTGAGCTTTGATGTCGGCAATGCGGCCGCCACAATCATCGTCAGCATCTTTGCCTTCACCCGCTTGATTTTCGCGCCGGTAGCCGGAGTGCTGGTAGGCAAGCTGGGCGAGCCAAGGATCTACGTCACCGGCGTGCTGCTGGTGGCGTTATCCACCTTGCTCTGCGCGGTGGTGCAGGACTACACCCAGCTGTTGATTGCCCGCGGCCTGGGTGGATTCGGCTCAACCATGTTCACCATTTCGGCCATGGCGCTGATTGCACGTCTGGCTCCGGAGAAGTCCCGTGGCCGCATCTCGGGCCTGTACGCCGGCTCGTTCCTCTTGGGCAATGTCTTTGGCCCGGTTCTCGGGACCCTCCTCGCCCCGCTGGGCATGCGTGTTCCCTTCCTGATCTACGGAACCGCCCTGGTGATTGCCGCGGGTGTGGTCTACATGGCGTTGGGCCGCCGCCGTGAACTGGATGCGGATGCCGCCAACCCGCGCTCGCGGAAAACGGATATCGAGGTCGTGACCACGCGCGAGGCGCTGGGCTCCCCCGCCTACCGTGCGGCACTGTTCTCCGGGTTCAGCTACGGCTGGCTGGCGTTCGGCGTGCGCAACAGCATGATCCCCCTCTTCGCCTTGGCCGTCTTCGGACAAGGCATGGGCGCCACGGCGGCCGGGATTTCCATGACGGTGTTTGCCATCGGCAATGGTTGCGCGCTGATGTTCTCCGGCCGCCTGACCGATAGCATTGGCCGCAAGATTCCTATTGTCCTCGGGATGAGCATCCTGCTCTTGTCCATTGGCGCCATGGGCTATTCGACGTCCCTGGTTGGCTTCATCGTCTTCTCAGTGCTGGCTGGTCTTGGCGGTGGGCTGCTTGGCCCAGCGCAGCAGGCATCCGTGGCTGACGTGATTGGTTCTGGACGCAACGGCGGCAAGGCCCTGGCCGGTTTCCAGATGTGCACCGATCTCGGCTCCATTATCGGTCCGCTATTGGCCGGTGCCATGGCGGATATGATCAGTTTCCAGTTGGCATTCAATATTTCGGCAGTGGTTGGCTTGGTCGGGGTGATTGCGTGGCTTCTGGTTCCGAAAACCATAAAGCCGGTGAAATTGACTGAATAGGCAACTTCGTTTGCACTGTTTTTCAGTCTGAATATTAATTCCCGGAATCTTGCCGGAAAACATCGGGTAGATATACTGGCAAAGGCTTTTGCCATGTCACTTGCACTCAATTTTTCAGGGGAATCCATGCCGGCACTCCGGACACGACGATCCAAAGCCCTATCCATTGCGGTCGTAGCCGCACTTTCCATCCCGCTCTCTGCGGGTCCGGGTTTCGCTGCGCCAGCGGAAGAACCCTCCACTCAAGCAAGCCAGTCTCCTACTGCCGCGGCTACCGCGACAGACACGCCGGAACCGTCTTCGACGCCATCTGAAGCGCCGGAGCTGACCGGGACCGGCGACAAGGTTGCTGAGTCCACGGCGCCAACGCAGAGCACATCTGCAGTGGCGGCCACGCCAGCTGCTGAGGAAATCTCCACCGCACTGTCCAAGGGTGAAGATCTTTCCAACAAAGAGCGTTTGAAGCTGGCCGACAAGGCGCTGGACGAACTGGAGATGGAGCACCTCGATGCCCAACTGGGGCAAGGTGCCAAACGAATCGCGGAAACCGGAGACGCCACCGTCCCCACCGTGGCCGAGCTGGCGGATCTCGCGCAGCTGGCCTCGGATGATGCTGCCGCTTCTATTCCCTTCGATGTCGGTGCACCCGCTTCCCTGGATGAGCTGCGCACTTGGCGTCCGCCGGGCACCCTCGGAATCGATGTTTCCCGCCATCAAGGCACCGTGAACTGGTCCACCGCCAAGGCAAACGGAGCACGCTTCGCCTACATCAAGGCCACCCAGTCATGGCCTTCTTCTTTGTACAAGGACCCGAAGTTCAGCCAGAACTACACCAACTCGCGCAATGCCGGCCTGATCCGCGGTGCGTACCATTTCGCCATGCCTGCCCATTCGTCCGGCGCTGCACAGGCCAAGGAATTCATGGCCAACGGCGGGGGCTGGACCAACGACGGGTACACCATGCCGCCGTTGCTGGATATCGAGTGGAACCCGTACAGCAAGACCGCTTACCCGCAGGGCAAGGGCGATAAGTGCTACGGCATGTCCCCATCGGCAATGGTCGCGTGGATCAAGGACTTCGGCAACACAGTCAAGGCCAAGACCGGCCGCCTGCCGATGATCTACACTGCCCAGTCTTGGTGGGATGAGTGCACGGGTGATTCCGAAGCGTTCAAGTCCTGGCCGCTGCATGTGTCCATTTTCCCGACCGCTGACGTCGCGAAGAACCCCCGAGAGCTTCCCGAAGGCTGGACCACGTTCAACGTCTGGCAGTATTCTTCCAACTCCAATATGCTGGGCTCGACCAATAACGTGGATGCCAACGTGTGGAACGGCGACCTGACCTCATTGCGCGACTTCGCAAAGAACCGCCGCAGCACCGCTTACAAGTTGACCACCAGCTACTTCGGCAATGCGGATGTGTGGCCAACCCGTTTGGGCCCGTCGCGCATGTCTGGTGCCAACCGCTACGGAACTCCTGTTGCGATCTCCAAGCGCACCTTCCCCTATGGAGCGAAGACTGTTGTTGTCGCTTCAGGCGAGCACTTCGCCGATGCGCTGTCGGTCACCTCGCTGGCCAACCGCCACAACGCTCCTTTGCTGTTGACCAAGCAGGCGTACCTGCCCAGCGAGGTAGCTGCGGAAATCAAACGCCTGAATCCTTCGCGCATCATTATTGCAGGTGGCCCGACCGCAGTCAGCAGCAAGACGTTCACTCAATTGAAGAAGTACGCACCGGTATCGCGTGAAGCGGGAAGCACCCGTTACGGAACCAGCGCCGAGATCGCTACGAATTGGTCCTCTGCGAAGAACGTGTTTGTTGCCTCGGGACGTTCGTTCCCTGATGCCCTGTCCATGGCGGCAGTCGCGGCGGACCGCGAGGCTCCGTTGCTGTTGAGCAGCAAGAAGTACGTCCCGAGCGCCATCCTGAAGCAGCTGAAGCGCTTGAATCCTTCCACCGTGTATTTGGCCGGCGGACCACTGGCGGTTTCCAAGACTGCGGAAAACCAGATCCGCAAGGCGGTTCCGAATGCCCGCATCGCCCGCTATGGCGGCGCAACGCGATATGACACCAGTGCTGTCATCGCCAAGGCCTTCTGGCCCAATGGTTCACAGCGACAGTTCATTGCCAACGGCAAGAACTTCCCAGACGGGCTCAGCGGTGCTGTTGCGGCAGGCTATAGCGGAGCGCCAATGCTGCTGGCCAAGAAGACCTGCCTGCCTAAATCAATCGGCTCTGCCCTGACCAGCATGGAAGGCTGGACCAACGTCCTCATTGGCGGACCGCTGGCTCTGGATTCAACAGTTGCTTACCGGAATGACGGAAAGCTCAATACGTGCTCGTAGGCATGGCGAATTAGCCGTCGCACAGTAAGGAAGCTCGTAGTTGCCGCTAGTGGCAACTACGAGCTTCTTTGCTTTGTATGATGTCGTCGAGCGGATCGAAGCTAGCCGGGCGGTTCCGTGAGCCGACGTACCGCCTCGCTTGGCGAGCATCTTTGCTGATAAATCCGGTGGCCGCTGCATGATTGATGCAAACCTGAAGATTCGGGCTCTGCTACACCTTCACCCATTTTGATTCGTTTGCCTGGCGTATCCCCGCCCTGCCGCACGAGCTACGAAGTCACAACGCGATCCATCTTCTGGCTGATGACCGTGGAAACTCCGTCTCCGCGCATGGTGACACCGTACAGCGCATCAGCCACTTCCATGGTCTTTTTCTGGTGGGTAATCACAATCAGCTGGGAGGACTCGCGCAGTTCTTCAAAGATCGTGATCAGGCGACCCAAGTTCATATCGTCCAAGGCCGCCTCAACTTCATCCATCACATAGAACGGCGAAGGGCGCGCCTTGAAGATGGCGACCAGCAAGGCGACGGCAGTCAGCGAACGCTCGCCACCGGAGAGCAACGAGAGCCGCTTGATCTTCTTGCCGGCCGGACGCGCTTCCACCTCGATACCGGTGGTGAGCATATTCTCCGGATCAGTAAGCACGAGCTGTCCCTCACCGCCTGGGAACAGGCGATCGAAGATCCGTTTGAACTGCACGGCTGTGTCGTTGTAGGCCTCGGTGAACACTCGTTCAACGTGGGAATCAACGTCAGCAATGATCTGCTGCAAATCCCCGCGGGACTTCTTCAAATCCTCGAGCTGGCCTGACAGGAACTTATGGCGCTCCTCCAAGGCGGCGAATTCTTCAAGTGCCAGCGGGTTGACCTTGCCCAGGGCCGCTAAGTCGCGTTCTGCTTTCTTCAGCCGCTTTTCCTGCTCCACGCGATCATAGGCCCGGGTACCGACAGGGTTCCCGTCTTCGTCAACGCTCTGCCGCAGCGCACCCCACTTGTCATCTTCATCTACAGCTTCCGGAATCAGCTGGTCTGGACCATAGTTGGCAATCAGATGATCGGGGGTGAATCCCAGTTCTTCCAGTGCCTTGGTCTCAAGGTTCTCAATACGCATCCGCAGTTCTGCACGGGCCATCTCGTCGCGATGCACGGCATCCGCAAGCCGAGCGAGCTCTGCGGAGAGCTGTTCCGCTTCCCTGCGCTGGCTACCCAGCATGGATTCGAGTTCGGTTTTCTTGCCGTCGAGCTCTTCGCGTTCTTGGCCAGCCATGGATACCGATACTTCAATGAAACGCAGAACGCGTTCAGCTGCTTGCTCAATGCGGTTCGCATTGATGGCCTGGGCCTTGCGCTGTTCAGCACGCCGGGCAGCGACTTCGCGGTGATTTCGCTCGGCGGCCGCAGTGCGGCGCAACCCCTCGATGCGTGAGCGCAACGCAGAAACTCGCTCTTCGCTGCTGCGCAAGGCCAGACGGGCTTCCAATTCCTGCTGGCGTGCGGCGGCCGCGGCATCGGCCAGTGCTGCCCGGGCCGCGTCGTCCACGGTTTCCTCGTCTTGATCGGTCGAAGCAAGTTCCATGCGCTCAGTAATCTCTTCCAGAGATTCCTGCTCAATTTCCAGCTTCTCAAGCGTTGCTTCGAGCTTTTCTTCCAACGCGGATTTATCCGATTGCGCGCTCCGCAGCTTCTGCCCGAGACGTGCCAGATACGACGACAGTTCATCAATTGTCGCGTCTGATTCCGTTAAAGCGGACAAGGCGTCTTCGCGCTGTTGCTGGGCGACGGAAAGCTCTGGACCTCGTTGGGCCAGTCTTTGTTCAACTGATGAAAGTTCTTCTTGGCACTGGGATAGTTCGTTTTCCGTCTGTTCTACCAACGCCTGTTGAGCGATCAAGGAAGCGCCCGCTGAATCTCCCACAGAGCTGCGTAATGCGGAAACAGTTATGCCGTCCAAGGTGGTGAGCAAAGCCGACGGGTGCTGCGCCAATACTGCCGGCGCTTGGCTCATCTCCTCAATGATGTAGTGGCCAGCAAAAAGCTGATCAAGCAAACTGTCCAGGGCACTCTCGGCAGCGACAACTTCACGAGCGCTCACGGCGTTAGCCGCGCCAGCCGCAGTAGCAACCTGTGAAGACAGCTCTGCGTGCAGGAAAACCTGGCTGGCCTCTTGCTGTCGCAGCTCTTCGATGAGCTCCAGCGCGTTGCCAAGGTTCTTGGCTACCAATGCTTCGGCGTTCTCACGCAATATCGCGGCGATGGCCTGTTCGTATCCGGGGTTGACCGTAATCAGCTCGCCCAAACGCCCCAGGAGCTTGCCAGCAGCTGAACGAAGAAGCTGAGCGGACTGATCATCTGGTTTTGAGTTCAGCTTCAGGGCATCAAGGCGTGCGCGCAGTCCGGAAACACGCACAGATAGCTCGCGTTCCCGCTGGCTATCGATGTTGTGGGCTTCTGACAATGCTGAATGTTCTTGATCCGCACTCTCGAAATCCTGATTCAGCTGTGCTTCGCCAGCTAGCTGTTTTTCAAGATCGGTGGCGACTTCGGCGTGAGAGCGCGAATCCAATTCAAGATCCGAGTCGAAGGAACGGGCACTTTCCTGAAGGCGAGATATCTCAGCACGAGTTACGTCGACACGACTACGTGCGGAAGCCACCTGGGAGGCTAGCCGGGACATACCCTCGCGGCGATCCGCTGCAGCACGAAGCATGGCAGCCATTCGTTGTTGTTCAGCCCGCGAAGCTTCCTCTGCCTGCTCCTTAGCTTCAACGGCTTCAGCCAGGATCTCATGGCGGTCTTCAAGAGCTTCTTCTAGTTCCTCAAGTTCTGCGCTCATTCGCTCAGCTTGGGCTTCCAACCGCTCAGGATCTCGGCTGGAATCGAAATGAGTTTCGTTGCTTTCCAGCAATTTCGCTCGTTCACGAGCCAACGCGGCCAGCGAGCGGTACCTTTCTGCCTGGGTGCTCAGCGCAACCCATGTTTCCTGAATCTGCCCAAGACGCGGGGTTATGGTTTCCATCTGGGAAGCGAGTTCTTCGATATGCTTCTTGACGCGTTCCAGGCGCGCAGTAGCCTCTTCTTGCTGAGCTTGGATCTTTGATTCGTCATCGATGTCTTGTGCAAGCTTGTTATTCAGCGTGACCAAATCATCAGCGAGCAAGCGGGACTTTGCGTCCCTGACATCGAGCTGAACCGTCTGCGCGCGGCGAGCAATTTTCGCCTGCCGTCCCAACGGGGCCAATTGGCGCCGCACCTCAGCGCTCAAATCCTCAAGGCGATCCAGGTTTCCCTGCATTGCCTGCAGTTTACGCAGAGTTTTCTCTTTGCGCCGACGGTGCTTGAGCACGCCGGCCGCCTCTTCAATGAAGCCACGCCGGTCTTCGGCTGTTGCGTGCAGAATGCGGTCCAGCTGCCCCTGCCCGACAATCACATGCATTTCCCGCCCCAGGCCGGAGTCCGAGAGCAGCTCTTGAATGTCCAGTAGACGGCACGAGCTTCCATTAATCGCATACTCGGATCCGCCGGTACGGAATAAGGTGCGGGAGATAGTGACTTCTGCATAGTCGATGGGCAGCTGGCCATCTGCGTTATCGATGGTCAAGGAAACGTGGGCACGTCCAAGCGGTGGGCGACCCGACGTGCCAGCAAAGATCACGTCTTCCATCTTGCCGCCGCGAAGTGTCTTGGCACCCTGCTCCCCCATGACCCAAGACAGCGCATCCACCACATTGGATTTGCCCGAGCCGTTAGGCCCGACAACAGCAGTGACACCGGGTTCGAATTCAAAGGTGGTCGCCGACGCAAAAGACTTGAATCCGCGAACGGTGAGAGTCTTCAGATGCACGGCGTGAAGTTCCTAAGTTTGGGTCGAATGGCTAAAGTTGGGTTGGGCATCCAAACCCAATCCTTGTGGCAATTCTAGCGAAGCGCAGTGGGGATTTTCTGGTTGTGCTCGCAAAATCCAAGGACGAAATTCGAGGGATAGATCATTCTATGAGCATTCTGACGCAGATTGACCAGTGGCCAAGTGACAATGCGGTTTCCGTGGTAGTCAACGGCAACGGGGCAATCATTGACCAGCACGGTGATACTGCACGCGTTTATCCCTTGGCCTCGGTGACGAAATTGCTCAGTGCCTATACGTTCTTGGTAGCGCTGGAAGAAGAAGCCATAACCCTCGAAGATCCTGCAGGGCCAGAGGGTTCCACGGTGCACCACCTCTTGGCGCATACAGCCGGCTATGACTTCGATTCCGAAGCGATCCGCTTTGCCGTAGGGACCAAACGCGGCTACTCGAATTTCGGATTCGAGAAGCTCGCAGAGCATTTGGAGCAACAGACTGGAATCAGCATGTCCCAGTACGCACAAGAGGCTGTCTTCGCTCCCCTGGCCATGGCTAGCACTGAGATTGCCGGCAGCTGCGCGAAGGATGGGCGTTCCACGGCCGCGGACTTGGCAAAATTCGCAGCTGAGCTATTGAACCCAACTATCGTGGCGCAAGAAACATTGCGTGACGCAACGCGTGTTCATTTTGAGAACCTTGCTGGAATTCTGCCTGGCTATGGGCGTCAGAACCCTAACGATTGGGGCCTCGGGTTTGAAATCCGTTCGTCCAAATCGCCACACTGGACAGGAGCAAACCATCCGCCATCGACTTTCGGACATTTTGGGCAGTCCGGCACATTCCTCTGGGTGGATCCCGAGCATCGTCTGGCCTGTGTGACGCTCACTGATAAGAACTTTGGACAGTGGGCCGTTGACGCTTGGGCACCTTTCAATGAACAGGTGCTCAATTCTCGCATTGCATAGCCTGCGACAAGTTCTCGATGTGCCAGCTAGCGTCGTGTGCGACGTGGACGTGGCTGGCACACGGGACAGCTGTATGAGGAACGGCCCATAAACGGATCGCGCCGAATCAACGATTCTCGTCCGTTCTCCTCGCACCGCAAACAGACCTTGCCTTCACGCCCATAGGCGTTCAATGATCTGGCGAAATAACCGCTGGCACCGTTCACATTTACATAGAGGGAATCAAAGCTGGTACCGCCAGCTGCAAGGGCGCGCGTCATCACATCAACCAAGGCATCGTTGAGGCGTTGAACCTCAGTACGCCTAATTGTTGCGGTACTGCGCAATCCGGACAGGCCTGCTTGCCACAGTGCCTCATCCGCATAGATGTTGCCGACGCCTGAAATGATCCCCTGGTCCAGAATGGCCCGCTTCAATTCAGTATTCTTTTTGCGAAGCGCGACGTACAGATCCTCGGGATTGCGGTGAGGATCCATGACGTCCCTGGCGATGTGTGCAGCCGCTAATGGGATCGATGCCTGTAGCGAACCTGCGCCGGCAGGCAACCCATCTGGTGTTGCTATGACAGGCGACAGGAACATTCCGCCGAAGATTCTCTGGTCAACGAAGCGCAGTTCGCTTGGGAAGCCAGATTTATTGCTCAATGATAGGCGTACTTTTAGATGCTTCTCATCGGGAGCATCAGGCTCTTCAACAAGAAGTTGTCCGCTCATCCCCAGGTGAGCCACCAGAGCCGCAGGGGTAGCCAAGCCGTCCAAGTCCATCCAGAGGAACTTGCCCCTGCGAACTACAGAAGCTATTGAACAACCGCTAAGAGTCTGTTCGAAATCTTCAACACCGTCGGTATGGCGGCGGACAGAACGAGGGTCCAGCACCTGAACAGTGTGCACCGTTCGAGTGCGAACCCACTTGTCCAGGCCTTCGCGGACGACTTCAACTTCTGGCAATTCTGGCATGCGCTAAATGCTACCCCTTGGGTAGCTGCTCACCAGGATGCAGCATTAGCCAAGTCTTGTGTGCCGCTTCCTGCTCGGCTTCTTTCTTGGACGGCCCATGCCCCTCGCCATATACCTTGTCACCGATGAGGAGTTCAGCGAGGTAGGTACGTGCATGGTCGGGACCGGAACCGGTGACCTGGTATTGCATCTCGCCTAGCTTTTGAGAGGCTACTTCTTCCTGGATTACAGTTTTCCAGTCGGTGGTGGCGCCCAACAGCCTAGGATCTTCCAACAGTGGCGTGACGAAACGAAGCACAAACGAGCGCGCTGCTTCCATGCCTTGGACCAGGTAGGTAGCTCCAAGGATGGCTTCCATGGTGTCTGCCAGAATGGATGATTTGTTTGACCCGTTGGACTGCGCTTCGCCACGCCCAAGGAGCAGATGCTCCCCCACATCCAGATCGCGGGCAATCATGGCCAAGGCGCGGGTGCTGACGATAGCTGCTCGTCGCTTAGCAAGATCGCCTTCTGGCAGAAGCGGGAAAGTCGCGTACAGGTATTCTGCAACGCAGAAGCCAAGAATTGAATCGCCCAGGAACTCGAGGCGTTCGTTCGTTGGAATGCCACCGTTCTCATATGAAAAGGAGCGGTGAGTGAATGCAAGACGAAACGTCTCGGAATCAATGTTGATTCCGAGACGCTTCATAAGTTCTTCTTTAGAAGACATGTCTTAGACGTCTGCGACCTTGCGACCCTTGTACTCAAGGAACAGTTCGGTACCAGCCGAGTCGGTGACAACCTTAGCCTGGTGAGGCAGGCTGTAGGTAACGCGACCGTTTTCAACGGTCTTCACCAGGTTCGGTGCGGTAGCCTTCCACTGAGAACGGCGGGCACGAGTATTCGCACGGGACATCTTCCGCTTTGGAACAGCCACGACTACTTCTCTTCTCTCTTGTCTGACGTTTTATCGTTTGTCGCATCCTCTGCAACAATGTCGGACAGCTGCGCTAGCGCTGCCCAACGTGGATCCAGGATCTCGTGATCATGCTGGGGGTCTTCGTTGAGGCTGATTCCGCATTCACTGCAGAGCCCCAAGCAATCTTCCCGGCAAACCGGCTGGAACGGCAGGGCGGTAACCACTGCGCTCCGTAGTACCGGATCGATGTCAATCAAGTCACCGACCACCCAATACTGATCCACATCATCATCGTCTTCGAATTCTTCGCTCTCTTCATAATAGAAGAGCTCCTGAATATCAGCCTCGAAATCGTACTCGATGGGCTCCAGGCATCGTCCACATTCCCCAGCAATCTGCGCTGTAGCGGTACCCGATACCAGAATTCCCTCATGCACGGCTTCAAAGCGAAGATCTAAGTCAAGCTCAGATCCTCCACGAATACCGATGAGTGCATTTCCCACATCTGCGGGCGCCGGAACCTGCTCTTTGAGAGTTTTCATCGAGCCAGGCGAACGGCCGAGCTCCCTGGTTGAAAAAACCAGAGGCGAGTTGCGATCGAGTTCGCCGTTTGGCGATCGATCAGAACGCTTTTCGCTAATGATGACTCCTATAGAAACATAGTCCGACATTTCATCTTAGCTTGCCGTAGGCCAAGTTCCCAAACTCAAACCAGTTCTGGGTCGCGATTTGGAAGTTGCACTCATCACATCTTATCTCAACAATTACATGCTTTGTGCCTACTGCAACATCAGTTCCCAATACGACCGTACGGTCTTGGACTCGTGCCTTACCTGAACATACTTTGAACAATAAAACTGAAGATTCGCGTCTTTGAATGCTCCTTTAAGCATGTCGACAGTATCCTGCGAAGCCCAAGTCATATGCTTAGTCCTAGATCCAAAAATCAGTGGCAAAGGAATTTCCATGAAGGTACTCAAGACCTTGAACAATGCGGCGACGTACGCCGGTCGACGCCTCGTCGCGCAACAGCACCGCAAGTTCATCAACCGTCATGCCACCGAGCTCTTTCATGCGCCTAGCGGCGAAGACCGGTACCAGGTTGCCCTCTATTTCGCGGATGCCATGGTTAACGCTTATCAAATCCGCCAATGGTACGAACCTCTGAAGCAATTGGCCAAACGCGTACCAGTGGTCATCATCACACGACTGCCTGAGTCGGCTTTGGCGTTACGTGAGGAATGCGCCATTCCAGTCCATTACGCACCGACAATCGAAGACGTTGAAAAACTCGTTAATTCCCAAGATTTGCGTGTTGTGTTTTACGTCAACCAAAATATTCGCAATTTCCAGATGATGCGCTTCAACGCACCGGATCACGTCTTCATCAGTCATGGTGAGAGCGAAAAGGCCTACATGTGGTCGAACCAGCTCAAAGCCTACGACTACGTCTTTTCCGCTGGGCAGGCTGCGCGCGATCGCCTGGGTCTTCATCTGCGCAATTTCGATGCCGGCCATCGTACCCGATTGATCGGTCGACCGCAGATCGACGTAGATTATTTGGCGCCGTACTCGATCAACCACTCATTGCCCACCGTACTTTACGCTCCAACGTGGGAAGGCGATCGTCCTTCTATGAATTACGGTTCCCTCTTATCGCACGGGGAAGGGCTCATTGACGCGCTGATCAAAGACGGCGGATTCAACATAATCTTCCGCCCACATCCGCGTTCTGGCATCAATTCTGCGCAATATGGACAAGCTGTGGAACGAGTTCGAGATAAGCTCAATTCAGCAAATTCGACAGCAACTGGTCGACTCCTATTTGACGACACCACCCATTGGGGCTGGCAGTGGGTCCAATCTGATATTTGCATTACGGATATTTCTGCAGTGGCCTACGATTTCCTTGCGACAGGCAAACCGATGTTCGTTACCACTCCGGTTTCTGAGGAGGCGACTATCTCTGATTCCCCGGCTCTGAGCAAGGTGCCGTCCCTAGCAGCTGCACAGTCCGCTGATAGCCCTGCGTTGATTCGTTCAGCACTATTGGAAGAAAATGCTGGGTTCAAAGAAGTTGTCGAGTACTATTTCGGTGACGTTGCCAAGGGCGCCAGCATGCAGCGCTTTATTGATGAATCTCTGAACTTGGTCAACGGCCACGCGGAGGTTTCGCACTTCCCGGGCCGGCGCGCAGCCTAGGTGTTCGAATCCAACGAAGAGGTGTGTTGAAGAGTCTATGATTCTTCAACACACCTCTTTCCAGTTTGGCCGTCTTTGACGACTAGGAATTCACCAAGCTAAGCAGCTCCTCAAATTGTGCAAGCGCGTTGTCCTGGTACAACTGTGCGTCAAAAACCTTCTCGGCTTGGTAGCCATCCAAGAAGGCCTGCATGCCCTTGACCAATCCTTCGGCCGAGTTTTCGACAAGTTGCCCGAAACCGCCGACGAGCACGCTATGCGATCCAACAACATCGGTTGAAATTGCAGGTATGCCAAGCATCATGGCTTCTATCATTGCCAGTCCCTGACCTTCATAGTCAGAAGAGAAGACAAAACAGTCAGCGGTCTTCAGTGTTGGGAAGGGGTTGGCCAACAAACCGGTTATGACCACGCGCCCGGTCAGTCCGCGTACCTTGATCTCCGTTTCCAGGTCACTGCGAAGCGGGCCATCACCAATCATCAACAACCGAGTTCCTGGATGATCCGCGTTAATCTTCGCGAACGCTTCAAGCAACTTCATTTGTCCCTTTTCAGGAGACAACCGCGCCATGTTGGCAAAAACGGTTAGCCCATCGCCCTCGAAACGATGCACCGGATCCGATGCCTCAGACCATTCCAAAGGCTTGCGCAGATCCAGCAAGTTCTCCGACACGGTGAACTTGCCAGGATCAAGCCCAAATAGCTCGCTCAGTTGCTGCTCGTTCTGCTGGCCAACACTTTCAGTTACAGAAACCAACCGGTCATAGTGACGGTAAGTGGCGAACAGTCCCGGCATCGTACCGAAGCGCAGTTTCCACTCCCCTACCATGTCGTTGTGCAGGTAAATGTAGTTGCGCTTCGCATGAGTATGAGACGCGGCAAATAACATAGCCCAGAATCGCGAGTATCCTTCGAAATCGATAGCAACGTCAAAGCGTGCATCACCGAAAGAACGCTGCATTTCGCGTTCCATCGTGTTCAGGTGGATCTGTTCAGCTACAGGCGAGTCGAAACCACGATGTGCGTGATAACCGTCGGAAACCCAACGTTCTTCGGCGGACATGATCGTTGCGCCGGCGCGTGGAAGAATCTTGACATGTTCAGGAAGCCCGTTGAGAATCTCCAATGAATCCGTATTGCTTCCAACGGCGCCCATGTCAACAGCAACAGACACCAAGTACTTCTCGGGATCCAGCGAACCGATCAAATTGGTGAATGCTGTGGCGATGCCATTGGGCTTAAAAGGACCTTGGTAGAACAGCAGCTTGATCCGCTCGTCTTGCGGTGCGTCAAGCAGGTTGCTTTCGTCATCCAGGAAGAAGAAATCGATGACTCGCTGAGTGGCATTCCCATCTTCCATCGACGCAAACTCAGCCACGTTCTTCTCGAGGTTCTCGTGTACACCGAGATCCCCATCGCCAAGTTGGCGATGAAGCTCCAAGCATACTTCTTCGATTGAGTCCAAGACGTTGCCAGGCCATGTAGAGCGTTCGAAGTACAGACCACGTTCAGCCTCATAAGCGTCGAAGTCCGGCGTGTAGAAAATGATTGGCTTCTTAGTTGGCAAGAAGTCGTAGAAGATTGAAGAGTAGTCGGTGATTAACACATCGACAACTGCCAAAAGCTCGTTAGTGTCGATGGATGCAGGCACGACGGTTGCATCCAGGGCTGCATCACCAATTAGTTGTTCAGCGAAACGGTGTGCACGGAACAGCATGTGGTGCTCGCCTTGCGACATTGCAGCCAGGTCCTCGACTAGGCCATTGACATCATAAGACCGATCTTTGAGCTGGCCTCGCCAAGTCGGCGCAAACAATACGATTTTCTTGTCGTTGTTTGGATCAACACCAAGAATTTCTAGGATTTCGATCCGACGTGCTTCGCTCATATTGATCATCTGGTCTATTCGAGGGCTGCCGGTCAGGGCAACCTTCGCCGGGAACAGGCCGTCAAGGTCATGGTCAGTACTTAGGGTTTTCAGCGTGTGCGCATTGGGGACCATCAAGTGAGTAGTTTGAAGGAAATTGCGCTGAACGTTTCGGTGCTCGGCAACGCCGTCTTTGACGAGCTTACCCATGAACTTCAAAGGCGTACCGTGCCACGTGTTCAAAACTCGTTGACCCTCGCGACGGGCAAAGTATGTTGGGAAGGTTGCGTTATTCACCAGGAACTTGGCGGTTCCTAGCAACCGGATGTATTTGTCAGAATGCTGCTTTATGACCGCAACGTCCGGTTCTAGACTCAGCTGGGCTGGAACCTCTGAATAATCGTTATATACCCACGCGAAACGGAAGTCATCAAAACGTGGGTCCTTTCGCATCTGACGGAAGATTGCCAGCGGATGGCAATGGACATTCTTTCCGTGTGACGATTCGAATAGAACTAGTTTCTCGTCCAGTGGCTCTACTTCTCGCGCATGGATAGCCAAGGCTCCACGTCGACGGCCCACTCCCTTCAATGCGTTGCCCAGGCCTGCCACCGAGATCTCAGTGAAAAGCAGCATGCCGGCATAGTATTCACAAGCTGATTCGAACATTCCTAGTTGTGAGAAGGCCTGCCCAGCTTTGGCTTGCCACTGACGCTCAGTTGAGGACGAATGCCACAAAGCTGACGCATATGCAGAAGCGGCAGTTTCCCAATCTCCTCCAGCAGCTGCAATCGCACCTCGCTGACGATGGTAATTGGCACGTGCGCCAGCGGACTTGGAGCCTTTGAAGCTGCTGCCAAGGTATCCCCAGGCTTCTGCCGCTTCGCTGAATCGGGTACTGGCTTCCACAAATTGGCCGAGTTGCATCAGTCCGTGGGCATAACGGAACAACGCAACGGCTGGTTCAATTCTCTTCTGCTCTGGCAATAGGTCAACAAATTCAGAGAAACAGGCTACCGATTCAGTCTGTTCGCCCGCCCGAGCGAGTACTCGACCGCGGGCATAACCAGCCAATACCCGCTCTTCAACCGTGTCCGCGAAGTTCTCGGCTCGCTGGAAGTATTCGTTGGCTTGGCGGAATTCGAAGAGTCTCGCCGCGGTTTCGCCGGCACGGAAATTCAGCAGATATAAGTTCGTTGCGCTGGAAGTATTCTGCAGTTCGAGCTCATAGGCGTCCAGTGCACGATTCCAGTCTTCTTCGTTTTCATGAATTTTGCCTACGCCCACGTTCAGAACGGTCTGTTCGGTTGAACGCAACACAGCGTTAGAGTATGCGTTTTGGGCTTCCGTGGATTGACCCAGGTCTTCTAAACAACGACCAAGCCCGTACCAGTACTTGGGTTGCTGGTCATCGAGGTCCAATGCCTTTTGGAAGTACGCCTCGGCCAGCTCAAAACGGGACATGAAGGATGCTGCTTGGCCAGTCAGGAACATCCAATTTGCGTCGTCAACATGCTGGCTTTCGTATTGCAGCCGGACATCCAATTCACGCCAGCGTTGCCCGGTCTCCAACAGGAACTTGGCTATAGCTGCCGAAGCTGCTGGATCGCTCGGGAAATCTGCCACCAAACCGTCAAGGATTGCTGATGCGAGATCGGATTTTCGAGCCAGACGAGCGCAACGTGCCCAACGAATCCGCCATGTGATTTTGCTTGGGTCGCCTTCGCAAGCAGCTGCAAAAAGTTCTAGCGAACGCTCATATTTTTTCATTCGCTGCATATTCGATGCGAGCGTTTGGATCCACCCGTACCGATGCGGCTGACGAGCTATGGCAGATTCAAGCTGATTCATGGCAGCCTGGTACTGCTTGCACTTGTACAAGCTGAATCCGTAGCGGAATTGCACTTCAGCAGACTTTGTCAGGCCCGTCTTAAGTGCCTGACCATAGTAGATAGCCGCGATACGGTATCTGCCTAGTCGTTCGATTCTACGGCCTACGCCGAGAGCTACACGCGTACGAAAAATATCCACCGGGGTCCTTCAGAAGGGGGTCTTACCAATAGACCCAAAAAGACGGAGCCTATCTACCATCCGATTCTCTCGCAAAGCGTGTCCGAATTGCCTAATTAAGGACCGAGTGTTGTTAGTTTGAAAACACAACAGCAATGAATACGACCCCAAGTTCACAGGTATTGTGATTTGGGGTCGTACCAATGGCAACAGTGACTAACTGTGCCAACCTCGGAAGTTCTGCAGTTTGCTCTGGCGTTCGTCGATGAGCTTTTCAATAACTTCCTGGAAGCGCTGGGTGGAATCCCCTCGGCTTAACTCGCCAAAGTAGAACTTGCGCATTTCGAGGCGTTGTTCTTTATGCCGGTCGTGGACCAGAGCATCATTAAGAACTTCACGCACGTTGGACACGGAGTCACGATCGATGACATGACATGCCTTGGCGATAGGGGCGTCCCTGTGCAAGATTTCACGATTTGTACGACGATCTGAAATCACCAGTGGGTTCGCAGGATGCAGGTACAAATAGTCCAGCCCGACGCTTGATACGTCGGTTACCAGTGCATCCGTGGATTCGAACATCGCCAAAATATTGCCCTGTTCGGAAATGACGTGATCGGCACCCGATTCATTGGCGATCGCAATGAGTTCCATGATGCGCGAGTGCGCTTGGGCAACGCCATGATTCTTGCTTGTCTGGATACGCGGATGGGGCTTGTAGATAATCCGCCAATTTGGATTCGCTAGCAAAGCCTCGACGATGGACACACCGTACTTATCCAACGAGGTGTAGTTGTTATCCTCGTTTTCGCCTTCCCACGTTGGCGCGTACATGACATCTAGTTTGTCACTAGGATCCAGTTCGGGCTTGAAATCAATGTCCAGCTGCGGACGACCGGTGACCTCAAGCTTGCTGCGGTCAAAGTCGATCAGCATTGCTTCATGGCGCTTAATAGCGGCTGGACCCGCAACAAATACCTTGTCGTAGGCCTTTGCTTTGTTTGAAACCATCGACAGCTTGTCGCTTTCGCCGTGATTCACGTGAACATGCACCAGACGAGGGTGGTCTAGGGACTGGAAGTTGGAACGCGAGTTATTCGTATAGATAACCAACTTCAGTTCATTGTCGTCATACAAATCCATCAGGTCTGAGAAACGGCGGATGTAAATCTTCGGAAGATCAGTAAATTTCTCAGCAGCTTTGAAAGCGCTCAGCGTACGGAAGACCAGCAGAACTTCTTGCTTCGCATGCAGTTCTTCGAGCACTGGTAACCACTGAGTTACTTGGTAGATCTTGTCCGCGCCATCGCCGAAGTACACCGCGACAGTTCCAGGAACAGGTATACCCGAAACACCAACGTTGAGGCCGCCTGGGCGCGTGTTCAGGCCCATGACCCTTGATAGTCTTCTTGCCTCTGGTCGGCGCCCCACTTTCCGAAGCGCGTTCTTGACGCTGGACTTAATGGTGGCTGAAATATGGTCGCTAGACATGGGAACTTTCGAAAATCTAGAAAAGCAGGTGTGCAAATGGACTAATTAGCTCAGTTCTTTAACGATCTGGCTGAGGGTATCTAACGTATCCTTCAAGGATTCCACGTGGCGTTCATCAAACTGGCTGAGGACGCGTTTCATCTCGGTGGTCGAAATTCCCGAAGTACGAGGAAGGTAAACGACCTCGACTTCATCACCAAGGTCGTCGAACTTTCCCTTCCAGTCCTCACCAATGCCGAACACCTTGGCATCATACTTCTTGATATCCAGGCGCTTCTGTTCCCAATTCTCTTCCGGAATCGCAAGATCGACGTACTTTATGGCCTGCACGATCTCACGGCGCTGTTCAAACGGTACAACGGGCTTCTTGCCTTTGATTGCGTTGAATTCATCTGTGGATACACCGACAACCAAACGGTCGCCCTTTTCCTTCAGACGCTTGAGGATGTTGAGATGACCAATATGGAACAGGTCGAACGTTCCGTAAGTCAATACAGTTTTTGTCATGGGTCCCTCTCGAAGCGAAATATTAGATTTTTTGCGTAGCTAGTAGGCTATCTTGTACTTGTCGTTAGATAATAGGCGCACGACCCGCGAGGGCCATGCGAGCTATGGTTTTCCATCTAAGTTTAGACCGTGGTTCGCGGTACCAGGGGCTGCCGGACCAGCCTGCACGCCACCCGGCTAAATATTGGGCCACAGCGCTTTTGTTATGTCGCAGCCGCAAGCACTCAATCAGCATCCAGGATGTTGGATAAATCCAACGCAGCGGCATCGGCAAATTACGACGGGCGAGCCATACCCTGTTGCGGGCATTCAACCGATAAAATCCGTCGTGGCGTCGTGGATCGACGATTGGATGGCCAATCTGCATGTCGCCGGCATACCAGACGTAGGTGCCGGTATCCCATACACGCCAGGCAAGTTCAATTCCTTCATGCGCGTACCAGAATCCCCCTGCCCAGCCACCTGTGGCATCAAAGATTTTGCGGGTGGTCACCAAACAGGTTTCGCCCACGTGGAAAACCTTGCTTGGTTCGACTGCCGTACGTTTTTTCAAACGAGGAATCCAGCGCCTTGGATTCTGCTCTTCATTCTCCGGGTCTGTGATGCGCGGCTGCAACAGCCCCATGCGGGGATAGTGTTTGAATCGCTCTACAGCCGTGATCAAGAAATCGTCATCGATGAACCATGAATCGTCGTCAAGGAAGCACAGGTACTCGCCTCGTACCTGATTCACTCCGGCATTCCGGCCGGCCGGAATGCCCAAATTCTCCGGAAGAAAATGAGTTTTGATGCCTTCCGGGATATCCGTTGGATCCCATCCGTTGCCGACAACAACAGCATCAATCGACACTGATCGTTGGGCTAGCAAAGATTCCAAGGCACGCTGGAGCTCAACCGGGCGGTTACCCATGGTCAACACAACTACACCGATAGTCGGCTTAATCTCTGCAGGCATTTGTCCTCTAAGGCGGTGGGGTACAGGCAATACGGTCAAACTATGCTTTGAGGCGGGATGAGGCCATGTTGGACAGGAAATGCCCGATGTTCACAAGGACGCATGCAGGCAGCAGGATCCAAATCATCCATTTTTCAGCAATTGCTGGTGCACCCGCAATCATGGAGATAATCGAGCATCCTAGGATGATCAGCGACAGTTCCACAGCGTGCAGGAGCTTATGGAATGGCAAGAAGCGAGCCAGCGAACGCAATTTTCCAACAAGAGATGTTGTTGGAACAGATCTGGCGGCTGCCGTATCCGGCAATTTTCCAAGCCCCGCCATGCCTCGGGCTGCATGAACCATGAGCGACTGCGAACGATTCAGGACCAGAAGCACTGACAAACAAGCGGCCATAAACAATGTTGGCCATGCCTGCTCGCCAGTTGAATTCTGTGTAGAGAGTTCCGTGTAGACCCGGTAACCCAAGGCAATTGGAATCAACGCCTCAGTTGTGTGGTGTCCAACCATGTCCATGAAGATACCGCGGGGAGATTGCGTTCCCCTCCAGCGCGCGACTTCTCCGTCAGAGCAGTCGAAATACAACTGGACCTGAGACAGGAGCACTGCCAGCAGCGGCCCCCAGATGCCAGGGATCAATAGCGCTAGAGACATCCCCCAACCGGCAAGGATCATCAACCCGGTGACTCCGTTGGCGCTGATTCGCGTACGTACCAGTACTGCGGTGAGGTAAATCGAGATATGACGCAGGTACAGTTCAGCGGTCCAGTGCTCGGCATTTTTTCGCGCACGAACTTCCGGAGGTTGGCAGACTGTCCGCAACTGTTCAAGCGTCGGGTTCTTTGGACGATCGGCCATGACTACTTCACGCGTCCCTTGTCGACGGTGCCGGATGCTCCAAATATGCGACCTTTGAGGTATCCGACGGCCCAAGGCAAATGAATTGCGGGGAAAGCACATGCTGCCAACAGCTTGTCTTTCAATCCCCTCGCGTTGCTTGCCAGTCCCGCTGCCAAAGTGATCACGGCATATACGGCAGGCACAGCCTTAGCCAAGTTCAGAGACAAACGTACCCAGTTCGGAACTTCTTGGCGAATTAGTGGCTCAACGACAGTTGCCACCAATCCTGTCCCGACGCCCAAAAGCAAGAGCGGTGGAACATCATGGCGCAACGATTTCCCTTCCGGGAAGCGTCGAGCAATTTCAGCCCTCCAGGTACCCGAGGCCATCGACTGGCTCATTAGAGACTTGAAGTTATCACGTGGGTAATAGCCGACCTTGAGTTCAGGATCGAACCAAACGGTGTGGCCTGCCTGTCGAATTCGCAGACAGAGTTCCCAGTCTTGGGCACGCCACAACTCCTCATTATAAAAACCGACTTGGTCGAATACTTCGCGACGGAAGATACCAAGGTACGCAGACTCAGCTGGTCCCTCGGGCGCGCCTGAATGATATGCAGGCCCGCCAAACCCGAACTTCGAATGATAGGCAGCTGCTATCCCCCGCTGGACGGATGTACGTCCTTTGGCGTCCATCAGTCCCCCCACGTCGTGTGCATTCGCACGGAAAAGGGTCTCGATTCCTCGCCGTGTATAGTTCGACGGCAACTCGCTGTGGGCGTCAACGCGTATGACAATAGGCATCGTGGATGCGCGGATTGCCAGGTTCAGGGCAATCGGGGTGCGCCCCAGAGGGTTATCGACAAGAACGATTCGCGAGTCGGACTCAGACAGGAGCTTTGCCACGTCGTTGGTTGAATCCGTACTTGGCCCCAGCGCGAGAACGACTTCTTTCTCTCCGGCATACTCTTGTGCCAAGATCGAGGACACTGCCTCTTCCAGATAGTCCGCTTCATTGAGCACAGGCATTACATAAGAGACACCAGGAAATTCTGTCATTCCGGCCTTACTTCTTCGCTTTCAGATGCTTTTGATATTCCTTGATCACGGTATCCGGATCGCCGTCCATCATCTGGACGCCTTTTTCGATCCAAATCACTCGATTGCAGGTCTCTTTGATAGACCCCATGGAGTGGGAGACGTTGAAGATCGTTCCGGCGCTATCCCTAATTTCACGAATCTTCGCTTCACTCCGTTTGCGGAACTTGGCATCGCCAACTGCTAATGCCTCGTCGACAATCAAAATGTCGTGCTTCTTTGAGGCAGCGATAGCAAACTTCAATCGAGCACTCATCCCCGACGAGTAAGTGCGCATTGGAAGATCGATAAATTCCTGCAGTTCAGCAAAGTGCGTGATGTCCTCACGCATTTGTTCAACTTGCTCACGCGAATATCCAAGGGCGAGTCCACCCAAAGTGATGTTCTTGTCGCCGGACAGGTCCGGTATAAGTGCGGCTCCTACGCCAAGCAAGCTTGGACGTGACCTCGCGTAAACGGCACCGTCGGATGGAGGAGTTAGCCCGGTAATGGCTTTTAACAAGGTTGACTTACCTGAACCATTCGAACCGATCACACCGATAGATTCATTTTCATATGCAACGAATGTTATGCCTTTAAGCGCATGAACAGTACGTACGCCCTTAAGCTTCGGTTGCAACAATCTTCGCGCCCCAGCATTTCCTACTGCTTTGCCACTCGAAAAGACTTCATACTTCACGTGAAGATTATCGACGATTACGACAGGCTGACGGGACTCGTCGATCTGTAGGTTGGAATTCTTGATCTGTTCGGGCTTCACGACATCAATGAATGAGGTGTCATCCGAAAATATAGGAGCAGGCTCGTATTCTGGATGCAGCTCCGGATTGATCAGGTCATCAAAACTAATTCGCACGTCCGTACCGTTCCTCTGCCTTCCAGAAGTAAATTAGACCGACTAGCAGCATCGCTACGGCCCAAGCTGAGATTACCCACCAGGCCCACGGATCGTACACGGCCGTGTTCATAACCATTCCACGCGCAAGCTGGAGAGTCTGATAAACCGGATGAATATCAAAGATCGCGATCATCCAGGGCCACTGGCTCAGTAATCGGTCCGCACTGAATAGGACGCCAGACGTATAGAAAAGCACTCGACTTATCAAAGGAAGCAATTGGGTGAAGTCACGGATATGAACTGTGATGCGTGCACAAATCAAGGCAATACCCAGATTAAATACCGTGAATATACCGATGATGGGGATGATCGCTAGCCAACTCCACTTCGGTGTAGTCCCCAGTATCATCGCGTAAATGAACATGACACCTACCATCGGCATCAACGTCAAGACATTCTGGGTAATTTGCGCAACTGGTAACGAAAGTCGGGGGAACGACAGCGACTGGACCAGAGCATTATTCCCTGTAATCGACTTTGCGCCGCCTGTCATCGAAGTCGAAAAGAACTCGAACAAGAACACGCCGATAATCACGAATACCGGATAATCCGGAGCCTTATTGCCGCCTTGAAGCACTCCGAAGATGAATCCGTACATGAGGGCATTGAATGTCGGCTTCAGCACGATCCAGATCACACCGAGGCGATTTCTCTGGTTTTCTCTCTGGACACGTGCTTTCGCAAGCTCGTAAATAAACTCACGACGCTGCCACGTCTGTTTCAGATAGTTGACCAAAGTAGGTCTTGCCCCAACTCGGTGCAAGCCGTACTTCTCGGCCTCCTCTGCAACTGTCATGCGAAATATGTCCTCTTGTTCGAATGCGATTTGGTGCATTTTCGGCTAAGCATAGATGTTCAAAGTCTAGTTGATGGAGAGCTGTTCTTCTTGCTTTCCACCTTCAGTATGGTGTAGTTCATCCCACATCCGGCACTAAGGGTGTTTCGGGCGGATTTTCCTGAAGATACTCAGCCATGGCGTCATCTTGCAAGGCTTCGCTTATCTGAGAAATGGCAAGTTCGCTAGCCAACTCAATAGATTGCCCGTCTGCCCTAGTAGACGTTCCAGCGGTTGGCATAGTGAACATCTCCATATTTTGGGTATCCACGTCTTTGAGTTGCAATCCCAGCCCGACGAGAGTTGCGGCATCAAAGTCCTCATCAAATGTCAGATAAGGGGAAACCTTGTCGATGATATCGTAAAGCTTGATCGGGTTAGCCAATGTCTCTGATGAGAGCATTTGATTCGCTGCTGCAGCGATGAACTTTCGTTGATTCGCGACACGTTGGTAGTCGCCGTTGGTAAACGACTTTCTCTCACGCACAAATCGGAGTGCACGATCGCCCTCCAGCGTGATGTCACCAGCTGGGTAATAGTAATCCGTATCGTTCGCTGTGAATGGTATGTCATTTTTAACCGTCACTCCGCCGAGAGCGGTGGATAATTCGCGGAACCCTTCGAAATCAACCATGACTACATGATCAAGCTTTGTTTCGAAAAGTCCTTCAATTGTTTGCAACAACAGTGGAACTCCGCCTAGAGAAATGGCTGCGTTGAGCTTGTTCATTCCAAATCCTGGGATCTCCACGTACATGTCTCGAACCATTGACATAACGTAGACCTGCGACCGATCTTCAGGGATGTGAACGAGCATCATGGAATCGCTTCGTTGCGATACTGCTCCGTCGAGAGCCTCGGAATCGGTTGCCTCTTCATCCGCATGATCGACGCCCAACAGTAGGACGTTCATAGACTTGTCTTCAGGATCTTTGATCGGACGGGCTTCTTGCTCGGCGTCAGAAAATCCTAGCGTGACGGTGTTGGATTTCGTGTTGAATTGTCTTTGCAAATCAAACAGAAAGTATCCGGCGCCGAGCGCTGCCACCAGTATCACCACAGCTACAGACGCAACGAGGCCCTGTGTTCGTTTCTTTTTCTGACGTTCAGCTTTGGTCCGTGCACTCCGCGACAAAAATATTGAATCTTGGTCTTGCACTGATTCCATTCCTATTCCACCCGGGTTACGGTCTCCCGAAGTCAGCGATATGCCAGGGTGGCTTCGCGCAATGAAAAAGACTACCCAAGATAAATGTGATTATCCTGAGTAGCCTCTGTCCGTTCGTTAGTCAGTTAGGTCTTTGACAAATCCCTTCAACCACGTCTTTAGCCCTGGTCCAAGGTCTTCGTTTTCAACGGCCAACGTAATATTCGCCTGCAAATAGCTCAGCTTGTCACCGGTGTCGTAACGACGTCCGCGGAAGACGACGGCGTGAACGCCAGATCCTTCACCATCAGCCGCAGCCAGAACCTGCAAGGCATCCGTGAGTTGGATTTCGTTTCCACGACCAGGTGCCGTGTGCTCCAGGACTTCGAAAACGCGAGGGTGCAGTAGGTACCGGCCAATGATGGCCAGATTGCTAGGTGCTTCATCAATTGCGGGCTTCTCGACTAGAGCATTTACTTTTACGAAGTCTTCGCCATCCACTTTCGATACATCGGCACATCCGTAGGCGCTGATCTGTTGCGGTTCCACTTCCATCAAGGCAATGACGGAACCACCCGTTGTGCGTTGAACCTCGGCCATGACGGACAACAACTCGTCTCGTTCGTCAATCAAGTCATCGCCTAGCAGTACCGCAAATGGTTCGTTACCTACGTGCTGCTTTGCACATAAGACGGCATGTCCCAAACCACGAGGGTCGCCCTGACGCACATAGTGGATGTCACCAAGGTGAGTAGCCTCGTGAATAGCGTCAAGCTTTTTCTTGTCGCCCTTTGCTTCTAGAGAGAATTCTAGTGACGGGACTCGGTCGAAATGATCTTCAAGAGCTCGCTTATTTCGACCTGTAACCATTAGCAGATCAGTAAAACCGGATTTCACAGCTTCGGCAACGACGTACTGGATTGCTGGTTTATCGACTACCGGCAACATCTCCTTAGGCATAGCCTTCGTTGCAGGAAGGAATCGAGTGCCCAAGCCTGCCGCTGGAATCACTGCTTTCGTAATAGCCGATTGTGGCATTTTTTAAAACCCATTCAATTAGTTCGAGTGAAAGTCTGGGATGCTTTATTTTATCCATAGGTTGTGGAAGCACCAATTCCGACCACACTTCACGGGGTCAGAAGTCTTTTGATAACAGCTCTTGGGAAGTACTCATCAACGTCCCCGCCAAGTGCCTGTACTTCCTTGAGCAATGAAGATGACAAATGCGTGTAGCGCGTATCGGCCTGAAGGAAAACAGTTTCAACTCCAGTCAGATGCCGATTCATCGTGGCCATGGGAATTTCGTATGCGTAGTCAACAGTGCTGCGCAATCCCTTGACGATTGCTTCGGCGCCCTGCTCCTTGCAGAAATCAGCAAGCAGGCCTTGGCCCATCGGGACAGCGGAAACCCCGCGCAGTCCCCCGACAGTCTCCTCAACCATCGCTACGCGCTCATCTTCGCTGAAGCGGTACTTTTTGGAGTAATTGGTGGACACAGCGACGATCACCTCATCAAACAGGCTCGCTGCGCGCGCAATAATCTCGACGTGTCCGTTGTGAATTGGGTCAAAAGAACCCGGGCATACCGCTCTTCGCATGTTCTGAATCTATCAAGAACTCTCGCCAATTCAGCGAACTGGTATGAATGTCTCGTAAAGATTCAATGACTTAATGCCCATGTTCCCCTATACACGAGACGATAATGGAACCATGAGCATTGAATTGACTCCATGGCGGCGGACTGCCTATGGTGCTAACCTCCTAGATTCCGCTGGCCGGCCGGGAGTGACCATCTTCGAAGAAATCACGGGATTGGCCAACCTTCATCAGGCAATTAACCTTGGGCAAGGATTCCCGGATTCCGAAGGGCCGGAAGAAATCAAGAAAATTGCTATTGATGCGATCGAGAATGGCGCTAACCAGTATGCGCCCGGTTTAGGAACTCCTTCGCTCCGCGAAGCCATAGCTGCCCACCAGGAGCGCTTCTATTCATTGAAGCTCGACCCCGAATCCGAGGTAGTTGTTTCGACCGGGGCTACCGAAGCTATCGCTGCTTCTTTACTTGCTTTCCTAGAACCTGGCGATGAAGTAGTGACCTTTGAACCGTATTACGATTCCTATGCGGCCATGATCGGGTTGACCAACGCAGTGCATAAGGTCGTTCAGCTCAAGGCTCCGAAATTCGAGCCGGATATGGATGACCTTCGACGTGCAGTCACAGACAAGACCCGTGTAATCGTTCTGAACAATCCCCACAATCCAACGGGCACAGTTCTAGATGTTTCGGTGCTTCAGGAAATCATTGCCCTGGCACATCAGCACGACTGCATCATCATCTCCGACGAGGTCTATGAACACCTCTCTTTCGGTATTCGGCATGTTCCGATCGCGAGCTTGCCAGGTGGATTCGAGCGAACCATCACCATTTCTTCGGCAGGCAAGTCTTTCTCCTTTACCGGCTGGAAAGTTGGATGGGCAACCGGCCCCCGCGAGCTGATCACTGCCGTCCGTACCGTAAAACAGTTCATTACCTATTCCTCGGGCCCTGCGTTCCAACCCGCTGTCGCACAAGCCTTGAATCTTCCTGATGCCTTTTTCGAACGCTTCGCTGCCGATTTAGGACAGCAGGGAGAAATTCTCGCATCAGGCCTGGAACAAGCTGGGATCCCAGTCATACGTCCAAAGGGCACCTACTTCTTGGTTGCTGACGTACGCAGCTTTGATCTGAACGACGCTGCTGAAGTAGCACGCATGATGCCCGAGCGCGTAGGCGTTGCGGCGATTCCAATGTCTGCATTTGTCCATCCCGAGAATCAGCAAGACTACCAAGGACTGTTGCGTTTCGCTTTCTGCAAGAAGCGTGAAGTCATTTCCGATGCCGTCGAGCGCCTACAGCTGCTGCCAAAGGTGCTCTCCCGATGACGCGCAAGCCTGCCAAACGGTGGCTCGGATTCATCCAGGAACACGCCACTATTTACGACGATGATCTGATCCCCGGGTCGAAAATACTAGCGATCGGCGATGCGCCTCAATCCCATGTGAATCTTTCCCATCCGGAAGAAGTGTTCTACGAGTATCTCGCACGCATAGCTAACCATCTGAAGGTCTTGCGCCCAGAAAAGCACCCATTGAAGATGCTTCATCTAGGTGCAGGTGCATTGACCTTGGCCCGTTGGGCGAGTGTGGTTTACCCATCGAGTACCCACGTGGCTGTAGACATTGAGCGCGAACTTCTTGATTTCGTTCTCACGCATCTTCCGTTGCCGGATGACTGCCACTTGTCACCGATCGTCGCCGATGCGAGGAGTGTACTTGCCGAACAACTTGCTGGTGAGAAGTTTGACGTCATCGTCTTGGATATTTTCTCTGGCCCGGAAGCACCAGAACACCTGACTACGGCGGACTATTACGCCGAACTCAAGAACTCTTTGGCCAATGACGGATTGCTCTTCGTGAATATCGGCGATGATCCGCCCTTGAATTTCACTTGCACCCAAGTCGAGGCGGCAAACTCCAGCTTTGAGTTCGTGATGTTGAGTTCAAGTCCGGAAATGTTTACCAAGCGCTTCCCAGGGAACTTGATTCTCACAGCGTCGCGCCAACACTTTAGCGAAGACCAAATACTCCAGTGCCAGGCAGCGGGACCGTACCCGTCAGAAGTTCGCCATTCGATGGATCTAGATGGGTTCTGCAAACCATAGGTGCGTTTCGCCGTATTTCTTGTCGGCGAACTTCTGCATGGTGCTTGGCCATGTAGGTTCCGGTGAGCGCCCGGAACGCTCCACAATCACTGTCGCATCCTCAGCCAGGATTTTGGATATTTTCTCGAGGGTGAGAGCCAGTTCTTCTTCAGTCAGCGGGTAGGGAGGATCCAGCAAGACAATGTCAAAGGTCTTGCCGGGCACTCCCGAAATTGCGTTGTAATAGCCGTCTAGGACACTATCAACAGTTCCACGCTGTACCGTCACCGTATTAGCCTTCAACACCTTGTTCACCAGTGACGCGTTTTGCTGGCAAACAGAAACCGCCTTCGGGGCTTTTTCTACCAGAACAACCTGCCGCGCACCGCGACTGGCCGTCTCGATTCCCAGCGACCCCGAACCGGCGAAGAGATCCAGCACTCGGGCGCCGGCAAGAATATCCCAGCTATCCAAGCGGGAGAAGAGGGCCTCTTTGACACGATCCGTTGTCGGGCGCGTTGCATCACCCGGTACGGACTTCAGTGGATGCCCGCCGGCAGCTCCAGCGATAATACGGCTCATTGCCTAGCAATACCTTCAATCAGTTCTTATTCAAAAATTCTTTAGTGGAATCATCAAGCCAATTCCCGGCTGCGCTCAGAAGCCCCGGGTAGTTGCTTCCCCAGTTGGCATCGGCAAGAAGCCTGCCCACATCGGTTCTCGCGTGCTCAATGAGCGAGCGATCCTTGATGATGCTCAGTTCTCGCAACGTCGACCGGCTGCCTGATTGCTGAACACCCAAGATATTTCCTTCTTTGCGTTCAGCCAAGTCTGCCTCGGCTAGGTCAAAACCGTCGATAGTTGACTCGATGGTCTTCAAGCGTCCAACCGACGGATGGTCCGCGTCCAGCCATGTCGTCATGAGGCACGTACCAGGCAGTCCGCCACGGCCTACTCGACCGCGCAGCTGATGGAGCTGCGAGATGCCGAAGCGCTCAGCATCCATGATCACCATCAATGTCGCATTATGGACGTCAACGCCAACTTCAATGACTGTCGTGGAAATCAGCACGTCAATTTCACCACGGGCAAAGGAATCCATGGTTGCCTGCTTGTCTGCCACATCTAATTGCGAGTGCAACGTCTCGGTGCGTATCCCAGCGAATTCAGGCATCCCACCAAGCATTTCTTGCATGGATTCTACGCTCATGGGCTGACCGGACGATTCTTCATAGGACGCCAGCAGAACGCCTTGTTCCGCCGCTGTGTCCGAAATTCTTGGGCACACCACATATGCTTGGTGGCCCTTCTCCACTTCTTCAACAATTCTGGTGAATAGCCTGTCGCGGAAACCGGTCAGCTGCATTGGCACGATATGCGTGTGGATCGGGGCGCGGCCGGCGGGCAAGCGTTTAATTGTGGAGGTGTCCAAATCACCAAAGACGGTCATGGCGACGGTTCTCGGTATCGGAGTAGCAGTCATGACCAGGGTATGAGGAACCGAGTCGACTGCTTTAGACCTCAAGGCGTCGCGCTGCTCGACACCAAATCGATGTTGTTCGTCCACGACGACGAGGCCGAGATCTGCAAACTGCACATGGTCGCTCAAGAGGGCATGCGTACCAATAATCAGTCCAGTCTCACCGCTGGCAATACCCAGCAATGCTTCACGGCGATGGGCACTTTTTGCCGACCCGGTTAGAAGCGCGACGCCTGTTCCTTCGCCTTCGCCGAAAAGCCCAGGTTCGGCGAGCTTGCCAAGCATCTTCTTGATCGAAGCGTAGTGCTGTGCGGCCAGGACTTCTGTTGGCGCTAGGAGTGCAGCTTGTCCTCCGGCATCAATCACCTGCAAGATGGCTCGTAGCGCGACAACGGTCTTGCCGGAGCCGACTTCGCCCTGCAGCAAGCGATGCATTGGATGCGACTGGTCCAGGTCCTTGGAAATTTGTTCACCGACGACAAGCTGGTCTTCGGTCAAGCTGAACGGCAGCTGGGCATCGAATTTGTCAGCTAGGCGGCCCGGCACCGGTGGGCGTGCAATTGCTTTCTGCGCGCCCAGCTGGCGCCCGCGTTCGCCTAACGCCAACTGCAGCATAAATGCTTCTTCAAAGGCAAAGCGCTGTCGAGCGACGTAGGCGTGCTTGATTTCCTTGGGGAAATGGCGATCCAAGAACGCTTGATGGCGTTGTGGATAATGATGCGTGCGAAGAAGTTCCCTTGGAAGAAACTCAGGAAGCTTCTGATCTGTGAAGTGCTCCAGCAACAGCCCCATCAGATCCCGGATGCGCTTATTGGGCAATTTTGCCGAAGCAGGATAGATCGGAATTGGACGCGGATCTGCTTGGGATGCCTCATCCAGGATCGCGTACTCAGGCTGGCTCAACTGCAGGTGGTCCTGGTACCAACCGACCTTGCCGCTGAACATAGCGATAGTCCCAATGTGCAGATCTGTGCGTGCTTGATAGCCATTGAAGAAGGTCATCTTCAGCTCTTGGCCGCCTGAGCTTAGCTCATCGCTGACGGTCACTTCAAAAATGAAACCGCGCCGCGAGTGCATCTGCCGCTGGCTGACGTTGACAACTTGGGCGACAACTGTAACGTGCTCATCGAAGGGAAGCTCTGAAATTGGGGTGAGCTCACCTACCTCAACGTACCGACGCGGAAAATGCCATAAGAGCTCCCCCACCGTCTTATAGCCGAATGCCTTTTCCAGCGCGGTGGAGTTCTTCTTTCCCAGGAATGCTGAGAGCTCTGCACTCTCAAACGAAGTAAGCGTTGTTTCAGCCATCGTGGGTGCACAGATCAGTGACACTGATATTCACCGGGTCACCGTGTTTTCTTATGAGTTCCAGTGCCGGTTCGGCATCAGGAACGTGGACGTGAACGCGCCATCTGTAGGTGTCTTCCTCCAACTGATTAACTGGCGACATGATCACTGAATTGCCCATTGAATCCAATTGTCCGCGCAGAGTAGCGGCACCCAAGGCATCCAGAGCTACGGTGCACATCACTTCCACACCAGTCTCATTGTCCTTATTCAGGTGAATATGTGGATCTTGAACCTGATAGCCATGGAAATTCTCGTACGAATCGAAATCAGTGTCGTCGCTTCGAATGGCAGCGCAGAGTTCATCGATGATGATCAGCATGCCCACTGCGCCAGCATCTACCACACCAGCTTCCACGAGCGACGGTAACTCTGTTTCGGTTCCCTTCACTGCCAATCGGGCCGCTTGGCTCATCTGGGTCAAAACCGAATCCAAAGCTGCGCGGCTCTCCAAATCACTCTTCAGGTGTGCAAGAGTCGAACCTGCGGCCAAAGCGATGGCATTGATCACCGAAAGCATGGTGCCCTCGACCGGTTCGCTCAACGCTGACCAAGAGCGCACCTTGGCACGTTCAAGGCCCAGCGCCAAAAGTGGCGCAGTAAGCCGTTCGCATCCGTTCCATGGTTCACTCAGGCCGCTGAGAAATACAGCCAACAGGGTGCCGGAATTGCCGCGCGCCGATTCCATCGAAGCACGCGCGGCAACTTCCAAGAAGCCACCGATATCGTCGCTTTCCAACTTGCTCACCGCATCGTGACCGGCCCGCGCAGTCAGATACAGATTGCTGCCTGTGTCGCCATCAGCAACAGGGAATACATTGATAGCGTTCAGCCGGTCGGAGTGGTTCCCGAGACTCTTGACGCTCCGTGCTAGCCATTCCCTGATGGCACGCACTGAGGTATCGAGTTTTTGGGGGGTCATGGAAAGTCGGTCCTTCGGTGGAATTAGCGAGATAAGTCAGTAGTTTCTACGAACTCTGCCATCTTGTCTTCTTGCAGTGCCTTGCCAAACTTCTCGATCACGTCCATATCAGGAATGACGATGGACTGGCCGTCGGCTGAACGTCCCGGACCCTTGTTCGGAAGTGTGAAGAATTCCATGTCGCTTGGACGCAAGTCCAGCATAGACGAGGCGTAGGAAGCGACCTTGGCAGCGTCCAGTGTTTCGTCAACTGCGATGAACGGGGCGATTTGGGAAACGACTTCGGAAACCTTGCCGGGGTTGGTCAGGGTTTCCTTGGACATCAACTGTCCCAGCAGCGCCTTGACGAAAAGCTGCTGGTTCTTGACGCGCTGGTAGTCGCTTCCGGGGAAGGACTTGCGTTCACGGACGAATGCCAGTGCTTGTTCGCCATTCAGTGTCTGCACGCCTTCTGGGAAGTACATGCCGTTCACGATCGACTGCCTGAAGGCACGGGGGTTATTGACGGTTACGCCGCCTACAGCATCCGTCAGTCCCTTGAATCCTTCAAAATCGATGGAGGCCACGTGATTAATGCGAACGCCAAAGAGACCCTCGAGGGTCTCAACGGCCTTCGGCACTCCACCGCTGGCGAATGCACGGTTGATTTTTGCCGTGCCTACGCCCGGAATATCAAGCCAGGTGTCACGCATGACGGAGGTGACAAACACGTTTTTGCGGTCTGCAGGGATGTGGACCAGCATCATGGTGTCCGAGCGACCGCCATTGGGCAAGGTACCGAATTCCTCGCTGTCTTCATCCGTATCGCGCGTTGCTCGGGTATCACTGCCAAGCAGCAAGATGTTCACCGCGTCCTTGGACTCTTCCTTGACCTCAGGACGCGTTTCTTCCGCAGGGAACGCGTTGGTAATCGTCTGGCTTTCGGAGTCGAAAGTTCGGCCAAGGTTCCAGAGGTATCCGCCGGCGACGAGTCCAGCGACCACCACAAGGGCAAGCACACTCAAGACGATGGCTCGACCCGTGCGCTTCTTCTTTCGCGGTCGCACTGGATGCTCTTCAAATGACATTTGCTACCTTTCACAGTTTCAACTCTGTACATCTTATCTTTCAGACTGCCCATGTAGGCTTATAACGTGTCTAAAATCAGTTCGAAAGCCCGTCCGTCACCAAAACTTAACCGAAAACTTGTCCAAAGTTCGGCCTTGGTGATGAGTGGTGCTCTTTTGCTTCCAGTACTTGCAGGTTGTGCTTCAGTTGCTTCCGTTGATGCTGCCCCAGACGCGGCCAACCCGCTGTGCGCAGAAATGATGGTTGTCCTGCCCGAAGCCATCGATGATGCTGAACGTCGTAGCACGACGTCCCAATCAACGGCAGCCTGGGGCGATCCGTCCAAAGTTGTCCTGCGTTGCGGTGTAGAAGTCCCCGGGCCGACAACGGATCCTTGCGTATCGGTGAATGACGTTGACTGGGTAGCGCATGAGGACGCGGCAACGAGCATCTGGACCTTGACCACTTATGGCCGGACCCCGGCAACCGAAGTTATCCTCGACCCTAACGTGATCCCGTCGAGCACAGTCTTGGCGACACTTTCAGATGCTGCGCAAAAGATCCCAGCTTCCAAGAAGTGCGTCAGCGTTGACAAGTCAGTGAACTTGTAAGCAACTCGTCGACAAAAGCTTCGGGGTGTGTTGAATTTTCAACACACCCCGAGGTTCCACCAACGTTCCTTGCCCTAGCGCAAACCGATGTTCCGCTCGGTCGCCAGGGCAATCAGCTCATCAATAAGTTCACGGTATGCAATTCCCGTCTTGGCCCACATTTGCGGATACATGCTGGACGGCGTAAAGCCGGGCATGGTGTTGATTTCATTGATGATCCACTCGCCTTCGGGAGTGTAGAAGAAATCAACTCGGGATAGGCCTTCTGCGTCGATGGCGTCAAAGGCCTTGACTGCCAGCTCGCGGATTTCGATCGTGGCTTCGTCGCTCAAGTTTGCTGGGCAGCTGAGCTCAGCTGCGGCTCCATCAACGTACTTGGCTTCGAAATCATAGAAGGTGTGCTGGTTGTCCGCCACCGCAATTTCTCCTGGCAATGAAGCACGCGAGGGTCCGCTGCCGCGGCCTTCAAGAACGCCGCATTCGATTTCCCGCCCGACGATCCCCTGCTCGATGATCACCTTCGGATCCTCGGCCCGGGCGATTTCAATAGCAGTCCGCAGCGCGGACGGATCATCAACCTTCGTGATGCCTACCGAAGACCCTGCGCGGGCCGGCTTGACGAACAACGGGTACTGCAAGTTTTCGCAACGCTTCATGGCAGCTTCGCTATCACGCAGCCACTGCTTGTTGGTGATGACTTCGTAAGGGCCGACCTTGAAGCCTGCCCCTTCAAAAACGACCTTCATGTAGTGCTTATCCATGCCCATCGCACTGGCTGCGATACCGGAGCCCACATAGGACACGCCTGCCATTTCAAGCATGCCCTGGATTGATCCGTCTTCACCGAATGGACCATGAAGCAACGGGAAAACCACGTCAATCTCGCCCAGGTCCGCCACAGCGGAATCCGAATAGGACAGCAATGATGTCTTCTGCGCGTCTGTAGACAGGTGCACCGGATGATCCACCGAGGAAATCTCCGGCAGCTTGCCGGTGTTCAGAGCCCAGCCTTCCGGATCTTCATCCAGCAGGGTCCAGCCTCCGTCGCGGGTGATCCCCACCGGAACGATTTCAAAGCGTTCACGGTCGATAGCGTGCATGACTCCGGCAGCAGTCACGCAGGAAACGGAGTGTTCTGAAGAACGGCCGCCGAAGAGCAAGAGGACGCGAAGCTTGCGTTCAGTCATTAGTGGAGTTCTCCTTCGGATTTCAGCTCACGCGACAACAGGCGTGCGGCCATGTTCTCAACGCTTAAGGTGCCTTCCAGGACCATCACCACTGCTTCGGTAATCGGCATTTCCACGTTATGGGCTCGGGAAAGGTCGAATACGGCACGTGCTGATTTAATGCCTTCCGCGGTCTGCGACATGCGGTCATTGACCTCTTCCAGGAAGAGCCCCTGGCCGAGCAGACGTCCGGCGGTGTTGTTGCGCGAGAGCGAGGAAGAACAGGTAGCGACAAGGTCACCCAAACCAGAAAGGCCGGCCAAGGTATCCAAACGGCCGCCCAGGGCGAGGACCAAGCGAGTGGTCTCGGCCAAACCGCGAGTGATCACTGTGGACTTGGTGTTATCGCCCATCCCCATGCCGTCGCACATGCCTACGGCAAGCGCGATGATGTTCTTGACGATACCGCCAAGCTCGACGCCCAGTACATCATCATTCGTGTAGGGACGGAAGTACGGAGCTGAGCACAGTTCAGCGATCCACTGCCCAATATCGGAATCTGTACAGGCAACAACAGAGGCGGTGGGCTGCTCGCGCGCAATCTCCATGGCCAGGTTCGGCCCGGACAGCACGGCAATCTGCTTGGATGGCAACCCGGTTACTTCAGCGATCACCTGGCTCATGCGCAGATCGGTTCCGCGTTCAAGGCCCTTCATCAGCGAAAGCAGCACGGCGCCTGGTTCAAAGAATTCCTTGAATTTCGCCAATTCCTGGCGCAAGGACTGCGACGGAATTGCCAAGACCACAAGGTCGGCGCCGGTAAGCACTGCCTGCGGATCCGATGACGCGGTGACATTGGCGGGAAGATTGGTTTCGCGCAGGTAGCGTGAATTGGTATGGCGTTCGTTGATTTCATTGGCTGCGTCTTCGCGACGTGCCCAAATCTGAACCGCGAGTCCCTTGTCTGCAACTGAATCGGCAAGCACCTTGGCGAAGGTGGTCCCCCAGCTGCCAGCGCCCATGACGGCGATTTTGCGTGGTAGCGGCTTAGTCAAAGTCAGTCCTCTGGAAGGTGATGATGAAAGTAATTAATTTTCCGGGGTATCGAAATTGCGTCCAGTCTTCGACTGGCCGTGCTTGCTGGGATCCCAACGCACAGCCGGCGCTTCTTCTTGGCGCAGTTCTGCGGTCAGTGCAGTGATTCCGTCCATGATGCGATCTGTGGCTTCCTGCAGCACTGCACGAGTGCGCGGGCCTCCACGCAGATCGTCGAGATCCACTGGCTGGCCGACGGACACGGTGACGTGCTTCCGCGGGAACAGGTACATCTTCTTGGAATAGCGCGGCAGCAGTTCCTGGTCGCCCCAGTGAGCCATAGGCACCACTGGTGCACCGGTTTGCAAGGCCAACCGTGCGGCGCCAGTCCGTCCAACCATTGGCCACAAATTGGGGTCGCGGGTCAGTGTGCCCTCCGGGTAAATGACAATGACACCGCCGGCGTCCAGCACTTTCTTGGCCGCGGACAGCGATTCGCCGGCGTTGGATGCGCTGCGTGATACCGGTACCTGGCCGGTCTCGCGCAGCAGCCAGCCAAGCACTGGAATCTTGAACAAGGACTCTTTGGCCAGCCAGCGTGGCAGCCGGCCGTTGCTGTAAATAGCGTGGCCTACAACCAGCGGATCAATTTCCGTGAGGTGATTGGGGCAGAGGATGTACCCGCCCTGCGGAAGCGTCTCGAAACCCTTCCACGTCTTGCCAATCAAAGCGTTCATGGAAGTACGGACAACGCCCGCCAATACTGAGAAAACCCGCTTGGTCCTTGCAGATTCGCCAGGGGCCAGAATCTTTACCACGAATCTGATCCCCTTTAGTTGCTCAGCTCGACGTTTGCGCCCAGGGCCTGCAGCTTTTCCATGAAGTGCTCGTAGCCACGGTTGATGATCTCGATTCCGGTGACCTTGCTGGTGCCTTCGGCAGCCAGTGCGGCAATCAGGTGGGAGAAACCACCACGAAGATCCGGAACATCGATGTCGGCACCGGTGAGCTTGGCAGGGCCCACCACAACAGCTGAATGCTTGAAGTTGCGCTGCCCGAAGCGGCAAGGGGTGGATCCGAGGCAGTCGGTGTGCACCTGGACAGTGGAGCCCATTCGGACCAGTGCATCGGTGAATCCGAAGCGATTCTCATACACGGTTTCGTGAATGACCGAGACGCCCTTGGCCTGGGTCAAGGCAACCACCAGCGGCTGCTGCCAGTCGGTCATGAAGCCCGGGTGCACATCGGTTTCGAGGATCAGCGGATTAAGATCTCCGCCTGGGTGGTAGAAGCGGATGCCGTCGGCCTTGACCTCGAATTCGCCACCAATCTGGCGGTAGACATGAAGGAAAGCGGTCAGATCACGCTGGGTGGCATCCTGGACGAAAATATCACCCTTGGTGACCAGCGCGGCAGAGGCCCAAGATGCGGCTTCGTTGCGGTCCGGCAGAGCCGAGTGGTCGAAGCCCGAGAGCTTCTCGACACCCTGGATGCGGATCACTCGGTCGCGGTGCACCGAGATGATGGCGCCCATCTTCTGCAGCAGCGAGATGAGGTCCAGGATTTCCGGCTCAATGGCTGCATTGCTGACTTCCGTGACGCCCTTGGCGCGGACGGCCGAGAGCAGCACCTGCTCGGTGGTGCCAACGCTCGGATACTGCAGTTCGAGCTTAGCGCCGGTCAGCCCGTTAGGGGCAGAAATGCGGATGCCGTCGGCTGCTTTGTCCACGATGGCACCAAAGTCGCGCAATACTTCAAGGTGGAAGTCGATTGGGCGGTCACCGATGCGGCAGCCACCCAGATCCGGGATGAAGGCTTCGCCCAGGGAGTGGATCAGCGGTCCGCAGAAAAGAATGGGAATACGCGAGTCGCCGGCGTGGGCATCAATGGCCTGGTTCGAGGCGGTCTTGACCTGGGTAGGGTCCATGGTGAGATCACCGGTCTCGGGATCCTGATCCACCTTGACGCCATGGATTTCAAGCAGGCTGCGGACAACAGCTACGTCCTTGATCTCCGGTACGTTGCGCAATACCGAAGGGCTGTCGCCCAGCAGAGCCGCGACCATGGCTTTTGGCACTAGGTTCTTCGCTCCGCCGACTCGTACGGTGCCCTTTAGCGGAACACCACCATGGATCGTCAGGATCTTACCCATGTATGAATTACCTCATCGCGTAGTCGTTATCGCCCGCCGAAGCATCAAGGCTTTCGAACTGGCAGGACTAAGTAAGCATACCGCCTCTATACCTGCCAGTATGCCCAGATCATCTCGTGGCGCACACATTGTGAGCATGCTTTCAGACAGAGCCATGATGCCCTGCAGAAAAATATTGCGTTGGGAACGCAATGATCCGCTCACCCCTAATAACGCCAGGGATGAGCGGACCATTCCATTTACCTTGAACTCGGTGCTAGCCCGCAGTACGTGCGGGCAAAGTCCTCGGCTTGTGCGCAGGGCGCTTGGCCTCGTATGCGGTGATATCTTCTTCGTGCTGCAGGGTCAGGCCGATGTCATCCAGGCCTTCCATCAAGCGCCAGCGGGTGTAGTCGTCAATCTGGAACGGGGCCGAGATGGAACCGCAGTGAACCGTACGCGATTCCAAGTCCACGGTCACCGTGGTTCCTGGATTGTTTTCCAGTTCCTTCCAGATCAGTTCGATGTCGCTCTGGGCTACTTCGGCGGCGACCAGTCCCTGCTTGCCCGAGTTGCCACGGAAGATATCGGCAAAACGGGAGGAGATCACGGCCTTGAATCCATAATCCTTCAACGCCCAGACAGCGTGCTCGCGCGAAGAGCCGGTGCCGAAGTCGGGGCCCGCCACCAGCACGGAGCCGGTGTTGAATGGTTCCTGGTTGAGGATGAAGTTCTCATCCCGTCGCCACCCCGCAAACAACGCGTCCTCAAAACCGGTGCGGGTGATGCGCTTGAGGTATACGGCAGGAATAATCTGATCCGTATCCACATTGCTCTGCCGCAGTGGAACACCAATACCGGTGTGGCTGACAATCTTTTCCATGACGGTGATCCTTCCTAGACCGAAAGCGGTGCGTTGACGAGGTCGCTAGGCGACGAGAGGGTTCCACGGATTGCGGTAGCCGCGGCTACCAGTGGCGAGACCAGGTGGGTGCGTCCGCCCTTGCCCTGGCGTCCTTCGAAGTTGCGGTTCGAGGTGGACGCGCAGCGCTCCCCCTCGGCCAGCTGGTCCGGGTTCATGCCCAGGCACATGGAACAGCCCGCGAAGCGCCATTCAGCACCGAAATCCTTGAAAATCTGGTCCAGTCCTTCTGCTTCGGCTTCCAAGCGAACTCGCGCCGAGCCCGGGACCACGATCATGCGGACATTGGGGTCTTTTTCCTTGCCCTTGATGACCTGGGCAGCCGCACGCAGGTCTTCCATGCGGGAGTTGGTGCAGGATCCCAGGAACACGGTATCCACCCGGATATCCTTCATTGGGGTACCGCCCTCAAGTCCCATGTAAGTCAATGCTCGCTCGCAGGCCTTGCGGTCATTTTCGTCTTCGAAGTCTTCTGGCGAAGGCACATCCTCGGACAGCGAGACGCCCTGGCCAGGGTTGGTGCCCCAGGTGACGAAAGGCTCGAGTTCATCAGCGTTCAAAAAGACTTCAGCGTCGAAGCGTGCACCCTCATCGGTGTGCAGCTGCTTCCAGTCTGCAACAGCGGCATCCCAGTCTTCGCCCTCCGGAGCATGCGGGCGCCCCTTGACATATTCGAACGTCGTTTCGTCCGGTGCAATCATGCCGGCGCGGGCACCGGCCTCGATGGACATGTTGCAGATGGTCATGCGGGCATCCATGGACAGCGAACGAATCGCTGAGCCGCGGTACTCCAGCACGTAACCTTGGCCGCCACCGGTACCGATCTTGGCAATCACGGCCAGGATGATGTCCTTGGAGGTAACGCCCGGCTTCAAGGTGCCCTCAACGTTGATAGCCATCGTCTTGAACGGCTTCAGGCTCAGCGACTGGGTGGCCATGACATGCTCGACTTCCGAGGTGCCAATGCCAAAAGCCAGGGCACCGAAGGCGCCATGGGTCGAAGTGTGCGAGTCGCCGCAAACAACGGTCATGCCCGGCTGGGTCAATCCCAGCTGCGGACCCACGACGTGGACAATGCCCTGTTCCTTGTCGCCCAAGGAGTGCAAGCGGACGCCGAATTCCTTGCAGTTGTCGCGCAGGGTGTGGATCTGGGTGCGGCTGGTCAAGTCGGCAATTGGCTTGTCGATGTCCAGCGTCGGAGTGTTGTGGTCCTCTGTCGCAATGGTCAGATCCGGACGGCGCAGCGGACGGCCAGCGAGACGCAGGCCTTCGAAGGCCTGCGGAGAGGTCACCTCATGCAGCAGGTGGAGATCAATGTAAATCAAGTCCGGCTGGCGGGCTTCGCCTTCGCCTTCTCCTCGACGCACAACATGTGCATTCCAGACTTTTTCTGCCAACGTCTGGGGCGACTGCATGGCGGACATGCGACACACTCCTCAAGCTACGAACAATTGATACTCCAACTTTGACACTTCATAGAGCGACTTTTCCAGTATGCGGACTTGAATCTCAAATACTGAGACGTGATACTTGAAGCATGACAACAGGCAGCGGCGTAGGCGTACTGGATAAGGCAGCAGCCATTCTCAATGCATTGGAGAATGGCCCCACTTCCCTTTCCCAGCTGGTGGAGCTCACCGAAATTTCGCGTCCCACGGTGCACCGCATTGCCCAGTCCCTAGTCCATCATGGGCTGGTCGGGCGCGACATGCATGGCCGCTTTGAGCTGGGAAACCGCCTGGTGGAGCTCGCCAGCGCGGCCGGCAAAGACCGGTTGGTCAGCGCTGCCGGGCCTGTGCTCATCAAGCTTCGCGACCTCACCGGTGAAAGCACGCAGATTTTCCGCAAGCAGGGTGACTACCGTGTGTGCATTGCCAGCGCCGAGCGTCCAATCGGCCTGCGCGACACCATTCCTGTGGGAACCCAGCTGTCAATGAAGGCCGGTTCAGCAGCCCAGATCCTGCTCGCGTGGGAAGACAATGAGCGCATGGTGGAAGGATTGCACCATGCGCGCTTCACACCGACGATTCTGGCCGGAGTCCGCCGACGCGGTTGGGCTCAGTCGCTGGGAGAACGCGAGCCTGGCGTCGCTTCGGTTTCCGCACCAGTTCGCGGGCAGTCCGGACGAGTCATCGCGGCCCTGTCCTTATCGGGCCCGATTGAACGGCTTACCCGCCAACCTGGCAAGATTCATCACGAAGCCGTGACGAGCGCCGCCCACGAACTTTCTGAACTCCTGCGCGTTCAAAATGACCGTGCATAGCCAGCACACGAATCGAGTCCCGAGCAGCTAGCCGAAGTGGTCAAAGCCCGTCTCGGGCTTTGCGACCTTGCCATCGACCTTCACCACTGCGCGACGCCCATTGGCCGGCTTGGCAACACCGATGACGGTAAATTCACCGGGGATCTCAACTCCCTGAGGGAAGGCGGTCAGGAGTCCGAAATCCTCACCGCCATAGAGTACCCACGACATCGGATCGGTGCCCGTCAGTTCTGAGGCAGCCTCCAGCCGAAGCGCGAAGTCCTGGAGAGCGGAAGATTCCAATTCGAGATTGACATGGCTGGCTTTGGCCATGCGCCCGGCGTCGCGGATCAGTCCATCAGATAGATCCATCATGGCTGTCGCGCCCGCTTCGGCAGCGCGTGGGCCAGATTCCAACGGCGGCACGGGACGGCACTGCGCCTGGACCAGACGGCGCACTGCCCTGCTCCAACGTCGATTGTCATGCTCGTGTTCAAGCACAGAGAGTCCTGCCCCGGCGGCGCCAACACGTCCGGCCACCGCTATGCGGTCTCCGGCTCGGACTCCGCTCCTCAGCACCTTCCCATGCTCGCATTCGCCAAGAACGGTCGTGGTAACGGAAATTTCTTGCGACTTCCCGAGGTCTCCCCCGAGAATCGTCAGTTCCCTGGCGCCAAGCTCCGCGATAGCCTCGGCAACGCCACGGCTGAAGTCCCTCACCCATTCCAGAGACGTGGACTTCGGCAGGGACAGCGAAATCACAGCGCCAGTGGCGTGTCCACCCATCGCATTAATGTCTGAAACATTTTGGGCAATGGACTTCCATCCGATGTCATAAGCATTGTGTTCCAAACCGCTGGGCCAGAGGAGCCGAAAATCCTGGTTTTCAACCAGGGTATCTACCGAGACGAGAACTTCGTTCCCGCTCACCCTCAACGCACCTGCGTCGTCGCCCGGCCCGAGACTTGCCTGCGCTGAATCGAGCAGCGGCAAGATCGCTTCCAGGATGCCTTGCTCGCCTAGGTCACCCACTGTTGCATCGACTTTTGGTTGGTTTGTAGTCACAGAGTTCTAATCGGCTTTCTTGGCTGCTGAGGTGATCAATGCTGAGTAGCTGTTGTAGGTGCCCAGATGCTGGTCAACGGGCTCAATGACTGCCTGCCTCACCAGCTGGGATACCGAGCGTTCAATATTCTTCAACGCTTTCCTTCGCTTAACTTTAGCGACTATTCGGTTGACAAACGAGCACGCCAATCCCAGGACAATGCCCAGCAGTATTCCAATGAAAACCAGAAGCGTTGGTACAGCGATACCTTCGACTCGCGGAGCCTCCGGAAGCTCAAATTGGAAGTATCCGGCAACCGGATACCCAGCGAGCCACAAAGCACCACTTAATGCCGCAACAAGTGCAACCCATTGGATGACCTTGACTACGGGCCACCACCACGAAGACCGCTCAACACCCAACGGAGTGCCGGCAATCGCCGCATCAATACCGTCATCCAGCACCGCCGTATTTGCGCGCACTTTCTCCCGCAACGGCTCTTTCCAGCTTTCCGGAAGATCTGCAGACGCTTCGGCGACGTACTGGTTGATGCCATGTTCTATAGCCGCAGTTTCTGCGATGGACAGCTCTGGACGAGAAGTCAATGACAATTCTGGGTCTTCATGCTGCCGCCCAAGATTCATCCTCTTGAGTGGATCGTTGCGCAACTTGACCAGCCAAGTGGTCAACGGCCATCCGGTGCGCGAGGCGCCACGAAGCAAGTAAGAGGTTTCCACTGCGTCAGCAATGTAATGGGCACCGTGCGCTTTGGCGATCACGCGCTCCAGCTCGGCTTGGTGCAGCTGGCTGGGCAAGCGCACTTTCTCTACTTGGAGTTCCTCGCTCAAGCAATGGATGACCTGATCAACATCTGCGCGGAGTCGACGCGTGGAAAGTGCCTTGTTCTTGGCCGCGGCCGCAATCTTGGCCTGCACGTCCGCGACTCCTTCACCCGTAGCGGCCGAGGCGCAGACGATGGGCAGATTCTCCAACCCAGACGTGGCCAAGATGCCTCGCAAGGAATCGACAACTTGTTTTCGCTCGCGCTCGGCAATCGTGTCTATCTGGTTCAGGACGATCAGCAGGTTGCCTTGCTGGCTGCGCAGGGAATTGAGATACCCGTGGTGGATTGAAGCATCGGCATATTTCTGGGGATCAAGCACCCACACCAGATAATCCACCTGGCCCACCAATCGGGAAGCGATCTTGTGGTGATCAACTGCTGTCGAGTCCATGTCGGGCAGGTCCAACAGCAGGAGCCCGGAATCGAACGTCTTTTTCTTTGCAGAGTCCGTTTGGCCGTCCCGATCCTCGATGACGTGGCGAGTTGACACTTCCAGCCAGTCCAGCAGTTCGCCAGCGCCTTCCGGTTCCCAAATGGCAGCGACAGTGTCGGTAGTCGTCGGGCGGATGACACCAGTGGTGGCAAGTTCCTGGCCCACCAGCGCGTTGAACATCGTTGATTTTCCGCTGCCGGTGGCACCGAAAAGTCCCACCACGACATGCTCCGCGGAAAGCTGGCGTCGAGATTCAGCGCGGGCGATGACGTCTGCGGCCAAATCGATGGTTTCTGGTTCCAGGTATGGCTCTGCAAGCTGCATCGCTTCCACGATGCTGTTGATTTGCGAGTTGAGGCCGCTGACGGCCCGCAGGATCTTGCGTTCGGACATCAGTGGGCCCCCTTGCCGTTCAAGCCTGCGGTAATCTTGCCCAGCCGATCAGCAAGCTCCGGTTGCGAAGTGGCAGAGAGCTCATCCAGATAGATTGAGGAGCTCTTCGCCAAGAGATCGCGTGCTCTGGAATCGAGCATCTTTCGTGCCTTGGTGGCCATGCGGCGTACCGCGTCTTCTCCGAATATTGCTTCCAGCAGTTTCTGCCCCACCAATGCCGAGCCCCCGGCAATACCGATTTCCAATCCAGTGAGACCTGCCGTTGATGCAAAGACCACAACCATCAAGATCACGGCCACCCCGTTGACGCCGAATGCGGCCATCCGGGCGGTTTTGCGCTTTCCAGCGCCTTCCTGGCGGATCATGTCCAGGACGTCTTTTTGCCAGAGCCGGATGCTTTCTGATGCTTGCTCGTTGAGATCCTGCGGCGGACGCGGCGTTGGCAAATTTGCCCGTAGCGCATGGCCGAACGGCGTGTTCTGCCACGACCTGTCGATGTCATGGCAGGCCTTGGTGATTTCAGCAATGAAGACTGTATGCAGGCCTGATTCAATGGCTTGTTCAACCCTGTGGGTCGCTGGAGGCTTCCCCGTGAGGAACGCGCCTACACGATCTCTCACCCGTCCAATGGCGCCTTCGATTCCGCGCAGCAGCTCGCCGGCTCCGACGAAGTCCTGCCATCGTGCCAGGATTTCGCCACGCAGCAATGAGCCGTCATTGAGAGAATCGTTGATCCTGGCCAAGGCTTGTGCGAAGCGTTCGCCGGTCAACGTGCGTAGTTCACCGAGCTGGTTTTCCTGCTCTTGCAGTTCAGCGATTAGTTCACTGACATCGGCGGCGGTGCGGCGCAGCGCTCCATCAAGGGTTTGGGCCGCGATTCGCTGACGTTGAGCGGAATCCGCTGCCAGCGAGTTCAGCCACGCTAGCAACGGCTCCACGTGCTCACTGGGAATCAATTTTTCTTCACCGAGCTGCGTCTCGTTGAGAACATGCAGCAGTGTGGGGTCCAGGTCCTTGTCGCTTAGTAGGCGCTTCAGGTCCGGAACGATGTCGTTTTCGGCTCCAGGAGGAACCCTGTTCAATACGACGCAGACGGTTATCTTGCGTGCACCAGCCTCGGTGAGCAGATCCCAGGGTAGAGCGTCAGCGTATCTATTGGCCGTCGTGACGAAAATCCAGAGGTCCGCTGCATTCAGAAGCTGGCCAGCTAATTCCCTGTTCTCATCGGAAACCGAATCGATATCCGGGGCATCAAGTATTGCCAGCCCTTGAGGTACTTGTTGGCGGGGTGCCATCAATAGTGCTTGGTTACTGGATGCTCCGCCCTGCGCATTGAATCCACCACCAGCTACACGTTTAAGTTCGGGAAGAATCCGGTCAGATTCAAAGAAGGGTTGGTCAACCGGGTTGAACGCCAAAACCGGAGTTCGCGTCGTCGGGCGTACCGCACCGGAAAGGCTTACCTGTTCCCCCAGCAGCGAATTTACAAGAGTCGATTTTCCTGAGCCCGTGGATCCTCCGACAACCACCAATAGCGGTGCGCCGAGGTTCGACATTCGAGGTATCAGGTAGTCCGAAATTTGGTGCAACACCTTGTTGCGCAGCACTTCGAATCCGGATGCATCTCGTGGCTGAGGGTTGACAAAAGACAGCTCACTGAGCAGATCCTGAAGCTCGTTCAAATGCTTCACGGCTTCGCTGCCGGTTCCGGATGGCGAAGCGGTTTCCTGCCCTGAGCTCTTATCCAGATCTGAATTCGACTCCATGAGAACTATCTTGCCTCATGCCAACAGGTAATTTCGCTAGCCCAGTACTGATTTTGTCCGGGAAAACACGAAAACCGCGGATTTCTCCGCGGTTTTCCATTGGTGACCCCAACGGGATTCGAACCCGTGTTGCTGCCGTGAGAGGGCAGAGTACTAGGCCGCTATACGATGGGGCCGTATGTTGAAGAGCTACCTTCAACTCATCAAATTTCTTTGATGAAGCGCTGGGATACCAGGACTCGAACCTAGAATGACGGAACCAGAAACCGTTGTGTTGCCAATTACACCATATCCCATTGTGACTTGGCGTTTCAGGAATTCAGCTAATTATCATTCCGGCCACTGCCGTAGCACGAGATAAAACTATACCGGCCAAATGACCAGCGCACAAATCGAGCACCGTGACTGGTTTTCCACCGGGATTCCACGGAAATTCAGGACAGAACCGTCCTGAGCGACCCCAATGCCTTCACCCGCCATCCAGGAAAATTCTTGTGAAATGAAGCACGGTCCAGGAGCACTGACTGTAGTCCAGCGTCCATCGCCCCTTGATAGTCATTAATCGGGTTATCCCCTATGTACAGTGTGTGGGCCGGCAGACTCTTCAGTGCAGCGCACCCGGCCAGGAACGGGGCCGAGTGTGGTTTCGGTGCCCCAGCGGAATCGGAACCAATGACGCATTGGAATCCAGCGAGCCCTGCGGCCTGCAGCTTGTCACGTTGGTATGACTCGACATTGTTGCTAACCGCGCCATACGGGATCCCCAGAGACTCCAGCTGGTCCAAGAATGCCGGCACGTCACCAAAGGGCTTCCACGACTCGCGAACTTTCGTCTCATATTCATGAGCCCAACGTGCATATGCTTGGCCGCTGGGGGCGGTGGCCCCTGCCAGCCTGTATGCGCGCTGCAGCCGCACTTCTCGCTGGCCAAGGAAAGTCAGCTCGCCTGCCATGTACCTGTCATAGGCCTGCGCGCCATCATCTGCGAAATCTGCTGCGATCGCAGCTATTCGTTCAGGATTCAGATGCGCCAACGCCGGCGCAGACAAGGATACGAAGCCTTGGATAGCGGCGGAGCGCAAATCCACGAGGGTCTCATCGATATCGAAGAGAACGCCCCGGATAGGAACAGTTGCAGGACCGCTTCCATCCGAGGCGTTCACAGTGCTTCTCATCGAGTTATCGAAGAATCTCTAGCGGGACTCGCCAAATGCACGCAGCCGTTTCAGGCTCGACTCGCGTCCAAGAATTTCCATGGACTCGAAGAGTGGTGGCGAAACGCGCTTTCCGGAGATTGCAACGCGGGCTGGACCGAATGCCTGGCGAGGCTTCAGTTCCAGTTCGTCTACAAGTTTCGTGCGCAGGGCTGCCTGAATGGTTTCAGCGTTCCATTCGGCAAGGCCTTCCAGGCCCTGGATGCTAGCGTCGATCACTTCAACCAGGTTTGCAGGCATGCCCTTGAGTGCTTTTTCTTCGATGGCAATTTCGTCATCAGCCTTGAAGAGGAACTCAAGCATGTCGGTTGCTTCTCCCAACAGCGCAATGCGTTCCTGAACCAATGGCGCCGCCTGATCCAAGATCTCGTTTTCGCGTTCTGTAAGCACTTCGCCCACTAGGCCCGCGGCCTGCAGGTAAGGGACCAAACGATCACGGAAATCCTGCGGCTCCAGCATGCGCACGTGAGTGCCGTTGATTGCTTCTGCCTTCTTCACATCGAAGCGGGCAGGGTTGGACAGCACATCCTTTACGTCGAAGGCTTCAACCAGCTGTTCACGCGAGAAGATATCTTCATCAGCGCTCAGCGACCAACCCAGCAGCGCCAGATAGTTCAGCAGGCCTTCCGGGATGAAACCATTGTCGCGGTGGAGGAACAGGCTGGATTCCGGATCACGCTTGGAAAGCTTCTTGTTGCCCTGGCCCATGACGTACGGCAGGTGGCCGAAGCGTGGCATGTACTGGGCAACGCCGATGTCATGCAGCAATGCGTACAAGACGACCTGGCGCGGAGTCGAGGACAGCAGGTCCTCGCCACGAAGCACATGGGTAATTCCCATCAGCGCATCATCGATTGGGTTGACCAGGGTGTACAGCGGCTTGCCGTTGGCGCGCACCACCACGTAGTCGGGAACTGATCCAGCCTTGAAGGTGATCTCGCCACGCACCAAGTCATTGAAGGTGATGTCATGATCTGGCATGCGAACACGCAATACCGGTTCGCGGCCTTCGGCCTTGAACGCGGCTTTCTGCTCATCGGTCAGCTCGCGGTCGAAGTTGTCATAGCCTAGCTTCGGATCGCGCCCAGCCGCCTTGTGGCGAGCTTCGACTTCCTCGGGGGTTGAGTAGGACTCGTAAAGATGGCCAGCTGCACGAAGCTTCTCAATGACATCCTGATAGATGTCACCACGCTGCGACTGGCGGTATGGCTCATGAGGACCGCCCGCGTTGACGCCCTCGTCCCAATCAATGCCCAACCAAGCCAAGGCATCCAGAAGCTGGTTGTAGCTTTCCTCGGAATCGCGCTTGGCATCGGTGTCTTCAATTCGGAAAATCATCTTGCCGCCGGTGTGACGCGCATAAGCCCAGTTGAACAGGGCAGTACGGATCAAGCCTACGTGAGGGGTACCAGTTGGTGATGGGCAAAAGCGAACGCGTACCGGAGTATCTTCTGTAACAAGGGGAATCAACGATAGATCAGTCATGATGCTTTCATTCTATGCCTTCAAGACGGAAACCGGCACTTAAAGCGCAAGGCTCCCGATCACATTAGTGATCGAGAGCCTCACAGTCTCTACCTATGTTGCCTAACGGCGGAAGACGGTTCGCAAGGAGCCGATCCCCTCAACGTCCACTTCTACAACGTCGCCTTCATTGACCAGTCCGACACCAGCTGGGGTGCCGGTCATGATGACGTCGCCTGGCAGCAAGGTAAATGCTTCGGAAGCACGGGCAACGAGTTCGTTGACCGGCCAGATCATGTCATTGGTAGTTCCGTCTTGGCGAACCTCGCCATTCACTCGGCTGACGATAGTCAGATCATCTGCATCTTCGATTTCGGTTTCGATCCACGGTCCAAGCGGGCAAGAACCGTCAAATCCCTTGGCACGAGCCCACTGCGGATCCGTGCGCTGGGCATCGCGTGCGGTCAGATCGTTTGCCACCGTGTAGCCGAAGATCACGTCCTGCGCCTTGTCGGCCGGAACATCCTTGCAAATGCGGCCAATTACCACGGCCAGTTCGCCTTCGAAGGAAACTTCATTCGAAAACGCCGGGAGGGTGACGGGGTCTCCATGGCCCACTACGGAGGTATTTGGCTTCAAGAACATTAATGGTTCGGCCGGAACTTCATTGCCCAGCTCCTTGGCATGCTCGCGGTACGTGCGGCCAAAGCCAACGACCTTCGAACGAGGGATGATTGGGGCTACCAGCCGGACATCATCCAAGGAGTGCGTAGCACCAGTCGTCTTGATCCCCTGGAAAAACGGATCTCCGGCCAAAACATGAATATCGTTACCGTCAACGACGCCGTACAGCGGGTCGCTATCTACTACAAATCGTGCAATGCGCATGAATACAAGCCTAAACCAGAAGTTACTGTTTCATAGCCGCGTTTCATAATGGAGAATCTATCCTTTGGGGACTAAATCGAGCAGAACAAGATCTGTCTGGTTTAGCGCATTGTAGACAGCCCCTCCAGGCGTGACGGCTAGTCGATTCCCGAATTGCTCATTGCCAGTACCGATCTGGTGATATGTTCCAGTACGTAAATTCAAAAAACTGCATTTCCCGTGCGCACTATGGACTATCTTTTCGCCCCCACCTAGTACAGCCAGGTTAGCGCTGGACCAGCCAGCCCGAAATTCAGCATTATTGGCCTCTATCAGATCATGGCCTGCGACCAAGGAACCCGTTTCCTTGTTAATCACCTTAATACCCTGATGATCTGCGATTAAAAGCCACCCACCCAATAGAGTTGGCGAGTACAGGGCACCTGCATGCTTGACAGGCGCTTCTGACCAAACAACCTTTTTCGATGCAATATGGAGCTTGAATACGGTTCCATCACCTTTTGTGTCTGGGATACCGTATCCGTTTCTGACGGAAGTCGTACCAAACAGATATTCATCATCTGCGCATAAACCAACTATGGAGTGATCCTCAGCTATTCCCATCGATTTAGCGTTAAGAACCCAAACGATCTCATCCTTGACCGGGTCGATCATGCCCACGACTCCCCCTGCGAGGCCGTAATCCGGAACTGTCCCGAAGAATACATTCTTTGCATTCGTCGCCCAACCGAACGGTCTGGACTGGTGATACTTTCGACCAAGCCGCGCCAGCATCTTATAGCCCGATTCTTGATTCCGTTTGTCGACGTCCATTGAGATAATATCTCCACCTGGATAAGAGCCGACATAGATACGATTGGTACCGTAGACAACCATTCCCTCGATCTGCTGGATCGGGCCTCCTACCGAGGATGAGTTCCACGAATCACCGGTAGAAAGCGAGATGGATGAAATGCTTCGCGCTTTATATCCACCAAGGTATAACGTATCGTCCCCCAGAGCCACGATAGATTGAATTTTGAATGAGCTAGGGTCTAGCTCGATTATCCTTTGACTATCTTGGTTCCCAGTACTGACGTTGTAAATTTGCAGTAATATGCCTTCATCCTGCTGGGTATAAACTATTACTCGCTCGCCCAAGTTTGAAATGCAGTAGGGCTTTTCTGCAGAAATACGCGAGATTTCTACTTTCGCGAAGTCCTTTGCGGAAATTCTAAACAAGATGTTGTCGATTATTGCAAAGAAATGCCCATCTTTAACCCGCGATATCACACGTTGCGACCACATGCCTCGAATTGGCTCTAACCAAGATTTGGCTTCCCGGTCGTAAACCATTTGGGGAGCTACGCTGCTAGCGGAGACAACTACCTTGGAATCAAATAGCCGAATTGAACTGACGAAGCCAGTGGGGACGCTTTCAGGGAGGGTAATTCGTTGCGGCGTGCTATCGCTAGCAACGTTGAGAAAAAAGACGCGAGGATTGCTAGCACCTGTCCCCGCCCAAACGTTACCCTGTTCATCAACTGCGATATTTCGAACATAGTCAGAGTCATCAGCTAGGCGCTTGAAAATCCTGACCGAGTTATCCTTGGTCGAAATCTTGAAGACGGAGCCCGAAGGATAAGTGCCGCCAAACACATTTCCGGATTCGTCGATGTCAAGTGAATAAAGTGTTGTCGCATTTTCAACTCGTGCAATCCGTGTGACATTGCTAGGCCGTTGAGAATCCCACATGATAACCGACGAATCAACCGATAAATATAGTTTCCTGTGTTTGGGATCCCAAGCTAAGGAATCCAAACCTGTACCGTATTCATCCGGTATTTTTAGTACGTGGCGAATTTTGCCTTTCGAAGGATCAACAATTTGAAGTTCATTGTTGGTTCCGACAATTGCTACAGCCAACCAAGGTGCAGTTTCCCCAAGTCCCACCAACTCGACGACGTCAAGTATTCTAACTGTCGAGAATGCCTTTGCCTGCCGTTGTGAATACCCGCCAGTAGACGGGCCTCGGTCAAATCTGCCAATCAGCCGCTGGTCTTTCGGTACAGGTCTCGTCAGTTCAACCTTCGGGGCAGTAAGCGGTTCTGCTGTGGGAACTTCAGAGTGTGGGTCATTCAATATCGATAAACTTGCAGATGCACCCCCGAGCAGTGCAAGCGCGAGGAATCCTCGTCTTGGAACATTGCCTGGCCCTGAGGAATCTTTTTCTGGCATTGGAACCTTACGTCGGATGCACCCGCCACCACGCCGAACTGTTCCTTGACGCCGGCAAGGTGATCTGTCGGCGCCAGGAACAAGATTCTAAAGAGGAAAACTCCTCAATGCGCGCGATTATTCGGCACTATTACGGCTATGACAGCGGAAGCTTTACAAGTCTTAGCTGTTATACGTTTTGACGATATCCGTCCGGATTTTGCTCTTGCCAGCGCCACATATCTTCAACCATTTGTTCAAGTCCGCGCTCCGCTTTCCACCCCAAATCCAGCATCGCTTTTTCAGGATGTGCATAGCTCTCTGCGACGTCGCCTGGACGTCGCTCAACAACTTTATAAGGAACATCTCGCTTGGAGACTCTGGCGAACGCCTGAATGACTTCAAGAACCGACGTGCCGTGACCAGTACCCAGATTCCAAGCATTGACGCCTTTATGAGTACTCAAGTAGTTAAGTGCTGCAAGGTGCCCCGCCGCAAGATCCATAACGTGGATATAGTCTCTGACACCAGTTCCATCGGCAGTTGCGTAGTCGTCGCCGAAAATATTCACTTTTTCTCGTTTGCCAATAGCGACTTGGGCAACGAAAGGCATCAAATTATTTGGAACACCTTGTGGATCCTCGCCGATCTGCCCAGATTCATGAGCACCAACCGGATTGAAGTATCGCAGATTGGCAATCGACCATTGTGGATTCGAGGCACCAAGTTCTTCGAGCATCTCTTCAATATGAAGCTTTGTACGACCATAAGGATTGGTGGCACTACGCACGGTGGTTTCGAGTAACGGCAGTTCAACAGAATCCCCGTAGACTGTAGCGGATGAACTGAATACGAGCTTTTTACACCCAGCCGCCGACATCGCATCGAGCAAGTTCAGAGTACCAACTACGTTATTCCGATAGTAAAGCAACGGTTCAGAGACCGATTCACCAACTGCCTTCAAACCGGCAAAGTGAATAACCGCATCTGGCCGGGATCGCATTACTATCCCATGCAGTTCGTCACGATCAAGCAGGTCCGCCTCGTAAACTTCCACCGCACGATCTGTGAGCTTTTGTACTCTTAGCAGAGACTCGGGTGACGAGTTACTAAAGTTGTCCAGCACCGAAACGGTATGTCCTTCTTCAAGGAGAAGGAGAACAGTATGGGAACCAATGTACCCAGCGCCACCGGTGACTAGAACATGCATTCTGATCCTTACATTGGAAAACAATAGTCTCAGGACTTAAGCCCTGAGACTATCGTAGACGTTTAAGAAGTTTCTATGCCAAACGCTCCAGCCAACCATGACGGTCTTCCACGGTGCCCAGCTGAATTCCCAGCAGTTCTTCGCGGATGGACATGGTCACTTCGCCGGCGGCAGCGTTCTCGTCTCCGATGAGTTCTTCGCCGTTCTTCAGCACGCCGATTGGTGTGATGACAGCTGCAGTACCGCAAGCGAAAACCTCTGCAATGTCGCCCGAGGCGATGCCCTCACGCCATTCATCCAGGGTGATCTTGCGCTCTTCGACTTCCATGCCGCGGTCCTTCGCGAGCTGGATGACCGATGAACGGGTCACGCCTTCAAGAATGGTTCCCGTCAATGCTGGAGTCACCAGCTTGTTGTCCTTGGTGACGAAGAAGACATTCATGCCGCCAAGTTCTTCGACGGCATTGTCATTGAAGGAGTCAAGGAACAGGACCTGCTTGCAGCCGTTTTCTTCGGCTTCGAGCTGGGCTACGAGCGAAGCGGCATAGTTGCCACCGCACTTGGCCGAACCGGTACCGCCTCGGCCTGCACGCGCATAGTTCTTCGAGACCCAGATGGCAACCGGCTTGAGTTCACCGCCGAAGTAATTGCCTGCAGGCGATGCGATGACTCGGTAGGAAACCTCACGGGCCGCGCGCACCCCGAGGAATGCTTCGGTAGCAATCATGAAAGGACGCAGATACAGAGCTTCCCCGTCACCGGCCGGAACCCAATCGATATCAGTCGCCACCAGCTTGCGTAGCGACTCGACGAAAACTTCTTCATCCAGCTGCGGGAGCGCAAGGCGCTGTGCGGACTTGTTCAAGCGGGCAGCATTGGCACGCGGACGGAATGTCCACACTGAACCGTCTGCATGGCGGTAAGCCTTGAGTCCTTCGAAGATTTCCTGGCCATAATGCAGTACTGAAGCCGCTGGATCCATGGCGATTGGGCCATATGGCTCTATTCGAGCGTCATGCCATTCACCGTTACGTCCGCTATCGTCTGCCGACCAGTCGATAACTGCGGTGTGATCAGTGAAGAAGTCTCCGAACCCAGGATTTGCCAAGACGTCAGCTCGCTCCTGCTCACTCTTGCGATTCGTTGAGAGATTTTCGGTGAATTCCATCTACCCTGGACTTCCTAGTTCAATAAACAAAGAACGGATGCTCCACGCCTCTGCGGAACATCCGTTCGTGGATTTGCTACTGGTTAGTGGCTAACCAGAAACGTCACTTTCAGCTTATGCCAGTAACGCGACAATTGCATCGCCAATTTCACTGGTGGTGCGATTATCGGTCAATTCTTGACGTGAAGTGATCTCTTTTTCAACAGCTTGCTCAACTGTCCATGCTTCATCAACCAAACCGAGATGGTCAAGCATCAGTGCCACCGACAAGATTGCCGCAGTTGGGTCCGCCTTCTGCTGACCCGCAATATCCGGTGCAGAACCATGAACTGGTTCAAACATCGAAGGGTAGGTGCGGTCCATGTTGATGTTGCCACTGGCAGCCAAGCCGATCCCACCGGTGATGGCGCCGGCTTGGTCCGTGAGGATGTCTCCGAAGAGGTTATCCGTGACAATCACGTCGAAGCGCGAAGGGTCCGTAGTCAAGAAAATGGTTGCCGCATCCACGTGCAGGTAGTCATGGGTAACCTCTGGGAATTCCTGCGCAACCATTTCGACCGTTCGCTTCCACAGATGTCCAGCATGCACCAGCACGTTGTGCTTATGGACCAGCGTTACGTGCTTGCGTTCACGCTCTGCTGCGCGGCGGAATGCGTCCCGGACAACACGTTCTACGCCATAGGCTGTATTCACGGATACTTCGGTGGCGATTTCATGCGCGGTGCCCGTGCGAACCGAGCCACCATTGCCGACATACGGTCCTTCGGTGCCTTCACGAACTACTACGAAGTCGATTTCACCCGGGTTAGCCAGAGGGCTTTCAATTCCTGGATACAGCTTCGCCGGACGCAGGTTCACGAAATGGTCCAGCGAGAAGCGGAGTTTCAATAGCATCTCGCGCTCGATGATGCCGGACGGAATTCGGGTATCCCCGGGAGCTGCGCCAACAGCACCGAAGAGAATTGCATCATGCTTCTTGATAGCTTCCAAGGTCTCTTCCGGCAGAGTTTCCCCGGTCTCCAACCAATGCTCCGCACCAAGCTTGTAGTCAGTCAGCTTGACCTCGGTCTTGCCTCCGTTAGTGACGAATTTCAGAACCTTGACGGCTTCAGCAACAACTTCTGGGCCAATACCGTCACCCGGAATGACCGCAATATCAATTACATTTCCCATGGAAAAGATTCTATCGACTAGCGTCCGCTATTTGAGAGTTCATCTCATATAATGAGATTACTTCGATTTGAAACGACATATTTCCTCCCTGGGCATGAGGTCGCGCAGCCTTCGCTAGCGATAACCTTGGATACACAAGGTCCATGGCTTCGCTACCAGGATCGGCTGTTACTAACACGTTGAATTGCAGGAAAACTTGATCTTTGCCAATCCCCACCGTCGTATCGACGGTTGGATCCGCGAGAATCCCGGACGAGTCGATTTCATCACCGGTCTGCTATACACGCTAATTTGCATGCCGGCAGCTCTCGGCTTGGCATCATCAATGTCGACTCCTGCATCCTTTGTAGCCGTGCTGACGCTGTCAATCCTTCAATCCGCACCGCTGATGTTGCGGCGTCGATATCCATGGCCCGTCACCCTCGTCGTAGCCACCGGCCACCTTATGCAGCTTGCGTTTGATGGGCTCATTCTGTTCTCGCAGGTCTCGGTGCCGATCCTTGTCTACACAATGGCTGTCTATGGGAAACGCTGGCAATCCTTCAGTACGCTGGGGCTTGGTTTAATTGGCGCGTTGCTGGCGACGTTCAGTATGTTCGGGGCGTCAAGGAATTCACCTGATCCAACGCCGGTCTTCACTTTCGACATGATGATTTCCTTCGTGGGCCTTGCATTGGTTGTCACCCTGTCTTGGACCTTCGGTGATCTGGCCCGCACGAGACGACTGGCAATGAAATCATTGCGTGAACATGCCGAGCGGCTAGAAAAGGAGCGACTTATAGAGCGTGCTCTGGCTGCATCAGATGAGCGAAACCACATTGCCCGGGAGATGCATGACATCGTCGCGCATTCACTCTCCGTCATCATCACCCAGGCAAACGGGGCACGATATGCCGCGGCCAAAGACCCGGAGATCGCCATCGAGACTCTAAAGACAGTTTCGGATACTGGCCGCGCATCACTGAAAGAGATGCGCAGGCTCCTGGGCGTTCTGCGAAAAGATGAGGAGCTGGAGAATCGCCCTCTTCCGTCGCTGGCAAACATACCTGAACTTGTAGAAAGCGTTGCCGTGTCCGGGCTCGACGTCCAGCTGGAAACTTCGGGAACCCCACGGAAAGAACTGCCTGCAGGCGCGGAGCTCACTATTTATCGATGCATTCAAGAATCGCTCACGAATGTCATTAAGCATGCTGGCCCGGACACTCAGGCCAAAGTCCATATTGAATGGAGTTCCCGGGGCTTGAATCTGACCGTCAGCGACGACGGGCGAGGTGCCGGGTCCATCGTCCTTGAAGGCACAGGCCAAGGCCTGCAGGGGATGAAAGAACGAGTAGCCTTATATGAAGGTACCTGTACTGCGCTCCCCCGGGCTGGGGGCGGTTTCGCTGTTAATGTCTACATCCCATACACCGAGGACTAATTTTCAAATGCCTAAACCCGAAGCCATCAAGGTTGCCTTGGTCGATGATCAACTGCTAGTTCGCAGTGGTTTCAGAATGCTGATCAATTCCCAAGACGATATGGAAGTCATTGTCGAGGCAGGCAATGGCCGCGAAGCGCTGGCTGCACCACTAATGTCCCAGGCGGACGTCATCTTGATGGACGTGCGGATGCCGGAAATGGATGGAATCGAAGCTACCGAGCGACTGCTGGATCCGGATAAGAAGGCCGCGGATGGCCCAAAGATCATCGTGCTGACGACCTTCGACATGGATGAGTACGCGCTGAGCGCGATTCAAGCCGGCGCCAGCGGATTCCTTCTCAAAGACGCTCCCCCAGAAGAACTCTTGGAATCCGTGCGCACCGTCAATCGAGGCGATGCCGTAATAGCCCCGTCGACCACTCGGCGGTTGTTGGACCACATGGCGCCAATGCTCAAGAAGAATTCATCACAGCACAATGCTCACCTTGTTGCCGCTGTAGAATCGCTGACGCCTCGCGAACGGGAAGTTTTCGGATTGATTGCAGAAGGCTTTTCCAACCCTGAGATTGCCGACAAGTTATTCCTGTCTGAAGCGACAGTCAAAACTCACGTAGGCCACATCTTGGCAAAATTGGAAGCTCGAGACCGGGTTCAGGCAGTTGTCATCGCGTACCAGACGGGCGTCGTCACTCCCTGATTGACTGCAAAAATTGAGGTATTCTGCCCAAATTTCAATTTGGGCAGAATACCTCAATGTTCATTCTGGTACTTCTTACTTCTCTTCTTCGTAGCGTGGGAACACTGGCGATGGAGCCGGCAGTTCAGTTCCAGGAACCAAAGCGCTGTCGAAGGACTCGAAGGTTCGCGCAGAACCTTCTCCAACTGCCAACGCGTTGAGCATCGAAGTCATTGCCTGGGGCAAGACTGGCTGAAGCAGCAAAGCGACCTTGCGGACAATCTCGATGGTCACGTACAAAACCGTCGCCATACGCTCTGGATCAGTCTTCTTCAGCTTCCAGGGCTCTTGCTCAGCGAAGTAGGCGTTGGTGTCGCCCAGAACGTGCCAGACGGCTTCAAGCGCCTTGCTGAACTCCTGACGGGAGTACGCGTCGCGGTTGATTTCCAGCAGTTTGCCGGCAGCGTCCAATATTTGCTGATCGGCTTCCAGCAATTCCCCGGGCGTCGGGACAACTCCCCCGCAGTTCTTCGTAACCATGGACAGTGAACGTTGCGCAAGGTTGCCGAAGTTATTTGCCAAGTCACCATTTATACGGGCAACGATGGTCTCATGGTTGTAACTTCCGTCGGCGCCAAAAGGGACTTCACGCAGGAAGAAGTAGCGTACCTGATCCAGACCGTAACGGTTCACAAAATCGTCTGGAGACACGGTGTTGCCCAAGGACTTGGACATCTTCACGCCATTGTTGTGCAGGAACCCGTGGATCATGACGCGCTTCGGCAACGGCAATTTGGCAGACATCAAGAATGCAGGCCAGTAAATCGCATGGAATCGCGAGATGTCCTTGCCGATGACGTGGACATCTGCCGGCCAGTATTTGCGGAAGGAAGCGGAATCGACGTCTGGGAATCCAACTCCAGTCAGGTAGTTGGTGAGTGCGTCGACCCACACGTACATGACATGCTTCTCATGGCCCGGTACTGGGATGCCCCAGTCAAAGGTTGTACGGGAAATGGAAAGGTCGGTCAGACCGCCTTCGACGAAACGTACTACTTCATTGAAGCGGGAACGCGGCGCGCCGAATTCAGGGTTGTTTTGGTAGTAGTCCAGCAACTTGTCCTGGTACTTGGACAGTCGGAAGAAGTATGACTCTTCTTCTGTCCAGGTAACCTCTGTGTCAGTTTCGATGGCATAGCGGATGCCATCTTCACGAACTTCCGTCTGTTCCTCGGTGTAGAAAGCTTCATCGCGTACAGAGTACCAACCGGCGTACTTATCTAGGTAAATGTCATCGTTGGCTTCCATACGGCGCCACAGTTCCTGTGCAGCCGCATGATGGTCCGCATCAGTAGTACGGATGAAGCGATCGTAGCTCGTTCCCAGCTCATCGTTCATGGCCTGGAAAGCATCCGAGTTTCGCTGCGCCAGTTGAGCCGGCGTGATGCCAAGATTCTCTGCGGTCTGCATCATCTTCTGGCCATGCTCGTCGGTGCCGGTCATGAAGAAGACATCAAAACCGTCGAGCCGCTTGAATCGAGCCATGACGTCGGTTGCCACTACCTCATAGGCGTGCCCAATGTGCGGGGTACCGTTTGGGTACGAAATAGCCGTGGTGATGTAAAAAGGTTTTTGCTGAGAAGTCACGATATAAATTTACCTTAGCTTGCGTCTGAAAGCGGATTTCCGGATAGGGCTGACTCGTCACATGATCCTGTCCAGGTACCCCCAGAAGGCGCCTCGCAATGTGCGTCGAATGGTCTGCTGATCGGTTTTCCATTCACCAAGCACCTGGGCGCAGTCCTTGAGCAATGTCCGGTCAATTTCGGGTGGCAACTGAGGCTTGTCTGCAATCAGTTCTACTACGTCGTGCTGCGTAGTAAAGGCCAGCCAAGATTCAGCAACTTTCGCTCCGATCTCTTCTGCAACTTTCAATTCTTTTTGCTCGTAAGCTGCAGAGCCCTGATAGCCAGAGCTATCTCCACCACTGGAGTAGACCACCTCTGGTTCGGTGTCCCGTTCCATTTTTGACTTAGCAACAAGCTTCTGAGCCATGACTGCAGGTGTGGGAACTACCGGCTTTGCAACTGGCTTTGGTTCTGTTTCTGTCGATGCACTAGCAATCAGAGAGGTTTTTTCAGAATGATTTTTGTCCCACTCGAGAACCTTAGTGAATGCGCTATCCAATAATTGATTAGGAACGGTTTCGATGTAGTCAGCGGTTAACGCCAAGTGTTCAGCGACGGAAGCTACGCCAAGTCGGCTATCGGATTTCGCTACGCCAAGTAGCACGACTTTCATCCCTAAGTCCTGCGCTTCCTCAACTGCTTCGGCGAGGTCATCATCCCCGGAAACCAGATATGCGATGGAAGCAGAACCATTCCGAGCAACACCAACTAAGTCCAGTGCCAGTCTCAAGTCCACACCTTTTTGCTCGCCATTATAGGAGATACGTCCTAGGCGGACTTTAACGCCTGGTATCAAGCCAATACGCTTATGCTGTTCGGTAAATAGGCCGTCCTTCGAGGCGTCATACCAATAGACGCGAAGGTTATTCAGACCCGTATTCTTCTTGACCGTTTGCACAATCCCGCGTATTAAAGCCTCGTAATGAGTTGTGAAGGCTGAACGTAGGGTAGTTCCGGCGGCACGATGGCCGCCTAGTGACAGTAGAAAACCGGCATCAATAAATATTGCAGTTTGATTCATCATGTTTCGATCGTACTGATTAAACTAGGCAAACCATATTGGTTAGGTCCGCACCGCATGGATCTTTCCCTATCAAACCCAGAAAAGGCCAGTTCAACAGATGTTGAACTGGCCTTTTCAACCGAACTAGATGCTGGTTGCGCGCATCATGTCATCTGGATCAGAGAGCTTAGAATCGAATTCCTCGATACGGGAACCTACGCCAAGCAATTCTGCAATGGCAGCGACAGTACGTTCGGATGCCTTGCCATCACCGTAAGGATTTACAGCATTAGCCATCTCGTTGTACGCGGCCTCATCGTGCAACAGCTCAGATACCGAGTCGAAGATACGCTTCTCGTCGGTACCGATTAGACGTACAGTACCCGCGGCCACTGCTTCAGGTCGCTCGGTGTTCAGGCGCATGACAAGTACTGGCTTGCCAAGGCTTGGAGCTTCTTCCTGAACGCCGCCGGAGTCGGTCAAGACGACGGTCGAGGCATCAATGATGCGAGTGAATTCACCGTAAGCCAAAGGCTCGGTCAAAGTGACATTCGCCAGTCCATCGATTTCCGGAAGCAATGCTTCGCGAACCGCAGGATTGCGATGCAGCGGCAAGATGAATTCGACATCCGGTTCAGCGTTGGAAAGCTTGGCCAGTGCACGACCGATGCCGCGCATCGGTTCGCCCTGGTTTTCACGACGATGAGTCGTAACCAGAACGATGCGCTTGCCAGAGGAAACCAATTCCTCCAACTTCGGATCCGAGAAAGGAACCTTCTTCTCGACAACCGTCAGCAATGCATCAATGACGGAGTTGCCGGTGATGACAATGTCGCTGCCCTTGAATGTTTCACGCTCAAGGTTGCGCTTGCTCAACAAAGTTGGAGCCAAATGCAGGCTGGCGATCTGGCTGGTCAGCTTGCGATTAGCTTCCTCCGGGAATGGAGAGAAGATATCGTAGCTCCGAAGCCCAGCCTCAGCGTGAACAACTGGGATACCGCGGTAGAAAGCCGCGATCGCACCAGCGGTCGAAGTAGTGGTATCACCCTGGACCACCACAGCATCAGGCTTCTCTTTCTCGAAAATCTCATCAAGACCGGCAATGGTCTTAGTGAGCAGGCCGTTCAGGGTCTGGCGGGGCTGGATGACATCCAAGTCATAGTCCGGCGTAATGCCAAAGAGCTCATTTACCTGATCAAGCATTTCACGGTGCTGTCCGGTGACGACAACAACGCATTCAAATTCGTCGGCTTCTTTCAAAGCCTTGACGATTGGCGCAACCTTGATGGCCTCAGGACGAGTACCATAGATCGGCATGATCTTCTTCATAGATATCTACCTTGTCAGCTTGAAAATTAGCGCCAGAGACCGCGGGTGTCGATAACTTCCTTACCTGCCAGCGCGGTTGCTGGAACGGACTTGAACTGATCATGGTCGACTAGCAAAGTAATGACGCTTGCCGATTCTAGTGCTTCTTCAGTGCTCACGAGGTTGAGGTTGTCGATGCCCGCAAGATTCTTAGGCAATGCCTCAACGTGAGGCTCTACAGCGAGGAACTCGACCGTTGGGTTGGCTTCGGCCAGCTTGCGAGCGATAGCAATCGATGGCGATTCACGCATGTCATCAATGTTGGCCTTGAACGCCAGGCCGAGAACCGCAACCTTGCCGTTGAAGGATGGGGCCTTGGTAGCTTCGACAACCTTGTCAATGACCCAGTTTGGCTTCGCATCGTTGGTATTGCGAGCCATGCGAATCAGCTTGGATTCTTCAGGAGCAGCCGAAACGATGAACCATGGATCAACAGCGATGCAGTGACCGCCAACGCCTGGACCGGGCTGAAGAATGTTGACACGTGGGTGGCGGTTTGCAAGGGAGATTAGTTCCCAAACGTCAATACCCAGCTTGTCGGAGATCACCGACAGTTCATTAGCGAAGGCGATATTGACGTCCCGGTACGAGTTCTCCACCAGCTTTGCCATTTCGGCAGTCATCGCGTCGGTGGTGAGGATCGCTGCCTGGCAGAAAGTCTCGTAAAGAGCCTTGGCCTTGTCGGCTGCTTCCGGGGTAATTCCGCCCACAATGCGGTCATTGGTGACCAGTTCTTCCATGACGTAGCCAGGAAGCACGCGTTCCGGGCAGTGTGCTACAAGCAGGCTGTCCTTGTTGAGATCAGGGCGCTTAGCCAAAAGGTAGTCGAAGAGGTGCTGGGTTGCACCTGGAGGCGAGGTCGATTCAAGAATGACCAGTTCGCCGCCCTTCAGCTTCGGAGCGATGCCGTCGGCTGCAGCCTCGATGTATGACAGGTCGGCGGTGTAGTCATCATTGAACGGTGTTGGCACGGCAACAATGTAAGCTTCAGCTTCTGGGGTATCAAAGCTTGCAGACAAGGTACCGGCAGCCACAGCAGCGGATACGAATTCACCCAACGCCGGTTCTACGAACGGCACCTCGCCCTTATTGACCGCCTCTACAGTTCGAGGAGTTACATCTACGCCTTTTACGGTGATGCCCTTCGAGGCAAGAATTGCGGCAGTTGGCAATCCGATGTAACCCAAACCGATAACGGCGACTTCTTTAATGTTGTTCACTAAAGTGACTTTCCTTCTGGTACGAGCGATTTTCCCTACGAAAGGGCCTGCAAACTGATCCTATAGCACAGGTAGTGCAAGATTAGCCCTATAAACCATATCCCATCGCTGAGATCAACGACAGCTTCATTGTCACGGAGCTTTACTTATTACTCGCTCGTAAACTTCGACAATGCTACGCGCATTTTGTTCCCAAGTTCTATTAGCAAGTACGAATTCCCGCCCTGACTTGCCCATGCGCTCAGTTCCGCCAGGATCAAGGATCCGCTCTCGGATTGCAGTCGCCCAGGCTTGAACGTCACCCGCTGTAACTAAGTGACCGTTCTCACCGTCCTTGACAAGTTCGTGCAACGCCGGAAGATCCGAGGCCAATACGGGCACGTTTGAGGCCATCGCTTCAACAGGCTTGAGCGGTGTAACAGACCTTGTCACAGAGGAATCGATTCTAGGAACGACAAAAACATTCAGAGCTGAGTGATACAGGTTGGCTTGGTCTCGCGGTACTCGACCTGGGAACTCGCAGCGATCTGATATACCTAGCTTCTGAGCAAGTTTTACGAGGTTCTCGCGGTCAGTGCCATCTCCCACTATCAATAGACGTAAGTTGGTGAATTCGCTGGCCAATAAAGCAACAGCCTCTACCACCACGGACAGTCCCTCATATGGAACGAGGCTACTCACCGTTCCTACGTGAAAAGCTTCTTGATCCAGCTCTAGTTCCTGGCGTGCTGCATTACGGTCCACCGGTGGCTCAAGGAACTTCTCCCCCACAGCGTTTGGCACGATGGTGATCTTATTGGCTTCAACTCCGGCCTTCACGAGATTATCTTTCATCTCTTGGCCCAGCGTAAGAACATGATCAGCCGCTTGAGCAACCGCCGATTCACGCTGCATGAATAATCGATATTTTTCTGAAGTTGCCGACGTAGCTGGTCGTGTTGAAAGCCAGGTGTCAGCTAACTGGCCGCGAACTTCATAGACCCATGGGATGCCCACTGCTTTGGCGACGGCTTGGACGGCGAGGGCGTTGCTGAAATCGGTCGTCGTGTGTAAAACAGCTGGTCGTTCTCGCAAAACTTTTTTCAAAAGTTCATCTGCTTGTTGCTGAACTTTACCCAACATTTCATGGCGGGCAGAGCGTGGAAGCAATCGTTCATAAGTAATAGTGCCGATTAAGTCCTTGACCGGCGCCTTAAGTTTGCCAATATTTAGTGGGTACTGAACTCGTGTTGCTGCGAAGACATCCCACCCCAGCTCATGTACTGCGCTAAGCACAGAGTGTGTTCGTTGCGCATAACCACTGCCAGTATGTGGCAACGAGTTTGTTGCTAAAAAGAGAACCGACTGAGGATTCTCAACTGAGTATCGGCACGCAGCAGACTGCTTAATAGTCGGTTCGGCGCCAGAGTAGACCGCAAACTCTGACTCGTAATGACGTCGCTGACGGCTTGGCCCAAGCTCACTCAGGATTTTGATAGCTTGACTCATCTTGCCCAATGACCAGGCTAAGCGGGCCTGGGCGCGTACTTTCCTGCGCGACTGATCTGCTAGCAGTAGTAGTTGGTTCGCTAGGTCCCATTGCCCGGAGGCAGTACACATATTAGCTAGGAAAACAGTTCCAAAACCATGCCGTTCATTTTCTACCCAAGATTGGCTGACATCACGGAGACGATCATCATCATCAGAAATCATTGCGCCTAAGGCCTTCAGCAGTGCTGGCGATTGCTTTGCACCCAAAGTTGAGCGCAGTGCCGTCATGCCCGGAGCAGTCTTAAACTTTCGGGCAACTTGCAACGCGAAGTAGCTCGGGTCGTCGTAAAGATTTGATGCAACAAGCCGGCATGTATTGGCCACATTGGCAATGAACTGACGATCCAAGGTTAGTACCTCTCAAGTTCGCTATGGGTTAGCAATAATGTCCGCTAAGAGTTGGGCGTATTTACGGCCAGACTGTCGAAGAGAAGCATGCTCTCGAACCCAACTCGACCCTTCACCATGGGTAACGAGGAGCGAAGGATCCTCGATTAGTGCTTTGAAGTGATTGGTAAGTTCGGCCTGCGATTGTGAGACAACACTTCCAGCGTGAGATGACCTAATAATGCCGGCAGCTTCACCACGGACTAGGCCAGTAATGTGCTGGTCAAGGTACAGCAACTCATAGAGCTTAGAAGGAACGGTATGTTCAAAACTTGGCCAGTCTGGACGTAACGAAACAACGCAGGTATCGGCCCAAGCATAATTTTCAAGAACTGAAGAACCGTAGACAGGGTCAACAAATTCAATATCAACGGCAAGTTCAGCGGCGAGGTCAACTAATGCTTGTTTTTCGGTTCCGTTACCGACAATTCTCAAGGAGATTTGTTCGCGCATATCCGCAGCTACACGCACAAGCAGGTCGAGTCCTTGGCTCCGCCCAAGATTTCCTAGATAGAGAACGCGAAGCTTCTCGCCCCTAGCGAGCCGAGGAACGACCATATCCGGGCGGTCCACTTCTACACCATTAGGTACCGTGGCGACGTTTTTAACGCCTTTGATCCGCATTTTAGCTGCCAGACCTTTAGTGACAGTCACTAAAAGGTCACTACGAGTCACTAAGAACGACAAACACTTAGAAACTATTGGCTCGGCCCACGGCCACTTGATCACTTGCGACTCTTGCAACAGGTCCGGCCAAGCGTCACGCAAGTCTACAACCAACGGCACTCTTCGCAGCCGACTAGTCAGATATCCAATGGCCAATGTTGGCAATGCAGGTACGGTGGCAATGATGACATCAGGTTTCGGACCAGACAACGACACCGGGATGCTGCGCAAAGCGTCGATAGTATGCTTGAGAACTTTTCCCAACATCGTTCGAGCACGGGGTCTCGAAGGATACCGACTGATGCTAATCAATGGGTTTTCCGTCAGTTCTGGCCGGCTAGGTGATACGTAGCCTCGTGGCTGTGGCGCCACAACGTTGACTTCATTGCCCTGTGACGCTAATTCGTCGACAAAAATTGACCATCGACGTTGAGGAGGAGAGACTTCCGGTGAGAAAGAATGCGTTAACAGCATTATTTTCAAAATATTCTCACCTCCAAGACGTATGCACTATCCAACTTTGTTTAGAAGAAAATGTGCTCGTCATTTCTACCAAACCATTGAATACTACCAGTTGCAGTAAGTTCCGCGTCGCTAACGTTCCAAGTGTGCGCTTCGCCATCGTTTCCACGCATCTGGGTGAAGTTGAAACGGTCACTAGAATAAATGCTTCCCCCGTTGGCAAGAACGTCTTTTAAGAACTGCGTATCTTCTCCCCTACTGCGAGATTCAAACGGGGTAGACTTGAAGGTCTCCGCGTATCCGAGCATTGTGGGGCCCATAACCATATTTGTGAATCGATGCTCACGCTCAGCAAATCTCAACAAGGTTGCATTGGAGTCAGCCAGGTACATGTAGTGGGCTTGTTTGCCCACGATAGTTGCCCCACTATAACGAAGTGCCGCCACTTGGTCGGCTAGGTAGTTTTCGCCGTAAAGATCATCGTCATCCATTTTCGTGATGAAGTCACGCGTTGCAGCCTCAACCGCTTTATTCAGGCAATCACCTAGTGTTAGTTCCTTGCCCAAGGCCAACACCTTGAAGTCATTCACACCATACCGGGTTGCGAGTGTCGCAAGGTCCTCGGGGTCAATCTCAAAACCATGTGTCGCAAGAATCAACTCAACATCAACAGCACGTTGAGAACCAACAGTCGACAGAATGTGCTCAATCTGCTGAGGACGGATGGTTGGGACGATCACACTGACCGTCGGACGGGTTGTCATGGCAGAAGGAGAGTTTTCTCGTTGCGACAAACCGATGAATTTCTCGATCTGGCGCGCACGATGTGCATAAGTATGCTCGGACCAAATGCGCCTCTGACCCAGGTGCGCCATGCGGTCCCGAAGTTGGGGGCTGCGAACCAGGCTACGAATTGCGTGTGATGCTTCCTCCCGGGTGTGCACCTCCATTACTTCAGAGCCATCAAAAAAGTTTTTGATGGCTTTACTGGGTGCAGAAACCACGGGTGTTCCAGCCGCGGTAATCTCAAAGATTCGCCGTGCACACATACTTGGTGAATCAACAACTGAGTTAACATTCAAGAACACGTTGTAGTACTTATTTGCGGTGAGCATCCGGTCATAGGGCAGAGAGCCAACTACGTGCGATGCGTAAGGTTCAGGGAATTGATACTTTTCATCCCCACCGTGCTGTCGAGAGAAGATATCCAGGCCGTTAGGCAGTTTGCTGCTGATATCTGCGGCACCGCCGAGCACAATTTCCATCTGTTCTCTGCGTTCGGGGAACTTGTGTGCAAAGTACATGCCTGCGAAAGCGACATCTCGTCGTCCTTGGTTGATGGGACGCACCGGGTTATGGAATTGCGGTTGTGCACCGAAGCTCAGGGATGCGATCCGGTCATGTCCTAGTTCTTGCTTGTACCGTTCGATCATTCGTGAATCTGATGTGAACACGAAGTCAAAGAGTTTCGCGGAATCCAGGAAATCTTCAAAGTGAGGAGGATCTTCTTTGTTCCAAAATACTGCCGGAACGCCCTTCGCTTTGAAGGCATTAACCATTTCGATGAACGCCGGCCGCGGCGCAGAGGTGCCCGTTAAATGATAGCTCCAGTCCCCTCCATTGCCAGCCCAAGCAGACTCGACAAATAGCAGGTCAAAGTTAGCTTCTTCGAGTTGCGAGGACCAAGACTTTACGCCGATTGGTGTTACGTTCCACTCAGGGCTCCACGACTTCATACTGAAATCATCAAGTATGACGGCAACATTAAGGTTGTCTTCAAGATCGCGGGCATGGCCCAACGATTGAGTCGGAAGCTTTAAAGAGAGAAGCTTTTCTACATCCGAGTCGAACAACGAAGATGAGTATCCTGCATGAGCGCCATCCGATCGCCGAATCCACTCACGGAGCTGCTTGAGACCACCCTTTCGAAAGTGCCAAAGTGCTTTCCTGACGTCACTTGGTGCAAAGTTCAATCTTTAATCTCACGACTTCTCAAAAAGGTTATGATACCGAGGCCATTGTATCAATCGCTAGCACGAGCATTGACGCGCGAAAGCAATCCCAAAGGTCCGCCGTGAAATCTCTACGCCGATCACAATGGTCGAGATCACCCAAGTCACGCCAAGGCACCAACCAGTATTCTGAACCAACAGATGAACACTGAGTAAATAAATCAGTATCTCGCTCAGCAATAGAAGTGGAGGAATTACGTGAGGTATACCGTTCATCGATCCTTTCCCCATTACAGTACACGGATGATATTTTCAGATTTGAATCGAATTTCCACTCCTATAGACTAGTTCACGTGAGGACACTCCTTACATCACTTTAGAACAGAAGCAGGAATTGAGCACGGGCGGAAATATGATTTTCATTGGCAAGACTAAATTCAGCGTGTTTTCCCCAGTCTCTGGCGCTTGGAAGGCCACAAACGGTTCACGTTTCAAGACTCGAGCGGAGTACAAAGCCTATTTATTCTCAGATACGCGCCTCGAACCACGTATAACCATCTTCACGAAATATTCATTACCGCAATTAGAGTTGGCTTCAAAAGGTCATGATGTCGCTCTCTTGGTATCCTACTCGGAATTCTTGCCCGAAAAATATGAAAATCAGCTTATCTCCGCAGCCGCGAAATATCCTTTTCTTATTCTAGAGAAGCAAGAACTCGGCAAACCGCACATCTCCTTAGAAAGTATTGCCAAGGATAAATTACAAACTTCCAATGATCCTTTACAGCCATTCGGGATCTTTCGTTTGGATGATGACGACATCCTTCCCGCTGATTATTTCGAGCAGAACACACCCTACATTAAGAACGAATTCATTGGGATGCAGATATCACATGGCATAGGAATTTCAGCGATTTACAAAGATGGAACATTCTTCAACGCTCGACGTACCTACCATCCGATGCTCAATATCGGTTATACAAGCGTTCATCGCTTCGATGCGACCGGAAACATGTCGCAGCTACCCATCGCAGGACACAATATTGCAGACCGCTCATACCCAATAATCATGGATTCCAGAAAAATCGGATATCTCTGGACGCGACACGCTGCGCAAGATACGGCCCTCGGCCTCGTAGAAGTTGACGAAAATTCGCTGATTAGTTCTTTAAAGCGCCACATGGACCGACATCCCGCCATCAATGACATGGAAGAGGTCTATCGTGCTTTTCCAGTATTAGTGAATCAGATAACAAATGCGTCAACTCCGGAATCAACGCGCGAGGAAATGATCACCAAGCCCCTTGAATTGGAAGGGCCAGGCTTGCGACTCAAACCCAAACCTGTCGGAGGTTCTGTGAGAATTACAGCCGCAACAACTTGTGATATGAAGTCGGAGATAAGGAATTCTCTTATTAGTTTCATTTTCGTGAATCATGCAGGACTTCGAATCGACCCGACGTCACTTGACGAGCACTTTAAAAATCAGCCTATTTCTAGATCTGGTAATTCAAAGATTGGCTGGTTCCGATACATGTCGAGCAAGCCAGGGCTCAACCGTACCGTAGTAAATTTCACTCTTCCCGAAGGTGTCTACCTAGCGGTGGCCAACATCGTGAAGTGGCGTAAACATGATACAAAAATAGTTGTCACAAGCCTGTCTATCGAAAGTACACCATCGATATGATGCCTTAGCGGTTGAGAATAATCTCGAGTCGACTGGTAGCCTAAACTTATGGTATGGCTCTCGCATTTCAAAAACGGTCAGCCAAAACCTCAGACCTGTTTCGTGCCACGGGTAGTGATTGAGTAAAACCAATATTCGTTGACCTGCTCGTTTACGCGTTTGATCGGTCGAAAAGGGTTGGTTGGGTCCCTTTAAGCAGTCCAGCAGCTATGCGATAGCTAACTGATTCTCTCTAACCCACTCATCCCAAAACCGGGACGG